>NZ_JBQUZT010000019.1:0-1252 GCF_056313705.1 Pinisolibacter sp. DMC100 | reverse complement strand
GTCGGCTGGAACTCGGACTACATCGCCAGCGTGATCCGGCGCGACACCGGCTTCGTGGTGATCATCGACCTGGCCCGGCTGCTGTCGTCCACCGAGATGGCGACGCTCGCCGCCGTGCCGCCCGCCCCACGCGCCGCCTGAACGATCGGGAGGCGGGAACGTCCCGCCTCCCCCGACGCACCCGTCCGTGCCGGACGACCGGCCGGGAGGATCGCCGACGTGAACGCGACATTCGTCCCGGCCCCGTCCGACGATCATCCGATCTCCATCGTCGCCGCCGCGCTGCCGCGTGGTGCAGCGGCTGCCACTCCGCAAACCGAAGAGTTGGATCGATGAACATGTCACTGAAGGTCAAACTGGCGGTCGGCTTCGGCCTCCTGATCGTGCTCATGGCCGCGCTCGGCACCTTCTCGCTCATGCAGATGGGCGCGGTGAACGGCAAGGCCGTCGACATCGCCACCAACTGGATGCCGAGCGTCGACACCTCGAACCGCATCAACACGGCCACGTCCGACTTCCGGATCTCCGAGCTCCAGCACGTCATCGCCCAGGACGAGGCGGGCATGAAGAAGTGGCACGGCGAGCAGACCAGACTGCTCGACGAGATCACCGGACTTCAGACGGCCTACGAGAAGCTGATCGCGTCGGCCGAGGAGCGCGCCATCTACGACGGCTTCCGCGGCAAGTGGAAGGAATATCTGCGCTTCCACGAGAAGGCCTTCGAATTCGCGGCGCGAAACGAGACCGAGAAGGCGATGGCCATCTACAACGGCGACGGCATGAAGGCCTATGACGACGCCACCGACTTCCTCGGCAAGCTGGTCACCTACAACAGCAAGAACGGCACCGCCGCCGCCGACGAAGGCACCGCCATCTACGCTTCGGCCAAGCTGTTCGTGATGAGCGGCATCGGCCTCTGCGTCCTGCTCGGCTTCGGCATCGCCTTCTACATCGTCCGCGACATCCTCAAGACGCTCGGCGGCGAACCGGACTACACCCGTCAGGTGGTCCGCAACATCGCCGACGGCGACCTGACCGTCGAGGTGAAGGTCCGCAAGGGTGACGAGACCAGCCTGATCGCCGCGGTCAGCCAGATGGTGGAGCGGCTCCGCGCGGTGGTCGGCGACGTCTCGATCGCCTCCGACAACGTCTCCTCGGGTTCGCAGCAGCTCTCGGCGGCCTCCGAGCAGATCGCGCAGGGTGCGAGCGAACAGGCCTCGGCCGCCGAGGAAGCCTCCTCGTCGATGGAGGA
>NZ_JBQUZT010000018.1:0-1583 GCF_056313705.1 Pinisolibacter sp. DMC100 | reverse complement strand
TGTCGACCGGCCTGTCGGGCCAGGCGGTGGATCTGAAGCGGGTGGTCGAAGACTTCGTCCGCGACTTCGCCGCCGCCTGACGAACGGCAACGCACGAAACCAAGAGCCCCCGACGCGCCGCGTCGGGGGCCTTCTCTTTGCCGGGATCGGGAGCCGTCAGGCAAGGGACGCTTCGCGACGAAGTGCGCGCAAAAGGTGTCTTCGCGAGAGTCATTCCTCTTCGCTTGTATGGCGGGTTTACTGCGAGATGAATGTGACATTCCGCAACGTCATGCCGGTTAACCATCGGAAGTCGAAATATTAGGTATTTGTTAACTCTGCGCCGCAATTGTTTCTCATCGGAAGATCTTCGCCCCGAGAGTCATCTCGTCGATCTCGGTGCCCGCAAGCCTGCCGGCTGCGGGCGCTCCCGAATCGCGCATCCGGTGCCTCGTCGCGAAGTCTCTGCCTCGATGCATGAGGATCGCGAAGACGGTCTTCGCATCGTTCGACGTACGGCCTTCTCGGGCCACCTGGAATTTTACACTCTCGATCGTGGTTTCCATCCACGTCGCAATGGATCGGTCGGGGCTCAGTGCCTCGCCGAAACGCTGTTGCTTTGCCGATTGTCGCGTCCGACCAGCATACGCATCCTCTACCACAAGGCCAGGATCTGGGGGTCTCGCCATGAAGAACATATCAATCGCACAAAAGCTGATCATCGCATTCGGGTTGCTGATCTTCGTTTCGGTCGCTCTGAACTCGGTGGTGTTCTTCAACAAACGGACGCTCGAGCAGACCAGCGAATGGACGGCGCACACCTATCAGGTGCTCGAACAGGCCGAAGACGTGATGGGCGCGATGGTCGATCAGGAGACCGGCTTCCGCGGTTATCTGGTCACCGCCAACCCGGACAATCTCGGGCCCTACAAGTCCGGCCGCGAGCAGTTCAAGACCGCCATGGCCAAGATCAAGGCGCTGACGTCCGACAACCCGGCGCAGCAGAAGCGCCTCGACGACATCGCCGCCGCCGCCGAGCAGTGGAACACCGACGTCGCCTCGAAGGGCATCCAGCTGATGGGGACCGAAGCGACGCGGGCCGCGGCGCGTGAACTCGAGATCGTCGGCGCCGGCAAGAAGGCGATGGACGGCATCCGCGTCAAGATCGCCGAGGTCACCCAGGGCGAGCGGGCGTTGCTGACGGTTCGCGAGACGGCGCGCGTCGAGGCGCTGTCCTCGATAACCCTGGCGATCATCGTCAGTGCCGTGATCATGCTCGCCGTCGCCGTCGCTTGCGTCTGGGCTCTGGTGAAGGGCATTTCCACGCCGATCCGCGACATCACCGGCGCCATGGGCCGCATCGCCGGCGGCGATCTGCAGACCGCCGTGACGCATCAGGATCGCAAGGACGAGGTCGGCTCGATCGCTCAGGCGCTGCAGAGCTTCCGCGACAGCCTGCAGGTCGCCGAACGCGCGCGTCAGGAACAGGCGGTGCGGGAAGAGAACGAGCGCCGTCTGCTCGCCCGGCGCGAGAGGCTCGCCGGCGATTTCGTCGGCCGCATGCAGAGTCTCGCCGCCAGCTTCACCCAGTCGTCGGGCGAGAT
>NZ_JBQUZT010000017.1:0-1857 GCF_056313705.1 Pinisolibacter sp. DMC100 | reverse complement strand
GAGACGTCGATCTCGGCGTCGAGCGTCAGCGTGACGGCCTCGCCCGCCTCCGCCGCGTCGAGGTCGCCGTCGTAGGTGACGATCCGCGCCACCTTCGCGGTCTTCCCCGACTTCGCCACCACCACCTCGTCGCCGGGGCGCACCCGGCCGGAGGCGATGGTGCCGGAGAAGCCGCGGAAGTCGAGGTTCGGCCGGTTGACCCACTGCACGCCCATGCGGAACGGCTTCTCGGCGGTCGAGGTCGTCACGTCGACGGTCTCGAGATGCTCGAGCAGCGTCGGCCCGGCGTACCACGGCAGACGGGCCGAACGGCCGGAGACGTTGTCGCCGAAGCGCGCCGACAGCGGGATCGCCGCGATGGTCGCAAAGCCGAAGTCCTTGGCGAAGGCGGCGAAGGCGTCGGCGATCTCGGTGAAACGCTCTTCCGAGAAGTCGACGAGGTCGATCTTGTTGACCGCCAGCACGACGTGACGGATGCCCAGCGCCGAGACCAGGAAGGCGTGGCGCCGCGTCTGGGTGACGAGGCCGGCGCGGGCGTCGACCAGGATCACCGCGAGGTCCGAGGTCGAGGCCCCGGTCGCCATGTTGCGGGTGTACTGCTCGTGGCCGGGCGTGTCGGCGACGATGAACTTGCGGCGGTCGGTGGTGAAGAAGCGATAGGCGACGTCGATGGTGATGCCCTGTTCGCGCTCCGCCTCGAGCCCGTCGAGCAGCAGCGCGAGGTCGACCTCCTCGCCGACCGTGCCGAACTTGCGGCTGTCGCGCGTCACCGCCGCGAGCTGGTCCTCGAAGACCAGCTTCGAATCGAACAGCAGCCGGCCGATCAGCGTCGACTTGCCGTCGTCGACCGAACCGCAGGTGAGGAAGCGCAACAGCGACTTGGTCTCCTGCGCCGCGAGATAGTCGGCGAAGGCGGCACCTTCGAGGGCCTTGGGAACGGCGTTCATCAGAAGTACCCCTCGCGCTTCTTCTTCTCCATCGACCCCTGTTCGTCGTGGTCGATCAGGCGCCCCTGCCGCTCCGAGGTGCGGGCGACCAGCATCTCGCGGACGATCTCCGGCAGCGTCGTCGCCTCGCTCTCGATGGCGCCGGTCAGCGGGTAACAGCCGAGCGTGCGGAAGCGCACCAGCCGCTCCTCGATCTTCTCGCCGGGGGAAAGAACCATGCGGTCGTCGTCGGCCATGATCAGGCCGCCGGCGCGTTCCACCACCGGGCGTCGGGCGGCGAAATAGAGCGGCACGATCGGGATCTTCTCGGCGGAGATGTATTGCCAGATGTCGAGTTCGGTCCAGTTCGACAGCGGGAAGGCGCGGATGCTCTCGCCCGGGTTCACCCGCGCGTTCCACAGGCTCCACAGTTCCGGCCGCTGGTTCTTCGGATCCCAGGCGTGGGTCGCGGTGCGGAAGGAAAAGATGCGTTCCTTGGCGCGGCTCTTCTCCTCGTCGCGGCGCGCCCCGCCGAAGGCGGCGTCGAAGCCCCACTTGGTCAGCGCCTGCTTCAACCCTTCGGTCTTCATCACGTGGGTGTAGGTCGACGAGCCGTGGGTGAACGGGGTGATCCCGGCCTTCACGCCGTCCTCGTTGACGTGCACCAGCAGATCGAGCCCGAGCCGCTTCGCGGTCTCGTCACGAAAGGCGATCATCTCGCGGAACTTCCAGGTCGTGTCGACGTGGAGCAGCGGGAACGGGGGCTTCGAGGGGTGGAACGCCTTCATCGCCAGATGCAGCATCACCGCCGAATCCTTGCCGATCGAATAGAGCATCACCGGATTGCGGAACTCCGCCGCGACCTCCCGGATGATCCGGATCGACTCCGCCTCCAGGGCCTTCAGATGCGTGTGACGTGCGACCGACATGG
>NZ_JBQUZT010000016.1:0-5374 GCF_056313705.1 Pinisolibacter sp. DMC100 | reverse complement strand
GCCTGCGGGCTTCGGGTTGTTTGACAATCGAATAGGAAGAAAGAGAAACGTGGACGGCGTGATCCCTGCGAGGGATCTGGAGCCATCTCGGTGGCTCACAGATCTCTGGGAAGAGATCGGTGTCGATCCATGTTTTGAGTTCTCGCCGCTCTTCGAGAGAAGAGCGTGTTGGAGACCTCGTCAAACGTGCGATCAATAGATGCCAATTGAACTTCTCAACTTGAGAGTTTGATCCTGGCTCAGAACGAACGCTGGCGGCAGGCTTAACACATGCAAGTCGAGCGCCCCGCAAGGGGAGCGGCAGACGGGTGAGTAACGCGTGGGAACGTACCCTTCTCTACGGAACAACACGGAGAAATCTGTGCTAATACCGTATACGCCCTTTGGGGGAAAGATTTATCGGAGAAGGATCGGCCCGCGTAGGATTAGCTAGTTGGTGTGGTAACGGCGCACCAAGGCGACGATCCTTAGCTGGTCTGAGAGGATGACCAGCCACACTGGGACTGAGACACGGCCCAGACTCCTACGGGAGGCAGCAGTGGGGAATATTGGACAATGGGCGCAAGCCTGATCCAGCCATGCCGCGTGAGTGATGAAGGCCTTAGGGTTGTAAAGCTCTTTCACCCACGACGATAATGACGGTAGTGGGAGAAGAAGCCCCGGCTAACTTCGTGCCAGCAGCCGCGGTAATACGAAGGGGGCTAGCGTTGTTCGGATTTACTGGGCGTAAAGCGTACGTAGGCGGACCGTTAAGTCGGAGGTGAAATCCTGGGGCTCAACCCCAGAACTGCCTTCGATACTGGCGGTCTCGAGTCCGGGAGAGGTGAGTGGAACTGCCAGTGTAGAGGTGAAATTCGTAGATATTGGCAAGAACACCAGTGGCGAAGGCGGCTCACTGGCCCGGTACTGACGCTGAGGTACGAAAGCGTGGGGAGCAAACAGGATTAGATACCCTGGTAGTCCACGCCGTAAACGATGGAAGCCAGCCGTCGGGCAGCATGCTGTTCGGTGGCGCAGCTAACGCTTTGAGCTTCCCGCCTGGGGAGTACGGTCGCAAGATTAAAACTCAAAGGAATTGACGGGGGCCCGCACAAGCGGTGGAGCATGTGGTTTAATTCGAAGCAACGCGCAGAACCTTACCAGCTCTTGACATCCCAAGACCGCCACGGAGACGTGGTTTTCCCTTCGGGGACTTGGAGACAGGTGCTGCATGGCTGTCGTCAGCTCGTGTCGTGAGATGTTGGGTTAAGTCCCGCAACGAGCGCAACCCTCGCCTCTAGTTGCCAGCATTCAGTTGGGCACTCTAGAGGGACTGCCGGTGATAAGCCGAGAGGAAGGTGGGGATGACGTCAAGTCCTCATGGCCCTTACGGGCTGGGCTACACACGTGCTACAATGGCGGTGACAATGGGCAGCTACTTCGCGAGGAGAAGCCAATCCCAAAAAGCCGTCTCAGTTCGGATTGCACTCTGCAACTCGAGTGCATGAAGTTGGAATCGCTAGTAATCGCGTAACAGCATGACGCGGTGAATACGTTCCCGGGCCTTGTACACACCGCCCGTCACACCATGGGAGTTGGGTTTACCCGAAGGCAGTGCGCCAACCGCAAGGAGGCAGCTGACCACGGTAGGCTCAGCGACTGGGGTGAAGTCGTAACAAGGTAGCCGTAGGGGAACCTGCGGCTGGATCACCTCCTTTCTAAGGAAGGTTCCTCACGATCCCGAAGTCCGCCGAAGCAATTCGGTCCACTTCGACGGTCGTCTCGAACCTCTTGGAACACTTCGAACCCATCGATCGGGTCACGACCCTGATCTTTGAGGTTCACTGGCGGGATCCGCCGTCTTCGTTTCTCTTTCTTCTTCGGACGAGTATCCAGCTTCCCGTGGCACCGGCCACGGTCTGCTCATCGAGCGGACTTGCAGGGTCTGGGCCCGTAGCTCAGCTGGTTAGAGCGCGCGCTTGATAAGCGTGAGGTCGAAGGTTCAAATCCTTCCGGGCCCACCATTTTCGCGTACTCTATGTGTGATGATCCCATGGTATGGGGCCATAGCTCAGTTGGGAGAGCGCGTGCTTTGCAAGCATGAGGTCGTCGGTTCGATCCCGTCTGGCTCCACCATTCACTTGGGTGTTGCCGGCGGTATGATCACCGCCTCGTCCGATATGACAGTTTCGTCGTGTCGACTTCTTCGGAAGCGGCATCGACGTGTTCATCGACATCGTGAAGAGAAGGTTCGTTCGATCGCTGGGGCAGCAATGCTCCGGTGGGTTGGTCGTCGTGAGACGACATTCAGTCGGGCGAAACTCGAGAATGTATGAGGTCTTTCCAAGAAATTGGAAAGCTTCGGTGCCGGCAGGTCCGTGAGGACGGGTGGGCATCGATAATGAGAGCGATCAAGTGCCAAAAGGGTATTCGGTGGATGCCTTGGCGCTGAGAGGCGATGAAGGACGTGGTACGCTGCGATAAGCCATGGGGAGCTGCGAACAAGCTTTGATCCGTGGATTTCCGAATGGGGAAACCCACCCGCAAGGGTATCTCGAAAGAGAGGCGAACCCGGGGAACTGAAACATCTAAGTACCCGGAGGAAAGGACATCAACAGAGACTCCGCTAGTAGTGGCGAGCGAACGCGGATCAGGCCAGTGCCTTTGATTCTCCAACTCGAACGACTTGGAACAGTCGGCGACAATGGGTGACAGCCCCGTAGAGGTGTCGAGAATCAGAGGACATGAGTAGGGCGGGACACGTGAAATCCTGTCTGAACATGGGGGGACCACCCTCCAAGCCTAAGTACTCCTCAGCGACCGATAGCGAACAAGTACCGTGAGGGAAAGGTGAAAAGCACCCCGACAAGGGGAGTGAAACAGTTCCTGAAACCGGATACCTACAAACAGTGGGAGCCCAAGGTTCGTCCTGGGTGACTGCGTACCTTTTGTATAATGGGTCAGCGAGTTAGTCTGTCGAGCAAGCTTAAGCCGGTAGGTGTAGGCGTAGCGAAAGCGAGTCTGAACAGGGCGTTCAGTTCGACGGATTAGACCCGAAACCGAGTGATCTAGCCATGGCCAGGCTGAAGGTGCGGTAACACGCACTGGAGGGCCGAACCGGTGCCTGTTGAAAAAGTCTCGGATGAGCTGTGGCTAGGGGTGAAAGGCCAACCAAACTCGGAGATAGCTGGTTCTCCGCGAAAGCTATTTAGGTAGCGCGTCGGATGAATACTCCCGGGGGTAGAGCACTACATGGGCTAGGGGGTCCTACAGATCTACCAAACCTAAGTAAACTCCGAATACCGGGAAGTACTGTCCGGCAGACACACGGCGGGTGCTAACGTCCGTCGTGAAGAGGGAAAAAACCCTGATCGCCAGCTAAGGCCCCTAATTCGTGGCTAAGTGGGAAAGGATGTGGAGATCCCAAAACAACCAGGATGTTGGCTTAGAAGCAGCCATCATTTAAAGAAAGCGTAACAGCTCACTGGTCTAAACAAGGGTTTCTGCGCCGAAGATGTACCGGGGCTCAAGCCACGAGCCGAAGCTGCGGGCTCGCAAGAGCGGTAGCGGAGCGTTCCCTAGGCTGTTGAAGCGGTAGCCGCGAGGCGCCGTGGAGGTATGGGAAGTGCGAATGCTGACATGAGTAACGATAAAGGGTGTGAGAGACACCCTCGCCGAAAGTCCAAGGGTTCCTGCGTAAAGTTAATCTGCGCAGGGTTAGCCGGCCCCTAAGGCGAGGCCGAAAGGCGTAGTCGATGGGAACGGGGTGAATATTCCCCGGCCTGGGAGCAGTGACGAATCCCGTGTGTTGTACGAGCTTATCGGATTGTTCGTGCAGCGAAGGGGTTCCAGGAAACAGCCTCCCGTATAGACCGTACCCGAAACCGACACAGGTGGACTGGTAGAGCATACCAAGGCGCTTGAGAGAACTCTGCTGAAGGAACTCGGCAAATTGCCTCCGTAACTTCGGGATAAGGAGGCCCCATGCTTGCGCAAGCAGGTGTGGGGGGCACAAGCCAGGGGGTGGCGACTGTTTAGCAAAAACACAGGGCTCTGCGAAGCCGCAAGGCGACGTATAGGGTCTGACGCCTGCCCGGTGCCGGAAGGTTAAGAGGAGAGGTGCAAGCTTTGAATCGAAGCCCCGGTAAACGGCGGCCGTAACTATAACGGTCCTAAGGTAGCGAAATTCCTTGTCGGGTAAGTTCCGACCTGCACGAATGGCGTAACGACTTCCCCGCTGTCTCCAGCAGAGACTCAGTGAAATTGAATTCCTCGTGAAGATGCGAGGTTCCTGCGGTTAGACGGAAAGACCCCGTGCACCTTTACTGCAACTTTGCGCTGGCATTCGTGTCGGCATGTGTAGGATAGGTGGTAGACTTTGAAGCGGAGGCGCCAGCTTTCGTGGAGTCATCCTTGAAATACCACCCTTATCGTCATGAATGTCTAACTGCGGCCCAACAGGGTCCAAGACAGCGCATGGTGGGCAGTTTGACTGGGGCGGTCGCCTCCCAAAGAGTAACGGAGGCGCGCGATGGTGGGCTCAGACCGGTCGGAAATCGGTCGTCGAGTGCAATGGCATAAGCCTGCCTGACTGCGAGACTGACAAGTCGAGCAGAGACGAAAGTCGGCCATAGTGATCCGGTGGTCCCACGTGGACGGGCCATCGCTCAACGGATAAAAGGTACGCCGGGGATAACAGGCTGATACTGCCCAAGAGTCCATATCGACGGCAGTGTTTGGCACCTCGATGTCGACTCATCACATCCTGGGGCTGGAGCAGGTCCCAAGGGTTCGGCTGTTCGCCGATTAAAGTGGTACGTGAGTTGGGTTCAGAACGTCGTGAGACAGTTCGGTCCCTATCTGCCGTGGGTGTTCGAGATTTGAGACGATCTGTCCTTAGTACGAGAGGACCGGGATGGACGCACCACTGGTGGACCTGTTGTCGTGCCAACGGCAGTGCAGGGTAGCTATGTGCGGAAGGGATAACCGCTGAAGGCATCTAAGCGGGAAACCCACGTCAAAACAAGATCTCGCAAAACAGAGCCGTGGAAGACGACCACGTCGATAGGCCGGGTGTGTAAGCACAGCAATGTGTTCAGCTTACCGGTACTAATAGCTCGATCGGCTTGATCGCTCTCATTATTCAATGCTCATCCCAAGCGGATGGCATGCACCGAAACCTCATACATCACGGATGTTCTTCGCCGGCCTGGTGGTTCCAGCGAGGGGCCCCAACCCGATCCCATTCCGAACTCGGCCGTGAAAACCCTCAGCGCCAATGGTACTTCGTCTCAAGACGCGGGAGAGTAGGTCGCTGCCAGGCCTGCCAAGAACATCCCTTTCTCGATCCTTCTCTCACGACTTCGCCTCGGCGACACATCGCGAAACACGTCGA
>NZ_JBQUZT010000015.1:0-14513 GCF_056313705.1 Pinisolibacter sp. DMC100 | reverse complement strand
ACCGCCAACACCCGGGTCCTGGTGGTCGACGTGCCCCTCGCCGACCGGCTGCTGACCCTCGGGCTGATGGCCGATCGGGTGTTCGAGGTCGCCTCCTTCGCGGCGAACCAGACCGACGCGGCGCCCGACATCGGCGTCGGCTGGAACTCGGACTACATCGCCAGCGTGATCCGGCGCGACACCGGCTTCGTGGTGATCATCGACCTGGCCCGACTGCTGTCGTCCACCGAGATGGCGACGCTCGCCGCCGTACCGCCCGCCCCACGCGCCGCCTGACATCGCCTGAGGCGCCACCCGACCCGACGGTCGCGACGGCGCCTCAGACGCGGGCCCCCGCCCGCCGAGAAACCACCGTCCGAACGGACGCAACCGGGAGCATGACCGACGTGAGCCGAGCCGCCGCCGTCCGAACGTCCGAAGAGAGCGATCGCCTTTCCTCCCGCGATTTTCAGCGTCTTGCCGCTTTCATCAACGATTACAGCGGCATCAAGATGCCGTCCGCCAAGCAGGTGATGCTGGAGGGCCGCCTGCGTCGCCGCCTGAGGGCGACCGGCCACGAGACCTTCGCCGACTATTGCCGCTTCCTCTTCGACGAGGACGGGCTCGAGGCCGAGGCGATCTTCCTGATCGACGTCGTCACCACCAACAAGACCGACTTCTTCCGCGAGCCGACGCATTTCGACTTTCTCGCCAAGCAGGCCCTGCCGGATCTGGCGGCACGCGGGCTCACCTCCATCCGCGCCTGGAGCTCGGCCTGTTCGATCGGCGCCGAGCCCTACACGATGGCGATGGTCTTGGCCGAATTCGCCGCCGCCCACCGGCCGACCTCGTGGTTCGTGCTGGCGACCGATCTCTCGACCGACGTGCTGGAGACGGCCCGCCGCGGCATCTATCCGCGTTCGATGCTCGATCCGGTGCCGTTGGCTCTGCGCAAGAGCCACGTCCGCATCGCCCGCCGCGAGAGCGAGGCCATCGCCCGGATCGCCCCGGCGCTGCGCTCCAACGTCGGCTTCGCCCGCCTCAACCTGATGGACGAGAACTATCCGATCGGCGATCCGATGCACCTGATCTTCTGCCGCAACGTCCTGATCTATTTCGACAAGGAGACGCAGAAGCAGGTTCTGCGCCGGCTCTGCGACAATCTCGTGCCCGGTGGCTATCTGTTCATCGGCCATTCCGAGAGCATCACCGGCTTCGACCTGCCGGTGAGGACCGTGTCGAACACCGTGTTCCAGAAGCTGCCCGACGGCGCGCCCCGTCCGGCGCCCATCCGACGGAGGACCTGAGATCATGGCCAAGCGTGTACGTGTCCTGATCGTCGACGATTCCGCCAGCGTCCGTCAGACGCTGTCGCAGGTTCTGTCGCAGGATCCCGAGATCGAGGTGACCGGCGTCGCCTCCGACCCCTATGTCGCCGCCCGTCGCATCGCCGAGGAAGTGCCCGACGTCATCACCCTCGACGTCGAGATGCCGCACATGGACGGCATCACCTTCCTCAAGAAGGTGATGTCGCAGCACCCGATCCCGGTGGTGATGTGCTCCTCGCTCACCCTCGAGGGGTCCGAGACGCTGATGCAGGCGCTCGAGGCCGGCGCCGTCGACGTCATCGTCAAGCCAAAGATCGGCGCCGCCGACCATCTCGCCGAAAGCGCGATGATGATCTGCGAGACCGTCAAGGGTGCCGCCAAGGCCCGCATCCGCCGCCCCCGCGTCGGTTCGGCCCGGCCGGTGGAGGAGCCGCGCGGATACGGCGCCCCGGCGCCCAAGCTCTCCGCCGACGCGGTGCTGCCGCCGGCGCGGCCTTCGCTCACCGGTGCCATGGCCAAGACCACCGAGATCGTCGTCTGCGTCGGCGCCTCGACCGGCGGCACCGAGGCGCTGCGCGACTTCCTCGTCGCCCTCCCGGCGAACTCGCCCGGCATCGTCATCGTCCAGCACATGCCGGAGAAGTTCACCGCCGCCTTCGCCAAGCGCCTCGACGGCCTGTGCGAGGTCTCGGTCAAGGAAGCCGAGAACGGCGATCCCGTCCTGCGCGGCCACGTGCTGATCGCGCCCGGTGGCCGCCACACGCTGCTCGAGCGCCGCGGCGCCCGCTATCACGTGACGGTGCGCGACGGACCGCTGGTCTCGCGCCACCGCCCCTCGGTCGACGTGCTGTTCCGCTCCGCCGCCCGTGCCGCCGGGCCGAACGCGGTCGGCGTGATCATGACCGGCATGGGCGACGACGGCGCCCGCGGCCTGCTCGAGATGAAACAGGCCGGCGCCTATACCGTGGCGCAGAACGAGGAGACCTGCGTCGTCTTCGGCATGCCGAAGGAGGCGATCGAGCTCGGCGGCGTCGACCGCATCGTCGCCCTCGACGACATCGCCCGCGAGATCCAGATCGCCCAGCAGCGCGCCTGAGACCGGCCGCGACGCCTCGCATCCCGAGGCGTCGCGGCGCCGTTCAGTCGACGAGATCGTCGGGCAGGAGACCCGCGGGGAAGTTCTGGTAGGCGACGGGGCGCAGGAAACGCCGGATCGACAGCGTGCCGACGCTGGTCGCGCCGAAATTGGAGCTGGCCGGCCAGGGGCCGCCGTGCACCATCGAATCGACCACCTCGACGCCGGTCGGGAAACCGTCGACGAGGACGCGGCCGGCCTTGCGCTCGAGGATCGGCAACAGCGACCGCGCGACCGCGAGGTCGGCGTCGTCCATGTGCAGCGTCGCGGTGAGCTGACCGGCGAAGCCGAGGGCGACGGCGCGCATCTCGGCGAGCGAGCCGACCCGGACGACGAGGCCGAGCGGGCCGAAGACCTCCTCCTGCAGGCCGTGATCGGCGGCGAAGGTCGCACCCGTCGTCTCGAACAGCTGCGGCGAGGCCGCCCGCCCCTCCGCCTCGGTCGCGAGAACGGTTTCGACTCCGGCGGCGGCGGTGAACCGGGCGCGTCCCGCGCGATAGGCGGCGGCGATGCCGTCGGTCAGCATGGTCTGCGGCGCGACCTTGGCCAGCGCGGCGGACGTCGCGGCGACGAAGCGATCGGCGTCGGGTCCGTCGATCACCACCGCGATGCCCGGATTGGTGCAGAACTGGCCGGTGCCGAGCGTCAGCGATCCCGCCCAGCCGGCACCCAGCGCCTCGGCGCGGGCGGCGAGCGCCGCCGGCAGCAGGAACATCGGGTTGACGCTGCCGAGTTCGCCGAAGAAGGGAATGGGTTCCGGCCGCGCGGCGCAGAGGTCGAACAGCGCCCGTCCGCCGGCGAGCGAGCCGGTGAAGCCGACCGCCTTGATGCGCGGATGGGTGACCAGCGCCTCGCCGACGGCGCGCGCACCGCCCTGGACGAGCGAGAACACGCCGGCCGGCGCGCCGCAGCGCAGGATCGCCGCATGGATCGCCTCGGCGACGATCTCGCCGGTGCCGGGATGGGCGGAATGACCCTTCACCACCACCGGGCAACCGGCGGCCAGCGCCGCGGCGGTGTCGCCGCCGGCGGTCGAGAAGGCCAGCGGGAAGTTCGAGGCGCCGAAGACCGCGACCGGGCCGATCGGCCGCTGGACGAGGCGGATGTCGGGCCGCGGCATCGGCTGACGATCCGGCAGCGCCGCGTCGTGACGGCGATCGAGGTGCCTTCCTTCACGGACATGCGCGGCGAAGAGGCGGAGCTGACCGACGGTGCGGCCGCGTTCGCCCTCGAGCCGGGCCGGCGGCAGACCGGTCTCCTGGGTACCGATCTCGGTGATCGCCGCGCCGCGCGCCTCGATCTCGTCCGCGATCGCCTCGAGGAAGGCGGCGCGATCGGCCCGCGACGTCGCCGACCAGACCCAGAACGCCTCTTCCGCCGCCGCGCAGGCACGATCGACGATCGCCGTCGTGCCGGCGGCGAAGGTATGCGCCGGACCATGCGCCGGGGTGGAGACGAAATGCGCGTCGCCATCGACCCACGCGCCCGCGACGAGATGCCTGCCGTATGGTGTGAATGCCATGATCGTTCTCCGGTGCGCGGGGCGGCGCGATCGGCGAAAATGCCGAAGCGTCGTTGACGACAAGACAAATACAGTATGTATGCAAAATCACAAGTCACGCGAAGGAGCGAGAGAGCGATGAGCGACGTCGAGATCGTCAGCGTCGAGACCCTGGGCGAGCGCATCGCCGCGGTCTTCGTGAAGGCCGGGCTCTCGCCCGATCAGGCGCGCGCGGTCGCCCGCGTGATCGCCGCCGGCGAGCGCGACGGCTGCAAGTCGCACGGGCTCTATCGCATCGAGGGCTGCCTGAAGACGCTCGCCGCCGGCAAGGTCGTGGCCGACGCCGATCCGGTCGTCCGCGACGACGGTTCGGCGGTGATCCGGGTCGAGGCCGGCGGCGGCTTCTCCTGCCTCGCCTTCGAGCGCGGCGCGGCCCTCCTCGCCGAGCGCGCCAAGGCTCTCGGCCTCGCGGCCCTGGTGATCAACGACTGCACCCATTTCTCGGCCCTGTGGCCCGAGGTCGAGGCGCTGACCGACCACGGCGTCGCCGCGCTGGCGATGTGCCCGAGCTACGCGACCGTCGCGGTGACCGGCGGCGACCGGCCGCTGCTCGGCACCAACCCGCTCGCCTTCGGCTGGCCGCGGCCGGGAACCGACCCTTACGTCTTCGACTTCGCCACCTCCGTCGCCGCCCGCGGCGAGATCGAGCTGCGCCGCCGCGCCGGCGAGACCCTGCCCGAGGGCTGGGCGATCGACGCCGCGGGCCGGCCGACCACCGATCCGACGGAGGCGCTCGTCGGCGCCATGCTGCCCTTCGGCGGTCACAAGGGCTCGGCGATCTCGACGATGATCGAGCTTCTGGCCGGCGTGATGATCGGCGATCTCGACAGTCGCGGCGCCCTCGACCGGCTCGGCACGACGACGCTGGCGCCCGGCCACGGCGAGCTGATCCTCGCCTTCTCGCCCGAACGCTTCGCCGCCGGCCGCCCCGGCGATCCCTTCGCCCGCGCCGAGGCGCTGTTCGAGGCGATCGTCGGCCAGGGCGCGCGGTTGCCATCGCAGCGCCGTTACGCCGCCCGCGCCAAGGCCACGAAGGACGGCATCGCGCTCACGCCCGCAGAGGCCGCGCAGCTCCACCGTTTCGAGACGCTGGGGCTTGCCGCCTTGGGCTGAGAGGGGCGCGAAAAGAAAAGGCCCGCCGTGGGGCGGGCCTTCGAACCGAACGCGAGAGATTTCGACCATTCGACCTCATGCAGAGGCCCTTCATGCTGAGGTGCCCGGCCATCGGCCGGGCCTCGAAGCGCGAAGGGCCGAGAGGCAAGGCCCGTCGTGGCTTCGCCCTTCGAGGCCCGGCTTTGCCGGGCACCTCAGGGTGAAGCCGAACAGGGAGCGGGACCGATCGGCCCTTCATCGGGACCGTGCGGCGCCCTCGCTCGCCTCACGGGCGGTAGGCCTGCACCGCGCCGGGGAGCTTCGACCAGTCGGCGTACCAGGTCTCGAACAGCGCCAGCTGCGTCTCGACGAAGCCACGCTGGCTCGCCGTCAGGGCGTCGGTCTCGTTGAAGTGCAGCGTGTATTCCGGGTTGCCCTTCAGCACCATCATGTACTTGAAGAACAGCACCAGATCCGGCCCCTCGTCGAAGGTCGAGAGCACGTTCATCGCCGCCTCGAGCTCCAGGGCGCGGACGCGGGCGTCGGCATCGCCCTTGGCGGCGGCCTGGGCCAGCGCCGTCAGATGCAGCACTTCCTTCGGCAGCACGTTGCCGATGCCGGTGATCGAACCGGTGGCGCCGCAGTTGACGAAACCGTGGAAGACCGCGGTGTCGACGCCGATCATCAGCGTCACGCCGTCGCCGCCGCTGGTGATGTTCTCGGCCGCGTAGCTCATGTCGGCCGGGCCGCCGAACTCCTTGAAGCCGACCAGATTGGGATGCTCGGCGCGCAGCGCGAAGAAGAGATCGGCGCGGGTGGCGAAGCCGTAGTAGGGGCTGTTGTAGATCACCGCCGGCAGGTCGGGCGCCGCCGCGAGGATCGCCTTGAAGTGGGCGCGCTGCGCCGCGATCGAGGGCCCGCGCGACAGAACGCGCGGGATGACCATCAGGCCCTTGGCGCCGACCTTCTGGGCATGGGCGGCGAGCGCCACGGCCGAGGCCGTGTTGATCGCGCCGGTGCCGACGACCACCGGAATGCCGGCGGCCGTGAGCCGCGCCACGCCTTCCATGCGCTGCGCGTCGGTGAGGAGCGGCCAGTCGCCCATCGAACCGCAGTAGACGACCGCCGACATGCCGGCCGCCATCAGCTCCGCACCCTTGCGCACCAGCGCATCGAAGTCGGGCGTGCGGTCGGCCTTGCAGGGCGTCATCAGGGCGGGAATGCAACCTGTGAAGATGTTGGACGTCATCGGGGGCTCCTTGGTTTCCCGCCACGAGGGACGGTCGAGAGCGGGCGTCGAACGCCCGGCCACCGACCGGATCTGGGTGGAGACATACATTGTATTTTTGTTGTCGACAAGATGCCGACGACGAGGACCACCCCGACCGACGCCCGCCGGCACCCCGCGCCCGCCCTCAGAGCGGCACGGTCTGGCGCCGGTCGCGGGCGATCATCTGCTGGATCTGGTGGACGATCTGGTCGGCATGCGCGGTCGCCAACCGGTCGGCCGCGGCGACGTCGCGGGTCGCGATCGCCTCGATGATGGCGTCGTGCTCGTCGGCATAGCGCGCCGGCAGCCGGTCGTCGAAGGACGAGTAGTAGATCCGGAGGATGCGCCGCCCCTCGTCGAGCAGCCGGCAGAACAGCGCCAGATAGTAGGGATTGCGCCCCGCCTCGGCGATCGCGGCGTGGAAGTCGCGATTGGTGGCGATCATCGCCAGCGCGTCCTCGGCGGCGACGGCGGCGGCGAAGTCGGCCTGCCGCGCCCGGATCGCCGCGAGATCGCCCGGTCGGTGATGTTCGGCGGCGAGCCGCGTGGTGACGCGGTACATCAGCGTCATCGCGTCGAAAAACGTGTGCAGGTTGAGGAAGTCGATGTTGGAGACGACGGTCGAGCGATTGGGCAGCGTCGTCACCAGCCCCTCGCCCGCCAGCCTGACCAGCGCCTCGCGGATCGGCGTGCGCGACATCGACAGCCGTTCGGCCAGCTGGATCTCGTCGATCGGACTGCCCGGCGGCAGCACCAGATCGAGGATCTCGTCGCGCAGGATGTCGTAGACGAGTTTCACGCCCTCGCCGCGCCGCCGTTCGACCGGCGCGCCATCCGTCTTGTCCTTCATCGTATCGCCCCACCGCCGGCCGATCGCTCGACCAAGAACACCGACGGCCGATCGCTCGGCCGGAATCATCAGAACACGACCGCTTCAGCCCTTGCGGACCCGCTCGAGGAAGTCGAGCAGCGATCGCCCCGCCCCCAGGATGTGCGCCCGGGTCAGTTCCGCCGCCTGATCGGCGTCGCGCGCGATGCAGGCCTCGACGATCGCCTGGTGCTCGCGCCGCGCCCGGTCCATGCCCGAGGTCAGCGTCAGCTGGAGCCGCTGATAGCGCTCGATCCGGTTCAGCGCCGAATCGACCACCTGCAGGAAATAGGGCCGGCCGCAGTCGCGATAGAGCATGTAGTGGAGCTGGCGGTTGAGGTGGCCCCAGTTCTTCGGGTCCTCCTCGTGGCCGAAGCGGTCGGCGTAGTCGCGGGCGAGGTCGAGCGATTCCTGCGAGGCGACGACCACCGAGTGGCGCACCACCTCCGGCTCGATCAGCGAGCGGAACTCGAAGATCTCCTCGATCTCGTCGAGCGACAGCGAGGCGACGACGGCGCCGCGATAGCGCTGCGTGGTGACGAGCCCCTGCTCCTCGAGCCGGGTCAGCGCCTCGCGCACCGGAATGCGGCTGACGTTGAACATCCGCGCGATGTTGTCCTGCCTGAGGACCTCGCCCTCGGCCAGGGTGCCGTCGGTGATCCCCTCGCGCAACGCGTCGAAGATCACGTCGGCCGGCGACGCCAACTGGGCCAGGTCCTGGGCTCTGATCTGCATCTCGCTCTCGCCTTCCAAACGAAGTCCGATTTTCGGCACGGGCCGCGTGTCTGTCCAGCCCGTGATGCGCGATTGGGCAATTCGTGCCCAATTTTGTGTATTGAATATTGGATCCAATTCTGAGAGCCTGACGATCGTCTTGGATCGGATCCACGATCGGATATCCACTCAGGAGGGATTGGAATGAGCATGAAAAAGGGCCTCGGCCTCTTCGCGAGCCTCGCGTGCTTCGCGCTCGCCACCGTCGGACCGGCCAAGGCCGACAAGCTCGACGACATCATCGCCTCCGGCAAGCTGCGCTGCGCCGCCGTTCTCGACTTCCCGCCGATGGGTTCGCGCAATGCGGCGAACGAGCCGATCGGCTTCGACGTCGACTATTGCAACGACCTCGCCAAGGCGCTCGGCGTGAAGGCCGAGATCGTCGAGACGCCCTTCCCCGATCGTATCCCCGCCCTCGTCTCCGGCCGCGTCGACGTCGGCGTCGCCTCGACCTCCGACACGCTCGAGCGCGCCAAGACGGTCGGCTTCTCGATCCCCTACTTCGCCTTCCAGATGGTCATCCTGACCAAGGACGGCCTCGGGCTCGCCACCTACGACCAGCTCAAGGGCCGCAAGACCGGCTCGGTCTCCGGCACCTTCGAGGCGCTCGCCCTCGAGGCCGACGTCAAGAAGTGGGCCGATGCCAAGGGCTCGTTCCGCGGCTACCAGACCCAGGCCGACGTCTTCCTCGCCCTCTCCCAGGGCCAGATCGAAGCGACCGTCGTCACCTCGACCGTCGCCGCCGCGATCATCAAGGAAGGCAAGTACAAGGGCTTCGTCATGACCGGCACCGCGCCCTACGTGACGGACTACGTCTCGCTGATCGCGCTGCGTCAGGACCAGGGCTTCATCAACTACCTGAACCTGTTCGTGAACCAGCAGGTCCGCACCGGCCGCTACAAGGAACTCTGGGACAAGTGGGTCGGCCTCGGCGACGCGCCGAACCTGACCGTCCCCGGCGTCTATCGCTGAGCCTCGCCTTCGGGAGGGTGCTCGCCACCCTCCCCCGACACCGATCGGTCGGGCGGTCTCCGCCCAACCCGGGAAATGGTCGGTCGGGCGGTCCCCGCCCTCCGGCTCCTCCTCGGCCCACCTGCCGGTGCGGCCATGCTCGACGGGGTCGCGATGAACTACACGTTCCACTGGTTGCCGGCCTTCCGCGCCCTGCCCGACATGCTGGCCGGCGCGCTGGTCACGCTCGAGGTCGCGGCCGTGTCGATGCTGCTCGGCACCGTCTTCGCCATCCTCCTCGCCGTGGCGAGCGGCTCGCGTCATCGCGCGCTGCGGGCGATCGCCGTGACCTGGGTCGAGGTTGCCCGCAACACGCCGAGCCTCTTCCAGGTCTACATGGCCTATTTCGGCCTCGGCTCGCTCGGGCTCCATCTCGATTCCATGCCGGCGCTCTTGGCGGGTCTCACCTTCAACAACGCCGGTTATCTCGCCGAGACGCTCCGCGGTGGCCTGCGCGCCGTGCCGGAGACGCAGGTGCGCGCCGCCCGCTCGCTCGGCATGGGCGCGTTCCAGACCTTCCGGCTGATCGTGCTGCCGCAGCTCTTCCGCGTCGTGTTCCATCCGCTGACCAACCAGATGGTCTGGGCGATCCTGATGACGTCGCTCGGCGTCGTCGTCGGCCTCAACGACGACCTCACCGGCGTGACCCAGCAGCTCAACGTCAAGTCGTTCCGCACCTTCGAATATTTCGCCCTCGCCGCGGCGATCTACTACGGCCTCGCCAAGGCCGTGACGCTGGCCGCCCGCCTCGCCGCCTGGCGCCTGTTCCGCTACTGAGGGAGACCGGAATGTTCGAAACCTCCTTCGGGCTCGCCGAACTCGTCTTCATGCTGAAGGGCGCCGGCGTCACCCTCGCCCTCACCTTCTGGGCGGTGCTCGGCGGCACGGCGCTCGGCATCGTCTTCGGCCTCGTCCGCGCCTCGGCGCCGTGGTGGGTCGGCGGCGCGCTCGGCCTCGTTCTCGACGTCTTCCGCTCGGTGCCGCTGCTGATCCAGTTCGTGCTGGCCAACGCGTTCAAGCCGATGATCGGCCTGCAGGCGAGCACCTTCACCATCGCCTGCATCGTGCTGGCGCTCTACACCGCCGCCTACTGCACCGAGATCGTGCGCGCCGGCGTGCTGTCGGTGCCGGCGACGACGCGGCGCGCCGCGCGGTCGCTCGGCATGACGGCCTTCCAGGACCTGCGCCACATCGTCTTCCCGATCGCGCTCCGCGTCGCCCTGCCCAACTGGATCGGCCTGACGCTCGGCGTGATGAAGGACTGCTCGCTCGTGCTGTGGATCGGCATCATCGAGCTGCTGCGCTCGTCGCAGATCGTCGTCACCCGCCTCCAGGAACCGCTGCTGGTCCTGTCGATCGCCGGGGCGATCTACTTCCTCATGAGCTTCCCGATCGCCCGCCTCGGCGCGCGTCTCGAAACCGGATGGCGCAACCAATGATCGAGATTCAGGACATCCACAAATCCTTCGGCCCGCTCGAGGTCCTCAAGGGCGTCTCGATGACCGTCGACCGCGGCGAGGTCGTCTCGGTGATCGGCGGTTCGGGCTCGGGCAAGTCGACGATGCTGATGTGCATCAACGGACTGGAGCCCATCGCCTCCGGCCGCATCCTGGTCGACGGCGTCGACGTCCACGACAGGAAGACCAACCTCGACAAGCTCCGCCGCAAGATCGGCATCGTCTTCCAGCAGTGGAACGCCTTCCCGCATCTGACCGTGCTCGAGAACGTCATGCTGGCGCCGCGCAAGGTGCTCGGCAAGTCGAAGGCCGAGGCGGAGGAGATCGCGGTGCAGCAGCTGCGCCACGTCGGTCTCGGCGAGAAGCTGACGGTTTTCCCCTCGAAGCTCTCCGGCGGCCAGCAGCAGCGCATGGCGATCGCCCGCGCCCTCGCCATGTCGCCCGACTACATGCTGTTCGACGAGGTGACCTCGGCCCTCGATCCGCAGCTCGTCGGCGAGGTGCTCGACACGCTGCGCATGCTGTCGTCGGAAGGCATGACGATGATCGTCGTCACCCACGAGATCCGCTTCGCCCGCGACGTCTCCGACCGGGTCGCCTTCTTCCACAAGGGCAGGATCCTCGAGGTCGGCCATCCCGATCAGGTGATCGGCGAGCCGCGCGAACCCGAGACGATCGAGTTCCTGAAGTCGGTGCTCTGACGCCGCCCCCGCTTCCCCCCGGTCTCCCCAGGACCGAAAGCCGATCGGGCGGCATCGCGAGATGCCGCCCGAACCGTTTTCGAGGAAGCGTTTTGCCGCCCTCAGCCGAAGAAGCCGCGATCGAAGCGTTCGACGGCGAAGGCGGAGAGATCGACCGCCGGCGCCTCTTCCGTCGCGAGCTGCGCGACGATCTCGCCGGTGATCGGGCCGAGCGTGAGCCCCAGATGCTGGTGTCCGAAGGCATAGAGCACGCGGGGATCCCTCGTGCTGCGGCCGATCGCCGGCAGATAGTCCGGCAGCGTCGGCCGCGAGCCCCACCAGGTGGTGACGTCGTCGCCGAAGGGGATGCCGAGTTCGGCGACGTGATGGCGCAGGCGATCCCACTTGCGCGGATCGGGCGGCGCGTCGTGGCGCGAGAACTCGACGAAGCTCGTCGCCCGGACGCCGGAGGAGAAGCCCGAGACCACCACGGCGCGATCCTCGAACACCACCGGCGGCAGATCGCTCGGCCAGCGCCAGCGCGCCGAGGCCGACTGGATGTGATAGCCGCGTTCGGCGACGATCGGCACGCGGTGACCGAGCGGCACCATCAGCGCCGCCGAGCGCACGCCGGCGGTGACGACCACCAGATCGGTGCCGGACCGCGCGATCGTCTCGGGCCCGGCGACGCCGGTCTCGATCCGCCCGCCGGCGGCGACGAAGGCCGCCCGCATCGCCTCCAGCACCGCGCCGGGATCGGCGACGCTCGCCGTCCCCTCGTAGCGCATCGCATCGACGATCGGCCGAGCGACGGCACCGACGAGGCGGGCGCGCTGTTCGGGCGCGAGGTCGTGGCAGGAGACCGCATTCGAGGCCGGCCGGGCGAGCGCGCGACGACCGCGTGTCGCCGAGGCGCCGCTCTCCCAGGCGACGATGTGGCCGGTCTCGCGCAGCAGATCCGGCGCGCCGATCGCCTCGGCCCGCCGCCGCCAGGCCGCGAGCGCCGGGACGAGGAGCCCGCCGAGCGCCTGTTTGCCGCGCGCGAAACGGGCGGGCGAACCGGCCGCCAGAAGTCGCAGACCGAACGGCAGCCAGGTGGCGATCGCCGACGGCGGAAAGCCGACCGGGCCGCCGAACATCGTCAGCCGCTTCGGGATCTGCAGCGCCATGCGCCAGGACGCCATCGGCTCGACCTGTTCGACCGCGACGTGGCCGACGTTGCCCCAGGAGGCCGGCGGCCGCTCCGGCGCGTCGTCGAGGAGGACCACGGCGAACCCGCGCGCGCTGAGCGAAAGCGCCGAAGAGAGACCGACGATGCCGCCGCCGATCACCAGTACCGAACGAGGAGCGGTCATGGCGTCACCCCAGCCCGTGCGGGAAGGGATCGGTCGGATCGAGGATCAGCGTCGCTTCCGCCGTGACCCAGGCCCGGCCGGTGATGCGGGGGCGCACCGTGCCCGCCTCGCCCGGCTGGTAGACGCCGGTGAAGCGGCTGCCGACGATGCTCTCCTGCACCCAGGGTTCGCCCGGCGCCAGTTCGCCGTGGGCGGCGAGGCAGGCGAGCTTGGCGCTCGTCCCGGTGCCGCAGGGCGAGCGGTCGTAGGCGTCGCCCGGGCAGAGCACGAAGTTGCGGCTGTTCGCCCCGTTCGTACCCTTCTGGAAGAACTCGACATGGTCGATCTCGGCCCCGTCGGCGCCGGTTATCCCGGCCGCGACCAGCGCTGCACGCACCGCGCGCGAGGCCGCCGTCAGCCGCGGGATCGCGTCATAGTCGAGGGCGCAGGGCGCATCCTCGGTCAGGAAGAACCAGTTGCCGCCCCAGGCGACGTCGCCGGTGACGCGGCCGAGCCCCTCGACCTCGAGGCTGACGCCGGAGGCATGGAGCCGGGCGGGCACGTTGTCGATCGAGACGGTGTTGCGATCCTCGAGCGTCGCCGTGACGACACCGACCGGCGTCTCGATGCGGTGGACGCCCGGCCCGATCCGCCCCATGTGGGCGAGGGTGACGACGGCGCCGATGGTGCCGTGGCCGCACATGCCGAGATAGCCGGCGTTGTTGTAGAAGATGAGGCCCGCGGCGCAGGTCGGATCGACCGGTTCGCACAGCAGCGCGCCGACGACCGCGTCGAAACCGCGCGGCTCGTTCAGCGAGAACCGGCGGACATGGTCGAAGTGCTCGGCGAAGATGCGCCGCCGCTCGGAGAGCGGCCCCCGGCCCAGATCCGGGCCGCCGTCGACGACCAGCCGCGTCGGCTCGCCTTCGGTGTGGGAATCGACGATCTTCATCGGCACGGTTCTCCTCGGATGGTATTTCACCCAACCATGGTGACCGATCGTACCCGGTCCGTCTTGGCGGAAAGCCGGCCGCGCATTGGCAATTCGGCACAGACGTGAGCCCGACGCATGGAACCCCTCTCCTCGATCGCCCTGGCGCTCGCCCGCACGCTGACCGCCGACGATCTCTTCGACGCCGTCGCCGACACGGTCTATTTCGTCAAGGATCGTGACGGCCGCTACACCGCGGTCAACCAGACGCTGGTGACCCGCACCGGCCGCCCCGACAAGGCGGCCCTGATCGGCCGCACCGCCGACGAGGTCTTCCCCGGCGCGCTCGGCCGCCGCATCGCCGAGCAGGATCGCGCGATCACCGAACAGGGCCGCATCCTGACCGCCGAACTGGAACTGCATCTCCATGCCGACGGCGGCGAGGGCTGGTGCCTGACCTGGAAGACGCCGCTGCGCGCCGCCGACGGCTCGATCGTCGGCCTCTTCGGCATGTCGCGCGACGTCCGCCCCGGCGCCGAAGGCGCGGAGGAGACCCGCACCCTGTCCGAGGCGCTCGCCCACGCCCGCGCCCATCTCGACCGGCCGCTGAGGATCGCCGACCTCGCCGCCCGCGCCGGCCTGTCCGCCTTCCGCTTCGACCAGCGCATCCGTCAGCTCTTCGGCATGTCGGCCGGCCAATGGGTGACGCGCCTGCGCATCGACCACGCCCGCGACCGGCTGCGCCATTCGGCGGTGCCGATCAGCGAGATCGCCATCGAATGCGGCTACGCCGACCAGACCGCCTTCTCGCGCCAGTTCCGCAAGACGGTCCATCTGAGCCCGCTGAAGTACCGGCTGCTGCACCGCTCCTGACGGGCCGCGGGGGAGTGGGCGGGACCGCGATCGACGATCGTCCGTTGCCTGCCGGCGGATCGGCGCGGTGCCGACCGCTCATCCGCCCTTTTGCCCGCCCGAAATGCAAAAACCCCTCCGGGGTTTTTCCCGGAGGGGCTTTGGTGTTTGGTTGCGGGGGCCAGATTTGAACTGACGACCTTCAGGTTATGAGCCTGACGAGCTACCGGGCTGCTCCACC
>NZ_JBQUZT010000014.1:0-16542 GCF_056313705.1 Pinisolibacter sp. DMC100 | reverse complement strand
ATGGAAGAGAAGCTCCGCTTCGCCATCCGTGAAGGCGGTCGCACCGTCGGCGCCGGCGTCGTCGCCAAGATCATCGCCTGATGATGTCCTCCCGCCCATGATTCGGGCGGGAAGGCCTCCCTGCAGGGTGGCCTGTGGATAAAAAAGTTTCGTCGCGATCGAGCTTTCGAGTAAGATCGCGGCGGAGGGCTGAAAGCCGAATTCGACTGTGCCCACAGGGGTATAGCTCAGTTGGTAGAGCATCGGTCTCCAAAACCGAGGGTCGTAGGTTCGAGTCCTACTGCCCCTGCCAGTCGATTTTCGCTTGAGAATGCCCGCTCGACGCACTAGGTAGATGTCCCGGCGAGGCGCGCGAGGGATCCCCCTCCCGCGCCCGCATGTCGTGAGCGACGGATGGCCAAGACCAACCCCTTCACCTTCGTGCAACAGGTTCGCGACGAAGTCGCCAAGGTCACTTGGCCGACCCGCAACGAGACCGGCATCACCACGCTCATGGTCGTGGCGATGGCCTTCCTGGCTGCATTCTTCTTTCTCATGGCCGATCAGCTGATGGGCTGGGGCGTGAGCCTCGTGCTCGGCTTGGGCCGGTGACGGCGGCGGACCGAGGATCTCCTTTCATGGCCATGCGTTGGTACATCGTTCACGCCTACTCGAACTTCGAGAACAAGGTCGCCGAGTCCATCCGTGAGCGCGCTGCTCAGAATGGCCTGCAGGCGATGTTCGAACAGATCCTCGTGCCGACCGAGAAGGTCGTCGAGGTCCGGCGCGGTCGCAAGGTCGATGCCGAACGCAAGTTTTTCCCCGGCTACGTGCTGGTGAAGGCGGAACTGACCGACCAGGTCTTCCACCTGATCAAGAACACGCCGAAGGTCACCGGCTTCCTCGGTTCGGACAACAAGCCGATGCCGATCCAGGAATCCGAGGCGCTCCGTATCCTGCAGCAGGTGCAGGACGGCGTCGAGCGCCCGAAGCCGTCGGTCACCTTCGAGGTCGGCGAGAACGTGAAGGTGTCGGACGGTCCGTTCGCCTCCTTCAACGGTGTCGTCGAAGAGGTCGACGAGGAGCGTTCGCGCCTCAAGGTCGCGGTGTCGATCTTCGGTCGCGCGACCCCGGTCGATCTGGAATACGGTCAGGTCGAGAAGATCTGACGAGACCCGAATTCGTAGGCCGCCTCCGCCGCACTCGCGGTCGGGGGTGGTCTCGTTCCGTCCGAGGCATCGCTTCGGGTGGTCCGCTCCGGAGGTGCTCCGGGATCGTCCGCGAGGATGGCCCGAAGATCGCGAAGGAACGGTGAACGAGTCCGATCTCCGGCATGCCGGTCGGTCGGACGGGTGGGAGGCCCCCCTGCGTCGTCGCCAGACGCCGTGCGGTGCCCGACCACCAACTCCGGTGAGCCGGAGGCGCGAAGGCGCCGTCCGGCGATGAACGAGGAGCCAGAAGATGGCGAAGAAGGTCCAGGGCTACATCAAGCTCCAGGTGCCGGCGGGTGCTGCGAACCCGTCGCCGCCGATCGGTCCCGCGCTCGGTCAGCGCGGCCTGAACATCATGCAGTTCTGCAAGGACTTCAATTCGAAGACCGCGGAAATGCCGAAGGGTCAGCCGACCCCGGTCGTGATCACGTACTTCACCGACAAGAGCTTCTCCTTCGAGTTCAAGACGCCGCCGGCGAGCTTCCTCCTGAAGCAGGCCGCGAAGCTGGACACCAAGAAGAAGCCCGGTTCGGGCTCCAAGACTCCCGGTCGTGCCGTCGTTGGCCAGGTCACCCAGGCCCAGCTGAAGGACATCGCCGAGAAGAAGATGAAGGACCTGAACGCCAACGACATCGACGCCGCGGCGAAGATGATCGAGGGTACCGCCCGGTCCATGGGCCTGCGTGTGGTGGAGTAAGACGATGCCGAAGATCGCCAAGCGCGTCGCCAAGTCCCGTGAGGGCATCGACCCCGTCAAGCTCTATGGTCTCGAAGAGGCCGTGAAGCTGGTCAAGGAGCGGGCCACCGCCAAGTTCGACGAGACCGTCGAGATCTCGATGAACCTGGGTGTCGACCCCCGTCACGCCGACCAGATGGTCCGCGGCGTCTGCAACCTGCCGAACGGCACGGGCAAGACCGTCCGCGTCGCCGTCTTCGCCCGCGGCCCCAAGGCCGACGAGGCCACGGCCGCCGGTGCGGACATCGTCGGCGCCGAGGACCTGCTCGCCACCATCCAGGGCGGCAAGATCGACTTCGATCGCTGCATCGCCACCCCGGACCTGATGCCGCTGGTCGGCCGTCTCGGCAAGGTGCTCGGCCCGCGCGGCCTGATGCCGAACCCGAAGGTCGGCACCGTGACCATGGACGTCACCAAGGCCGTCACCGACGCCAAGGGCGGCGCCGTCGAGTTCCGCGCCGAGAAGGCCGGTATCGTGCATGCCGGCGTCGGCAAGGCTTCGTTCTCGGTCGAGGCTCTCGTCCAGAACATCGTCGCCTTCGCCGATGCGGTGCAGAAGGCCAAGCCGACCGGCGCCAAGGGCACCTACCTGCAGCGCGTCGCCGTGTCGTCGACCATGGGCCCCGGCCTGAAGGTCGACCCGTCGACCGTCCACGCCGCCTCCTGAGCGGTGATTTGAATTCTCCCGTCCCGGTTCGCCGGGGCGGGCGATGCCCACGCCCGAGAGGGCAGGGGCGATCTTCCCGGGTTCGCCCGGGAAACTGTCCGAGACCAAGGGCGCCGGAAGGGGAAACCCGGAAGGCTTAATTCGTCGAACTCGAGTGCGATTCGAGGGGCCCTTGCGAGACGGGAAGAACGAATTCGTCATCCGGGATCGACCGGATCTTCGAAGCGGTTCGGACCGTTGAACCTTTGATCCCCGGACCTGTCCGGGGTGGAGGGGACAGGAAGTGCAGGCGTGACCGGTCCCCGGACACGCCTCCTGAAACCGGCCTCCCGGAACTTTCGTTCCGCGGGGGTCAAAGGCAAATGAGGCTATCGTGGAAAGAGCGGAAAAGCGCGAACTCGTCGCTGCCCTCAACGTCCAGTTCAAGACGACTGGATCCGTTGTGGTCGCGAAGTACGCGGGGCTCACGGTGAAGGACATGACCGCCCTGCGCGGCAAGGTCCGCGTCGCCGGCGGCACCGTGAAGGTCGCGAAGAACCGCCTCGCCAAGCTGGCTCTCGTCGGCACCGAACTCGAGCACATGGCGGACCTGTTCAAGGGCCCGACCGTGATCCTTTCTGCGAAGGATCCGGTCGCTGCCCCCAAGGTCGCGGCCGAATTCGCCAAGGCGAACGACAAGTTCGTGATCCTTGGTGGTGGTCTCGGCAAGCAGGCTCTCGACGCTTCCGGCGTCAAGGCCCTCGCCGACCTGCCGTCGCTCGAGGAACTCCGCGCCAAGATCGCGGGCGTCATCAACCAGCCGGCTACCAAGCTGGCCTCGGTTCTGGCCGCTCCGGCCGGTGCGCTCGCTCGCGTCATCCAGGCGCGCGTCGACAAGGACCAGGCGGCGTGAGCCGTCTTCGCACAGACGAAACGTACCGAACCATTCGAAGGAAGTGAAGAAATGGCCGATATCGCCAAGATCGTGGACGACCTGTCCGCCCTGACCATCCTGGAAGCCGCCGAGCTCGTGAAGGCTCTCGAAGAGAAGTGGGGCGTCTCCGCCGCCGCTCCGGTGGCCGTCGCCGCCGCTGCCGGCCCGGCCGCTGCCGCTGCTCCGGTCGAAGAGCAGACCGAGTTCAACGTCATTCTCGTCGACGCGGGCGCCAACAAGATCAACGTGATCAAGGAAGTGCGCGCGATCACCGGTCTCGGCCTCAAGGAAGCCAAGGACCTGGTCGAGGGTGCTCCGAAGGCCGTCAAGGAAGCCGTCGGCAAGGACGAGGCCGAGAAGGTCAAGAAGCAGCTCGAAGGCGCCGGCGCCAAGGTCGAGCTCAAGTGATCGGACGCGGGGCGCGCCTGCGCTCCGCGTTGCGAGATCGATCCCGGGTCGCGGTTTCGCGGCCCGGGATTTCGGCACTCTCGGAGGCCCGTCAAGGGCGAGGGTGTCGTCGAGGCGAGAATCGTGTCAACTCCACGCGTCGTGGTCGAGACGTGGGAATTCGGCACGGGAAAGTCGATGATTGAGGGGGCGGCGACGGTGCTCCCGAACATCCGAGACGCCGAAGGTTCGGTGGGGTGTTCCGGATTGCCGTCGGTCAACCCGAGCGAGGACGACAATGGCCCAGACGTTCAACGGTCGTAGACGAGTCCGCAAGTTCTTCGGTTCCATCCGAGAAGTCGCGGAGATGCCCAACCTCATCGAGGTGCAGAAGGCGTCCTACGACCAGTTCCTGCAGGTGGACGAGCCCAAGGGCGGTCGCCCGGACGAGGGCCTGCAGTCGGTCTTCAAGTCGGTGTTCCCGATCTCCGACTTCCAGGGCAAGGCCCTGCTCGAGTTCGTGCGCTACGAGTTCGAGCCGCCGAAGTACGACGTCGACGAATGCCGTCAGCGTGGCATGACCTTCGCGGCTCCGCTGAAGGTCACGCTGCGCCTCATCGTGTTCGACATCGACGAGGACACCGGCGCCAAGTCCGTCAAGGACATCAAGGAGCAGGACGTGTTCATGGGCGACATGCCGCTCATGACCGACAACGGCACCTTCATCGTCAACGGCACCGAGCGCGTCATCGTCTCGCAGATGCACCGGTCGCCGGGCGTCTTCTTCGACCACGACAAGGGCAAGACGCACGCGTCCGGCAAGCTGCTGTTCGCCGCGCGCATCATCCCGTATCGCGGTTCCTGGCTCGACATCGAGTTCGACGCCAAGGACATCGTCTATGCGCGCATCGACCGCCGCCGCAAGATCCCGGTGTCCTCGCTGCTCTTCGCCCTCGGCATGGACGGCGAAGGCATCCTCGACACCTTCTACAACAAGCTGTCGTTCGAGCGTTCCGGCTCGGCCTGGCGCGTTCCCTATGATCCGGCGCGGATGCGCGGCTACAAGGCCGTCACCGACCTGATCGACGCCGACACCGGCGAGGTCATCCTCGAGTCCGGCAAGAAGCTGACCGCGCGTGCCGCCAAGCAGCTCGCCGAGAAGGGCCTCAAGGCCCTCAAGGTGACCGACGAGGACGTCGTCGGCCAGTATCTCGCCGAGGACATCGTCGACCTGAAGACCGGTCTCGTCCACGCCGAAGCCGGCCAGGAGCTGACCGAGAAGCTGATCCGTCAGATCCTCGACCTCGGCCACCTCGAGATCCCGGTCCTCGACATCGACCATGTCAACACCGGCGCCTACATCCGCAACACGCTCGCCGTCGACAAGAACGAATCCCGCGAGGAAGCGCTCTTCGACATCTACCGCGTGATGCGTCCGGGCGAGCCGCCGACCATCGAGACGGCGGAAGCGATGTTCCATTCGCTGTTCTTCGATGCCGAGCGCTACGACCTCTCCGCGGTCGGCCGCGTCAAGATGAACATGCGCCTGGATCTCCAGGTCGAGGACACCGTGCGCACCCTGCGCAAGGACGACATCCTCGAGGTCATCCGCACGCTGCTCGACCTGCGCGACGGCAAGGGCGAGATCGACGACATCGACAACCTCGGCAACCGCCGTGTCCGCTCCGTCGGCGAGCTGATGGAAAATCAGTATCGCGTCGGCCTGCTCCGCATGGAGCGTGCCATCAAGGAGCGCATGTCGTCGGTCGAGATCGACACCGTCATGCCGCAGGACCTGATCAACGCCAAGCCGGCGGCGGCCGCCGTGCGCGAGTTCTTCGGCTCCTCGCAGCTCTCGCAGTTCATGGACCAGACCAACCCGCTGTCCGAGATCACGCACAAGCGTCGTCTCTCGGCGCTGGGCCCGGGCGGTCTGACCCGCGAGCGTGCCGGCTTCGAGGTGCGCGACGTGCACCCGACGCACTACGGCCGCATGTGCCCGATCGAGACGCCGGAAGGCCCGAACATCGGCCTGATCAACTCGCTCGCCACCTTCGCGCGGGTGAACAAGTACGGCTTCATCGAGGCCCCGTACCGCAAGGTGCGCGACGGCCGCGTGACCGAGGAGGTCGTCTACCTCTCGGCCACCGAGGAGTACAAGCACTACGTCGCCCAGTCGAACGCCGTGCTGTCGGCCGACAACCGTCTGACCGAAGAGCTGATCGTCTGCCGTCACGCCGGCGAGCCGCTCATGGTCCCGGTCGACCGCGTCGACTACATGGACGTGTCGCCGAAGCAGCTGGTGTCGGTCGCCGCGGCGCTCATCCCGTTCCTCGAGAACGACGACGCCAACCGCGCGCTGATGGGCTCCAACATGCAGCGTCAGGCCGTGCCGCTGGTGCGCGCCGAGGCGCCCTTCGTCGGCACCGGCATGGAATCGATCGTCGCCCGTGACTCGGGTGCCGCGATCGGCGCCAAGCGCGGCGGCGTCGTCGATCAGGTCGACGCCACCCGTATCGTCATCCGGGCGACCGAAGACCTCGATCCGTCGAAGTCGGGCGTCGACATCTACCGGCTGATGAAGTTCCAGCGCTCGAACCAGTCGACCTGTATCAACCAGCGTCCGCTGGTCCGGGTCGGCGACATCATCGAGAAGGGCGACATCATCGCCGACGGTCCCTCGACCGATCTCGGCGATCTGGCGCTCGGCCGCAACGTGCTCGTCGCGTTCATGCCGTGGAACGGCTACAACTACGAGGACTCCATCCTCCTCTCCGAGAACATCGTGAAGGACGACGTCTTCACGTCGATCCATCTCGAGGAGTTCGAGGTGATGGCCCGCGACACCAAGCTGGGTCCGGAGGAGATCACGCGCGACATTCCGAACGTCTCGGAAGAAGCGCTGAAGAACCTCGACGAAGCCGGCATCGTCTACATCGGCGCGGAAGTCCGTCCGGGCGACATCCTGGTCGGCAAGATCACGCCGAAGGGCGAGAGCCCGATGACGCCGGAAGAGAAGCTTCTGCGCGCCATCTTCGGCGAGAAGGCTTCCGACGTCCGCGACACCTCGCTCCGCGTGCCCCCGGGCGTGCAGGGCACGATCGTCGAAGTGCGCGTGTTCAATCGACATGGCGTCGAGAAGGACGAGCGCGCGATGGCGATCGAGCGCGAGGAGATCGAGCGTCTCGCCAAGGACCGTGACGACGAGCAGGCGATCCTCGATCGCAACGTCTACGGCCGTCTGGTCGAGATGCTGGTCGGCAAGACCGCGATCGCCGGTCCGAAGGGCTTCAAGAAGGACCAGGTCCTGAATCAGGAGCTCATCGAGGAGTACCCGCGTTCGCAGTGGTGGATGTTCACCGCCGACGACGAGAAGCTCATGGGCGAGGTCGAAGCCCTGCGCGGTCAGTACGACGAGAGCCGCAAGCGCCTCGAGCAGCGCTTCATCGACAAGGTGGAGAAGCTGCAGCGCGGTGACGAGCTGCCCCCGGGCGTCATGAAGATGGTCAAGGTCTTCGTCGCCATCAAGCGCAAGATCCAGCCGGGCGACAAGATGGCCGGCCGTCACGGCAACAAGGGTGTCGTCTCTCGCATCATGCCGATCGAGGACATGCCCTATCTCGAAGACGGCACCAACGTCGACATCGTGCTGAACCCGCTGGGCGTGCCCTCGCGCATGAACGTCGGTCAGATCCTCGAGACCCATCTCGGCTGGGCTTGCGCCGGCATGGGCAAGAAGATCGACGCGATGCTCGAAGCCTACCGCAAGTCGGGCGATCTCTCCCCGCTCAGGGTCGAGATCGAAGGCATCTACGGCCAGAACATCAAGGGCGAGCAGGTCGCGGAATACGACGAGCCGTCGGTGGTGCGTCTCGCCGAGACCGTCCGCAAGGGCGTTCCGATCGCGACCCCGGTCTTCGACGGCGCCAAGGAGCACGACATCGAGGCGGCCCTCGACAAGGCGGGTCTGGCCCATTCCGGCCAGATGACGCTGTTCGACGGCCGCACCGGCGAGCAGTTCGACCGCAAGGTCACGGTGGGCTACATCTACATGTTGAAGCTCCACCACCTGGTCGACGACAAGATCCATGCTCGTTCGATCGGCCCCTACTCGCTCGTCACCCAGCAGCCGCTGGGCGGCAAGGCGCAGTTCGGCGGCCAGCGCTTCGGCGAAATGGAAGTCTGGGCGCTCGAAGCCTACGGCGCGGCCTACACGCTGCAGGAGATGCTCACGGTGAAGTCGGACGACGTGGCCGGCCGCACCAAGGTCTACGAGGCGATCGTCCGTGGCGACGACACCTTCGAGGCCGGCATCCCGGAGAGCTTCAACGTTCTCGTCAAGGAAATGCGTTCGCTCAGCCTCAACGTCGAACTGGTCGACGCCCCCGGCGAGGACGAGGACGGCGAGAACGGCGAGGCCGGAGCGCAGGCTGCGGAGTGATCCGCGAAGGATCGCGGGGGGGGGCCTCCTCTCCCCGCGCTTCGTAGAGGCGTTCGACGATGTCGGGGCGAGACGGGCCGAGGAGCGGTGCTCCGGGTCCGCGCATCCGACGACTGACAGGAAATCTCGACGTGGCCCTCCCCCTTGCGGCAGGGGCGAGCGACACCGACAGGAGACGGTCCATGAATCAAGACGTGATGAACATCTTCTCGCCCCAGACCCCGACGGCGCCGGTCTTCGACGCCATCCGGATCTCCATCGCGAGCCCCGAGAAGATCCTCTCCTGGTCCTACGGCGAGATCAAGAAGCCGGAAACGATCAACTACCGGACCTTCAAGCCGGAGCGCGACGGCCTGTTCTGCGCCCGGATCTTCGGACCGATCAAGGATTACGAGTGCTTGTGCGGCAAGTACAAGCGCATGAAGTACAAGGGCGTCATCTGCGAGAAGTGCGGCGTCGAAGTCACGCTGTCGCGCGTCCGTCGCGAGCGCATGGGCCACATCGAACTGGCCGCGCCCGTCGCCCACATCTGGTTCCTGAAGTCGCTGCCGAGCCGCATCGGCATGCTGATGGACATGACGCTCAAGGACCTCGAGCGCATCCTCTACTTCGAGAACTACGTCGTCACCGAGCCGGGCCTCACCCCCCTCAAGCTGCATCAGCTTCTGGGCGAGGAGGAGTTCCTCAAGGCGCAGGACGACTACGGCGAGGACAGCTTCACCGCCCAGATCGGCGCCGAGGCCATCCGCGACATGCTCGCGGCCATGGACCTGCCGAAGATCGCCGACCAGCTGCGCGTCGACATCGCCGAGGCGACCGGTGAACTGAAGCCGAAGAAGCTCGCCAAGCGCCTCAAGCTGGTCGAGTCCTTCATCGAGTCGGGCAACCGTCCCGAGTGGATGATCCTGACCGTCGTTCCGGTGATCCCGCCGGATCTGCGCCCGCTCGTCCCCCTGGACGGCGGCCGCTTCGCGACGTCGGATCTCAATGACCTCTATCGCCGCGTCATCAACCGCAACAACCGCCTGAAGCGCCTCATCGAGCTGCGCGCGCCGGACATCATCATCCGCAACGAGAAGCGCATGCTTCAGGAAGCGGTCGATGCGCTGTTCGACAACGGCCGTCGCGGTCGCGTCATCACCGGCGCCAACAAGCGCCCGCTGAAGTCGCTCGCCGACATGCTCAAGGGCAAGCAGGGTCGCTTCCGTCAGAACCTGCTCGGCAAGCGCGTCGACTACTCGGGCCGCTCGGTCATCGTCGTCGGTCCGGAGCTCAAGCTGCACCAGTGCGGCCTGCCGAAGAAGATGGCGCTCGAGCTGTTCAAGCCCTTCATCTATTCGCGTCTCGACGCGAAGGGCCTGTCGTCGACGGTGAAGCAGGCGAAGAAGCTCGTCGAGAAGGAGCGTCCCGAGGTCTGGGACATCCTCGACGAGGTCATTCGCGAGCATCCGGTGATGCTGAACCGCGCGCCGACGCTGCATCGTCTCGGCATCCAGGCCTTCGAGCCGGTGCTGATCGAAGGCAAGGCGATCCAGCTGCATCCGCTCGTCTGCACGGCGTTCAACGCCGACTTCGACGGTGACCAGATGGCCGTGCACGTTCCGCTGTCGCTCGAAGCGCAGCTGGAAGCGCGCGTGCTGATGATGTCGACCAACAACATCCTGCACCCCGCCAACGGCGCGCCGATCATCGTGCCGTCGCAGGACATCGTTCTCGGCCTCTACTATCTGTCGCTGATGAATGCCAACGAGCCGGGCGAAGGCATGGCCTTCGGCAATCTCGGCGAGATGCAGCATGCGCTCGACAGCAAGGTGATCACCCTCCACACCAAGATCCGCGGCCGCTGGAAGGGCGTGGATGCCGAGGGCAACACCTACACCAGGATCTACGAGACGACGCCCGGCCGCATGTTCATCGGCGAACTGCTGCCGAAGCACCCGGGCATCACCTTCGACGTCTGCAACCAGCTGATGACGAAGAAGAACATCTCGGGCATGATCGACGCGGTCTACCGCACCTGCGGTCAGAAGGAGACGGTGATCTTCTGCGACCGCATCATGTCGCTCGGCTTCACCAACGCCTTCAAGGCCGGCATCTCGTTCGGCAAGGACGACATGGTCATCCCGGACACCAAGCCGGCGATGGTCGAGGAGACCCAGGCTGCGGCGAAGGAATTCGAGCAGCAGTACCAGGACGGCCTGATCACCCAGGGCGAGAAGTACAACAAGGTCGTCGACGCCTGGGCGAAGTGCACCGACCGCATCGCCGAGGAGATGATGAAGCGCATCTCCGCGGTCCAGATCGATGCCGAGACCGGCCGTCAGATGCCGATCAACTCGATCTACATGATGTCGCACTCCGGCGCCCGTGGTTCTCCGACCCAGATGCGTCAGCTCGCCGCCATGCGCGGCCTGATGGCCAAGCCGTCGGGCGAGATCATCGAGACGCCGATCATCTCGAACTTCAAGGAAGGCCTGACCGTGCTCGAGTACTTCAACTCGACCCACGGTGCCCGTAAGGGTCTGGCCGACACCGCGCTCAAGACCGCGAACTCCGGTTACCTCACCCGTCGTCTCGTCGACGTGGCGCAGGATTCGATCATCACCGAACAGGATTGCGGTTCGCAGAACGGCATCCATGTCCAGGCGATCGTCGATGCCGGCCAGGTCGTCGCCTCGCTCGGCAGCCGCATCCTCGGCCGCGTCGCGGCGGAGGATCTGACCGATCCGGCGACCGGCGAGGTCATCGTGCCGAACGGCGTGATGATCGAGGAGCCGCACGTCAAGCAGATCGAGGCCGCCGGCATCCAGTCGGTCAAGATCCGCTCGGTGCTCACCTGCGAGACCAAGGTCGGCGTCTGCGTCCAGTGCTACGGCCGCGACCTCGCCCGTGGTACCCCGGTCAACATGGGCGAAGCGGTGGGCGTCATCGCCGCCCAGTCGATCGGCGAGCCGGGCACTCAGCTCACCATGCGCACCTTCCACGTCGGTGGCACCGCGCAGGTCGTCGACTCGTCCTTCGTCGAATCCAACTTCGAAGGCACGATCGCGCTCAAGAACCGCAACGTGGCGCGCGACTCGGAAGGCCGCCTGATCGTCATGGGCCGCAACGTCACCGTCGCCGTCGTCGATGCCGACGGCTCGGAGCGCGCGACCCATCGTCTGATCTACGGTGCCCGTCTGTTCGTCGACGAGGGCGACAAGGTGAAGCGCGGCCAGCGCATCGCCGAGTGGGACCCCTACACCCGTCCGATCCTGACCGAAGTCGACGGTACCGTCGGCTACGAGGACCTGATCGACGGTCAGACGATGACGGAATCGACCGACGAGGCGACCGGCATCACCAAGCGCGTCGTCATCGACTGGCGCGCCTCGGCCCGCACGTCGGATCTCAAGCCCTCGATCGTCATCAAGGGTGCCGACGGCAAGATCGCCCGTCTGTCGCGCGGCGGTGAAGCCCGCTACGCGCTGCCGGTCGACGCGATCCTCTCGGCCGATCCGAACGGCAAGGTCCACGCCGGCGACGTCGTGGCCCGTATCCCGCTCGAGTCCGCCAAGACCCGCGACATCACCGGCGGTCTGCCGCGCGTCGCCGAACTGTTCGAAGCCCGTCGTCCGAAGGATCACGCCATCATCGCCGAGTGCGACGGCACGATCCGCTTCGGCAAGGACTACAAGAACAAGCGTCGCATCCTGATCGAGCCGGTCGATGGTGGCGATCCGATCGAGTACCTGATCCCGAAGGGCAAGCACGTCCATCTGCAGGACGGCGACACCATCGAGAAGGGCGAGTACATCCTCGACGGCAACCCGGCGCCGCACGACATCCTGGCGATCAAGGGCGTGGAGGCTCTCGCGGCGTTCCTCGTCAACGAGATCCAGGAAGTCTATCGACTGCAGGGCGTCGTGATCAACGACAAGCACATCGAGGTCATCGTCCGTCAGATGCTGCAGAAGGTGGAGATCACCGATGCGGGCGACTCGGATGTGATCACCGGCGAGCAGATCGATCGCCTCGACCTCGACATGATGAACGAGGCGCTGATCGCCGAGGGCAAGAAGCCGGCGTCCGGCGTTCCGGTCCTCCTCGGTATCACCAAGGCCTCGCTCAACACGCGCTCGTTCTTCTCGGCCGCGTCGTTCCAGGAGACCACCCGCGTCCTCACGGAAGCGGCGGTCGCCGGCAAGATCGACGCCCTCGAGGGTCTCAAGGAGAACGTCATCGTCGGCCGTCTCATCCCGGCCGGCACCGGTTCGGTCACCAACCGCATCCGCCGCATCGCGGCGCACCGCGACGAGCTCATCGTCGAGGAGCGCAAGTCGCAGGGCGGTGTGGTCGAGGCGCCGGCGCTGCCCGCCGCCGAGTGATCGACCCGCTCGGACGAATCGGAGACGCCGCGGCTCGCCCGCGGCGTTTCTTTTTTGGGACCTCGGGGTCCGAGCCGCCCGTGTCGCGGGTGGAGTGTCCCGGAATCGAACGGTCGTCACGAAGGTCGTTTTCCGAATCTTCGTGACGTCGTGCGGCGCATCGCCGCCGCCTCGCCGAATCGATCGCTCAGTAGAGGCAGAGTCGAATCGATGGAGACATCGATTCTAAGGTCTCGATGTTCGGATTCGTCCGGCGACGACGACGGTGACCTCGGTTCGACTTGGCGAAAGGGGTCGATTCTTGGCGAAACTTTGCGTCATTTTCGACATGAAACCGCAAGATTCCGCTTGGAGCGGCGTACGACTCGGCGAACCGCGCATTCCCTGCGTTTTTGCTCGTTTCACCCCTTGACGGGCGTGGACGGTGCGGGTAGTTTCCGCCCACTTTCACGGCAGGCCCGTCGGCCGCCAATGCTTCGTTCGGCCCAATCGAACGGAACAGGGCGCCGAGACGCTGCCGGGATAGCGACTTTGGAAAGCAGAAGATCAAGAACGGTTCGCCGTTCCTCTGACTTTTCGCACCGGACGGGGAATGAGTTCCCGTGCTCCGGTGCTTTCCGTTCGTTTCCCCATGAAACGAGGTTGCTGCCCGGCGATGGGTTTTGCCGGGTGTCGTTCCAGGACGCGCCGAGCGCACAAGTGGGCCGAAAGGCCTGGTCACGAGAAGGCTGAAGACGAATGCCGACGATCAACCAGCTCATCCGCAGCCCGCGGCAGGCTCCGACCAAGCGGAACAAGGTTCCCGCCATGGAAGCCTGCCCGCAGAAGCGCGGCGTGTGCACGCGCGTCTACACCACGACGCCGAAGAAGCCGAACTCCGCGCTCCGCAAGGTCGCCAAGGTTCGCCTCACCAACGGTTTCGAAGTCATCGGCTACATCCCGGGCGAAGGCCACAACCTTCAGGAGCACTCCGTGGTCATGATCCGCGGCGGCCGCGTGAAGGACCTTCCGGGCGTGCGCTACCACATCCTGCGCGGCGTCCTCGACACCCAGGGTGTCAAGGATCGCAAGCAGCGCCGTTCGAAGTACGGCGCCAAGCGTCCGAAGTGATCCGGTAACCCTTAAGTTTCGAACGACCGAGGAAGACATATGTCCCGTCGTCACTCTGCCGAGAAGCGTGAGATCAACCCGGATCCGAAGTTCGGGGACATCATCGTTTCCAAGTTCATGAACAACGTGATGGAAGACGGCAAGAAGTCGGTCGCCGAGTCGATCGTCTACGGTGCCTTCGACCTGATCGAGTCGAAGACCCGCCAGGATCCGCTGGCGATCTTCCATCAGGCGCTCGAGAACGTCGCGCCGCAGATCGAAGTGCGTTCGCGCCGCGTCGGCGGTGCCACGTATCAGGTCCCGGTCGAAGTTCGCACCGAACGCCGCCAGGCTCTGGCGATCCGTTGGCTCCTCTCCGCGACCCGTGGTCGCAACGAGAAGACCATGACGGAGCGTCTTTCCGCGGAACTGCTCGATGCGTCGAACAACCGTGGCAATGCCGTCAAGAAGCGTGAGGACACTCACCGTATGGCAGAGGCGAACCGCGCCTTCTCCCATTACCGCTGGTGAACTCCGCTCAAGTCGTTTTCGACGAGGTCGACAATGCCCCGTATTCACGCCATCGAAGACTACCGCAACTTCGGCATCATGGCTCACATCGATGCCGGCAAGACCACGACCACCGAGCGTGTGCTCTATTACTCCGGTAAGAGCCACAAGATCGGTGAAGTCCACGACGGCGCCGCCACCATGGACTTCATGGAGCAGGAGCAGGAGCGTGGCATCACGATCACTTCGGCTGCCACGACGACGTTCTGGAACGGCAAGCGCCTGAACATCATCGACACCCCCGGCCACGTCGACTTCACCATCGAAGTCGAGCGTTCGCTGCGTGTGCTCGACGGCGCCGTGTGCGTTCTCGACTCCAACCAGGGCGTCGAGCCGCAGACCGAGACCGTGTGGCGTCAGGGCGACAAGTACAACGTCCCGCGCATCGTCTTCTGCAACAAGATGGACAAGATCGGCGCCGATTTCGATCGCTGCGTCTCGGACATCAAGACCCGCCTCGGCGCTCGCCCGATCCCGATCCAGATCCCGATCGGTGCCGAGTCCAACTTTGCCGGCCTCGTGGACCTCGTCCGCATGAAGGCCGTCGTGTGGGAAAACGAGGCTCTCGGCGCCAACTATCACGACGAAGAGATCCCGGCCGACCTTCTCGCCAAGTGCGAGGCGGCTCGCGTCGACATGATCGAGGCCTGCGTCGAGCTCGACGAAGCCGCCATGGAAGCCTATCTCGAGGGCACCAACCCCGACGAGGCGACCATCAAGCGTCTGCTGCGCAAGGCCGTCGTCACCGGTGCCTTCTATCCGGTGCTCTGCGGCTCGGCCTTCAAGAACAAGGGCGTCCAGCCCCTGCTCGACGCCGTCGTCGACTACCTGCCGTCGCCGCTCGATCGCCCCGCCATCAAGGGCATCGACGTCAAGACCGAGCAGGAGACCGAGCGCAAGTCGTCGGACAGCGATCCCCTGGCCCTCCTCGGCTTCAAGCTGATGGACGACCAGTACGGCATCCTGACCTTCTGCCGCATCTACTCGGGCAAGCTCGAGAAGGGCGTCTCGCTGCTGAACTCGGTTCGCGGCAAGACCGAGCGCGTCGGCCGCATGGTTCTCATGCACGCCGACAGCCGTGAGGAGATCTCCGAGGCCTACGCCGGCGACATCGTCGCTCTGGTCGGCCTCAAGGACACCCGCACCGGCGACACGCTCTGCGACCCGAACCATCCCGTCATTCTCGAGAAGATGGAGTTCCCGGAACCCGTCATCGAGATGGCCGTCGAGCCGAAGTCGAAGGCCGATCAGGAAAAGATGGGCGTCGCTCTCGCCAAGCTGGCTGCGGAGGATCCGTCCTTCCGCGTCAACACCGACAGCGAGTCCGGTCAGACCATCATCAAGGGCATGGGCGAGCTTCACCTCGACATCAAGGTCGACATCCTGAAGCGCACCCACAAGGTCGAAGTCAACGTCGGCGCCCCGCAGGTCGCCTATCGCGAGACGATCCGTCGCTCGACCGACATCGACTACACCCACAAGAAGCAGACCGGCGGTACCGGCCAGTTCGCCCGCGTGAAGTTCCACATCGAACCCAACGAGTCCGGCAAGGGCTTCGAGTTCGAGTCGAAGATCATCGGCGGTTCGGTCCCGAAGGAATACTTCCCCGGCGTCGAGAAGGGCCTCAACTCGGTCCTCACCTCGGGTCCGGTGGCGGGCTTCCCGGTCGTGGACGTCAAGGTCCAGCTCGTCGACGGCGCCTATCACGAGGTCGACTCCTCGGCGATCGCCTTCGAAATCGCCTCTCGCGCGGCGTTCCGTGAAGGTCTCGAGAAGGCCGGCGCGGTTCTCCTCGAGCCGATCATGAAGGTCGAGGTCGTGACCCCCGAGGAATACCTCGGTTCGGTCATCGGCGACCTCAACTCTCGCCGTGGTCAGATCGCCGGCACCGATACGCGCGGCAACGCGCAGATCGTCAACGCGATGGTGCCCCTGGCCAACATGTTCGGCTACGTCAACACTCTGCGGTCTTTCTCGCAGGGTCGCGCCAGCTACACCATGCAGTTCGACCACTACGAAGAAGTGCCGTCGAACGTCGCCGCCGAAGTCCAGAAGAAGTTCGCCTGATCTGCCTGATCGGCTGAGAGAGCAAACGGAGAAATCCGATGGCCAAAGAAAAGTTCGAACGTAACAAGCCGCACTGCAACATCGGCACGATCGGGCACGTCGACCATGGCAAGAC
>NZ_JBQUZT010000013.1:0-42236 GCF_056313705.1 Pinisolibacter sp. DMC100 | reverse complement strand
GCCCTGTCGCTGGCCAACCAGGCCGACCAGAGCATCCTCCAGCTGTTCTGATCGAACGGCTTTCGGAAGAAACGAAAACGGCGGCGGCGAACCTCGGTTCGCCGCCGTCTTTCTTTGTCGCCCGCGTCGCTCGCGCGGTGTTCGCGAAGATGCATCGCGCTCATGCCGGCGAACGATCCGCGCCCTCCCCCCTTGCGCGCCGCACCGTACTCTGTCACCGTTCGCCTCGTTCCGAGGGGTGTTCTCGTACGAGAGCTGAGATGGCGCGGGCCCCGCGCCGAACCCTTCGAACCTGATCCGGGTCATGCCGGCGAAGGGACGGGAACCATGCCGACCGACGTCATTCATCCCTCCGGATCCGCCCGCCCGTGCCGCATGGCCCGTGTCGGAGGATCCCCATGCCCACGACGCTGACGCGCCTCGCCGCGCGCGCCGCCCATGGCCTCGTGCCGCTCGCCGCTTTCCTCGCGGCGTGGTGGATCGCGGTCGCGCTCTTCGCCCCGCCGGTCTGGCTGCTGCCGGGCCCCGACCGCGTCGCCCGCGCCTTCGCCGCCAACCTGCCCCTCCTCCTCGACAACGGCCTCGTCACCGCCCTCGAGATCGTGCTCGGCCTCGTCTGCGGCGTCGTCTTCGGCGTCGCCGCGGCGATCGTCATGGCGCTCGTCCCCTGGACCGCCCGCCTCGTCCTGCCGGCGATCGTGGTGATCCAGACGCTGCCGGTCTTCGCGGTGGCGCCGCTCCTCGTGCTGTGGTTCGGCTTCGGCCTCGCCTCCAAGATCGTCATGGCGACGCTGGTGATCTTCTTCCCCGTCACGGCCAGCCTGCACGACGGCCTCGCGCGACTCGACCCCGGCCTCGTCGACCTCGCCCGCGTCCACGGCGCCTCGCGGCTCGACACGTTCCGCTTCCTGCGCCTGCCCTCCGCCGTGCCGGCGCTCATCTCGGGGCTGAAGATGGCGGCGACCGTCGCCCCCATCGGCGCCATCGTCGGCGAATGGGTCGGTGCCTCGCACGGCCTCGGCCTGATGATGATGCACGCCAACGCGCGGCTCCAGACCGACGTGATGTTCGCCGCCCTCGTCCTCCTCGCTCTGTTCGCCGTGGGTCTGCGCGCCCTCGTCGATCACCTCACCCGCCGCTGGGCCCCCTGGGCGGCGGAACCCGTCGTCCCTCGCTCCTGACAGGAACCCCGACATGAAGCGTCTCGCATCGCTCGCCCTGGCGAGCCTCCTCCTCGCCACGCCCGCCGCCGCCGCCGACAAGATGACGGTGCTGCTCGACTGGTTCGTGAACCCCGACCACGCCACCCTCTTCGTCGCCCGCGACAAGGGCTTCTTCGCCGCCCGCGGCCTGGAGGTCGAGCTCGTCGCCCCGGCCGACCCGTCGGCCCCGCCGCGCCTCGTCGCCGCCAAGCAGGCCGACGTCGCCGTCACCTATCAGCCCGAGCACCTGCTGGCGCTGAAGGAGGGCATGCCGCTCGTCCGCTTCGCCACGTTGATCGAGACGCCGCTCAACTCGGTGATGGCGCTGGAGGGCGGCTCGGTGAAGTCGCTCGCCGACCTCAAGGGCAAGAAGATCGGCTATTCCGTCTCCGGCTTCGAGGACGCCATCCTCGGCGCCATGCTGGAGAAGGGCGGGCTGAAGCTCTCCGACGTGACGCTGGTCAACGTCAACTTCGCCCTCACCGCCGCGCTGCTCACCAACCAGGTCGACGCCGTCGTCGGCGGCTACCGCAACTTCGAGGCGACCGAACTGGAACTCGCCGGCAGACGCGCGATCGCCTTCTTCCCCGAGGAGAACGGCGTGCCGCCCTACGACGAACTGATCCTCGTCGCCCACCGCGACGCGGTGAAGGACGCCCGTTTCGCGAAGTTCAACGCGGCGCTCGAAGAAGCGACGCTGTGGGCGACCAATCACCCGGCCGAGACCCGCGCGCTGATGGAGAAGGCCGACCCCAAGCTCGCCGACGAGCTCAACCGCCGGGCGCTGACCGACACGCTGCCGCGTTTCGCCAAGCGCCCCGGCGCGATCGACACCGTCCGCGCCGAGCGCTTCGCCGCCTTCCTCAAGGCGCGCGGCCTGATCGACACGATTCCGTCGCCCGAGAGCTACATGATCGAGCCGAAGTGATCGGAAGACCGGCATCGGCGCGGACGAGACGTGGCCGATCAGGAGGTCACGATGGATCTGAGCGAGATCGAGATCTCGTCGCCCAGACTGCGGCTGTCGGCCTTCGCGCCCACCGATGTCGCAGAGGTGTTCGCCGCGGTGACGCCGACGCTCACGCGCTTCACGGGGTTTGAGCCGTCGCCTTCGATCGAGGCGCTGGCTACCGTCTGCGCCGACTGGCCGCGGCAGGCGGTCGAGGGACGAACGCTTCATCTCACGGTTCGCCTCGCGCGGACCGGCGCCTTCGTCGGCATGTCCGGACTGCACGCGCTCACCTGCGACGAACCGATCGTCGGGATCTGGATTCGGGAGAGCGAACAGGGCGCGGGTTTGGGCCGCGAGACGGTTGCGGCACTGGCGCGATGGGCCGGCGAGGTTCTCGGCGTCGAGGCATTGCGTTATCCCGTGGCGGACGAAAATCTCGCCAGCCGCGCGATTCCCGAGCGGTTGGGCGGTATCATCGTCGGCCGCTCGCAGGCCCTGAAGGCGGACGGTCGCCGGTTGAGCCTGTCGATCTACCGCATCCCTATCCCGGTGGGGTCGGCATGCGATACAGATGCATCCGAAGGGACCAGCGTGATCCGATGACCCATCCGACCCCCGACGCCTCGAGCTTCGAGGACACCATCACCGTCCGCATCTACTGGGAAGACACCGACGCCGGCGGCATCGTCTATCATGCCAGCCACGTCCGCTTCTTCGAGCGCGGCCGCACCGAATATCTGCGCGCCCTCGACCTGTCGCAGTCGCAGATGCAGGCGATCCGCGGCATCGTCTTCGCGGTCCGCCGCATGGAGATCGACTACCTCCGTCCGGCGAAGCTCGACGACCTCCTGTCGGTGACCACCCGCACCCGCATGGTCGGCGGCGCCCGCGTCGTCATGGAGCAGGTGCTCGCCCGCGGCGAGGAGACGATCGCGAGCGCCGTCGTCACCGTCGTCTGCCTCGATGCCGAGGGAAGACCGCACCGCGTGCCGGCCGACCTCAGGTCGCTCTTCGGCCATCCCGAGTGAGATGCAGGCGCCGCAGCGCAGCATCGTAAACCGATCCTTAACCCTACCAATGGCTTGCTGGCTCGGCGCGGACCCGCTCGGGGTCCTCGTTTGGTCACATTCGCCGGGCAGAAGGAACGCGAGGTTCGAGATCGTCGCCGGTGATCGCGATCCGATGGCCGCTCGTCACGAGCGGGCGTCGGCGAAAGGCGTTCGTTTCTCGCTCGACGCCTCGCACCGCTCCCACCGTCGCCCGAGCCGTTCTCGGCCGAAAAGGTACCCGACACATGAATCCCGAAGTCGCTCAGGCCGCGCTGGCCGCGCCGCATTCCGACATGACGCTCCTCGCGATGTTCTGGAGCGCGCACATCGTCGTCAAACTGGTGATGCTCGGGCTGTTCTCCGCCTCGGTGTGGTGCTGGGCGATCATCGTCGACAAGGTCTTCCTCTACATGAAGACGCGTCGGCAGATGGACAACTTCGAGCAGATCTTCTGGTCGGGCCAGAGCCTCGAGGATCTCTACCGCACGCTGTCGGCGCGCGCCAACCACGGCATGCCGGCGCTCTTCGTCGCCGCGATGCGCGAGTGGAAGCGCTCCCACGAGGGCGGCCGCCCGGCGATCGGATCGCTGCAGCAGCGCATCGACAAGGTGATGGACGTCACCATCAACCGCGAGGTCGAACGCTTCCAGTCGAACCTGCTGGTGCTCGCCACGATCGGTTCGTCGAGCCCGTTCATCGGCCTCTTCGGCACGGTGTGGGGCATCATGACGGCGTTCCAGGGCATCGCGGCCTCCAAGAACACCTCGCTCGCGGTCGTCGCACCGGGCATCGCCGAGGCGCTCTTCGCCACCGCGATCGGCCTCGTCGCGGCCATCCCGGCGGTCATCGCCTACAACAAGCTCTCGGCCGACGCCGGCGCGCTCGGCGGCCGGCTCGAGACCTTCGCCGACGAGTTCTCCGCCATCCTGTCGCGTCAGATCGACGAGCGGCAGGCGGCCTGAGGAGGCGTACCCCATGGCGATGTCGGTCGGCGGATCGGGAGCACAGGGCGGGCGGCGCGGCCGTCGTCGCGCGCGCTCCGGCCCGATGAGCGAAATGAACATGACGCCGTTCATCGACGTCATGCTGGTGCTGCTCATCATCTTCATGGTGGCGGCGCCGATGATGACGGTCGGCGTGCCGGTCGACCTGCCCGAGACCCGCGCCAAGGCGATGGAGGGTCAGACCCAGCCGATCACCGTGTCGCTGGACGGCCAGGGCCGCATCTACATCCAGGACGCCGAGTTCAAGATCGACGATCTGGTTCCCAAGCTTCAGGCGATCGCCAAGAACGGCATCGACGAGCGCATCCTGGTGCGCGGCGACAAGACGACCGACTACGGCTCGATCCTGAAGGTGATGGGGCGGCTGAACGACGCCGGTTACAAGAAGATCGGCCTCGTCTCGCTTCCCGAAACGGCGTCGAGGTAAGGATCGATGCGTCCGGGTCTGCCGTCCTCCGCCGTGCTCCACGCGGCCCTTCTCGCCTGGATCCTGTTCGGATTCCCGGGCTTCGAGAAGCGCGAGGACCAGCCGGCGGTCGAGGCGATGCCGATCGAGTTCGTGCCGATCGCCGACGTCGCCGAGCTCAAGCTCGGCCAGAAGACGGCGAAGCCCAAGGAAGAACTCGTCCAGAAGGACACGGCCAAGTCCGCCAAGGAGGCCGAAGGCGCCCGCGCCGGCACCGACGCGCAGGAAGAGCCGCCGCCGCCGATGCCGGAGGCCAAGCCCAAGCCGCCGGAGCCCAAGGTCGAGCCGAAGCCCGAGAAGGTCGCCGAGATCCCCAAGGTCGAGCCGGTCAAGCAGCCCGAGCCGAAGCCCGTGGTGAAGCCCGAGCCGGTCAAGGCGCCCGAGCCCAAGCCCACACCGGTCAAGCCGCCCGAGCCCAAGCCCGATCTGCCCAAGGAGGCGGAGAAGGCCAAGGACACCGGCGAAGGCGCGCCGCCCAAGCCGAAGGATCCGCCGAAGGACACCAAGGCGCTCGACAAGCTGATCGAGGACCAGAAGAAGGTCGACGAGAAGAAGGCCGCCGACGCCAAGGCGGCCGCCGATGCCAAGGCCGCGGCCGATGCCAAGGCCAAGGCGGACGCCAAGGCCAAGGCCGACAAGGCGGCCGCCGATGCCAAGGCTGCGGCCGACGCGAAGGCCAAGGCCGACGCGGCGGCGAAGCAGGCGGCCAATTCCAAGGCCTTCTCCTCGCAGATGTCGGACATTCTCAACCGCAACCAGTCCGGCGCCTCGCAGGGCAAGGAGCAGAAGACGGCGAGCCTCGGTGCGCCTTCGGGCAAGCTCTCGGTGGTGCGGATGACCCAGGCCGAGACCGACGGACTGATCGGCCAGATCAAGAAGTGCTGGAACCCGCCGATCGGCTCGGCCGAGGCCGGGCTCAAGGTGACGCTGCGCTTCTCGCTCAACCAGGACGGTTCGCTCAACGGCCAGCCGACGGTGGTGGAGGGCCCGGCCCATCCGCTCGGCGTCAGCCTCGCGGCTTCCGCGCGGCGCGCGCTGATGCAGTGCGGCCCCTACAAGCTTCCCGCGGACAAGTTCTCGGCCTGGAGCCAGGTCGAGGCGACGTTCGATCCCAAGGATCTGTGATGTTTCGGGGGCAGTCTCGCGGACGGCGGGAACCCCCAGCGACGAGGACGACGATGACGACGACACCGAACCCGATCCGCTCCGCGAGCGAGGCCACGGCCGCGCCGCGGCTTCGTCGCGGCGGCGCGCTGCGGCGTGTTCTCGCCGCGGCGGCTCTTGCGCTGGCGACCGCCGCGGGCGCGCTCTCGCTCGCCACGGCACCGGCCGAGGCGCAGCTGCGCATCACGGTCACCCCCGGCGGCAGCTTCCAGCCGATGCCGATCGCGGTGCCGCAGTTCGGCGGCGATCCGGCGCTCGCCCAGCAGATCTCGCAGATCGTCGCCTCCGACATGAAGACGTCGGGCTACTTCAACGTCCTCGACCCGAACTCCTATCTGGAGAAGACGGTGGGCGCCGACGTGACGCCCAACTTCAACAACTGGAAGGGCATCGGCGCCCAGGCGGTGATCGCCGGCACGGTGTCGCGCCAGGGCGGTCAGGTCGTGGCGCAGATCCGCGTCTGGGACGTGTTCGGCGGCTCTCAGGTGGTCGGCACCCAGGTCGGCACATCGGGCGACAACATCCGCCGCCTCGCCCACATCGCGGCGGACGCGGCCTATGCCTCGCTGACCGGCTTCAAGGGCTTCTTCGACAGCCGCGTCGTCTTCGTCGACGAATCGGGACCGAAGTCCAACCGGGTGAAGAAGCTCGCGATCATGGACTGGGACGGCGCCAACGTGCGCTACCTCACCCGCGGCCAGGAACTGGTGCTGACGCCGCGCTTCTCGCCGTCGTCGCAGCAGGTCGCCTACATGGCCTACGGCCAGGGCGAGCCGAAGGTCTTCGTGCTCAACGTCGCCTCCGGCGCCCGCCAGCTCGTCGGCGACTTCCCCAACATGACCTTCTCGCCGCGCTTCTCGCCGGACGGCAACACGCTCGTCTTCTCGATGCAGAAGGAAGGCAACGCCAACATCTTCGCCATGGCGATGGGCGGCGGCGGCGTGCGCCAGCTCTCCGACGGCGCGGCGATCGACACCTCGCCCTCCTTCTCGCCCGACGGTTCGCAGATCGTCTTCGAGAGCGATCGCGGCGGCTCGCAGCAGCTCTACGTGATGAGCGCGTCGGGCGGTCCGGCCAAGCGCATCTCCTTCGGCTCCGGCCGCTACGCCACGCCGGTGTGGTCGCCCGATCCCGACAACCCGTTCATCGCCTTCACCAAGCAGGACGGTTCGGGCTTCAAGATCGGCGTCATGAAGCCGGACGGCTCGGGCGAGCGCATCCTCACCGAAGGCTTCCACGCCGAAGGCCCGACCTTCGCGCCGAACGGCCGCTACGTGATGTTCTTCAAGGAAGAGGGCGGCGACCCGGTGCTCTGGCTCGCCGACGTCACCGGCCACGTGCTGACGCAGATCCGCACGCCCGCCGGCGCCTCCGACCCGGCGTGGTCGCCGCTGCTGAAGTGATGCAATTCGGCAACATTGGCGCGGCGACGTCCCTCGCCGCGCCGACGCCGCGCGCCGGACACCTTTTGGCCATGCGCCGAGAGTGAATTCGGCCCCCGTCGAGTTTTGAAGAACGAGTCCTTTCGAAAATCGGTCGAAAACGGTTCGTTCACCACGTTCCTGAACCTCGATTTAACCACGGGCCGTCAAGGTTACCGGCAGGTCACTCGGGGTGGTCCGAAGGAGTTTCTGTAATGTTCACCTCCATCGCGCTGACGCGCGGTTTCAAGTTCGCGGCGGTCATCGCCACCTCGCTGACGCTCGCCGCCTGCGCGAGCCAGCAGGACAACGCCGGTGACGGCGCCGGCGGTCTGGGTGCCGGTGGTGCCGCCACGCCGGGTTCGCAGCAGGACTTCGTCGTCAACGTCGGCGACCGTGTCTTCTTCACCGTCGATTCGACCGATCTCACCACCGAGGCGCGCTCGACGCTCGACCGTCAGGCGGTGTGGCTGGCCAAGTATCCGCGCTACGCCGTGACCGTCGAAGGTCACGCCGACGAGCGCGGCACCCGCGAGTACAACATCGCGCTCGGCGCCCGCCGCGCCGCCGTCACCCGCGACTACCTGATGGCTCGCGGCGTCGCCTCGACCCGTCTCAAGACCATCTCCTACGGCAAGGAGCGCCCGGTGGCGGTCTGCGACGCGGAGAACTGCTGGAACCAGAACCGCCGCGCCGTGACCGTGCTCGGCGGCGCCCAGTGATCGAAGCGGCGCGTTTCGACGCCCGATCGGCATGAACGCGACGGCGGCCCCGCCAAACGGGGCCGCCGTTCGTCGTTTCCGCCCATCGAAATGCCGTGACGGCGACAAATTTTGGCCGAACCGCGCGCGCCATGCTAGATCGAGGCCGATCGGTCGCGATCGGCGCGATCGGCGGACACGAGGGGAAGGAGCGGCGTCTCCATGACGCAACGGAGTGAAGTCACGATCGGGGCTCTCGCCCGTCGGCTGCGCGGCATCGCCGCGTCGCTGGTCGTCGGCCTGGCGCTGACGCTCGGTGCGAGCGCCACGGCCTCGGCGCAGGGGTTCTTCGGCGGCGGCAACAGCCGCAACGGTGGCGGCGACGACGGCCAGGTGGCCGACATGTCGGTGCGCATCAACCAGCTCGAAGGCCAGATGCGCGGCCTCAACGGCCAGATCGAGCAGCTGACCTTCCAGATCCGCCAGTTGCAGGACCAGATGGCCCGGCAGCAGAAGGACATGGAGTTCCGCCTGCAGGAGCTCGAGAACGGTGGACGGGCCAAGGCGTCCGCACCGCAGAAGAAGTCGGAGGCGCCGGATGCCGGCGGCCCGGCGCTCGCCGCGGTGGCGCCGACGCCCGTCGCCGCGCCCCCGGCGGCGGCCCAGCCGCAGGCCGGCAATCGCGGCACCCCGCCGGCGAGCCTCGGCAATCTGTCGTCGAGCGACCCGATCGGCGGCCTGATCGGCTCGGCCGCGCCGATGGAGCTCGGCGCGACGCCGCGGCCGAAGCCGGCCGAGAGCCAGCCGGTGCCGGGCGTCGACCCGCGCTATGCCGCCGTCGCCCCGACGGCCAGCCCGCGCGACGAATACGACGCCGCCTACGGCTACATCCTGAACGGCGAATACGATCTCGCCGAACAGAGCTTCAAGACCTTCATGGGCAACCATCCGACCGACAAGCGGCTCGGCGCGGCGCAGTTCTGGCTCGGCGAGAGCTATTACGCGCGTGCCCGCTACAAGGAGGCGGCCGACAGTTTCCTCAAGAGCTACACCCAGTTTCCCGACGGGGCGAAGGCGCCCGACAGTCTGTTGAAGCTCGGCCTCGCCCTCAACGGGCTCGGCGAGAAGAAGGCCGCCTGCGCCTCCTGGGACGAACTGCTCGCCAAATATCCCAAGGCCTCGAAGGCGGTTCGCGATCGCGCCGCGACCGAGAAGGCCCGTGGCAAGTGCTGACGACGGCCCCGTCTCTCCGGTCGAGGCGCTCGCCGCCTTCGCGCCGTCGAAGGGACGCCGGGGCGTCGCGCTGGCCGTCTCCGGCGGCCCCGATTCGCTCGCACTGATGCATCTGTGGGCCGACGCCCGCACCCTCGATCCCGACCTGCCGCGCGCCGTCGTCCTGACCGTCGATCACGGCCTGCGCCCCGAGGCCCGCGCCGAAGCCGACTTCGTCGCGGCCCAGGCCGCCGCCCGCGGTCTCGACCACCGCGTCCTTCTCTGGACCGGCGCGAAGCCGACCGCCAATCTCCAGGCCGAAGCCCGCGCCGCACGTCGGCGGCTCCTCTTCGCCGAGGCCGCCCGCAACGGGCTCGACACGGTGATCCTCGCCCATCAGGCCGACGATCAGGCCGAGACCTTCCTCTCCCGCCTCGCCCGCGGCTCCGGCGTGCGCGGCCTCGCCGCCATGGCGCCGATGCGCGACGTCGACGGCCTGCTGCTCTTCCGCCCCTTCCTCGACCTCCCCCGCGCCCGCCTCGCCGCGACGCTGGCGGCCCGCGGCATCACGGCGGTCGAGGACCCGTCCAACCGCGATCCCCGCCACGAGAGGGCACGGCTGAGGGCCGCCGCCGATCTCTTCGCCGCCCATGGGCTCACCCGCGAGCGCCTCGTCGCCACGGCGGCGGCGATGGCACGGGCATCGCAGGCGATCGAGGCGGCGGTCGACGCGCTCTTCGCCCGCGCCGGGACCATTCATCCGCTCGGCTTCGCCCGGATCGACGCGGGCGCCTACGCGGCCGAACACGCCGAGATCCGCCTCAGGCTCCTCTCCCGCCTGATCGGGCATCTCGGCGACGCGGACCACGGGCCGCGGCTCGACGCCGTCGCGGCGATCGACGCGGTGCTGACGGGCGCGAGCGGCACGGTCGTCCGCACGCTCGGCGGCGTCCGGATCGAACGCCGCCGGGGGGCGCTCTGGTTCGCGCCCGAGGCGGGACGCGCGGCATCGATCGCGCTCGAGCCGGGGACACGACGGCGATTCGGCGGCTGGCTCTTCGAGCGGGCGCGCGATGCAGAACCGGCGGTCGAGATCGGCCCGCTCGGCGAGACCGAACGTCGCGCCCTGCGCGCCTCGGGGCGCCTCGCGCCGGACGTCGTCGGCGACCCCGCCCCTTCCGCCGCCCTCCTCTGTGGCATCGTCGTGCTGCGCGGCGCCGGCGAGCCGGCGTTGCTTCCCGGCGTCGACGCGATCCCCGCGCGGCTGGATGTCCGGGCACGGCCGCCACGACCGGGCGAAGGCGAACGGTAACGAATTCGTCATGCCTCGGCCCGACTTTCGGGCCGTCGTCTTGGCATTCGCGGGGGGGAGACCTATCTTCACCCGCAGTACAAGGGATCGGACGGCGTCCGCCGAGCATGTGGATGCGGGAACAGGATCTTCGATGAACGCGAATCTCAGGAATTTCGCCATTTGGGTGATCGTCGGTCTTCTGGTGATCGCGCTCTTCCAGCTCTTCCAGAATCCCGGACGCGGCGGCGGCTCGAACGAGATTGCGTTCTCGCAGTTCCTCGACGACGTCGAGAGCGGCAAGGTCAAGCAGGTCACCATCACCGACCAGCAGATCGCCGGCTCCTATCGTGCGCAGGGCACGTTCCAGACCTATGCGCCGCCCGGCGCCAATCTGGTCGACGAGCTGCGCAAGAAGGACGTCGCCATCGTCGCGCGGCCGGCGGGCGAGAACTTCAGCCTCCTCGGTGCGCTGATCTCGTGGATGCCGATGATCGTCATCATCGCCATCTGGCTCTTCGTCATGCGGCAGATGCAGGGCGGGGCCGGCGGCAAGGCGATGGGCTTCGGCAAGTCCAAGGCCAAGCTGCTGACCGAGGCCCACGGCCGCGTCACCTTCGAGGACGTCGCCGGCATCGACGAGGCCAAGGAGGATCTCCAGGAGATCGTCGAGTTCCTGCGCGATCCGCAGAAGTTCCAGCGCCTCGGCGGTCGCATCCCGCGCGGCGTGCTGCTGGTCGGCCCTCCGGGCACCGGCAAGACGCTGACCGCGCGCGCCGTGGCCGGTGAGGCCAACGTGCCCTTCTTCACCATCTCGGGCTCCGACTTCGTCGAGATGTTCGTCGGCGTCGGCGCCTCCCGCGTCCGCGACATGTTCGAGCAGGCCAAGAAGAACGCGCCCTGCATCATCTTCATCGACGAGATCGACGCGGTCGGTCGTCACCGCGGCGCCGGCCTCGGCGGCGGCAACGACGAGCGCGAGCAGACGCTGAACCAGCTGCTCGTCGAGATGGACGGCTTCGAACAGAACGAAGGCATCATCATCATCGCGGCCACCAACCGGCCCGACGTGCTCGACCCGGCGCTGCTGCGTCCCGGCCGTTTCGATCGCCAGATCACCGTGCCGAACCCGGACGTCAACGGCCGCGAGAAGATCCTCAAGGTCCATGTCCGCAAGGTGCCGATGGCACCCGACGTCGACCTGCGCATCCTCGCCCGCGGTACGCCCGGCTTCTCCGGCGCCGATCTGATGAACCTCGTCAACGAGGCGGCGCTGCTCGCCGCGCGGCGCAACAAGCGCCTCGTCACCATGGCCGAGTTCGAGGACGCCAAGGACAAGGTCATGATGGGCGCCGAGCGCAAGTCGATGGCCATGAGCGAGGAAGAGAAGAAGCTGACCGCCTATCACGAGGCCGGCCACGCCATCGTCGGCCTGACCGTGCCGGCGGGCCTGCCCGTCCACAAGGCGACGATCATCCCGCGCGGCCGCGCGCTGGGCATGGTCAAGTTCCTGCCCGAGGGCGACCGCTATTCGATGAAGTACAAGGAATACACCTCGCATCTCGCCGTCGCCATGGGCGGCCGCGTCGCCGAGGAACTGGTCTTCGGCAAGGAGAACATCACCTCCGGCGCCGTCGGCGACATCGATCAGGCCACCAAGATGGCCCGCGCCATGGTCACCCGCATGGGCTTCTCCGACGAGCTCGGCCTCGTCGCCTACGGCGAAAACCAGGACGAGGTCTTCCTCGGCATGTCGATGGGCCGCCAGCAGAACGTCTCGGAGGCGACCGCCCAGAAGATCGACCGCGAGGTCCGTCGTCTGATCGAGGAAGCCTACGAAGAGGCCAAGCGCATCCTCACCGAGAAGCACGACGCCCACATCCGTCTCGCCGAGGCGCTGCTCGAATACGAGACGCTGACCGGCGACGAGATCAAGGACCTGCTCGACGGCAAGCCGCCGAGCCGCGACGGCGGCACGACGACCAGCGCTCCGCGCTCCTCCTCGGCCGTGCCGCCGACCACCGGGCGCGATGCCAAGGGCGGCGAGCCGGGCACCGACCCGATGCCGCAGCCGAGCTGATCGTCCCGCGATCCGAAACGTCACGCGAAGCCCGCCCCTCCGGCGGGCTTCGTCGTTTCCGGACGACAGGATCGGCCGCACGTGCGACGCCCTCGCCGCTGTATACGATCTGGCCCGAGACTTGCGAGGCCATCGACATGGCGCCGAGCCCGTGGGGGGCGGGCGCATCCTGTTCGGAGGGATCCCGCATGTCGGACAAGGTCGAGCCGGTCGACGAACGTCTTCCGGCGCTGCGTCTCGGCGCACTCGGTCTGCAGCATGTCCTGGTGATGTACGCCGGCGCCGTCGCCGTGCCGCTGATCGTCGGTCGCGCCCTGAAACTGCCGCCGGAGCAGGTCGCGGCGCTGATCGGCGCCGACCTCTTCGCCGGCGGCATCGCCACGCTGATCCAGGCCTGGGCCTTCCCCGGCGTCGGCATCCGCCTGCCGGTGATGATGGGCGTGACCTTCGCCTCGGTCGGCCCGATGATCGCCATCGGCACCAATCCGGAGCTGGGGCTCCTCGGCGTCTACGGCGCGGTGATCGCGGCCGGCCTCTTCGGCATGCTGGTTGCACCTTTCGTGAGCAGGTTGTTGCCGCTCTTTCCGCCGGTGGTCACCGGCACGATCATCACGGTGATCGGCATCTCGCTGATGCGGGTGGGCGTCAACTGGGCCGGTGGCGGCATCGGCAACCCGGCCTTCGGCGACCTGCGCTTCCTCGGCATCGCCCTCTTCGTGCTGCTCGTCATCCTCGGCCTGTCGAAATGGGGCAAGGGCTTCGTCGCCAACGTCGCGGTGCTGGTCGGCATCGTCGCCGGCTGCCTCCTCGCCACGGCGACCGGGCTGATGAACTTCGACAAGGTCACCTCCGCCGGCTGGTTCGGGGTGGTGGTGCCCTTCCAGTTCGGCATGCCGAAGTTCGACCTCTTCTCGATCCTCACCATGTGTCTGGTGATGGTCGTGGTGATGATCGAATCGACCGGCATGTTCCTGGCGCTCGGCGAGATGACCGGCTCCAAGGTCGACGAGAAGCGGCTGACCGCGGGCCTGCGGGCCGACGGTCTCGGCACGCTGATCGGCGGCATCTTCAACACCTTCCCCTACACGTCCTTCTCGCAGAACGTCGGTCTGGTCGGCGTCACCGGCGTCAGGTCGCGCTGGGTGGCGGTCGTCGGCGGCTTCATCATGCTGGCCCTCGGTCTGCTGCCCAAGCTCTCGGCGCTGGTCGAGGCGGTGCCGCAGTTCGTGCTCGGCGGCGCCGGCCTCTGCATGTTCGGCATGGTCGCGGCGACCGGCATCCGCATCCTCTCGGCGGTCGACTTCAAGGCGGCGAAGAACAACCTCCTCGTCGTCGCCATCTCGATCGGCTTCGGCATGATCCCGCTGGTGGCGCCGAAGTTCTTCGAACACATGCCGAAGGCGATGGCGCCGCTGCTCGAGTCGGGCATCCTGCTCGCCTCGATCTCGGCGGTGGCGCTCAACGCCTTCTTCAACGGTTTCGGCCGCGGCGACGCCCTCGCCGAGGCCGCGGAGGCCGCCAAGGCCGTCGACCACGCCTGAGGGCTCCGCGTGGCTCCGCCCGTCGTTCACCCTGCCCGACGATCGTCGGGCGGGGCGCGCGACGGGTTTTTCGTCTCGACGCGATCGGTGCTATAGGAGGCCCTTCATCGATGAGGCGGGGCCGCCGAGGCGCCCCCGCGCGAGAGAGAGACTTCGACGATGGCGCGCAAATTCTTCGGCACCGACGGCATCCGCGGTCGCGCGAATGTCTGGCCGATCACGCCGGAACTGGCCATGAAGGTGGCGATGGCGGTGGGTCTGTCGTTCCGCAAGGGGACGCATCGCCACCGCGTGGTGATCGGCAAGGACACGCGCCTGTCGGGCTACATGATCGAGACGGCCATGGTCGCCGGCTTCACCGCGGTCGGCGTCGACGTCTTCATGACCGGCCCGATCCCGACGCCCGGCGTCGCCATGCTGACGCGGTCGCTCCGCTGCGACTTCGGCGTCATGATCTCGGCCTCGCACAATCCCTACCAGGACAACGGCATCAAGATCTTCGGACCGGACGGCTACAAGCTGTCCGACGAGATCGAGGCCGAGATCGAGGCGCTGCTCGAGGAGGACCTGACCGGCCGCCTCGCGCCCTCCGCCGACCTCGGCCGCGCCAAGCGCATCGACGGCGTCCAGGACCGCTACATCGAGTTCGCCAAGCGCACCCTGCCGCGCAACCAGTCGCTCGCCGGCCTGCGCGTCGTCATCGACTGCGGCCACGGCGCCGCCTATCGGGTGGCCCCGGACGCGCTGTGGGAACTCGGCGCCGAGGTCTTCAAGATCGGCGTCGAGCCGGACGGCCGCAACATCAACGACGGCTGCGGCTCGACCGCACCGGGCCTCTTGCAGAAGAAGGTCCACGAGGTGCGCGCCGACATCGGCATCGCGCTCGACGGCGACGCCGACCGCGTCATCATCGTCGACGAGAAGGGCCAGATCGTCGACGGCGACCAGCTGATGGCGGTGATCGCCGAGAGCTGGGCCGAGGAAGGCCTCCTCGCCCGCAAGGGCATCGTCGCCACCGTCATGTCCAACCTCGGGCTCGAGCGCCATCTCGGCGGCCTCGGCCTCGAACTGGTGCGCACCGGCGTCGGCGACCGCTACGTCGTCGAGGCGATGCGGGCGGGCGGCTACAACGTCGGCGGCGAACAGTCGGGCCACATCGTGCTCTCCGACCATTCCACCACCGGCGACGGGCTGATCGCCGCGCTGCAGCTGCTCGGCGTGGTGCAGCGGCGGGGCCGGCCGGTCTCCGAGATCTGCCATCGCTTCGATCCGGTGCCGCAGATCCTCAAGAACGTCCGCTTCAAGGGCGGCAAGCCGCTCGAGGATGCGTCCGTCAAGCAGGTCATCCGCGATGCCGAGGCGCGTCTCTCCGGTTGCGGACGCCTGGTGATTCGCCCCTCCGGCACCGAGCCGTTGATCCGCGTGATGGGCGAGGCCGACGACGCCTCGCTGCTCGGCGCGGTGGTCGACGACATCGTCGACGCCCTCGGACGCGTCGCCGCCTGAGATTGCATTTTTCGAAGCATCGCCGAAGCGGCGCGATCGCGCCTTCGCCCCCCGTGTCGCCACGGGGGGCTTTTTCGTCTTCGAACGATCGCCTTCAGTTTTCGTCAACCATGTTTCTCGTGGTTAATCGACACGGTTAAGAAATTATCGACGTTTCTACTCCAGAAACCGGCCTCGAAGCGCGGTGGAGAAACCATTCGCGTCGGGCGCGTTTCGGCGCTCTTCGGCAAAAATTCGCGGAAATCGGGGGTTTCGTCTCATCACCGCACGATCGCTCGAACGCGGGCTTCCGCGACGATCGACAGATGTCGGGTGACGACAACGATGATCATGGTGAACGCGGCATGCCGAACACTGTCGAGACTAAACGCTTCATTAACCAAATGCGTGCTGAAATCGGCTCGATCGAGACAGCGGGTCGGTTCGCCGTGCGAGCCTCCGAAAACGGCAGGAATGTTCCGATGACCAAGATCATGACGTCTCTTCTGGCCGGTACGGCCTTCTTCGGGCTCGCCGCAGCCGCTCAGGCGGCCGACATGGCGTCGCCCCTGCGCGGCCCGACCGTGGTCCCCTCCATGGCCGAGCCGGCGTCGACCGCCAGCGGCTGGTATCTGCGCGGCGACATCGGCGTCGTGATCGACAACAAGTCGGGCTTCTCCGAATACGAGCCGGGCATTCCGAAGTCGATCGTCTCCGACAAGCTGTGGACCGCGCCGTCGATCGGCCTCGGCGTCGGCTATCAGTTCAACGAATATCTGCGTGGCGATCTGACCGGCGAGTTCATCTCGACCCGCGCGATGAAGGCCACCGCCCGCTACACCGGCGGCACGCTGGCGGCCCCGACCAACAACACCAACGAGTACCACGGCGACGTCACCTCGGCCGTGCTGCTGGCCAACGTCTACGCCGAACTCGGCACCTATTCCGGCTTCACGCCCTATGTCGGCGCCGGTGCCGGTGTGGCCTACAACCACATGTCGAACATCTACGAGTACGCCTCGTGGACCGGCTCGTCGTCGGGCACCAACTTCGGCATCATCCCGGGCGGTTCGAAGTGGAACCCGGCCTGGGCGCTGCATGCCGGCTTCGCCTACGACCTGTCGCCGAACCTGAAGCTCGACGTCGGCTACTCCTACAAGGACCTCGGCAAGGTCGCGAGCGTCGGCAACTCGAACTGCAACACCTCGGGCTGTCTGCCGGAGTCGATCGAGCTGAAGCGCATCCAGAACCACTCGCTGCACGTCGGTGCGCGCTGGATGTTCGATGCCCCGGCTCCGCGCCAGCACTACTCGGCCCCGGTCATCGCCAAGTACTGATCCGGTCCGATCCGATCCCTTCGGAGGGCGCGACGAGCGATCGTCGCGCCCTTCGGCGTTCCGGGTAAGGGATTCCGCGTGCGACGAAAGCTCCCGCGGTGCAGCGACGGATTTGTTTGCTTCCCAGTCCGGAAACCGCTATCGGCGACGGCGGGACACCCCTCCCCACCGAGGGGCGCCCATCTGAAAGGATGGAATCAATGACGATTGCTCGCCCGGCCACCAAGCCCGCCTGCCCGAACTTCTCTTCCGGCCCCTGCGCCAAGCGCCCCGGTTGGTCTCTCGATGCTCTCTCCGGCGCCCTCGTCGGTCGCTCGCATCGCGCCAAGCCCGGCAAGGCCCGCCTCCAGCTCGCCATCGACCTGACCCGCGAAGTGCTCGGCGTCCCCGCCGACTACAAGATCGGCATCGTGCCGGCGTCCGACACCGGCGCCGTCGAGATGATCATGTGGTCCGCCCTCGGCGCCCGCGGCATCGACATGCTGGCCTGGGAGAGCTTCGGCGAAGGTTGGGTCACCGACGTCGCCAAGCAGCTGAAGCTCGAGGACGTGCGCGTCTTCAAGTCGGCCTACGGCGAGCTGCCGGACCTCTCGGCCGTCGACACCAAGACCCGCGACGTCGTCTTCACCTGGAACGGCACCACCTCCGGCGTCCGCGTGCCGAACGCCGACTGGATCGCCGCCGACCGTGAAGGCATCACCATCTGCGACGCGACCTCGGCCGCCTTCGCGCAGGACCTCGACTGGGCCAAGCTCGACGTCGTCACCTTCTCCTGGCAGAAGGTGCTGGGCGGCGAGGCGGCGCACGGCATGCTGATCCTCTCCCCGCGCGCGGTGGAGCGGCTCGAGAGCTACAAGCCGGCCTGGCCGCTGCCCAAGATCTTCCGCATGACCAAGGGCGGCAAGTTGATCGACGGCATCTTCGTCGGCGAGACCATCAACACGCCCTCCATGCTGGCGGTCGAGGACTATGTCGACGCGCTGAAGTGGGCGCAGTCGGTCGGTTCGCTGAAGGGCCTGATCGCCCGTGCCGACGCCAACACCAGGGTCATCGCCGACTGGGTGGCGGCGTCCAAGTCCTTCGCCTTCCTGCCGAAGGTCGAAGCGACGCGGTCGAACACCTCGGTCTGCCTGTCGATCGTCGATCCGCAAGTGGTCGCCAAGGGCGACGAGGTCGTCGCCAAGGTCGCCAAGGCGATCGTCGCGGCCCTCGACAAGGAAGGCGTCGCCTACGACATCGGCGCCTATCGCGACGCGCCTGCCGGCCTGCGCATCTGGTGCGGCGCCACGGTGGAAGCCTCCGACGTGAAGGCGCTCACCTCTTGGCTCGACTGGGCACTGGCCGAGGAAAAGGCCAAGCTCTGATCGCATGATCTCTCCGGCGACGCGCGGGTCGCGTCGCCGGCCTTTCCTCTCATCACCCATTTTCCAGGACGTCGCGGTCGCGGCGACACGACGCGCGCGGCTCCGTCCCGACGAGGTGCTCCCATGGCTCCGCGCGTACTCATCTCCGACAGCATGTCTTCCGCCGCCGTCCAGATCTTCAAGGATCGCGGCATCGAGGTCGATTACCTGCCGTCCCTCGGCAAGGACAAGGACAAGCTCGCCGAGGTCATCGGCGACTACGACGGCCTCGCCATCCGCTCCGCCACCAAGGTCACCGCCAAGCTGCTCGAGAAGGCGACCCGGCTGAAGGTCATCGGCCGCGCCGGCATCGGCGTCGACAACGTCGACATCCCGGCCGCTTCCGCCAAGGGCGTGATCGTCGAGAACACCCCCTTCGGCAACTCGATCACCACCGCCGAACACGCCATCGCGCTGATGTTCGCCGTCGCCCGCGAGATCCCCGCCGCCGATGCCTCCACCCAGGCCGGCAAGTGGGAGAAGAACCGCTTCATGGGCGTCGAGATCACCGGCAAGACGCTCGGCATCATCGGCTGCGGCAACATCGGCGCCATCGTCGCCGACCGCGCCCAGGGCCTGCGCATGAAGGTGATCGCCTTCGATCCCTTCCTGTCGCCGGAGCGTGCCGCCGACATCGGCGTCGAGAAGGTCGAGCTCGAGGACCTGCTGAAGCGCGCCGACTTCATCACCCTCCACACGCCGCTGACCGAGAAGACCCGCAACGTCCTCTCGGCCGAGAACCTCGCCAAGTGCAAGAAGGGCGTCCGCATCATCAACTGCGCCCGCGGCGGCCTGGTCGACGAGGCGGCGCTGCGCGCGGCGCTCGACAGCGGCCACGTGGCGGGTGCCGGCTTCGACGTCTTCGTCGAGGAACCGGCGACGGCGAACGTGCTCTTCGGCCATCCGAGCGTCGTCTGCACGCCGCATCTCGGCGCCTCGACCTCGGAAGCCCAGGAGAACGTCGCCCTGCAGGTCGCCGAACAGCTGTCGGACTACCTGCTGACCGGCGCCGTCACCAACGCGCTCAACATGCCGTCGGTCTCGGCCGAAGAAGCGCCGAAGCTGACGCCCTTCGTGCGGCTCGCCGAGATGCTCGGCTCCTTCGCCGGCCAGCTGACGGAGGCCGGCATCACCGGCGTGCGCATCGAATACGAGGGCGAGGTGTCGGGCATGAACACCCGCGCGCTGGGTGCGGCGGCGATCGCCGGCCTGCTCAAGCCGCAGCTCGACGCCGTCAACATGGTCTCGGCCCCGGTCATGGCCAAGGAGCGCGGCATCGCCGTCGAGGACGTCCGCCGCGATTCGGCCGGCACCTTCGACAGCCTGATCCGCCTCGTGGTGAAGACCGAAGGTCAGGAGCGTTCGGTCGCCGGCACCGTCTTCGCCGACGGCAAGCCGCGCATCGTCGAGATCAAGGGCATCCAGATGGACGCCGAGTTCGCGCCGTCGATGCTCTACGTCACCAACAAGGACAAGCCCGGCTTCATCGGCCGTCTCGGCACGCTGATGGGCGAGGTCGGCGCCAACATCGCCACCTTCGCGCTCGGCCGCAAGGCGGCGGGCGAGGACGCGATCTGCCTGATCGCCGTCGACGGCCCGGTGTCGGACAAACTCATCGCCCGCGTCGGCGCGCTCGAGGGCGTGGTGCATTCCAAGCGCCTGACCTTCTGAGATCGGCGCGAGCACGAACGAGAGCGGCGGCGGGAACGATCCCGCCGCCGTTTCTCATTTGATCAGACCCAACCGCCGCGGCAGACGCCCGTCGATCGCCGCGAGGCCGGCGCCGATCAGCACGACGCCGGCGATGTGCTGCGGCGCGAGCCTTTCGCCGAGCACGGCGAAACCGAGGAAGATGGCGCTCGGCGGGATCAGGAAGGTGACGAGCGTCGTGTTGGTCGGCCCGACCAGCGTGGTCAGGCGGAAGAACAGGATGTAGGCGACCGCCGTCGACAGGATCGCCAGCGCGACGACGCAAGCGATCGCCGCGGCACTCGGCACCGCCGCCGCCCAAGGCGGCGAGACGATCAACGCGACCGGCACCAGCACCACGCTCGACGCCGTGAACTGGCCGAGCGCCGTCGTGATCGGCGGGCGCCCGCGGAAGCGTCGGCTCCACAGGGCGGCGACGCCGTAGGAGAGCGCCGCGCCGAGGCAGGCGAGTTCGGCGGCGAGGTGATCGGCGAGACCGGCGAGCGCATCGATGCCGACCAGCACCACGACGCCGAGAAAGGCGACGGCGATGCCGACGATCTTCGCCGGCGGCGCCTTGTCGTCGGCGGTGAAGAGATGGGCGACGATCACCCCGAAGATCGGCGTGGTGGCGTTGAGGATCGAGGCGAGGCCGGCACCGATCGTCTTCTGGCCCCAGACGATGAGGCAGAAGGGAACGATCGTGTTGAGCACGCCCATGACCGCGTAGTCGCGCCACGAGGCCCGGTCGCGCGGCAGCGTCGCTCCGGTCACCCGCGCCGCGACGAAGAGCACGAGCGCGGCGAGGAAGACGCGGGCGGCGACGATGTCGAGCGTCGCGATCTCGGCGACGGCGACCCGGTTGAACAGGAAGGATCCGCCCCACAGGGTGGACAGGACGAGGAGCATTCCCCAGGCGGCGACGGGCATGTCGGCTCCGTTTCTCGTTGGTCGAGGGGCATGAATGGAGCGGCGCGGTCCACCGCGCCACCCGGTTTTCGACGTCAGCGCCGCTGCGCCAACACGATTCCCGCCATCACCAGAGTGAGGCCGGCGGCCTGATACCAACCGAAGGGCTCGCCGAGGAAGACGACCGCCATCGACGCCCCGAAGATCGGGATCAGGTTGACGAAGATGCCGGCCCGCCCCGGGCCGATCAGCTCGACGCCGCGGATGTAGAACACCTGCGCCAGGAACGACGGGAAGATGGACACCAGGATGGTGATGATCCAGCCCTCCGGTGTCGGCCAGAAGGTGCCGGAGGTCGCGGCCTCGGCGATCGTCAGCGGCAGGGAGGTGACGAGCGCCACGGCGACCAGCGCGGTGAAGAGCGACAGCGAGGCGACCCGCGGCCGATCCTCGAGCCCGACGGTGTAGATCGCGTAGGAGATCGTCGCACCGACCATGAAGAGGTCGCCGAGATTGAAGGCGAGCGTTCGGGCGACCTCCCAGTCGGCCCGTGTCGCCACGATCGCCACGCCGGCGACGCCGAGCGCCATGCCGAGCCCCTGCGCCAGCGAGATCTTCCGACCGCGCATCAGGAAGGCGAGCGAGAAGACGAAGGCCGGCATCGCGCCCTGGACGATCGACATGTTGGCGCCCGAGGTGTGATGGGCGGCGGCATAGAAGAAGGCGGTGAAGGCGGTGTAGCCGGTCAGCCCGAGCAGCGTCAGCAGCCAGGGCTTGGCCTTCAGCGCCGGCAGGTCGGGCGCGATCGCCCGGCCGTGGACGACCGCCAGCACCACCAGCACGATGCCCCAGCGCAGGGAGACGAGCAGCATCGGCGTGACGTGACCGACCGCGAGGCGTCCCGCCACGGTGTTCGCCGCCCATTGCAGCGAGGCGAGCGTCAGCAGGGCATAGGGGCTCGCCCACAGGGCGGAAGGAGAGGCACGCACGGGGTCGGTTCACCGCAGCTCGAGGGAGGCGAAGGGAAGCCGAGCGGCGCGCGAATGTAAAGCGGCGGCGTGCGGACAAGGCATGCGACGGCTCCCGGCCGCCGCGCCTCGACCTCAGCAGGCGAGATAGATCGTCTCGGGCTGGAGCACCGCCTCGCAGGCATGCGCCGCCGCGTCTTCGCCCGAGGCCGTGGTCTGGGCGGCGACGACGCGGTTGCGGCCACCGGTCTTGGCGGCGTAGAGCGCGACGTCGGCCTGTTTCAGCAACTGGTCGACCGTCTGGCCGTGACCGTGCTCGGCGACACCGATCGAGACGGTGACCGGAATCGCCTGGCCGCAGACCGAGATCGGCCGCTGGAGCACCAGTTGCCGGAGCCGCTCGGCCTCCTGATAGGCGTCGAGCAGATCCCAGCCCTCGAGCAGCACGGCGAATTCCTCCCCGCCGAGACGCGCGGCGAGCCCGGCGCGCGAGCGGAGCACGTCGGCGACGGCGCGCAGCACCTCGTCGCCGGCATCGTGGCCGAAGGTGTCGTTGACCCGTTTGAAGTGGTCGATGTCGAGCATCAGCACCGAGACCGGCTGTTCCGATCCGCCGCGGCGGGTCGCCTCGCCGGCACGATCGAAGAAGGCACGGCGGTTGGGCAGCTCGGTCAGCGCGTCGAGTGTCGCCATGCGCAGCAGTTCGCGGGCGGCGCGCGTGGCACGTTCGGCGGCGCGCAGACGGGCGAAGAGCTCGGCCGGGACCGGCGGCTTGGTGACGAAGTCGTCGGCGCCGGAATCGAGCGCCTCGATCAGGCGGTCGCGGTCGTGCGTCGACGACATGGCGATGACGTGGATCGGGCGGTGGGAATTGGCGATCAGGCGCGCTTCCCAACACAGTTCGAGGCCGGAGATGCCGGGAATCTCGAAGGAGGTCATCAGCACGTCGACGCTCTCGTCGGTGCGCAGGCAGTCGAGGACCGCGTGGCCGTCGCCGAACGCGAGAACCTCGTGCCCGCCGTCGGCGAGCATCTTCGTCATCAGACGCTGTCCGATGCGGCTGGGTTCTGCCAGGACGATTCGCATGACTTCCTCGTTCGCAACCCTGCGGCCGTTCCCGGAACGGTGCCGAGCCTCGATCAGCACGTCGTTGTGCGGTCGTAAGCCTGACGCTAACGTCACCGGGTTAAGGGGATCTTTCGGCGAGAAGGTTCTCCAGCGAAAACCCGTAGTGGAAACCCCCGAGGCTTGCGACCCGCCGTCGCAGGCGGAGAAGCCTTCGTGCTCACCCCGACAAGGGGAGGGTCGCGCGGGCTGGCGTTTGTCGCTATAGTCCGCGCGCCGTCGCCGGCCCGGTCGCGTCGCGCGGGCGAAAAGGCGGATCGATTCGATCGCTTCCCCCCTTCTTTCGTGCCCGATCACGAGGCGGAAAGGCGGGGCGAGGTGTCGTCGCGCGTCGTCGGCCGCAGTCGACGGATCGCACCGGTCGCCGCCGGTGCGGGTGTTGGAACATGCCGGCCGAGGCCGGTGCAGAGTTTGAATCATGCCGGCTCCCGCCGGCAGGGGAAAGGGCGCAATGGCCAACGTGGTTGTCGTCGGGTCGCAGTGGGGCGACGAGGGTAAGGGCAAGATCGTCGACTGGCTTTCCGAGCGCGCGGACGTGGTGGTCCGCTTCCAGGGCGGACACAACGCCGGCCATACGCTGGTCATCGACGAGGTCTCCTACAAGCTCTCGCTGCTCCCCTCCGGCGTCGTGCGTCCGGGCAAGCTCGGCGTCATCGGCAACGGCGTGGTCTTCGATCCGCATGCCTTCATCGCCGAGGTCGGCCGCATCTCCGCCCAGGGCGTGAAGATCTCGCCGGAGAACCTGCGCATCGCCGAGAACGTGACGCTGATCCTGTCGGTCCACCGCGAGCTCGACCAGCTGCGCGAGGCGGCGGCTTCGGCCAACGGCACCAAGATCGGCACCACCGGCCGCGGCATCGGTCCGGCCTACGAGGACAAGGTCGGCCGCCGTGCCATCCGTCTGATGGATCTCGGCGAACCGGCTTCGCTGCCGTCGAAGATCGACCGCCTGCTCGCCCATCACAACGCGCTGCGCCGTGGTCTCGGCCAGCCCGAGGTGGCGCCGGCGACGCTGCTCGAAGAGCTGACCTCGATCACCGACGCGGTGCTGCCCTACATGGACGTCACCTGGCGTCTGCTCGACGAGCGCCGCCGTGCCGGTGCCCGCATCCTGTTCGAGGGCGCCCAGGGCGCGATGCTCGACATCGACCACGGCACCTACCCCTACGTGACCTCGTCGAACACCGTGTCCGGCCAGGCCGCCACCGGTTCGGGCCTCGGACCGGGCGCCGTCGGCTACGTGCTCGGCATCACCAAGGCCTACACCACCCGCGTCGGCGAAGGCCCCTTCCCGACCGAGCTCAAGGACGCCGTCGGCGAGAAGATCGGCGAGCGCGGCCACGAGTTCGGCACCGTCACCGGCCGCAAGCGTCGTTGCGGCTGGTTCGACGCGGTGCTGGTGCGCCAGACCGTACAGGTCTCCGGCATCGACGGCATCGCGCTGACCAAGCTCGACGTGCTCGACGGCTTCGACGAGATCAAGGTCTGCGTGAAGTACCTGCTCGACGGTCGCGAGCTCGACCACCTGCCGGCGAGCCAGGCCGAACAGGCCCGTGTCGTGCCGGTGTGGGAGACCATCGAAGGCTGGAAGGGCTCGACCCAGGGCGCCCGCTCCTGGGCCGATCTGCCGGCGCAGGCGGTCAAGTACGTCCGTCGCATCGAGGAGCTGATCGGCGCGCCGGTGGCGATGCTGTCGACCTCGCCCGAGCGCGAGGACACGATCTTGGTGCAGGACCCGTTCCGCGACTGAACGGGAACTGAAATCTCGCGGAGCGGGCGGGCAGGTCCTGTTCGCTTCGCGTCACGGTTGGAGTAGGCTCTCGCCGGAACTCTCGGGAACGGGGGCGACGGCGGACGGGGCGTTTCCGGGGGGGTCTCGCGGCGAGCCCCTCGGCGGATTCTCGGAAGGCTCTGAATGGCTGACTATCATGCGATCCTGAAGCGGGCGATCTCGTCCCTTCCGTCCGCGAACGGCGAGGCTCGCCGCGCGGTCTACGAGAAGGCCCGTTCCGCGCTGGTCAACCAGCTCAAGGCCTTCGATCCGCCGCTCACCCCTTCCGAGATCACCCAGCAGCGCCTCCAGCTCGAAGAAGCCATCCGCAAGGTCGAGTCTGAGGCCGCCAAGGGCCTGCTGAAGCCGACGCCGCCGGTACCGCCGGTGCTGCCGCCCGATGCCCCCGCCGTGTCGCAGCCGGCGCCGCAGCCCCATGCCGGAACGCCGACCGGCCATGCCGAGGCGGCGGCGCACGAGATGCCCGCCCGTCCGCCGGTCGTCGACGACGCGCCCTCGCGCGAGACGCCGCCCCATGTCTCCGGCCCGACGGCGCCCACGGCGGCGCTGCGCACCGTGGTCGACGAAGCCGGCCAGCTCGGTTCGGCGACCAAGGAACTCGGCCGTCAGGCCCGCGATGCGCTGGCCGAGACCGGCATGCCGAGCTTCGGCCGCGAGAACGCCGAACCGCCGCGCCGCCGCGAGACGGCCGAGCGCCGCCGCCGGCGCGACGAGGCGGTCAACGGCGAACGCGGCCCCTCGCGCCTGCCGGTGGTGATCGGTCTCGGCGCCGCGATCGTCGTCTTCGTCATCGGCATCGTCGCGCTGTGGTCGCAGCGCGAGGCGATCTCCGCCTTCTTCGGCGGCCGCGGCGAGAAGGTGGTCGACATGGCCTCGCGCGGCGGCGAGAAGCTGACGCCGAAGGTCACGGATCGCATCGCCACGGACGACGCCGGCAAGAACGGTCCGGCCAAGCCCGTGCCGACCCAGACCATCACCGCCTCGCCGCAGTTGCAGAGCGCCGACGGCACGCGAACCGGCGACGGTGCCGTGCCGAAGCAGGCGGTGCCGCTGGTCGCCCAGAAGGCCATCCTCTACGAGGAGGGCAAGGCCGGCGCCCAGGCGATCATCTCGCCCGGCAAGGTGGTGTGGCAGGTGGTGCCCGACCCGACCGCCGGCCGCGACGCCGTGCTGCTTCGGGTGCGCGCCGAGATTCCCGACCGCAAGATGGTCGTGAACCTGTCGATGCGCCCCAACGCCGACACGTCCTTCCCGGCGAGCCATCTCGTCGAGATCAAGTTCCAGCTGCCGCCCGACTTCGACGGCAAGGCCGTCACCGGCGTGCCGGGCATGATCATGAAGGCGACCGAACAGTCGCGCGGCGATCCGCTGATCGCGGCGTCGGCCAAGGTCGCCGACAACTTCTTCTGGATCGCGCTGGGCTCGGCGGAGACCGATCGCGAGCGGAACTTCAAGCTCATCAAGGAGCGTGGCTGGATCGACATCCCGATCCTCTACGACAACGGCCGACGCGGCATCCTGACGCTCGAGAAGTCCGGCGCGGGCGACGCCGCCTTCGCCGACGCCTTCGCCGCCTGGGGCCAGGCCAACTGATCCGATCGATCGGCATTCCTGTGGCCCCGTCCGTCGAGGCCCGAACCGCGAGTCCATCATGAGCACCCACGCAGAAGTCCGGCGCCGCACCGTCCGCGACATCCGCAACGCCAAGGGCAAGACGCCGATCGTCTCGCTCACCGCCTACACCGCGCCGATGGCACAGATGCTCGACGACGAGGTCGACTTCCTGCTCGTCGGCGATTCGCTCGGCATGGTCGTCTACGGCCTGCCGTCGACGCTCGCCGTCACGCTCGACATGATGATCGCCCACGGCGCCGCCGTGGTGCGCGGCTCGAAGCGCGCCATGGTCGTCGTCGACCTGCCCTTCGGCGCCTATCAGGAGAGCCCGGAACAGGCCTTCCGCGCCTCGGCCCGCGTGCTCGCCGAGACCGGCGCCCAGGCGGTCAAGCTCGAGGGCGGCACCGAGATGGCGCCGACCATCCGCTTCCTCGTCGAACGCGGCGTGCCGGTGATGGCCCATGTCGGCCTGACGCCCCAGGCGGTCAACGCCTTCGGCGGCTTCCGCACCCAGGGCCGCAACCCGGAAGAGGCGGCGAAGATCTTCGCCGATGCCGTCGCCGTCGCCGAGGCCGGCGCCTTCGCCGTGGTGGTCGAGGGCACGGTCGAGCCGCTCGCCCGCAGCATCACCGAGGCGATCGCCATCCCCACCATCGGCATCGGCGCCTCGGTCGCCTGCGACGGTCAGGTGCTGGTGATCGACGACCTGCTCGGCGTCTTCTCCGACTTCACCCCGAAGTTCGTGAAGCGCTATGCCGAACTCGCCCCGGTGATCCGTGCCGCCGCCAAGACCTACGGCGACGAGGTGCGCGAGCGCCGCTTCCCCGGACCGGAACACGTCACGCCGGGTGCGTGAAACGCGCACCGACGACGAATCGACGTGGCGTTCGGGCCGACGATCGGCTAATCGGACGCCATGGCCGCACCTCTTCTCACGCTTCGCGACGTCACGCTGACCTTCGGCGGCGCCCCTCTGCTCGAGGGCGCCGAACTGATGGTGCACGAGGGCGAACGCATCTGTCTCGTCGGGCGCAACGGCTCGGGCAAGTCGACCCTGCTCAAGGTCGCCGCCGACATCCTCCAGGCCGACGGCGGCGAACGCGTCGTGCAGGGCGGCGTCACCATCCGCTATCTGCCGCAGGAGCCGGATCTCTCGGGCTTCGCCACCACGCTCGCCTATGTCGAGGCCGGCCTCGGACCGGGCGACGACGGCCACCGCGCCCGCCTGCTGCTGGAAGACCTCGGCCTGACCGGCGACGAGGATCCGAAGACGCTGTCGGGCGGCGAGATCCGCCGCGCCGCGCTCGCCCGCGTGCTCGCACCCGAACCCGACGTGCTGCTCCTCGACGAGCCGACCAACCATCTCGACCTGCCGGCGATCGAATGGCTCGAAGCCGAGTTGAAGACGATGCGCTCGGCGCTCGTCCTGATCTCGCACGACCGGCGCTTCCTCGAGAACCTGTCGCGGGCGACCGTCTGGCTCGACCGCGGCCGGACGCGGCGGATGGATCGCGGCTTCCACGACTTCGAGGCCTGGCGCGACGACCTGCTGGAGCAGGAAGAGGCGGCGCGCCACAAGCTCGACCGCAAGATCGCGATGGAACTCGACTGGCTGCGCTACGGCGTCACCGCCCGGCGCAAGCGCAACCAGCGCCGCCTCGCCGATCTCGGCGCCCTGCGCGAGCGGCGCAAGACCGAGCGGCGGGTGCAGGGCGAGGTCAAGATGGCGCTCGCCGAGGCCGAACAGTCCGGCAAGCTGGTGATCGAGGCCAAGGGCATCGCCAAGAGCTATGACCGGCCGATCGTCGCCGACTTCTCGATGCGCATCGCCCGCGGCGACCGGATCGGCGTCGTCGGTGCCAACGGCGCCGGAAAGTCGACGCTGCTGGGGCTCCTAACCGGACGCCTCGCGCCCGACGCGGGCTCGGTGCGGATCGGCGCCAACGTCGAGATGGTGACGCTCGACCAGAAGCGCGAGGCCCTCGACCCGACCGCGAGCCTCCGCGAGACGCTGACCGGCGGCCGCGGCGACCACGTCTCGGTCGGTGGCGAGATGCGCCACGTCATCGGCTACATGAAGGACTTCCTGTTCTCGCCCGATCAGGCCAACACGCCGGTGTCGGTCCTGTCGGGCGGCGAGCGCGGCCGCCTGATGCTGGCGCGCGCGCTGGCGCGGACGGCGAACCTGATGGTGCTCGACGAGCCGACCAACGATCTCGACCTCGAGACGCTGGACCTGCTCGAGGAGATGCTCGGCGATCACCCCGGCACCGTCATCGTCGTCAGCCACGACCGCGACTTCCTCGATCGCGTCTGCTCCTCCGTGGTGATGGCGGAAGGCGACGGGCGCTGGGTCGAATATGCCGGCGGCTATTCCGACATGGTCGCCCAGCGCGGCGCCGGCGTCGCCGCCCGCCGCGTCGAGAAGGCCGAAGCCCCGGTGCGCGCGCCCAAGGCGGAGACGCCGCGGGCCGAGGAACCGGCGAAGAAGCGGCGGCTCTCCTTCAAGGAGAAGCACGCGCTCGAGACCCTGCCGGGAAAGATCGAGGCGCTGCAGAAGAAGCTCGGCGAGCTCCATGGCCTGATGGCCGACCCCGACCTCTACGCCCGCGACCCCGCCCGTTTCGACAAGGTGTCGAAGGCGGTCGACGAGACGCAGACGGCGCTGTCGGCGGCCGAGGACGAGTGGCTGGCGCTGGAGATGCTCCGCGAGGAGATCGAGGGCTGAGGGCGCGGGCGCGAGACTCTGCAGTTCGACCGTCTCGCAGAGACCCTTCATCCTGAGGTGCTCGGCAAAGCCGGGCACCTCAGGGTGAAGCCGAACAGAGGTGGTGGACGTGCAGAGACGCCGGGAATTCGGCGTCACTCCTCGTCGAGCCCGAGCCCCAGTTGCTCCGGCCGGCCCGTCGGCGGCTCCATGCCGATGTGGCGGAAGGCGGCCTGCGTCAGCATGCGGCCGCGCGGCGTGCGCTGCACGAAACCCTGCTGGATCAGATAGGGCTCGACGATCTCCTCGATCGCGTCGCGCGGCTCTGAGAGCGCCGCCGCGATCGTTTCGATGCCGACCGGCCCGCCGCCGAAGGACACCGCGATGACGTCGAGATAGCGCCGGTCGAGCTGATCGAGCCCGGCGCGGTCGACCTCGAGCCGCAACAGCGCCCGATCGGCGATCTCGCGATCGATCGCGTCCTTGCCGGCGACGATGGCGAAGTCGCGCACCCGGCGCAGCAGGCGGCCGGCGATGCGCGGCGTACCGCGCGAGCGCCGCGCGATCTCGTTGGCGCCCTCTTCCGTCATGGCGAGGCCCATCAGCCGTGCGCCGCGCTTCACGATGTATTCGAGTTCGGCGACCGTGTAGAAGTTCAGCCGGATCGGGATGCCGAAACGATCGCGCAGCGGCGTCGTCAGCAGGCCGAGGCGCGTGGTGGCGGCGACCAGCGTGAACTTCGCCAGATCGATCTTCACCGAACGCGCCGCCGGTCCCTCGCCGATGATGAGATCGAGCTGATAGTCCTCCATCGCCGGATAGAGGATTTCTTCCACCGCCGGATTGAGCCGATGGATCTCGTCGATGAAGAGGACGTCGCGTTCCTCGAGATTGGTGAGAAGGGCCGCGAGATCGCCCGCCTTGGCGATCACCGGTCCCGAGGTCGAACGGAAGTTGACGCCGAGTTCGCGCGCCACGATCTGGGCGAGCGTCGTCTTGCCGAGGCCGGGCGGGCCGACGAAGAGCACGTGGTCGAGCGCATCGCGGCGATGCTTGGCGGCCTCGATGAAGACCGAGAGGTTCTCGCGCGCCGCCTGCTGGCCGACGAAGTCGCCGAGCGCCTGCGGCCGAAGCGTCGCGTCGAGGTCCTCCTCGCGCTTCTCGCCCGATATCAGTCGCTTGGGTGTCGTCATCGAATCGTCCGTCCGCAGGCCGTCGCGCGCATCCCTAGCACGGGGCGTCGGCGGGACGAAGCGAGAACGCGAGAGGCGCGCGCCCTGCCCCCGCCCTCGGCGCGCCGACGCGGAACTTTCCACCGCCGCGACGGATTCGCCCCCTCCCGCATCGCCGTTCCGGTGTAGGATCGCCCGAACGCATCCCCAAGGAGACGCGACGATGCCCCTCTTTGCCCGGCTTTCCGCCCCGGCTTCCGCCCTCGCCTCGATCCTCGCCCTCGCCGCACCCGCCGCCGCTCAGGAAGCCGCCGCGCCGGTCCTCTCCTGCACCGGCCCGCTCGGCGCGGACACGTCCCATGCCAAGCTCGTCGCCGCCTTCGGCAAGGACAACGTCGTCTGGAAGCAGGTCGACGGCGCCGAGGGCGAGAAGATCGGCGCCACCGTCCTCTATCCCAAGGACGCCAAGAAGCGGCTCGAGTTCTTCTGGGCCGACGACAAGAAGCGCGAGAAGCTCTCCTCGGTGCGCCCGGCCCACGACAACAAGGTCGGCGCCCAGAACGGCGTCCGCCCCGGTCTCACGATCGCCGAGGTCGAGAAGCTCAACGGCAAGCCCTTCGCGCTCTCCGGCTTCGACTGGGACTACGGCGGCTCGGTCACCGACTGGAAGGGCGGCGAGCTCGACAAGCCGGCGCCGGGCGGCTGCATCGTCTCGGTGCGTTTCGCCCTGCCGGCGGGCGTTCCCGACAAGGCGGCGAGCGCGGTTGCCGGCGATCGCGAATTCGCCTCCAACGATCCGAAGATGAAGGCCGCCAAGCCGATCGTCGATTCCATCGCCTTCGGCTGGCCGGTCGAGTGATCGACCGGACGGCGTGAGCCCACCCATGTCGCGCGCCGCCCGCCTCCTCGCCCTCGTCCAGGCGCTGCGTCGTCGCCGCACCCCGGTGACGGGGGCGGAACTGGCGGCCGAACTCGGCGTGTCGCTGCGCACCGTCTATCGCGACGTGGCGACGCTCGTCGGCGAGGGCGCCGACATCGAGGGCGAGGCCGGCGTCGGCTACCTGCTGCGCTCCGGCTTCCTGCTGCCGCCGCTGATGTTCCGCGACGAGGAGATCGAGGCCTTGATGCTCGGCTCGCGCTGGGTCGCCGCCCAGACCGACGCGCGCCTCGCGCTGGCCGCCCGCGACGCCATCGCCAAGATCGCCGCCGTCCTGCCGGCCGACCGCCGCGCCGCGCTCGACGAGCCGACGCTGCTCGTCCCCACCAAACGCGCGCATCCGCCGGAAGTCGTCGACCTCGCCGAGCTGCGCCGCGCCCTGCGCGAAGAGAGGAAACTCGCCCTCGTCTACCGCGACGCCGAGGGCCGCGAGACCCGCCGCGTCGTCTGGCCGGTCGCCCTCGGCTTCATGGAGGAGACGCGGGTGCTCGCCGCCTGGTGCGAGACGCGCGGCGCCTTCCGCCATTTCCGTGTCGACCGCATGGTGACGGCGACGATCGAGGAGGCGCGTCCGCCGCGCCGCCGCCGCACCCTCGTCGCCGAATGGCGCCGTGCCGAAGGCATCGGCTCACCAAAATGAGGAAGTGCAGACTGCTGACGGAAACTGTCGGCAGCCCGTCGCATGGTGGCTCGTCCTTTCCAACACGAGGTGACACCATGACGACCGAAACCGAGACCACCATCACCCCCGGCCTGCTGATCCTCTACGTCTCCGACGTCCGCCGCTCCGCCGCCTTCTGGTGCGACCTCCTCGGCCGCGAGACGATCGACATCTCCGACACCTTCGCCATGCTGCCGCTCGCCGGCGGTCTGGCGCTCGGCCTGTGGCGCGCCGACGGCGCCCGGCCCGCGGCCTCCCACCTCGGCGGCGGCGGCGAGATCGCCGTCAGGGTCGCCTCCGACGACGCGGTCGACGCCACGCATGCCGACTGGGCCGCGCGCGGACTGACGATCGCGCAGGCGCCGACCGCCATGGACTTCGGCCGCACCTTCACCGCCCTCGACCCCGACGGCCATCGCATCCGCGTCTTCCATCCATCGGTGGACTGACACCGATCCTTCGACCGAGCGATGCGGCGGGAAACGCCGCATCGCAACATCCCCGATCTGGCGCCGCGTCATCGGCCGTGCTCTCCTGTGGCCATCAGGGGGGCGAATGAACACGGACCGGACGATCGGACATTCCACCAATCTCGTCGGTCTGCCGACGGACTATCTCGGCACCGTCGCCTTCGTCGAGGCGCCGCGCCCGGTGCATGTCGCCGGCGTCGTCGAGATGAACCGTCCGCTGTTCGAGATGCTCGACCTCGCCGAGGACCTCGAGGAGGCCGGCCGCGCCTTCTCCGCCTACATGCGGGCGATGTTCGCCATCGATCGCGAGCAGCGCGAGGGGGCCGAGAGTGGGCCGAAACGCTATCTCTCCTCCTGGCTGCGCCTCGTCGCCGGCTGGGGCTTCGATTCCAACGGGCCCGAGGGCGCCGTGCTGAAGGGCTGGGTCGAGAGCCGTTTCGGCATCTTCCCGACCTGGCACAAGGGCCCGATCACCCGCATCGGCACCGGTCGCTGGACGACCTATGTCGAGGAGAAGATGTCGAGCCGCTTCCATTCGAACTCGATCATGACGCAGCTCGACTTGCTCTACGAGTTCTGCCAGTGGGCGCTCCATCGTTTCGTCGCGCCGGGCGTCAGCCACCTGACGCTCCACCGCGGCGTCAACGACTTCGGCGAACACGTCGCGCTGCAGCGGCTCGACAAGCGCCATGCGGTCGTCCGCATGAACGCGCTCGTCTCCTTCTCCGCCGATCGCGACACCGCCGGCTGCTTCGGCGACACCATCCTGACCGCTCGCGTGCCGCTGCAGAAGGTCCTGTTCTTCTCCGGCCTGATCGCCGACCACCCGTTGAAGGGCGAAGGCGAATGGCTGGTGATCGGCGGGGATTATCCCGTCGAGACCTCGTGGTGAGGATCGCCCCATGACCACGCAGCTCTCCCCCGAGATCGCCGACCGCGCCCATGCCGCCTTCCTCGGGCTCGCGATCGGCGATGCGCTCGGCGCCACGGTCGAGTTCATGACGGCGCGCGAGATCGCGGCGGAGTACGGCGTCCACCGCGACATCGTCGGCGGCGGCTGGCTGAAGCTGAAGGCCGGCGCCGTCACCGACGACACCCAGATGTCGCTCTGCCTCGCCCGCTCGCTCACCCGGCGCGGCGGCTTCGACGCCATCGACGTCTGCGAGGAATTCGCCGCCTGGCTGCGCTCCAAGCCGCCGGACGTCGGCAACACCTGCCGGCGCGGCATCCGCCGCTACATCACCGCCGGCACCGTCGAGGGCCCCTTCGCCGAGGGTGACGCCGGCAACGGCGCCGCCATGCGCTGCCTGCCGGTGGCGCTCGCCAATCTCGAAGACGCGAGCCGCGCCGCCGCCTGGGGCATCGCCCAGGCCCACACCACCCACAACCACCCGCTCTCCGACGCCGCCACGCTGGCGCTGATCGACATGGTGCGGATCCTGGTCGCGACCGGCGACGTCGCCGCCGCCCGCGCCCGCGCCGATGCGCTCGTCGCGGCCTTCCCCAACTTCGCCTTCACCGGCTACCACGGGCCGGCGACCGCCTACATCGTCGACACGATGAAGACGGCGCTCGCCGCCTTCTTCACCGCCGCGTCGTTCGAGGCGTGCATCGTCGCCACCGTCAACCGCGGCGACGATGCCGACACCACCGGCGCCATCGCCGGCATGCTGGCGGGTGCGCGTTGGGGCACGAGCACCATCCCGAAACGTTGGCTGAAGGCGCTGGAAGCCGGCGCCCGCGCCGAGATCGCGACCGTGGTGCCGGCCCTGCTGGCGCTCTCCGCCGCCGCGCCGTGACGAGAGCGTCGCCCGCGTCGACGTGACGGTCGCCAGCCATCGACGAAACCACCGTTCGGCGCCACCATGCGCCCGACCGACGGGCCGAGTCGCCCCGTCCGCCAGCGGAGATCCGACGTGCAGCGCGTGACCCTGACCTTCGACGACGACCTGATGGGCGAGATCGACCGTTTCATGGTCACCCGCGGCTATTCCAATCGCTCGGAAGCGGTGCGCGACCTGTCGCGCGCCGGGCTCGCCCGCGGCATCGAGGTGGTCGGCGAGAGCCGTGACTGCGTCGCCTCGCTGACCTTCGTCTTCGATCCCGAGACCCGCGAACTCGCCAAGCGGCTCGCCGCCGCCTATCGCGACCGCACCGACGTCCGCGCCACCCGCCTGCAGCAACCGCTGCCCGGCGGCGAGATCCTGGAGATCGCCGCGCTCTCCGGCGACGTCGCCGCCGTCCGCGCCTTCGCCGAGGCGATCCGCGCCGAACGCGGTGTGCGGAACGGTGAACTGGTGGTCATCCCGGCGCCGACCTGAGGCCCCTCACGCCAGCGCCAGTTCCTTGAGCCCCAGGCGGATCAGCGTCTCGGTCGTGGCGTCCTCGCCGGCGCTGCGGGCAGCGGCCGCCACCGCGGCACTCGCCCGGATCTGCGGATAGCCGAGATTGACCAGGGCGGAGACTGCATCGGCGAGCGGCTTCGGCGCCGTCTTCTCGGCGATGCCGCCGGCGAGCGCGACGAGGCCCGGATCGACCGAGGCGAAGCCCGGCGTCTTGTCCTTCAGCTCCTGACAGATGCGCTCGGCGAGCTTCTTGCCGACGCCCGAGGCGCGGCAGAGCGCGGTGACGTCCTTCAGCGCGATGGCCGAGGCGAGTTCGCTCGTCCTGAGCACCGACAAGATCGCCAGCGCCACCTTGGTGCCGACGCCCTGCACCGTCGTCAGGATGCGGAACCATTCGCGTTCCTCGAGATCGGCGAAGCCGTAGAGGCGGATCATGTCCTCGCGCACGATCGTCTCGATCGACAGCACCGCCGCCTCGCCCGGCGAGGGCAGGTTCTGCAGCGTGCGGCTCGAGCAGAAGCAGACGTAGCCGACGCCGTTGACGTCGAGGATGACGAAGTCGTCGCCGTATTCGTCGACGATGCCCTTGAGCTTGCCGATCATCGATCTCTCCTCAGGCCCCGGCGATCCGCAGGGCGCGCGTCAGCGTCTGGCGATGGTGGGCGTGGCAGATGGCGATGGCGAGCGCGTCGGCCGCGTCCGCCCCCTTCCACACCGCCTTGGGCAGCAGGATCCTGACCATGTGCTGGACCTGCTCCTTGTCGGCATGCCCCGCCCCGACGATCGCCTTCTTGACGGCGTTCGGCTGATATTCGGCGACCGACAGCCCCGCCTTGGCCGGCACCAGCAGCGCCACGCCGCGCGCCTGACCGAGCTTCAGCGTCGAGGTCGGGTTGGTGTTGACGAACGTGTGCTCCACCGCCGCCTCGTCGGGCGCATGGTCGGCGACGACCGCGGCGAGCCCGTCGTGCAGCTCCACGAGGCGTCCGGCCAACTCGTCCTTGGCGGTCGAGGTGATGGTGCCGCAGGCGACGAAGGAGAGGCGGTTTCCCGCGACGTCGATCACCCCCCAGCCGGTGCGCTGGAGGCCGGGATCGATGCCGATGATTCGAACGGTCGATGTCATGCCCGCGACGCTAGCATGTTCTCGGTTCGTTTCGCAAAGGGGGAGGCGGGAGAGAGGCGGCGACAGATCCTGATTGCCGGCGCCGACATCAACACAGAATGACAAAATATAAAAGAAAATAAAAATACTAAACACGATAATTAAGTCGCGCTATATCTATCTAGCACATCACATTTAAACACCTCTTGCCTCCAGCCGTCGCATAAGAACAGACGCGATAGACAAATGATCCAGACATCCATCTATCGTATCAAGAACGATTTCATGGCCACGAGGATTTCTAATAGCCGAAATAACGCCGGAAAATATAAATTTATATCCGAGTTGCTCGTCTATTTCACTCTGCGTACCCAAATTTGTCAATTTAATTTTGGGATTAGTCTCGGAAAAAGCAGACATCATAAGAGATGAACCAGAAGAATGAAGCTGCGATAGCATTTTTACCTCGCTCTCAAGGAGCTTAAACGCTTCAAATGTAGCTTGCGCGTAGTGTCCATTGTCGAACAATTTACGAGACACCCTGCCAATTTCGGAATGTATGTTCCTCTCGTCGAATGGGTGAGAAGACGCGATCAATCCGTCGTCAGCAAGACAAAAACGCCCAGCAAGACGAACAATGCGCTCGAATTTCTTAAAATCATCACCCATCTAGTAAGTTCGCGCGAATACTTTTAAATATAGCATCATATACCTCCTGCGAGCCGTTCGCCGGAAGGTTGACTTCAACACGAACCGTTAGCGCCATATTTTTGCGAATATCACCACCCCCGGTATCATTAACATCATAAACAGGAGGAACATCCTGGACCTTCACAGAACCTTGCTTTGACTTCGCCGCTTTAGGCCGACTTGGAGACTTAGCAGGAGCAGGAGCGCTTGAACCATTCGAAGCAGAATGACCGGCCATGGACGCGAACGCCTGAAACAGACCAGCCTGACGCCCTCCAATAATCTCGCTCGTCTTATCTGTTGTTCTGAAGTACGTCGTAAGCTCCTTTCGACTCAAACTCCACACATCTTCGCCACGCAGATCAAATAAATCGCGATAAGCAGACCGCACTAAGCCTTCAAATGCCGACGTAAAGGCATCCTCACCCAACAAGAAAACATCATGACCGCTTTCCGTCCGTTTGCATTCCCCATCAATTACACCAATAAACTGAAGAGCATTAATTACATAGCTTTCATTATTTGGTGCGAGCCCGAATTTCTTGACGGTATCGGATGTCACAACAGATGGGAAGTTACGCCTGAGATGACCAATCATCTGTTCGACGCTGCCCGGGCCAGAAATATATGGATGTGTTGGCACTTTCTTGCCCTCGATTGAAAGAGAGACGGAATCACACGCCAATTGGCTTAAAGTCAGCACACATTGAGCGCATTTGCAATAACCGGTTGTATAGGAGAAATAATCTTGTAGATGATGCGGATGGTCAACGCGCGTCGACAAAAACGGGCGCCGGAGGTCTCCCTCCGGCGCCCGCCGAGATCGTCCGCGCTCCGCCTGCTCACATCGCGGCGAGCTTGGCCATCACTTCTTCGGAGATGTCGAAGTTGGTGTAGACGTTCTGCACGTCGTCGTCGTCTTCGAGCTGGCCGATGAGCTTCATCAGCGTCGTCGCCTTCTCCTCGTCGACCGGAACGGTGTTCTGCGGCCGCCAGTTGGGCTTGATCGACTCCGCCTGACCGAGCGTCGCCTCGAGCGCCTTGGAGACTTCCGAGAGGCCCTCGAAGGTGGTGACGATGACGTGGCTCTCCTCGTCGGAGACGACGTCGTCGGCACCCGCCTCGATGGCGGCCTCGAGCACCGCGTCGGCGCTGCCGGCGGAGGCCGGATAGGTGATCTCGCCGATCCGGTCGAACGAGAACGACACCGAATTGGTCTCGCCCAGCGCGCCGCCGAACTTGGTGAAGGCGGCGCGGACGTTGCCGCCGGTGCGGTTGCGGTTGTCGGTCAGCGTCTCGACGATGACCGCCGTGCCGCCCGGACCATAGCCCTCGTAGCGGACCATCTCGTAGGTCTCGGCGTCGGAGCCGGAGGCCTTCTTGATGGCGCGCTCGATGTTGTCCTTCGGCATGTTCTCGGCGCGGGCGTTGAGGATGGCGAGACGCAGCTTGGCGTTCATCCCCGGATCGCCGCCGCCGTCCTTGGCCGCCACGGTGATTTCGCGGGCGAGCTTGGAGAAGAGCTTGGAGCGGACTTTGTCCTGCTTGCCCTTCCGGTGCATGATGTTCTTGAACTGTGAATGTCCGGCCATGGTCGTCGTCTCTCGCGATCGCGGTCGTGCGGGCTCGAGCGGGAACCGCCGACGCCCGGGAATGTCGGAAAGTGCGCCCTTATAGGCGGAGGCGCGGCGAAAATCCAGCCGGGCCGAATACGCGCATCACGCCTTCGGCATCGCCTGCGACAATCGCCCGCCCAGACGCAGCGGCTCGACCCGTTTCGCAAGTCCCGTGCGCTCGTCGGTCTCGACGAAGAGGCCGCAGACCGTCGCCTCGCCGCCGGCCGGCTCGAAACGGGCGCGGCCGATCTTGGTGGTGAAGCGGTTGATCGGCTCGTCCTTCTCCATGCCGATGACGCTGTCGTAATCGCCGCACATGCCGGCATCCGACTGGAATGCCGTGCCTCCGGGCAGGATCTGGTAGTCCGCCGTCGGGACATGCGTGTGCGTGCCGACGACGAGGGAGACGCGGCCGTCGAAATGGTGCGCCATCGCCTGCTTCTCGGAGGTCGCCTCGGCATGGACGTCGAGGATGATCGCGTCGGCCTGCTCGGCGAGCGGACAGGCGGCGATCTCGCGTTCGGCCACCGCGAAGGGGTCGTCGAGCGGGTCCATGTAGATCCGCCCCATCACCGAGACCACCAGCACCCGCGCGCCGTTCCTGGCGATGTAGAGATTGGCCCCCTTGCCCGGCGTGCCGGCGGGATAGTTGGCGGGGCGCAGCAGTCGCGGCTGGCGCTCGATGAAGACCAGCGCCTCGCGCTGATCCCAGGAATGGTTGCCGAGCGTCAGCGCATCGGCGCCGGCGTCGATCAGGTCCTGCGCGATCTCCTCGGTGATGCCGAAGCCGCCGGCGGCGTTCTCGGCATTGACCACGACGAAGTCGAGCCCGAGGTCGTCGACGAGACCCGGCAGGCGCTCGAGCACCGCCTTGCGTCCGGCCTTGCCGACCACGTCGCCGAGAAAGAGAAGTCGCATGGGGTCACTCCGAAGCGGTGGTCGCCGGCCGGATCGCACCGGCCTCGGTGAGGATCAGATCGAGCGGCCGATCGTGCGGTTCCGCCGGCACCTCGTCCACCCGTTGGGTCGAAAAGGCAAGACCGATCGCCAGCCTGCGACGGCCCGCGTCGAGCCGGGCGAGCGCCCGGTCGTAATGGCCCTTGCCGTAGCCGATGCGGTGGCCGAGACCGTCGAAGGCGGCGAGCGGCACCAGCAGCACGTCGGGATCGACCACCGGCGCACTCGCCGGCGGCACCGACAGGCCGAAGGAGGCGCGCTCCAGCGCTTCGCCCTCCCGCCACAGACGGAAGACCAGGCTCTCGCCGTCGCCCAACACGACCGGCAGCGCGAGATGCGCGCCGGACGCCTCGAGCCGCCGCATCAACGGGCGCGGATCGATCTCCGAGCGGATCGGGAAATAGCCGGCGACGATGGTCCCGGCAGGAAGCGCAGGCGTCGCCGGATCGGCCGCCAATGCTTCCGCCGCACGCATGCGGAAGGCCGCGTCGAGCTCGTCGCGGCGGGCGAGGGCCGCGCGGCGGAGCGTGTCCTTGAGGGGAGCGAGGGCTGTGGGCGTGGCGGTCATCGACGGTCCGGCGGGGCGGGGTTGGTGCCCGCGTGTTCGGCGACCGGCGCCACGAAAGGGGCAGAGTGACGAAGCCACCTCGACCGGTGGAGAATTCGATCCCGGGAAACCTACGAAGTAGGTGGGCGCCGTAATGAGAAAGTCCACGGACCTCCCCAGTGACAGCTCCCGTTAGGATCGATAAGGCCCCGGGGATGCAGACTCCTGCCGCGTCGCGCAGCCTCGTCGGGATCGAATATAGGGCTTGGCGCAGCGAAGTGCCAGTGCGGGCACTGTCGCCGGCTCACATCACCGCCGCCACCACGAAGGGCAGCGCGGTATAGGAGAGCAGCGTCGAGCCGAGCACCACGCCGGCGACCTCCTCCGGCGAATTGTCGTGCATCCGCGCGAAGAGATAGTTGAAGACCGCGCTCGGCATCGAACTCTGCACCACCAGCACGCCGCGCTCCGCCCCGGTGAAGCCGAAGGCGGCGGCGATGGCGAAGCCGGTCGCGATGCCGATGCCGATCCGGAGCACCGAGACGACGAAGGCCCGCGGCAGCGCCGCCACCTCGAGCCGGGCGAGCGCCGCTCCGAGCGCCAGCAGCATCAGCGGGATGGTCGCCCCGCCGGCGAGCGAGGCGGTGTTGGCGACCCATGGCGGGATCGCCAGCCCCAGCCCGCCGACGAGGAGCGAGATCCACACCGCGTGGATGAAGGGCACCTTCAGCAGCATCGCCGGCGTGGGCCTGCCCGAGGCGATCGCCGGGCCGACGGTGAACTGGAACACCGAGGTGATGGCGAAGAAGATCGTCGCCAGCGTCAGTCCCCGTTCGCCGAAGGCGAAGAAGCAGATCGGCAGCCCCATGTTGCCGATGTTGGGAAAGACCACGGCCGGCAGATGGGTGCGCAGCCTCAGCCGCAGCGCGAGGAGTGCCGCCGTGCCGGCGAGCGCGAAGACGGCGAGGCAGACGGTCGTCGCCGTCACCATGGAAGCGACGTCGCGCCCCGGCAGCGGCGTCTTGGTCAGGGCCGAGAAGACGAGGCAGGGCGCACCCACCAGGGTGACGAGCCGAGTGACGAAGGCCTGATCGAAGGGATGCGGGCTGCGTCCCCAGAGAAAACCGGCGAGCGTCAGCACCAGCGACGGCGCCAGCACCGCCGCGAGATCGGAGACGAGTTGCAGCGACACGCGATCGATCCGTCGTTGGGGGACAACAGAAGGGCTCAGCCCTCGTCGGTCTCGTCCGGTTCGGCGCGCCGGCGCCCCAGCGCCTCGGCCACCGCGACGACGCGGCTCGCCGCCTCGTCGATCCGCCGGGCGATCTCGATCTCGACCTCGTCGCGCCGTTCGATCACCGCGGTGCGGGTCTCGCGCAGCAGGCTGTTCTCGGCCTCGAGGCTCTTCAACCGGCGCTGGGTCTCGACCAGATCGTCCATCACCGTGACGGCCGCCATCACGGTCAGCCGCTGGTCGCCGATCTCGCCGAAGGAGCCGCGCAGCCCGTGGATGATCTCGTCCACCCGCTGGGCGAGGCTCTGGAGGTGCCCCTCCTGCCCGTCCTCGCAGGCCATCCGGTAGACCCGGCCGTTGATGGTCACGTTGACCTGCGCCATGCCGCCTCGCCTCACCCGCCGTGCGCGTCGAGAACGGAGCGGATCGACTCCATCGCCGCCACCAGGCGACGCGACACTTCGCGATTGGTCTCCTCGAGGAGATTGCCCCGCGCCTTCTCCTGATCGAGGCTCTGGCCGAGGCGAGAGCGGTCGTCGGCGATCCGCGCCACCTCTTCCTCGAGCTCGAGCGTGGTCCGGTCCGCCTCGAAACGGCGTTCGACAGCCGCCTCGAGCATCTCGAGGGCCGCCGTCAGCCGACCGAGCGCCGCCTCGACGGCGGGTGCCTGAACCATCCCGACCTCCTGCGACCGACGCCGTCGCGCCCGATCGATGACGCGATGCGCCGTCACGATGCCGCCTCCGGACGCCGTCCCGGATGCGGCCAAGCGGTGCGCGCGCCCCGTCCGTCCGGCCGGAGGCACGCTTCGAACTCCGTGGAAACCGCGTGCGGAACATCCGCCCGACGCGGGATCGATCGCCTCGACCGATCGCGGCCCGCGCGATTCGTCGCGAGGCCGTCTCGGCCGGAATTTAGGCTTCCCGCGAAGGTCGGGTCAATGCGATCGCTCCGTCGTTTCGGTGCTTTCCCCGCCCTGCACATCCGGTTGCCGCCCGCGCACCGCCGCTTGCAGCGTCGCGCGCGACCGCAAGGGCGGAATGGTTCGGATTGACACCCCCGACCGACCTGCTACGAGTGCCCCGTCCTCGATTTCGGGTTCGATCCCGGCCGGTGCACCCCCATGGGATGCACGATCGTCTCCGGAGGCAAGAATTCCCGGTGCCGCCCGGCCCCCAGTGGCCCCAAGGGCGCCCGGTCCGAGTGGTCCCTCCTCGCCCGACCGCGTGACGGACGTCGAGGCCCGCTCGCAAGACGTTCGAGTGCCGATCGGGCCCTCCGGTCGGCCGGCTGATCATTCGAGAGGAGAACTCCCATGGCTGTTCGTGTCGCCATCAACGGTTTCGGTCGCATCGGTCGCAACGTGCTCCGCGCCATCGTCGAGTCCGGC
>NZ_JBQUZT010000012.1:0-52609 GCF_056313705.1 Pinisolibacter sp. DMC100 | reverse complement strand
TGCGCGGCGGCCTTCTCCTTGGCGGTGAAGAGGCCGGTGCACTCGAGCGCGATGTCGACGCCGAGTTCCTTCCACGGCAGGGTCGAGGGATCGCGCACGGCGGTCACCTTGATCGGGCCGCGGCCGACGTCGATCGTGTCGCCGGCGACCGTCACGGTGCCGGGAAAGCGACCGTGGACCGAGTCGTAGCGCACGAGGTGCGCGTTGGTCTCGACCGGGCCGAGGTCGTTGATGGCGACGACCTCGATGTCGGTCCGGCCGGACTCGACGATGGCGCGGAGCACGTTGCGACCGATGCGACCGAAACCGTTGATGGCGACACGAACAGCCATGGAAATTCCTCCTGAGAGATCAGCATGTCCCGGCGAGGGACGGAAAAATCGAGGATGCGAGGGGGCACGCATCCCCGCCGACCGGACCCGCACCCTGGGGCGAATGGGCCGGTGCGGCCGACGGGGACACGGTTCTCATTCGGCCGCCTTGCGGCCACCCTTCTTCGGCGCCGGTTCGGAGGCGATCACCGCCGGCTTGGCGGCGATGACTTCCGGGGCCTCGACGTAGGGGCGGCCGTAGTAGCTGGCGAGCAGCAGGCTCTCGAGCTCGGAGATCAGCGGGAAGCGCGGGTTGGCGCCGGTGCACTGATCGTCGAAGGCCTCGACCGCGATCTTCTTGACGGCGGCCAGGAAGTCGGCCTCCGCCACGCCCGCCGCCTGGATCGACGGCTGGATGCCGAGGTGGGCCTTGAGGCCGTCCACCCAGGCGACCAGCTTCTCGACCTTGGCGCCGGTGCGGTCGCCCGCCTCGGTCAGGCCGAGGTGATCGGCGATCTCGGCATAGCGGCGACGGGCCTGCGGCCGGTCGTACTGCGAGAAAGCGGTCTGCTTGGTCGGGTTGTCGACCGCGTTGAAGCGGATGACGTTGGAGATCAAGAGCGCGTTGGCGAGGCCGTGCGGCAGATGGAAGGTCGCACCCAGCTTGTGCGCCATCGAGTGGCAGACGCCGAGGAAGGCGTTGGCGAAGGCGACGCCGGCGATGGTGGCACCCGAATGCACCTTCTCACGCGCCACCGCGTTGGCCGCGCCCTCGGTGTAGGAGGCCGGCAGATAGTCCTTCAGCAGCTTCAGCGCCTGCAGCGCCTGACCGTCGGAGAACTCGTTGGCCATCACCGAGACATAGGCCTCGAGCGCATGGGTCACCGCGTCGATGCCGCCGAAGGCGGTGAGCGACTTCGGGAGGTTCATCACGAAGTTGGCGTCGACGACCGCCATCGTCGGGGTGATCTCGTAGTCGGCGAGCGGATACTTCATGCCCTTGGTGTCGTCGGTGACGACGGCGAAGGGAGTGACCTCCGAGCCGGTGCCCGAGGTCGTCGGGATGGCGACCATCTCGGCCTTCACGCCCATCTTCGGGAACTTGTAGATGCGCTTGCGGATGTCCATGAAGCGCAGGGCGAGGTCCTCGAAGTGGACGTCGGGGTGCTCGTACATCACCCAGATGATCTTGGCGGCGTCCATCGGCGAGCCGCCGCCGAAGGCGACGATCAGGTCGGGCTTGAAGGCGGCCGCACGCTCGGCACCCTTCTTCACCGCGGTCAGGGTCGGATCGGCCTCGACGTCGGCGAAGACCTCGACCTCGATGCCGTTCTTCTTCAGGAGGCCGATGATCTCGTCGGCCATGCCGGTCTGGAACAGGAAGCGATCGGTGACCAGAAGCGCGCGCTTCTTGCCCTCGAGATCCTTCATAGCCTCGACGATCGCGCCGCGACGGAAGTAGATCGACTTGGGGAGCTTGTGCCAGAGCATGTTCTCGGCCCGCTTCGCCACCGTCTTCTTGTTGATCAGGTGCTTCGGCCCGACGTTGTCGGAGATGGAGTTGCCACCCCACGAGCCGCACCCGAGCGTCAGCGACGGCGCCAGGTTGAAGTTGTAGAGATCGCCGATGCCGCCGTGCGACGAGGGCGTGTTGATCAGGATGCGGGCGGTCTTCATCCGCTCGCCGAAGGCCATCACCCGCTCGGGATGACGGTCCTGGTCGGTGTAGAGCACCGAGGTGTGGCCGATGCCGCCGAGCGCCACCAGTTCGGCCGCGGCGTCGAGGGCGGCGGCGAAGTCGGCGCGGCGATAGAGCGCCAGCGTCGGCGACAGCTTCTCGTGGGCGAAGGGCTCCTCGTCGCCGACGGTCTCGACCTCGCCGATCAGCACCTTGGTGGTGGCCGGCACCGTGACGCCGGCGCGCGCGGCGATCTTGACCGCCGACTGGCCGACCACGTCGGCCGAGAGGTGGCCGTTCGGGAACACCACGCGACGCACCTTCTCCAGCTCGTCGGGCGACAGGATGTAGCCGCCGTGGGTGGAGAAGCGCTCGCGCACCGCGTCGTAGACCGAGGAGACCGCCACGACCGCCTGCTCGGAGGCGCAGATCATGCCGTTGTCGAAGGTCTTGGACATCAGGATCGAGGCGACGGCGCGCTTGATGTCGGCGTGCTCGTCGATGACCACCGGCGCGTTGCCGGCGCCGACGCCGATCGCCGGCTTGCCCGACGAATAGGCCGCCTTGACCATGGCCGGACCACCGGTCGCCAGGATCAGGTTGATCTCCGGATGCTTCATCAGCGCGTTGGAGAGCTCGACCGAGGGCGTGTCGATCCAGCCGATGATGTCGGCAGGGGCGCCTGCGGCGATCGCCGCGTCGAGCACCAGCTTGGCGGCGGCGCAGGTGGCGAACTTGGCGCGCGGATGGGGCGAGAAGACGATGCCGTTGCGGGTCTTCAACGCGATGAGCGACTTGAAGATCGCGGTCGAGGTCGGGTTGGTCGTCGGCACGATGCCGCAGATCAGGCCGATCGGCTCGGCGATGGTGACGGTACCGCCGACGGTGTCCTCGGCGACGATGCCGCAGGTCTTCTCGTCCTTGTAGGCGTTGTAGATGTATTCGGAGGCGAAGTGGTTCTTCACCACCTTGTCCTCGACCACGCCCATGCCGGTCTCCTCGGCCGCCATCATGGCGAGCGGGATGCGGGCATCGGCCGCGGCGAAGGCGGCGGCGCGGAAGATCGCGTCCACCTTCTCCTGGTCGAACGTGGCGTAGACCGCCTGGGCGGCCTTCACGCGTGCGACGAGGGCGTCGAGTTCGATGAGCGACGACACGGGCATTTCTGGGCTCCTCATGGATCGCCGAGGGCGGGCATTTTGCCTCTCGCCACCGGCGGCGACCCGAACCTCCGGGCCGCGGCGACGCACGCCTGTCGTGCGCCGGATGTTCGCGAAGATACGCCGTTTTCGTCGCGTCTTCGACTTTCTTCTAATGAAAACGATTTCACGTCATCCTGCAAGAGGGCGAAGAGCCCGAACGGCCCCAATGCGTATTCGCACCTAGCATTTGTGGCGGATCTCGCCGACCAGCCATGCAGAAACCGCGCCGCTCGCGATGAAAACGTTTTCATCATCTCCGTTCACATCCGCGCATCGGCAGCCGGACACGCGAATCCCCGCCGCGTGGGTGACGCGGCGGGGACAGGGTGCGGACAGACGATGTCGGAGCGACGACGGCCGCCTCAGGCGACGGCGCGCGGCAGCGAGCCGTCCTTGTAGCGCGCGGCCATGACCGACAGCGGCACGGGGTCGATCTTCGAGGCCTGGCCGGCCGCGCCGAACTGCTCGTAGCGCGTCTTGCACAGTGCCTTCATCGCCGCCATGGCGGGCTTCATGTAGGTGCGCGGGTCGAACTCGCCGGGCTTCTCGGCGAAGACCTTGCGGATCTGGCCGGTGATCGCCATGCGGCAGTCGGTGTCGATGTTGACCTTGCGCACGCCGTGGCGCGACGCCTCGAGGATCTCCTCGATCGGCACGCCGAAGGTCTGGGGCATCTCGCCGCCGTAGGCGTTGATGATGTCCTGCAGTTCCTGCGGCACCGACGACGAGCCGTGCATGACGAGATGCAGACCCGGCGCGCGCTTGTTGATCTCCTTGACCACGTGAAGGGCCAGGATGTCGCCGTCGGGCTTGCGGGTGAACTTGTAGGCGCCGTGCGAGGTGCCCATGGCGATGGCGAGCGCGTCGACGCCCGTCGCCTTGACGAAGGCGACCGCCTGATCGGGATCGGTGAGGAGCTGGGAGTGGTCGAGCACGCCCTCGGCGCCGTGACCGTCCTCCTTCTCGCCCATGCCGGTCTCGAGGGAGCCGAGCACGCCGAGTTCGCCTTCGACCGAGACGCCGACCATGTGCGAGGTCTCGACCACCTTGGAGGTGATCATGACGTTGTGGTCGAAGTCCGCCGGTGTCTTGCCGTCGGGCATCAGCGAGCCGTCCATCATCACCGACGAGAAGCCGTTGACGACGGCCGAGAGGCAGGTCTCGGGCGAGTTGCCGTGATCCTGATGCATGCACACCGGGATCTTCGGATAGAGTTCGATCGCCGCCTGGATCAGGTGCTTCAGGACGATGTCGTTGGCGAAGGCACGGGCGCCGCGGCTCGCCTGCAGGATCACCGGGGCATCGGCTTCCGCCGCCGCGCCCATGACCGAGAGCATCTGTTCCATGTTGTTGATGTTGAAGGCGGGCAGCGCATAGCCGTGCTCGGCGGCATGGTCGAGCAGCTGGCGCAGGGAGACGAGAGCCATCGTTCGAACTCCTTCCGGGGGTTCGTTGCAGGGAAGACGAATTGCGTGGGGTGCGAAGCGTCCGGGCCGACCGAGCCGGCGGGAGAGGCCGCCGGGCGGCGAACCGTCCGGCAGGCTGGCGAGAGACCGGGCGGACGCGCCGCCCGGCTCTGCGTGTCTCGGAGTCCTCACGCCGCCTTGGGCTTGAGGATGCGGAGCATGACGGCCGACAGGACGGTGCCGGCGACGATCGCGATGACGTAGCCCATCAGATGGGTGACGGCGTTCGGGATCGGCAGGACGAAGATGCCGCCGTGCGGGACCTTGAGTTCGGCACCGACGCCCATCGAGATCATGCCGGCCAGAGCCGAACCCGCCATCAGCGACGGGATGACCCGCAGCGGATCCTTCGCCGCGAAGGGGATCGCGCCCTCGGTGATGAAGGAGATGCCGAGGAAGAAGGCGGCGTTGCCGGCCTCGCGCTCGTCTTCGTTGAAGCGGTCGGCGAAGAGCTTGGTGGCGAGCGCCAGAGCCAGCGGCGGGGTCATGCCGGCGGCCATGGCGGCGGCCATCGGGCCGTAGACGGCGTTGTCGGCCGAGGCGATCAGGCCGGTGGCGAAGGTATAGGCCGCCTTGTTGACCGGGCCGCCCATGTCGAAGGCCATCATCGCACCGATGATCGCACCCAGCACGACCGCATTGGCGGTCTGCATGCCCTTGAGCCAGGCGGTCAGCGCCGACAGCGCCGAGGCGACCGGCTGGCCGATGACGTAGATCATCAGCAGGCCGACGATGGTGGTGCCGAGCAGCGGCAGGATCAGGACGGGCTTCAAGCCGTCGAGATTGCGGCCGAGGTTGATGTTGTCGTTGAGGAACTTGACGACGTAGCCGGCGAGGAAGCCGGCGAGGATGCCGCCGAGGAAGCCGGCACCGATGGTGCCCGCGAGCATGCCGCCGATGGCACCGGGGGCGATGCCGGGACGGTCGGCGATCGAATAGGCGATGAAGCCGGCGAGGATCGGCACCATCAGGGCGAAGCCGGACTTGGCGCCGATCTGGAACAGGGCCTGACCGAGCGTGCCGGCATGTTCGGGCTGGTAGACGTAGATGCCGCCCAGAGCAAACGCGATGGCGATGAGGAGACCGCCGGCGACGACGAAGGGCAGCATGTAGCTGACGCCGGTCATCAGGTGCTTGTAGACGCCGGCGCGATCGGCCGAGCGGGCGGCCTTCTCGGCGGCGACGCGGTCGGCGAGCGGCGTGGCGGCGGAGGCGGCGGCACCCTGGACGGTGGCCTCGGCGAAGGCCTTCTGGACGAGGGCCTTGCCGTCGCCGATGGCGGCCTTGGTGGAGGAGGAGAAGACGCGCTTGCCGGCGAAGCGGGCGAGGTCGACGTTGGTGTCGGCGGCGATGATCACGAGGTCGGCGCGGGCGATCTCCTCGGCCGTCAGCGCGTTCTGCGAACCGACAGAGCCCTGGGTTTCCACCTTGACCTCGTAGCCGAGCGCCTTGGCGCCGCTCTCGACACCTTCGGCGGCCATGAACGTATGCGCGATGCCCGTCGGGCAGGATGTTACGGCGACCACGAATTTCGACATCTGTTCCTCCTGGCGGGGTCGACCCCGCTCTTCCTCCTGGTGGAGATCAGGCCACCGGCGACGTCACCTCGACGGCGTCGGCGAGCTTTTCGACATCGGCCTTCGGCCCGAGATGGGGTCCGATCCGATCGAGTTTGGATGCGGGGAAGGCGACCGCGAGCCGCGCGATGCGCTCGAGATCGGCGCCTTCGACGAGGCCGGCGACGAGGCCGGCGACCATGCTGTCGCCGGCGCCGACGGTGGAGACCACGGTCTTGGGCGGCAGTTTCGCCGCGAGCATGCGCTCGGCGGTGACGAAGAGCGCGCCCTCCTCGCCGAGCGACACGACGACGAGGCCGATGCCGCGAGCGATCAGCATGCGCGCCGCCTCGACGAGGTCCTCGCGGCGGGAGAGCGACCGACCGACGGCGCTCTCGAGCTCGTGGCGGTTGGGCTTCACCGCGTGGATCGCCAGGCCGCTCGACAGCAGTCGCGCCAGCGGCGCGCCCGAGGTGTCGACCACGACGCGGGCGCCGTGCTTGACGAGATCCTCGGCGAGCACCGTCCAGGCGTCGTCGGGAAGCGATTCCGGCACCGAGCCGGCGAGCACCACCGGACGGCCGGGCACGACCGAACGCAGCAGCGCCGCGCGCACCGCGTCGAACGTGCCTTCCGAGATCTCGAGCCCCGGCAGGTTGATGTCGGTCGTCTCGCCGTTGGCGAGATTGGCGATCTTGATGTTGGTGCGGGTCTCGCCGGCGGTCCGCACGAAGCGGTCGCCGATACCCTTGGCGGCGAAGAACTCGGTGAAGCCGTCGTCGTTGGCCCGACCGAGAATGCCGGTGGCGGCCACCGGCACGCCCCAGTCGGCGAGGCAGCCGGCGACGTTGACGCCCTTGCCGCCGACGTTCGACAGGGCGGCGCGGGCGCGCTGCACGGTGCCGACGACGAAACGGTCGAGGGTGACGGTGAGGTCGATCGCCGGATTGAGCGTCACGGTGACGGCGAGCGGATGGGCGATGTCGGTCATGACTTCGCTCCTTCCAGCGCGCGCACCTGATCGGCGCTGTCGCAGGCGAGCGCCCTTGCGGCCAGCGCCTTCAGTTCGGCGACGGCGGCCGCGCGGATGCGGGCCTTGACGCCGGCGACGTCGCGCGGGGTCATCGACAGCTCGTGGACTCCGAGACCGGCGAGGATTGAGGCGCCGAAGGGATCGCCGGCGATGCCGCCGCACACGCCGACCCATTTGCCGGCCGCTTCCGCGCCCGCCACCGTCCGTTCGATCAGCCGCAGCACCGCCGGGTGCAGGCTGTCGGCCTCGCCGGCGAGATCGGGATGCTGCCGGTCGATCGCCAGCGCGTACTGGGTGAGGTCGTTGGTGCCGATCGAGAAGAAGTCGACATGCGGGGCGAGGACGTCGGCCATCAGGGCGGCGGCCGGGACCTCGACCATGATGCCGATCGGCACGACCGGCGCGTCGAGTTCGGCACGGACCCGTTCGCAGACGGCGCGCAGCGCGATGACTTCGCCGACCGAGGTGATCATCGGGAACATGATCAGCAGCTTCCGCCCGGTCTTGGCGGCGCGGTAGAGGGCGCGCAGCTGCGGCAGCATCAGATCGGGCCGGCGCAGCAGGAGACGCGCGCCGCGCACGCCGAGGAAGGGGTTCTCCTCCTTCGGCAGTTCGAGATGGGCGACCTGCTTGTCGCCGCCGATGTCGAGGGCGCGCACGATCAGCGGGCGATCGCCGAGCGCGTCGAGCATCGCGGCATAGATCTCGTACTGCTCGTCCTCGCTCGGCGTGGCGCCGCGCTCGAGGAAGAGGAATTCCGTCCGCATCAGGCCGACCCCCTCGGCGCCGAGGTCGATCGCCATGCCGACCTGATCGGGCGTGTTGACGTTGGCGGCGATCTCGAAGCGACGCCCGTCCGTGGTGGTGGCCGGCGCGGCACGATCCTCGGCCTCGCGCGAACGCTTGGCGGCATCGGCCGCGATCCGGGCGCGCGCCGCTTCCAGCGAAACCGCATCGGGCTGGAGCCAGAGGCGGGCGCCGCCACCGTCGATGATCGCCTCGACGCCTTCGGCGAGATCGAGCGCGGCATCGCCGGCCGCGACGATCGCCGGAAGACCCAGGGTGCGGGCGAGGATCGCGGTGTGCGAGGTCGGACCGCCACGGGCGGTGACGAGGCCGACGACGCGGGCGGTGTCGAGACCGGCGGTGTCGGACGGGGTGAGATCGTCGGCGACCAGGATCACCGGGCCGTCGAAGGCGACGGCGGCGGTCGCCGCTTCCAGCTCGGGGGCGAGTTCGAGCAGGACGCGGCGACCGACGTCGCGCAGATCGACCGCACGGGCGGCCAACAGAGGATTGCCGAGAGCGGCGAGCGAGGCGGCGGTGCGTTCGACCGCCTGATGCCACGACCACGCGGCGCCGTGGCCTTCGACCATCAGGCGGCAGGCGGCGGTGACGAGATCGGTGTCGGCGAGGAATTCGCCCTGCGCCTCGAAGATGGCGGCCTCAGCCCCGCCGAGACGGCGGCGGGTGTCGTCGGCGATCGCCGCGAGCTTCTGGCGGGTGGTGTCGAGGGCGCGATCGAGCGCGCCGCCGCCTTCGACCAGATCGACCGGCACGTCCGGCACGACGATCTCCGCCGCCCGCAGCACGTGGACGCGACCGATCGCCAGACCCGGCGAGGCCGAGATGCCCGGCAGCGCCGGCAGCGCCGACGGCGGCGTCCAGCCACCGACGACCGCGGCCTTGGCGGCGGCCTTGGCGGCATCGGCCTTTTCCTGGGCGGTCAACGCGACGATGGCGGCCTTCATCGCGGCGAGCGCCTCGGCGGCGCCTTCGCCCTCGGCCGAGACGACGACGGTCTCGCCGTCGCGCAGGCCGAGCTGGAGCAGGGAGACGAGATTGCGCGGATCGGCGACGACGTCGCCGGAGCGGACCTGGACGCGCGCCTTCTGGCGGCGCGCCGTCTCGATCCAATGGGCCGCCGGACGGGCATGGAGACCGTTCGGATAGTCGCAGACCCATTCGAACTTCTCGGCGAGGTCGCTCGCCGGCGCGGCGGGGGCGGCCGCGGCGGGCGTCTCGCCGAGCGCGGTGATGACCGCGGACGGATCCTCGGCCGCGATCACCGCCTCGAGCGCCGCCTCGTCCTGCAGGAGCCGGGTCAGACGGCGCAGGATCGAGATGTGGGCATCCGACTGGGCGGCGATGGCGACGACGAGGCGGACGGTCTGGCCGTCGTTCCAGGTCACGCCCTCGGGAATCTGGAGAATGGCGAGGCCGTTGTCGCGGATCAGCGCGCGGTCCTCGACCATGCCGTGGGGGATCGCGACGCCGCGGCCGAGATAGGTGTCGGCCACCTGCTCGCGACGCAGCATGGATTCGACATAGGCGGGATCGATGCGGCCGCTCGCCACGAGCAGCTGCGCCGCTTCGCGGATCGCCGCCACCTTGGACGCGGGAGCCCGAGTGCGACGCACCCGGTCGACGGAGAGAAGGCTGGAGCCGGACGCCATGGGATCATCCTCGATCGCAGGTACGGACTGAAAACGATTTCATTTCTCGATCGCGCATAAAGACCTTTGTCCCTGGCGCTGTAAACGGCGCACAAATGCGTATTGCGTAAAAAGATGGGGATGAGTTATGAATTTTGGATGGAAACGTTTTCACCCAACGCCGCGGGCACGCCCAATGCCGCGAGCCACCATGTCGTGGGCATCCGCGACGTCGCGACCCGCGCCGGCGTCTCGCCCGCCACCGTGTCGCGCGTGCTGACCGGCGGTCCTGCCAGTCGCGAGACGCGCGAGCGCGTCGAGGCCGCCGTCCGCGAGACCGGTTACCGCCCCAATCTCTCCGCCCGCCGCCTGCGCACCCGCGCCTCGCGCACGATCGGTCTGATCGTCTCCGACATCCGCAATCCGTTCTTCACCTCGCTGTCGCGCGCGGTGGAGGACGCCGCCTATCGCGCCGACATGCGGGTCGTCCTCTGCAACACCGACGAGAACCCGACCCGCGAGGCGATGTATCTGCGGCTGATGCAGGAAGAGCGGATCACCGGTCTGATCATCGCCCCGACGCGGGCGACCGCCGATCGGCTGGAGACCATGACCTTCGACTTCCCCGTCGTGCTGGTCGACCGCGCCGGTCCGACCGGCGCGCACGATTCCGTCGTCATCGACAACTCCGCCGCCGTCGACACGCTGATCTCGCATCTCCTGGGTCGCGGTCATCGCCGCATCGGCGGCCTCTTCGGCAACACCTCGTCGACCGCCCAGGAGCGCCATCGCGGCTATGCCGCCGCCATGCTCGCCCACGGTCTGGCGCCCGAGGCACGGATGATCGAACCCTCGGCGGAAGCCTCCGAGCGTGAACTCGCCCGCTGGCTGACCGAACCCGACCGCCCCGACGCCTTCGTCGGCTCCAACGGTCAGATCGTGCTGGGCATGGCCCGCGCCGTCCGCAGTGCCGGTCTCGCGATCGACGACGACGTCGTCCTCGCCGGTTTCGACAACGAGATGTGGACCGAGATGATCGGCCGCGGCCTGACCGTCATCGAACAGCCGGTCGAGGAGATCGGCCGCTCGGCGATGGACCTGCTCTTCCGCCGCCTCGAACGACCCGACGTCGCGCCCTGCAAGATCGTGCTCGCCGGCCGCCTGATCGACCGCGACGAAGCGACGGCGCCCCGCGCGGCGGAGTGAAGCGGCGCGAAGCCAGAAAAGCAGCGGCCGAATGGGCCGCCCATCTCGACCTCGAAGACAAAAAGAGCCCGGGTGGATCGCTCCACCCGGGCTCTTTTTTTGTCCATGACGTCGCCGTCAGATCTCGTCGTCTTCGGCCTCTTCCGGGCCCTTCATCGACTTGAGCTTGGCGAAGATCTTGTCGGCGTCGAGTTCGTCCTCTCGGCCCTCGCCGCGGATGCCCGAGCCGTAGTTGCCGGCGCCCTCGAGCGCATCCGGCGTCACCGTCTCGTCGACCGACAGCAGCGTCGCCGCGCCCGGATCGCCGGCCTCGCGGATCGGCATCGACTTCGCCGCCTTCTCGACCTCGAGGTCGAGCTCGAGCTGCGAGCAGAGGCCGAGCGTCACCGGATCGGACGGAGCGAGATTGGCGGCGTTCCAGTGGGTGCGCTCGCGAATCTGCTGGATCGTCGTCTTGGTGGTGCCGACGAGGCGCATGATCGCCGCGTCCTTGAGCTCGGGATGATTGCGCAGCAGCCACAGGATCGCGTTGGGGCGATCGTGACGGCGCGACACCGGCGTGTAGCGCGGACCGCGACGCTTGGCTTCCGGCACGCGCACCTTCGGATCGGCGAGCTTGAGGCGATGCGCCGGATCCTTGACCGCGCGATCGATCTCCTCGCGGGTGAGCTGGCCGGTGATCAGCGGGTCGAGACCCTTGATGCCCTGCGCCGCCTCGCCGTCGGCGATGGCCTTCACCTCGAGCGGATGCAGCCGGCAGAAGGCGGCGATCTGGTCGAAGGAGAGCGCGGTGTTCTCCACCAGCCACACGGCGGTGGCCTTGGGCATGAGAGGCGTATTGGTCGGGGTCGCCATCGGATGGACCTTCCTCGAGGCTTCTCCCGGCCGGCCGGCGGGGGGAAGCGGAACTGTCACCATGAAAGGGGATGCGCGTTCATAGCGCGAAACGATGCATGGTGCAAATCATCGGTTCGCGCCCCGTCCTGCCTCACCCGACCGTCAGCACGATCTTGCCGACGTGGGCGTTGGTCTCCATCCGCCGGTGCGCCTCGACCACTTGCGCGAGCGGAAAGGTCGAATCGATCACCGGCCTCACCGCCCCCGCCTCGACCAGCGGCCAGACCTTCTGGCGCAGCGCCTCGGCGATCGCGCCCTTGAAGGCGGCGTCGCGGGCGCGCAGCGTCGAGCCGGTGTGGGTGAGACGCTTCAGCATCACCCGCATGAAGTTGAGCGTCACCTTCGAGCCGCGCAGGAAGGCGATCTGGACGATCCGCCCTTCCACCGCCGCGGCCTCGTGGTTGCGCTCGATGTAGTCGCCGCCGACCATGTCGAGGATCACGTCGGCCCCGTGACCCTGGGTGAAGTCCTTGACCTCCTTGACGAAGTCCTGGTCGCGATAGTCGATCGCCAGATCGGCGCCGAGCGCGCGACAGCGCGCGCACTTCTCCGCCCCGCTCGCCGTGGCGATCACCGTGGCGCCGAAGGCCCTGGCCAACTGGATCGCCGCGACGCCGATGCCCGAGGTGCCGCCGTGGACGAGGAAGACCTCGCCGGCCTTCAGCCCCGCCCGGTCGAAGACGTTCGACCACACGGTGAAGACCGTCTCCGGCAGGCTCGCGCCCTCGACCATCGACAGCCCCTTGGGCAGCGGCAGGACGCAACGCGCGTCGACAGCAGCCCATTCGGCGTAACCGCCACCCTGGAGCAGCGCCACCACCGCGTCGCCGACCGCGAGCCCCGTCACGCCCGCGCCGAGGGCCGCGACGGTACCGGCGATCTCGAGGCCGGGGATGTCGGAGGCGCCCTTCGGCGGCGGATAGCCGCCCTCGCGCTGCAGCACGTCGGGCCGGTTGACGCCGGCCGCGGCCACCTTCACCAGCACCTCGCCCGGCCCCGGCGCCGGCACCGGCCGGGTTTCGAGCACGAGCGCCTCCGGTCCGCCGGGTTCGGGAATGGCGACGACGGTCTGCGTGGCGGGAATGTCGATCATGGAGGACCTCTCGGGGCCACGCCGCGTCACAGCGGCGAGCCGTCCTTGCGGGTGAAGACGAAGCGACCGTCGACGAAATTCGCCGCCAGATCGTCGTCGGGATAGCCGACCGCATCGCCGGGTGTGCGATCGCCGACCACCAGGATCAGCACGTCCTCGGCCGAGCGGTTGAGGAACTGGTGACCGTCGCCGGTCGCATGCGGGAAGCCGGCGCAGGCGCCGGGCTTCAGCACCTGCTCGCCGGCGTCGGTCACCAGCACCACCTCGCCCTCGAGCACCCAGACGAACTCGTCCTGCTCGGTGTGCCAGTGGCGGAACGACGACTGGCCGCCCGGCGCGATGCGCACGAGGTTGACGCCGAATCGGGTGATGCCGGCGTGTTCGCCGAGACGGCGATACCAGCGCTTGCGGTTGGGCGCGTCGTGCGGCGGCGGAACGGCGGAAGCGTTCGATTCCGGTACGTCGAAGGGATCGAAGGCGGGGGCGCGCGGTGCGGGCATGGCGTTTCTCCCTCGTCGAAGAACCGCCCGACCCTAGTCCGTCGCCCCCTCGCTGTCACTTGCGCGAAGGATTGATCGCCCCGACCCCGAGCACGCTCTCGACCACGCCGTTGGCGTGCACGGTCACGCGTTCGGGCGCCGTCGCCCAGCTCTTGCGCCCGCCGACCCACAGCGGCACGCCGCCGCCGAGCAGGATCGGAATCTGGAAGAGATGCAGGCGCTTGACGAGGCCGGCGTCGAGGAAGGCGCGGATCGGCCCGCCGCCGCCCACCACCCAGATCCGCCGGAACCCCGAGCGTTCGCAGTCGATGGCGATCTCGACCGCCGTGCGGTCGTCGAAGACGGCGAGCCCGTCCTCGTCGATCCGCCCCGACTTGGTCATGACGAAGGCCGCCTTGCCCGCATAGGGCCAATCGGGGAAACGTCGGCAGTCGCGATAGGTCGCCGACCCCATCACCACCGCGTCGATCCGCGCGGCGAAGGCGTCGTAGCCGTAGTCGACCGCCTCGAAGGGCTTCAGCCAGCCGATGCCGCCGTCGCGATCGGCGATGAAGCCGTCGACCGAATGGGCGATGTAGACGACGACCTCGGGCATGCGTTCTCCGACGTGTTCGGGCGACCCGGTTTGGCGTGCCGCCGGTCGAGTTCTATACTGAGTCGCGCGAACCGGCCTCTCCCGCCGGCGCCAAGACGGATCCGGCCATGGCCTTCATCGACGACGAACCCGTGAAGAAGAAGCTCGCCCACGAGATCGGGCAGGACGTGTCGCTGGTCTCGGCCGAGGAGCTCGAGGAGCGCATCGCGATCCTGCGCGCCGAGATCGAGCGGCTCGAGACCGAGGTCGGCAAGCGCCGCGCCTCGCGCTCGGCCGCCGAAGCCGTGTTCCGCCTTTGACCGAAGCGCTCGCCCAGATCACCCCGCCGGTGGAACCGCCGGCCGCCCGCGCCGCCCCCCGCGTCGCGGTCGTCGATCTGCGGCTGACCGACTTCCGCAACTATGCCGGCCTGACGCTCACCTGCGACACCCGCCACGTCGTGCTGACCGGTGAGAACGGCGCCGGCAAGACCAATCTGCTCGAGGCGCTGTCGCTGATGACGCCCGGTCGCGGCTTCCGTCGCGCCCGCCTCGACGAGATGGCCCGCCTCGGCGGCGCCGGATCCTGGTCGGTCTTCGCCCGCCTCGAAGGCCCCGACGGCGAGGTCCGCCTCGGCACCGGCGCCGAGGCCACACCGGGCGAGGACGAGACCCGCCAGCGCCGCGTCCGCATCGACGGTACGCAGGCCAAATCCGCCGACGATCTCCTCGAACACTGCCGCGTGCTGTGGCTGACCCCGGCGATGGACGGGCTCTTCTCCGGCCCCGCCGGCGACCGCCGTCGCTTCCTCGATCGGCTGGTGCTCGCCGTCGATCCCGGCCACGGCGCCCGCGTCTCGGCCTACGAGCGCGCCATGCGCGGGCGGAACCGGTTGCTCGAGGACGAACGCCTCGACCTCGACTGGATCGCCGCGATCGAGGAACAGATGGCCGAACTCGGCGTCGCCGTCGCCTCCGCCCGGGTCGAGACGGTCTCCTGTCTCGAACGGCTGATCGAGGCGACGCGGGCCGATGCCCCCTTCCCCCATGCCGAACTGGCGCTGGAGGGCGAGATCGAGGCGCTGGTCGCCCGCGGCGGTCCTTCCGCCGAGGCCGAGGACACGTTCCGCGCCCGCCTGCGCGACAGCCGCCGCCGCGACCGTGCCGCCGGCCGCACCCTCGACGGGCCGCATCGTGCCGATCTCGTCGTCCGCCACGGACCGAAGGCGATGCCGGCGCATCTCTCCTCGACCGGCGAGCAGAAGGCGCTGCTGCTCGGTCTGGTGCTGGCCCATGCCCGCCTCGTCGGCGAGACCGCCGGCCGGGCACCGCTCCTCCTCCTCGACGAGATCGCCGCCCATCTCGATCCCGTCCGCCGCGCCCAGCTCTTCGACGTGCTGGAGGCGCTCGGCGCGCAGTGCTGGATGACCGGGACGGATGCGAGCGCCTTCGCCGGCCTCGGCGACCGCGCGTCGCAGTTCGAGGTGAGCGGCGGCGCGGTATCCCGTCGCAGCTGATCGGAAACGGCGCGAATCCGCCGGCATCCGTATTCGACCGAAGCGGGAAGAACCCGCACCCCTTACCCGAAATCAAGAGCCGCGACCGGCCCCGACGTCATCTTCCGCTCGTTTTCGAGGGGAAACACATGTCCGTCGGTCTGCAACGTCGTGATCTGCTGCGCGGGCGCCTCGCCCGGCCGGCGATCGCCACTGCCCTGCGCCCACCCGGCGCGGTCGAGGAGGCGCTCTTCGCGACGCGCTGCGACGGTTGCGCCGCCTGTGCCTTCGCCTGCCCCGAGAAGGTGATCCGTCTCGATCGTGATCACCGGCCGATCCTGTCCTTCGCCCACGGCGAATGCACCTTCTGCGACGCCTGCGCCAAGGCCTGCCCGGCCGGCGCCATCGTCACCGAGGGCGGCCGCCCCTGGACGTTGCTCGCCGAGATCTCCGGCCGCTGCCTCGCCGTCGGCGGGGTCCACTGCCGCTCCTGCGGCGATGCCTGTCCGACCGCGGCGCTGCGGTTCGTGCCCATCGCCGACGGCCGCTTCCTGCCGCTCGTCGACGAGGCGACCTGCACCGGGTGCGGCGCCTGCGTCGCCCCCTGCCCGGTCGCCGCGATCACCATCGCGCCCGCCACCGTTTCCGAAGGAGTCCCCGCATGAACGTGATCGGTGTCCTCGTCCATGCGTTGCCGGACAACGTCGCCGACGTCTCCGCCGCGCTCGCGAGCATGGCCGGCGTCGATGTCCATGCCGCCACCGACGACGGTCGGCTGGTGGTGACCGCCACCGATGCCGACGGCCGCTGGGCCTCCGATGCCCTGATGGCGATGAACCAGATCGCCGGCGTGATCGGAACGTCGCTCGTCTACCACGCCCACGAATCCGAAACGTCCGAAGAACCGGCGGCCACCGCCGCCTGATCCGAAACCGCCGACCGGAGCCCGATCGCGGGCAAGCCCGCCGCGATCCGCCGACTGACCCCGAGGAGGTCGCCGAAGATGACGATCCATACCACCCGCCGCGACGTGCTGAAGGCCCAGGCCGCCGCCGCCACCGCCGCGGTGGCCGGCATTGCCGCCCCCGCCGCCGCCGCCCCCGTGGGCGACGCCGGCATCCGTTGGGACAAGGCGCCCTGCCGCTTCTGCGGCACCGGCTGCTCGGTCCTGGTCGGCACCCGCGACGGCCGAGTCGTCGCCACCCAGGGTGACCCGGAAGCCCCGGTCAACCGCGGCCTCAACTGCATCAAGGGCTACTTCCTGTCGAAGATCATGTACGGCCAGGACCGGCTGACCAGGCCGCTGCTGCGCATGAAGAACGGCAAGTTCGACAAGGACGGCGACTTCACGCCCGTCACCTGGGACCAGGCCTTCGACATCATGGCCGAGAAGTGGAAGGCCGCGCTGAAGGCCAAGGGCCCGTCGGCGGTCGGCATGTTCGGTTCCGGCCAGTGGACGGTGTGGGAGGGCTATGCCGCCTCCAAGCTCTACAAGGCCGGCTTCCGCTCCAACAACCTCGACCCCAACGCCCGTCACTGCATGGCCTCGGCCGTGGTCGGCTTCATGCGCACCTTCGGCATCGACGAGCCGATGGGCTGCTACGACGACCTCGAGCACGCCGACGCCTTCGTGCTGTGGGGTTCCAACATGGCCGAGATGCACCCGATCCTGTGGTCGCGTCTCACCAACACCCGCCTGACCAAGCCGGGCTCGGAAGTCCACGTGCTCTCGACCTTCGAGCACCGCTCCTTCGAGCTCGCCGACAACGGGATGATCTTCAACCCGCAGACCGACCTCGCCATCCTCAACTACATCGCCAACCACATCATCCAGACCGGGGCGGTGAACAAGGAATTCGTCGCGAAGAACGTCAACTTCACCAAGACCGCGACCGACATCGGCTACGGCCTGCGCCCGAAGCATCCGCTGGAAGAAAAGGCCGTCAACGCCTCCCACAAGGTCGACGCCGGCAAGATGGAGCCGATCACCTTCGAGCAGTACGCCGAACTGGTGAAGCCCTACACGCTCGAATACGTCGCCGAACTCTCCGGCGTTCCGGCCGAGAAGCTCGAGCGGCTGGCCAAGCTCTACGCCGATCCGAAGAAGAAGGTCATGAGCCTGTGGACCATGGGCTTCAACCAGCACGCCCGCGGCTCGTGGGTCAACTCGTTGATGTACAACGTCCATCTGCTCGTCGGTAAGATCTCCGAGCCGGGCAACTCGCCCTTCTCGCTGACCGGCCAGCCCTCGGCCTGCGGCACCGCCCGCGAGGTCGGCACCTTCTCCCATCGCCTGCCGGCCGACATGGTCGTGACCAATCCCGAGCACCGCAAGGTCGCGGAAGCCATCTGGAAGCTGCCGGAAGGCACCATTCCCGAGAAGGTCGGTCTGCACGCCGTCGCCCAGAACCGGGCGCTGAAGGACGGGACGCTGAACGCCTACTGGGTCCAGTGCACCAACAACATGCAGGCCGCCCCGAACATGAACGAGGAAGGCTACCCGGGCTATCGCAACCCGGCGAACTTCATCGTCGTGTCCGACCCCTATCCGACGGTGACGGCGCTCTCCGCCGACCTGATCCTGCCCACCGCCATGTGGGTGGAGAAGGAAGGCGCCTACGGCAACGCCGAGCGTCGCACCCAGTTCTGGCGCCAGCAGGTGACCGGCCCGGGCGAATCCCGCTCCGATCTCTGGCAGGTCGTCGAATTCTCCAAGCGCTTCAAGGTCGAGGAGGTCTGGCCCGCCGACCTCATCGCCAAGAAGCCCGAACTCGCCGGCAAGACCCTCTACGAGGTGCTGTTCAAGAACGGCCAAGTCGACAAGTACCCGGTCTCTGAGACCTACGAGGGCTTCGAGAACCAGGAATCGAAGGACTTCGGCTTCTACCTGCAGAAGGGCCTGTTCGAGGAATACGCGAGCTTCGGCCGCGGCCACGCGCACGACCTCGCGCCCTTCGACACCTACCACAAGGCCCGCGGCCTGAAGTGGCCGGTGGTCGACGGCAAGGAGACCAACTGGCGCTTCCGCGAAGGCTACGACCCCTACGTCAAGCAGGGCGAGGGCGTGAAGTTCTACGGCTACAAGGACGGCAGGGCGAAGATCATCTTCGCCCCCTACGAGCCCGCCGCCGAGAGCCCGGACAAGGATTGGCCGCTGTGGCTGGTCACCGGCCGCGTGCTCGAGCACTGGCATTCGGGTTCGATGACCCGCCGCGTGCCGGAACTCTACAAGTCCTTCCCCAACGCCGTCGTCTTCATGCACCCCGACGACGCCATGGCGCTGGGCCTGCGCCGCGGCCAGGAGATCCGCATCTCCACCCGTCGCGGCGAGGTGACGAGCCGCGTCGAGACCCGCGGACGCAACAAGCCGCCGAAGGGCGTCGTGTTCTTCCCGTGGTTCGACGAAGGCCAGCTCGTCAACAAGCTCACCCTCGACGCGACCTGCCCGCTGTCGAAGGAGACCGACTACAAGAAATGCGCCTGCAAGGTCGAGCGCGCCTGACGCGCCGATGTCGCAACGCCATTCCGGGGCGGGTCTCCCGCCCCGGATCGAGCCCCGAGAGCAGAGCACGCCCCCAATGTCCCGCACGCCACAGAGATCCCAAGGGCTCCGGAGCCCCGAACGCCGGAAGGTCCTCGAGACCGCCGCGCGCGGGATCGCCGGCGTCGGCGTGGCCGGCGCGCTGCTCGCGACCCATCAGCGTTCCGCCGAGGCCATGCCGACCCAGGCGATCCGCCCGCCGGGCGCGCTCGCCGACGAACGCGCCTTCCTCGCCGCCTGCTCGCGCTGCGGCCTGTGCGTCCGCGCCTGCCCCTACAAGACGCTGAAGCTCGCCGATCTCGGCGACCACGTCGCCTCCGGCACGCCCTTCTTCGTCGCTCGCGAGATCCCTTGCGAGATGTGCGAGGACATCCCTTGCGTGAAGGCCTGTCCGACCGGTGCGCTCGACCATGCGCTCGTCGACATCAACAAGGCCAAGATGGGCACCGCCGTCCTCGTCGACGAGGAGAACTGCCTGAACTTCCTCGGCCTCAGGTGCGACGTCTGCTATCGCGACTGCCCGGTGATCGACAAGGCGATCACCCTCGAGGTCGAGACCAACCCGCGCACCCGCAAACACGCGATCTTCCGCCCGACCGTCCATGCGGCCGACTGCACCGGCTGCGGCAAGTGCGAGAAGTCCTGCGTGCTGGAACAGGCCGCCATCAAGGTGCTGCCGCTGCGCGTCGCCCGCGGCGAGCTCGGCCGTCACTACCGGCTCGGCTGGGAGGAATTCAAGAAGAACCAGGGACCGCTGGTGAAGGGCATCGAGGACCTCCCCGATCGCGCCCCCGACGACGTCACGCCGCCCTCCGGCGTCCCCGACGCGCCGCCGATCATCGATCCGACGAAGCAGGGGAAGTGGAAGCCATGACCGCGCTCGCCCCCACCCCTGCCCCGGCTTCCGGCGACCGCCGCGACCACGCGACCCGCGTGGCCCAGAAGGGCGCCTCGACCCGCGGCTTCCTCGCCCGCAACCGTTTCCTGCTGCTGCGCCGCCTCTCGCAGGCGACCGTCTTCGCCCTGTTCCTGACCGGGCCGCTCTTCGGCCTGTGGATCGCCAAGGGCACCATCGCCTCGTCGATGACCTTCGGTGTGCTGCCGCTGACCGATCCGCTGGTGCTCGCCCAGATGCTCGCCGCCCGCCATGCGCCGGAAGGTCTGGCGATCCTCGGCGCCGCGATCGTCGTCGCCTTCTACGCGCTGGTCTCCGGCCGCGCCTATTGCGCCTGGGTCTGCCCGGTCAATCCGGTGACGGATCTGGCGCACTGGACCCGCGAGAGGCTCGGCCTCCAGACCAAGGGCTGGCAGCCGCGACCCGAGACCCGCTTCTTCGTGCTGGCGATGATCCTCGTCGTCTCGGGCGCAACCGGCACCATCGCCTTCGAGCTGGTCAACCCGATCACCCACGCCTTCCGCGTCGTGGTCTTCGGCGCCACCGCCTCGCTCGCCTTGGTCGCCGCGGTCTTCGTCTTCGATCTCTTCGTCGCCCGCCGCGGCTGGTGCTCGCACCTCTGCCCGGTCGGCGCCTTCTACGGGCTCCTGGGCTCGGGCGCGCTGGTCAAGGTCTCGGCGTCGAAGCGCGCGGCCTGCGACCACTGCATGGACTGCTACGCCGTCTGCCCCGAGCCGCACGTCATCTCGCCGGCCCTCGAGGGCGGCCGGAAGGGCCTCTCGCCCGTCGTCCTGTCCCGCGACTGCACCACCTGCGGCCGCTGCATCGACGTCTGCGACCGCGGCGTCTTCCACTTCACGCATCGTTTCGACGCATCCGAGACCACCGCGGTCCTCGCCGCCGGGTCGAACTCACCGGGAGAAAAACCATGAGGAAGCTCATGCTCGTCGCGGCGCTCGGCGCGGCCGCCCTCGCCTTCGGCATCGGCTCGGCGACGAGCCAGCAGGCGAGCGACGTCAAGTCGCTGCGCGGCAACTCGCCGATCGTCGACCTCGCGCCGGCCGACACGCCGCACCAGAACGTCTCCGGACGCTTCGACCGCGCCTATCGCCAGCAGCCGCCGCTGATCCCGCATCAGATCGATCGCTACCAGATCGACCTGAAGGCCAATCAGTGCCTGCAGTGCCACGACTGGTCGAACGCCGCCAAGAACGGCGCCCCGACCCTGTCGATGACCCACTATCTCGATCGCGACGGCCGTCAGACGGACACGGTCGCCGGCACCCGCTGGTTCTGCAACCAGTGCCACGTTCCCCAGGCCGACGCCAAGGAACTGGTCGAGAACACCTTCAAGCCGTCTCAGACCAAGTGACCGCGCGTCGAGGCACCCTCCTCCGCCGATCCGACGTTCGGAGCGACCAAAATGACCAATGAGACCTCACCCGCCGAACGCCCCGGCTTCCTCAAGCGCCTGTGGCGGCTGTTCTGGTCGCCGTCCGGCTCGATCGCCCTCGGCCTCCTGCTCGTCGTCGGCTTCGCCGTCGGCGTGCTCTTCTGGGGCGGCTTCAACTGGGCGCTCGAGATGACCAATCGCGAGGAGTTCTGCATCTCGTGTCACGAGATGAAGGACAACGTCTACGCCGAGTACAAGAACACGCCGCACTTCCAGAACCATTCCGGCGTGCGCGCCACCTGTCCCGACTGCCACGTGCCGAAGGACTGGCAGCACAAGATCGTGCGCAAGATCCAGGCGACCCAGGAGCTCTGGGGCCACTTCGTCACCCAGTCGATCTGGACCCGCGAGAAGTTCGTCGACCGCCGCATCGAGCTCGCCAAGCACGAATGGGCGCGGATGAAGAAGACCGACAGCCGCGAGTGCCGCAACTGCCACGGCTTCGACTACATGGACTTCACCAAGCAGGAGACCCGGGCCGGCAAGCAGCACCAGATCGCCATCGACACCGGCAAGACCTGCATCGACTGCCATCAGGGCATCGCCCATCGCCTGCCCGAAGGCGGCCGCGACGCCTACGAGAAGCTGATGAACGAGATGAAGTCCGGCGCCGATCTCGGTACCACCGACGCGTTGAAGAGTTACGCTTCGGCTCTTCCCAAGAAGTGAGATCCCCCCTCGGATCTCCTTCGGGAGCCGCCGCGATCGCCCCCTCGCGATCCGGCGGCTCTTCTCGTTTCGAGCCGACCGCGCAACACCCGGGAGCCCGCCCTTGCCGACCGTTCTCATCCCCCTCGGCCTCGCCTTCCTGATGTTCGTCGTCGGCACCGAGACGCGGCTCGCCGACTTCCCGACCCTGGTGCGCGAGCCGCGCGCCGTCGCCCTCGGCCTTCTCGCCCAGTTCGTGGCGCTGCCGCTCGTGGCCCTGCTCGTCGCCCGGCTCTTCGGCCTCGCCCCCGCCGACGCGATCGGCCTCGTCCTCGTCGCCGCCGTGCCGGCCGGCGTCACCGCCAACTTCGTGACGCTGATGGCGCGCGGCGAGGTCGCGCTCTCGGTGGTCGTGACGGTTGCGACCAGCCTCGCGGCACCGCTCGTCGTGCCCTTCTGGACGCGGCTCGCCTTCGCGACCTGGGCCGACGCGCGGGTCGACGTCGTGCTGCCGCTCGGGTCCACCATCGGCGCGATCCTGGTCGCCACCGTGCTGCCGCTCCTCCTCGGCATCGCCGCCGCGGCCCGCCGGCCCGAGGCGATCGCCGCCGCCCGCGTCGTCTTCCGCCGCGCCTCCGGCCTCGTCTTCGCAGTGATCGTGGCGACCGCGATCACCGCGCAATGGTCGATGCTCGGCCCCGCCGCCCTCGCCGTCGCCCCCGCCGCGATCGCCTGGAACCTCGCGACCCTCGCCCTCGTCACAGGCGCCGCCCGCCTCGCCGGCATCGCCCCCGCCCGCACCGCGGCGCTCATCCAGACCACCGGCCTGCGCAACGTCGCGCTCGCCCTGACCGTGGCGGTGACGCTGCTCGGCCGGGCGGACGTCGCGGTCGTCGCCGTCGTCCACGTCGCGGTGATGAACGCGGTGGCGCTGGTCCTCGCCGCCCGCGCCCGCCGCTTGTCGGAAGTCAAGGCGTGAGCGATCGTCGAGGGGTTGTATCGGCACATCGCGGGGTCCGCAGGAACGGAACACGATGACCGGACGACCGACGGGCAGGGGATGGATGACGACGCTGCGCCGCAGGGCGCATGCGCTGACCTGTGCCTTCCTCGTCGTCTTCGTCGTCGCCGGCCTGCGCGCCCAGGCGCTCGCCGCCGCGATCGGCGACGAGACCTGCATCGCCATGGGCGGCACGCTCGCACGCGCCCCCGCCCCGACGGCCGATCCGAGCGATCTCGCCGATCCCTGCCATGCCTGCTGCGACCTCGGCCTGTGCACGAGCGCGGCCGCCCTGCCGCCCTCCGAGCCGGCACGGCTCGCGATCCCGCACGCCTTCCGCGTCCGCGCCGCTTCGCCCGTCCGCCCGACGGCACCGCGTCGCCGCAGACGTCGCGGCCCCGCGCCCCGCGCCCCCCCGAGCCTCTGACGCCCGTTCCGGCGCGGCCCTTGCCGCCGGCCGACCCCGTGCCTCCGCCCGGTTCGTGGAGGAACGACGAGGCGCGCCGACGAGGCCACGCGAAACGCGAGGGAAGGCTGCCTGCTCGCCGCCCTCGCGGATCGCCCCGACCGCCCGGCCCCACTTTCCCGCCGAAACACCCGTCCACCCGCGGTTCTCCACCGCGGGAGAATGAATTTGCGCACGCCGCGGCGAGGCTTGACCATCGTCAAGGAAGCTGGACGGCCCCATGACATGGTCGGCACCGGAAAGGGACGCGGTTCGTCGGCCATGGTCGTCGAATCGAGAGACGGATCTCCGTCGCCTCGCCCGGACGCCGCGAAGCCGGACCCGCCGGCCCGCGTCGGCGGTCGCGCCCCGACCCGCGGAGAAACAGAGAGTTTCGCGAACCGAATGGACGTTCCGCCGCCGTCGCGCCCCGCGCCGGCGAAGGGAGAACGCGTGCCGTCGAACCGGGACGGAACGCGTCGCCGCGTCGCGTGGCCGAGCCTCGCGCCGGTGGTCGTCCGAAGGCTCGCGTCCCCGAGCAGGAGCGCGATCATGAGATCGATACTGAAGACGTCCGTGGCCCTGGCCTCCCTCCTCGGTCTGACGACCGTCGGAGCCTTGGCCGCCGACAACCTCGACGACGTGATGAAGCGGCGCGGCCTGAGCCAGAAGGACATTCTGGCCGCCGCCAAGACCTATACGCCCACCGGCAAGCGCGACGAGTTCATGGTCTTCTCGTCGGGCGGTCAGTCCGGCCAGATCATCGTCTACGGCGTGCCGTCGATGCGCATCCTGAAATACGTCTCGGTCTTCACGCCCGAGCCCTGGCAGGGCTACGGCTACGACGACGAGTCGAAGAAGATCCTCGACCAGGGCAAGATCGACGGCCGTCAGCCGAACTGGGGCGACACCCACCATCCGGGCCTGTCGGAGACCGACGGCAAGCCGGACGGCCAGTTCCTGTTCATCAACGACAAGGCCAATCCGCGCATCGCGGTGATCAACCTGCACGACTTCGAGACGCAGCAGATCGTGGTCAACCCGATCCTGCAGTCCGAGCACGGCGGCACCTTCGTCACGCCGAACACCGACTACGTGCTCGAGGCCGCCCAGTATCCGGGCGTGCTCGGCCGCGGCTACGCCCCGCTGTCGGAGTTCAACGACAAGTTCCGCGGCGCGATGACCTACTGGAAGTTCGACCGCTCGAAGGGCCGCATCGACGAGGCCAAGTCCTTCTCGATCGAACTGCCGCCCTACACCCAGGACCTGTCGGACGCCGGCAAGGGTCCCTCGGACGGCTGGTCCTTCACCAACTCGTTCTGCGCCGAGCGTTACGTCGGCGGCATCGAGAGCGGCAAGCCGCCGTTCGAGGCGGGCTGCTCGGCCAACGACGCCGACTATCTGCACGTCATCAACTGGAAGAAGGCCGCCGAACTGGTCGCGGCCGGCAAGTCCACCAAGATCAACGGCCACGACGTGCTGCCGATGAAGACGGCGATCGAAGAGGGCATTCTCTTCCTCATCGCCGAGCCGAAGTCGCCGCACGGTGCCGACGTCACCCCGGACGGCAAGTTCATCATCGTCGGTGGCAAGCTCGACACCAACGTGACCGTCTATTCGTGGGAGAAGATCAAGGCGGCGATCGACGCCAAGCAGTTCGCGTCGAAGGACACCTACGGGATCCCGATCCTCGACATGAAGCAGGTGGTCCACAAGCAGGTCCAGCTCGGCCTCGGCCCGCTGCACACGCAGTTCGATTCGAAGCCCTGCGTCGCCTACACCTCGCTCTACGTCGACAGCCAGGTCGCCAAGTACGACTATTGCGAAGGCAAGGTGCTCGACAAGATCTCGGTCCACTACAACATCGGCCATCTCATGGCGATGGAGGGCGAGTCGGCCACTCCGGCGGGCAAGTACCTGATCGCTCTCAACAAGCTCGCGATCGACCGCTTCAACCCGGTCGGCCCGCTGCATCCGCAGAACCATCAGCTCATCGACATCTCCGGCGACAAGATGGAACTGCTCTACGACATGCCGATCCCGCTCGGCGAACCGCACTACGCGGCGTCCATCTCGGCCGACAAGCTGAAGCCGGGCGTGCGCTACAAGTACGGCACCGACAGCCGCACCGGCGACACCAGCCCCTTCTCGGTCCGTCCGGGTTCGGAGAAGATCGTCAAGACCCCGGGCAAGGTGGAAGTCTTCGCCACCGCCATCCGTTCGCACTTCACGCCTGAAATCGTCGAAGTCAACGAGGGCGACGAGGTCACCTTCCACATCACCAACGCCGAGCGCGCCGAGGACGAGACCCACGGCTTCGCGGTGTCGACCTACATCGGCAACCTCAGCCTCGAGCCCGGCAAGACCGCGTCCGTCACCTTCAAGGCGGATCGCGCGGGTGCCTTCTCCTACTACTGCACCGAGTTCTGCTCGGCGCTCCATCTGGAGATGGAAGGCTACCTGATGGTCAAGCCGAAGGGCGCCGCCGACACCGGGCCGGACAAGGCCAAGGACGCGGTGACCTACACCAAGACCGACTTCGACAAGCAGTACAACACCAACATCGAGACCCAGAAGGTCATCGACTCGGTCGTCAAGTACATCATGTCGACGAACTACAAGGACTTCCCGACCGTCGTCGCCCTCGTCGAGGACGCCGTCGACCAGCTCAACTTCGCCAAGGACGCCAAGTCGAAGACCGACGACGCGGCCAAGAAGGAAGACTGGCAGCAGGGAACCCTGTGGGCGAACCAGTGGTGGCAGTACCAGGTCAAGGCCGCCGACATCGGTCTGCGCGTCAAGACCTACCTCGAGCAGAACGGCGCCAAGGTGGTCGCCAAGTGACGCTCGCCTGAGCCGAGACGGCGCGGGGGTCTCCCCCGCGCTCCCGCCGCCCTCCCCACGGGCGGCGACATTCCCGAACTCCGGAGGGGCGGGCGACCGCCCTTCTTCGTTCCGGTGCCGGGCAAGGGGCACCTCGGAACATCCGCTCGCGCGCCCGCGCGCGAACCCGATCATCCGACACCGAAACGAAGGTGCGACATGCTGCGTTCGACGATCATCGCCCTCGGCCTTCTCGCCGCGAACCTGGGCAGTGCCTCCGCCCAGCCCGCCGCCGCCGACGGCAAGACCCTGTTCGCCACCAAGAGCTGCGTCGCCTGTCACGGCCGCGGCGGCGCCAAGGCGATCCAGACCTATCCCGAACTCGCCGGCCAGGACGCCAAGTACCTGCTGGAACAGATGACCGCCATCGCCGAGGGCGCCCGCCTCTCCGGCCCCGATGCGCGCGGCTATCCCCGCACCCAGGGCATGAAGGACATCATGCATCTGGTGAACCCGGCCGAACGCCAGGCGATCGCCGAGTATCTCTCGAAGGAACCGGCGCCGAAGGTGCGTCCGCTCGACCCGCCGATCGACGAGGCCCGCATGGCGGCCGGTCGCGAGGCCTATCAGAAGGGCGGCTGCCAGACCTGCCACGGTGCCGACGGTCTCAAGCCGCTGCCGACCTATCCGATCATCGGCGGCATGAAACGCGACTATCTCGTCCTCCAGTTGACGGAAGTCAGGGACGGCGTCCGCCAGAACGGCAAGGTCAAGACGATGCTGCCGTTCGCCAAGAAGCTGGACGACGCCAAGATCGCCGCCATCGCCGACTATCTCTCGCAGATCGATCGGACGGCGAAGTGAAGACCCCGATACGCCCCGATCGGAGACCGGACATGAAGAAGACTTTCGCTCTCTCCCTCGCCCTCGGCGCGATGTTCGCGGCCGGCGCCGCCTTCGCCGCCGGCAATGCCGCCGTCGACCAGCAGAAGTTCGAGGAGAACAAGGCCAAGAAGGAATGGATGAGCCAGGGCGGCGAGCGCGAGGAAGCCCTCACGCTGAAGCCCGACCCGAAGAACGGCCGCGAGGTCTACGAGGTCTGCTCGGCCTGCCACATGCCGGAAGGCTGGGGCCTCACCGACGGCACCTTCCCGCAGCTCGCCGGCCAGCATCGCACGGTCATCATCAAGCAGCTCGCCGACATCCGCGACGGCCACCGCGACAACCCGACCATGTATCCCTTCGCCCTGCCTTCCGAGATCGGCGGCACCCAGGCGATCGCCGACGTGTCGGAATACATCGCCGGCCTGAAGATGAATCCCGACAACGGCGTCGGCAAGGGCGACGACCTCGAGCTCGGCAAGAAGCTCTATGCCGACAACTGCGTCCGCTGCCACGGTGCCAACGGCGAGGGCGATGCCGCCAAGTTCTATCCGCGCATCCAGGCGCAGCACTACGAGTATCTCGTGCGCCAGTATCGCTGGATCAAGGAAGGCAAGCGCCGCAACTCCAACCCCGAGATGGTCGAGCAGATCAAGAACTTCTCGGACCGCGACACGCTCGCCGTCCTCGACTACGTCTCGCGGCTGAAGCCGGCGCCGGAACTCGTCGCGCCGGCCGGTTGGAAGAACCCCGACTTCCAGTGATCGCGGTTCGCCCGCACCTCGTCGCCCGCGCGGCTCCTCCACCGTGCGGGCCACGCCCCGAGAGCCGCCGGATCGACGATCCGCGCGGCTCTCGCCGTCTCGTGCGACGCATGGCTCCCGCGTATCCATCAGCGGCTTAGCATATCTCAAGGACCCCGGCCGCCGCCGGATCCACTCTCTCGGCAACGAGGGGGTGCGTCGCCGGCACCTCGCCGAACGCAGCCGCCCAGGCGGCAGGAGATCGCCCGATGACGTCAACTTCCCCGGCCGCCGGCCGTCCGAGCACAGCTTCGGGACGCCCCGCCGTTCTCTTCCGCATCCTCGCACTGCTCGCCCTGCTGGCGCTCGGCGGCAGCTACTACGCGCCGGCCTGGTGGGTGTCGCTGAAGGCGCCGAACTATCCGGCCCAGACCTTCCCCGACGGCGTCAAGATCCTCTTCCACGTCGATCGCGTCGCCAACGGTTGTTCGCTGCGCCAGTCGACCGAGGTGGTGGAGAAGGAGGCCCTCGACTGCGTGCACGAGATGGACACGATCAACCATTTCGTCGGCATGTACCCGATCGCCTCGGGCGGTCCGGTCGAAAAGCTGCTGTCGCCCTTCCTCTTCGCCTTCATCGGCGTGCTGATCCTCGGCTTCGCCACGCCCGGAACCCGCAACCGCACCGTCGTCATGGGGCTGGGCTTCGCCGCCGTGGCGACCTGGATGCTGATGTCGGTCTATTCGGCGAACGGCGTGCAGTACGTCGGCCGCAGTTGGGTCGCCGGCCTCGTCGACAGTCTCGGCCGCGCCGAGGACGAGACCAAGGACGAGAACCTCCACCCGGTCGTCCGCCAGTTGAAGGAATCGCTCGCCAAGAGCGGCATCGTCGTCGACGTCAACGCCCCCAAGGCCGACGCGACCGCCACCAAGGCCCAGCTCGTCGAGGTCTTGAAGATCGTCCACGACATGAAGGCCCCGGTCGAGCTCGGCGTCGAGCCCAAGCCCTGGTCGAACCGCGGCATCGACGTCATGGCCTGGCACTACGAGGAGAGCCTCGGGCGCTGGTTCAACGAGCCGGTGAAGAACGGCCGCCTCGTCGCCATCATGCGCGTCGCGACGCATGTGACGGTCGCCGCCGTGCTGATCGCCATGGGCCTGTTCCTGTGGATCGCCCGTCGGCCGCGCTCGATCCTCTTCGCCGCCATCCCGGCGGTGCCGATGATCCTGCCGCTCGGCTTCATCGTCGAATACGCGTCCTGGCTCTGGTGGTACGGCCACAGCCTCAACGCCATGGGCGCCTTCACGCTGAAGCCCTTCATGCCGACCGTCTTCGGCGACGGCAAGGTGGCGCAGTTCTCCACCCACTCGTACCCTGCCCTCGGCTTCGGCCTGATGTGCGCCGTGGCGCTCCTGATGGCGATCGCGGCCCTGATGCGCCGCAATCTCCCCGAGGCGGCCAAGGACTGAGGCGGACCATGTCGCGCACCCTCCCCCTCGCGACCCTGCTGCGCTCCGTCGCCACGCTCGTGGCGACGGCGGGAGTGACGGTCTTCGTCGGCTGGGGCGCGATCCACTGGGCCGAGATGCGCGGCGTCGACGACCTCACCCGCGACGCCGGCTTCGCCGACCACCATCCCCCCGCCCCCGACCCGCGGTCGGAGGAGGAGATGGAGAACCTCCGGCAGTTCCCCGCCGGGGCGGTTGCCCTCCAGCCGCTGATCGACGCCACGCCGACCGGCGGCACGCTCCGCCTCGAGGCCCGGATCTACGCCGCGCCCGGCCGGATCGACCGGACGATGCGGATCGAGGGCACACAGGGTGGCACGATCGTCGACGGCGGCGGCATCGGCTCGATCCTGACGGTCGAGGCCGCCGACGTGCTGATCTCCGGCCTCACCCTGCGCAACTCCGGCGACCGCCACGAGACCACCGACAGCGCCGTCCGGCTGCGCGGCCGCAACGGCGTCTTCCGCGACAACGTCATCGAGGACTGCCTCTTCGGCTTCGAGCTGAAACAGGCCGACGGCAACGTCATCCGCCGCAACCGCATCGGCTCGAAGGACCTGCCGCAGGCGCTGCGCGGCGATTCGATCCGCGTCTGGTACTCGAACGGCAATCGCATCGAGGACAACGACATCACCGGCGTCCGCGACACGGTGATCTGGTACTCGAAGGGCAACAGCCTGACCGGCAACCGCATCGTCGACAGCCGCTACGGCATCCATCTGATGTATGCCCACGAGAACAGGCTGGAGAAGAACAGCTTCCTCTCCGACACCGTCGGCATCTTCCTGATGTATGCCAACGACAACGACGTGATCGACAACGTCGTCCACTGGGCGCAGGGGCCGTCGGGCATCGGCATCGGCTTCAAGGAATCGTCGGGCACCAAGGTGATCTCCAACGATCTCTTCGCCAACGCGCGCGGCATCTTCATGGACGCCTCGCCCTACGACCCCGACAGTTTCAACCTCTTCCGCGACAACCGCATCGCCTACAACGGCACCGGCATCGCCTTCCATTCCGACTGGGAGGGCAACACGTTCGAGCACAACGCCTTCCTCGGCAACCACGTCTCGGTGACGGTGCTGGGGACGGGCGGCGCGGCGCGCAACCGCTGGAACGCCAATCACTGGGACGACTGGCAGGGCTTCGACCGCAACCGCGACGGCACCGGCGACACGCCCTACGAGATGTGGAGCTGGGCCGACCGGCTGTGGATGGACGTGCCCGACGCCCAGTTCTTCCGCACCGCGCCCTCGCTCGAGCTGGTCGACTTCGTCGAGCGCCTCGGCTCGCTGGTCGAACCGCGTCTGATCATGCGCGACGCCGCCCCCCTCGTCGACCTGCCCGCGGGCGTCGGCGCCCACGGCGTCCGGTCTCCGGAGAAGAAGTCATGAGCGACCCAGACAGGCCCGAACCGCGTCTGACCAAGGGCGGCGAGGAGCGGCGACGCTTCCTGCGCACCGTGGCGGTCGGCACCGGCGTCGTCTGCGCCACGCTCGCCGGCCTCGCGCAGCATCGCTTCGCCCATGCCACGCCCTTCCTCCGACCGCCCGGCGCGCTCGACGAGGAGGCCTTCCTCGCCGCCTGCATCAAGTGCGGCCAGTGCGTCCAGGTCTGCCCGATCCAGGCGATCGAACTCGCCGACCTCGCGGCGGGCCTGTCGAACGGCACGCCCTACATCGTCGCCCGCGACCAGGCCTGCGACTTCTCCTGCGACGCCACCCAATGCATCCTCGCCTGCCCGACCGGCGCGCTCTCGCATGAGATCGACAGGAAGGAACAGGTGAAGATGGGCGTCGCGGCGCTCGCCCGTCCCGACGCCTGTCTGGCGCGCAAGGGCCAGGGCTGGAAGGGTCCGGCCCGCGGCGGCGACTTCGACGGCGTGCTGCGCTGGGCCGAGATCGACCGCTGGAAGGCCCAACCGATCGCCGGTCACCCCTACGACCTCGAGATCTGCGATCTCTGCGTCACCACCTGCCCGATCGACGGCGCCATCGCGCTCGAGCCGCTGAACCCGGCCGATCCCGCCGATCGCCGCCGCACTCCGGTGGTGAAGGCGTCCTGCGTCGGCTGCGGCGTCTGCGAGATGATGTGCCCGGTCGATCCCGTCGCCATCGCCGTCACCCCGACCCCGGTCGGCCGCGAGCCGGAAAGGAAGCGGTCATGAGCAACGGTTTCTTCTCCCGCCTCGTCGAGGGGCTGGCGCAGATGTTCGGCAAGACGCCGGAAAAGCCGGCGCTCGAGGACATGACGCCGGAGATGGTCGATCTCCTCGCCTTCAAGAAGTCGCCCGACGAGCGCAAGCGTCGCAAGGCTTTCCTGATCGCCGAGAAGATCGAGGGACACCCGACCTCCAACACCTGGCGCTGGCGCCGCTGGATCTCGATCCTGGTCGTCAACGGCCTCTTCGTCGCCTCCTACTGGGCCGACCTGCAGCTGATCGAGGGCGCGCTGACCGCCAGCCGCGTCTTCGGCTTCCACTTCGCCGACCTCAACTCGTCGCTGCAGCTGATGCTCGCCCACGGCCATGTCGTCATCAATCTGGTGATCGGCGTGACGACGGTGCTGGCGCTCTACGTGCTCGTCGGCGGCCGCACCTTCTGCTCCTGGGTCTGCCCCTACCATCTCCTCTCCGAGATCGCCGAGAAGCTGCACCTGAAGCTCGCCGAGAAGCGTCTGGTGAAGGACCACGCCCTCGATCGCCGCCTGCGGCCGATCCTCTTCGTGGTCTTCGCGGCCCTCGCCTTCTTCTCCGGCTACACGCTGTTCGAGACGATCTCGCCGGTGGGCATCCTGTCGCGGGCCATGACCTACGGCACCGCCGTCGGCCTGATCTGGGTGCTGTTGCTGCTGTCGATCGAGGTCCTGTGGTCGCGGCGCTTCTGGTGCCGCCACGTCTGCCCGATCGGCTTGACATATGGTATGGCAGGGGCCGTCGCTCCGGTCAGAATCCTCCATGTCGCCGAGCACTGTCTCCACGAGGGAAAATGCCGCGACGTGTGCCTGGTCCCCCATGTTCTGGAGGCGACCAAGCTGGGCTTTGGCCGCCGGACGGAAACCCCGATCGGACCCGACTGCACCCGCTGTGCGATGTGCGTCGACGTCTGTCCGACGGGCGCCCTGCGGTTCGACATCGTCGGTCTCACCAGGCGGCCGGAAGCCGCCCCGAGCGAGACCTGACGGGATTGGATGGGATCGCGCACAGGCCGAGGGGCCCGAGGCGCGATCGTGGCGGGGAAACCGCCCGGACGGACGGACGACATGATCTCGCTGAAGGGTGTCACCAAGGCCTTCGGATCGCAGACGACCCTCGACGGGATCGATCTCGACATCCCCGCCGGCCAACGCATCGCGCTGATCGGCTCCAACGGCGCCGGCAAGACGACGCTGTTCCGCTGCCTGCTCGGCGAATACGTCCATCAGGGCACGGTGACGATCGACGGCCTCGCGCCGCGCGACCACCGCACCGAGGTGCTGCGCCACGTCGGCTTCGTGCCGCAGATCGCACCGCGCCTCGAGATGCCGGTCGGCGCGCTGGTGCGCTGGGTGGCCGAAGTCGCCGAGACCCGCGCCGAGGACATCGAACGCGTCGCCGCCCGCATGGGCCTCGACCTCGCGCCGATCGCCCGCCGCCCCTTCGTCCGCCTCTCCGGCGGCATGAAACAGAAGCTCCTCATCGCCCTCGCCCTCGGCCGGCCGACGCGGCTCCTCGTCCTCGACGAGCCGGCCGCCAACCTCGACCCGGCGGCCCGCGCCAGCCTCTTCGACCTGCTCGCCGAGCGGCCGGAGGCGACGATGATCATCTCCTCGCACCGGATCGACGAGATCGCCGCGCTGGTCAATCGCGTCGTCGAACTCGAGCGCGGCCGCATCGTCCTCGACGACACCGTCACCGACGCCGGCAGCCTCGGCTCGACCTTCGCCGTCACGATCGAGACCGCCCGCGACGAGCCGAGCTTCGCCCGCGCCGCCGGCGACTGGGGTCTTTCCCGCGACGGCGCCCGCTGGACCGGCACCATCGCCGGTCCCGACCGCCTGCGCTTCCTCGGCTTCGTCGCCCGCCACGCCGGCCTCGTCTCGGCCTTCGCGCTGGAAGACGTCACCGCCGGCCGTGGCGCCGCAACCGACACCGCGGAGGTCGCCGATGTCCTCGCGGCCGATCGCTGACCTCTTCGCCCGCCGCGACGTGCTGCGTCTGATCGGCGGCACCTCGATCGCCGGGCTCGCGCCGCTCGCCGGCTGCGCCCCCGTGGAAGCCGCGCCGCGGCCGATCCGCTGGGGCCGCGACACCTGCGAGTTCTGCCACATGGTCTTCGCCGACCGGCGTTTTTCGGCCGAGGTCTGGGACCCGGAGGCCGGCCGCGCCCACATCTTCGACGACTTCGGCTGCGCCGTGCTCGCCACCTCCGAGAGCGGTCTCGTCGACCGCGCCGAGGTTCCCTTCTGGGTCAGCGACGACGCCGATCCCGCCCGCTTCGTCGATGCCCGCAAGGCGCGTTACCGCAACGACGCGACGACGCCGATGGGCTATTCCCATTCCGCCGGCACGAGCCCGAAACACCGCCTCGCCTTCGCCGAAGCCGTCTCGGCCATCCGCGACAAGGCGAACTGCGAACATCGCGGCTGAGCCCGAGGAGACATCATGCGCGCCCCCGACACCACCCCCGGCCAGATGCCTTCGCCCCGGCACGCCTTCCGCACCGGCTTCTTCGCCACGCTCCGGCTCGAGATCGCCGAGGCCTTCCGCGCCCGCTGGTTCGCCATCTACTCCGTGGTCTTCTTCGCGCTGGTCGGCGTGCTGCTGACCTTCGGCCTGACGGAGAGCCGCGTTCTCGGCTTCACCGGCCTGTCGCGCACGCTCGTCACCTACATCCAGCTGACCATGGCGATCGTGCCGATCTTCATCCTGATCACCACGGTGCGCTCGCTCGCCGGCGATCGCGAGGCCGGCGTCTTCGAATGGGTGCTCGGCCTGCCGGTCGGCATCGGCGCCTGGTACTTCGGCCGCTTCGCCGGCCGCTGCCTGCTCGCCGCCGCCCCCGTCGTCGGCGCGCTCGCCGTCGCCGTCCTCTACGGCGTGGCGCGTGGCGTCGCGGTGCCCTGGCTCGAACTCGGCTTCGACGTCGGCCTGCTGCTCGCGATGATCTTCGCCTTCGTCGGCATCGGCTTCCTCATCTCCGCCTTCGCCCGTTCGGTCGACACCGCCCAGACCGTCGCCTTCCTGCTGTGGCTGGCGCTGGTGCTGGCGCTCGACCTCGTCCTCCTCGGCGCGCTGATCCGCGGCCGCCTCGCGGTGGAGGGCGTCGTGGCGATTGCCATGCTGAACCCCTTGCAGGTCTTCCGAACCGGGTCGATGCTGTTGTTCGATCCGCAGTTGGTCCTCCTGGGTCCGACCGCCTTCACCGTCTTCGACATCTTCGGGCGCGTCGGCTTCATGATCTGGTCCTTCGCCTATCCCCTTCTCCTCGGCACGCTCGCCGCCGTCGGCGGCTGGGCGATCCTGCGCCGGGGCGATCTGCCGTGAAGGAACCGATCGTGTCCGATCTGACCCTCGCCCCCTCCGGACGCCTCGGCCTGTGGATCCGCGCGGTGCGCCCGCGCACGCTGACGATCTCGCTCGCCCCCATCCTCGTCGCCCTCGCCGAGGCCCATGCGGCGGGCGGGCGGATCGCCTGGATGCCGGTCGCCGCCGCGACGATCGCCGCCCTCGCCATCCAGATCGCCACCAATCTCGCCAACGACGCCACCGACGGCGAGCGCGGCCTCGACGGCCCCCGCCGCCTCGGTCCCACCCGCATGACCGGCTCCGGCCTGATGTCGGCGACGGAGGTTCGCCGCGGTGCGATCGTCGCGACCCTGATCGCCGCCGTCTCCGGCCTCGTCGCCGTCTGGTACGGCGGCCTGCCGATCCTCTTGATCGGCCTCGCCTCGATCGCCGCCGCCTGGGCCTATTCCGGCGGGCCGCGGCCGATTTCGGGAACGCCGCTCGGCGAGATCTTCGTCGTCGCCTGTTTCGGCGTCGCCGCCGTCGTCGGCATCGAATGGCTGGCAGTCCGCATGGTCACGGTCCATGCGGTGCTGGTCGGCGTGGCGATCGGCCTGCCTGCCGCCGCGGTGCTGACGGTCAACAACCACCGCGACCGCGTCGAGGACGAAGCCAACGGCCGCCGCACGCTGGCGATCCTGCTCGGCCCCGGCCGTACGGTGGCGCTCTATGCCGCCGAGACGATCGGCGCCGTGGCTCTCGCGGCGAGCCTCGCCCCCGACTGGCGCGGTGCGGCGCTGATTGCCCTGGCACTGGCGCCCGCATCGCTGATCGCTTGGCGTCTGACCCACGTGCCGATCGGCCGCGCCCTCAACGCCCATCTCGGCGCCACCGCCGGTTTCCAGATGGTGCTGGCGATCCTGATGGCCATGGCGCTCGGCGGAGGCGCCCCATGATCTCGCGGCGCGCCCTCCTCGCCGGCGGGCTGGCGCTGCTCGCGAGCCCGGCCCGCGCCGGCGATCTCGTGGCGGTCGAACCGCGCGCCGTCTCCTTCGCCGTCCAGGACCGCGAGGGCCGCGACGTCGCCGCGAGCGCCTTCGTCGGCCGTCCGGTGCTGGTGCATTTCTGGGCGAGCTGGTGCGGCTCCTGCCGGGTCGAATTCCCCGAACTCGACGCCTTCCGCCGTGACATCGCCGCACATGGCATCGACGTCGCCGCCGTCTCGCTCGACCGCCTCGGCTGGCCGGCGATCGACGCGACGACTTCCGCGCTCGGCATCCGCAATCTGGCGATCTTCCACGACCGCAACCGCGACGCCGCCCGCGGCCTCGGCATCGTCGGCCTGCCGACGACGCTGCTGGTCGACGCGAAGTCGCGCGAGATCGGCCGCATCGTCGGCTCGGGGGCCTGGGGCGAGGCGGCCTTCCGCGACCGCCTCGTCGGTCTCGTCAGGGCAGCCGGCTGAAACCGCGCCCCACGGCCTCCGCGACCGCCCGTGCCGCAGCTTCCGGATCGGCTGCCGTCATGATCGCCGAGACCACGGCGACGCCGTCGGCCCCCGCCGCGATCACGCCTTGCGCGCGGCTCGCGTCGATGCCGCCGATCGCCACGATCGGCAGCCGCGTCGCCGCCCAGATCGCCGAGAGCCCGTCGAGCCCCAGCGCCGGCGCCGCATCGGCCTTGGTGCCGGTCGGATAGACCGGACCGACGCCGATGTAGTCGACATGGGCGAGATCCTCCTCGACGAGGTCCTCGGTCCGGGTGATCGACAGGCCGATCACGGCCTCGTCGCCCATCAGCCGCCGCACGTCCGCCGGCCGCATGTCGGACTGGCCGACGTGGACATGGGTGATGCCCGCCGCCAGCGCCACGTCGACGCGGTCGTTGACGAAGAGCGGCACGCCGACCCCCGCCAATGCCGCCGAGAGGCTCCTCGCCCGCTCGACGAAGCGGCGGGTGTCGATCGCCTTCTCGCGCAGCTGCACCGAGGTGACGCCACCCCGGACCGCCGCCGCGACGATCGTCTCGATCGCCCGGTCGCCGGCCATGTCGGGGTCGGTCACGAGCATCACCGCGAGCGCGGCCCGGTCGAAGTCCCGCCCGCTCACGGCGCCACCCTGGTCGCCGCTGCGACCTCCTCCGGGGTGATCCGTGCCAGCGTGTCGAGGAAGGCGGTGCGGAAGGTGGCGGGGCCGCCGTCGGCGACCCTCGCCGCCCGCTCGCTCGCCGCGTTCCACAAGGCCAAGGCCGCGATCGCCGCGTCGAAGGGGTCTTCCGAGACGCCGGCGAAGGCGGCGACCGCCGCCGACAGCGCACAGCCGGTCGCGGTCACCCGCGTCGCCAGCACGTCGCCGCCGGAAAGCGCCACTTCGCGCCGCCCGTCGGTGACGTAGTCGATCGCGCCGGTGGCGATGACGACGGCGCCGCTGACGCGGGCCAGACGAATCGCCGCGTCGCGCGCCTCGTCGGTCGAGTTGCCGCTGTCGACGCCCTTGCCCGCCCCGGCCATGCCGGCGACGGCCATGATCTCGGAGGCATTGCCGCGCACCAGCGTCGGCTTCTCCGCCATCAGCCGTTCGACGGCGCGGTTGCGCAGCCCCGTCGCCCCGGCGCCGACCGGATCGAGCACCCAGGGCTTGCCGAGCGCGCGCGCCTTGGCCGCGGTCGCGACCATCGCGTCGATCCACGGCGTCGACAGCGTGCCGATGTTGATCACCAGCGCGCTCGAGAAGGCGACGAATTCCTCGACCTCCTCGATCGCGTGGACCATGGCGGGCGACGCCCCCATGGCGAGCAGCGCGTTGGCGGCGACGTCCATCGAGACGTAGTTGGTGATGTTGTGGACGAGAGGGCCCTGGCCACGCAGCCGGCCGAGCAGATCGGCGGCGACGCGGGCGGCGTGATCGTTCGAGACCGCCTCGAGCTTCGAGGCGGACGTGGGGATTCCGGACGTGGTCGACATGGCGCTCGTCTCCCTTCACCGGCATCCCGCCGGCCAGGTTCCACGGGTATCGATCTCAGCCCATGACCATGGGCACCCCGGGAGCGCGGCGGAGATTGGCGGCAGTCGGCGGAAAGATCAAGCCCGCGGAACGCGCGGCGTCGCGTCCGACCCGGCGAGCGGGTGATGGTCTTCGACCAGCGCCCGGAGGCGTTCATCGAGGACGTGGGTGTAGATCTGCGTCGTCGAGATGTCGGCATGGCCGAGCAACTGCTGGACGACGCGCAGATCCGCCCCGTGCGCCAGGATGTGGCTGGCGAAGGCATGCCGCAGCACGTGCGGCGACACCGCCGCCGCCGGCAGGCCGATGCGCATCGCCAGCGCCTTCAGATCGCGCGCGAAGGCCTGTCGCGTCACGTGGCCGCTCTCGCTCCACGACGGGAAGAGCCACTTTCCCCCGCCGCGCCCGGCCGCGCCGCAGGCGACGAGATGGGCCGAGAGCGCCGCCTTCGCCCGCGCCGACAGGGGCACCAGACGCTCCTTGTCGCCCTTGCCGCGGATCATCAGGAAGGGCGCCTCGCCGCGCACCGCGCTCGCCGGCAGCGAGACCAGTTCGGAGACGCGCATGCCGGTGGCATAGGCCGTCTCGACCAGCGCATGGAGCCGCGTCGCGCGCACCCGCTCGGCGGCGGTCGGCGGCGGATCGCGCGCGTCGTCGGCGTCGGCCCGCGCCGTCTCGATCAGGCGATCGACCTCCGCCTCGGTCAGGACCCGCGGCAGCGCCTGCCGCTTCTTCGGCGCGTCGATCGTGCCGGTCGGATCGTCGGGGCGGATGCCCTCGGCATAGAGGAACTTGTGAAACTGGCGGATCGCCGAGAGGTGCCGCGCCTGCGTCGTCGCCTCGAAACCGCGGGCGGCGAGTTCGCCGAGATGGGCGGCGACGTCTTCCGGCGTCGCCTTCTCCGGTCCCTGGCCGCGGCGGGCGAGGAAGCCGACCCAGTCGGCGAGATCGCGGCCGTAGCCGTCGAGCGTCGCCGCCGCGGCGCCGCGCTCCACCGCCATGCTCTCGAGGAAACTCTCGACGAGAAGACCAGCGCCCATCGGCCGCTCCTCGGTTCAGCGCGTCCCGATGCGCTCCTGGGGAACCTTGATCACCATCTCGCGCGGCTTGGGCTCGACGAAGGTGGCGAGCGCGTAGACCGCGCCCCCCGCGAGCCCGGCGAGCACGACGAGCACGACGAGGATCCGCGTCAGCGTCGGCATCGCATCATCTCCGGCATCGGTCTTCTCCGGCATCGAATCGCTCGGCGCGCCTCGGGCGCGTCCGCCCCGACCCTCTCCGATGCCGCCCCCCGACGCAAGTCGCGGCTGCCTCCCGCCGGCGATCCGCGCGCGCGATGCTTGACGGCGGCCCCGTCTTGGCCGCAAAGGACGGGAGCCGCGGCCCGGCCGGCCGCGCGGGAAGAGACCATGACCAACGACATCCGGCGCGTCGATGCGTCGACCCTCGATCGCCTCAAGGAAGCCCTCGGCAATCGCTCGCTCGTCTTCATCGGCATGATGGGCGCGGGCAAGACGACGCTCGGCCGTCGCGTCGCCGCGCGTCTCGACCTGCCCTTCGTCGACCTCGACCAGGAGATCGAGAAGGCGGCCGCCCTCAGCGTCACCGAGATCTTCGCCAGGCACGGCGAGGCCCATTTCCGCGACGGCGAGCGCAAGGTGATCGCCCGCCTGCTGCGCGACGGCCCGCAGGTGCTGGCGACCGGCGGCGGCGCCTTCATGAACGCCGAGACCCGTGCCGCCATCGCCGAGGCCGGCCTGTCGGTGTGGATCGAGGCCGATCCGGCCGTGCTCTTCCAGCGCATCCGCCACAAGCCGACGCGCCCCCTGCTGCAGAACCCCGACCCGGAGGGCGTGCTGCGCCGTCTGGTCGCCGAACGTTACCCCGTCTATGCGCTCGCCGACGTCACGGTGAAGTCGCGCGAGACCTCCAAGGACGTCATGACCGAAGAGATCCTCGCCACGCTCGCCGCCCACCTCGACGTCGCGTCCCCCGCCGGAGCCACGCCATGACCGCCCTTCCCCCGACCGTCGTCCCGGTCGATCTCGTCGATCGCGCCTACGACATCCTGATCGGTCCCGGCCTTCTCGCCCGCGCCGGCGAGGAACTCGCGCGCCGCTTCCCGGGCGCCCGCTTCGCCGTGATCACCGACGAGACCGTCGCCGAGCGCCACCTCGAGACGCTTGCCGCGAGCCTGACCGAGGCCGATCTCGGCTTCACCACCATCGTGGTGACGCCGGGCGAGGGCTCCAAGAGCTTCGAGATCCTGGAGAGCGTCGTCGACGGTGTGCTGTCGGCCCGGCTCGAGCGCGGCGACCTGCTGGTGGCGCTCGGCGGCGGCGTGATCGGCGACCTCGTCGGCTTCGCCGCCGGCATGGTTCGCCGCGGCATGCGCTTCGTGCAGATCCCGACGACGCTGCTGTCGCAGGTCGACAGCTCGGTCGGCGGCAAGACCGGCATCAACACCCGCCACGGCAAGAACCTCGTCGGCCTGTTCCACCAGCCGAGCCTCGTTCTCGCCGACACCGCCGTGCTCGACACGCTCGACCCGCGCCATCTGCGCGCCGGCTATGCCGAGGTGGCGAAATACGGCCTGATCGACGATCCGAAGTTCTTCGGCTGGCTCGAGCAGAACCACGCCGAGATCTTCGCCGGCGGCCCCGCCCGCATCGGCGCCATCGCCGCCGCCTGCCGCGCCAAGGCCGCCGTCGTCCGTCAGGACGAGAAGGAGACCGGCGTGCGCGCCCTGCTCAACCTCGGCCACACCTTCGGCCATGCCTTCGAGGTCGCGACCGACTACGACGCCGAACGGCTGGTGCACGGCGAGGGCGTGGCGCTCGGCATGGTGCTGGCGCATCGCTTCTCCGCCCGCCTCAACCTCGCCTCGCCCGACGACGCGAACCGCGTCGCCGCCCATCTCGCCGCCGTCGGCCTGCCGACGAGGATCGCCGACATTCCCGGCGGCGTCGGCTCGGTCGACGGGCTGATGCAGGCGATCTATCAGGACAAGAAGGTCAAGCGCGGCCGCCTGACCTTCATCCTCACCCGCGGCATCGGCGAGGCCTTCGTCGCCGACGACGTGGTGCCGGACGAGGTCCGCGGCTTCCTGGAGACCGAACTGGCGCGTTGATCAGGCCGGTTCCGCCTCGATCGACAGGGCATGGACGCGCTCGGCGAGCTCGTCCCTGACCACCTCGTTGATCATGCGATGACGCTGCAGCCGAGACGTCCCGGCGAAGGCCGGGGCGGCGATGCGGATCAGGAAATGCGTCTCGCCCTCGGCGTGCGAACCGCCGTGGCCATGGTGCTTCTCGGATTCGTCGATCACCTCGAGCCGGGTCGGGCTGAAGGCGGCGGCGAGCTTCTCGGTCATGCGGGAACGGTAGGACAAGGCGGTCTCCGGAAGATGGTGTCGTCAAGGAAATCTTAACCACGAGGGCGTCGGATCGGAACCGGTCCAGACGCCCGATCGATCACGCTTTCGCGCGACGATCTTGATGCGCCGCCCTCGAACCCTCAATATCGCCCGATGCCCTTGGATTTCGACCTCTTCGAGCACATCCGGATCAAGCCCGACCCCGAAATGGTCGCGCGCCGCACGCTGCCGCCCTGCGAATGGGAAGGCTGCGACGGCGCCGCGACCCATCGCGCCCCCAAGGGCCGCGGCCACGACGGCGAGTATCACCGCTTCTGCCTCGACCACGTCCGCCTCTACAACAAGTCCTACAACTACTTCTCCGGCATGCCGGAAGAAGCGGTCACCGACTATGTCGAGGAGGCCCGCACCGGCCATCGGCCGACCTGGAACATGGGCTCGAACCCTGATTCACGCGAGCGCCCCGCCCGCGCCGAGGACTTCGAGATCCCGCGGACCTGGACGCGCCGCTCCGGCGATCCGCGCATCCAGTTCGCCCGCTTCCGCGCCCAGCAGCAGGTCCGCAAGCAGCCGGCGCGCCGCGCCAGGCCGCTGGAGAAGAAGGCGCTGGAGACGCTGGGCCTCGACGAGACCGCGAGCGCCGAGGACATCCGCGCCCGCTACAAGGACCTGCTGAAGCGCCACCATCCGGACGCCAACGGCGGCGACCGTTCGCAGGAAGGCCGCCTTCAGGAGATCATCCACGCCCACAAGCTGCTGCGCGCCGCCGGCCTGTGCTGACGGCCGCCGGGGCGGCCGTCGCCGATCGGGGCGTCACGCCGCCTGCGCCTCGGCCGCCTCGTCGGCTTGCCCCTCCTTGCGGACGCGACCGCCCCACCAGCCGGCGAGCAGCGAGCCGGTGAAGTTGTGCCAGACCGAGAAGATCGCGCCGGGAACGGCGGCGACCGGGTCGAGATGGGCGATCGCCAACGCCACGGCGAGGCCGGAGTTCTCCATGCCGATCTCGAAGGCGATCGCCTTGGCCTTGCGGTGGTCCATGCCGACGCCGCGCGAGGCGCCGTAGCCGAGCGCCAGGCCGAGCCCGTTGTGCAGGGCGACGGCGGCGAAGGCGATCACCGCGACGGTCGCGAGCTTGGCGGCGGAGAGCGCCACGACGATGGCGATGATCAGGATGATCGCCACGACCGACACCAGCGGCACGAAGCGGGTCGCCCGCTTCAGGAGGTCGCCCGCCAGCATGTTGAGCGCCATGCCGAGGGCGATCGGCGCCAGCACCACCTTGACGATGTCGTAGAGCAGCGCGCCGGCGTCGATCGGGATCATCGTGCCGGCGAGCATCAGGAAGACGAAGGGCGTGACGATCGGCGCCAGGATGGTGTTGAAGCTCGACACCGTCACCGACAGCGCCGTGTCGCCCTCGGCGATGAAGGTCATGACGTTCGAGGCCGTGCCGCTCGGGCAGGCGCCGACCAGGATCAGGCCGGCGGCGAGCGACGGCGGCAGCGCCAGCAGCTTCGCCACGGCGAAGGCGACGGCCGGCATGATGGCGTAGCGCAGAGCCACGCCGGCGATCACGTCCTTCGGCCGCTTGAGCACGAGGGCGAAGTCCTCGAGGCTCATCGTCAGGCCCATGCCGAGCATCACCAGGCCGAGCAGCCACGGAATGGCGGGCGCGAACCCCTTGAAGGTGCCCGGCGCGAGATAGGCCGAGGCGGCACACAGCACCACCCACAGCGGGAACAGCCGGGTGAAGAGCTTGGCGAAGCGATCGATGCGTTCCATGCGACGACGTCCTGTCCGGGTCGGGGATCGCGCCGCGGTCGGCCGGCGGCGCGGCCCTGCGATAGGATGCCGTCCGCCCCTCGAGAACCGCCGTCGCCGGGACCCTGCCCGTCGCTGCCGTGCCGAACATCCGAAAAACGCCTGACCTGCTCCGCGCCTCGAGGCTGGTACAGCCGCGCCCGCCCGGCTAGAGTGCCATCCCGAACGCAACGACTTCCCGAGGCGGCGACACCGGCGCGGCTCCCCGCGCCTCTGGGCCAGCCTTGCCCCGGGACGGAGGAATGATGAGCGAATCCGTGAAGCCCGCCGGCCTGCCCGACACCACCGTCTCCGTCCGCGACACCTTCGGCTTCGAGAGCAACCTCACGGTACCGGCTTACCGCGAGGCGAACGAATACGTTCCCGAGCTCGACGCCGACTATCTGTTCGATCGCGACACGACGCTCGCCATTCTCGCCGGCTTCGCCAAGAACCGCCGCGTGATGGTCACCGGCTTCCACGGCACCGGCAAGTCGACCCACATCGAGCAGGTCGCCGCCCGCCTCAACTGGCCCTGCGTCCGCGTCAACCTCGACAGCCACATCTCCCGCATCGACCTGATCGGCAAGGACGCCATCGTCGTGCGCGACGGCATGCAGGTGACGGAATTCCGCGACGGCATCCTGCCCTGGGCCTACCAGAACAACGTCGCGCTGGTCTTCGACGAATACGACGCCGGCCGCCCGGACGTGATGTTCGTGATCCAGCGCGTGCTGGAGTCCTCCGGCCGCCTGACGCTGCTCGACCAGAACCGGGTGATCAAGCCGCATCCCGCCTTCCGTCTCTTCGCCACCGCGAACACGATCGGCCTCGGCGACACCTCGGGCCTCTACCACGGCACGCAGCAGATCAATCAGGCGCAGATGGACCGCTGGTCGATCGTCACCTCGCTGAACTATCTGCCGCACGACGAGGAAGTCGGCATCGTCCTGTCCAAGGCGAAGCACTACCGCGACAGCACCGAGGGTCGCGACATCGTCTCCAAGATGGTCCGCGTCGCCGACCTCACCCGCAACGCCTTCGTCGGCGGCGAGCTCTCCACCGTGATGAGCCCGCGCACCGTCATCACCTGGGCCGAGAACGCCGAGATCTTCGGCGACCTGGGCTTCGCGCTGCGCGTGACCTTCCTCAACAAGTGCGACGAGACCGAGCGCCCGAAGGTCGCCGAGTTCTATCAGCGCTGCTTCGGCAAGGAACTGCCGGAGAGCGCCGTCAACGTCGTGCTGAGCTGAGGAGACGTCGATGGTGGAGCGGATCACGCATCGAGGCGGCTGTCATTGCGGCGCCGTCGCCTTCGAGGTCGACATGGCGATCGAAGGCGTCGTCTCCTGCAACTGCTCGATCTGCACGAAGCGCGGTTCGCTGCTCGCCTTCGCACCGACGTCGGATTTCCGCCTGCTCGCGGGCGCCGACCGACTGAAGGACTATCAGTTCGGTTCGAAGCGGATCCATCATCTCTTCTGCACCGACTGCGGCACCGAATCCTTTGGCCGGGGTACCGCCCCCGACGGCCGGGAGATGGTGGCCGTAAACGTCCGCTGCCTCGAGGACGTCGACTTCGAGGCCCTGCCGGTGCGCCGTTTCGATGGCCGCGCCCTCTGACGTCCCCCTGCCGAGCCGCGCGATGCCCCCCAAGGACAAGTCTCCGCCGCCGAACGAACCCTTCAAGCAGGCGCTCACCGCCTGCGTCAGGGCGATTTCGCGCGTGCCGGATCTCGAGGTCGCCTTCGGCTCCGATCGTGCGGTGCTGACCGGCCACACCGTCCGCCTGCCCGAACCCACCCGCAAGCTCTCCCGCGAGGAGGCGCGCATCCTGCGCGGCCAGGCCGACAGCATGGCGCTGCGCCTCGCCGTCCATGACGCTTCCGTCCACCGCAGCTTCATGCCCGAGGGCGTCGACGCCCGCGCCGTCTGGGAAGCGGTCGAACAGGCCCGCTGCGAGGCCGTCGGCGCCCGCCGCATGGAGGGCGTGCGCACCAATCTCTCCGCCATGCTCGAGGCGAAATACGCCAAGGCGCATCTCGCCGAGGCCCACGACGTCTCCGAGGCGCCGATCGCCGATGCCCTCGCCCTCCTCGTGCGCGAGCGCCTGACCGGCGACGCCCCGCCGCCCTCGGCCGCCCGCGCCGTCGACCTGTGGCGGCCGCAGATCGAGCAGAAGGCGATGGAGGCCCTCGACCGGCTGGAAGGCACGATCGAGGACCAGCGCGCCTTCGCCCATGTCGTCCGCGACATCCTCTCCGCCCTCGAACTCGCCGAGGAACTCGGCGACGATCCCGAGCCCGACGAGGAGAACGAAGGCGGCGACGAGGCCCAGGGCGACAACGACGAGCAGGCCGGCGACCCCGAGATGCAGGACGGCTCCGACCGCTCCGAGGCCTCGGCGTCGGAGAGCGCCGGCGAAGATCAGGAAGAGGGCGAGGAACAGGCCGCCGACGGCTACACCGACGAGACCACCGACGACGACGGCACCGAGACCGAGGCCTCCTCCGAGGCCCGCCGGCCGGAGAACCCGATCCCGCCCAAGCCGCTCGACGACTACAAGGTCTACACCCCCCGCTTCGACGAGGTGGTCCACGCCGAGGATCTCTGCGAGATCCCCGAGCTCGAGCGCCTGCGCGCCCATCTCGACAAGCAGCTCGCACCGCTGCAGGGCGCCGTCGCGCGGCTCGCCAACCGTCTCCAGCGCAAGCTGATGGCGCAGCAGAACCGTTCGTGGATGTTCGACCTCGAGGAGGGCGTGCTCGACACCGCCCGTCTGGTCCGCGTCGTCATCGACCCGATGGCGCCGCTCTCCTTCAAGCGCGAGCGCGACACCGACTTCCGCGACACGATCGTCACCCTGCTGATCGACAATTCCGGCTCCATGCGCGGCCGGCCGATCACGGTGGCGGCGACCTGCGTCGACATTCTCGCCCGCACGCTCGAGCGCTGCGGCGTCAAGGTCGAGATCCTCGGCTTCACCACCCGGGCGTGGAAGGGCGGCCAGTCGCGCGAGAGCTGGCTCGCGGCCGGCAAGCCGGCGACCCCCGGCCGCCTCAACGACCTGCGCCACATCGTCTACAAGGCGGCGGACGCCCCCTGGCGGCGTTCGCGGCGCAACCTCGGCCTGATGATGCGCGAGGGGCTCCTGAAGGAGAACATCGACGGCGAGGCGCTGGCCTGGGCCCACGATCGACTGATCGCCCGGCCCGAGAGCCGCCGCATTCTGATGATGATCTCCGACGGTGCGCCGGTCGACGACTCGACTCTCTCGGTCAACCCCGGCAACTACCTCGAACGCCACCTGCGCCGCGTCATCGACGACATCGAGACGCGCTCGCCGGTGGAGCTGATCGCCATCGGCATCGGCCACGACGTGACCCGCTACTACCGGCGCGCCGTGACCATCGTCGATGCCGAGGAACTGGCCGGAGCCATGACCGACCAACTCGCCTCCCTGTTCGACGAGAACGCCCGCGACGATCGCGCGCCACGCGGGCGCAAGGTCGCCGGGCGTCGATGAACCGCATCAGCATCGGTCTCGCGACCGTCGGCGTCCTGGCGCTGGCGGTGGCCGGCGTGCCGCTGGTGCTGCCGCACGGCGCCACCGTCGAGGCCGCCTTCGAGGCGCCGCGCCCGCTGGTCGTCGAAGCCGCGCCGATCGCCGCCCTCCACCCGTCGGAACCGACGCGCCGGCGCTTCGGCGGGCTCGAGTTCGTCGGCGGCCTGGTGCTGTCGAGCCGCGACAAGGCCTTCGGCGGCCTCTCCGGTCTCCGGACGCTCGACGGCGGCCGTCGCCTCCTCTTCGTCGGCGATCAGGGCACCTGGGTCTCCGCCCGGCTCGAGACCGACACGTCCGGCCGACCGATCGCCCTCGCCGACGGCCGCATCGCGCCGCTCCTCGACGAGAACGGCCACCCCTTCCGCGGCAAGCAGAATCGCGACGCCGAGAGCCTGACGCTGCGCCGCACCGCGACCGGCCTCGAGGCCCGAGTCGGCTTCGAGCATCGCCACCGGGTACTCTCCTACCGCGTCGAGGGCCTTGATCCCGCGGCGCTTCTCGCCGCTCGCGGCCAGCCCGTCACCATGCCGGTCGAGATCGGTCGGCTGCCGCCGAACGAAGGCCTCGAGACCCTCGCCGACGCGCCCTCCGGTGCGCTGATCGCAATCGCCGAGACCGCCGAGAGCGGCACCGACGCCAATCCCGGTTGGATCGTCGGCGGCCGCGGCGCCGGCCGCTTCCACCTCGAGACCGCCGACGGCTATGCCGTCACCGACGCCGCCTTCCTGCCCGGGGGCGATCTCCTGGTGCTGGAGCGCCGCGTCTCCTACGTCGGCGCCTTCGGTGCCCGCCTCGTCCGCGTCGCCGCGAGCGACCTCGCGGCCGGGCGGACGATCAAGCCGATCCTCGTCTGGCAGTCGGAGACCGGCGACGAGATCGACAACATGGAAGGCCTCGCCGTCGACACCGCGCCCGACGGTTCGACGCTGGTGACGCTCGTCTCCGACGACAACTTCTTCTGGCTCGAGCGCACCCTGCTGCTGCGCTTCCGTCTCGTCGACGAGACCGCGAAAAAGCCGCCGGGTTAACCCTTCGATAAGGTTACCCCGCCACAAATGGGGTCATGCGGCATCGGCGCCTTCGCCGTGCCCTTTCGCCGTTTCGCGGCTTGTCCCGAGTTCGGAATTCGGAGGTGTCCAGCATGTGTGCCCGGGTCGCGTTCCTCGCCGGGACGACCATCGCAGGAGCGTCGCTCTTCCTCGCGCTCGCCGCGGCGCCCGTCGCCGCCGGCACGGTCGAGGCGAACTACGCCGCGACGCTCGGCGGTTTCCCCGTCGGCTCCGGCAGCCTGACCTTCGACGTCGGCCAGACCGGCGACTGGCGCGCCGACCTCTCCGCCCAGGTCCGCGGCCTCGCCGCCATCGTCGCCAACCGCTCGGCCTCCGCGACCGCCTCCGGCCGCGCCCAGCCCAAGGCGCAGACCTCCAAGGACTACGCCCTGCGCATCGAGGGCGGCGCCGAGCCGAACCACGTCGACATCGCCTTCGCCGGTCCGAACGTGAAGTCGGTCTCCGCCACCGAGCTGCACTTCCCCGGCTGGGACCGCCGCATCCCGCTGCTGCCCGAGCACAAGAAGGGCGTGATCGATCCGCTCGCCGCCTTCGTGCTGCCGCTCGCCCCGGGCCAGGACCCGATGGCCAAGTCGAACTGCGACCGCACCGCCAAGGTCTTCGACGGCCGCGTCCGCTACGACCTGCGCATGACCTACGGCTCGACCATGGAAGTGCAGGGCAAGGAGGGCTACTCCGGCCAGGCGCTGGTCTGCGCCGTCGCCTATCGCCCGATCGCCGGCTACCGCCCGCTGTCGCCGGCCGAGGAGAAGTTCGAGCGCAATCTCGAGTTCTCGATCTGGTTCGTGCCGGCCGGCGGCGACGCCCGCGTCATGATCCCCTACCGCGTGGTGGTCGGCACCCCCGTCGGCCTGCTGCAGGTCTACGCCCATTCCTTCCGCGTCACCGGCACCCGCACCGCGGCCGATGGCGCCGCCGAGACGACCGCCTCGATCCCCGCCGGCAACTGATCGGCCGGCGGCCGCGAAGAAGCTGACGAAACGAGAAAAGCCCCGGAGCGATCCGGGGCTTTCGTGTCTTCGGTGATGGTCGCGAGCGCCTCAGACGGCGGCCGGCATCCGGTCCGGGATCGGCCACAGGATGTTCATCAGCAGCCGGTAGGGCACCAGGAACAGCGCCGCGAAACCGAGCTTCACCGAGAAGTCGGCGATCGCCCAGCTGATCCAGCGGGCGGCCTCGACGCTCGCGAAGCCCATCAGCGGCGCCGTCTCGGCCGAGAAGGCGTCCGCTTCGCCGAGCACGCCGAAGACGGCGGCGAAGGCGAGCGAGAAGAACACCGCGGTGTCGGTGGCCGAGCCGAGCAGCGAGCCGACGAAGGGCGCCTTCCACCAGCGCATGCGGCGCAGACGATCGAAGATCGTCACGTCGAGCAGCTGGCCGATCAGGAAGGCCGTCGCCGAGGCGATGGCGATGCGCGGCGTCGCCAGCGCGACCGACAGCACGATCGCCATCACGAAGCCGACCACGATCACCCGACGGGCGACCGAGACGCCGAAGCGCCGATTGGTCAGGTCGGTGACGAGGAAGGCCGCCGGATAGGTGAAGGCACCCCAGGTGAGCAGGTCGGCGAGGTCGAGCCCGCCGATCGTCAGCTGCACCGGATACTGCACGGCGATGTTCGACGACACGACCACCAGCACCATCGCGGCGATGGCGGTGAACCAGGCCGAACGCGGAATGCCGCCCGCCGGGGTCCCGGGGGCGGCACCTTCGGTCACGGAGACCGACGAGACCGGCTCGTTCACGCGGCCGCCTTGGCCGCCTGCGCCTGAGCGATCTGACGCTTCAGGAGGCGAGCACGCGGGGAGAGTTCGAGATCCGTAGCCTTGGCCAGGAACGCGTCGATGCCGCCGCGATGCTCGACCGAGCGCAGAGCGTGAGCCGTGATGCGCAGACGAACGTTCTGGCCGAGAACCTCGGAGATGAGGGTCACGTTGACCAGATTGGGGAGGAAACGCCGACGGGTACGGTTGTTGGCGTGGCTGACGTTGTTGCCGGTGAGGACGGCCTTGCCGGTCAGTTCGCAGCGACGAGCCATGATGTCACATCCTTGTTGGTGCCGGTTCCCGTGTGGGACCGGGGTCCACGTCTCACGAGGTGGCGGAAAAGTCGCTCTCCTATAGTGACGACCGGCCGGCCCGTCAAGCCTTTCGGGCCGCTTCCGCCATGCCGTCCACGCCTCGCGCGCGCTTCCCCACGCGCGCGCGTGCCGTGAATTCGCCCTCTTCGCCTGTTCCGCTCGCCGCAAGGGGCGAAGCGCCGTCACGCCCTCGGAGACCGACGTCGTTGAAGAGCCTTCTCGCCGCCTCGCTCGTGGCCCTGCCCGTCCTCGCCCCCACCGCCGCATCGGCCGCCGAGGCGGCCCGGGACCCTGCCCGCCTCGCCTATTCGCTGACCCTCGCCGGCATCCCGATCGCCCGCGCCGACGTCGCTTTCGACGACCGCGGCGGCAAGTATGCCCTCGGCGTCGATTGGCACACCACCGGCCTCGTCGGCGTCTTCGCCGCCGCCTCCGGCTCGGTCGGTGCCGACGGTCGCCTCGTCGCCGGGCGGCCCCACCCGCGCAACTACCGCCTCTCCGAGCGCAAGGGCGACACGCCCTTCGAGGTCACGATGGCGCTCTCGGGCGGCCGCGTCGGCCGGCTCGAGGTCGAACCGCCGGCCAAGACCGGCGAGGACATCGTCCCCGTCACCGCCGCCCACCGGGTCGGCGTGATCGATCCGGTCTCCGCCGGCCTGATCCCCGGCTCGACCGCGCCCGATGCCGTCTGCAACCGCGTCCTGCCGGTCTTCGACGGCTGGAGCCGCTGGAACCTGCATCTCAGCCCCAAGACGATCGAGATCGAGGCTCCGGCCGGCATGATCGGCCCGGTCGCCGTCTGCGCCGTGCGCTGGGAGCCGGTCGCCGGCCATCGTTCCGGCCACCGCTCGGTGCGCTACATGGCCGAGAACCGCGACGTCGAGGTCCGCCTCGCCCGCCTGCCGGAGCGCAACGTCTGGCTGCCGGTCGAGACCTCGGTCGGCACCATGCTCGGCACCGCCCGGGTGACGCTGCAGTCCGTCTCCGCCCGCTGACGCCCCGCCCGCCGCGGACACATCGCACCCTTCCCGTCCCGGATCGAGACGGAAGGGTAAACGATTTCGCACATCCCGTTACCGGCTCCGCAACGTCCTCGACGAGGTCTGGTACCCTCGTACCCGAAAGACACGACATGTCGTCGGAACAAACACGGAACATCACGAAGTCGCCGATTCGTCGCCACCCCGTTCCCGCTTTCGCGAGGTTACGAACGGCGAGCCCCTCGCACCGGCAGCCCCTCTCGAGACTTTCTCGAGACCTCGCGCGCGACGTGCATCGCTCCACCCACCACCTTCGACCGTCTCGTCTCGGCACGGGAAGATGAACGCCGCCGAAGCGTCCGACGCGGCGGCGGAACGGAGCTCGGAGAGATCTCGAGGGCGGCACGTGGACCACCACGACATCTCGAGAGAACGGATCATGAAGATCGCGACTTCGCCGATTCGTCGCCGCTGCGTTCCCGCTTTTGCCGAATGGTGACCGGGCGAGCGGCACGTCACACGACCGCCCCCGCGCGCAGCGGCGAGGGCACGACGCGAACCGTCCCGCTTCGGGACGCGAGTGTTGACGAAGGCGACGGAACGAAGCGGTCCGACGTTCCGCTCCCGCAGCACGATCTCGAGATCTGGCGGGTCGGCACGCGCGAACGACGAGATCTCGTCGGAACGCCGCGCGAACATCTGGACTCTCGCGATTCGTCGCCGTGGCGTTCTCCGTTTCGCGCGAAGATGAAGCCGGATCCCGCCCGCAGATGCGAAAAGGGCGCGACGTCGCCGTCGCGCCCTCTCGTGTCTCGCTCGGACGCCGTCAGATCGACCAGTCGTCGCTCTCGCCGAAGACCGCAGCGACGATGCGGTCGGCGGCGGCCTCCGCCTCGACCTCGGTGGTGTCGACGTGCACCTCGGGCTTTTCCGGCGCCTCGTAGGGGCTGGAGATGCCGGTGAACTCCGGGATCTTCCCCGCCCTGGCCTTGGCATAGAGGCCCTTGACGTCGCGGGCCTCGCAGACCGCCAGCGGCGTGTCGACGTGGACCTCGACGAATTCGCCGGCCGCCACCATCGCCCGTACCATGTCGCGCTCGGCGCGGAACGGCGAGATGAACGACACCAGCACGATCAGGCCGGCGTCGGTCATCAGCTTCGCCACTTCGCCGACGCGGCGGATGTTCTCCACCCGGTCGGCGTCGGTGAAGCCGAGGTCGCGGTTGAGACCGTGGCGGACGTTGTCGCCGTCGAGCAGGAAGGTGTGGCGGCCCTGGCCGACGAGCTTCTTCTCCACCAGATTGGCGATCGTCGACTTGCCCGAACCCGAGAGCCCGGTGAACCAGACGATCTTCGCCTTCTGCCCCTTCTGGGCGGCGCGCGCCGCCGGCGTCACCTCGAGCGCCTGCCAATGGACGTTGTCGGCGCGCCGGAGCCCGTGCTCGATCATCCCGGCGGCGACCGTCGCGTTGGTCAGCCGGTCGATCACCACGAAGGCGCCGGTCTCGCGGTTCTCCGCATAAGGATCGAAGGCGATCGGCTCGGAAAGCGCGATCTCGACCCGCGCCACCTCGTTCAGGGCCAGCGTGTCGGCGGCGAGCTTGGCGAAGGAATTGACGTCGATCTTGTGGCGAATCGTCGAGACCGCCCCGCCGACCGTCTTCGAGCCGCACTTGAAGAGATAGGACCGCCCCGGCAGCAGCGCGTCCTCCGCCATCCAGACGAGCCGGGCGGCGAACTGGTCGGCGACCGTCGGCCGCGCCTTGGGATCGGCGAGCACGTCGCCGCGAGAGACGTCGATCTCGGCGTCGAGCGTCAGCGTGACGGCCTCGCCCGCCTCCGCCGCGTCGAGGTCGCCGTCGTAGGT
>NZ_JBQUZT010000011.1:0-69862 GCF_056313705.1 Pinisolibacter sp. DMC100 | reverse complement strand
ACCTACGACGGCGACCTCGACGCGGCGGAGGCGGGCGAGGCCGTCACGCTGACGCTCGACGCCGAGATCGACGTCTCCCGCGGCGACGTGCTGGCCGATCCCAAGGCTCGGCCGACGGTCGCCGACCAGTTCGCCGCCCGGCTCGTCTGGATGGCGGAAGACGCGCTGCTGCCGGGGCGGTCCTATCTGTTCAAATGCGGTTCGAAGACGGTCGGCGGGTCGGTCTCGACGATCCGCCACAAGATCGACGTCAATTCCTTCGCCAAGCTCGCCGCCGACACGCTGGCCCTGAACGAGGTGGCCCGCGTCGAAATCGCACTCGCCGAGCCGATCGCCTTCGATCCCTATTCGGAGAACCGCGAGACCGGCGCCTTCGTGGTGATCGACCGGCTGAGCAACGCGACGGTCGCCGCCGGCATGATCGAGCACGGGCTGCGCCGCGCCGACAACGTCCACTGGCAGGCGCTCGAGGTGACGCCTGCGGCGCGCGCCGCCCAGAAGGGACAGAAGGCGAAGATCGTCTGGTTCACCGGCCTCTCCGGCTCGGGCAAGTCGACGATCGCCAATCTGGTGGAGAAGAAGCTGGCGGCCTACGACCGTCACACCTTCCTGCTCGACGGCGACAACGTCCGCCACGGGCTGAACCGCGATCTCGGCTTCACCGATGCCGACCGGGTGGAGAACATCCGCCGTGTCGGCGAGGTGGCGAAGCTGATGACCGACGCCGGCCTGATCGTGCTGGTGTCGTTCATCTCGCCGTTCCGCGCCGAGCGCGACATGGTGCGGGCGATGGTCGGCGAGGGCGAGTTCGTCGAGGTCTTCGTCGACACGGCTCTGGCGGTCTGTGAAGCCCGCGACGTCAAGGGCCTCTACGCCAAGGCGAGAGCGGGGGCGATCCCGAACTTCACCGGCATCTCCAGCCCCTACGAGGCGCCGGAGAAGCCCGAAATCCGGATCGACACCACCGAGGTCACCCCCGAGGTCGCCGCCGACCGGGTCGTCAACGTGATCCTCGGCGAGAGCGACGACTGGTCGATCTGAGCCGCCACCGGGACAACGGACATTTCGCCGAGGTCGGTCGCGGCACGCGTACGTGCACGGCAAGACAACCACGAGCCCCTTGCAAAGAAGGCAGCGCGATCGGACGATGGGAGGATGCCAAATCACTGGAGATCATGAACAAAGCCATTTCGAGTTACATTTGGATACAAATATCGTGTACTCCATAAGCAAACGCACCAAACGCCCAACACGAGTCCCGTTCGATAATTGACCGAAATAATATTTTTCTCTACACGACACCACGCACCGCACATGAACTGACACGCGCGAACGAGGACTGCGACTTGAGGAAGCTGAAGCCTGAGATTTCCGACGTCGCGACGAGCATAAACTCGGTGGAGATCGACTATGGCGATTTCTCCACGGAGGTTTCGCTTACCAGACGCTCGCGCCTTCGCGTAACAGGCTTGGTACCGGAGCAACAATATCGAGTCGGCCTGACGCTACGCTGCGGGAGCGAAGAACAGTTCACTTATTTTCCGGCGCTCACGAGCATCGGTATAAACGGACACTGCGCCGAACTCGTCGAATTCGAGCTCGGCGATCAGAGCATCGAAGTCAATCAGTTGATCGGCACCACCTCCGATGAGGGAGAGTTGACGATCGATTTCGACTGTGAGTTCGGGACCGCGACGAAGCAAGATCCCGTGATTTTTCTTCAGAATATCGCGTGCGATCAATACTTCGAATACGCCGGCCATTCGGCGAAGAAAATCCATTTCGAAACCAACTGGCGCCCGCTCGGCCAGAATCTCCACCGCCCCGTGTTCGTGATCGGCCCCTATCGGTCGGGCACGAGCATAACCACCTGGGCCATCGGCCAGCACCCGAACATCGCGGCGCTCGACGAAACCAACTGGCTGCCGCTGACATTGCACGGCGCCATGGCGGGCTATGATCTCAGCCGCCGACGCGCCCAAGGATCCGCACCGGAAATCTATGATGTCCGGTTGGAGGACTATCTCAACGTCGTCGGAGAGGCGCTCGGGCGGTTTCACGGCACGATCGCCAGGGATCGCGCCCTGGGTTCGCTGTTCGAACTCAAGTCGGGAATGGCCAGAGGGTACAGCGAGAATTTTCAGCTGTTGAGAAGTCGCTGGAACCCGAAGAACCGGTGGGTGGACGGAACGCCCGAGAACACGTTTGCCTCACACTTGCTGGCCGAGGCGTTCCCGCATGCGCAGTTCATACTGCTGGTTCGCGACCCACGCAAAGTCATAGCGTCTCTTTGCCATTTCGATCGGATCGGCGGAGCGAAGCACGAACAAGCGAACGCCGTCCGACATTGGACGCGCTTCACGCAGATGCAGCTCGCTCTCCTGGACTCGATCGGCCCGGACAAAGCCCATCTGCTGTTCTTCGACGATCTCGCGAACGACCCCGAAGGAAAATTGCGCGAATGCTTCGATTTTCTCGGAGAGCCCTATTTTGCGAAAGCAAAGAACGCCTTTTCCGATAGAATCAACTCGTCGATGGTTGGAAAGAGCGATCACGAGGCATTGCAGGGCGATGAAATCTCCCTGTGCGACGCGGCCTATGCGTCGATTCGATCCGGAGCGTCCCATCGGACGATCGACTGGGGCAACAACAACATCGGGTCCATCGAGGATTTCTATCGCGACCTGACCGGACGCATGCTGAAGATCTTCATGTAATCGCACGCAGGTTCAGAAATATTCGGTTCAGCGGTGGCGCAACATCAGCGTATCGCGCAGAACCGCGAGAAAAACTCTGAACACGCCCCAGACGAGAATCGAGAGCGTCGCGATGAGGCTCATGTTCAAGAGACGCTGCGGGTAGGCCGGCGACTGAGAGACCGTGGGCTCCAGAAAGACCGACACCGCGACCTGCTGACCGGCACTCCGTGCGCGCCCTTCTTCGTTGCCCTTTCGGTAGAACGAGTAGAGCCTCTCGCTGAACTGTCGCTCGAGCTCCAACTCTTCGAACTTCGAGAAGATCGCGGCCGTCGACAGGGCCGCGTCGGATGGGTTGAGCATCGGCGCCGTCGCGGCGACGACCTGCTGGGCCGCAGCGGTCTCGCGAGCCGCCAGCGCATTCTCCACCGGACTGCTCGGCGTCACGCGCGATGCGAGGGAAGCGCGTTGAATGGCGAGCTTGATGCGTTCCTGCTCGGCGGAGACGACGAGCTTTCCCCACGAGTCCGCGACCGTCAACGGCGCGACATAGCCGGTCTGATCGCGAAACTCCTGCAAGGCGACGAGCGCACGGTGAAACCGCGCCGAGGCGTTGTCGAGGTCGCGCTGCGAGGCCCGCAGGCCGTCCTCACGGGCGCGCTCCGAGAAGGACCATGCCGCCCGAACCGCTTCCTGAACGATCTCTCGGCACAGGCGCAGGGCATCCTCGCGTCGGAACGCCTGCACACGCAGCGTGATGATGTCCGACGTCGTATCGATGCGCGCGGTCACGAACCGCTTCAGATAGAGCCAGACCCGATCGGGGGACGCGTCGCGGCCGATCCCGTCCAGCAGCCCCGCCTCTGCGCGCCCATACAGTTCTCTGACGTGCCCGTCCTCGTCGAGTGTCCGCACCAGGTTTCGACTGTGCAGGAAGTTCTCGATCACATAGGCTTCGATCCCGGAACTCCGCTCGGTCATCGCCTTGACCGCTTCGCCCTCGTCGAAGGCCCCGCCGACGGGACGCGCCACGAGTTTCGCCTCCGCGACGTAGCGATCGGCCGCGAAGAAGGCGAAATAGGTGCCGGCGACCAGATTGGGGACGACGATCAGGGCGACGATCAGCACCCGCTCGATCCAGGATCTCTCGAACCAGGACGTCGACGGACGTGGCGCGGGCTCCCGACGTCCGACGTCACCGTCGGTCAACAGTCGCATGGGATGCCGTTGCGGCTCGATGCTCATGGACGACCCATCAATCGGAATGGTCTTCGATCTCCTTGGCGACCAACGCGAGGCCGGCCCAGACGGACATTCCCAAGAGAAGTATCATGATCAAGGACCGCGGACGATCGGGGTAGTTCGAAAGCGAGGGCGGCGCCGGAGGCACATAGGGCTCGAGAAACAACCGACGCTGAGCCTGCCCGGACAGCGTGCCCTGCAGAATGTTCTGCGCCGCGGCGAACTCGTCTTCCGCGAACTGCCGCTGCACGGAGACGTCGGCGTATTCGGAAAGGACACGCGAAAGCGTCTGAGCGTCGCCGTCTCCGGCGCCACTGCGCGAGAGTTCGGACTTGATCTTCTCGATCTCGACGTCGATCGCAGCGATCGTGTCCTGCAAGGGCTTGGCCGTCGGCGCGTCTCCGGCACCGCTCTGCTGGAGAACCGAAAGCTGCGCCCCGACCAGTGACTTTCGCGCGATCAGCTTGAACAGTGCGACATAGGTCGCCTTGGTCGCCTTGTCGGCATCGATCACGCCGGCGCGCTCGCGAAACTGGCGCTCGCGCTCCTCGACCATCTCGAGCCGCCGGCTCGCTCGAAGAATCCCCTCGTCCGCCCGCACGCCGGCCTGCGCCCGCATGGACAGCATCTTCTCGTTCAAATACCGCTCGCTGAGCGTGATGACGACGCGGCTGAGCGCCAGAGCGTCGTCCTTGCGAAACGCCCGAACCTTCAGGATGGCCACGCCCGAAACCGGATCGATCGTCAGCGTCACCATGCGTCGCCAATAGGCGACCATCGCATCGCCCGACGGATCGGACGAGAGCCGCGCCCAGACATCCAGGCGCGGCCATCCGAACATGTCGCGCAGGTCGAGCCGCGTGGAGACCTCGTCGATCAGCGCCCGGGACCGCAGGTATTCGGCAACGAGGTAGGTTTCACGGCTGTTCGTGAGCCCGATGATCTCGGTCAGCGAGGTACCGGCAGCGATCTTCTCCGCCCCGGGCAGACGCTCCGTCAGTCCCCGCACGGCAAATCGGGTCTCGACCTCGTACTGATCCTGGGCGAGGAAGCGAAAATAGATCAGGCCGAGGGCGAACGGCAGAACGACACAGACGAGAAAGCTCCACCGATAGAATCCCCCGAAGCCGGAAGATTTGCCCGGAAGAGCGAAGCCCACGAGCCACCTCGACCCTTCCGACAGCGGGCTCTTTCGAACGGCCGATCGGAAGCCGTCCACGACGGTCGCGAGCCGACCGCGAACGCCGACCCTCGCCGGTAACGCCGCGTCGACTCGATCCAGATCGCCCGCCATGTCTCGGCCCCTGCATTCGCCCTTCAAAAGATGTCGTTCAGGGCCCGCTGGAAGGCAGGAACATCCAAGACGATATCGGCGTAGGCAAGGCCGAGCGGATGTTCCTTCGTGTCACAGAAAATCGTGAAGTGATTGTGCTGAACCATATCGGAGAGGAAACGATAGCCGACATCGTTCAACTCGCGGGGCGAAAATTCGAGGATGTTGCACCCGCGCTGAGCCCAGAGCGCATTCGTCAGGCCGGCGCCGTGAACGCCGACGATACTACGCGCCCGGCTGAAGACTTCGACTTGCTGCTCGAAAGACAGAGATCCGGGATCCACGATCAGGAACCCCCGCGCCTCCACCATCGCCAAGATTTCCGCCTCGTTGACAACGCGCCTGTGCGCCGCATTCTTGCGAGTGATGTAGATGTCGAGATCCTTGGGACGAGAGGCGTCGGCATACTTCGATTGCGCCCGATCCCTGAGGTCGTTCAAGAATTCCGGCGACCACCCGCAATGAAATATGCCCGTGTTGAAGCCGGGTCGCAGCGTCTGCAACGGCTCTTCGAATTCGAAACCCGGACAAGCCAGATGCTTGCAACGCATGACGATATCCGGCTGCGGCCAGAACATGTCGTCCGGCCCCAGATCGAAGAGTGCGAGCGAGGGGAGATGGAAGGGCTGATTGTTCGGGCCGACGATCCACCGCCGCCCACGAGACGATCCATACCGCTTCATCGCCCAGACGCGGGAAAGGCAGTCCATGATCCAATGGAAATACTGATAATTGAATCGATGATAGGCAAAGTTCAGATCTTCTTCGACGACGAGATCTTCGTTCCAGACCTGGTCACAGCGCCAGCGCCATCCGGTCGATCTGTCGACCCTGAAGAATTTCGAAAAGAATATCTGGCTGTGCCAGGTCGATTCGTCGATCAGGAACGGCTGCTCGCCGTTGACGAAGACGGCCTGCTCCGGCAGAAACACCGTCGCGTCGACATCACTCGTGATGGCGAGTTTGAACGAGGCCACGCAGTCGCGCAGGTGTTTCGGCCGCTCCTGCTGCAAACCATCGGCCGTATAGACCTCGCTCCCCGGACAATGCGCATCCGGGAGACGGACGTAAGAACGCAACGGCGTCGAAAAAGAAGCTTCCGAAACGATCTTGCGTGCGTCCAAGATTTGACCGAACTCGGAATGATCTTCATTGTTTTCAAGGCGGTCGCGGTGGTATGGCTTGATCCACATTTTCGAGATAACCCCGTCTTCGGTCGACGAGCCCATGGATACACCGAAGGCGTACGAGCGCAAAGAGTCCCCGCCTCTCAAAAGCGCGCACTCGCCGAACTGCGCCCATTGAAATCCCGACGGAATTCCGCGAGATCCGGCATCGTGGGAGGCATGTGCAATTGATGGATCACTCACGTCGCCTCGAAAGCCCAGTCGCCATCAATCGTCGCGTCATCGAGACACTCGTCGTTCGCGACATGAAGACGAGATTCGGCGGTTCGTACCTCGGCTTTCTGATGGCGATGACGATCCCGTTCTTCAACTTGCTCATCCTGTTTGCAGTCTATCTGCTCACGGGCCGAAGCGCCCCGCTGGGAACCGATACCTGGGCTTTTCTCGGCATCGCCGTACTCCCATTCATCCTGTTCATCTATCCATCGCGAATGATCATGTTGAGCATTGCTGTCAACAAGCCACTTCTCTATTTTCCGCGCGTGAAGATAATCGACCTAGTCGGCGCCCGCGTCATTACCGAACTGCTCGCAATGACACTCGTCACGTTTTCTTATATCGGCCTCCTGACCGTCATCGGCGTCGACATGGTGCCATACGATTACACGATATTCCTGGCCTCGATTGGCCAGACGCTGTTTCTCGGTGTCGCCGTCGGGGTGTTCAACGCCGTCATCGCAACGCTGGTGCCCTTCTGGATCTTCATATTCAACGTCTCGGCTCCGCTGATCTTCCTGCTGTCGGCGATATTGATATTGCCCGATGCAGTACCCGACAAATATCGCATCATTTTCGAATACAACCCGCTTGCGCAATGCGTGGAATTGATGCGGTCGGGTTTTTACGAGACCTACCAGAGCTCGATACTCGATCCATATTATCCGCTGACGTTCTCGATAGTCACTTTGGCGTTAGGTTTGCTGCTGGCTCGATTAATGCGTTCTCGGCTACTCGCCATCTGATATAGTAATGAAATGGGCTTCTGCGCGGCCGCCCCACCCTTGGTCGCCCCTGAGACTCTCCCTAGACGGCGAGTCCGACGACCGCCCTCGGCAAGGCAACTTCAGCTTTTTTGCGCTTCCCACGGCGACCTGCAACGGCGTAAGATCGAGAGAAGCGATCAAATGAGAGATAATATAATGAAAATTTCACAAGGTCAAAATACGGAGTTCGATAATTCATTTTCGTCTTTAGACGATTGGCGACAATACATTTCAGATAATACGTGGGTATTTGACAGAGAGTACATTGAAAATTCTGTAAAAAAGGCACTTACTGACGGATTTGTCGATCCGCTGTGCGGATACATCCACCCAAGTAAAGTTATTATGTCAAGTAACAACTACAGAGAGAGTATAGTCGGAAATAGATTCAATCCAAGATACAGGGCCGTTGCGCATATTCTTTTGGAAGAGATTATTTCGCTCGGTCCAAAATTGAATATTTACATGTCAGAGCATCTATCTCCATTCGCCGATCGAGTTCGTGAAGTTATAGAATTTACCGGTAGTGAATATCTGCCCACCGAAACTCATATTGCGGCACATCCGGGCATAAGACATGAAGACGTAACGAATTTCACGTTCGAAGATGAAGAGTTTGACTGCTACGTCTCGAATGAAGTTCTAGAGCATGTTTCCGATCTGCCGGCCGCAATTACCGAGGCCCATCGTATTTTGAAACCGGATGGGCTGTTTTTCGGTACGTTTCCGTTTGCCTACATGCAACGCGAATCGAACGTAAAGGCTCGCATTTCGGGTGGAGAGGTCGAATATCTGACCGAGCCCGAATACCACGGCAATCCAGTCGATCCGTCCGGAGGAAGCCTCGTCTTCACAATTCCGGGATGGGATATTCTCGATCAGGGGCGTGAAGTCGGCTTCAAACAGGCGGAAATTCGGTTCATCTCCTCCCGACGACATGCAGTATTTGGAACCGAAATCGCTGGAATTCTTGCTTTTTGTATGCGGAAATAGTGGTCCGATCACACGAAGCCGAGAGCGCATTGGTCTTATGACTTCAGGTTGAACGAAGTCTCCATTGCACTTTTCAGTCAACGGCGTGATGGACATCCATCCACGGGATCGATGGGAGCCCTATTTAGGGATCAGAACGTTAGTGGGAGAAGCCTGCTCAGCACGGTTTCAGACGCCGAGGGAGCAACCAACGAAGATCCTGAGTGAGAAAATCCCCAAAGGCGCACCGGCTGCCAAACCGCTGAAAGGCGGAGCTTTGCCGCAAAATCCACTCGAGAGTTTGCTGAGCCGCCTTTTGCCATTCGGTGTTACATTGGCGAGTCCATGCTCGCCTACTATCGCAATGTGTTGGCAGCTCGGGACGCGACCGGATCGAATTGAGCCGTGATCGCGATACACTGAGCCCGACGCGCCTGCTGGTCCGGCGCCTGGTCGAGAACGGTCGCCCTCCCGTCGTGCAAGCCGAAGGTACGTGTTGATGGAATCGCTGGCCTCCGTCGAGGCGGGAACATTCGGCTCCGGCGCCATGACCCCGCGGCGCGTCGGTCTGCTTCGCAACGCGGCGGCGCTGTCGGCCGAGCTGCGCATCGTGGCGCGCCGGTCGCGCGCCGATCAGCTCCGCGCGATGCCTCGCCCCTCGCTCTTCGGCCGCGCGCTCGAGACCGTGCTCACCGAACTGCGCGGTGCCCGGTCCGTCGCCGTCTGGAGCTTCGTGGCCTTCTGCGTGGTTCCCACCATCGTGGGCACGCTCTATTGGTCCCTGGTCGCGTCCGACCAGTACATTTCCGAGGCGCGCTTCGCGGTGCGCGCAGGCGAACGCGCCTCCATCGACGCGATCGCCAGCGTCGGCCTCGCGACCGTCCGTCAGGCCCAGGACACGCTGATCGTCCTCGACTACGTCAAGAGCCGGGCGATCGTCGACGAACTCGAAAAGCGCGTGGGTCTGCGAAACCGATTTTCCCGCGACGGGATCGACTACCTCTCGCGCTTCAGGTCGGACGATTCCGTCGAGGCCCTGGAGCGGTTCTGGCGCGCCAGGATCAAGACCGCCGTCGAGTCGACGTCCGGCATCGTCACGGTCGAAGTGCGCGCCTTCTCGCCGGAGGACAGCCTGGCACTGGCTCGCGGCGTGTTCACGCTCAGCGAGGAACTGGTCAACAACCTCTCGGAGCGCTCGCGCCGCGACATGGTGAGCGAGGCGCAGAAGAACCTCGCGGCGGCGGAAACCAAGCTCAAGTCCGTCCTCATGCGCATGCGCGACTGGCGAACCCAGACGGGGATCATCGATCCGCGCAAGCAGGCCGAAGGCGTCAACAAGATCATCGAAGATCTGAAGCAGGACAGAATCACGATCGAACAGGACATGAACGCCACGCATCATGTCATTTCCGAGAGTGCCCCGCAGAACCAGCTCGCCCGAGCTCGAATCCGAGCCATCGATCAGCAGATCGAACTCCTCCAGAGCCGTCTCACCGCGCCCGACGGAACCAACGCCCCGACGATTGCCGGTGCGATCGTGCAGTTCGACCGCCTCGAACTCGAGCGTCGGGTCGCCGAAGCGCAATATGCGGCGGCAGCGGTCGCCTTCGAACGCGCGAACACGGCGATCCAACGCCAGATCGTCTACCTGACCCCCATCGTCGAACCGGTCCTTCCGCAGGAAAGCCTCTATCCCCATCGACTCTGGTTCGCGCTGGCCACCGCCGCCGCCGCCTTCGTCGCATGGATGCTGGGCTTCGGCGCCTGGACGACGGCATCGCGCCACCTGCGCTGAAGGGGTCCCGATGATCGAACTCGATCGAGTGACCAAGGTCTACAAGTCCAAGCTCCACACCAAGATCGTGGTCGACGACGTCACGATCGCGCTCGACCCCGGCAAGGCCTATGGCATCCTGGGCCAGAACGGCGCCGGCAAATCGACGCTCCTCCGGATGATCGCCGGCACGGAGATGCCCACGCGCGGGCGGATCCGACGCGGTGTGCGCGTGTCTTGGCCCCTCGGTTTCTCCGGCGGCTTCCACCCCGACATGACCGGCCGGGAGAACGTCGTCTTCGTCGCGCGCATCTATGGCGCCGATGTCCGGCAAGTCATCGACTTCGTGGCCGATTTCGCCGAACTCGGCGTCTATCTCGACGTTGCCGTGAAGACCTATTCGTCGGGCATGATGGCGCGCCTCGCCTTCGGCCTGTCCATGGCCATCGACTTCGACTGCTATCTCATCGACGAGGTGACCGCCGTCGGCGATTCACGCTTCCAACTTCGGTGCGCGGAAGCGTTCGCGGCCAGACGTTCCAAGAGCGGCATCATCATGGTCAGCCACTCGATCGGGACGATCAAGGAATATTGCGGCGACGGCGTCGTCTTGAAAGACGGGAAACTTTTGACCTTCGACCAGCTCGACGACGCCATCGAATATTACAAGGTCAATCTATGAATTGACGATCGGGAACTCGCGCTTCTTCAGCACGACGATGTCCTGGAAATCATGAATGGCCGCCGGGGCGATCTGCACGATCTCGAAATGGCGCGTCCACTCTCGTTCGACGTAGTCCTTCGAAATGAACGTGATCCCGTACTGATAGATCGCCGTCGTCAGGTGCCCCTCCTGACGAATAAAGGCATAGCCCGACCCGCCGTCGAGCGCGACGCGCGCGGCGCGGATGTCCGCCTCCGGAACGGCGATCATCGCCGCGATCGACGGCTCGGTCTCCGCGCGATGCAACACTCGCTCGCCCGAAATCGTGACGAAGGCGAGCCCCCCCGGCGCCATGACGCGGGCCAGTTCATTCAGATAGAAGACGTGGTCCGCCTCGCAGAGATGCGTGAACACCGAAATGCTCACGACACCGTCGAAGCACTCGTCGGCGAAGGGAAGCGCCTTCCCGGGCTCGCTCGCATGGGCATCGACCCAAGGCAGGTTCGCCGAAACCCATGCGATGTTGGCGCGGTCGACGTCGACACCGACATAGTCGCCACCGAAACCCTTGAAGAGCCGGGCCACGCGCCCGACACCGACGCCGAAGTCGAGCAGCTTGTGGATCGCATTGAGCGGCTTCGGGCTGACGCCGGCCAGGGCCTTGACGATCTCCACGCCATGCCAAGCGAAATGCGTCGGTTCGTCGAGCCCCGAGGTCGAATGAGACAGCGGTGCCGGGGGAAACGGTGCGAGGAAATGCTCGGTCCAGAACTCGCCCGGCATCCAACGCCAGTTGAGATCGAGCCAGGCCTCGAGATCGCCCTGCATACCGGCGCGCGCCGTCAGCGCATCGGGACCGAGCGCCGCATCGAAGTGCCCGCGCATGCGCGCGCCCACGTCCGTGCGCCGCGGCCGCGCGACATAGAGGCGGTGTGTGGAGGGGATGACGCCGTCGCGGATCATCTGCTGTTCACAGGCAAACAGTGCCGAGAGGACCGCACGCCCCTCCTCCTGCTCGTCCATCGCCGCATCGAGACATCCCGAACCGAAGATCGGGGCGAGCAGCGTTCCGCCGCGCGCCCACTGCTCGACGACCTCGAAATGAACGCGCAGCGTCGAGTCGATCTGATCCGAAGCGACGGCCTCGGAAGGGTCGGTCGCCTGCAGGGCGACCGCATCGCACCGATGGACGCGATCCCGCAGTCGCCAACGCGCCGGAACCAGCGAGAGCAGCTCGTTCGCGAGGCGCATCGTCGTGTCGTCCCACTGGAACCGGACCGGGCCGACGTAATCGGTGAGGAAGAACACGCCGTCGGGCGCGAGCGCGCCGGCGATCGACGCGAAGCAGACGTCGAGATTCGCGATGTGGTGCATCGATCCGATGGCGAAGGCGGCGTCGTAGGTCGAACGCGGCAGCGCATCGGGGATGTTGAGGTCACACTCGATGAAACGACAGCGTTCGTCGGAACCGAGCCCGTCGAGGACTCTCTGCCGCGCCATCTGCAGCGAACCGCGCGAGATGTCGTAGGCGTCCGCCTGCAACTCGGGGAAGTGCGCCACCAGCGGATAGAGGAGAACACCGTCTCCGCAGCCCAGATCGGCGACCTTCCCGAACGGGCCGTACTTTTCGACGAACCAGGTGACGGGACTGAGATCGCCCTGCCCCGTCGTCAGCCGATTGAGTTCCGCCTGGATCGGTGCCGGGCTCTCCCAGTGGGAGAACGGATCGCGGTGCCGCCCGACGTTCTTGTCCCAGAATCGAGCGACATCGCGTGCAGTGGCGGCGGAATGGCCCGAACCGCCCTGTTCCACCGATGCCGGCCGAATGAGACCGCCGAGGCTACGCGCCCAATTCAGCACCGCATTCACCTCAATTCGCGTCAGGGGCGAGACCACCCGCGGCAACCCCCAGGCGGGAACTGATAGTCATTCCGCTCCTCCTTGTCCATCAAACGCCGGCCGGAACACGGGTCTGTGACGCGCCTCGCGAGGTCTGTCGCGGCCTTGTCCGTCAGGGTCGGTGACGTTTGGGAAACGCCGTCGATCGCGCCGGATCACCGGCGGCAATTGTTCGACATTTCGTCGCCGCGTTCATGTAAGTTGCGGCGCATGGAGCGCCCCCCATTCTCCCGAGCAACCAATGCCGCGACTGCGTGATCTTTCGACCCGTCTGAAAGCCCTCTGGCGCCGCGAGAAGGCATTGAGCAGTCGCCCGGTCTTCGACACGCAGCGGCAGATCATGCGCGCCGACGTCTCTCCGGCGGTTCTCGCCGAGGGACTGTTGCGCGCCGCGGTCGGTCGTTTCACGCGGTCGCGACGAACCGTCTACGAAGTGAAGCGCCTGCACCCGCCGCTGGCCCACCGGCCTCGCATCGTCCACTTCATTCCGAACGTGTTCGTCGGCGGCTCGACGCAGCTGTTGGTCGACCTGCACGACCACCTCGGCCATGCCTACGACATGAGCGTGATCACCGCCGCTCTGCCCCGTCGAGGCCGCCACGTCGGGATGGACATTCATGTCCATCCGCTTCCGGGCTCGCGAGAGGCCATGACGGAGGAGTTGCGCCGCCTCGCGCCCGACCTCGTCCACGTTCACTATTGGGGCTCCACCGACGATTGTTGGTACGAGGCGGCCTTCGCGGCGGCCGAAGCCGTCGGTATCGGCGTCGTTCAGAACATCAACACCCCCGTTCCGCGCTTCGTGTCGAAGAGCATCGTCCAGGACATCTTCGTTTCGCATTCGGCTCTGGGGGTCGGCGGCACCGCGGCGCACGTCCCCGCCGCCGTCGTCTACCCCGCGATCGACCTGCGTCGTTTCTCGGAGCGTCCCTTCGCTCCCCATGCCGAGGATTCCATCGGCATGGTCTATCGGCTGGAGCGAGACAAACTCGACGACACGTCCATCAGACCGTTCATCGAGGTCGCGAGGCTTCGGCCACGGACGCGCTGCTTCATCATCGGCGACGGTTCGCTGTTCGATTCGTTCGTCCGTCAGGTGAACGAGGCCGGCGTCGGCGCGAATTTCGTCTTCACCGGAACGGTCCCCTATGGGGATCTACCCGAGTGGTACAGGCAGTTCCGGGTCTTCGTCGCACCCGTGCACCAGGAGAGCTTCGGCCAGGTGACGCCGTTTGCGATGGCGATGGGGCTCGCCGTCGCGGGAAGCCACGAGGGCGCGCTGCCGGAGATCCTCGAGAGCGACGCGACGCTGGGTCGAAATCTGAGCGAAACCGTCCGATGCATCCTGGACCTGCTCGACGATCCCGACCGCCTCGAGACGCTCGGGGCTCGCAATCGCGAGATCGCTCTGCGCCGCTTCGACGTCGACGTCATGGCGGAGGCCTATGGGGCGATCTATGCGGCCCGGCTGCCGCGTCGCCCGCCGGATCCGTGACCCTCGAGGTCGCTCTCTCGCTTACGAGCCCGACCGATCACGGTCGACGCACGGCAAGCCAGGTCGAGACGACGTCGTCGAGCGCGTCGTCACCGATGAGGCGCCCGGCGATTCCGGCCCGCCGCGCCGCTTCGACGTCGTGGGGCATGTCGCCGATCAGGAGACTGGCCTCGCGGTCGATATCCCAATGCGCCAGAAGGTCGACGAGCATGCCGGGCTCGGGCTTCCGCCACGACGATGCCGTCGCGTAGTCGGCGACGGTCCCCTCCGGATGGAAGGGGCAATAGCGAAAGTCGTCGATGTGCGCTCCGACCTTCGCCAGTTCGGTCTGAATGTGCCCATGCAGAGCCGCGACATCGGCTTCGCCATAGTACCCACGCGCCACGCCCGCCTGATTGGTCACCACGAAGACGAAGACCCCGGCGTCGTTGAGAGCGCGAATCGCACGCTCGACACCCGGCCGCCACACGAAGCGATCGACGGTTCCGACATAGCCGTAGTCTTCGTTGATCACCCCGTCGCGATCGAGAAACACCGCCGGACGGCGGAAATGGCGCGGAACGGTCTCCGACGCTTCCTCGAAGGAATCGGGCACGCCGATGTCGATGAAGAAGCCGTCGCTCGGCACCCCCGTCACGTGCCCGCTCGCGGCGAGAACCGGGAAGACGTCCTGTTCGATCGAACATTCGGAACGCAGGAAATCGATGATCCGGCGGGACAGGACATAGACACCGCCGTTGACGAGGCAGGGGCCCGGGTTCGCCGGCCGCGCGGCAAAGCGCGACACGCGATCGCCGTCACACTCCACCACACCGAACCGCGCGGCATCCGGCAACTGACGAAGCGCCAGCGTGGCGATCGCATCGTCGTTGGAACGCGCCGCCGACCAGAGCCCCAGGAGATTGATGTCGAAGAGAGAATCCCCATTGAGCATCAGGAACCGTTCGTCCAGCCGGTGGCGCGCCTGCCAGAGCGCACCGCCCGTTCCGGCGGGCCGCGGCTCGATCTCGACGGCGATCTCGATGCCGAGACGCGCGGCCTCGACCTCGGCGAAGTCGACCACCTGCTGCGCCTCGAAGCCGGCGAGGAGGACGACCTCCTCGACGCCGTGCCTCACCAACTCCCCGAGCACCCAGCTAAGAAAGGGCCGCCCACCGATCTGCAGCAGCGGCTTCGGCGTGGCCCGCGTCAGCGGACCCAGGCGGCTCCCCATGCCGCCACACAGGACGACGGCCTGCCTCGGAACCAGATCCATTCTCAGTGCTCCGTCTCGGAAGAAAAGTCCGCCTCACCCGGCGCGCAGACGGCGGCGCAACGACGATGCGCGCCGGCCGGAAACGCGAACGACGGACGAAGAGACCCTGCGGTCATCGACGAACCGGCTTCATCCAGGATTCGACCCCTTGCGACGTCAAGTGAACCGGACTGGCGTTTCCACCGTTGGCGTTCAGGACATTGATCACGCGAATACGATCTTCCGGACGAACGACGAACATCAGGAAGCCACCGCCCCCCGCGCCGGACACCTTTCCGGCCAGCGCACCGGCGTCGAGCCCGACCTGAAAGAGCGTCTCGATCCGGTCGCTCGTCACCGAACCGGCCGTCTGCTTCTTCGATTCCCAAGAGCGGTTCAGAATGCGCGCCAGTTCCGGGACATCGCCCAGAAGCACCGCCTGCCGCATCGCCAGAGCACCGTCCTTCAGCGCGAACAACCCGTCGAGGGCCTTGCGCTCCTGCTTGTGCATGTTTCCGATCTGGTCTCGGATGATGTCCTCCGACTTTCGGGAGACACCGGAAAAGCAGATGACGAGAGACGTCTCGATCTCGCTCAGGATGTCGGTGCGCAGTCGGAGCGGCTGGACGATGACGCGATCGTTCGCGAGGAACTCGATGAAGTTCATGCCACCGAAGACCGCGGCATACTGATCCTGCCGGCCGCCGGCGAGGTCGAGTTCGATCCGCTCGATCCGATAGGCGAGATGGGCGAGATCGTAGAGGCCCAGAGGCGTCGTCGTCGCCACCCCGAAAGCCTCGCACATCGCGACGACCAGCGCCGAGGACGATCCGAGACCGGAGCCGGCCGGCGCATCGACCGTCGTCGCGACGTTGACGCCCCACGCCAACTCAGGCGAGAGCGGAAGGAAATGGTTGTAGAGGCACCGATGCAGGCGCAGTCCCTGCGAGATGTCGAGCGCCTTGCCGGCCTCGTGTTCCTCGCGTCGATCGATGTCGCGCGCCTCGAAGACGACCTTGCCGTCGGTGCGGAACTCGAGAAAGCAATATGCGTAGCGATCGATCGTGCAGTTGAGGACGGCGCCGCCGTACTCGTCGCAGAAGGGCGACAGATCCGTTCCTCCGCCGGCGAGGCCCAGCCGGAGTGGTGCGCGACTACGAATCATGGGTTCTTCTCGAGCTTGCGATCGAATTCGGAGATGAACGGCGCCAGGCAGGCCATCGCCCCCTCGGCGGAATAGCGTTCACGAATGAAGGCCAGCGCGTTCTCCGCCTTCCGGACCCGGACCGCATCGTCCTTCGCCGACGAGATCAGCGCCGCCGCGAAGTCTTCGGCGCTCTCGGCGACGAAGGCCAGGTTCTCGCCGTCGGGGATCCCCTGAATGCCGGTGCGTGTGGTGAAGACCGGCACGCCCTTGACGAAGGCCTCGATCACCTTGCCCTTCACGCCGGCGCCGTACCGCAGGGGAACGATCGCGGCACCGGAGGACGCATAGAGCGCTCCGAGTTCCTCGTCGCTGATCTGCCCGGCGATCTTCACGTTGGGGCTGTCGTAGGCGCGGATCTCCGGCGTGGCGTTGGACCCTGCGACCACCAGATGCCAACGCGGGTCGTCGGCGAGAAGCAGCGGCAGAACCTCTTCGACGAACCAGCGAACGCCATCGACGTTCGGCCCGTGCGAGAAGCCGCCGACGAACATCAACGCGTGGGCATCGCTCGACGACAGCTTCGATACGTTGGCTTCTCCCAGCGCCGTCTCTTCGGGACCGTAATAGGCCATGGGAATGGCGGCAGCCGCCTTGTCGTCGCCGACGACGTCGCGAACGACGTCGATCTCGTCCTGGCTGGGATAGAGGATCGTGTCGCAGGCCCGCCAGAGGTCGACCTCCAGTTCCCGCGCCTCCCGCGCCCTGACGAGCAACTGCGGATCGCCGCTCAGCTCGTATTCCCGCTCGTTGCGCTGCCAGTGAATGTCGTGGCCGTAGTACAGTATTTCCTGATCGCCATATCGCCGAATGGCGTCGATATATTTCATCGCGATATGGGGACGGCTGAGATAGACGTAGTCGAAATAGGGCGCGTGTTCAGCATACCAATCGCCGAAACGATCGACATAGGCCGACGAGTAGATCACCTCGACGCCCATCGACTGCAAGACACGGCAGTACTTGCGATCTTCGAACAGGTTGTCCGGCCAGAAGGTGACCTGAAAACCCTGATCGACGAAGAGCCTGACGTAGAGATAGACGGTTCTGGAACCCGCGTCGCGATCCCACTGCGGAATATAGTGGTCGACCATGAGAATGTGCGGCTTCCCGCGCGACCGGTCTCGGGCGAGAACCACGTTCTCGGCATTGTCGAAGTGATCGCGCTTCAACACGTCCGCCCACCGCGCCAGCAGCTTCTCGTTGTTGGCGACCTGATAGGCCTTGATCCCACTCGACGTGTCGCGGCCATGGCTGCGGCCTTCGTGGTGGATCACCTCGGAGTGCGGCGTGTAGACGACCCGAAGGCCTTCCTCGCGAAGGCGGAATGCGAGGTCGGAATCCTCGCAATAGGCGGGGACGAAGATCGGATCGAAGCCACCGGTCCGGCGCCAGACATCGATGGACAGGGCGATCGAAGCCCCCGAACAATAGTCGACGTCCTTCGTGTAATTGAACTCCGGCATGCGGGGATCTTGATTGCGCCCGAAGTTCCAGGCCGATCCGTCGTTCCAGAAGATCCCGCCCGCCTCCTGCAGCGTGCCGTCTCCATTCAGGAGCTTGGACCCCGTCATTCCGATCGACGCGTCCTTCATCAGAGGACGAACGAGGGCATCCAGCCAACCCGGCAAGAGGATCGTGTCGTTGTTCAGGAACACGACGTACCGACCCCGCGCCTTCTCGGCCGCGGCATTGCAGTTGCGCAGGAATCCGAGATTGGCCTCCTGACGGACATGAACGACGGCGCCCGCCATCGTCTGCATGCAGTCGTTCGTTCCATCCGTGGACGCATCGTCGGCGACGATGACCTCGAAGCTCAGGTCACACGGCCAGAGGAAGAGCGAGGCGAGGCAGGTGAGCGTGTAGACCAGACCGTTGTGGACCGGCACGACGATCGAGACGTCCGGAGCTTCCACGGCGTGCCGGCTCGCTTCCAGGCGAACGCGTTCCGCCAGTTCGCCGAACTGCGGCGACGCTTCGAACGCCGTTCCGCCAAATCCGAAACGCTCGACCAGAGCCATCAGATCGCCGATCGGCGCGACCGCGGCTTCGCCGAAGCGATCGAGGACATAGTCGCGCAGGCCCTGCGGCAACCAATACTGGTCCGTCTCGGCCGGAGCATGCGGATGTCGAGCGTCGGTCGCCGTCGCGTTGGCCCCGAAGGCGCCCTGAACGACATTGACCGATCGATCGGCCGCACGCCGAACGTCCGGCGCCCTCAAGCGTCCGAGGAAGAAATCGGCGACCTCGCGCGCCGCACCGGCGAACACCTCGTAATAGGCCTGGACCGCCGGACTGCCGTTGGGACGGCGCCCTTCGCGCGCGCCGCTGGCGATGAAATGGACCAGTGGCGGCACGTCTGCGGCGACGACGTCCGGATACTCGGCGACATACCAGGCGGCGTCGAACATCGGATGCGGGGAACGAGGTTCCTTCCACCCGATCCGCGCATAGTGCGCCAGCGGGGCGGTGTCGCTCGACGCCAGATCCGGGGTCTTCGCGAGGTACCAGTCGTTGTCGAAGAAGGGATGCGGCTTACAGCCGATCCGCCATCCGGTCGAAAGATAGTGGACGAGCGGGTTCGCGTCGCCGAGGAGATCGAAGTAGGTCTCGCAGTACCAGTGGGAATCGAAGAGCGGATGCGGGCTCGCATCCGGATCGACGAGGTAGTCGATCAGCGCAATCGGGTGAGCCCGAGCCGCCTCCGAGCGCGCTTCCGAGTAATAGTCGGGGTCGAACAGCGGGTGCGGATGCCGCCCCTCGCGCCAGCCGTTGTCGAGATAGTGGCTGAGCGGATCGATCTTGGCCGCGGCGACGTCGGGATAGCGTTCGCAGTAATAGGCGTGATCGAAGAGCGGATGGGCCGCCAGCGCGTCGTAGTCGCGCCGGGCGAGGTAGTGTTCGATCGCCGTCAGCCCGTGCGGAAGGTCCGTTCCGACCCGCTCGCGATACCACGCCCCCATGAACAGCGGGTGCGGATCCAGTCCCTGCCACAATCCCTCGCGGAGGAAGTGATCGAACGGCTTTTCCGCACCGATCCGATCCGCATGGGCATCGGCATACCAGTCGTCGGCGAAGAGACCACGCGCCCGCAGCTGGTCGGCGAGCCGGGATATTCGGCGGCCGCGCCCGAGACGGGGGGGGCTGACCTGCGCCGCCCCTGCGACGAAGCCACGGACCTTCCCGCTCATCCGCAGAGCAATGGTCGAGCGACGAATCCTGTCCTGGCAGTCGGCGACCAGGGCGGCCATGTCCGCATGGGCGGACAGGGCGGCAACCCGACCGAGAGCGCTGCGGAGCGCATCGGTCGCCCGCTTCGCTTCGGCTGCGCTGGCCTCGTTGGCCGCAATGATCCGCTTTTCCAGTCTCTCGCTCTTCGACACCAGCGCCTCCACTCTCGCCTCGGACTTCACGCGTTCCGCCTCGAGGTGGGCGTTGACGTCTTCGGTATGGGCCAGTCGATCCGCGGCTTCGGCGACGGACGCCCGCAATTCGTCGATTTCGACACGCGCAGCCTCCGAGGCGGCGGCACGGGTCTCGCGATCGGCGGCGATCGTCGCCTGATGAGCGGCGATCTCCAGCTGCAGGACCTGCCGCGCATGCTCGGACGCGATCTGCTCGCGCCGGCAATCCTGCAAGGCAGATTCGGCCGCTTCGAGGCGCAACGAGGACGAACGGATCTCACCGTCACGCTCGCGAATCCGCGTCGCGAGCGACAGGTTTTCCGCCTGGACACGATCATGTCGATCGCGCAGTTGGTCGAAGTCTCCGCTCAGCAGATCGAACCGACGCCTCAGCGCCTCGTTCTCGGCCGTCGCCTCGTCGAGGCGCAGGCGAGCCTCACGCTGCCCGGCTTCGGCATCGCGCAGGGCCTCGGCCATCTGACCGACACGAGCGTTCCGCTCGGCAACCGACTCGTCATGGCGCCGCGCGGCGTCGCGCGCCTCGTCGGTCAGCGTCTGCGCCAGGGCCTGCCCACGCTTCGCCATCTGCTCATAGAGTTCGGCGCGGCCCGCCTCCGTCGCCAGACGCGCTTCGAGCGCCTGTCTCTCCTCGACGAGGGCGTTCACGCGCCGACGCAGTTTCTCGTCCTCGTCGTGGACGTTCGACGCCCAGGCGACGACCTTCTCGTAGTCGAGGAACAGATCGTCGGCGGGATCGACATAGACCGAGAGCGCCTCCGCGAGGTCGGGCAACGGGCCATCGCTGCAGAATGCGATCAGATATTCGGCTTCGCGAGCCGGAGCCAGGCCGGGAGCCACACTGATCCCGACGTCGGCCTCGCCCCCCAGATATCCGCGATAGGACGAGGCGTCCGAACCGAGGTCCGGCGGCAGCGTCACGAACGATCCGAGATTGAATCGCTGACCCAGCATGCGCACTTGCGGAAATTCCGCGCTCAGCGCCGCGTGAAATTCGTCCGCGGCATATTCGTGCACGTGATGCCGATTGGGCTCTTTGAGATACCGGTTGTATATCGTGCGTTCCGGCGTCGAGATGACCAGCAGACCACCGGGCTTCAGGACACGCCTCGCTTCGGCGATGAGGAGGTCGCCGTCGGGAATGTGTTCGATCAGCTCGAACGAGACGACGACGTCGAAACTGCCGTCCCGGAACGGCAGCTTCCGGCAATCCCCCTGTTCGAACCGGACGTTCCGGCTCGAGGCATAGGTCTTCCTCGCGCGATTGATCGTGGCCTGATCGAGGTCGACACCGACCACGTCCCGCGCGAATTGCCCCAGGAACGCCGATCCGTAGCCCTCGCCGCAGGAGACGTCCAACACGCGCCGGTCTCGAACGAAAGCCGAACAGAGCGCATATCGATGCTTGTGCTCATAGGCAATTCGGCCACGCAACTGCGGCAGGAACCGTTCGAGTTCGTCATTCATGACGCTTCCCAAGGCGAGCGGACGAGCAAATCACAGCAAACATAGCCCCAAAACCGGGAGCAGAGCGAGAACGTCTCAACACCTTTGCCGTCTCAGCATGAAACCGAATGGATTGCGAGCCGGACAACGACCGAGACACGGAAGCACACGCAAGTTATGATTGCCTGTGGGTGATGCCCCGTCGGGATTTCGTCTATTGACAGCTCCTCTGCGCCTTGGCAAGGGATTTCTCGGCGATCCGCGTGTGGACACCATCTCATTGAATGAAGTACTTTTTTCGCGCCGCAGTCTACAACGGGGAAGGCATCTCGAAATGGAACATTTGACGCTCAACGAGCTGATCGGATTCGGCTTCGACGGCAACGCGTCACCCTATCTGGGTGCGGGGTGGTCGACGGCGACCGAGCATGCCCTGATGACCTGGACGTCCGAAACCACCGCCGAGTTTCGGTTCCGTGCCGCAGCGCCGCGCAACGACAAGAAGATCGTCGTCGAGTTCGATGCCTTCACCCATGGCGCCGCCGTCCGTGAACAGCAGGTTTGGGTCTATCTCAATGGATGGTTCGTCGGTTTCGTGAAGGCGACCGGCTATTGCCGCACGACGTTCGATCTTCGATCGCTTCAGTTCGCCACGCGCGGCAACGTCTTGAGCTTCGTCATTCCCACGGCGGTCTCTCCCAGCTCCGTCGGCCTCGGTGAAGATGCGCGCGTCCTCGGGATCTGCATGAAGACGATCGAGTTCACGGACTGATCGGAGGGTTGATCCGATGGCGAGCGGCTCGTTGGGCGTCTCCGTGGTGATACCGCTCTACAATCATTCGCGATATGTCGCCCATTCTCTGGCGAGCCTGTTCACGCAGACCCACAAGCCCGACGAAGTCGTCGTCATCGACGACGGATCGACCGACCGATCCGCGGAGATCATGGACGAGGCCGGAAAGATCTGGCCGAACATCGTGTTCCGCCGGCAAGCCAATGCCGGCGCGCACACGGCCATCAATGCGGGCATCGAGCTCGCGAGACATCCGCTCGTCGCCATCCTGAATTCCGACGACGTGTTCGCCCCGACACGTCTGGAAACCGCGCTGTCGACCCTCGAACGCGATCCGTCGATCGATGCGGTCTTCACCGGCGTCGAGTTCATCGACAGGGAAGGTCTGGCCGTCGAAAACGCGTGGTACGAACGAGCCACGGCGAATTTCATGAGCACACGGGCCATGAGCCTGAGCCTGATGGAAGCGAACTTCGCGGTCTCGACGTCGAACTTCGTGTTTCGCCGCGATCTCTTCGAAGAAGTCGGCGGCTTCGCCAACCTGCGCTATGTGCACGATCTGGACTTTCTGCTGCGGCTCTTGGCGCACGGCCGCAAGGTATCCTACCTTCCCGCGAAACTGCTGGGGTACAGGACACACGGCGCGAACACGATCAGCGAGGGCGCCCAGAAAGTCAAAGCGGAGCTGGCGCTCGTCTTGGGTTTCTATCGAGAGATCTACGCCGACAGTCTCGGCATCGATCTGAAGTCCTTCGAGGAAATGCTGTACATGCACGGGCTCGGGCCCGCAGTGACGGTCTGTAGGAATTATTTCTCCGAACACCCGGCAACCAGCCTGATCGACAGCAAGATTTTTTCCGATCTCGATGTCATCGAAAAACTTTCGAAGGCCGCAGCGTGAAGATCCTGTTCGTCTCGAACTTCTTCGAACCGCACACGATCGGCGGTTACGAGCGGCTGTGCGCGCAAGTGGCGCAGGGTTTGGCGGAGCGCGGGCACCAGATCGACGTGTTGACGAGCGACTTCGGTGGCGACGCACCGCAACCGAGCCTGTTCGGCGTGACACGCGAGCTGCAACTGGCCGCGAACTACGAAGACATCTATGCCCCCTGCCGATACGGCGAGGAAGAACGGCAGGCCATCGCGGATCACAACGTCGCGGCGTTGCGTGCCGTCGTCTCGCAATTGCGCCCCGACCTGATCTTTGCCTGGAACCTCTATTTCCTGGACGGATCGCTCCTGGATGAGATCTGCGCCCTGCCCATCCCCAGCGCGTTGTTTCTCACGGACAACTGGTTGGTCGCCGCACGGAACCCCGATCGCGTGGCCCGCTTCTTCGCCGATCACGTACACGGCGACCAGCCGTTCGGTGCGGATGCGCGCTTCCCCGCGGCCGAGCCGATTCGCAGCCACGCCATCTTCGGATCGCAGTTCGTTCGGGATCTGCACGCGTATGCCGGCTGTTCGTTCTCCGCGGCGACCGTGATCCACAACGGCATCGTCCCACCGATCACGGGGGACACGCTGCCGGAGCGCGATCACCTGCGCCGACAGGGTTCGGCCGACCTGCTGTTCGCCGGGCGGCTCGTGGAGATCAAGGGTGCTCACACCGCCATCGAGGCGCTGGCATCGGCGCGTCGCCGTCTCGCCGACGAATGTGACCTGCGCCTGACGATCGTCGGCGACGCCCGTGACGTCGCGTATCGGGATCGCCTGCAGAACCTCGTCGCCGAACTCGAACTCGGCGACTGCGTGCGTTTCGTCCCCGAGGTCGCGGAGGCGGCTCTGCCGGCGCTCTTCAACGGTCACGACCTCTATCTTTTTCCGTCGCTCTATGAACCCTTCTCGCTCACGCTGCTTCTGGCGATGGCCAGCGGCATCCCCGTGATCGCGTCGCGCACCGGAGGCAACCCGGAGGTCGTCGAGGACGGACGGTGCGGGCTGCTGTTTCGCCACGGCGATGCCGCGTCGCTCGCCGAGGCCATCGTTCGTCAGATCAAGGCCCCCGGCGCGCGCGCCGCGATGGCGAAGGCGGGCCGCCGCGCCGCGCTGAGGTACACGCTGGATCGAATGCTCGACAGGATCGAGCTCGCGCTGCAATGGACCCGCTGAGATGGAAGAGCAGCCGACCCACCAGACGTCGAGGCCCACCGAGGATGCCGAGATCCCGAGCGATGCCACGGATCGGCTGATCCACGCCTGGGCGCGCGCGATCACGCTCTCGGTGACGCAGCGCGACGCGCTCGACGCCGCGCAGGTGGAAGCGAACGAAGTGTCTCGGCGCAACACCTCGCTCCGACGCGACATCCATCGCCTCAACGGCATCGTTCTGCAGACGGAATCCGACCTGCGCCGTCTGCGTTCCGAAAACGAGATCCTCGCGCGCGAGATCGCGGCCATCAGGTCGTCCCTGGCCTGGCGAGCCGGACGATTGCTGGATTGGGCGGTCGGCGCACCGCGCCGCCTGGTTCGGAGCCTCTCGGCGCCGCGCGCGGAGAGGCCCGCATTCGCGGTTCGCACGTACGCGGAACGGTCGACCTACGAAGCGGCCCGCGTTCCCGGACGGGCGGACGCCGACGCCACCCTGGTCTTTCTCTCCGAGCGCCACGACGACGATTTCTTCGGCCTCGCGGATGGGTTCCGTGCCGAGGCCGCAGCCGGCACGCTCGACGTCGTCGTCGCCAGCGGTGCTCCGGTCGAGGAATCCGTCGGACTGCGCCATGCGCCGATGATCGGCGACGTCGATCCCGCCGAGCATCTCGATCGGATCATTCGAAGGGCATCCGGCCGCTTCGTGCTGGTCGTCTCCCGCCCCGGCACGCTTTCCGCCGGTGCGCTCGACGCCTTCGCCCGTCTCTTCGAATGCGACGCGACGATCGCCGCCGCCTGCGGGCTCGTGACGTGCGGCGATGCGATCGCCTGGGCCGGCGCGGAGATCGCGGACACCGGCGGCAGGTTGCAGCCGTCGCTGGCCGGCATGCGCACGGACGACGACCGGGCCATGCGCGTCCAGAACATCGAGTTCGCGGCCAGCGGCTGCCTCGCCGTCGACAAGTCGCTCTATGTCGCGCTCGGCGGATTGCGCGCCGGAACGGGTGGCCTGCTGCCGGCCGTGATCGACTACAGTCAGCGCGTTCGGGAGAACGGCTATCGCCTCTGCGTCGAGCCGTTCGTGTCGCTCGACACCCCGGCGGCCGACGCCTGGCCCGGTGGCGAGCCCCTCGATCCGGCCGTCGTCGCATGGCATGCCAGCATCGCGCCCCTCATCCGTCGTCGCAGGCCCCGCCTCCTGATGTTCGACGCCGCGACACCGAAGCCCGACCGCGATTCGGGATCGAACGACGTCGTCTGGTTGATCCGGATCTTCCAGGAAGCCGGTTATGACGTGACCTTCGTTCCGGTCTACGAGCGCGCCCACGCGGGCCGGTACACCGACGATCTGCGGCGTCTCGGCGTGCGGACGCCCGTCGAGCCGCGCCTCGACGATGCGGCGGCCTTCGTCAAACAGGAAGCCGCGGACTACGACCTCGTCGTGATCAATCGGATCACCGTGGCCGCGTCGCTCCTTCCTCTGGTTCGTGCGGTCGCCCCCCGGGCGAAGACGATCTTCAACACGGTCGATCTGCATTTCCTGCGTCAGGCGCGAGAGGCCGAATTCGCCCGATCCGACGAAGGAAGAGCCGAAGCCGAAAGTCTCCGGCACCGCGAGATCGAGGCAATCACGGCGGCCGACGCGGCGATCGTGGTCAGCACCTTCGAGCATGAACTCGCGTCGCGATTGGCGCCGCGCGCCAACCTGCATCTCGTCCCGCTCATGCGTCCGATACCCGGTCGTCTCGTGCCGCGACCGAGCACGGCGGACGTGCTCTTCATCGGCGGGTTCGGCCACCGGCCCAATCTCGACGCCGTCGACTTTCTCTGCGACGAGATCTGGCCCCTGGTCCGAGCGGCGCTGCCGGAGGCGGTTCTCCTCATCTGCGGCGCCGATGCCCCGGAACGGGTCACTCGTCGAGACGATCCGTCGATCGGGATTCGCTGCCTCGGCCATGTCGACGATCTCTCCGAGATCTACGGCAGGGCCCGGGTCAACGTGGCGCCGCTTCGTTTCGGCGCGGGAATCAAGGGCAAGGTCGTCGGCGCACTCGCCGCGGGTCTGCCGAGCGTCGTCACGCCACAGGCGGCCGAAGGCATGGCCCTCACCGATTCCGAGAACGCGATGATCGCGGAAGGCGCCGAAGCCTTCGCGACCGCCATCGTCCGCCTCTGCCGCGACGACCGGCTCTGGGATCGCATTTCCGAAGCAGGAATAGAGCTGGCAGCGAAGGACTATTCCGTCGACGCCGCCAGAAGACGCATCCGCTGGCTGCTCGATGGCCTGAAGACGAATCCACGGTGATCCGAGGCCGACATGTTCCGCTTTCTTCCGATGAAATTCCTGCGGTCCAAGGCAGCGGCCGAACATCGGATGTTCCTGGACGCCGTGTTTGCCGCCATGTTCCGGCGCGCGCCGTTGGAGCACGAATACGCGTACTTTCTTCCGCTGCTGATGGAGGGCGTCGCTCCGTCCGATGTCGTGCAACGACTGATGCGGTCGCCCGAACACGACCTTCGCGCCAAACCCTTCGTGGCGCCCGGCCACTTCTATTCGCCCATCGTGGCACCAGAGACGGTCACCGAGCACCTCGCCGCCGTGCGCGATCGCAGCCCGGCGGCCGCCCTGCCCGGCATTTCGTTGGACCTGGCGGCGATGCACGCTCTCTGGGGGCAACTGGCCCCCACCATGCTGAAGGCGCCGTTTCGGGCCGAGAAGCAGCCGGGACTGCGCTACTACTTCGACAACGGTGCCTATTCGTGGGGCGACGGCCTGTTGCTGAACGCCATGCTGGTTCATTTTCGGCCACGGCACATCATCGAGGTCGGCTGCGGTCACTCCAGCGCCTGCATTCGCGACACGATGGACCGCGTTCCGGATTGGAAGCCCGACCTCACGTCGATCGATCCCTACCCGGACACATTGCGGTCTCTGCTCGAGCCCGGAGATGAGGGGCGTTTCACGGCCATCGACAGGCCGGTCCAATCCGTGCCGCTCGAAATCTTCGATCGGCTTCGGCAGGACGACATGCTGATCATCGACTCGACCCACGTCCTGAAGACCGGCAGCGACGTCTGTTTCGAACTGTTCGAAGTCCTGCCCCGCCTGCGGCCGGGCGTCCTCGTGCACATCCACGACATGTTCTTCCCGTTCGAATACCCCGAGTCGTGGGTCGTCGACGAAGGCAGGTCGTGGAACGAACTCTATGCCGTCCGGGCGTTTCTGCAATTCAACCCGTCGTTCGAGATCGTCTTCTTCAATGACTTCATGAGAACGGTCGCGCATGACGCGATCGCGGAGACCGTCCCGAACTTTCTCGTCGATCCGGGCAGCGCGATGTGGCTGCGAAAGACGGCTTAGCCGCCGGCTCGAACCGCCGGCATCCCCTACGAGGCGCCGACGCGAGAATGGGCCTGGAGTGCGGCTCGGTAGACGGACTGATCGAGTTCGATCAACTCGGCGGCGACGGGAAGCGTCCGCAGCGAGGCGGCCAGCGCCGCGACCTGGGCCGACCCGCCGAAGGCGAAGTCCGGCACGGGGCCTTCGTCGCCAGTCACGGCCTGAAAGGTCTCGAGGGCGATCGGCAAGTGCCGGTCGAATCCCACGGCGGCGAAATCGGCCAGAACGTCCAGGGCGATCGAGACGGCGAACGGATCGATCTCGTCGTCGGGCGAGAGCTGCGTCAACTGGCGCACGACCGGGTTCGAGAGAATGCGCCGTGTCGCCGGTGACAGCGCCCCGAGTCGAGCCGCGACCGATTCCGCCGACTGGAGATCCAGTTTGCCGAAATCGGCCTTCGTGTCCGGGACCGACGCCTCGAAATGGACGAGAATGTCGTCGCGACCGTTCGCCGTCGCCCATTTGAGGATCGTCAGACGCTCAGCCAGCTCGTCGAGAGGATCACGCAGCAGCAGAACGACCTTGAAGCCGCGATCGCGCACGATCGGCGCGAAAGCCTGATAGTTCAGTCGCCCGGAGACGAAAATGGAGGCGCTGAAGGCGATGCCCAGGACGGCCCCCAACGTCTCGTCGGGAAGTGTCTCGGCATTCCGATAGGCCATCTGGAAATTGTCGGTCGCGATATATTTCGACGCGGCAAACAACCGTGTTTCCAGATGCAGGCATCGTGTCTGGAGAAACTTGCGATTCCCGGGGCGCCGGTAGATGAGAACGCCGGTATCGGCGCAATAGATCGACAGGTCTTCCGCGGCGCCGAGACCCGGCGTGTTGTTCTCGTCGCAGACGAAGCCGCAGATGCCGGTGTTGTGCAGTCCCTGGGTCTTCAGAAGTGGGCGATAATGCATCGCAGGGACGGTGCAGACGACGCCATCCGGCAAGTGGACTTCGACGACCGGGGTCGTGTTCGGATTGTTCGGCATGATCCAGCCGATGATCCAGCCGCCCTGATCTTCATCGATACTGAACAACATCCGAAATGCCGCGAGAAATGAGCAGAAGGTCGGGGCAATCTAGCGCAGCGGAGTCGCGAACGCCACCGTCGGTCCGGCCTCGAGCGGGGAGACGCGGCGCCAGTCGACCTAACCGTCCGCCCGGCCCGACCCGACGGCGCCGGTGTCGGCCATGACCTCGTCGTAGAGCGCCACCACCTCGTCGACCATGTCGTCGGGCGTGCGCGCATAGTGCGTCCCTGCCGACAGCATCGCAGCCGTCTCCGGCCGATTCACCAACACCCGCAACACCCGAGCCAGGCCGTCGACATCGCCGCGCGGGAACGTCAGCCCGTTCTCTCCCGGTCGGACCAGCTCGGTCAGCCCCTCGACGTCGGACACGATCACCGGCGTATGGGTCGCCAGGGCCTGCAACAGCACGAGCGGGCTGTTCTCGGGCCAAGTCGACGGGATGACGAGACAATCGATCTCGGCCATGACCTCGGCCATCCGCTCGACCGCGAACGTGCCGGCAAAGGTGACGGCAAGGCCCTCGGCGCGCTCCGCGAGGTCCGACGCATAGGCCGGATCCTGGGCCGTCGATCCCCATATCGTCAGCTCGAGCGCCGGCGAGGCGACCTGCGCCAACGCGTCGATGAGCACGTGGACGCCCTTGTGGGGCGCCAGCTGCCCCACATAGGCCAGTCGAATACGCCCCTCCGGACCACGCGGCTTGATCGCGCGATCGATGTCGATGCCGAACCGCGACAGGCGAATCGCGGCGGGAAAGCCGTTCGCCTCATAGGCGGACTTCAGCATCTGCGTCGGCGCGATGGCACCCCGGCACACGGCCCAGGCCTCGCGCAGTCGGTCGGCACGATCGACGATGTCGCCCGTTCGGAACCCGGCGACCGTCATGCGCCCGCCCGACAGCCTCGCACCGATCGCGAGGGCCTTGGCGATCGGTCGCGCGAAGCGCCCGCTCGCCAGGCGCGTCACCGCGTCCGCCTCCGGGCGCGCGCCCGCAGCCTTCAGGTAGCAGGCGAGACAGTTGGACCGGTCGGCCGAAGGACCTCGACAGACCGAGCCGTCGGCGGCCTCCAGGCGGTTGTTGTAGCAGATGCCGAAGAAGTCGGTCAGCGTCGCCACCGTCGGGATTCCCCGTTCGGCGAGGACGTCGAGCAGAGCCCGCGTGTGATTGATCAGATGACAGACGTGGACGAGATCGGGCTCGATCCGATCGAACACCCGGCCGAGCACCGGCCGCATCGCCGGTTGATCCCAGGTCTCGCGAACGTCGGCATGCGGCCAGGCGTTCTTGTCGATCGAGACGACGCGAATTCCGTCGTGGACGCGCTCCTCGAGCGGCTCGCTCTGTTCCGGCTCTCCGACGAACGTGGCCGAAACGACGGTCACCTCGTGTCCACACCGGACCAGCCCCTTGGCGAGCGTCAGCGTATAGGCCTCGGTGCCGTAGAAGTGCGTGGGAAAGAAGCAGTGGACGACCAGCGCCACCTTCATGTCTCCGGCTCCTTCTCGTGGAGTTCCGCCAGCCGCGCGACCGCGACTTCGAAGGGCGTCCGCGGACGCCAGTCGAGTTCGCCGGCGGCGCGACCGACGTCGAGCACCGAGTGATGCGCATCGAAGCGGCGCGGCGGCAGATGGTCGACCGCGACGCGGCGTCCCACCGTCTCCATGACGATCCGCGCGACTTCGGCCAGCGACCGCCCTCGCCCCGATCCGATGTTGTAGAGCGTCGAGGCCGTCGATCCGAGACCGACGCGAACGAGAGCGTCGACGGCGTCCTCGACCGCCAGGAAGTCGCGTATCACCGTGCCGTCGCCGAAGATGACGATCGGTTCGCCCGCCACGACGCGCGACACGAAATGCGCGATCACGCCGAACATCCGCCCGGATCGCATCTGCCCCGGGCCGAACGGATTGGCCATGCGCAGGATCACCGCATCGAGCGTGCCGCGCCGATTGTGCAGATCGAGATGTTGCTCCACGGTCGCCTTGGCGATCCCGTAGCAGCCGACGGGCACGATCGCATCGGTCTCGCGCGCCGGGTGGACGGCGCTGCCGTAGAGCGTTCCGCCCGACGAGGTGAAGACCAACCGCCGCCGCCCGGATCGCGCGACGGCTTCCATGAGCCGCAACGATCCCAGGACGTTCGTCGCCACGTCGCCGAGCGGGTCCTCCTCGGCCGTCGCCGGGATGGTCGACCACGCGAGGTGGTAGACGACGTCGGCCCCGTCGACGAGCGCATCGGCCGAACGCTGGTCGGCGAGATCGTAGGCGACGACCTCCGCCGCTCCCGGACGCGGCCGCTGCGGCTCGCGCCGTACGCCGGCGACGACCGCGTGGCCGAGCGCCGCCAGACGCATGGTGAGAAGCCGCCCGAGGAACCCGTCGGCGCCGGTGACGACGATCCTCATTGCACTACCCCGGGGCCGAGACACGGCCTCCCCTCGAGAGCGGCACCGTATTCGTCGAGCAGCATGTCGACATATCGCGGAAAGGAACTCTCCGGCCGAGGCGCGTCGCGCAGGTCCACGACGGGGCGCGGATCCCGCAGGAGAGCCCGGAGCGCATCCGCCAACGCCGCGGGATCGTCGGTGGGCACCACGCGTCCCTCGCGTTGCGACGGCACGCAGGACGCCAGACCACTCCCGTCCGAGACGACGACATACCGTCGCGCTTCCAGTGCGGCCATCAACACCAACGGGGCGTTCTCACTCCAGAGCGAAGGCACCACCACCACGTCGGCCCACCCCAACACCGTTCCGAACGCCGCCTGCGGAACGCGCTCGCAGAGGCGAATGCGCGGATCGCTCGCCGCCATGCCCTCGATCGTCGATCGATAGGGCGACTTGCCCATGTGATGCCCCCACAGTCGAGCCTCGAAGGGCAGATCGGGCGGCAGGCGCTTCAGCGCGTCCAGCAGGACGTGGGCGCCCTTGTGGGGCAGGAACGTACCATAGAACCCGATCCGCAACGGCGCCGCGACCTCGCGATCGGCGACCGGCGTCGGAGGAACCGCATGCATCGCCACACGAACACGGCCGGGATCGGCCCCCAGCCGCAACAGGTCGTCACGAATCTCGGTCGACGCCGTGATGAGACGTGCGGACGCGGCCACGGCGCGCCGCGCGGCCACGCCGCGGGCCGTGAGCGCGGCGCCGATGCTCGCACGCGAGCCGGCGAGCAGGCGGCCGATCGTCGCCCGCCCCACGCCGTGTCGCAACGGCCTCGCGAGCCGAGACTCGCAGTGATCGCCACACGCCGTCAGATCGCTGCCGGGCGCATGGCAGCGGCGTCCGTCCTCGAGCAGCGCGGTGAAGAACGGGCAGACCGGATAGCGATCCGTGACCGTGTAGACGACCGGCGCCTCGAATCGGGGAACGACGCCGAAGCCGAAGTGCATCGCATGATGGACATGAACCAGATCGGGCGCGAAATCGCGGGCGACGTTCGCGACCACGCGCTCGACGCCCCGCCGGCCCGCCGTCTCGGAGAGGCGCCGCGCGATCGACCCGACGAGGCGCCACCCTCCGGTCGGAACGTCGACGACGTCGACACCCTCGACCACGCGTCGCCTCGTCCGACGGCCGACGGCGATGTCGTGGCGAGCCGTCGCCACCAGCACGTCGTGGCCGCGCGCCTTGAGCGCTTGCGCCGTTCGCAGGCACAACGTCTCCGTCCCCGTCTCGTGCAACGGCGGAAACTGATGGACGACGAACAGGACCCTCATCGAGCCGGCGCCTTCGGATTCGACGTCGCACGCCCCACTCTGCTCTCGCGCGAAAATCTGGTCATGGGCATCCGGGTGGACTGAACTGCGCGTGAAGGCCGATGGAACAACGCCGTTCTCCCGATTCGAACTGCGGCGTCCATGCGACGAAGCGAACCATCGAGCACTTCGGCGACCCGATCGTCGCCGAGCCCACAACCCGTATCCCGAATTCCGAGCACGTTCGGCGACCATAGGCCCGCATGCGTCGTCGCGAAACGAGCACGCCGATCCGACACCGACCAAGTCGAGCATATCAGAATCGGCCGATCGGCAAAACGGCACCCCCTCGCCGCCCCCGTTCCCGCCCGCTCCCGCCGCCGTCACGCGGCCGCTCGTCGGCCAGGTTGCCTAGTGGAGGTCATACGGGATACCGTCGCGCTGATTTCCCCCGCTTTCGATCCTGCGTCGGCCGGACGCCACCGTTGTTCAAAGAGCCGATCATCATGTCTCCGCATCCCGAGCAGGCGTCCATCCTGTTTCTCCAGGGGCCGGCTTCGTCGCTCTGGCGTGATCTGGCGGCTGCCTTCGAGGCGCGCGGTGCCGCCGTCCGCAAGGTCCATCTCGCTCCCTCCGATGCCCTCTTCTGGCGCCGCCCCGGAGCGGTCTCCTATCGCGGTTCGCTCGCCCGCTGGCCGGCGCGGCTCGAGGCGCTGATCGTCCGCGACGGCATCACCGACATCCTGTGCTACGCCGACCGTCTGCCGTTCCACGCCGCGGCGGCCGAGGTCGCCGCACGGCTCGGCGTGCGCTTCCACGTCGTCGAGAACGGCTATTTCCGCCCCGACTGGATCACGCTCGAGCGCGGCGGCATGGGCGTCCGCTCGCATTTCCCGAACGACCCCGACGTCGTGCGCGAGAACGCCCGCGGCCTGCCCGCCCCCGACTTCACGATCCGATATCACCACCGGTTCCACGTGCTGGCCGTCCACGAGGTCGCCCAGTCGCTGCTCGACTTCTTCGCCCGTCCGCTCTACCCGGGTTATCGATCGGAGCGGTATTACAATACCATTCACGAGTACCTCTCGTGGATCCCGCGCGCCTTCGTGGTGCCGCGGCTGCGCAAGGTGACCAAGGCGATCGCGCGCTGGGACGCCGACACGCGCCATTGGCTCTTCGCCATGCAACTGCAGGCCGATTTCCAGATCCGCGCGAACTCCCACTGGGGCCATCTCTCCGACCTGATGGAGACGGTGATCGGCTCCTTCGCCGCCAATGCCGCCCCCGACGAGCGGCTGGTGATCAAGCTGCATCCGCACGACAACATGATGGAGCGCTGGGACCGCGTCGCCGCGAAGATCGCCGCCCGTCACGGCGTCGCCGATCGCGTCTTCACCGTCGTCGGCGGCGATCTCGGCGGACTGATCCTCCGGTCGCGCGGCGTGCTGCTGGTCAATTCCACGGTCGGCATCCACGTCCTGCGGGCCGGTCGGCCGCTCGCCGTCCTCGGCGCCGCCGTCTACGACATGCCGGGCCTCGTGCACGCCGGGCCGCTCGACACGTTCTGGCGCGCGCCCGAGACGCCCGACCCGGATCTCGTCGACGCCTTCCTGCGTCTCCTCGGCGCCACCATCCAGATCAAGGGCGACTTCTACGATCCCGCCGGCCGTGCCGCGGCGGTGGCCGACATCGCCGATCGCGTCGTCGCCGGCCGGGTCAACGAGCCCGGCGGCTTCGTCGATCCGCCGCCGCGGCTCGCCGCCTTCCTCGCCGCCCGCCCCGGCGGGAGCGCCCCATGAGGCCGGGGGCCGACACGGGCGCGCCCTTCGCGGCCATGCCCGATCGCCCCGTCGGCCGGCTCGCCGGCCGCCTCGCGGAGATCCGCGTCGACGATCCCGACCACCGCCTCGGCGCCACGCCCGCGGTCGTCCTGACGCTCGCCCCGGCCCGGGCCGTGCCGCCGCGCCATGTCCATGTCGACACCGACGGCCGCGGCCGTTTGACGCTGCTTCTGCCGGCCGAGACCGAGGCCGTCACCCTCGTCCCCTCCGCCGACGCCAGCCCGACCGGCCGGACGCCGCGCGTCGATCTCGTGCGCCCGTCGCCGCTCCGGCTCGCCGCCGCGCTCGCCACCCGCCCGCGAGGGCTCGTGTCGATCCTGCGCCTCGCCCTCGGCGGCAACCGCCGCGGCGCCGAGATCCGATTGTTGCGCCTCCTGGAGGCGGTCGCCACGCCGCCCCACGCGACGCTGCTGGCGCTGCGCGCCACCGAGGACACCGCCGATCGGCCGTCGTGGATCGCCGAACACGCGACCTGGCCCGCCCGCCCACACCTCGCCGTCCACCTCCGCGGCGACGACGCGCGCCTTCGCGCCGCGACCCGTGCCGATCTCGCGGCGCAGACCTGGACCGACGGCGTCGTGATCGGCGATCCGAGCACCGCGGCGGCGGCGGATGCCGATCTCGACCTCGTGCTGCCCGCCGGCACGCGGCTGTCTCCCGACGCGCTCCATCATCTCGTCCGCCCCTTCGCCGTCGATCCGACGACACGCGCCGTCTACTGCGACGAGGACACGATCGAGGCCGACGGGCGGCGACGCGATCCGCTCTTCCACCCCGCCTGGAACCGCGCGCTGGCGGAAGCCGGCGGCCTCGCGCCGACCGCCGTCGTCGTCCGTCGCGGCACCCTGCCCGGCACCCCGGTCGAGACCGACGCCGCGACCCGGCTCCTCGCCGTCGCCGAGGCCGGCGGCGGCGACCGCATCGCCCATGTCCCCCGCCTGCTCGTCGCCCGCCCTGCCGCGGCTCCGCGTCCGCGACCGATCCCGCGACCGGCGCCCCGTCTCGCCGATGACGTCCGCCCCGCCGTCTCGGTGGTGATCCCGACCCGCGACCGGCCCGATCTCCTCGCCGCCTGCCTCGACGGCCTGTTCACGAAGACCGCGGGCGTCGATCTCGAGGTGATCGTCGTCGACAACGGCTCGGTCGCGCCGACGACGCTCGATCTCTTCCGCCGGCTCGAGGCCGATCCGCGCGTCCGCCGCGTCGCCGCCCCCGAGCCCTTCGACTTCCCCGCCCTCAATGCCGCCGGCATCGCCGCCGCGACGAGCGAGTACCTGCTGCTCCTCAACGACGACGTCGAGGCGCGTGAGCCCGGCTGGCTCCGCGCCATGGTCGCCGAACTCGAGGACGAGAGCGTCGGCGCGGTCGGCGCCCGCCTCCTCTTCCCCGACGGCACGATCCAGCATGCCGGCATCACGCTCGGCGCCGGCGGCATCGCCGGCCATGCCTTCGCCTTTCTGCGGCCCGAGGGCGGCGAGGACGGCGGCCTCCTCTCGCTGCGGCGCGACGTCTCCGCCGTCACCGCGGCCTGTCTGTTGACCCGCAGGACGACATGGGATTCCATCGGCGGGATGGACGCAGGGCGACTCGCCGTCGCCTTCAACGACGTCGACTGGTGCCTGAAGCTGCGGGCGCGCGGTCTACGGATCGTCTGGACGCCCGTGGCGACGCTCCTCCACCGCGAACAGGCGAGCCGCGGTCGTGCCGAGACGGACGACATGCGGTCCCGACGCGCCGCCGAGGAGGCGGTCATGTCCGATCGCTGGGGTGATGCACTGATGCGCGACCCGTTCCACTCTCCCGCCCTGTCGCTCGCCGGCGAGACCCTGCTGCCGGCGATCGTCTCGCGCGACCGCGCCGCGAGGTTCCCGCGATGAAGCGACGGGTGAGGCGACTGCGCGCCCATGTCCGCCGCGGTCTGCGCGGCTTCGCCCGCGCCATCGCGGGGCTCCTGCCGCGCCCGACCGTCCGCGCCGTGGCGACGCCCAGCGATCGGCCGATCGAACGCATCGTCGTCTTCGCCCGTCTGCCCAATCCGACGCTCGACTACTATCTCGCCGCCCGCCTCGCCGCTCCCGGCATGCCGCCGGCCCGCATCGTCGACATTCGCGACAAGGCGATCGAGACCCTGGAGGCCGCCGGGACCTTCGTCCTCGTCTGCCGCTATGCCAGCCGACGCGTGGTGTCGTGGATCGACCGCCACGGGCCGGACCTCGCCGGCGTCGGCTTCTTCACCGACGACGACATCGGCGCCGTCGTCACCGGCGCCGACGCCACGCTCGGCTACCGCCTGTTCCTGTGGCGCCGCGGCCTCGCCCCGCTCGCGCGGCTGAACCGCCACGTCGACCACGTCTGGACGGCGACGCCCGCGCTCGCCGAGGCGATCGGCGGCGACGGCGTCCGCGTCCTGCCGCCCGCCCCCGCCCCCGAGATCTGGCGCGGCGAAGCGTCGCACCGCCGCGACGACGGCCCTCTCCGCATCGCCTATCACGCCACCGGCGTCCACCTGCGCGAGCATCGCTTCCTCGTGCCGGTGATGACCGAGGTGCTGCGCCTCAGGCCGAACGTCGTCTTCGAGGTGACGGCCGACGATCGTGCCCGCGACCTGTGGAAGGGCATCGATCGCGCCACCGTCGTCGCTCCCACCTCCTGGCCCGCCTATCTCGAACGGACGCGCCGGGAACGGGCGGACATCGTCGTCGTGCCGCTGCTGCGTTCGCGCGCCAACCGTGCCCGCGCCGGCACCAAGCGGATCGACGTCGTCCGCCTCGGCGCCGCAGGTGTCTTCTCGGCCTCGCCGGCCTACGGCGCGGCCGGTGCGACCGACGAAGTCATCCTGACCAATCGCCGCAAGGTCTGGATCGCGGCGATCGTGAACCTGATCGACGACCCGCAGGTCCGCGCCCGCGCCGCCGATGCCACGCGCCGGGCCGTCGAGGCGATGGCCGCGGAGGCCGCCCTCGGCATTCCCGAACTCGTCGCCCGCGCCGACCGCACGCCGCCGGCTCCGGCCGAAGAGCAGCCCTCCCATCCGTCGCCGATCGACGCGCCCGCCTTCGCCTGACCCCGCCTTCGCCTGACGCGGAAAAACACCTGTTACCCGATTGTCACGCCTTGTAAGGACTTCCTGTGTTAAGCATGGCGGGCTCGGTGCACCGCATGGTGCGGCCGGCGTCGCGTGTTTGCGGCACGCGTTCCGGGTTTTCGGCGTTCACGGGGTTTCCATGCGGGTTCTGATGCATCTGGCGGCCATCGTTGCGGCGACCTCTCTGCTGGTCGGCTGCTCCGCGCTCCCCGCTCAGGGCCCGTCTTCGCAGGCCGTCGTCTCCGACGGCGCACCGGCCGCCGACGAGTCGTTCGACGGCTATCTCGTCGTCGATCTCGACGCCCGCGTCGCCGACGTCGTCGCCACCCGTCCCGATTCCTCGCTGCTCGCCCGCTTCGGCTCCAACGCACCGTCGCCCGAACCGCTGATCGGCATCGGCGATTCGGTCACCGTGACGATCTGGGAAGCCTCCGCCGGTGGTCTCTTCTCCTCGGCGGTCGTCTCCAATGCCTCGCCGGGCTCGCGCTCGGTGGTCATCCCCGACCAGGTCGTCGCCCGCGACGGCTCGATCACCGTTCCCTATGCCGGCCGCATCCGCGTCGCCGGCTTCGCGCCGCCGGCGGTCGAGCAGCGTATCGTCGCCGCTCTCACCGGCAAGGCGATCGAGCCGCAGGCGCTGGTCACCGTCAGCCGCAATCTCGCCAACACGGTCACCATCACCGGCGAGGTGGTCAACGGCGCCCGCATTCCGCTGTCGACCCGCGGCGATCGCATCCTCGACGTCATCGCCCAGGCCGGCGGCATCCGCTCGCCCGTGCACGAGACCTTCGTCAGCCTGACCCGCGGCGGCCGCACCGCCGTGGTGCCGATGCAGACCCTGCTCGATCGCCCGAGCGAGAACATCTTCGCCCGCGCCGGCGACACGCTGACCATCGTCCGCGACTCGCGGACCTTCACCGCCTTCGGCGCGACCGGCCGCAACGCGCTCGTCACCTTCGACGCCCGCGGCATCACGCTGGAAGAAGCGGTCGCCAAGTCCGGCGGCCTTCTCGACGAGCAGTCCGATCCGTCGGCGGTCTTCCTGCTGCGCCAGGAGAACGTCGAGGTGGCCCGCCGCCTCGATCCGAAGTTCCCGATCCCGGCCGGCAGGACGAAGGTCGACGTCGTCTATCGGGTCGACCTGCGCAACACCAACACCTTCTTCGTGGCCCGCCGTTTCTCGGTCCAGAACAAGGACATGGTCTATGTCGCCAATGCCCCGTTCACGACCGTCCGCAAGGTCCTGTCGGTGGTGCAGCAGGCGGCCGCCCCCGCGGTGACGGCGAAGTCCCTGGGCCAGTGACCCTTCGGCCCGCGCGGCCCCTTCCGACCGGCACCTGACCGGTCGCTCCTGAGCCGGTGCGGTCGATCGGCCGGCCACCACACCCCGATCGAGGAGAGCGATGAGCGAAGCGCCGTCCCCCTCTCGCGATCCGAGCCCGCCGCGCCGTCGCGTGGTGCTCTTCCTCGAAGGTCCCGCCTCGCCCTTCCTGCGCCGCGTCGCCGATCGGGTGATCGAGGCCGGGCACGGCGTCCGCCACGTCGCCTTCTGCCTCGGCGATCTCGTCTTCTGGCGTCTGATCACCGGGCTGCCCTTCGGCCGCCGCCGCCCCGCCCCACCGTCGATCTTCTGGAAGGGCCGGCTCGCCGACTGGCCGGCCTTCCTCGAACGGCTGATCGATCGCGAGGGCATCACCGACGTCGTCATGCTCGGCGACGGCCGCCCGGTCCATGCCGCGGCGATACCCGTGGCCAAGGCGCGCGGCGCCCGCGTCCACATCCTCGAACACGGCTATCTGCGCCCCGACTGGCTGACCCTCGAGCCCGACGGCATGTCCGGCCGCTCGCGCATGCCGCGCGATCCGGCGACGATCCTCGCCATGGCGGAAGGCGCGCCGCCGGTCGACACGCGGCCGCTGTGGCGGCAGTCGGAGCTCACCTATTCGCTCTACGATCTCGCCTATCACCTGCCGAACGTCGTCCTCGGCCCCTTCGTTCATCGCCACTACCGCACCCACGGGCCGGTCCATCCGCTGGTCGAATATGCCGGCTGGCTCCTGCGGCAAGTGAAGGCACCACTCGAGCGGCGGCGCCTCGCCGCCACGCTGCCCGCCTTCCTCGACGGCCGGCGGCGCTTCTTCCTCTTCCCGCTGCAGCTCGCCGGCGACTGGCAGATCAAGGTTCACGCCCCCGGCGGCGATCTCATGGCGCTGGTCGAGGCGACGCTCGCCTCCTTCGCCGCCGCGGCGCCGACCGATCGCCACCTGCTGTTCAAGCTCCACCCGATCGACAACGGGCTCGCCGACTGGCGCGTCGCGATCGGTCGCAGGGCCGCCGCCCTCGGCATCGCCGACCGCGTCGCGGTGATCGTCGGCGGTCCGCTCGACGCCCTGATCGCCGCCGCGGAGGGTGTCGTCCTCGTCAATTCGACGGTGGGCGTGACCGCGCTTCTCGCCGGTCGACCGGTCTTCGTCCTCGGCCGTGCCGTCTACGGCGTCGCCGGCATGGTGGCCCCCGGCCCGCTCGAAAGCTTCTGGACCGCCCCGACACCGCCCGATCCGCGCCTGACCGATGCCTTTTTTCGGTTGATACAACAGCGTATTCAGCTCAGAGGCGGCTTCGTCGCCGAAGAAGCCGTGGAAGTCGGAGCATCGAGTGTGGCACAAAGATTGGTGACGGATCTGGACGCCTTACCGCCGACCGACGACGCAGGAAACAATGCCGAAACTTTACACACGCAACGGATCGTGGGAACGGCTGGTTCGCTGAAAACGTGATCGGGACAGGGTCCGCGACAGCGGGCGGAAGGTGGCCTCCGGGCCGCGCAGAGAATTCGGCGGGAGACGGGCCGACGGGCTCGGGCCGCTCGCCGCCGGGAGAACGAAGTGATCCGATTGCCGCGATGACCGAGCGAACCGAGACCTCCGGGCGATTGGACGCCTTCCGCGCCCCGACGATCGGCATCGTCGGCGCGGCTTGTCGCCTGCCCGGTGCGCCCGACGAGGCGGCCTTCCGCGCGCTGCTCGCCGAGGGCCGCTCGGCCGTGCGCCCCGCCCCCGAGGGCCGCTGGAACGTCGCCCGCCATCTCCATCCCGCCCGCAACGCGCCCGGCTATGCCTATTCCTTCGCCGGCGGCTATCTCGATGCGCCCTTCGCCTTCGACACCACCGTCTTCGGCCTGTCGCCGCGCGAGGCGGCGCAGATGGACCCGCAGCAGCGCCTGCTGCTCGAGGTCGTCTGGGACGCGCTCGGCGATGCCGAGATCCCGCCCGCCTCACTCGCCCGTGGCGACGTCGGCGTCTACGTCGGCGGCTCGAGCCTCGATCACGGCAACATCCACGCCGCCGATCCGGCCTCGATCGACAGCCATTTCATGACCGGCAACACGCTGTCGATCCTGGCCAACCGCATCTCCTACGTCTTCGACCTGCGCGGACCGAGCTTCACCGTCGACACCGCCTGTTCGTCGTCGCTGGTCGCCTTCGCCCGCGCCGTCGCCGACCTCGAGGCGGGACGGATCGAGACGGCGATCGTCGCCGGCGTCAACGTGCTGCTGTCGCCCTTCTCCTTCGTCGGCTTCTCGCGCGCCGCGATGCTGTCGCAGACCGGGCTCTGCCGCCCGTTCTCGGCCGACGGCGACGGCTATGTCCGGTCGGAAGGCGCCGTCGCCCTCGTCCTGACGCGGACCGACCGCGCCCGCCCCGGCGCGCTGCGCGCCACGGTCGAGGCCGCCGACGTCAACTCCGACGGCCGCACCTCCGGCATCGCCCTGCCCGGGCTCGACGGCCAGACGGCGCTGCTCGAGCGCATCTATCGCGACTTCGACGCCGACGCGGTCGCCTTCGTCGAGGCCCACGGCACAGGCACCCGGGTCGGCGACCCGATCGAGGCGGAGGCGCTCGGCCGCGTCCTCGGCCGCCGCCGGTCGCGCCCGCTGCCGATCGGCTCGGTCAAGTCGAACATCGGTCACCTGGAGCCCGCCTCCGGCGTCGCCGGCCTCATGAAGGCGCTGATCGCGCTCGAGACGCGCGTCCTGCCGGCGAGCCTGCATCTCGAGGCGCTCCACCCCGACATCGACTTCGAAGGCCTCAATCTCGCCCCGGCACGGGCGGCCGTCGCCCTGCCCGAGGAACCCGAGACCCTGGTCGCCGGCGTCTCCTCCTTCGGCTTCGGCGGCACCAACGCCCATGTCGTGCTGCGCGGCGCGCCGAAACGCCCTGCCGCGCCGGCCGCGGAGATGTCCTCACCCGACCGTCTCGTCGTCTCCGCCGCCTCGCGCGAGGCGCTGCGCGCCGGCGCCAAGGCGATCGCCGAACGGCTCGAGGCGGGTGTCGACGCCCGCCGCCTCGCCGCGGCGCTGGTCGCCGGCCGCGACCCGATGGAACACCGCGCCGTCGTCGCGCTCGACACCGACGATCTCGCCGGCGCGCTCGCCGGTTTCGCCGCCGACGGCCGCCACGGCGACGTCGAGGAGGGCGTGGCGCGCGGCCGCGACGCCGGCGTCTGCCTCGTCTATTCCGGCAACGGCGCCCAGTGGGCCGGCATGGGCCGCACGGCCTTTGCCCGCAACGCCGCCTTCCGCGCTCGCTTCGAGGAGGTCGCCGCGACCTTCGCGACGCTCGCCGACCGCTCGCTGGTCGACGACCTGCACGACCCTGAACTGGCCGAGAAGATGCGCTTCGGCGCCTTCCTCCAGCCGATCCTCTTCGGCCTGCAGACCGCGACGACGGCGAGCCTCTTGGCCGCCGGCCTCCGCCCGGCGATGGTCGTCGGCCATTCGATCGGCGAACTCGCCGCGGCGACCGACGCCGGCGCGATCGGCCTCGAAGAGGCGCTGCGCATCGTCGTCGCCCGCTCCGCCTGCCAGGAGGCGGTGCACGGCCGCGGCACCATGGCGGTCTTCGCCGCCGGCCGCGACACGGTCGCCGACCTCCTCGCCGCCCTCGGCCGCGACGACGTCGAGATCGCCGCCGACAACGGCCCCGCCTCGGTGACGATCTCCGGCGCGACCGAGGCGATCGCCCTCGCCGTCCGCGAGGGCCGCCGCCGCCGCATCGCCAGCCGCACGCTCGACATCGAATACCCGTTCCACTCCCGTTTCGTCGAAGGCCTGCGCGAGCGCATGCTGGAGGCGCTCGGCCCGATCACCCCGCGCCCCGCTTCGGTCACCGTGATCTCGACCGTGACAGGCGAGCCGATCGGCGACCGCCTGCTCGACGCCGATCACTGGTGGTGGAACGTCCGCGCGCCCGTCCGCTTCCGCGACGCGATCGGACGGGCCGCCGCCCTCGGCGCCGGGCTCTTCGTCGAGATCGGCCCGCGGCCGATCCTCCAGTCGCCGATCGCCGACACGCTGCGCGACGTCGGTTCGGCGGCGCGCACGGTCGCGACCCTCGCCGAGGCCGACGATCGCCGCGCCCACGCCGACCCGATCGCCCGCATCGTCGCCCGGCTGGTCGCCAACGGCGCGACGCTCGCCGAATCGTCGACCCCGCCGCCGCCGGTCGACCGCACGCTCGGCCTGCCGGCCTATGCCTGGCAGCGGCGCGAACACCGCTTCGCCCATACCTCCGAGCGGCTCGACGTCTTCGGCGAGGCGCTCGGTCACCCGCTGATCGGCGCCCGCCTGGCGCAGGGACAGCACGAGTGGCGCACCCGCCTCGACGCCCGCCTCCAGCCCTGGCTCGCCGACCACGTCGTCGAGGGTGAGATCGTCGTACCCGCCGCCGCGATCGCCGAGATGATCCTCGCCGTCGGTCGCGACCTCGAGCCGGAAGGCCCGCTCGCCTTCGAAGATCTCGACGTGCTGGTGCCGCTGACCCTGCCGGCCGACGGCATGCGCGAACTGTCGATCCGCCACGCCGAGGCGACCGGTGCCGTCGAGATCTGGAGCCGCCCGCGCTTCGGTCCCGACGAGTGGAGCCTCAACGCCCGCGCCCGCCTCGCCGCGCCGACCGCACCGCGTCGCCCGCCGGCCGCCTCAGGCGGCCGCCGCGGCCGCTTCGCGACCGACGCGATCTATGCCGCGGCCTCGACCTTCGGCATCGACTACGGCCCGGCCTTCCGCCTCGCGCTCGCCTGCGACCGGCGCGGCGACTCGATGACGGTCGAGACACGGCCCGCGAAGCCGATCCCGCTCGGACAGGGGCTGTCGCCGCTGCTGCTCCATCCCGCGAGCCTCGACGCGGCGCTCCACCCGCTGTTCTGCTTCGTCGACGCCGACCCCGCGTCGCGCGAGACCCATCTGCCGGTCGGCATCGCCCGCCTCGTGCTCCATCGCGACGGCGCGACCGTCGTCGCCGCCAATGTCCGGGTCGAGCGCGAGACCGAGAACACGCTGACCGTCGCCGTCCATCTGTTCGACGCCGAGGGCAGGATCGTCGCCGAGGCCGACGGCATCCACATGCGCCGCGTCGTGCTGGAACAGCGCGCCGTCGACGACGTCTGCTTCCGCGTCGAGATCTGCCGGCGCGAGCGCGTGACGCCGCTCGATCCGGCGGCGGTGATCGGCGCCACCTTCGCCGGCCGCGGCGAGGAGGCGCCCGACGAGGCGCGGCTGATGCTGCGCGCCCACATGCTGGCGACCGCGTGCCGAGCGCTCACCCGGATCGCCGACGCCGACCGCCGCCTCGACATCGGCGCCGCGGTCCTCGCCGGACGGCTCTCGCCCGAGGCGACCGGCTGGGTCGGCCGCATGGCCGAGCTGCTGGCGGACGCCGGTCTGGCGGACCTCGACGCCGGCTGCATCCGGCTCGCCGCCGAGACCGGTCTGCCCGAGCCCGAACCGATCCTGGCGACCTTCGCCGCCGAGTTCCCCGCCGCCAGCGACGCGTTGCTGCACGCCGCCCGCACCGCCGCCGAGATCGACGGCTTCCTCGCCGAGGGCCCGGCCCCCGGCCGTGGCCGCACGCCGGCGCAGGTCTTCGAGGAGACCCCGCTCCTGTCCGCTGCGGCACGGCGCAGTGTCGATGCAGCCCTCCGGGCCCTGATGAGCGCCGCCGGCGACGTGCCGCCGCGCCTGCTGATCGCCCAGTCCCACGCCCGCCACATCCTCGCCCTGCTGCTCGGTCACATCCAACGCACCGGCCTGCGGGTGACGGTCGCCGGCACCGACCGGACCCGCCTCGAACGCCTCGCCGCACGCCTGCCGGTCGGCTCGGGCATCGAGGTGCTCGACCTCGCCACGGCCTCCGCCGATGCGCCGCGTTTCGATGTCGCGGTGATGGTCGCCAGCCACTGCCGCGACGACGATCTGCTCGAGAAGATGGCCGCCCACGTGATCGACGATGGCGCCCTCATGGTCCTCCACCCGATGGACGACGGGCTGATCGACTTCTGGTTCGGCATGGCCGACGGCTGGTTCGCCGGCTCCCTCGATCCGCATCTGCCGATCGGCGGCGTCTGCCCGATCGGCGACGCGCGGCGGCGGCTCGAACGGCTCGGCTGCAAGGCGATCGGCGAACACGCCGTCGGCACCGCCGACGAGATCGCGCTGATCGGCCGCGTGCCTCCCCGGCCGGCGAAGCCCGCGCCGGTGCCGGTCGCCCGGCTCCTCGACGCCGACGCGGTCGATGCCGGCCTCCTCGCCGCCCTCCGCACCGCCCTCGCGGCACGCGGCGGTCGCCTGATCGACGATGGCGAGACGCCCTCCGACGAGGCTCCCGTCGAACGCGTCCGCCTCTTGCCGCACGCCTCCGGCGACGAACAGCGCCGTGCCGTCGCGGCGCTCGAGACCCTGCGCGCCGACCTCCTCGCCGGTGCGGGATCCCCCCGCCTCGCCGTCGTGCTGCGCACCGGCAGCGTCGCCGGGCGCGATCCGGTCTGCGACGCGATCCGCGGCTTCCTCCGCGTCGCCGTCAACGAACGCGTCGGTAGCCGCATCCGCCTCCTCGATCTCGATCCGGCGCTCGACGATGCCGCGGCCGGCGCGGCCCTCGCCGCCTGGATCGCCCGCGATGACGGCGAGGGCGACACCACCGTCACGCCCGCCGGCGCCTTCGTGCCGCGCGTCCGCCGCGGCCTGCCCGCCGCGCCCGCTGCCGAAGCGGCGTCCGAGGCGCTCGAGGCGGTGCTGCCGCGACGCGGCGCGCTCGAGCACTTCACCTGGCGGCCCAAGCCCCGCCGCGCCCCCGGCCTCGGTGAGATCGAGGTCGAGGTGATCGCCACCGGCCTCAATTTCCGCGACGTGATGCTGGCGATGGGCCTGCTCGACGAGGGCGACGTCGCCGACGGGCTCGCCGGCGCCGACTACGGTTTCGAATGCGTCGGCCGCGTCGTCGCGCTCGGCGAGGGTGCCGCCCGCTTCCGCCCCGGCGACGTCGTGCTCGGCTTCGCCCCGCGCGCCTTCGCCAGCCACGTCACCGGCCCCGCCGACGTCTTCGTCCCCGCCCCCGAGGGCATCGAGCCGACAGCCGCCGCCACCGTGCCGGTCGCCTTCGTCACCGCCTGGTACGGGCTCGTCGAATGCGCGCGGCTGAAGCCGGGCGAGGTCGTCCTCGTCCACGGCGCCGCCGGCGGCGTCGGACTGGCGGCGCTGCAGGTCGCCCGCAGCCTCGGCGCCCGCGTCGTCGCCACCGTCTCGACGCCGGAGAAGCGCGCGCTCGCCCGCCTGTTCGGGGCCGAGACCATCCTCGATTCGCGCTCGCTCGACTTCGTCGACACCGTCCGCAAGGACCTCGGCGGCGTCGACGTGGTGCTGAACAGCCTGTCGGGCGACGCCATGCGGGCCGGCGTGAAGTGCCTGAAGCCCTTCGGCCGCTTCGTCGAACTCGGCAAGCGCGACTATGTCGCCAACACCGAGCTGGCGCTGCGCCCCTTCCGCCGCAACCTCACCTATCACGGCGTCGACGTCGATCAGTTGCTCGCCCACGATCCCTCGATCGTCGCCCGCGGCTTCGCGGCGATCGCCGAGGGCTTCCGCGACGGACGCTTCTCGGCGCTGCCGCATCGCCTGTTCGAGGCCGACGAGATCGGCGAGGCCTTCCGCCTGATGCAGGCCGCCGGCCACGTCGGTAAGATCCTGGTGCGCCCGCCCGTCCCCGGCACGCGCCGCCTGCCGCCCGCAGCCATGCACCCCTTCGCCCCCGGCGACGGCGTCCAGCTGGTCGTCGGCGGCACCGGCGGCTTCGGTCTCGCCACCGCGCTCCACCTCGCCGACCGGGGCGCCCGCCGCATCGTCGTCGCCTCCCGCTCCGGCCGGCTCGAGGACGGCGCGGCCGAGAAGGTCGCCGCACTCGCCGCCCGCGGCGTCGATCTCCGCGTCGAAACGGTGGACGCCGCCGATCTCGCCTCGGTCGAGACGCTGGTCGCGCGCACCGCCCGCGACGTCGGACCGATCTCCGGCGTCTGGCTGACCGCCATGGTGCTCGACGACGGCCTCCTTCCCGATCTCGACACGGCGCGGATCGACCGCGTCCTCGCCCCCAAGGTCGCCGGCGCCGTCAACCTCGACCGCGCCACCCGCGACCAGCCGGTCGAGACCTTCGTGCTCTTCTCCTCGGCCGCGGCGCTGGTCGGCAACCCCGGCCAGTCGGCCTATGCCGCCGCCAACGCCTTCGTCGAGGGCCTCGCCCGCCGCCGCCGCGCCGAGGGCCTGCCGGCGCTCGCCGTCGCCTGGGGCGCCATCGCCGACGTCGGCGTGCTCGCCCGCGAAGGCGCGACCGCCGCCCGGCTCGAGCGCGTCACCGGCGTCGCCGGCTTCCGCGCCCGCGAGGCGCTCGCCCGGCTCGACGACCTCGTCGCCCGCGCCGACCGTTTCGACGATCCGGTGATCTGCTGCGCCGGCTTCCGCAAGGTCGGCGCCCTGCGCGATCTGGCGCTGCTCGCCGCGCCCGCCTTCGAGGACTTCCTGCGCGACGACGGCGAGAGCGAGGAGGGCGAGACCGATCTCGCCACCCTGATCGACGGCAAGTCGGACGGCGAGGCGCTGAAGATCCTCTGCGACATCGTCGCCGGTGAGGTCGCCCGCATCCTCAGGCTGGCGCCGTCGGAGGTCGACGTCGGCCGGCCGCTCGACGAGCTCGGTCTCGATTCGCTGATGGCGCTCGAACTGCGCATGAACGTCGAGAGCCGCTTCGGCGTCGAGCTGCCGCTGGTCGCCATCACCTCGGTCAAGAACCTGCACGATCTGGCGCGCCGCCTGTTGCAGTCGCTGCGCGGCGGCGATACTGCCGAGGAGGGGCGCCTCGACGCCGGCGACGAGAGCCTCATCGCCATGCACGGCGGCGACGGCGAGGCCTTCGCCGGCCTCTCGGCCGAGCTCGAGGCCCATCGCAAGCGCCTGGAGGGGCGGACGTGACCAGCGAAGACGACCGCGGCCGGCTCTCCGGCGACCAGCGCGCCGCCATGCTCGCCGCCATGCGCCGCGGCTCGCCGCCGGCCGCCCGCCCGCGCGAGGCGGCCCCGCGCGGCAACTGGGACACGTCCTTCGTCTCGCTGCCCGGCTATCGCTCGATGACCACCCATCTCGTCGCCGGCGAGATGCTGGGCATCGCCAATCCGTTCCATCGCCTGCACGAGAGCCGCTCCGGCGCCCGCGCGACGATCGACGGCCGCGACTGCCTGAACTTCGCCTCCTACGACTATCTCGGCCTCAACGGCCATCCACAGGTGACGGAAGCCGTCGCCGCCGCCGCCGCCGAATGGGGTACCTCGGTCTCCGCCAGCCGCCTGACGGCGGGCGAACGCCCCGCCCATCGCGCGCTCGAACACGAGATCGCCGCGCTCTACGACGCCGACGCCGCGCTGGTCTTCGTCTCCGGCCACGCCACCAACGTCTCGGTCATCGCCGCGCTGATCGGGCCGAAGGACCTGATCGTCCACGACGCGCTCGCCCACAACTCGATCGTCGTCGGCGCCGAGACCTCGCGCGCCCAGCGCCGCCTCTACCCCCACAACGACCTCGACGCGCTCGAGCGCCTGCTCGAGGCCAACCGTCACAAGTTCGAGCGCTGCCTGATCGTCACCGAGGGCCTGTTCTCGATGGACGGCGACGGCCCCGACCTCGCCCGTCTGGTCGAGATCAAGGAGCGCTGGGGCGCCTGGCTGATGGTCGACGAGGCCCATGCCCTCGGCGTCCTCGGCGCCACGGGACGCGGCATCGCCGAACATGCGCACGTCGATCCCCGTCGCGTCGACATCTGGATGGGCACGCTGTCGAAGACGCTGGTCGGCTGCGGCGGCTACATCGCCGGCACGACCGCGCTGATCGACTATCTGAAGTTCCATGCCCCCGGCATGGTCTATTCGGTCGGCATGCCGGTGCCGCTCGCCGTCGCCTCGCTGACGGCGCTGCGCCTGATGCGGGAAGAGCCCGAGCGCGTCGCCCGCCTCCAGGCGGTCGCCCGCCGCTTCCTCGAACGCGCCCGCGCCGCCGGTCTCGACGTCGGCGAGAGCTGGGGCCATGCCGTCGTGCCGATCGTCGTCGGCGACAGCATCCGCACCGTCGTCCTCGCCGACCGGCTCTTCGCCCGCGGCGTCAACGCCTTCCCGATCATCCCGCCCGGCGTGCCGGAACGCTCCGCCCGCCTGCGCTTCTTCCTCTCCGCCGCCCATACCGACGACGACGTCGATCGCGCCGTCGCCATGGTCGCCGAGGAACTCGGTCGGCTGGTCGAGGAAGGCGTCTCGGTCACCGCCCTCTCCGCCCTGCTGAAGTGAGGCGGCGGACGGCAGAGGTCCTCGCGTCGCTTCCTGTACGAACGTTCGTTCGGAGGGCTTGCGGAGGGACCCCGTCTCGGCGAACCTGACCGCAGCCGCCTCGCGCCTCGATACCGGAGCATCAGACCCCGGAGCGCGACCCTGCGGCCGTCGAGGAACGCCGGGATGCCGAGGCCCTGCCACGCCGCCCATCGTCGCCGCTCGCGCGACATCGATTTCGCGCCCGCACACGCGTCGGGCGCGCATTCCGCTGCGTCGCAACAGCCGGCGCGCCATCGTCTACGCAATCACCCCGTGGTGCGTCGAAGCGGCCACACTGCGTCCGAGCGGTGCGAAAATAGTCGTAGGCCGATGCCGCAGCCCGCGCAGAACCCTTGGATTGGGGCGGAATCCGGCCGCGAATCGGCTTTGCCGGCGCCCCTTTTCAAGTGGTGCTCTGAGAGCACCGCAATGGACGAAAAAATGCAATTGTGTGAAGGCCCCTGCCCTTTGTAGCGTCATGCCTACGCAAAGTGCAGTGCAGCGGCGGACGAAAGAGAAGCCGCCCCCCTGTCGAGAGTGCCCATCGTGGGCGAGGAGGAGCGTTGAAGCCGTCCAAGACCCTGCCCGGCCGACGGTCGGAATTCGCGAGCGCCCCGACGCTCGTCACCTTCCAGAACGTCTCCAAGACCTATGACGGCCGCACCCACGTGGTGAAGGACCTCGACCTCGAGATCCGCAAGGGCGAGTTCCTGACCCTGCTCGGGCCGTCGGGTTCGGGCAAGACCACCTGCCTGATGATGCTCGCCGGCTTCGAGGTCCCGACCGGCGGCGAGATCTATCTCGGCGACTGGCCGCTCTCCCGCAAGCCGCCGCACGAGCGCGGCATCGGCATGGTGTTCCAGAACTACGCCCTGTTCCCGCACATGACGATCGCCGAGAACATCGCCTTCCCGCTGGAGGTGCGCGGCCTCTCGCGCGCCGACGTCGAGGCGAAGGTCAAGCGCGCACTCGACATGGTGCGCCTGCCCCATGTCGCCGAGCGCAAGCCGGCGCAACTCTCCGGCGGCCAGCAACAACGCATCGCGCTGGCCCGTGCCCTCGTCTTCGAGCCGGAGCTGGTGCTGATGGACGAGCCGCTCGGCGCGCTCGACAAGCAGCTGCGCGAGCACATGCAGTACGAGATCCGCTCGCTGCACATGTCGCTCGGCCTCACGGTGGTCTACGTCACCCACGACCAGACCGAGGCGCTGACGATGTCGGATCGCATCGCCGTCTTCGCCGGCGGCCGCATCCGTCACCTCGCCGATCCGCGCACCCTCTACGAGGAGCCAGCCGACGGCCTCGTCGCCACCTTCGTGGGTGAATCCAACCGCTTCGACGGCACCATCGTCGGCCGCAAGGGCGAGAACGCCGTTGTCCGGACCGCCGGCGGCACGATGCTCGAGGCCTTCGCCGTCGACGTCGGCGAGAGCGGCCCCGCCGCCGTCATCGTCCGGCCCGAGAACGTCCGCATCGCCGACGGCACCGACGGCCTCGACGACGTGCTGACCGGCAAGGTGATCGACGTCGTCTATCACGGCGACCACCTCCAGGTGCACATCGCCGCCGAGGGCCTCGACGTCGTCGCCAAGCAGCCGGCCCGCGACGTGGTCGCACCGGAGGTCGGCGCCGAGATCCGCTTCGGCTTCCTGACGCGCCACGCCCGGGCCTACGACCCGGACCGCACCGCGCAGTGATCCCCATCCCGGATCGCCTCGCGCGATCCGGCGCATCCCGTCGCCGGCCTCGGCCTGCGGCACCCCGACGAGACGCAACGCTCCGATCCAAACGGGAGAACACCATGAAGCGCAGTCATCTCTTCGCGGCGACCGCCGCAACCGTCCTGATCGCCGGCGCGGTGGCTCACGCCGCCGGTGGCAAGCTCGCCGTCGTCTCGTGGGGCGGTGCCTATCAGGATGCCCAGAAGATCATCTATTTCGAGCCCGCCAAGGCGGCCGGCATCGACATGGTCGACGAGAGCTGGGACGGCGGCGTCGGCGTGCTGCGCGCCAAGGTCCAGGGCGGCAACGCCGGCTGGGACGTGGTGCAGGTCGAGAGCGACGAGCTCGAGATCGGCTGTGAGGAAGGCCTCTACGAGAAGCTCGACTTCGCCAAGATCGGCGGCAAGGACGCCTATCTGCCGGACGCCGTCCACAAGTGCGGCGTCGGCGCCATCCTCTACGACTTCGTCCTCGGCTACGACAAGGACAAGATCCCGGCCGACAAGGCGCCGAAGTCCTGGTCGGACTTCTTCGACACCAAGACCTGGCCGGGCAAGCGCGCGCTACGCATGGGCGCCAAGACCACGCTCGAGATCGCGCTGATGGCCGACGGCGTCGCCGCCGACAAGGTCTATGCCGAGCTCAAGACCCCGGCCGGCGTCGACCGCGCCTTCAAGAAGCTCGACACCATCAAGAAGGACCTCGTGTTCTGGAAGTCGGGCGCCCAGCCGCCGCAGTTCCTCGCCTCGGGTGAAGTCGTGATGACGTCCGTCTACAACGGCCGCATCGACGCCGCCAACAAGAAGGACAAGCGCAACTTCGGCATCGTCTGGAACCAGGCGCTCTACACCCTCGACAGCTGGGTCATCCTCAAGGGCTCGCCGAACATCGACGCCGCCTACAAGTTCCTGGCGCTCGCCGGCAAGCCGGAGAACCAGGCGAAGCTGCCGAACTACATCGCCTACGGCGTGACCACCAAGGCCGCGACGCCGCTGATCGATGCGGCCGTGCTGCCGAACCTGCCGACCGCGCCGCAGAACCTCGCCTCGGCCAAGATGATCGACGTCGAGTTCTGGCTCGAGAACAACGACAAGCTCACCGAGCGCTTCAACAAGTGGGCCGCTCAGAACTGAGCGCCCTCGGATCGCGGCGGGGGAGTGTCCGCCGCGATCCACCCTTCCCTTTTCCCGACGCCACACCGGAACCCGCGCCATGTCCGACGTCACCGCCGCCGAACTGGATCTCCTGCGCGCCCACGCCCGCGCCGAGCGCGGTCGTCGCTGGACCGCCTTCTTCCTCGTGGCGCCGCTCCTGGTCTTCCTCGTCTTCACCTTCCTGATCCCGATCTTCGACATGCTGCGTCGATCGGTGATGGACGGCGACGTCGCCTCCGTGTGGCCCAACGTCGTCCAGATCACCCGCGCCTGGGACGGCACGGGCGAACCGCCCGCCACCCTGTGGCCGGCGCTCGCCGCCGACATCAAGTCCTCGGCCGCCTCCGACACGGTCGCGATGGCGGCCCGCCGCCTCAACTACGCCGTCGACGGCGGCCGCACGCTGGTGATGAAGGCCGCCCGCCGCATCTCCAAGCTCGACGCGGCGCCGAACGGCGACTGGCGCGCCGTCTTCGTCGAACTCGACGAGAAGTGGGTCGCGCCCGAGACGCTGACCGCGCTGCGCCGCGCCTCCGGCCCCCTGACCGACTACTACCTCCTCGCCTCGCTCGACCTGCGCAAGTCCGACAGCGGCTCGATCACCGCGGTGCCGGAGAAGGAGGCGATCTATCGCTCGGTCCTGTGGCGCACCTTCACCGTGTCGGGCACGGTGACGCTCTTCGCCCTGCTGATCGGCTACCCCTATGCCTACCTGATGACGCGCGCCTCGAAGACCACCGCCGCGGTGATGACCGTCTTCGTGCTGCTGCCCTTCTGGACCTCGCTGCTGGTGCGCACCGCCGCCTGGATCGTGCTCCTGCAGGAGAACGGCATCGTCAACCAGTTCCTGATGTGGCTGCACCTGATCGACCATCCGATGCGGCTGATCTTCAACCGGGTCGGCGTCGTCGTGGCGATGACCCACGTGCTGCTGCCCTTCATGGTGCTGCCGCTCGCCGCCGTGATGAAGGGCATCCGCCCGGAGACGGTGCGCGCCGCCCGCTCGCTCGGCGCCACGCCCTTCACCGCCTTCCGCCGCATCTACTTCCCGCAGTCGCTGCCGGGTGTGGCGGCGGGCGCGCTGCTCGTCTTCATCTCGGCCATCGGCTACTACATCACGCCGGCGCTGGTGGGCGGCGCCGACGACCAGATGCTGTCCTGGTTCATCGCCTTCTTCGTCAACGACACGATCAACTGGGGTCTCGCCGCGGCGCTCGGCGTGGTGCTGCTCGTCTGCACCACCGTGCTCTCCGTCGTCTACGCCAAGATCGTCACCCGCCGCGCCTGAGGAGGAGCCGATGTCTCAGAACCACATGCCCCTCACCGCGATGGAACGCCTCTCCGGCTGGGCGCTCACGATCTTCTCGATCCTGACCGCGATCTTCCTGATCGCGCCGATCCTGGCGATCCTGCCGCTCGGCTTCTCCGACGGCGAGTTCCTCGTCTATCCGATCCGCGGCTTCTCGATGAAGTGGCTCGACGCCTTCTTCGCCTCGGAGAAATGGGCGGTCGCGGTCAAGAACTCGTTCCTGATCGGCGCCATGTCGGCGGCGCTCTCCACCGTGCTCGGCACCATGGCCGCGGTCGGCCTCGCCCGCACCGACTTCTGGGGCAAGAAGCTGATCACCGGCCTGGTGCTGTCGCCGCTGGTGGTGCCGATCGTCATCTATGCCGTCGGCCTCTACTTCTTCTTCGCGCCGCTCGGCCTGACCCAGTCCTATCTCGGCATCGTGCTGGCGCACGCCGCGCTCGGCAGCCCCTTCGTGGTCGTCACCGTCGGCGCCTCGCTGTCGAACTTCGACCACAACCTGATGCGCGCGGCGGCCTCGCTCGGCGCCCCGCCGCTCCTCGCCTTCCGCCGCGTGATGCTGCCGCTGGTGCTGCCCGGCGTCGTCACCGGCGCGCTCTTCGCCTTCGCCGCGTCCTTCGACGAGGTGGTGACGGTGCTCTTCCTCGCCTCGCCCGAACAGCGCACCATCCCGCGCGAGATGTTCTCGGGTCTGCGCGAGAGCCTGTCGCCGATCATCGCCGCGGCGTCTGCCGTGATGATCGCCACCGCCATCGTGCTGCTGGCCGCGGTGAAGTGGCTGGAGCGCCGGACGGAGCGCATGCGCTCGAGCCTGTGAGAGCGTCGCGGGGGCGTCAGTCCCTCGCGCCCTCGCCGCCGCGGGTCTCGTCGACCGAGCGGGCGAGCCAGGCGCGGAAGCGCGAGACGACGGGGTCGTTCCAGCGCGCTTCCGGCGCCACGAACCAGTAGTTCCCCATCGACACGTCGGTCTCGAGCAACTCGATCAGCCGGCCGGTCTGGATGTCGTCGGCCGCCTGCAGCCGCGTCGCCAACGCCACGCCCTGCCCCGCCACCGCCGCGTCGAGCGCCGAGGAGGCGTACCACAGGCGCGGACCGGCGAGATCGCCGGGCGGGCGATGGCCGGCGAGTTCGAACCACTGCCGCCACTGGTCGCGGCTCTCCTCGTGGATCAGCGTGACCTTGGTCAGGTCCTCGAGGCTCTCGATCGGCGGATGGGCGGCGATCCAGTTGGGGCTCGCCACGGGGAAGAGCCGCGAACGCTCGAGCAGTTCCGACCGCGCCGCCGCGGTGGATTCGGCGCCGTAGGCGATCTCGCCGTCGGCCTCGTAATGGGCGAAGTTCGGCCGCTCCTTGGTGGCGCGCAGCACGATCTCGACGCCCGGCAGCGCCTCCTGCAATCCGGCGAGCCGCGGCGCCAGCCAGCGCGCGGCGAGACCCGGAACGCACCACACCCGGAAGAGGCCGCGCGCCGTCGACGGCCGCAGCTCCGCCGTGGCGGAGGCGATCAGATCGAAGGCGCTGGAGACGGACCGCAGGAAGATGCGCCCCTCTTCGGTCAGCTGGATGCCGCGCGGGCTGCGCTCGACGAGGCGGGCACCGAACCAGGCCTCGAGATTGCGGACGTGGCGCGAGACGACCGTGTGGCAGACCGCCAGTTCGTCGGCCGCCTTGCGCATCGACGACAGGCGACCGACCGCCTCGAAGGCCCGCACCATCGACAGGGGCGGCAGCTGCCGTCTCGTGCCCGTCGTCGCGTCCTGCTTCATGGCAACGATCTCCCGATCGACCCGCGGCCGAAGCGACGGCTCAGAATGCCCCCGTCCGCGCGCCGAGCGTGCGCAGATAGGCGCCGTAGGCGCTCTTGCCCAGCGCGTCGGCGAGACGGTCGAGGCCGGCCGCGTCGATGAAGCCCATACGATAGGCGATTTCCTCGGGGCAGGCGATCTTGAAGCCCTGTCGCTTCTCGAGGGTGCGGACGAATTCCGCCGCCTCGATCAGGCTGTCCGGCGTACCGGTGTCGAGCCAGGCGTAGCCGCGCCCCATCATCTCGACCGAGAGCGCGCCGCGCTCGAGATAGACGCGGTTGACGTCGGTGATCTCGAGTTCGCCGCGCGCCGAGGGCTTCATGTTCGCGGCGATGTCGACCACCGTCTCGTCGTAGAAATAGAGCCCGGTCACCGCCCAGTTGGACTTCGGCACCGCCGGCTTCTCCTCGATCGACAGCGCCTTGCCGTCGCGATCGAACTCGACGACGCCGTAACGCTCCGGATCGGTGACGTGATAGGCGAAGACCGTCGCGCCGGACGGCCGCGCCACCGCGCGCTCGAGCAGCACCGGCAGGCCGTGGCCGTAGAAGATGTTGTCGCCGAGGATCAGGCACGACGGCCCGCCGGCGACGAAGTCGGCGCCGATCGTATAGGCCTGGGCGAGACCGCCGGGATGCGGCTGGACGCGGTAGGAGAGCTGGAGCCCCCACTGCGAGCCGTCGCCGAGCAGGCGCTCGAAGTTCGGCAGATCGGTCGGCGTCGAGATGATCAGGATCTCGCGGATGCCGGCGAGCATCAGCACCGACAGCGGATAGTAGATCATCGGCTTGTCGTAGACCGGCATCAGCTGCTTCGACGTGACCAGCGTCATCGGGTGAAGCCGCGTGCCGGCGCCGCCGGCGAGGATGATGCCCTTCATGATCAAGCCACTCCTTCGGGCGCCGCGCGTCGCGGCCCCTCGAGCCTGTCGAGTACCAGTTCGAGCGAGCCCCGCCAATCGGGCAGGACGACGCCGTGGACGCCGGCGAGCTTTCCCGACTCGAGCCGCGACCGCGCCGGCCGCTTCGCCGGGGTCGGATAGGCCGAGGTCGCAATGCGATCGACCGCCGGGACCTTCAGTCCGCGTGCCGCGGTGCCTTCGAAGATCGCCTCGGCGAAATCCGCCCACGAGGCATCCGGCCCGCCGGCCCCCATGTGGAAGACGCCCTCGAGCGCAGGGTCCGCCGGCCGCGCGAGGAGATTGGCCGCGATCGCCAGGATGCCGTCGGCGATGTCGAAGGCCGAGGTCGGTGCGCCGATCTGATCGGCGACGACGCCGAGCCGGTCGCGCGTCTCGGCGAGGCGGAGCATGGTCTTGACGAAATTCGCCCCGAACGGCGAATGCACCCAGGCGACGCGCAGCACCACCGCCCGCGCGCCCGATCCGAGCACGGCTTCCTCGCCCGCCAGCTTCGAGGCGCCGTAGACGCCGAGCGGCGCCACCGGGTCGCTCTCGATCCAGGCGGTCGGCTTCGAGCCGTCGAAGACGTAGTCGGTCGAGAGATGGATCACCGGCACGCCGAGCGCGGCCGCGGCCTTCGCCACGCGGCCCGCACCACGGCCGTTGATCGCGAAGGCCAGATCCGCCTCGCTCTCCGCCTTGTCGACGGCCGTGTGCGCCGCCGCCGAGACGATCACGTCCGGCTTCACCGCAGCGAAGACCGCCGTAGCGTCGCCGTCCTCGGCGAGATCGAGTTCCGGGCGACCGACCGCGATTGCCGTGTGGCCCGCCGCCGCGGCCCGCTCGATCAGCGCCGTCGCGACCTGTCCGTTCCGGCCCGTCACCGCGATCCGCATCGGCTCACTTCGCTCCGGTCAGGACGCCGAGCCGCTCGCCGGCATAGACCTTGTCGCGCAGCGGGCGCCACCAGGCCTCGTTGTCGAGATACCAGCGCACCGTCTTCTCGATGCCGCTCTCGAAATTCTCCTGTGCCTTCCAGCCCAGTTCGGTCTCGAGCTTGGTCGCGTCGATCGCGTAGCGCGCGTCGTGGCCGGGGCGGTCGGTGACGAAGGTGATGAGGTCGGCGTGCGGATGGTTCTTCGGCGCCAGCCGGTCGAGGATCGTGCAGACGGTCCGGACGACGTCGATGTTCTTGCGCTCGTTGCGACCGCCGACGTTGTAGGTCTCGCCGAGCCGGCCCTTCGAGGCGATCAGGTGCAGCGCCCGGGCGTGGTCCTCGACATAGAGCCAGTCGCGGATGTTGGAGCCGTCGCCGTAGACCGGCAGCGGCTTGCCGTGCATCGCGTTGAGGATGACCAGCGGGATCAGCTTCTCGGGGAAGTGATAGGGCCCGTAGTTGTTCGAGCAGTTGGAGACGACCGTCGGCAGGCCGTAGGTCCGCCCCCAGGCGATCGCCAGATGATCCGACGCCGCCTTCGAGGCCGAATAGGGCGAGGAGGGATCGTAGGGCGTCGTCTCGGTGAAGAGCCCCTCGGCGCCGAGCGAGCCGTAGACCTCGTCGGTCGAGACGTGGAGGAAGCGGAAGTCGCGCTTCGCATCCCCCTCGAGCCCGTTCCAGAAATGGCGGGCGCTCTCGAGCAGGGTGAAGGTGCCCATCACGTTGGTGGTGACGAAGTCCGCCGCCCCGGTGATCGAGCGATCGACGTGGCTCTCGGCGGCGAGATGATAGATCCGGTCCGGCCGGAAGCTCGAAAAGACGCCGTCGACGGCGGCGCGATCGCAGATGTCGGCCTGGACGAAGCGATGGTTCGCCCGGCCCTCGACGGCGGCGAGGTTCCCGAGGTTGCCGGCATAGGTCAGCTTGTCGAGGGTCAGCACCTCGGCGCCGACCTCAAGCACGAGATGGCGCACCAGCGCCGACCCGATGAAGCCCGCTCCACCCGTCACCACGATCCGCATGTGTCACTCCCGATTGTCCGCCGCCGGCGGAAGAAGGCGTCAGGCAAAGACCGTCCCGAGTTCGGCGAGCCGCGGCTGCCGGCGATCCTTGGGCGACATCACGGCATCGGCCGCCGCGACCGGCCAGCGGATGCCGAGCGCCGGATCGTCGAAGGCGAGCCCGCGGTCGTGCTCGGGGCTGTAGGTGTCGGTCACCAGATAGGCGAGTTCGCAATCGTCCTCGAGCGTACAGAAGCCGTGGGCGAAGCCCGCGGGGATCCACAGCTGGCGGCCGTTCTCGGCCGTGAGCTCGAGTGCCGCATGCTGCCCGTAGGTCGGCGAGGAGGCGCGCAGATCGACCGCGACGTCGAGCACCCGGCCGCGCGGACAGCGCACGAGCTTGCCCTGCGCCCGCGGTTCCAGCTGGAAATGCAGGCCGCGCACCGTGCCCTTCGGCTTCGAATAGGACTGATTGTGCTGGACGAAGGTCACGTCGGCGACATTGGCGCGGAAGAGATCGTCGCGGAACACTTCCGAAAACCAGCCGCGCTCGTCGCCGTGTCGCTTCGGCGTGATCGCCACCAGCCCGGCCGGCTCGAGGAACGAGAATTCCATGGGCCATTCCCCCCGCGTGCCGTAGTGCCTGTCGGCCACCGGCCGTCTCGAGCCCCTGTCTAGTGCAGATCGGGCGACCGGCGCAACCCGTTGCCCGCGCGCGGCCTCACGCCTCCGCCTCGATCCGGTTGGCGACGAGGTCGCCGATCGCCAGCGACGAGGTGAGCCCCGGGCTCTCGATGCCTAGGAGGACGGCGAGCCCGGCGATGCCGTTAGCGGCCGGCGTCTCGATCCGGAAGTCCGCCGCCGGCTCCCCCGGCCCCGACAGTTTCGGCCGGACGCCGGAATAGTCCGGCACCAGCGCGCCGTCGGGAAGCCCCGGCCAGTAGCGGCGGATCGCGGCATAGAAGGTCTCACCGCGCGCCGGATCGACCGCGAAGTCGACCGCGTCGACGTCGTCGCCCGAAAGCCATTCGACGTCGGGGCCGAACCGCATCCGCCCGTCGAGTGCCAGCGTCAGATGCGTGCCGAGACCGCCGTCGACCGGGGCGGGATAGATCAGCCGCGAGAAGACCGGCTTGCCCGGATAGGAGAAATAGGAGCCCTTGGCGAGGCGGAGCTTCGGCCGCTCCGGTGCCGCGACGCCGTCGAGCTTCGCCAGCACCGCGTGGCTCCACGGCCCGGCCGCGACCACCAGCACCTTCGCCCGAACCGGCATCGCCGCGCCCTCGGCGACGAAGTCGAGATCGAAAACCCCGTCCGCCGCCCGGCCACCGACGAAGTCGTGGCCGAGGAGCACCGCCCCGCCGCCCGCCTCGACGTCGCCCTCGAGCGCCAGCATGAACTGATGGGTGTCGAGAATGCCGGTCTCGGCGACCTCGAGAGCCGCGACGGCGTTGAGCGTCGGCTCGAGCGCCAGGACCGCCGCCCGGTCGAGGAGGCGGGTGTTCTCCACCCCGTTCTCGACCGCCCGGCGGCCGATCCCCTCGATCGCCGCGATCTCGGCCTCGCTCGTCGCCACGACCAGCTTGCCGCATTTCGAATAGCCGATGCCGCGGGCGTCGCAGAAGGCGTAGATCCGCCGACGCCCCTCGACGCAGAGCCGATGCTTCAGGCTGCCGGTCGGGTAATAGATGCCGGAATGGATCACCTCGCTGTTGCGCGAGGAGATGCCGCTGCCGATGATCAACCCGCGCTCGAAGACGAACACCTCGCGGCCGCGCCGCGACAGATCCGCCGCGATCGCCAGACCGACGACGCCGCCGCCGATCACCGCGACGTCGATCTCCGTGCGCTCCGTCATCGCGGCCCCCGCTTCCTCAGGCGTCGAGATTGGCGGTGAGCGCGTTCTCGGTGATGAAGTCGCGGCGCGGCTCGACCTCGTCGCCCATCAGGCGGGTGAAGATCTCGCCGGCGTCGTCCGCCTCCTTGATCCGAACCTGCAGGAGCGAACGGATGTTGGGATCGAGCGTCGTCTCCCACAGCTGCTCCGGGTTCATCTCGCCGAGACCCTTGTAGCGCTGCATGGCGATGCCGCGGCGGCCCTGGGTGAAGACGGCGTCGAGCAACTCGCCCGGTCCGTGGACGACGGTGGTCGTCTCCTTGCGCCTGAGATGCGCCGGCCGGCCGAAGATCTCGGAGAGGCGGGCGGCATGGCCGTCGAGCTTGCGCGCGTCGAGCGAACCGATCAGGCCGGCGTCGAGCGTGCGGGTCTCGGCGACGCCGCGCAGCGTCCGCGTCACGACGATGCCGCCGTCTTCGCCGACATGGCCCGACCAGCCCTGCTCGTAGGCGTCGGCCAGCACGTCGAGCCGTTCGGCGAGGCGCTTGGCGGCAGCCTCGGCCTTCTCGCGGTCTTCGAGCAGCGCCTTCGACAAGGCACCGGCGATGGTCGCCTGTTCGACGATCGCCGGCAGATAGCGGTGATGCAGATTGTCGACGAGGCCGCGAATCTGCCGCGCCTCCTCGATCAGGCCCTTGAGGTCGAGGCCGGCGATCTCTTCGCCGGTCGAGAGCACCAGACGGGTGTCCTCGAGGCCCTGGTCGATCAGATAGTCCTCGAAGGCCTTCTGGTCCTTGAGGTACTGCTCCGACTTGCCGCGCGTCACTTTGTAGAGCGGCGGCTGGGCGATGTAGAGATAGCCGCGGTCGATCAGCTCCGGCATCTGCCGATAGAAGAACGTCAGCAGCAGCGTACGGATGTGCGCGCCGTCGACGTCCGCGTCGGTCATGATGATGATCTTGTGATAGCGGATCTTGTCGACGTTGAACTCGTCGGCGCCGATGCCGGTGCCGAGCGCGGTGATCAGCGTGCCGATCTGCTCCGACGACAGCATGCGGTCGAAGCGCGCGCGCTCGACGTTGAGGATCTTGCCGCGCAGCGGCAGCACCGCCTGGTTCTCGCGGTTGCGGCCCTGCTTGGCGGAGCCACCGGCCGAGTCACCCTCGACGATGAAGAGTTCCGACTTGGCCGGATCCTTCTCGGAACAGTCTGCGAGCTTGCCCGGCAGCGAAGCGACGTCGAGCACGCCCTTGCGGCGGGTGAGTTCGCGCGCACGCCGCGCCGCATCGCGCGCCGCAGCCGCCTCGATCACCTTGCCGACGACCGTGCGGGCCTCGGTCGGATGCTCCTCGAACCAGGTCGACAGCGCCTCGTTGAGCAGGTTCTCGACGACCGGACGGACCTCCGAGGAGACCAGCTTGTCCTTGGTCTGCGACGAGAACTTCGGGTCCGGCACCTTGACCGAGAGGACGCAGGTGAGCCCCTCGCGGCAGTCTTCGCCCGAGAGCGAGACCTTTTCCTTCTTCATCAGGCCCGAGGTGTCGGCATAGCCGGTCACCTGACGGGTCAGCGAGCCGCGGAAGCCGGCGAGATGGGTGCCGCCGTCGCGCTGCGGGATGTTGTTGGTGAAGCACAGCGTCTGCTCGTGATAGCTGTCGTTCCACCACATCGCGCATTCGACGGTGATGCCGTCCTTCTCGCTCTTGGTGTAGAGCGGCGCCGGCACGACGGCCTTCTTGGCGCGGTCGAGATACTTCACGAATTCGACCAGACCGCCCTCGTAGTGCAGCTTCTGCACCACGGTCTCCGGCCCGCGCCGATCCTCGAGCGTGATGTTGACGCCCGAATTGAGGAACGCCAGCTCACGCAGGCGGTGCTCCAGCGTGGCGAAGTCGAAGTCGGTCTTGGTGAAGGTCTCCGACGACGGCAGGAAGGTCACCTCGGTGCCGCGGCGGCCAGGCGCCGGGCCGACGACCTTGAGATCCTCGTCCGGCACGCCGTGACGGAACACCATGTGGTGCTCCTTGTCGTCGCGCCAGATGCGCAGATCGAGCTGGACGGAGAGCGCGTTGACCACCGAGACGCCGACGCCGTGCAGACCACCCGAGACCTTGTAGGAGTTCTGGTCGAACTTACCGCCGGCGTGCAGCTGCGTCATGATGACGTTGGCCGCCGAGACGCCCTCTTCGGCGTGGATGTCGGTCGGGATGCCGCGACCGTCGTCGCGCACCGTCACCGAACCGTCGGCGTTGAGGCCGACGTAGACCTCGGTCGCCCAGCCCGCCAGCGCCTCGTCGATGGCGTTGTCGACCACCTCGTAGACCATGTGGTGCAGGCCCGAGCCGTCGTCGGTGTCGCCGATGTACATGCCGGGGCGTTTGCGGACCGCATCGAGACCCTTCAGCACCTTGATGGAATCGGCGCCGTATTCGTCCGCGCCGTTCTTGGAACGGCCGTCGTCTCGGATGTCGCTCATGGGTCCTGGGTCACTTTCTTCGAGGTCGTGCGGAGAGATCTTCTACCCGCTCGCGCGCGCACGTTCAAACGCCCTGCGAGGGCGCGAAATGAGCTTGTGGATTCAACGGGTTGATTCCGGCCGAAAGATGACCCCCGGGGCCTCTCCCGTCGGCGAATCGCCACACCGACGCGCCGCGCGCCTCCCTCACGGCCTCGCGACGACGAAACGATAGTGATGACGCTTCTTGGCATAGCCGTTGCCGGCCCGATACAGCGGTGACGTCGCCTCGATCACGAACTCGTCGTCGCCGACGAAGCCGGCGTCGGGCGTGTAGGTGAAGCGGATCGCGGGAGCCCCGAGGCCGTCGCAACGGCCGCCACGCAATCGAACGACGTCGTCGACACGCTGGAGACGACCGTGTGTCGGCGGCGCCAGAAGTTCCACCTTCGGCAAGCCGATCACATGACACATCTGCGGATCGAAGAGCGCGCGAACCAGGAAGCTCGTGGGCTTGCCCGACCCGACACGCCAGACTTTGTCGTCGCTGAGAATCGGATGGGCCCAGCGTTCCCCCGCAGAGGCGGATGCTGCGACGAAAGGCGGCGCGAGGATCGCGGCGAACAACGAAAGAATGGCGAAATTCTTCATGGAAGACATCCGGACGTTGAAATCGACGTCCCGTTCTTCCTCTTGGGCGTGACAGGCGTGTGTCGACCCCCCTGCGCCTCCTTAGCGTGTCGCCACCGCGACGGCCGCACCGACCATCATCGTGCCCGCCGTGCGGTCGAGAATGCGCCGCGCGCCGGCGTCGCGGAAGAAGCCGCGCGCCTTGGCGGCGAGCCCGGCATAGACCGCTCCGACGATCGCCAGATCGACGAAGACGATCGCCGCGAGTTCGAGGAAGCCGACCGGCGTCAACGTCGCCAGATCGATCACGGACGGCAGCAGCGCCATGTAGAAGACGATGGTCTTGGGGTTGCCGAGCGTCAGCACCAACCCGCCGATCGTCACTCGGAGGAACGAGCGCTGCGCGCCCCGCTCCGCCGAGACCTCGTCGGCCTGCGGCTTCGCCGTCCAGAGCTGGAAGGCGAGGAAGACGAGATAGGCGGCACCCGCCCACTTCACGACGGTGAAGACGGTCTCGAACGTGTTGGCGAGCGCCGCGAGGCCGAGGGCGGCACAGGCGAGGAAGGTCAGATCGCCGAGGATCATGCCGAGCACCAGCGGCAGCGTGCCGCGAAACCCGACCGCCAGCGCCCGCGCCACCACGGCCGTCATGCCGGGCCCCGGCAGGAAGGCGGCGATCGTCAGCGCGACGGTGAAGGCGAGAAGAGTGGTCGGTTCCATGCGGCGGGCATCCTCGGCTCGGGGGACGCGGATGGTGCGCCGAGACGCTCGATCGCGCAAGCCGATGCCATGCCCTCGCCTCTCCCGAAACGAAAACGGCGGCCCGAGGGGCCGCCGTCGTCATGTCTCACGCGAGCGAACCGCTCACGCCTTGAGGATCGAGAGCCCCGCGTAGCGCGCGGCGTCGCCGAGCTGTTCCTCGATGCGGAGCAGCTGGTTGTACTTGGCGAGCCGGTCGGAGCGGGCGAGCGAGCCGGTCTTGATCTGACCGCAGTTGGTGGCGACCGCGAGATCCGCGATGGTCGAATCCTCGGTCTCGCCCGAGCGATGCGACATCACCGCGGTGTAGCCGGCCTTGTGCGCCATCTCGACCGCCTCGAGCGTCTCGGTCAGCGAGCCGATCTGGTTGACCTTCACCAGGATCGAGTTGGCCGTGCCCGACTTGATGCCTTCGGCCAGACGCTTGGAGTTGGTCACGAAGAGATCGTCACCGACCAGCTGCACCTTGTCGCCGATCAGGTCGGTCAGGTACTTCCAACCCTCCCAGTCGTCCTCGGCCATGCCGTCTTCGATCGAGATGATCGGATAGGCGGCGGCGAGCTTGGCGAGATACTTGGCCTGCGCCTTGGAATCGCGGGTCTTCTTCTCGCCTTCGTAGACGTACTTGCCGTCCTTGAAGAACTCGGTCGAGGCGCAGTCGGCCGCGAGGTACACGTCCTTGCCCGGCGCGTAGCCGGCCTTCTCGATCGCCGCCATGACGAAGTCGAGCGCGGCCTCGGCCGACTTGAGGTTCGGCGCGAAGCCGCCCTCGTCACCGACGTTGGTGTTGTGGCCGGCCTTCTTCAGCTCGCTCTTCAGCGTGTGGAAGATCTCGGCGCCGGCGCGCAGACCTTCGGCGAAGGTCGGCAGACCCGCCGGCATGATCATGAATTCCTGGAAGTCGATCGGATTGTCGGCATGCACGCCGCCGTTGATGATGTTCATCATCGGAACGGGGAGGACGCGGGCGTTGGGGCCGCCGACGTAGCGATAGAGCGGCAGGCCGGCCGCTTCCGCCGCCGCCTTGGCGACCGCGAGCGACACGCCGAGGATGGCGTTGGCACCGAGACGGGCCTTGTTGGACGTGCCGTCGAGCTCGATCATCGCGGTGTCGATGGCGATCTGGTCCTCGGCCTCCCAGCCGACGATCGTCTCGGCGAGCTCGCCGTTGACCGCTTCGACGGCCTTGAGCACGCCCTTGCCGAGATAAACCGACTTGTCGCCGTCACGCAGCTCGACCGCCTCGTGGGCACCGGTGGAAGCGCCCGAGGGAACGGCGGCGCGGCCGAAGGAACCGTCTTCCAGGACGACGTCCACCTCGACGGTGGGGTTGCCGCGGCTGTCGAGAATCTGTCGCGCCGAAATGTCGACGATGGTGGTCATGTGGATCTCCCTGGAAAGGACGCCCGACCGGGCGAGGTGTCACGCGGTGAGAAGACCGCGACTGCGGAAGACGTCGCGCGCACGTTCGATAAGCTCGTGCGACGGCGGTTGTGTGTCGGTGAGCGAATAGGCGATCCCTTCGGCCTGCCACTTGAACTCGCCGAGCGTGTGGAAGGGCAGCACGTCGACCCGCTCGACGTTGCCGAGGTCGGCGGCGAAACGCGCCAGCCCCTCGATCTCGTCGAACTTGTCGGTCAGCCCCGGCACCAGCACGTAGCGCAGCCAGACGGGCTTGCCCATCGCCGCCAGACGGCGGGCGAAGGCGAGCGTCGGCTCCAGCGCCACGCCGGTCAGGTCCTGGTAGGTCTCTTCCGAGAAGGCCTTGATGTCGAGCAGCACCAGATCGACGTCGGCGAGCAGTTCGTCGGTCGCATGCGAGCCGAGGAAGCCCGCCGTGTCGAGCGCGGTGTGGAGACCCATCTCCTTGGCGCCGCGCAGGATGGCGTGGCTGAAGTCGGGCTGCACCAGCGGCTCGCCGCCGGAGAGCGTCAGACCGCCCTTGGCATGGATCAGGAACTTGGCATAGCGGGCGAGCTCGTCGAGCACCTCCTTCGAGGTGGTCGGACGGCCGTGGTGCATGTGCCAGCTGTCGGGATTGTGGCAGTAGCGGCAGCGGAGCAGACAGCCCGCCAGGAACAGCACGTGGCGGATGCCCGGACCGTCGACGGCACCGCCGGTTTCGGTCGAGTGGATCCAACCACGGATCGCCGGGCGCTTCGCGCGCAGGCCCGAAGGCTTGCGCGCGGAGCTTTCCCAACCGGCGGTGGGGCGATCAATTGAGCCCATGGAACGTCCGCGAGATGACGTCGAGCTGCTGCTCGCGCGTCAGCTTGACGAAGTTCACGGCATAGCCGGACACGCGAATGGTCAGCTGCGGGTACTTCTCGGGATGATCCATCGCGTCCATCAGCGTCTCGCGATCGAAGACGTTGACGTTGATGTGATGGCCGCCCTGGAAGAAGTAGCCGTCGAGGAGACCGGTGATGTTGTCGATCCGGCTCTGCTCGTCGTTGCCGAGCGCCGAAGGCACGATGGTGAAGGTGTAGGAGATGCCGTCCTGCGAATGTTCGTAGGGCAGCTTCGCCACCGACGCCATCGAGGCGACCGGACCCAGCGCGTCACGACCGTGCATCGGGTTGGCACCCGGCGCGAAGGGCTCGCCGGCGCGACGACCGTCCGGCGTGTTGCCGGTCTTCTTGCCGTAGACCACGTTGGAGGTGATCGTCAGCACCGACTGCGTCGGCATCGCGTTGCGATAGGTCTTCTGCTTGCGGATGCAGTTCATGAAGGTCTCGACCAGCCACACGGCGATCTCGTCGACACGGTCGTCGTTGTTGCCGAAGGCCGGCCATTCGCCTTCGCGCTCGAAGTCGACGACGATGCCGCGCTCGTCGCGGATCGGCTTGACCTTGGCGAACTTGATCGCCGAGAGGCTGTCGGCCGCGACCGACAGACCGGCGATGCCGCAGGCCATGGTGCGCAGGATGTCGCGATCGTGCAGCGCCATCTCGATCCGCTCGTACATGTACTTGTCATGCATGTAGTGGATCGAGTTCAGCGCGCCGACGTAGACCTTGGCGAGCCATTCCATCATCGGCACGAGCTTGGCCTTGACGTCCTCGAAGTCGAGCACGTCGCCGGCCACCGCCGCGAAGGTCGGACCGACCTGCTCGCCCGACTTCTCGTCGCGACCACCGTTGATCGCGTAGAGCAGCGTCTTGGCGAGGTTGGCGCGGGCGCCGAAGAACTGCATCTGCTTGCCGATCCGCATGGCGGAGACGCAGCAGGCGATGCCGTAGTCGTCGCCCCAGTAGGGACGCATCAGGTCGTCGTTCTCGTACTGGATCGACGAGGTGTCGATCGAGGTCTTGGCGCAATAATCCTTGAAGCCCTGCGGCAGCTTCTCCGACCACAGAACCGTCAGGTTCGGCTCCGGCGCCGGGCCGAGGGTGGTCAGGGTGTGCAGGAAGCGGAAGGACGAGCGGGTGACGAGCGGACGGCCGTCGAGGCCCATGCCGCCGATCGATTCCGTCACCCAGGTGGGATCGCCCGAGAACAGCTGGTCGTATTCCGGCGTGCGCAGGAAGCGGACGATGCGCAGCTTCATGACGAAATGGTCGATCAGCTCCTGTGCCGCCGCCTCGTCGAGAACGCCTTCGTCGAGATCGCGCTCGATGTAGACGTCGAGGAAGGACGACACGCGGCCGAGCGACATGGCAGCGCCGTTCGCCTCCTTGACCGCCGCCAGATAGGCGAAATAGGTCCACTGCACCGCTTCGCGGGCGTTCTCGGCCGGACGCGAGACGTCGCAGCCGTATTTCGCCGCCATCGCGACGAGTTCCTTCAGCGCGCGGATCTGCTCGGCGATCTCCTCGCGCAGACGCAGCACGTCTTCCGACAGCACGTCGAGTTCGAGGCTCGCACCTTGCGCCTTCTTGTCCTCGATCAGACGGGCGACGCCGTAGAGCGCGACGCGGCGATAGTCGCCGATGATGCGACCGCGGCCATAGGCGTCCGGCAGGCCGGTGATGACGCCCGACTTGCGGCACTTCAGCGCCTCGGGAGTGTAGACGTCGAAGACGCCGTCGTTGTGGCTCTTGCGGACGTTCGGGAACACCTCGGCGAGCCAGGGCTGGCCCTGGAAGCCATAGGCCTCGAGGCCGTTCTTGACCATGCGCCAGCCGCCGAACGGCATGATCGCGCGCTTCAGCGGCGCATCGGTCTGCAGGCCGACGATCTGCTCGAGGTCACGGTCGATGTAGCCGGCACCGTGGCTGACGATCGAGGAGATCACCGAACCGTCGACGTCGAGAACGCCGCCCTTGGCGCGCTCGGCGGCGAGGACTTCCTTGAGCTTCGTCCACAGCGCCTCGGTGCGCGCGGTCACCGGCGCGAGGAAGCTCGCGTCGCCCTCGTAAGGCAGAACGTTGCGCTGGACGAAGTCGCGTACGTCGATCGCCCGGTTCCAGGAACCGGGCACGAAACCCCGCCAGGGGTCGACCCGGTCGGTGGCGTTTGCATCGGCGACGTCGCGAGAATGGATGTTCATGGTCCCGAACCTCGGTTTCGGCGCCCGCCCTCTCCTGAGCGCGCGCTCTGGCTCCCTGTCGACTTTGATCCTAATACTTTCGGATTAAAGTCATCATACGTGTTGTCCCGTGATCGTGATGCAGGCGAACATGTCCGTCATGCATCATGCGCCGACCGTGGCGATCCTCAAGACATTCGTCGAGCCGGTGACGCCGTCGCCCGCCGTCACCACGATCAGATCGCCGTCCACGGCGATTCCCTCGGATTTCACTGCCGTTACGGCACCGTCGATCTTGGCCCGGAACCCGTCCGGCACCGCGGCGACCACCGAGTGGACGCCGTAGGCGAGCATCATACGCCGAGATATGGCGATCGAACGAGCAAAACACAGGATCGGCACGTCGGGACGTTCGCGCGACGCCCGCAGCGTCGTCGAACCCGACGTCGTGTAGGTGACGATCGCCGCCGCGCCGATCGCCTGGGCGACGCCGTGCGCCGCCACGGTGATGGCGTCGGAGGGCGAGGCGCGCTCCGTCTCGGCGCGCTGGGCATCGACCATCTGACGATGGGCCGGATCGCGTTCCACCCGCTCGGCGATGCGGTTCATGATCGTCACCGCCTCGATCGGATAGGCACCCGCCGCCGTCTCGGCCGACAGCATCACCGCGTCGGCGCCGTCGAAGATGGCGGTGGCGACGTCGGAGGCCTCGGCGCGGGTCGGCGCCGGCGCCGTGATCATCGATTCCAGCATCTGGGTGGCGACGATCACCGGCTTGCCGGCGCGGCGCGCCTCGCGGACGATCCGCTTCTGCAGGCCCGGCACGTCCTCGGGCGGCATTTCCACGCCGAGGTCGCCGCGCGCCACCATGATGCCGTCGCAGAGCTCGACGATGGCTTCGAGATGATCGATCGCCTGCGGCTTCTCGATCTTGGCGAGCAGCGCCACCCGGTCGCCGACGAGGCCGCGGGCCTCCTCGACGTCGGCCGGACGCTGGACGAAGGAGAGCGCCACCCAGTCGACGCCGGCGTCGAGCGCGAAGGCGAGGTCGGCGCGGTCCTTGGGCGTCAGCGCCGAGATCGGCAGGGCGACGCCGGGGACGTTGACGCCCTTGCGGTCGGAGAGCGCGGTGCCGGAGATCACGCGGGTCTCGGCGAAGTCGGGGCCACAGGCGACGACCTCCAGCCGCACCTTTCCGTCGTCGAGCAGCAGCTCGGCGCCGGGGACGAGGGCTGCGAAGATCTCGGGATGCGGCATGCCCACCCGGGTCTCGTCGCCCGGATTGGCCTTGTCGAGGTCGAGGCGGAAGGCCTGACCTTCGCGGAGGGCGATCTTGCCCGCCGCGAAGGTCGAGAGCCGCAGCTTCGGCCCCTGCAGGTCGGCCAGCACGGCGATCGGCCGGCCGGTCTTGGCCTCGAGATCACGAATGATCCGGAGGCGCTGCAGGTGGTCCTCGTGAGCGCCGTGGCTGAAGTTGAGGCGGAAGACGTCGACGCCGCTCGCGAAGAGGGCAGCGATCACCGCCGCATCGGACGACGCCGGACCCAGCGTCGCCACGATCTTGGTGCGGCGCTTGCGCAGGATGCGGCCGGCCGTCTCGGCCACGAAGCTTTCACGAGGCGCGTTCATGTCAGATCAGGGCTCCCATCGCGACCGCGGTATCGCTCATGCGGTTGGAGAAGCCCCACTCGTTGTCGTACCAGGAGAGGACCGACACGAA
>NZ_JBQUZT010000010.1:0-75169 GCF_056313705.1 Pinisolibacter sp. DMC100 | reverse complement strand
CGCCGCGACCTCCCGGATGATCCGGATCGACTCCGCCTCCAGGGCCTTCAGATGCGTGTGACGTGCGACCGACATGGGATCCTCGGAAATGCATTGAACGAGTGCCCGACGAACGGTGCTTTCGTCTCCCTATCTCGGGCTCGCTAGACGATCGCTCAACCACGCAACGGTTGCGCATCGCGATGTTGCGCGGTGACGGCGTCCGAGCTCTATCCGTTTCGGTTCGGCGTTTCCTCCTCCATGCTATCCATCTTGGATGCAATCCGATGGGGCGGCCGCCTGTTCGACGATCGGACCCATTCCGACGGGCAGTCAATTCAACGGGAATACGCTTGCCCAAATCACGAAAATTATCATCTTCGTAATTGAACTTAGTTATTGTCTTTCCTGTTAAAAATGTTGACCGGAACATGATATGTATCACATTTCATGCGATAGAATTTGAAATTGCAATAACAATCCGTATTGTGCTTTTAATGTAGAAATTTGAGCTGTTACTACTTTTTTATTATTTGTTCTTGGTATTTTTTGAAGATTTTTATTATTGCATTTTCTTTTCCGATGTGTCCTTTCCCTCGTGTTTCTGCGCCTGCGCTTAATATCGTCTTGCAGAACAAAGCGTACTCGGACTTTGAAAACGTCAATTGGATCGTGTGCCGCTTGTCTTCGGGGCTTGCGCCGGCAAGAAGCAGTGGCAGGGTCGCCGGGGCATTGGCCTCGGCCAGATCGAGCAGTTCTTCGCAATTCTCTTTGTTGACGTGTGGTGCAATCACATCGAGCTTCGTCCACCCAATTCTGATGAGGCGAGCATCATCTTGCACCATCTCGTCGAACACACGTGCGATTCGTAACAACGCGTAGACGCGGCGCATCTTGAGCTGCGTCTTGTCGCAGATCGCGCGCACTGCGCCCGGTTCGGATTCGCAGATCGAACGCAGTTCTCGAGCGAGGCGCAGGAAGGCGTCATCACCTTCGGCATGCAGGCGCTCGATCGCCTCGATAGTCTCGGGGGTCATCGGGAACTCCATTTCATCTTTCATAGCAAGCGCGTTGGGGAGAATGAAGGCGCGTGGATGCTCGACGTTCACCCGCGCGCCGGCTTCTTTGAGGGAGGGCTTGCGCTCACCCTCGGCGGCGCCATTGCTGACGCCAGCGGTCGTGGTCGACGGTCCCTTCAGGATAAGGGTTCTCCCTGAGCCAGAAACCGAGCTTGAATGCCTCGTGACCATCCTCCGGCGGCGTGTAGAGACGCGGGTGGGTCTTGAGGGAAACGAGGCGCTGGCCCCGCTCGTACATGAGGTCGTTGCGCAGAGCCCCTCGACGGTTGGCGCGGCGCAAGATCTCTTCGATCCGCTCGGAGACGAATACGCGGTCCTCGGTTTCGACGGGATCTGTATAATTCATCTCGACGGTGATAAGGAATAATCGCATCTGTTTCTCCGTATCTTTACAATGCCATTTGATCGTAATGGGCGACCAAGTATTTGCAATTTAATATTTCATCCGGCGGCGAATTTTTCGATCAAATATTAATATATGTGATTCCGATATACTTTGTTTCGGATGATTGCTTTGTGATGTAATGATCGATGTGTCGTTCCTTCTCGGTGTTCGCGTGCTGCCGTGCTCTGGCGTCTGACGCCTGTCTGGACGAGGCGTCTCAGTCGGGTTGGGCCCACACCGGCCCACATCTCTCGGAAGACGGGTTGACAGATTGATCAGATAATTGCAATTGACAGCAATGCCTCGTTTGGACGTCACAAGGAGCCTTCCATGACCTCTGCGATGAAGGTTGATGTCCGTTCCGCTGCAAGGGCCGATGCTCGTGCTGCTCCCGCCATCCAGCCCGGCGCCCGAGATCGAATCGCCCGTTCGTTCGATGACGATCTCTATTGCCCGCACGTCCCCATCGAGTACCGGCCGATCTTCGGACGGCGCCCTCTGCTCCCAGGAGAGTTTGCCGAGCATTACGACCAGCTCATGCGAGGCTTCGTCAATCAGATCAGGCCAACCACGATCTTCGTGTGGATCGAGGTCTGGAAGCTCTGCGTTTCGACTTGGGAGTTGGCGCGATTGCGGGAGGTTGCCAATCGAGTGCTCTCCGTCGCGGTCGTCGATGAACTCGCGAAGATTCTTGCTGCACGCCGTAGTAAGAGCCCGCGCAAGCGCATCACGCCGACCCTAGAAGATATCGACACCGCTTCGAGGATCGTTCGGCAGAGCCGATCGCCGGACGATTTCGAGGATCAGCTGCATGCAATCGGCTTGGCTTGGCCAGAGTTGAACGCGAAGGCTCATCTGTCTGTCTTGCCAGCGAGCGAGACGATCGATCGCTTGCAGGCCACACAAGAGAAGCGCCTGGGCGATGCGCGGCGGAGCTTGGTCGAGATCGAATATCTGGCACCGAAGACGAATGCTCTTTCGACCACCTTCGTCGATCCGACAGTCGAATGACCGAAGACGGAGGAAGGTGAAGCGAAGCGTGCTTGGCCTTCCCATCCGTCGGAGAGAAACCAGATATGAACCAGTTCGTTGAGCGGCGTCTTAGCGCCAATCGGGCGAATGCGACGAAGTCGACCGGACCTCGTAGCATGGCGGCCAAGAAAATCAGTGCCCGTAACGCCCTGAAACACGGTTTGTCGACGCCCCATCTGATACCGGTCGTCGACTTCGGCGAAATTGAACGTCTTGCGATCGATCTGTGTCGCGATGACCCGGAAAAGGAGTTACTGTTTCATGCGCGGATTCTCGCTCGAGAGCTGATCCGCCACGCGTTGTTCGAGCAGATGCGTTGCGATTACGTCGGTGAGTTGTTGACGAAATTCTCGCTCGAACTGAGGATCGATATCCCGGTAGATGTGAATCTGCTCGGCAGTGAGGCGCGAGAACGCTGGTTGCAAGTCGTTGGCCGTTTCTACATGGAGAACGCTGCTGAATTCGCATTGCTGGATCTTTATGATCGACGTAGCCGGCGTCGGCTCAAGAAGGCAACGCGCGCCTTTTTGCATTCCAAAGCCGACTTGGCATTCTGGCGTACCGAGCAACGGCGGATGGACCAGCATCTTGAGGAAGTGATCGCTTATGGACTCGATGGGCCGTCAGGGCGAGGCCAGCGACGCTTGCGATTGCCGAGGCGCTCGTCACTCGAGCTGCCGCGTGTTCCGTGTCCACCGAGTTTCCGGATGTGACGAAGTCCATGCCGAGACTATGGAAAGATCGCGCAATTCGACACGTTCTTCGAACTTCGGCACTTGCATGATACAGGCAATCGAGGATGTCGCCTCGGGCGAGCTCTACGATCCGATGGAACTCCGTCGGGTAGGCGCAGCCGACCGCAGAGTGCCGACGCCTCGCACTGCCAACCATGAGGCGCATTTGAACTCGTCGGCCATCGTCTGATCAAGGGGTGGTGTTTTTCGGGCCAGTTTGATCGAACTGTCTTCAACGCCAATAGTCTCTCGCTGTCGAATTGTCTCAGAGGTTCTTGGCTGGTCCCGTATGGCGGGAGGCCCCAGTACGGGCGAGCGCTCGAACGGCCCGCTGCGATTTCGGCGATCACGATCATTGCCAGGCGATAGTGCGTCCGATTTCGTCACCACGAAATCGGCACGCTGCAAGACTTGGCGGCGAGTTGTGCAGGCGATGACTGCCATCGCCATCGCCATCGCCATCGCCATCGCCATCGCCATCGCCATCGCCATCGCCATCGCGCGAGTCGAGGCGAACACCGCATCGGTCTTTCGGCTCTGGTGCCCTCCGCAACCTCCGCCGTGACGTCGAGTCGATCGCTCTCCCTCCGGATGTCGACAAGGTGCCCGCGCTCGATGATCCGCGTCAGCCTTGGTCTTGGGCGCCAACCCGTCATCGCACCGTCTTGGTATGAGCGACGGCTTCTGCTCACCCTATCCGGTAAGATGCTCGGCACGATCTGAACGTGCGCGAAGAGCACGAGTCACTGTCCATCGGTCGACTCGATGACGGCGCGTGCGACCACGCTGCCCGCGCGTCGTGACCGGCGTGTGGGGTGCCTTGGGCGGTGGCGCTGCCGAGCGAGTTCGAGCGCAGCTCCTACTCTCCAGCTCGTTGTCTTCGTGGTTAAATTGATCAGCCGTATTCGCGTATCAATATTATCGATTAATTCTGATACACAATCTATCTTTGCGGTATAATTATCTGATTTATCAAATATTTAACATTTATTCTATGTTTTCTTGATGTTTGGCGATGCGTTTCATTGGCGTAATGCGTCTACTTGTTGGTGTGTTTGACTGAATATTGTTTCGGTCGTGGTCTGTTCTTGCTCGACGCGCACCTGTGTCGGATCGGAGATCCGTTCTCGGGCGCCTGCTGTCGATCTTTCCGTGCAGGTCGCGATATCGTGCTGAGCGGGCGTCCCATGCCGGGCCGTCTCCCCGGCCTCCTCATTGAACCTTCGAGTGCAATGCCGGCGCACGATTCGATGCGGGGCAGCAGTCGTTTCCATCATCGCACTCCAATCCTGCGACCATGATGCGGGGCGACTGGCCAGTTGTCGTAGCCCGACCGTGAATGTCACCGGGCTGATTGAGCCGGCAAGCCTCTTCGGGGGCTTTGAACCGGCCGCTGACGATTTTCCCCCTTTCTTCGAGCGAAGGGTACGACCGGAGACAAGAGCGGGGACCACGTCGCAGCGGAGTTGTGACCCATATCGGGGGCGCTGCCCGACAAATTGAATAAACGAACCCAAATTCCGGTGGTCGCCTCTCCCGTGAGCGTGCGGAGGCAGCACGGATGGCATCACGACGTTCAAATCTTGCCGACACAACAGAACGGGCCGAAGTGTCCCGGCAAAAAATGTCGGAATTGCTTGGGATGTCGATCTTTGCCAAACCGAAACCCGGGCGAAAAGGATACGCCGCGAGGTCGGATCCGGTGTCTCGTTTGTCCCTATCGGCTGCAAGAGGCGATAGGCGTCCCTGCCAATGTCTCTGGTGGGACCATGTACAAAGTGAGAACAAAGCGCATATCCCAAGTGGCGGGCCATTCGGACAGCCCCGGTACTTGGCAGTTCGAAGCTCTCCGGTCGGTCGTGGAGGTGACGTTTCCCGAGGTTCGGCGGCGCCTTGCGCCGCAGATCGACGATCTGCGCATTTTGAACGAAATCGTCAAACGTGTTGTGATGGCTCATGCAATCATCCGCGGTAACACATAGTAGGAGAGGTTCTGCCATGTTCGTTCATCACTTCGGTCGAGTCGGGTTGATCGGCTTCCTCGCAGGGTTCTCGATCCTGCAAGGTGCCGCTGCCGCATCCGAAACCGATCCCTCATGGTTGCCGAAGGGTGCCGCGCTCTCCTGGACGAAGGCTGCCGCGGTGCAGAAGCCAGCCGACGTCGGAGCGAAACGTTCGCGTGACGCCGCGCCGGTGCTTCGTGCCGATGGCCGCACCGTCACCGCCGCAACGGTCGGCAAGGCATTTGCGCCCGGTTCGGCATCGGTCGATCCGATCCGCGTTGCCGACGCGGATGCTCCGAGCAACGCCGTGCGAAGCCGGGGTGGTGGGCGGCCGTGCCTGTCGGCGACCTGTCCCGGTGCCATGATCCTGGGAACGTCCTATTGATCCCGTGATCGTGCGCGATCCGTCGAAGGTTCTCGACCGGATTTCGCCTCAGCGCACGCGGGCTTCCCAGCGGCCGAGGCTCTCGTAGATCTCTTCCTCGCCGCAGATGCCGGCGAGACGGCCGGCGTCGTCGACGACGACGATCGGTACGCCCGAGCGGCGCTGGAGCGCGATCGCGCGGCGCAGCGTCAGGTCGAAGGGGGCGAGGATCGCCTCGCCCTCGGCGGCGTCCTCGGCCTCGGCGCCGACGAGGCGCAGGGGGCGACCGGCGCGGGTGACGGCGACGGGCTTGCCGGCGGCGTCGAGGCGGACGCGTAGGCGACCGGCGGCGCCGACCGGGATCTCGTCGCCCTCGCGGCCGAACTCGGCGATCGGGCGCATGGCGGTCTTCGCCGTCAGCACGTTCAGCGGATTGGTGTGTTTGACGAAGTCGCCGACGTAGTCGTTGGCGGGGCGGAGCAGAATGTCCTCGCGGCTGCCCGACTGGACGATGCGGCCGCCCTCCATGATGGTGATGGTGTTGCCGAGCTTCATCGCCTCGTCGAGGTCGTGGCTGACGAAGACGATGGTCTTGCGGATGCGCTTCTGCAGGTCGATCAGCTCGTCCTGCAGCTTGTCGCGGATCAGCGGATCGAGCGAGGAGAAGGGCTCGTCCATCAAGAGGATGTCGGCATCGGTGGCGAAGGCGCGGGCGAGCCCGACGCGCTGCTGCATGCCACCGGAAAGCTCGTGGACGTATCGGTCGGCCCAGCCGGAGAGGCCGACCATGGCGAGCTTCTCGTCGACGATCGCCGCGCGCGCCTTCGCCCGCATGCCGCGCAGTTCCAGGCCGAAGCCGGCGTTCTGGCGCACGGTGCGCCAGGGCAGCAGGCCGAACTGCTGGAAGACCATCGAGACGGTGCGCGAGCGCACGGCGCGCAGCGTGTCCTCGTCGCAGCGCGCGACGTCGACCGGGCGGCCGGCATGGGCGACCATGACCGAGCCGCGCGACGGTTCGTTGAGGCGGTTGACGGCGCGCAGGATGGTCGACTTGCCGGAGCCCGACAGGCCCATCAGCACGCAGATCTCGCCCTCAGCCACCTTCAGCGAGATGCCGGCGGCGCCGACGATGCAGCCGGTCTTCGCCTGGATCGTCTCGCGGGTCTCGCCACGATCGAGGAGGGCGAGTGCCTCGGCGCGGCGGGTGCCGAAGACGATGTCGACGTCGCGGAATTCGACGGCGTTCATTCCGGCATCCTCCCGCGTTCGGAACGGGGCGGGCCGTCGGGCTTCTCCGGCTCGGGCCGGCGCAGCACCCGGTCGAGGATGATGGCGAGCACGACGATCGCCGCACCGGCCTCGAAGCCGGTGGCGACGTTGACGGTGTTGAGCGCGCGCACCACCGGCTTGCCGAGGCCGTCGGCGCCGACCAGCGCGCCGATCACCACCATCGACAGCGACAGCATGATGCACTGGGTGACGCCGGCCATGATGGTCGGCAGCGCATGGGGCAGCTCGACCTTCCACAGCAGTTGGCGTTTCGTCGCGCCGAAGGCGAGTGCGGCCTCGCTCAAGGGCTTCGGCACCGAGGAGATGCCGAGATGGGTGAGGCGGACGGGGGCGGGCAGGGCGAAGATCACGGTCGCGACCAGTCCCGGCACCGAGCCGAGGCCGAAGAGCACCAGCGTCGGGATCAGATAGACGAAGGTCGGGATCGTCTGCATCAGGTCGAGGATCGGCCGGAGGATGCGGTAGAGCCAGGGCCGATGGGCGGCGGCGACGCCGAGCGGCACGCCGACGATCATGCAGACGATGGTCGAGGAGAGGACCAGCGCCAGGGTCTGCATCGTCGCCTCCCAGTAGCCGAGATTGACCACCAGCGAGAGCGAGAGGAGCACGAAGACGGCGAGCGAGATCGAGCGGTGCAGCGCCCAGGTCGCCACGGCCGCGACGACGACGGCGGCGAGCGGCGGCAGGGTGAGGAGCACGCCCGTCAGCCCGTCGATGACGGAGCCGAGCACCAGCGACACGGCGTCGAAGAAGCCGCGGCCGTGCGTGGTGAGAAAATCCATCAGGATCTTCATCCAGCGCCCGAGCGGGAGCTTGTTGTCGACGAGCCAGTCTTGCATGGGATCGGTTCCGGTCGGGTCGCCCGGCGGCGCGAGAGGCGCCGCGGGGCGGGACGCGCTGGGCCTCAGAGCTTCAGCGCGGCCTTGACGGCGTCGAGGCCGGGCTTGCCGTCGAAGGTGGTGACGCCGTCGAGCCAGGCCGACCAGACGGACGGATTGGCCTTCAGCCACTTCTCGGCCGCCTTGTCGCCCTCCATCCCGTCGTTGAGGATATAACCCATCACGACGTTCTCGAGCTCCAGCGTGAACTTGAGATTGCCGACGAGCTTGCCGGCGTTGGGGCACTGGGCCGGCCAGCCGGCGCGGACGTTGGTGTAGATCGTCGCGCCGCCGAAGTCGGGGCCGAAGACGTCGTCGCCGCCGGAGAGATACTTGATGGCGTATTTGGTGTTCATCGGATGGGGCTCCCATCCGAGGAAGACGATCGCCTCGCCGCGGCTGCCGGCGCGCTCGACCTGGGCGAGCATGCCCTGCTCGCTCGATTCGATCAGCTGGAAGCCGTCGAGGCCGAACTTCTTGCCCTCGATCATGCCGAGGATCAGGCGGTTGCCGTCGTTGCCGGGCTCGATGCCGTGGATCTTGCCGCCGAGCTTGTCCTTGAACCTGGCGATGTCCTTGAAGTCCTTCAGGCCCTCGTCCCACAGCTTGGCGGGGACGGCGAGCGTGTACTTGGCGCCGGTCAGGTTGGCGGCGCCGACCTCGATCGACTTGTCGTCGACGAAGGGTTTGCGATCGGCCTCCATCGTCGGCATCCAGTTGCCGAGGAAGACGTCGATGTCCTTGTTCTTCAGCGAGGCATAGGTCACCGGCACCGACAGGACCTGGGTCTTGGGCTGGTAGCCGAGACCCTCGAGGATCTTCGAGGCGATGGCCGTCGTGGCGGTGATGTCGGTCCAACCGACGTCGGAGAAGCGCACGGCCTTGCAGGCGGCCGGATCGGCGGCCTCGGCCGCGGGAGCAGCGAGCACGGCGGCGGCGAGCAGGGTGGCAAGGGTGACGGCTTTCGGGCTCGGCATTCATCGTCCTCCTGAAAATGCGGGCACACCGGAGCGCAACTCGCCCCGAATGTCCAGTCCGCATCGACTGTTCGCGACGTCGCGGCAGGCATTCCTTCGGAGGAGACGGGCCTTCGGCGAAGACGCGGTCACGGCTTCGGCGTCGTCACGGCGCGGAACCAGGCGGCGAGCGCCTCGGTGACGCGCGGGTCGTCGAGCACGCGGTGGCGGGTGCCGGTGACGGCGATGCGCTGCTTCGGCTCGGCGGCGAGCGCGAAGAGGCGGGCGCCGTGGTGCGCCGGCACGATCTCGTCGTCCTCGGCGTGGAGCAGCAGCACGGGCGCGCCGACCGCGGCGATGCGGCGGTCGGAGCGGAAGCGGTCGGGCAGGACGTATCGGACCGGCAGGGCGGGGTGGCGCTCGGCGGCGACGTCGGTCAGCGAGGCGAAGGCGGCGTCGAGCAGGAGACCGGCGAAGCGGTGGCGGGCGGCGAGCGCGGTCGCGACGCCCGTGCCCAGCGACTGGCCGACGACGACGATGCGGGAGGCCGCCCAACCGAGTCGGCCGGCCTCGGCGAGAGTGGCCTCGGCGTCGCGGGCGAGGCCGTCTTCGGTGGGCGAACCGGTCGAGCCGCCGAAGCCGCGGTAGTCGATGGCGAGCACCGCGAGGCCGAAGGAGCGCAGTCGTTCGATCTGGTCGACGCGGTCGGCGAGCGAACCGCCGCTGCCGTGGAAATAGAGCGCGAGCGCCGCACCCTCGGCCGCCGGCACGAACCAGCCGACCAGCCTTTCGCCGTCCTCGGTCGCGATCGACAGCACGCGGGCGCCGGCGAGCCCGGCCTCGGCCGGGGCGACCGTCTCGCGATCGGGGGCATAGACGAGCCGCACCTCGAGTGCGGGAACGGCGAGGCCGCCGGCGAGACCGATCGCCGAGGCGGCCGCCGCCGCGAGGAGGCCGCGGCGCAGAGCCCGGCGTCCGGTCGGGTGATCCGGTCCGGGCGGCAGGGCGGCCGGCGAAGGGCTCGGCGGTTGCGACAAGGACGGCTCCCGAGGTGGCGGCGACATTCGTGCCGGCGCGGCGCGCGCGCCCGACATCGGTAGCATCCGCCCATTCGGCGAGGCAACGGCGGCGGAAATCCGGGCATCGGAGGGAAGCCGGGGTGTCGTGGTCGACGTAGAAGTCGGCCTGTGTCTGGTTACGTCAACCTTAATGATCGCAAAATGAATTCACTACAATTTTATGCAACTACAGTATAGTTAATGACGTTGCGTTAGTATTAATCCATCGCATTTGTTGAAATGGAATGCTCAAAATGCCATCAACTTCGCACCGATCTCGGACGGGGTCGGCGAAAAAGGAGATGATCCCATGAAGGAACTCAAGCTCGACCAGCTGAAGACCCTCGCCGGCGGCGGCGGCCCGTGCGGCAAGGACAAGGGCGGCTCCTCGGCTCCGGACTGCGGTGGCAAGTCCAAGTCGGGCAAGTGCAGCTGATCTGAGCGGCGCGGGGGCCTCATGGCCCCCGTCGACGGCTCGACGAAGCCGGGTCGAACGTTTCGCTCGATCCGGCTTTTCGCGTCTTGCCCCTCGAGGGGCGGGATCATCCCGCGCCCGCGGACCCGACCGAGGGGACGGGCCCGCGGATGCACGGTCCGACCATCGCGCGGCGTTTCATCGGAGCCTGCCCCATGTCGACCCTTCTGCCCCAGACCCTTTCGCCCGACACGCTGGCGCCCGAGACGCTCGCCGATCTCGTGGCCGCCGACACCGCCCATCACCTCCATCCCTTCGCCGACATGAAGGATCAACTGGAGCATGGTGTCCGCGTCATCACGCGCGGCGAGGGGGTCCATGTCTGGGACGGCGAGGGCAAGAAGTATCTCGACGCCTTCGCGGGGCTGTGGTGCGTCAACGTCGGCTACGGCCGGCGCGAGATTTCCGAAGCCGTGTTCGCCCAGATGAACCAGCTTCCCTTCTACAACACCTTCTTCGGCACCACGACGGTGCCGGCGACGCGGCTGGCGGCGAAGATCTGTTCGCACGCGGGGCCGTCGATCAACCACGTCTTCTTCACCAACTCGGGCTCCGAGGCCAACGACACCTGGCTGCGGCTGGCGCGGGTCTACTGGGCGACCAGGGGCAAGCCGAAGAAGACCGTCGTCGTCTCGCGCCACAACGCCTATCACGGCTCGACGGTGGCCGGCGCCAGCCTCGGCGGCATGCGCCACATGCACGAGCAGGCGGGTTCGCTCGTTCCCGACATCGTCCACATCGGCCAGCCCTACTGGTACGCCGAGGGCGGCGACATGACGCCGGAGGCCTTCGGCCTCGCCCGGGCGCGCGAGCTCGAGGAGACGATCCGCCGGATCGGTGCCGACCGCGTCGCCGCCTTCGTCGCCGAGCCGATCCAGGGATCGGGCGGGGTGATCGTGCCGCCGTCGACCTATTGGCCGGAGATCCAGCGGATCTGCCGCAGTCACGACATCCTGCTGGTCACCGACGAGGTCGTCTGCGGCTTCGGCCGGCTCGGCGAGTGGTTCGGCTTCCAGCACTACGGGCTCGAGCCGGACTTCTGCCCGATCGCCAAGGGCCTGTCGTCGGGCTACGTGCCGATCGCCGGCGTGCTGGTCTCCGACCGCGTCGCCGAGGTGCTGATGAAGGAGGCCGGGCAGATCGCCCACGGCTTCACCTATTCCGGCCATCCGGTCGCCGCCGCCGCCGCGCTCGCCAATCTCGAGATCATCGAGCGCGAGGGGCTGGTCGAGCGGGTGCGCGACGACATCGGCCCCTATTTCGCGAAGGCCTGGGGCGGGCTCGCCGATCACGTTCTGGTCGGCGAAGCGGTGTCGGTCGGCCTCCTCGGGGCGATCCAGCTCGTCCTCGACAAGACGACGCGCAAGCGCTTCACGAAGCCCGAGGACATCGGGATGATCGTGCGCAACTTCTGTTTCCGCGACGGCGTCATCCTCAGGGCCGCGGCCGACCGCATCCTGATCTCGCCGCCGCTGATCATCTCTCGCGACGAAGTGGATCAGGTGGTCGCCACGGTGCGCAGCGTGCTCGACTTCGTCGCCGCCGAACTGTCGTCGGATTGAGGTCGTTCCGCCGCCGTTCCGGCGGTCGGCGGGTCCGGATTAACCCGGAATTAAGGCTGACTTCAAATAGTGACCCGACGGTAGGGCGAAGACGCGTGGGGTCGGATTCCCGCGCGGGGGACGCGCCCGCCGCAACGCCGGCATCGGGCGGACGCCCGGCGACGGGTGCGTCGGCGTGACGGCGAAGCGGCGGCGATCCGACCAACGGTGCGGCACATGACGACGGCCATGAAGACAATCGAGCATCTGGGCAGGCTGCCGCTGGCCGCGCGGCGGATCGCCCTGCGCACGGCGTGGCGGGCCTCGCTGCCCTTCCGCAAAGGCGTCGGCTTCGGTCTCGAACCCTTCTTCGAGAAGCGCCTCAGGGTGGGTACCGAGGAGGCGCGCCGCCTCGCCCGCGAGCACGACTTCCACGATCTCCTGCTGATCATGGAATGGTTCGCCAGTATCCGCCGCAGTCAGGCCGAGATGCTCGCCGACACCCGCAACACCACCGTCTCCGACCCCGACCTCCCGGCTCGTCTGGCGGCGACCGGCGACGTCGTCATCCTCGCGCCGCTGCACATGGGCGTCTTCCCGCTCGGCATCTCGCACGTGCTGTGGCACTGGTTCCGCGGCCGCCGCCTGCTGGTGCTGCGCGCCCGCGAGGATCTCCAGGAGAACAACGTCGCAATGGACCGCCTGCGCGAGATCGCCGGCGAGTTCCGCATTCTCAACACCCGCGACGAGGCCGATTTCGTCGACGCCATGCGCTATGCCCGCAAGGGCGCCGTGGTGGTGTCGCTGCTCGACCTGCCGGAGACCTACGGTTCGCCGGCCGAGACGCGGCTCTTCGACGAGACGGCGTCGATCGCCATGGGGCTCGACGCGATGGCGCGCATGCTGAAGGGCGTGGTGCTGCCGATGACCGTCTGCTCGCGCCTCACCCGCGACGAGATCGTCTTCGGCCGGCCCTTCGAGGTGGCGCGGACGACCGCCGACGACCGCCGCGAACTGGCGATGACGATCGGCCGGCAGATCGAGAGCTTCGTCAAGCTGGCGCCCGAGCAGTGGCACATGTGGACGCGTCTCGGCGAGTTCTATCCGGCGGGATGGACGTCGGGCGGGGCCGAAGGCTTCCGCACCCTCGCGCAGAAGGTGGCCGCCCATGTTGCCGGTTGAGACCTTCCGCCGCTTCTTCGGCCGGCGCAAGCCGCGGCCCGAGACGATGATGGACCGGTTCGAGATCACCGGTCTGCATCAGCTCTCCTCGTCGATCGAGTTCCGCCGCGACACCGCCTCCGACCTGCTGGTCGTCTTCTTCGTGTCGCTGGCGCTCTTCCTCGTGGCGGCGATGTGGTTCGGCACCTTCGCCAAGCAGGAGACGATGCGCGGCATCGTGCTCGGCACCAAGGGCGGGCAGCGCATGTCGGCACCGGTCGACGGCACGGTCTCGCACATCTGGGTGACGCAGGGCCAGCCGGTGAAGGCCGGCGACAAGATCCTGACCATCGTGCCGCAGCAGACGGCGGCGGGATCGAAGCCGCTGTCGGAATCGGAGCTTCAGTCGCTGGTCGCGCAGCGTCGCAACACGCAGGCCCAGATCGACGGGCTCGACGCGCTGATGGCGCATCACGCCGACGACCTCACCGCCTTCGACGACAACATGGTCAAGATCGAGGCCAACCTACGCAAGCAGGAGCAGGAGCTCCAGGGCGCGCTCGCCGCCCAGGACGAGATCGTCCAGAAGCTCCGGGCCAATCTGAAGAGCGGCTACGTCACCCGCGAGAACGTCACCGGTCAGGAGCGGGTGAAGCAGGACTACGTCCGCCAGCTGCTCGAGGTGCGGCTGCAGATGACGCAGCTGACGACGACCCAGCTCGAGCGCCGCCGCACCCTGCAGCAGGGCCGCAGCGCCAATGCCGCCGAACACGGCCAGCTCTCCCGTCAGCTCGCCGAACTCGACGCTCGGATCGAGCGCGCCAAGTCGGCGATCGCCACCGACGTCATCGCCGGCGGCGAGGGGCGGATCGCCGCGATCAACGTGCGCGAGGGCGCCGAGGTCAAGTACGGCGACACGCTGGCGGCGATCGGCAATCCCGACGAGCCGATCACCATCGGCCTGCAGGCGCCGTCGAAGACCATGGGTCTGCTGACGCTGCAACAGCGCGTGGTGCTGAAGTACGACGCCTTTCCCTACAAGACCTTCGGCGTGAAGTACGGCCGCATCATCGCCATCGGCAAGCAGCCGCTGTCGCTGCCGAAGGAGGACGAGGCGAGCGGGCTCGACGCCGCGCTCGCCAAGGCCGGGCCGCGGCCGCCGCCGCAGTCGAAGTTCCTGGTCGAGGTCGAACCCGAGGAGAAGACCATCGTGGCCTATGGCAGCGAGAGGCCGATCCTGATCGGTTCGACGCTCAGCGCCGACGTCGTCGTCGAGCGCCGGCGCTTGATCGACTGGGTGCTCGACCCGATCCTGGCGATGCGGGGGCGGACATGAGCCTGCCGTTCTTCTCCAACAAGCCGCGGGTGCGGACGCTGCTCCAGAGCGAGCAGCAGGAGTGCGGCCTCGCCTGCATGGCGATGATCGCCAATGCCCACGGTCACGACATCGACCTGCCCTACATGCGGTCGGTGCACCAGATCTATCAGGGCGGCATGTCGCTGGCCGAGCTCTATGCGCTCGCCGGCGTCTTCGGCTTCGACGCGCGCGGCCTGTCGGTCGAGAACAGCGACGATCTCGCCGGCGTCCGCCTGCCGGCGATCCTCCACTGGGAGGGCCGGCACTACGTCGTGCTGGAGAGCATCAGGGGCGACAAATATGTCGTCCACGATCCCGCCGTCGGTCGCCGCACCTTCAAGCGGCCGGACTTCGAGAAGCACTTCTCCGGCGTCGTGCTCGAGCTCGAGCCGCGTATGGCGATCGAGAAGATCGTCTCCAAGGACGGCATCTCGCTGTGGGACCTCGTCAAATCGACCGGCAGCTTCAAGTCGGCGCTGATCAAGATCGTCTCGATCTCGGTGACGGTCGGTCTGCTCGCGCTCGCTTCGCCGATCCTGTTGCAGGTGTCGCTCGACTTCGTGCTGCCGCAGGCCGACGTCGACCTGCTCGGCATGCTGACCATCGGCCTCTGCGCGCTCCTCGTCTTCGAGGCGATCGGCAACTGGCTGCGCGACATGGTCATCCTGCGCACGTCGATCGGCATGCAGGTGCAGTTCTCGCGTTCGGTGGTCGGTCACGGGCTGCGGCTGCCGCTGCGCTATTTCGAGGCGCGACATCCGGGCGACTTCATCACCCGGCTGAACTCGGTCGATCAGGTCAAGGCCTTCGCCTCCGACGGCATGGTGCGCTCGCTCGCCGACACCTCGGTGTCGGTGATCTCGGTCGCGCTGATGTTCTATTATTCGACCTCGATGACGCTGATGGTGATCGGCACGCTGGCGCTCGCCGTCGGTATCCGCACCGCGTACCTCAGGCGCACCCGCGAGGCGACGACCGAGGCACTGGCGGCCAAGACCGAAGAGGTCTCGACGCTGCTCGACGGGCTCGATCGCATCCAGATCATCAAGGCGCACGACGTCTCGGCGCGGTTCGAGCAGCGCTGGTTCGAGAAACTGTCGCGCTACGCCGCGCGCGACTTCGTCTCGCGCCGGCTGCAGATCGACACCCAGCTCTTCGTCCATCTGGTCGTCATCGTCGGCTCGGTCATCACGCTCTACGCCGGCATCGCGGCGGTGCTGACCAACGAGATGACGATCGGCATGCTCTATGCCTTCTTCTCGCTGCGCAACACGTTCTTCATGATGGTGGACACGCTGACCACCAACCTGATGCACCTCACGGTGATCAAGTCGCACGTGCGCCGGCTCGAAGACGTCATCCAGAACACGCCCGAGGTGACGTCGAAGGCGGCGGTGATCCGCAAGGCGATCCGCAAGGACGTCGAGGTGCGCGACATCGCCATCTCCTTCGGCCGCGAGGAGCGGCCGGTGGTGCGTCAGGCGAGCCTGCGCATCGACGTCGAGGGCGGCGAGCACATCGCCATCATCGGCGAATCGGGGTCCGGCAAGTCGTCGCTGCTCAAGGTGATCGCCTCGGTGACCGAGCCGACGTCGGGCTCGGTGCTGGTCGACGGTCAGTCGCTCGCCCGGTTCGGCACGATGGAATATCGCGCCAACATCGGCGCGGTCTTCGCCGAGGACGGGCTCTTCACCGCGACGCTCGCCGAGAACGTCAGCCTGTTCGACCCCGACATGCCGATCGAGCGCATCCGTCAGGCGCTGTCGATGGTCGGTCTCGACGACGAGATCGAGGCGCTGCCGCAGGGGATCGCCACGATCGTCGCCAACAACAACTCGCTGCTCTCGACCGGCCAGCGCCGCCGCGTGCTCGCCGCCCGCGCCATCGCCCGCCAGCCGCGACTGATGCTGTTCGACGAGATCACCGCCAATCTCGACAAGACGACCGAGACGGACCTGCTCGACAGCCTGTGCAGCCTGCCGGGCGGCAAGATCTTCGTCACCCATTCCGAGCGGCTGCTCGCCCACGTCGACCGCGCCTATCGGCTGGCGAACGGCATCCTCACCCCGGTCGAGATCCCGCGGGTGGAAACGGCGCCGATCGGCGTTCTCGCGCCGCCGGTGGGTGGTTGAGCGAATATTGTCGAGATCCCGTTCATTCGAGAGAATTCGGTGGTTTCGAGTTAAGGTAAATTCCCCAAAACTTACAATTTTCAAATAAAGAGTGCTAAAGATCGGGCTTCCAGAGATCGCCAATCTCGACTGTTCGATCTCTCAACGTCGTTCGAGGAGTCACGTTCATGAACATGGTTGCGACCGCGAACTACGACGGTGTCGACAGCATCGTCACCAAGCTCATCGACCTGCTTCGGACCTATACCAAGAAGCCCGGCGAGGACTGGACCGCGAAGACCACGCTGGACGAGGCCGGGATCGATTCCTTCGACATCGTCGAGTACATCTTCGAGATCGAGGACGCCTTCGACGTCGAGATCAACTTCAATGCCAACAAGGCCGACGATCGCCTCGAGACGATCGGCGACTTCGCCGCGATGATCGCAAGGCAGAAGGCGACGGTGTGATGTCCAGGGTTCTGGTCGCCGGGCTCGGCGTGGTGTCGTCGGCCGGCGTTTCGCTCGACACCTTCTGGGCCGAACTGGTGGCCGGACGCGGCGCCTTCGTCGACGCCGCCTCGGTTCCCGGCAGCGGTATCCGCGTCGGGGCCGTCACCGACACGACCCATGCCGAGGGCCTGCCCCTGCCGTCGCTGGCGCCGCTCGACCGTTCCGGCGTCTTCGCCGTGGCCGCGGCGGTTCGCGCCATGGCCGACGCCGGCCTCGCCACGCCCGTCGTGCGGCCCGAACGGGTCGCGGTGATCATCGGCAACGGCGGCGGCGGTCTCACCTCGATCGAGGAACAGTATCGCCGCACGCTGGTCGACGGCCGGCGTTCGCACCCCCTCTCCGTCGTCCGTTCGATGCCGAGTGCCTCGGCGAGCTGGATCTCGATCGCGCTCGGCGCGCGGGGTCCGTGTTTCGTCACCGCTTCGGCCTGTGCCTCCTCCGCCCATGCCATCGGCACGGCCGCGGCGCTGGTGCGCCACGGCGTCGTCGACGTCGCGATCACCGGCGGCACCGAGGCCTGCCTCGACTGGGGCTCGCTCTCCGCCTGGGACGCGATGAAGGTGATGAGCCGCTCGGTCTGCCGCCCCTTCGCGCGCGGTCGCGACGGGCTGATGATCTCGGAAGGCGCCGGCATTCTCGTTCTCGAATCCGAAGAGCACGCGCGGGCCCGCGGCCGTGAGGGCGGTATCGAACTCGCCGGCTGGTCGGCGGGGGCGGATGCCCGCGATCTCTTCGCGCCGTCGGCCGAAGGCATGGCGGACGCGATGCGCGTGGCGCTCACTGAGGCCGGGATCGCCGCCGACAGCGTCGACTGGGTCAATGCCCACGGCACCGGCACGCGCGCCAACGACATCGCCGAGGTCGAGGCGCTGCGGCGGGTGTTCGGCGTCGACGCGGTTCCCCCGACGACTTCGACCAAGGCGGTCCACGGCCATGCGCTCGGGGCCTCCGGCGCGCTCGAGGCGGTCGCCACCGTGCTCGCCATGAAGGCCTCTCTCGCGCCGCCGACCGCCGGCTTCGACGAGCCCGATCCGGAATGCCCGATCGACTGCATCCCCGGCGAGGCGCGGGCGATGACGATCGACGTGGCGCTGTCCAACTCCTTCGCCTTCGGCGGGCTCAACGCCTCGCTCGCCTTCCGCAGGCTCGGGGTCGCGGCATGAGTGGGCTCGATCTCCTCGCCGTCGCGCCCGGCACCGAACTCGGCGTCTCGGCGTGGCGGACGATCGATCAGGGCCGCGTCGATCTCTTCGCCGCCGCGACCGACGACCACCAGTTCATCCACGTCGATCCGGTCCGTGCCGCGGCGGAGGCGCCCTTCGGCGGCACCATCGCGCACGGGTTCCTGACGCTGTCGCTGCTGACGGCGCTGGGCTCCGAGGTGATCGTCACGCCGCCCGGCCGCATCGCGGTCAATTTCGCCATCGACGGGGTGCGGTTCCAGGCGCCGGTGCGCACCGGGTCCCGCGTGCGCGCCCGTTTCACGCTGGTGGCGCGTTCCAACATCGGGCCGGACCGCTGGGCGGTGAAGCTCGGCGTCAGGCTCGAGGTCGAGGGCGAGGAGCGCCCTGCGCTGATCGTCTCGGCGCTGACGTTGATCGTCGAACCGATGCCGGCTCAGCCCGCTGCCGGGTGATCCCGCTCAGCGGCGCGAGACCTTCATCGTCGGCAGATCTTCCGAGATGCGCGCGAGCGCCGCGGCGATGCGCCAGCCGGCGATGTCGGCTTCATAGGAGAGCGTCGTCAGGGCGATCGCCGCCTCGGCGGTCTCGGCCTCGGCGTCGAGCCGGCCCATGATGGTGCCGTAACCCGCCTGTTGTTCGGCGAGCCGCGCCGACACCGCCTCGCGCATGGTCGCCAGCCGCTTGCGCGCCCGCATCATGGCCGAGAGGGCACCCTTGCGCTCGACCCACAGCGCCTCGACCTTCGCCAGCGACCGACGCTCGGAATCGATCGCGTCCCACGACGCCTGACGGCTGGCGGCGCGCGCCTGGGCGATGCCGGGGAGCGTGCCGGGGGTATAGAGCGGGATGCGGGCGACCAGCTTCAGCGTGGTGTCGGAGGTCTTGTCGTAGGCCTCGGTGACGTGGCTCTGCAGGGCACGGGTGAACTGGAGATCGACGCGCGGGGCGAGCTCGGCCATGGCCGAGCGGGCGGCGTATTTCGACGCCTCGACGTCGGCGCGGGCGGCGGCGAGCCGCGGGCTCGCGTCGACGAACTCGCGCCTGAGCGCCTCGACGTCGCGCGGCAGGAAGATGTCGGGGGCGGGCGGGACGGCCATGCCGGCGACGGGTTTCGAACCGACGACGCGGGCGAATTCGATCTCGGAGGCCTGCAGCGCCGCCTTCGCCCGGTCGTGGGCGGCGCGGGCCGCCTCGACGCGCGAGCGGGCGGTGGCGACTTCCGACAGCGTCGCGTCCTGGGTCGAGAACACTGTCTCGGTATGGGCGGCGACGGCGGACACGGCGGCGATCTGTCGGGCGCGGGCGGCGACGATGCCGCGATCGCGGATCACCGCGAGATAGGCGTCGATCGCCTCGAGCAGCACCTGCTGACGCGCCTCGACCGATTGGTGGCGACCGGAGTCGAGTTTCTTCATCGCCGCCTGCAGGTCGTTCCAGCGGCGGAAGCCGTCGAAGATCGGCAGCGTCGCCTGGAAGGCGGTCAGATGCGGCTCGTTGCGCGTCGTGCTGTCGGGCGCGGTGCGGGCGACGCCGGGGCTGTAGTCGATGCGACTGTCGAGGACCTGCTCGTGGACGATGCCGATGGTCGGCATGAAGGCGTCGCGCATCGCCCAGACCCGCGCCTTGTTCGCCAACTGGCGTTCGGCGTCGGCGGCGAGCGTCGGGCTCTCGGTGACGGAGCCGCGCAGCGAGGCGGCGAGGTCGAGTTCGGCGGCCTGCACGGGTGCGGCGAGGCCCGGTCCGACGGCGATCGCGACCAGCAGCAGGCGCATCGTGCGCTTCGTCCGTGCCGGGATCACGTCTGCCGAGCGCCCCACGATCCACCCTCGCCTCGTCTGCCGAACCGCCGCGCCCCGTGCGGCGTGCGCGGTCGGCATCGAACGACGATGCGCGATCATGGTTGATTTCGACTTAACGCAGCGACGACGCGACCCGCGAGGCCGGCGGAGGGCCGGCCTCGCGGGGGCATCGGGCGGTTCAGCGCGCGAGGCCGGTCAGGGCGACGAGACGGGCGGGATCGAGCACGAAGACGCGGCTGCCGCTGTCGTTCTCGACGATGCCCTCGCGCCTCAGCCAGGAGATCTGACGGCTGACCGTCTCGATCGTCAGGCCGAGGTGGTCGGCGATCTCGCTGCGGTTCAGCGGCAGGTCGATCTCGATCGTCCCGCCGCGGCCGTCGACCATCGACGCGAAGAAGCCCGCCACCCGTTCGAGCGCGCCGGCGCGTCCGAGCAGGAGGGCGAGTTCGCGCATGCGGTCGATCTCGCCGAGCATCTCCCGCTCCAGCCTCTCGGCGACGCGCGGGTTGCGCTGGGCGAGCGCGAGGTCGAGACCGCACACCAGCGACGACGATGCCGCTACGGCCGAACAGCGGTGGCGATCGCTGGCGGTGAAGCCGAAGAGCCGGCCGGGACCGACGACGTCGACGATCTGGCGGCGCCCGTCGCGCAAGGAGCGGATCAGCAGCACCGCCCCCTGCACCAGTTCGTAGACCTCGCGGGCCGGGTCGCCCTCGCGGAAGACGTGTTCGCGCGCCGCCACCCGGCGCATCTGTACGCTGGGGCGATCGGGCAGGGTGCCGCGTCCGCGCGGCACGGCGCGGCGACGGGGCCCTGAGAGATCGGGTTCGAATTCCGGAAGAAGAAGGAAATTGGCGTCCATCGCGCGCTCCTTCGCTCTCGTCGATCGACGAGCTTCGTTCGGGACACGGCGCGGCGATCCGGCGTCGCGCGACCGGGGTCGCCGACGGCGGGACGCGCGCCTTCCTCGCGTCGGACGCGATGCGGACGGGGGCGTTTTCGAAGATCACTTCGGCCGAGGAACGACGCGGCGACCCGCCCGACCGGAGGTCGTGCGAGCCGTGGGGTCTCCTTCGGCGCCCGATCCGCGGACGGTCGAGACGCGGGCGCGAGATCAGGCGACGGGCGGTCCGCGCGGCGAGGTCGCGCCGGCGACGCGGACCGGAGCGACGAAGGCGGTCGCGGTCTCTGTACCCGGCAGGGCGGGTTCGACGATCGCGGGTGCGTCGAGGAGGGCGACGGGGGGCGGGGCGTCGGCGATGCCGCCGACCATCGGCAGGCAGAAGGCGCAGACCGCGTCGACGCCGTCGTCGCGACGGATCGGATTGCCCTCGGCGTCGAGCACGATCATGCCGGCGCCGGTGCAGATGACGATGCGGTCGCCGAAGCTCTCTTCGAGGTAGGGGGCGAGGCCGGCGGCCGACGACGAGGCGACCAGATGACCTGCGAAGAGGTTGAACGCGACGACCAGTACGCCGAGTGCCGACACGACGTCGCGGCGGATCTGCCCGAGGGCGCGATCCGTCGAGAGATCGTAGATCCGGCGTCCCGGCGATGCGGACATGCGTGCTCGGCCCATGCGCTCGGCGATCGGGCGAAGGTGCCCTCTTCGGTGATAGGCGCGCAGTTCGCCGCCGACAATGGGAGATCTACGGCGCGACCCGACGGATTGCTTGATCCGGATCAAGCCGCCCTCGTCAATAGGTCGAGGGCGGTGTGGTCTCGGGCGCTCCGACCGTCCACGGCCGGTGCGAGAAGACGAGGAGGCTGCGGCCCGACGCGGTCGCGGTGGCGGTGACGCGGGCGGCGAGCGCACGGGCGGCGCCGTCGTCGAGCCCCTCGCTCGGCTCGTCGAGGACGAGGACGCGGGCGTCCGGGCGCAGCAACACGCGGGCGAGCGCGAGGCGGCGGATCTCGCCGCCCGAGAGCCGAGCGCCGCCGGCGCCGACGCGGGTGGCGAGGCCGGCGGGCATGGCGGCGATCGTCTCGGCGAGACCGGCCATGGCGAGGGCCTCCATGAGGTCTTCGTCGCGCGCGGCGGGGGCGAAGGCGCGCAGATTCTCGGCGATGGTGGCGTCGAAGACGTGCGGCCGCTGCGGCGCCACCGCGATCACCCGGCGGAGGTCGGCGAGCGCGAGGTCGGCGATCGGCACGCCGCCGAGGCGGATGGCGCCCGAGGCGGGGTCGTGGACGCGGACCAGGAGATCGGCGAGCGTCGACTTGCCCCAGCCGCTCGGCCGGGCGACGACGGCGACGCCGCCCTGCGGGAGGGTGAGGTCGAGATCTTCGAAGACGGGCAGCACACGGCCGGGACGGCCGAAGTCGACGTGATCGCAGACGATGTCGAAGCGATCCGGCAAGGGCAGCGGATCGGCCGGATCGGTCACCGTCGGCGGGCGGTCGAGGAGCGCGAAGAGGCGGGAAAGAGCCGCCCGCATCGTGGCGAGGCCGGCGGCGGCGACGGCGACCGGGGCGACGCTCTCGAAGGCCGCGAGGACCAGCAGGACCGCGGCGGTGAGATCCGGTCCCGTGACCGATCCCGCGGCGAGCAGCCCGGCGCCGAAGGCGAGGAGCGTCGCGACAGTGCCGTCGCGGGCGAGACCCTGAGCGGCGCGGGCGAGGCTCTCCGACCCGGCGACGCGGGCCTCGTCGGCGATCCGCGTCGCGAGACGGGCGGCGAGATCGCGCGCGCGGGCGGTTTCGTCGCCGGTGACGAGCAGGGTGTCGATGCCTTCGAGATGGTCGTGGACGCGGCGGCGCAGCGCGCTCGCGGCCTCCGCCTCGCGTCGGCCGGCGGCGCGGGCCACGCGGGCGGCGAGGAAGGGCAGGACCATGCCGCCGACGAAGAAGGCGGCGGCGAAGGCGAGCGCGGCGGCGTTGCCGACGAACCGGGCGACGATCGCCGTCACCGCGACGCCGACGGTCGCGGCGACCACGAGCGGCGCGACGAGACGGAGGAAGACCAGTTCCAGCCGGTCGACGTCGAGCTTCAGCCGGGCGGCGATCTCGGCCGAGCGGAGGTCCTCGAGGCCGCCGGGGGCGATGCGTTCGAGGCCGCGGAAGAGGTCGACGCGGGTGGCGGCGAGGAGGCGGAAGGTCGCCTCGTGGCCGGCGACGCGGTCGAGCCAACGCCCGCCGGTGCGCACGATCGCGGTGAAGCGGATGAGCGCCGAGGGCGTGAAGTAGTTCATCGACACCCCGGCGAGGCCGGCGGCGGCCATGGCGGCGACGAACCAGCCGGCAGTCGCCATCAGCGCGAGGTCGGCGGCGGTGGTGACGAGCGAGACGCCGAGCGCCGCGGCGAGCCAGAGCCACGACCCGCGCCACAGCCGGACGAGGCGGAGGAGATCACGCATCGCGTGGCCCTCCTTCGACGGCGTCGAGCTCCCCGAGCACCGCGGTGGGCGGGCCGCTCTCGACGACTCGGCCGGCTTCGATCCGGACGACGCGGTCGACGTGCGCGAGCGTCTCGCGACGGTGGGCGATCAGGATCGCGGTGCGACCGGCGCGCAGGCGCTCGATCGCCGCGGTCACGTGGCCTTGCGTCGCGCGGTCGAGATGGGCGGTCGGCTCGTCGAAGAGGAGGAGCGATCCGTCGGCGAAGAAGGCGCGGGCGAGCGACAGCCGCTGCGCCTCACCGCCGGAGATCGAACGTCCGCCCTCGCCGAGGGCCGTCGCGGCGCCCTCGGGCAAGCGGGCGACGAGATCTGTCGCGCCGGCTTCCGCGAGGGCGCGTTCGAGGGCTCCGTCGCCGCCCGTCCGACCCATCGCGACGTTGTCGGCGATCGAGCCTTCGAAGAAGGCGGGCGCCTGGGGCACGTGGACGAGGGTCCGGCGCCAACCCGCGAGGTCGCGTGCGTCGAGCGGTTCGCCGTCGATCAGGATGCGGCCGGCCGTCGGGGCGAGGAAGCCGCAGAGGAGCGCCAGAACCGTGCTCTTGCCGGCACCCGACGGGCCGACCAGGGCGACGGTCTCGCCCGCCGCGACGTCGAGATCGAGGCCGTCGAGCGCCACCCGCCCGTCGGCATGGACGACGCGGACGCCCTCGAAACGGATCGCCGGCGGCGTGTGGAGCGGTGCTGCCGGGGTGGCGTCGATCGCAGGGGCCTCGGCGTCGCCGAGCACCGCGGCGATCTCGTCGAGCGCCGCCGCCGCCTCGATGCGGGCGTGGCGGCGAACGCCCATCTCGCGCAAGGGGGCGAAGAACTCCGGGGCGAGCAGCAGCACGAAGAAGCCGGTCGAAAAGTCGATGCTCCCCCACAGCAGGCGGAAGCCGACGGCGATCGCCACGCCGGCGATGGCACCCGTGGTGACGAATTCGAGCACCAGCGCCGAGAGGAAGGCGATGCGCAGCACCGCCATGGTCTCGCGGCCGTAGGCCTCGGCGCTCGCCGCGACCCGCTCGATCGCCCGACCCGACGTGCCGGCGAGTTTCAACTCGCCGAGGCCGCGGATCTGATCGAGGAGGTGGCCGCCGAGCCGGGCGAGGCTCTCCCATTGGCGTCCGCTCGCCTCCTCGGCGCCGCGACCGGCGAGGATCGACAGCCAGACGAGGAGCGGCAGGGCGACGAGCAGGATGACGGCCGCGAGCGGATCGGCCGGAAAGACCGCGGCCAGCACCGCGAGCGGCACCACGGCGGCGCGGGCGACCGCCGGCTTCCACGAGCGCCAGAGGGGCGCGAGGGCATCGACCGCTTCGGTCGCCGCGGCGGCGAGTTCGCCGATCGGCCGCTCGGCGAGGTGGACCGGGCCGAGGGCGGCGAAGCGGGCGAGGAGACGGTCGAAGGCGTGGCGACGCACCCGCGCGGCGGCGGCGAAGGCGGTGCGGTCGAGGGCGAAGGTCGAGAGCGCCCGCAGCGCCGCGATCGCCGCCAGTGCCGCGAAGGCGGGCGCGAGGGCGGCGGCACCTTCGCCGGCCAAGACGATGCGGTCGACGAGATGGGCCAGAACCCAGGCGAAGGCGACGGCGGCGAGCCCGTTGAGGCCGGCGAAGACCTGCGCGAGCCGGGCGGGGAGGCCGGCGACGCGATCGAGTTCGACGAGGAGCGGGCGGGAGCCGGCGGCAGGGCTGGTCTTCGACACGTCGCGTTCCGGTGGCGGTCGGGACAAGGGGAGGGGCGCCGCGGCGCCCCTCCGAGGTTCAGTCGTCGCCGAGTTCGCCGCGGAACTCGTACCACATGGTGTTGATGACCCCGATCGCCGCAGCGGCGGTGACCCCGAGGATCCAGGCGAAGTACCACATGTGCCGAACTCCTCGTTCAGTAGGCCGAATGGGCGCGGGCGTCGATTTCTTCGGCCGTCACCCGGCCCCACATGTTGGCGTAGCACCACACGGTGTAGGCCAGCACGATGGGCAGGAAGACGACCACGGCCCAGAACATCACCGTCAACGTCAGATGGCTCGACGAGGCGTCCCAGACGGTCAGGCTCGACTTCGGATCGATGCTGGAGGGCATGACGAAGGGGAACATCGACAGGCCTGCGGTGCCGATCACGCCGACCATGCCGAGCGCGCTCGTGACGAAGGCGAGGCCGGGACGGGCGAGCCTGGCGAGAAGCGAGGTCAGGAGCGGTCCGACGAGACCGATCGCCGGCACGATCATGGCGCTCGGCAGGGTGCGGTAGATGTCGAACCAGGCGCCGTGGGCGCGCACGACCTCCTTGGCGAGCGGGTTCGGCAGCGCGCCGTGCGCCGGTTCGGAGACGATGCGATAGCCGTCGATGCCGTACCACAGCCAGACACCGGCGAGCGCGAAGGTGAGCGTGACCGCCGGTGCGGCGATCACCACGAAGCGCCGGGCGCGATCGGCCACCGCACCGCTGGCGCGCAGCTGCAGCCAGACGCCGCCGTGGACGGTCAACATGACGAGGCTGACGACACCGGCGAGCAGGGCGAAGGGGTTGAGGAGCGGCAGGAGCGCGGTCAGCAACGAACCCTGGTAGTGGGCGCGCAACAACTCGTCGAGATGGAAGGGGACGCCCTGGAGCAGGTTGCCGAAGGCGACGCCGAAGATCAGCGACGGCACGAAGCCGCCGGCGAACAGGCCCCAGTCCCAGGTCTTGCGCCAGGTCGGATCGTCGATCTTCGAGCGGTAGTCGAAGCCGACCGGGCGGAAGAACAGGGCGAAGAGCACCAGCAGCATCGCCATGTAGAAGCCCGAGAAGGCCGCGGCATAGACCGCCGGCCAGGCGGCGAAGATGGCGCCGCCGGCGGTGATGAACCACACTTGGTTGCCGTCCCAGTGGGGGCCGACGGTGTTGATGGCGATGCGGCGTTCGACATCTTGCCTACCGACGAAGGGCAGCAGCGTGCCGACGCCCATGTCCATGCCGTCGGTGATCGCGAAGCCCATCAGCAGGGCGCCGACGAGGATCCACCAGACGAATTTCAGGGTTTCGTAGTCGAGCATGACGGTCTCCTCCGGTTCATTCGGCCGGGGCGGCGGCGGGGGCGCCGCGCTCGAAGTGATAGCGACCGAGGCCGAGCGAACTCGGACCGAGACGCGCGAACTTCACCATCAGGAAGATCTCGGCGACGAGCAGGATGGTGTAGAAGGTGAGGAAGCCGGCGAGCGAGAAGATCAGGTCTCCCGTCGTCAGGCTCGAGGTGGCGAGGAAGGTCGGCAGCACTTCGCCGATCGCCCAGGGCTGGCGTCCGAATTCGGCGACGAACCAGCCGAGTTCGCAGGCGAGCCAGGGCAGCGGCAGCGTCCACAGCGCTGTCCTCAAGAACCAGCGGTTCTTCTCCAGCGTGCCGCGAGCGTTGAGCAGGAAGCCCGTCACGAAGACGAAGAGCATGAAGAAGCCGAAGGCGACCATGATGCGGAACGACCAGAACAGCGGCCAGACCGTCGGGATGGTCGAGACGGCGGCCGCCTTGATGTCGGCTTCGCTCGCCTTGGCCGGGTCCTCGACATATTGCTTCAGCAACAGGCCGAAGCCGATGTCGCGGGCATGGGCATCGAAGGTGGCCCGCGTCTCGGCCGACTTGTCGCCGGCGCGGATCTTCGAGAGCGCGCCGTAGGCGATCTGGCCGGAACGGATGCGCGCCTCGTGCTCGTTCTGCAGGTCTTCGAGGCCGCGGACCGGCTTGTCGAGCGAGCGCGTGGCGATCAGGCCGAGGGCGCCGGGAATCCGGATCGCGCTCGCCGTGTCGCGGCCGTCCTGGCTCGGGAAGCCGAAGACGGTGAAGGCGGCTGGCGGGGCTTCGGTCTTCCATTCGCCCTCGATGGCGGCGAGCTTGACCTTCTGGACGTCGCCGAGCTCGTAGCCGCTCTCGTCGCCCAGCACGATCACCGACAGCGCCGAGGCGAGGCCGAAGCCGACGGCGACGGCGAAGGAACGCCGGGCGAAGCCGAGGTCGCGGCCCTTCAGCAGATACCAGGACGAGATCGCCATGACGAAGACGGAGGCCGTCACGTAGCCGGCGGAGACGGTGTGGACGAACTTCACCTGGGCGACGGGGTTGAACAGCACCTCGGCGAAGGAGGTCATCTCCATGCGCATGGTCTCGGGCGAGAAGATCGAGCCGACCGGGTTCTGCATCCAGCCGTTGGCGACCAGGATCCACAGCGCCGAGAGGTTCGAACCGAGCGCGGTGAGGAAGGTCACCGCCAGATGCTTGCGCTTCGACAGCTTGTCCCAGCCCAGGAAGAACAGGCCGATGAAGGTCGATTCGAGGAAGAAGGCCATCAGGCCCTCGATCGCCAGCGGGGCGCCGAAGACGTCGCCGACGTAGTGCGAATAATACGACCAGTTCGTGCCGAATTCGAATTCCATCGTCAGGCCGGTGGTGACACCGAGAGCGAAGTTGATGCCGAACAACTTGCCCCAGAATTTGGTCATGTCCCTGTAGATTTCCTTGCCCGTCAGGACATAGACGGTCTCCATGATGACCAGCAGCCAGGACATGCCGAGGGTCAGGGGGACGAACAGGAAATGGTAGAGCGCCGTCGCGGCGAACTGCCAACGCGACAGCTCCACGAATGTCGGATCGATCATGATGTCGACGTCCTCTTGTGGGGGGCGGGCCGGTCGAGAGGCGCAAGCGCGGCGAGAGGCCTTCAAATATTGATTACAAGTACAAGATTAAACCTGCATTTTTTGTGAAGGAATGACCTCGACCTGCGACCTTCGTCACGATTGCGTGTCGGAGCGCGCGCATCGACGGCGCACATCGAGCCAACGTCATACGTCGACTGATGTTTTCGCGATGGCCGACCACCGGCGAGGCAGAAGGTCGCATGCAGACGCCTGCAATACAATTTCCCAAAAGGCAGCGCGACGCTTGGGCTCATGTCGCGAGTACTGTGTTGATTTCGATCAATCGACGCCAATGCGTCCATCATCGTGACAGCGAGTGGCGACGACTTGAGTTTTGCATGGTCGACTGCTGGTCGAAATGCTCCGAGCACAATCTCCGCGAGGTTGCGAAGACCGACGTCGGGCGACTTGAATCAAGCTCGGTGGGACGAAGGACGCTCGGTACGCCGCCGTTGCTTCGTTCTTCTCGGCCGCCGCTTGATCTGGCGCAGCCGGGTTGCCGCAGCGCAGGAAGGGCCGCCGGCCGATCTGCCGTCACCGACGACGTGCCGCGAAGGGCCGCCCCTGCGCCCGTGGCCGTTCGCTCGGCCGCGGGCGATTGCGCCTCGAACCGGTGATGAAATTATACAACTCATATACCTTTTAACCCGGCCGCAAGGTGTGTGTGCGATGATCGTGTCGTGAAAAGGAGTGTAGAATCATGAGCATGCTCGCCCGCGCAACGAATGGACCGGTGGCTGAAACGACGGGTTTCAGGGGGTGTGCGAACGGCGGGCCGAGCGACGGAGCGGCGGAACTGGCGGCACGCCTCTTCGAACCGGCGGTGCCGGAGAGCGAAGCCGAGCAGGCGATCGTACGGGGCGACGTCGCGGCGGACGTGCTGTCGACGGCGCTCGACGACGAGCTCGGCCGCCGCCTGCGTCGCGTCGTCGGCCGTTGGCTACCGGGCAGCGCGCAGTCCGCCGACCACCTCTGCCGGCTCTACGGGCGTCTCAAGGCGATCGTCGAACGGGCCGCCGGCGATGCCGCCCATCGCGCGGCGCTCGCGTCGAACGCGACCTGCGTGCAGGTTCGCGGCATGCGCACGCTGGCGGAGACCGTGTCCGACGTGAACGCCGTCGCGGTCGAGCTCGCGGGTCTGTCCAACAACGTCGAGGCCGCCGTCGCCAGCGCGCAGTCGATGGCGAGTGCGACCAACGAGATGGCCGCCTCGATCGGCGAGATCTCACGGGCGAGCCACGACGCGATGGGCGAAGCGCGGAACGCCTCGCAGGCCGCTTCGACCTCGGCGGAGAACGTCGGACGCCTGACGACGGCGATGGGCAACATCAGCGCCGTCACCGGCGAGACCCGCGACCGGTTGGCCGCGCTCGAGACCGCCTTCGACCAGATCGCCGGCGTGCTCGGGTCGATCGACGCCATCGCCAAACAGACCAATCTCCTCGCCCTCAACGCTACGATCGAGGCGGCCCGCGCCGGCGAGAGCGGCCGTGGCTTCGCCGTGGTGGCGGGCGAGGTCAAGCAACTGGCGGGTCAGACGGCCACGGCGACCGACAGCATCGGCCGTTCGATCGGCGACATGCGCAACGTCCTGACCGGCATGGCCGACGCCATGCGGCGCGCCGAGGGCGCGGCCTCGACCGGCGAGGGGGCGATCGACGAGGTCTCCGACGCGATGAACCGGATCGCGTCGCTGGTCTCCAACGTCGATGCCCGGATCGGCTCGATCGCCGCAGTGCTCGAACAGCAGCAGGCGGCCAGCGCCGAGATCGCCCTCACGGTGGAGACCGGCGCGAAGCTCGCGGCCGACAACGTCGTCCTGCTCGATCGCATGACCAAGAAACTCGAGCATTCCAACGATCGCAACGAGGCGCAGGCCGGCAAGCTCTTCTCGGGCGAGTCGCAGAGCGAGGCGATCCTCGAGATGACCCAGATCGACCACGTCATCTTCAAGAAGAAGGTGGTCGACGCGATCCTCGGACACCGCAGGTTCGCCTCGACCGAGGTGCCGGATCATCACTGCTGCCGGCTCGGCAAGTGGTACGACGGCGTGCGCGATCCGGCGGTGCGGGAGCGCCCCGAGTTCGCCTGCATCGCCGAGCCGCATGCCCGCGTCCATCGCGAGGCGGTCCAGGCGCTCGCCGCGCAGGAGCGCCACGCCAAGAGCGAGGCGATCGCCCATCTCGTCGCCATGAACGACGCCGGCGACGAGGTCTTCCAGGGTCTCGGACGGCTGAGCCGCGCCCTGATGCGGTGCGCATGACGCACGATCGGGACGCGCATGCGCGTCCCGGCCGGCGGATGTCGGCGCGACGGTTCGGACCGCCGCGCCGGTCTTCGTGCGATCACTTCTTCTCGGCGATGGTCGCGGTGCCGTCGCCGGCGAACTTGATGGTCGCGTCGAGGAAGGACGTCTGCAGATCGGCGGCGAACATCTTGGCGGTGTCGTAGGCCTCGCCCGAGCGAGCTCCGGTGCCGCAGATGAAGACGATCGGCTTGTCCTTCGGGAAGGTCGCGAGCTTCTTCTCGAGCTCGCCCATCGGCACGTTGATCGCGCCCTTGATGGTGCCGGCGGCATACTCGCTGGCGTTGCGGACGTCGACGAGGACGATCGAGGCCGGATCGGCCTTCCACGCCGCCTCGAAGGAGGCGACCGTCACCGAGCCCTTCTCCTTGCCGGCGACGAGCGCCGCCTTGGCCGGCGCCGCGGTCGGAGCGGCGGCGGGGGCAGCGGCGGCCGTGGCGGGGCCGGCGCCGTAGAGCTTCTCCCATTCGGGATAGCCTTCGGGGTAGGTCACGACGTTGGTGTATCCGAGCTTGCGCGCCTTGTCGGCCGACTGGTCGGAGAGCACGCATTCGAGGCCGCCGCAGTAGTAGACGACGAGCGACGCCTTGTCGGCGGGCAGCTTGTCGACGTTTTTCTCGAACTCGGTGTCGGAGATCGCCAGCGCGCCGGGGATGACGCCCTTGTCGGTGACGCGCTTCGGACGGGCGTCGATCAGCGTGAAGGACTGCTTCTCGTCCATCAGCTTCTTGATGTGGGCGGCGGAGACAGCGACCGGTCCGCCCTTGGCCTTCCAGTCCGGCATGCCCTCGGCATAGACCTCGATCGCGGTGTAGCCGAGCGCCTTGGCCTTGCGGGCGCTGTCGTGGGAGAGCATGCAGTCGACGCCGCCGCAGTAGAAGACGAGGCGGGTGGCCTTGTCGGCGGGCAGCCTGTCGACCGCCTTGTCGAAGGCGCTGTCGGGGATCGAGATCGCGCCGGGGATGTGACCGGGGTCGTACTGGCGCGCCGCCGGCCGGCTGTCGATGACGACGAGGCCCTTCTTCGGCGGGATGGTGACGTCGGGGCGCAGCTTCTCGAAGGTGGTCAGCGTCTGGAACCAGCCTTCCTTCGGCTGCAGCGCGGTCTGGGCCGACGCGGGCGCGACGGGCACGACGAGGACGGCGCTCGCGGTGGCGATGGCGAAGGCGGCGGCGAGGACATGAAGTCTCGGTTTCATCGGTCTTCTCCCTGAGGATCCGTCACAGGACGGTGAGTTTCTCGGTGGTCTCGTTCCAGCGGACGATCGCGTACCAGAGCGCGAGCAGCCCGAAGCCGACGAGGAGGGCGAGGCCCCAGCCGCCGAGCATGTCGGGCAGGAAGGCCTGGCGGCCGATCCCGGTGATTTCCCAGGTCTCGACGTTGGTCTCGTCGATGGCGGAGAGGCCGGTCTTCTTGAAGATCGCGGCGGCGATCGAGCCGACCCAGGCGAAGAAGGCCATGGCGACCCAGAGCTTGAGGTGGCCTTCGCCCATCCGCCACAGCGCGCCGGAGGCGCAACCGCCCGCGAAGACCATGCCGAAGCCGAAGATCACGCCGCCGGCGAGCGAGCCGAGCCAGAAGGTGGCGGGGATGGCGACGTAGGGGTCGATCACCTTGGCGCGGAAGAGCAGGGCGGCGATCGGCATGCCCACGGCCATGGCGAGGATGACGGCCTTGGTCATGGTGCCCTCGGCGGTCATGAAGGGCTCGCGGATCGAGCGGGCGAAGCACAGGCGCGAGCGGTGCATGACGAAGCCGATGGCGAAGCCGACGGCGACGATGATGGCGCGGGTGGCGATCTGCTTGTCGGGCGAGGCCCACCACGACGCGGACCACAGGACGACGCCGACGATCGCGGCGAGGCCGACGACCGGATAGAGCCGCTTCACGGCCGGCGGCACCTGCCAGGGCATCGGCGCGGCGGTGCCCCATTCGACGTTGTCGAGCGTCCACAGGAGCGCCTTGAGGCCGATCCAGGCGCCGGCGAGCAGGCCAGCCCACATCGCCCAGCCGGCGGGCGAGGAATGGACGACCGGGTTGAAGAAGCCGCCGGTGGTGCAGCCGCCGGCGAGCGCGGCGCCGATCCCCATCATGGAGCCGCCGAGGGCTGCCCAGACATATTCGATCTTGGGCGGGCGGTTGACGGCGAACTGGCCGGAGAGCAGCGCGGCGGTGGCGGCGCCGGCGACGAGCAGGATGTTCATCAGGCTCATGCGGTGGCCGAGGAGGCCCTCCTTCGGCTCGGCGATGCCGAGCAGGCCGCCGAGCCCGATCGCCGAGTTCAGCCGATCGCCCCAGTATTTGACGCCGCCGAAGACGCCCCAGAAGAGGCCGGTGGTCATCAGGGCGACGACGAGGAGGACGAGCAGGATCGCCCCGAGATAGGGCGACCATTCCTCGACGAAGAGCTTGTTCCAGTCCTCCCTCAGGCCCGGAAAGCGGGGTTTGGCGTCTGCGCTCATGCTGGTTCTCCCATGACGGGACGATGCGCGCCGAGGGTTCGGCGTCGCGCGCGTCCCGCTGCGGACGGGGGCGGTCGATCAGTTGCAGGAGGCGGGTTCGTCGCCGTCCTTGGCTCCGCGGGCGAGGAAGGCGGCGATGTCGGCGGCGAGCTCCTCGTCGGCGACCTCGGCGAACTTCTCCGCCGCCTTGTTGGCGCCCTTGATGGCGGCGCGATGGGCCTTCGACACGTAGGTCGAGACCTTGTCCTTGCCCTTGGCGTGGCTGTCGGCCTTCAGATAGTCGGCCCATTCCGCCTTGGTGCGGGTCGAGGGCGCGATCGAGCCGATCGGCTCGGCGACGTGGCAGGCGGTGCAGACGCTGCGATAGTAGATGCGCCCCCGCTTCCAGTCGGCGTCGTAGGCGAGGGCCTGGGTGGCGACGAGGACGCCGGCGGCGGCGATGAGGGTGGCGGCGAAGAGACGACGCATCGTCCGGCTCCACGTTGGTCGGCCCGCCGGACGCGACGGCGCTCCTCCCGGTGATCCGATGCTCCGCCGACCGATCGTGCCTGCCCCTCTCTCCCGAGCGGCACGAACCGCGCCTCGTCGGTGGATGCGAACATCCGAATATTCGCAATTATGATTTCCACCTCGCGGCGCGCCGAGGTGACGGGATGCCTCGCGCATTGCTCCCGATCGGAGGACTACGGCATGCGACGAAATGGCCTTCGCGGCCGTCGGGCGGCCGCGGTAAGCGTCTGTGACACCGGAGAAATGTCGACGTCGTCTGCCGTCCGTCCGGTGGCCCGGGCGCCGTCGCGCGAGACGATCGCATGGTCAATCGTCTGCCACGTGATCGCGGATTGACCGCTCGTCGATCAGGCGGTCGGGGCGACCCACAGGGCGGCGGTGCGGCCGGCGAGGGCGGCGAGCGTCGAGGCGACCGTGCCCCAGGCGATGTCGGCGACGGTGAGAACCGTCGACCAGTGCTTCAGCGTCGCCTGATTGGTGAGATCGTAGGTGGCGTAGGCGACGAGACCGAAGAGGGCGGCATTGCCGACCGTCGCCGCCATGCCGCCGGCGAGCCCCGGCTTCACGCCGAAATGGACGAGGCCGACGACATAGACGAGGTAGAAGACGATCGCGGGCAAGAGGCGGAAGCCGTCGAGCACCATGTCGCCCATCGCCGGTCGATAGATCCGGTCGGCCATCAGCGTCAGCCAGACGGCGTCGAGGGCGAGGAAGGCCGTCGCGGTGGCGACATGGGCGACGAGGAGCGTCTTCATCGGGGCGTCCTTTCGGGCGATCAGTCGCGGGGGAGGCGGGTCCAGCCCATGTCCTTGCAGACGAGGCCGGCGAGGACGCAGCCGCGCGTCGTCATCCGCTCCTCGCCGACCGTCATGGTGAGGCGATAGTCGAGGTCGCGCTGCGGATCGAAGGCGGTGCCCGCCCAGCGGCCGGCGCCCGAGGGGGCGACCGACATGACGAGGCGGTCGCCCGCCTTCTCGCCGGACGTCCCCTCGCGGATCCAGGTGTTGATGGCGCAGATGTCGCCGCCGCAGCGTTCGATGCGGACCTTGGCCTTGCCGTCGCCGCGCGCCCACAGGCCGAAGGGCGAAGGCTCGGCGGCGGCGTGGCCGGGGAACGGCACGAGGAGTGCGGCTGCGACGACGGCGGGGGAGGACCATGCGGCACGGGTCATGGCGGATCTCCTCGTCTCAGGCGTGAACCAGGGTGTAGAGGCCGACGTCGATCGCCTCCTCGCGGAACCCGGCCTCGCAATAGGCGAGGTAGTAGTCCCAGAGCCGACGGAAGCGATCGTCGAAGCCGCCGACGGCGATCTCCGGCCAGCGGTCGTGGAAGCGGCGGCGCCATTCGGCGAGCGTCTCGGCATAGGAGAGGCCGAAGTGCTCGGCCGACTCGATGCGCAGGCCGGCGGCGGCGACCGCTTGCGCGAAGGCCGTGCGCGACGGCAGGAAGCCGCCGGGGAAGACGTGCTTCTGGATGAAGTCGGCGTCGCGGCGATAGTCGTCCCAGCGGTCCTCGGCGATCGAGATCACCTGGAGGACGGCGCGGCCGCCGGGCTTCAGGGCGCGGGCGACGGTGGCGAAATAGGTCGGCCACCAGGCCTCGCCGACCGCCTCGAACATCTCGATCGAGACGACGCGGTCGAAACGCTCGGCGACGTCGCGATAGTCCTGAAGCCGCAGGTCGACGGAGCCCTCGAGCCCGCGCTCGGCGATCGTGTCGCGCGCCCATGCGAGCTGCGACGGCGAGAGCGTGATGCCGGTGACGCTCGCCCCCGCTTCGCCGAGCCGGGCGGCCAGCGCGCCCCAGCCGCAGCCGATCTCGAGCACGTGGTCGCCGCCGGAGAGGTCGAGCAGCTCGACGATGCGGTCGAGCTTCCTCTGTTGCGCCGCCTCGAGCGTCGGCGTCGTCGCGTCGAAGATCGCCGAGGAATAGAGCATCGAGGGGTCGAGCCAGAGGCGATAGAAGTCGTTGCCGAGGTCGTAGTGGGCCTCGATGTTGCGCCGGCTGCCGCGCTTCGTGTTGCCGCGCGCGAGGTGGCACAGGCGCTCGAGACCGCGGAAGAGGGGATTGCCGCGCACGGCGCGGCGCAGCTCGGCGGTGTTGAGGGCCGCGAGGCGGATCAGCGCGACGAGATCGGGGCTCGTCCAGTCGCCGGCGATGTGGCCTTCGGCGAAACCGATGTCGCCGCGCGTCAGGATGCGGCCGAGGGCGCGCCAGTTGCGCAGGCGAATGGTGGCGTCGGGTCCCGGCGCGCGGCCGGTGCGGGCGAAGCTCGCGCCCGAGGGCAGGATCACTCTGAGCCGACCATGGGCGAGGCCGGCGAGCAGGCGGTCGAAGAGGCGCGCGCGGATGCCGCGGATGCGGTCGCCGGCGAAGGTCGCGACGTCGGCGGCGCCGATCGAATTGTCCTCGGTATGGCTCATGTCGACCTCTCTCGCGTCGGTTCCGGGATCGGTTTGTCCGAGGGGATACGCAGCGACGGCGGGCGACGGTTCATCGCCGCGGCAAATTTCTCGGGAAACGCGTGACGGGGCGGGCCGAGCGATCCGTCGGCGGGGTTGCGACGTAGAGGAGAGAGGACGCCGAGGCGATCCGCCGGAGACACCCCATGTCGCTCATGCTTCTCGCCGCCGTCGCGCTCCTCCCCCTCGCCATGACCGCCGCCTGGGTGGTCCGGCTGGCGACGGGGAAGAGCGGCTGGATCGACGCGATCTGGTCGGCATCGGTCGGCGTCGGCGGGCTCCTCGCGGTCGTGGCCTCGGGTGGCGGCGGGCGGGCCTGGCTCGTCGGGGGGCTCGTCGCGCTGTGGTCGGGGCGGCTGGCCGGTCACATCGCGGCGCGGACGCGCGGCGCCGGCGACGACCCGCGCTATGCCGAACTCGCGCGCCAATGGGGCGAGGCCTTCCCGCGGCGGCTCCTCGTCTTCCTGCAGATCCAGGCGGTGGCCGGCATCGTGCTGGTCGGGGCGATCCATCTGGCGAGCGCCAATCCGGCGCCGTTCCCGACCGTCGTCGACGGGTCGGCGACGGTCCTCCTCGTCGTCGCGATCGTCGGGGCGGCGGTGGCCGATGCGCAGCTCGCGCGATTTCGCCGGGCAAGTGGGCCGGGCGGGGTCTGCGACGTCGGGCTGTGGGGCTGGTCGCGCCATCCCAACTATTTCTTCGAATGGCTGGGCTGGTGCGCCTTGGCGCTCTTCGCCCTGTCGGCGCCGGTCCTCTGGCCGATCGGCCTTCTCGCATTCGCCGCGCCGGCGATGATGGGCTGGCTGCTCACGCAAGTCTCCGGCATCCCGCCGCTCGAGGCGCACATGGCTTCGAGCCGCGGCGCGGCCTTCGCCGCCTATCGGGAGCGCGTGCCGGCCTTCTTCCCCCGCCCACCGCGCGGGATCGCGCCGGAGGCGGGGCGATGACGGCGGCGGTGGAAGACGACGCACGCGCCGCGACGACGGCCGCGACCGCCTGGCTGATCGTCGCCAACAAGCCGTTCTATCCACTGTGGGTCGGCTGGGTGGCGGGCGACGGGCTCGCCGCCTGGCCGACGGTCGCGACGATGCCGGCCTATGCGGCGATCGCGCTCCTCGCGCGGCGGCATTCGCTCGCTGCCCGGCTCGCCCTGCCGGTCGTCGGGGCGATCGACACGCTTCTCGCCACCAGGCTCTTCGGCGCCGCGAGCGGGGCGGAACTCTTCCTCGTGCCCTGCCTGATGCTCGCCGTCCTCGCCTTCCGCGCCGACGAGGCGCGGTGGTCGCGGGCATTGCTGGTCGGGCTCGGCGCCGTCTTCGTGGTCGCCCGGTTCGGTCTCGGCGCGGCGCTGGGCCCATGGAGCGGCGAAGCGGCGGGCGCACTCCTCGGCCTCAACGCCTTTTCGGTCGCAGGGCTCTCGTTCTTCCTCGGCTGGCGCTTCGCCGGCATCAAGTGAGGTCGAGATCCGTTCAGATCGCCTCGAGCCAGGCGTCGGGGCGGTCGCCGGAGAAGACCGGGCCGGCGAAGGTCGTCACCGTCTCGCCACCGGCGAGCGCGGGGCGGCCGAGGACGGCGTCGCGGATCGCCGGGGAGAAGGTGGCACGCGCCGCTTCGAAGGCGGCGGCGCGATCGGCGAACTGGCCGCGGCGCAGCATCTGGGCGGCGAACCACAGGCCGTCGGCCTCGCGCGGGCGGTTGACCGGGCCGGTCGGTCCGTCGCCGTGGAAGCGCAGGAAGCCCGGAACCCGCATCGGCGGGCTGCCCGTCTCGACCGGCAGGAGGCCGGCGAGTGCGCGCTCGACCACGGCGGCCTCGACGCCGACGACGTCGGGGCGGGCGAGGAGAGCGGCGAGATCGGCGCGGTTGGCCGGGTCGTCGCACCATTGCGAGGCGCGGTCGAGGGCGCGGATCAGCGCCGCAGTCTCCTCGGTCCGTTCCGCCGCCACGCTCTCGCGCAGCGCCACGACCTTTTCCGGCACCGCCGGCCACAGGGCGGAGGCGGGCATCAGCAGGCGGCCGACGCCGGCCTCGACGGCACGGCTGGTCCAGGGTGCGCCGACGCAGACGACGTCGACGCTGCCGGACGCCATCGCCTCGACCATGTGCGGCGGCGGCACCACCACCATGCGCACGTCGCGTTCCGGCACGAGGCCGGCGGCCTCGAGCCAGTGGCAGAGCTGGTAGTGGTGGCAGGAGAAGGGATAGACGGCGGCGAGCGTCAGGGGTTCGGCACCGCGGGCGGCACGGGCCGCGACGACGCGGGCGAGCGCGCGGCCGGAGGCGACGGGATCGCCCGGCGCGCCCCAGTCGCCGCCCTCGGCGTGGAGGGCGGGCGTGACGGCGATCGAATTGCCGCCGTGGTCGATCACCCAGGGGGCGACGACGGGCGTGGGGACGCGGCCGATGCCGAGGCGGGTGGCGAGCGCCATCGGCGCCAGCATGTGGGCGGCGTCGAAATGGCCGAGGAAGACGCGGTCGCGGATGTTCGCCCACGAGGTCTCGCGATGGAGCTCCAGCGTCAGGCCCTCGTCGGCGGCGAAGCCGAGGTCGCGGGCGACGACGATCGGCGCGGCGTCGAGCAGCGGCATGAAGCCGATCCTCAGCGTCGCCGCCGTCGCGGAGCCCTTCGGCCGATCCGGTTCCGTCATCGCGCGCCTTCCCCCGTCACGTCAGAAGCTCCGCCGCCGTCACGATCGATCGGGCGACGTCGGAGAGCTTCATCTTTCCGTTCATGGCCGCGTTGCGCATCAGCCGATAGGCCTCCGCCTCGTCGAGACCCTTCTGTTTCATCAGGATGCCCTTGGCGCGCTCGATGGTCTTGCGGTCGGCGAGTTCGTCGCGGGCGCGTTGCAGTTCCTGGCGCAGGTGGTCGAAGGCGTTGAAGCGCGAGACCGTCATGTCGAGGATCGACTTGACCCGCTCCTTCTTCAGCCCGTCGACGATGTAGGCCGAGACGCCGGCATCGACCGAGGCCTCGATCGAGGCGGTGTCCGACTGGTCGACGAACATGGCGACCGGCCGCTTCACCGTGCGCGACACCTGGAACATCTGTTCGAGCACGTCGCGCGACGGGCTCTCGAGGTCGATCAGGATGACGTCCGGGTCGATCTCGAAGATGCGGCGCAGCAGCTCGTGCGTGGTGTCGAGGCGGACGACCGAGACATGACCAGCCTCGCGCAGCCCGTCCTCGAGGACGGCGGCACGCGCCGGATTCTCGTCGATCACCAGGATCGTCAGGGTCTTGTCGGCCAAGGACGAACTCACGCTTCGGATGCCGCATCTTCGTCTCGCCTCGCGGCCGGGGCAAGGCCCGCTCCGATGTCTCCCTGCCTCATTCCGCGGCTTCCGCCGTGACGGTCGACCGAGCGTCGGCGAGGATACGGGCGATTTCCGGGCGGCAGGAGCCGCAGTTGGTGCCGGCGCGGAGCTTCTCGCCGATCGCCGTCACGCTGGCGCAGCCCTCGGCGGCCGCGTCGCGGATCTGGTTGATGCCGGTGCCGAAACACGAGCAGACCCGACGGCCGGGATCGGCGCGGCGGCCCGCGGGGCGTCCGGCGAGGAGGGCGATCGCCTCGGCCTCATCGATGTCTTCGGCGAAGCGGCCGACCAGCCAGTCGCGCGACGCCTCGACCGGTTCGGCGGCGACGAAGAGCAGGCCGACGACCGCTCTGTCGGCGATCGCGGCGAGGCGCAGGCGGCCGCGGGCGCGGTCTTCCAGCACGATGGTCTCGACGTCGCCGAAGAGGGTGCGCGCCAGGGCGGCGGGGTCTTCGAGCGGGGTCGCCCCGGCGAGTTCGAGGCGATGGCCGCCGACGATCCGGGCGCGGGCCCAGTAGTCGGTCGTGGGTTTCGGATCGTCGTGCCGGGTGACGGCGAAGCCGTGCCAGCGGGCGGCGAACGGGGCGAGGGCCACGACGTCGGCCTTCGATTCCGGCTGGCCGGAGATCGGATCGGTCGCCGGTGCGATCAGGGCGTCGACGCGGGCCTTGGCCGCGAAGCGATCGGTCCAGTGCAGCGGCACGAAGACGCCGCCCGGCGGCTGGCGATCGGTGACGAGGGCGCGCACGACGATCTCGGCGCGGTCGGAGACGATGCGGACGAGGCTCGCGGGGGCGATGCCGAGGCGGGCGGCGTCGCTCGGCGCGATCTCGGCGAAGGGTTCGGCGACATGGGAGGAGAGCGTCGGGGCGACGCCGGTGCGCGTCATCGTGTGCCACTGGTCTCGGATGCGGCCGGTGTTGAGACGGAACGGACGCTGCGGCGTCGTCGCGGCGCGGGGCGCGCGATAGGGTGTCGGCACGAAGCGGCCACGCCCGTCGGGGGTGAAGAAGCGGCCGTCGGCGAAGAAGCGGCGGTCGCCGTTCGGCACCGCCTCGCCCTTGCGGCGCGGCCACTGGAAGGGGGCGAGCGCCTCGAAGCCGGCGTCGGAGAGGTCGTCGAAGGCGGAGATGTCGAAGTCGCGGGCGATCTCGGGGCGATGGCCCGAGAGGCCGGCATGTTCGCGGAAGATCGCCGCCGCGCCGGTGTAGTCGAAGGCGTCGACGAAGCCGAGGCGGCGAGCGACCTCTGCCAATGCCCACCAGTCGGGGCGTGCCTCGCCGGGGGCGGGGCGGAAGCGGCGCTGGCGCGAGATCCGGCGTTCGGAGTTGGTCACCGTGCCGTCCTTCTCGCCCCAGGCCTCGGCCGGCAGCAGGACATGGGCGAGGGCGGTGGTGTCGGTCGCTGCCATGACGTCGGAGACGACGACGAAGGGGCAGTTCGCGATGGCGCGCTTCACCCGATCGGCGTCGGGCAGGCTGTCGACCGGGTTGGTCGCCATGATCCACAACGCCTTGATCTCGCCCCGCTCGACCGCGTCGAAGAGATCGACCGCCTTGAGGCCGGGCGTCTCGGCGACGGTCGGGGCCTGCCAGAAGTCGCGGACGAGGTCGCGATGGGCGGGGTCGGCGAGTTCGAGATGGGCGGCGAGCTGGTTCGCCAGCCCTCCGACCTCGCGGCCGCCCATGGCGTTGGGCTGGCCGGTGACCGAGAAGGGGCCCGCGCCCTCGCGGCCGATGCGGCCGGTGAGCAGATGGCAGCCGATGATGGCGTTGACCTTGTCGGTGCCGGCGGCGGACTGGTTGACGCCCTGCGAATAGACCGTGACGACCTTCTCGGTCGCGGCGAAGAGGGCGAAGAAGGCCTCGACGTCCCTGGCCTCGAGGCCGGTGACGCGGGCGACTTCGGCGATGTCGGCGAAGGGGGCGGCGGCGTCGAGCGCCGCCTCGAGGCCGCTCGTGTGGTCGGCGACGAAGGCGGCGTCGCGCTTGCCCGCGCGCTCCAACGCTCGGAGGAGGCCGGCGAAGAGGGCGACGTCGGTGCCGGGTGCGATGCCCAGATGGAGATCGGCGATCTCGCTCGTCGCGGTGCGGCGCGGGTCGACGGTGACGACGCGCATGCGCGGGCGCGCCGCCTTGGCGGCGGCGAGGCGCTGGTAGAGCACCGGGTGGCACCAGGCGAGGTTCGAGCCGACGAGGACGACGAGATCGGCCTTCTCGAGGTCCTCGTAGGTCTGCGGCACGGTGTCGGTGCCGAAGGCGCGCTTGTGGCCGGCGACCGACGAGGCCATGCAGAGGCGCGAGTTGGTGTCGACGTTGGCGGAACCGACGAAGCCCTTCATCAGCTTGTTGGCGACGTAATAATCCTCGGTGAGGATCTGGCCGGAGAGATAGAGCGCGACCGAATCCGGCCCGTGTTCGTCGATCGCGGCGCGGAAGGTCGAGGCCACGCGGTCGAGCGCGTCGTCCCAGGTGGCGCGGGCGCCGTCGATCGCGGGGTGGGTGAGCCGACCCTCCCGGGTCAAGGTCTCGGCCAGCGCCGAGCCCTTGACGCAGAGGCGGCCGAAATTCGCCGGATGATCCGGATCGCCGGAAACCGTCACCCGACCGTCGGCATGGACGTCGGCCTTCACGCCGCAGCCGGTGCCGCAATAGGGGCAGGTGGTGAGGGTCGAACGGACGATGTCGGACATGCGGGTCTCCTTCGGCGACGGGTGTCGGCCGGGGATGGTCTGGGGAGGTGCCGGGAGCTCCGCTTTCGCTTCGCCCCCCCCTCTCCGTCTCTCCCCCTCGAGGGGGGAGAGGGCGGTGCGGCGAGGGCCTTCGAAAAGGAACCGCGCCGCGCGAGGGATGCGCTGTCACGAAGGCCGGTTCTGCCGGGTCCCCTCCCCCCTCGAGGGGGAGGGACAGGGAGGGGGGCGTTCGGTCTCGCGGTGCCAGGCACCATCGGCCGAACCACCTTCTCCGACTCACTCGGCGGCGAGCGCCTCGGGTGCGATGCCGAGGCGGAGGCGGCCGGCTTCGACCTCGACCGGGAAGGCCGCCGCGCAGCCCTCGTCGGCGCCGGTGGCGTCGCCCGAGGCGAGGTCGATCACCCAATTGTGCAGCGGGCAGGCGACCTTGCGGCCATGGACGATGCCGTCGGCGAGCGGGCCGCCACGGTGCGGGCAGCGGTTCTCCAGGGCGAAGGCATCGCCGTCGGCGGTGCGGAAGACCGCGATCTCGCGGCCGGCGATGCGGACGGTGCGGGCGGAGAGCGGCGGGATCTCGTCGATCGGTCCGAGGTCGTACCATTGCGTCATGGCGGATCTCCTCATTCGGCGGCGAGCGCCGGGACGATGGTCAGGGGTTCGAACTCGTGGGCGTCGGTGCCGGCGACGCGCTCGGCCCAGGGGTCGATCTGCGCGAAGCTCTGCGAATGGAGGAAGCGCTCGTGGAAGGCCTTGCGCGAGGCGGCGTCCTCGACGATCGCCGCCTTGATCGTGTCGAGGCCGACGCGGTCCTGCCACTTGTAGATCCGCTCGAGATAGAGCCCGCCCTCGCGGTACATCTGCAGCAGCGCGGCCGAGTACTCGAGCACCTCCTCCTCGGTCTCGACGTGGCAGAGGAGGTCGGTCGGGCGCACATGGAGGCCGGCGGCGCCCGAGATGTGGATGTCGTAGCCACTGTCGACGCAGACGACGCCGATGTCCTTGATCGTCGCCTCCGAGCAGTTGCGCGGGCAGCCGGAGACGCCGAGCTTGACCTTGGCCGGTGTCCACGAGCCCCACATCAGCTTCTCGAGCCTGACGCCGAGGCCCATGCTGTCCTGCGTGCCGAAGCGGCACCAGGTCTTGCCGACGCAGGTCTTCACCGTCCTGAGGCCCTTGGAATAGGCGTGGCCGGAGACCATGCCGGCGTCGTTGAGGTCCTTCCAGATCGCGGTGAGGTTTTCCTTCGGCACGCCGAGGAGGTCGATGCGCTGGCCGCCGGTCATCTTGACGAGCGGCACGGCGTGCTTCTCGGCGATGTCGGCGATGGCGCGCAGTTCCGCCGCCGTCGTCAGGCCGCCCCACATGCGCGGGACGACCGAGAAGGTGCCGTCCTTCTGGATGTTGGCGTGGAGGCGTTCGTTGACGAAGCGCGAGCGGCCGTCGTCGACGTATTCGCCGGGGAAGTCGCAGACGAGGTAGTAGTTGAGCGCCGGGCGGCAGGTCGAACAGCCGTTCGGCGTCTTCCAGCCGAGTTCCTGCATCACCGCCGGGATCGACTTCAGACCCTTGGAGCGGATCAGTTCGCGGACCTCGCCATGTGTATGCTCAGTGCATTTGCACATGGTCTTGCGGGTGGGGCCGGCGAAGGCGGCGCCCAGCGTGGCGGCGATCACATGCTCGACCTTCGGCGTGCACTGGCCGCAGGAGCCCGAGGCCTTGGTGACGGCCCGGACCTCGTCGAGCGAGGTCAGGCCCCCGTCCTTGATCGCGCGGACGATCGTTCCCTTGCAGACGCCGTTGCAGCCGCAGATTTCCGCCTCATCCGGCAAGGCTGCAACGGCCGCCGTAGGGTCCAGCGGGGCGCTCCCCTGATGGGCGGCGCCGAAGATCAGGGTGTCGCGCATGGCGGCGACGTCGGTCTTGTCGCGGATCAGGTCGAAGAACCACGCGCCCTCGGCGGTGTCGCCGTACATCACGGCGCCGACGAGACGATCGCCCTCGAGCACGAGGCGGCGATACTGACCACGTGCCGGATCGCGCAGCACGATGTCCTCGCGGCCCTCGGCGGAGGTGAAGTCGCCGGCCGAGAAGAGATCGCAGCCGGTGACCTTGAGCTTGGTCGAGAGTTCCTTCGGCGCGAAGGCGGCGTCCCGGCCGAGCAGCGTCGCGGCGAGGACCTTGGCCTGATCGAAGAGGGGGGCGACGAGGCCGAAGAGCTGGCCTTCGAACTCGACGCATTCGCCGAGCGCCAGCACGTCCGGGTCGGAGGTCACCATCTGCTGCGAGACGAGGACGCCGCGGTTGACCATGAGGCCGGCGGCGCGGGCGACGGTCGTCTCCGGACGGATGCCGACGGCCATGACGACGAGATCGGCGGGGATCAGCGTGCCGTCGGCGAGTTCGACGCCTTCGACGCGAGTCTCGCCGAGGATCGCCTTGGTCGAGGCATTGAGCAGCACCGTGATGCCGCGCTTCTCGAGGTCGCGCTTCAGGAGCCAGCCGGCGGATTCGTCGAGCTGACGCTCCATCAGGTGGCCCATCAGGTGGACGACCGTCACCTCCATGCCGCGGAGCCTGAGACCCGCCGCCGCCTCGAGACCGAGGAGGCCGCCGCCGATGACGACGGCACGGGTGTCGGGCTTCGCCGCGGCGATCATCGCGCTGGTGTCGTCGAGGTCGCGATAGGCGACGACGCCGGGGAGGTCCTTGCCGGGAACCGGGATGATGAAGGGGGCGGAGCCGGTGGCGATGACGAGCTTGTCGTAGGAGACCGTGCCCTTCTCGCCGGTGACCGTCCTGGCCTTGGTGTCGATCGCCACGACGCGCTCGCCGAAGCGGCAGGCGACGCCGTTTGCGGCGTACCAGGCGTCGTCGTGGGTGACGATCTCCTCGTAGGTCTTCTCGCCGGAGAGGACCGGCGACAGCATGATGCGGTTGTAGTTGCCGCGCGGTTCGGCGTTGAACAGCGTCACGTCATAGGCGGAGCGGTCTGCCTCGAAGAGGTATTCGAGGGCACGGCCGGAGGCCATGCCGGCGCCGACGACGACGAGTTTCTGGGGGGCGGGTGCGGTCATGGGAACCTCGCTCACGAATGCTGGGCGGCGACCGCGCGGGCCGGACGACCGGCGCCGGCGTCGGCGGTTGCGCGGGGTTTGGCGGGCGTGGCGCCGTGCTCGTATTCGGCGAGGAAGGAGTGGATCTCCTCGCGGTACTCCCAGTAGCGGGGGTGTTCGAGCAGGGCGCGACGGGTGCGCGGGCGCGGCATGTCGATCTCGACGATCTTGCCGATCTTGGCGTTCGGGCCGTTGGTCATCATCACCACGCGGTCGGCGAGCAGGATCGCCTCGTCGACGTCGTGGGTGACGCAGATCGCGGTGACGCGGGTGCGGGTCCACACCTCCATCAGCACTTCCTGCAGCTGCCAGCGCGTCAGGCTGTCGAGCATGCCGAAGGGCTCGTCGAGCAGCAGCAGCTTCGGCGACAGCGCGAAGGCGCGGGCGATGCCGACCCGCTGGCGCATGCCGTTCGACATGTCGGAGGCGGGCTTGTCGAGACTGTCGGCGAGGCCGACGCGGGCGAGGTAGTAGTCGGCGATCTCGGCCTTCTCGGCCCTGGTCGCGGTCGGATAGACCTCGTCGCAGCCGAGAAGAACGTTCTCGCGGGCCGAGAGCCAGGGGAAGAGGCTCGGCGCCTGGAACACCACGGCGCGGTCGGGGCCGGCCTGATCGACCTCGCGACCGTCGAGCACGATGCCGCCCAGCGACACGTCGGTGAGGCCGGCGACCATGGTCAGAACCGTCGACTTGCCGCAGCCGGAATGGCCGATCAGCGAGACGAACTCGCCGCGCCTCATGTTGAGATCGAAGCCGTCGACGACGGTCAGCGGGCCCTTGGGCGTCGGGTAGATCTTCTTCACCTCGTCGAACTCGACGAAGCGCTCGACGATGCCGGTCTTCGGCCGGGCGGCCTCGGCCCAGGCCTTCGGCAGGGGGGAGCCGTTCTTCATCGCGGCGCGGGCCTCGCGGGCGGCGGCCTTCACGCGTGCCACGTCCTCGCGGAAGTGGACGGGAATGACGTTGGGCAGCGTGCGGCCGTCGTCGGCGTCGCCGCCTTCGGCGATGCCCATGTCCATCAGGCACTGGGTGATCTCGGCGCGCAGGCGCTTGAAGGCGGGATCGTGGCTCGACGCCGTGCGGTCGCGCGGGCGCGGCAGGTCGACGACGAACTCCTTGGCCAGCGTCGCGCCGGGGCCGACGGTCAGCGGGATGATGCGATCGGCGAGGAGGAGCGCCTCGTCGACGTCGTTGGTGACGAGGACGACGGTCTTCTTGTCCTGCTCCCAGATGCGCTCGATCTCGTCGCCGAGCTTGGCGCGGGTCAGCGCGTCGAGCGCCGAGAGCGGCTCGTCGAGGAGCAGCACCTCCGGGCTCATGGCGAGCGCCCGGGCGATGCCGACGCGCTGGCGCATGCCGCCGGAGAGCTCGGCCGGGCGACGGTCGCGGGCATGCGTCAGTCCGACCATGTCGATGTATTTGGCGACGCGCGCCTCGCGCTCGGCGGCGGTCTCGTGCGGGAACACGGTCTCGACCGCCAGCATGATGTTGCCGTGGACGGTGAGCCAGGGCATCAGCGAATAGGACTGGAAGACGATGCCGCGTTCCGGTCCCGGCGCGCGGATCGGCTCGCCCTTCATCAGTGCCTCGCCGCTGTCGGGCATCACGAGGCCGGCGATGGTCGAGATCAGCGTCGTCTTGCCGGAGCCCGAGAAGCCGAGGATGGCGACGAACTCGCCGTCGCGGATCGAGAGGTTGACGTCGGCGAGCACGTGGGTGACGCCGTCGCCGGAGCCGTAGGACTTCGAGACGTGCTTCAGTTCGATGATCGGGGTCGGATCGCTCATGGCTTCCTCCCTCAGCGCTTGGCGGAGAAGGTGAAGGCGGCCTGCAGCGCGTACATCACGCGGTCGAGCAGGAAGCCGATGATGCCGATGGTGAAGACGGCGACCATGATGCGGGCGAGCGAGGCGGCCGAGCCGTTCTGGAACTCGTCCCACACGAACTTGCCGAGGCCGGGGTTCTGGGCGAGCATTTCGGCGGCGATCAGCACCATCCAGCCCACGCCCAGCGACAGGCGCATGCCGGTGAAGATCAGCGGCAGCGACGACGGGATGACGAGCTTGAAGACCTTCTTCGCCCAGCCGAGGCGCAGCACCTTGGCGACGTTCATCAGGTCCTTGTCGATCGAGGCGACGCCGAGCGAGGTGTTGATCAGCGTCGGCCACAGCGAGCACAGCGTCACGGTGATCGCCGAGACCAGGAAGGACTTCTCGAACATCGGGTCGTTCGAGGTGTAGAGCGCCGAGACGACCATGGTGACGAGCGGCAGCCAGGCGAGCGGGCTCACCGGCTTGAAGATCTGCACGAAGGGATTGATCGCGGCGTTCACCGTCGGCGACAGGCCGGCGAGGATGCCGAGCGGCACGGCGACCAGCGTGCCGATGAGGAAGCCGGTGAAGACGGTCTTCAGCGAGGTCAGGATCTTGTCGACGTAGGTCGGCTTGCCGACATAGGACTTCGCCTTGATCTCGACCGGCGGGTTGGCGGCGCGCGCCTCGGCGATCCGCTTGTCCTGCCGCTCGTAGAACGCCGCCTCCTTGGCGCGCTCGGCGGCATGGTCGGCGATCAGCACGCCGAACTGCTCCCATACGGCCGCCGGGCCGGGAATGGCGCCGAGCGAGGTCTGGATGCGGGGGGCGAGCGTGCCCCACAGCGCGAGGAAGATCACGATCGCCAGGACCGGCACGCCGGCCAGCCGCCACAGTTCGCGGCCTTGCGCCTTCGGGCTGTCGCCGCCGACGATCCTCAGGATCGGCACGACGAAGCCGAGGCCGAAGACCGAGAGCCAGCCCTCGATCCGGGTGATGCGCGCGAACCAGCGCTGGCGGCGGGCTTCGCGTTCGGCCGTCGTGGCGGCATCGGCGAGGAGCGGGTCGGTGGCGACGGTCATGGGTCGATCCATCTTCGCTGGAGCCGCGGCGACATCCACCGGGCTCGGTCACGGGTCGTTCGGGGAAGGGACGGGGCCGAGGCCCCGCCCGAGGCCCGGAGCCGTGGCTCCGGGCGCGGGGTCTCAGCCCTGGACGGCGTTGCCGACGATCTTCTCGCGGCCCTTGAGGCCGATCGCGAGGGCGTCGATGTAGGCGTTGGGCTTCTTGCCGTCGAAGGGGACCTTGTCCATGAAGCCGGCGTCGACCGCCTTGTAGCCGTCGGAGCCGAAGGGGAAGTCTTCCCGTTTCGCCTTGCCTTCGGCGATCAGCGCCGCGGCCGCCTTCAGGTAGATGTCCGGGCGATAGACCTTCTTCGCGGTCTCGGCGTACCAGTCGTCCGACTTCGCCTCCGGGATCTGGCCCCAGCGGCGCATCTGGGTCAGGTACCAGACGGCGTCGGAGAGATAGGGGTAGGTGGCGAAGTACCTGAAGAAGACGTTGAAGTCCGGGACCGGACGCTTGTCGCCCTTCTCGTATTCGAAGGTGCCGGTCATCGAGTTGGCGATGACCTTCTCGTCGGCGCCGACATAGTCGGGCTTCGCCAGGATCTTCACGGCTTCCGCGCGGTTCTTGCCGTTGCCCTCGTCGAGCCACTGGCAGGCGCGGATCATCGCCTTGGTGATGGCGAGCAGCGTGTTGGGGTTCTCCTCGGCCCACTTCTTCGTGACGCCGAAGACCTTCTCCGGGTTGTTCTTCCAGATCTCGTCGTCGGTGATCACCGGCACGCCGATGCCCTTGAACACGGCGGCCTGGTTCCACGGCTCGCCGACGCAGTAGCCCATGATGGTGCCGGCCTCCATGGTGGCCGGCATCTGCGGTGGGGGCGTCACCGAAAGCAGCGCCTCGGCGAGGATCTGGCCGGAGACGTTCTCGGGCGAATAGAAGCCCGGATGGATGCCGCCGGCGGCGAGCCAGTAGCGCAGTTCGTAGTTGTGGGTGGAGACCGGGAAGACCATGCCCATGTTGAAGGCCTTGCCCTCGGCCTTCAGCTTGTCGATCACCGGCTTCAGGCTCGAGGCCGAGATCGGATGGACCGGCTTGCCGTCGGGGCCGGCCGGGACGTGCTTCTTCATCTCCGCCCACACGGCGTTGGAGACGGTGATGGCGTTGCCGTTGAGGTCCATCGACAGCGGCGTGATCACTTCGGCCTTGGTGCCGAAGCCGATGGTGGCGCCGATCGGCTGGCCGGCCAGCATGTGGGCACCGTCGAGCTCGCCGGTGATGACGCGGTCGAGGTTGACCTTCCAGTTGGCTTGCGCCTCGAGTTGGACCTGCAGGCCCTCGTCCTCGAAGAAGCCCTTCTCCTGGGCGATCGCCAGCGGCGCCATGTCGGTCAGCTTGATGAAGCCGAGCTTGACGACGTCCTTCTCCAGCGCGAGCGGTGCGGCGAGCGCGCGGGTCACGACCGAGGTCGAAACCAGCGTCGCGGCACCGAGCGCGGCGGTGGAGAGCAGGAAGCGGCGGCGCGACGGCCCGGCATTGAACGGCGTGTTCGACATGGAACCCCCTCGGTTGATCGTGTCGAGTGCGAACGGCGAGGGAGTGGTCACGGCGCGGCCCGAGACGGGCGCGAGAACGTACGACCCGGTTCATCGATGTGACGGCGAAAGGACCGGAAAGGTCGTGCCGCGGGTTCGAGAACCGCCCCTACCGCTCGATCCCGTCGATGGGTCGAATTGGTGGACGTTGGGTCGTCGTTGACCGGGATCTCCTTTGCAGGTGCCGTGCCAATCGTGCCGCAGTGCAGCGGATTGAAATAAATCAACGAGTTGCGCCATTCGTGCGTCGGCGGCGCACGGCCGTTCGCCGTCGACGCACGCTCGAGATGCGAGCGATTGGTCAATTCTCGAGCAACAATTGCGACTGCATCATGAGCATGCACGTATCTTCGACGGCCGGTCGGAGACCGTTTCGGGGGCGGGGCGAGATCGCGATTCCACCCGGCTCGGCTGCCGTTGCGGCATCGGGGGATGCCGAGGGCGAGGCGTCGCGGGCGCAAACTTGACATTCGTGTCGGGTCATGGCGATTTGCCGCCGCCAAGCCTCGCCGGACACGTCCGGCGCGACGGTCGTCGCGACCGGTCGAGCGAGGCGAGGAAGAGGGGACGGCGGCACCCGCCGACGCGCCCGCTTCCGCCGAGAACGGACGATCCGGACATGCGCAGCTATCTCGAATTCGAAAAGCCGATCGCCGACCTCGAAGGGCAGATCCAGGAACTGCGCACGCTCGCCGAGAAGGGCTCGGCGGTCGACGTCAAGGACGAGATCGCCAAGCTCGAGGCGAAGGCGTCGCAGGCGCTCGCCGAGATCTACCAGAAGCTCAGCCCCTGGCAGAAGACGCTGGTGGCGCGCCATCCCGACCGGCCGCATTTCGTCGACTACGTCGGCGCGCTGGTCGAGGACTTCACGCCGATGGCCGGCGACCGCGCCTTCGGCGAGGACGCGGCGATCGTCGGCGGCTTCGGCCGTTTCCGCGGTCAGCCGGTGTGCATCATGGGCCACGAGAAGGGCTCGGACACCGCGACCCGCATCAAGCACAATTTCGGCATGGCCAAGCCCGAGGGCTATCGCAAGGCGGTGCGCCTGATGGAGACGGCGGAGCGCTTCGGCCTGCCGGTCGTCAGCCTCGTCGACACCGCCGGCGCCTATCCCGGCATCGGCGCCGAGGAGCGCGGTCAGGCGGAAGCCATCGCGCGCTCGACCGACGCCTGCCTCGGCCTCGGCGTGCCGAACGTCTCGGTGATCATCGGCGAGGGCGGTTCGGGCGGCGCCATCGCCATCGCCGCGACCAACCGGGTCTACATGCTGGAGCATGCGATCTATTCGGTGATCTCGCCGGAGGGTGCGGCCTCGATCCTGTGGCGCGACAGCGCCCGGGCGCAGGACGCGGCGACCGGCATGAAGATCACGGCGCAGGACCTCTTCGGCTTCAAGGTCGTCGACGGCGTCGTCGCCGAGCCGCTGGGCGGCGCGCACCGCGCTCCGGAAAAAGTGATCGGCGCGGTCGGCGACGCGATCGAGAAGGCGCTGGCCGATCTCTCGGCGCTGACCCCCGACCAGCTGCGCGACGCCCGCCACGAGAAGTTCCTGGCGATCGGCCGTTCGCTCTGAGGGATCCGCAGCAACGCGGTTTTGCCGCAATGGGTGGTTATCTGCTAGACTGGGTCGACGTTCTGGGGGAATCTCCGGATCGCTCGGGGACCGGTTGGCAAATCGGTAACCAAGTCGCAAGGTCGGGGACCTAAGCTGACGTCTGCAGGCCGCCGCGGCGATCGAGGGATCGGCGCGATGTGGCAAACGGATTCGAACGGTCGCGTGTCGTCGAGGCGCGGGACCTATGCGGATCGCGTCGCGTTCGGGTGGAAGATGGCGATCAAGACGATGCTGCGGCTCTTCACGGCCGTGTCGATCGGGCTCCTCGTGGCCTCCTGTCAGGACGACATGCAGTCGTCCCTCGGTGGGTCTACCAAGCACCTCAAGCCGTTGAAGCCCGAGGTGCTCGCCCTGATGGAGACCAAGGGCATGCGCAAGGAGGATCCGATCCTCGTGCGCGTCTACAAGCAGGAGTCGACTCTCGAAGTGTGGAAGCGCGACCGCACCGGCCGCTATGCCATGCTCAAGAGCTATCCGCTGTGCACCTGGGGCGGCACGATCGGTCCGAAGATCCGCGAAGGCGACAAGCAGTCGCCCGAGGGCTTCTACACCGTCACGCCGGGGCGGATGAACCCCAACTCGCAGTTCCACCTCGCCTATGACGTCGGCTATCCCAACGCCTTCGACCGCGCCTGGAACCGCACCGGTTCGGCCGTCATGGTGCACGGCAGCTGCGTCAACTCGGCCGGCTGCTTCATCGTCACCGACGAGCAGGTCGAAGAGCTCTACGCGCTGGCGCGCGAGGCCTTCAACGGCGGCCAGAAGGGCTTCCAGCTCCAGGCCTTCCCGTTCAAGATGACGGCGGAGAACTTCGCCAAGTATCGCAAGAACCCGAACATGGCCTTCTGGAAGAACCTGAAGGAAGGCGCCGACCAGTTCGAGGTGACCAAGCTCGAGCCCAAGGTCGACGTCTGCGAGAAGCGCTACGTCTTCGGCGCCCAGACGACCGACCCCAATTCGACGATGTTCAATCCGACCGGCGCCTGCCCGAGCTACGAGGTCCCGGGCGATCTCAAGCAGGCGGTCGCGGCCAAGGAAGCCGCCGACGAGAAGGCCTTCAAGGTCGCCGTCGCCGAACTCGACGAACACGCCAAGGCCGAGGAAGAGAAGGCGCGCAAGATCGAACAGCGCGCCATCGCCGAGGCCGAGGAGAAGGCCAAGCCCAAGCCCGGCACCAAGATCGCCTCGTGGCTCGGCGCCAAGCCGGAGGTCGACGAGGTCGGCGACACCTCGATGGCCGGCACGCCCTTCGCGGTGCCGCTGCCCAAGCCCTCGCCGCGCGGCCTGCCGACCCAGGTCGCCGCCGCGCCGACGGTGCCCGCCGAGGCGCCTACGGCCAGCTTCTCCGAGCGCTTCCTGTCCTTCGGCCAGCCCTCGAAGCCGGCCGACCCGGCCGCCGCCGCGGTCAACGGCGGCGAGGAGAAGCCGCTGTGGAAGAAGATCAATCCCTTCGGCGGCTGATCGGTCGCAGAAGGGTCTCGCATTCACCGAAGAGCCGCGCGGGGCACCGTCGCGGCTCTTCGTCTTTTCGGGACCTGCGTCGCGGCGGGTCCGTGGCGGGCCGCTGTCGGGCCGGCGTCGTGATCGTGTCGTGGCGAGACGCGACGGTCCGAGGCCACTCTCCGGGTGGCAGACGGAGGGCGTTTCGATGTCGGTACAGATCGAGAGACTGAAGAAGGGGTGGACGCAGGAACAGCTGGCGCTCGTCAGCGGTCTCAGCGTCCGCACCATCCAACGCATCGAACGGGGCGAGACGGCGAGCGTCGAGTCCCTGAAGTCCCTGGCCGCTGCCTTCGACGTCGACTTCTCGACCCTGAGGGAACCCGCCATGACAGACATCACCGCACCCGTCACCTCGTCGCTCGACGCCGAGCTTCTGCTCGCCGTCGACCACATCCGGCAGAAGCGCCGCCTCCAGATCGGGCTCGTCGCCTATGCGGTGGTGATCCCCGCACTCGCGGCGCTCAATTTCGTCGTCGCGCCACAGCATCCCTGGGCTGTCTATCCGGCACTGTTCTGGGGGCTGGGGCTCGCCTTCAGGGCGCTGCGCCTCTCCGGCTTCTCGGTCTGGGGGCCGGCCTGGGAACGGCGCGAGCTGGAGAAGCGGCTCGGCCGGCCGCTGTGACGCAACCGACGGGGGGGCTGCGGCCGTCGCGGCCTCCCCGCCCGTCGGGCCGTTCCTCAGACGTGCATCGGCGACAGGATGGCCGGGGTTCCCGGCGCGAGCCAGGGCCCGCGTACCATCAGGCCGGTCTCGTCGGCGACGGGCCGCGCCGCGCGCCAGTCGAGGCGATCGGGGGTGACGTGGACCCTGGCGAACGCGGCGGTGGTCCCCAACGCCGCGGCGATCGCCGTGAGCGGCGGGATCTCGGGCGCGACGACGTCGAGGAGCTCGAGGACGGTCTCGTCCTCCTCGATCGCCACGACGGCGTCGAGATCGGGGAGATGAAAGAGGGTGATCTCCGGGCTCTCCACCGCCTCGAGGAGGAAGAGTGCCGGATGATCGACCCCCGCACAGACGCGGGAGACCGGGGTCCGGCGGGCGAAGAGTGCGTGGACGAGGGCGAGATCGGCGTCGTCGCCGAGCGACAGGCGGCGGCGGTTCGTGGCGGCGCCCGTCGCGGCGATCGGGCCTTCGAAGACGGTCTCGCCGATCGGGCGAAAGCCGAAGGGGCGGTAGAGCGACGGGGTTCCGGTGTAGAGGACGAGGCGATCGCTCCGCGTCTCGGCATGGGTGAGCGCCCTCGTCATCAGATCGCGGAAGAGACCGCGGCCGCGCCAATCGGGCCGCACCGCCACCGACTGCACCCCGAGGGCCTCGACGCGGCACCCGTCGAGCCACAGGGTCATGTCGAAGAGGCTCACGTTGGCGACCAACGCGTCGCCGTGCCACCAGCCGAAGGCGAAGACGCTCGGATCGTGGCCGAGCCGATCGAGGGGCGAGACGTCGAGTGCGAAGACGTCGCGGATCAGCCGCGCCAGTTCGCCCCGTCCGCAGGGCGTGCCGGCGTAGTCGCAACGGTAGACGAGATCCGACATCGGAGGTGGTCTCCCTCGGGAGGAGCGGGCAGTCCACGGCATGGGACCCGTGATGCCCGTCGTGTCGTAGCACGTCTCCACGACGTCGCGCCCCCGAGTCCCCCCGAAACGACGAAGGCCGCCCGGAGGCGGCCTTCGCGAAGGTGGTGGCGTCGCCCGGTCAGGCGAAGGCGCCGTGGCAGTGCTTGTACTTCTTGCCCGAGCCGCAGGGGCAGGGCGCGTTGCGCGCGACCTGGCCCCAGGTGGTCGGATCGGCCGGATCGACGGCGCGGCCGAGCGGCGCGTCGCCAGTGATCTGGTCGCGACCGGTCGAGGCGTCGAGATGGCTCGCCGCGACGCCTTCGATCGGCTGCGGCTCGGCCGGGGCCAGTTCGACGCGCATCATCTGGGCGGTGACGGCGCGGCGCAGGCCGGTCAGCAGGGCCTCGAACAGGGTGAAGGCCTCGGTCTTGTACTCGTTCAGCGGATCGCGCTGGGCGTAGCCGCGGAAGCCGATGACCTGACGCAGGTGGTCGAGGGTGACGAGATGCTCGCGCCACAGGTGGTCGAGGGTCTGCAGCAGCACGGCCTTCTCGACGTAGCGCATGGTCTCGGGACCGAAGCGCTCGGTCTTGTCGTCCATGATGGCGTCGGCGGCGGCGGTGACGCGGTGGATCACCTCGTCCTCGGCGATGCCCTCTTCCTTGGCCCAGTCGGAGATCGCCAGTTCCATGCCGAGCATGTCGGCGATCTCGTCGTGCAGGCCGGGCACGTCCCACTGTTCGGGATAGGCGTGCTCGGGGATGTGCTTCTTGACGAGGTCGTGGATGGCGTCGTGACGCATCGACGTCACGGTCTCCTCGACGTCCTCGCCGGTCATCAGCTCGACGCGCTGCTCGAAGACCACCTTGCGCTGGTCGTTCATGACGTTGTCGAACTTGAGGATGTTCTTGCGGATGTCGAAGTTGCGGGCCTCGACCTTCTGCTGCGCCTTCTCCAGAGCCTTGTTGATCCAGGGATGGACGATCGCCTCGTCCTCCTTGAGACCGAGCTTCTGCAGCATGCCGTCCATGCGGTCGGTGCCGAAGATGCGCATCAGATCGTCCTGCAGCGACAGGAAGAACTTGGAGTGGCCGGGGTCGCCCTGACGGCCGGAGCGGCCGCGCAGCTGGTTGTCGATGCGGCGGCTCTCGTGGCGCTCGGTGCCGAGCACGTAGAGACCGCCGGCCTTCAGCGCCTTCTCCTTGAGCAAGGCGACGGAGGCACGGATCGCGCTGGCGGCCTCGTCGCGGCCGGGGCCTTCCGGCACCTCGGCGAGCTCGTAGCGGATGCGCATGTCGGCGTTGCCGCCGAGCTGGATGTCGGTGCCGCGGCCGGCCATGTTGGTGGCGATGGTGATGGCACCGGGCAGACCCGCCTGCGCCACGATCACGGCTTCCTGCTCGTGATAGCGGGCGTTCAGGACGGTGAAGACCTTCTCGCCGTCGGCGCCCTTGTAGATCATGGCGATCGCCGAAGGATCGGTCAGGTCGACCTGGCGGTAACCCTCCTTCTTCAGCTCCTCGGCCAGATGCTCGGACTTCTCGATCGACGTCGTACCGACGAGGATCGGCTGGCCGGCCTCGTGGCATTCGGTGATCAGACGGATCACCGCGCGCAGCTTCTCGGCCTCGGTGCGATAGACCTCGTCGTCCTCGTCGACGCGGGAAATCGGCAGATTGGTCGGGATCTCGAGCACTTCGAGCCCGTAGATGTCGAGGAACTCGTCCGCTTCGGTCAGCGCCGTACCGGTCATGCCGGCGAGCTTCTCGTACATGCGGAAGTAGTTCTGGAAGGTGATCGAGGCGAGGGTCTGGTTCTCGGGCTGGATCTGGACGCGTTCCTTGGCCTCGAGCGCCTGGTGCAGGCCTTCCGAATAGCGACGACCGGGCATCATGCGGCCGGTGAACTCGTCGATGATGATGACCTCGCCGCCCTTGACGATGTAGTCCTTGTCGCGCTGGAACAGCGTGTAGGCACGCAGCGCCTGATTGACGTGGTGGACGACGGTGACGTTCTCGACGTCGTAGAGATTGTCGCCCTTGAGGAGGCCGGCGGCGGCGAGCTGCTGCTCGATCTTGACCATGCCGGCTTCGGTGAAGGACGAGGAGCGCTGCTTCTCGTCGACCTCGTAGTCCTCCTTGGCCTTGAGGCCCGGGATGAAGCGGTCGATGGTGTTGTAGAGGTCGGAGCGGTCGTCGAGCGGGCCGGAGATGATCAGCGGCGTGCGCGCCTCGTCGATCAGGATGCTGTCCACCTCGTCGACGATGGCGTAGGCGTGACCGCGCTGCACCATCTGCTCGAACTCGTACTTCATGTTGTCGCGCAGATAGTCGAAGCCGAGCTCGTTGTTGGTGCCGTAGGTGACGTCGCAGGCGTAGGCGGCCTTGCGCTCCTCGTCGGACATGCCGTGGACGATGACGCCCGTGGTCAGCCCGAGGAAGCCGTAGATCTGCGCCATCCACTCGGCGTCGCGCTTGGCGAGGTAGTCGTTGACGGTGACGACGTGGACGCCCTTGGCCGGCAGCGCGTTGAGATAGACCGCGAGGGTGGCGACCAGCGTCTTGCCTTCGCCGGTCTTCATCTCCGAGATCTTGCCCTCGTGGAGGACCATGCCGCCGATCATCTGCACGTCGTAGTGACGCTGGCCGATGACGCGCTTGGCCGCTTCGCGCACGGTGGCGAAGGCGGGGACGAGGAGATCGTCGAGATCGGTTCCGGCGGCGAGCTGTTCGCGGAACTGCCGCGTGCGATCGCGCAGTTCGTCGTCCGTCAGCTTGACGAGCTCGGGCTCGAGGGCGGCGATGGCATCGACCCGCGGACGATACATCTTGATCTTGCGGTCGTTGGCGGTGCCGAAGAGCTTCTTGGCGAGCGTTCCGAGGCCGATCATCTTGGCCCTTCCTCGAGGTCGTGGCTTCTGTGGCGGGCGGCGTCGAAAGACGCAACCCGATCCCGCGGGCGTATCCCGCGGTCGCCGGCGCGGCGCTCCTCCCATTGCCGACCGAATGCGACGAGGGTGCGACGCGGGGCGGGTGGCTCGAGGTTCGAACACGGCCGAACGACGCCCGCACCCGAGGGGCGCGGGCGGCACGTCCGAGATAAGAGTGGGGTCCGCGGTTGTCAACGGCGCGGCGACGCGCCAATCTCGCGTCGAATCGACCTTCGTCAAGTCCGACGGAGGGTCGGCGTCATATGTTCGCCACATCGGCCGTCCCCTCTCGTCGCGAGGCCGGGGCCGTCCAGGCGCCGGCGAACCGGACCCTCCCGCCCTTCCGCGGCCCTGCCCGCACCGTCTTCAGGAACGCTTCCTCCATGAACCGCACCCGCAGCTTCCGCACTCTCGCGCTCGCTCTTCTCGCCGGCATCGCCCTCGGCGGCGCGGCCATGGCCGAGGACAAGGTCTTCGCCCGGGTCGACGGCCAGGCGATCACCCAGGCCGACGTCTCCGCGATGATGGCCTCGCTCGGGCCGCAGCTCGCCCAGCTGCCGGAGGCCGAGCGGCTGAAGACCGTGGTCGACCGTCTGGTCGACATGCGCGTCATCGCCGCGGCCGCCGCCAAGGACGGTCTCGAGGACAGCCCGAACTACAAGGCGCGCATCGCCCAGGTCCGCACCCAGCTGCTGGTCGCCGAGTACGTGAAGTCGAAGGTCGAGGGCTCGGTGACGCCGGAGATGGTCAAGGCGCGCTACGACAAGGACGCCGCCGGCTTCAACCCGCCGGAAGAGTTCCACGCCCGCCACGTGCTGGTGAAGACCGAGGACGAGGCCAAGGCCATCCTCGCCGATCTCGCCAAGGGCGGCGACTTCGCCAAGATCGCCGAGGAGAAGTCGCAGGATCCGGGCTCGGCCAAGCAAGGCGGCGACCTCGGCTGGTTCGCCGCCGGCGACATGGTGCCGGACTTCGAGAAGGCCGTCGCGGAGCTGAAGCCGGGCGAGACCGCCAAGGCGCCGGTCAAGACGCAGTTCGGCTTCCACGTCATCAAGCTCGAGGAGAAGCGCAAGCAGCCGGTCCCGAGCCTCGACGACGTCAAGGATCAGGTGCGTCAGGCGGTGATCGGCGACGTCTTCACCCAGAAGCTCGACGCGCTGAAGAAGGCCGCCAAGATCGAGGTCGACGACGCGGCGATCAAGGCGGCGACGCCGACCCCCGCGGCCCCGGCTGCGCCGGCCGCTCCGGCGAAGTGATCGAACGCCGTCGTTCGACGACGCGATGCGAAGAGCCCCGGTCCGCAAGGCCCGGGGCTCTTCTTTTTGCGAGGCGCCTCAGGTCGGACGTAGGACGTTTCGGTTCTCTCGTTTCTGTTCGGCTTCACCCTGAGGTGCCCGGCAAAGCCGGGCCTCGAAGGGCGAAGTCGTCGACGGGGCGTGCCCCACGGTCCTTCGCGCTTCGAGGCTCGCTTGCGCTCGCACCTCAGCATGAAGGGCCTTCGCGACGGCGATAAAGGTCGTAGCTTCGAGTCTTCGGTGTCACCCCTTGTGCGGCAGGGTGCCGACCAGGCCGGCGACGAGGGCGGGGATGTCGGCCTCGTCGAGGCGGCCGGTGAGCAGGCGGAACCAGTTCAGCGCGGCGACGTATTCGCGCAGCACCGCGGCGGTGGCGGCGTCGGCGATCTCGCCGCGGGCGACGGCGCGGGCGAAGATCGGCGTCAGCGGGAAGTCGGGATCGGCCAGAACCGCGGCGAAGGCGGCCTGGGCGGCGGCGTCGTTCTGGGCGTCGGCGATGATCGCGGCATAGGCCCGTCCCGCCGGGCCCTCGCGCCAGAAACGCCACAGCTCGCCGAGAAGAATGGTCAGGTCGCCGGCGAGGCTGCCGGTGTCGGGCCGCGACAGGGCGTCGACCTTGCGGCGGTCGTAGACCTCGAGCATCAGCGCCGTGCGGGTCGGCCACCAGCGATAGATCGTCGGCTTGCCGGCGCCGGCGAGACGGGCGACCGCCTCGAAGGTGAGGCCGGCCGGTCCCTTCTCGGCCAGCAGCCGTTCGGCGGCGTCGAGGATGGCCCGATGCGAGGCATCGCTGCGGCGCGGGCCGGCGGAGCGGCGGTGCGGCGCCCGATCGGTCTCGGCAGGGGTTTCGGACATCGACGGTCTCCTCGGCACGGGCAGCGCGACGCGCGGACGCCGCGGCGGTCGGCCGCGACGGCGGTTTCGCGGCGGACGTCGCTGCGTGCACGGCGATGCTAACACCCCTCTTGACGAAACGAAACGGGTCGTTCAGTTTATAGAAACGAAACGAGCCGTTTCGATTATCGTTCCGTCCGGGAGGTGCCGTCATGGGCCAGGATCGTTCTTCGCCACATCCGTCTTCTTCGCCGCATCCGCATCCGCATCCGCATTCGTCTTCGTCTTCGTCTTCGTCGCCGCTGCGGTCGGCGTCGGCGCCGTCGTGCTCGCGGGCGCAGCCGCCGGCCCGATCGGCGCATCCCTCGCCGGCGCAGCCCGCGTCGCCGCGCCCGTCGGTCCGGCGCTCCGTGGCGTCGCGTCTGTCGCCGAGGCGCCTCACGCCGCCGCGCGTCCGTTTCGCGCTCTGCGTCATGCTCGGGGCGTGGCCGTTGATCACGGTGCTGCTCGAGCTCTTCTCGCCGTGGACGGCGGCCTGGCCGCTGCCGCTTCGCACCCTCGTCATCGTTCCGTTGATGGTCTCGGGCATGGTCTTCGCGATCATCCCGCTGGTGCAGCGCCTCGCCGGGAGCTGGATCGCCGCAGGGGCAACCTGTGACGAGAGTCCTTGACGGCGGGCGAGGGGCGGATAAACCGGGCGGCGACCGTCCTTTCTCGAGGTGACCGATCCGATGTCTCACGCCGTCTCGCCGCTCGCGCCCAAGTCGAACCCGACCCTTCCGGCGATCGAAGGCGTCCGCTTCGCCACCGCCGAAGCCGGGATCAAGTACAAGAACCGCACCGACGTGCTCTTGGCGATCTTCGATCCCGGCACGACGGTCGCGGGCGTCTTCACCACCTCGAAGTGCCCGTCGGCGCCGGTCGACTGGTGCCGGAAGAACCTCACCGGCGGCACCGCCCGCGCGCTGGTGGTCAATTCCGGCAATGCCAACGCCTTCACCGGTCGCAAGGGCGTCGAGACGGTGACGATCACCGCCGACATCGCCGCCCGTGCCGTCGGCTGCGCCCCGTCGGAGGTCTTCCTCGCCTCGACCGGCGTGATCGGCGAACCGCTCGATCCGACGAAGTTCGAGGGCGTGCTCGCCGAGACCGCGACGCGGGTGGCCGACGGCCCCTACATCGCGGCGGCCGAGGCGATCATGACCACCGACACCTTCCCGAAGGTCGCGACCCGCACGGTCGACCTCGGCGGTGTCGCGGTCTCGATCAACGGCATCGCCAAGGGCGCCGGCATGATCGCCCCCGACATGGCGACGATGCTCTCCTTCGTCTTCACCGACGTCGCGATCGATCCGGCGGTGCTGCAGGGTCTGGTCTCGGCCGGCGTCGTCGACAGCTACAACGCGCTGACCATCGACGGCGACACCTCGACCTCCGACACGGTCATCGCCTTCGCCACGGGCAAGGCCGCCGCGCGTGGCCAGGCGCCGATCGGCTCGGCCGACGATCCGCGTCTGCCGGCCTTCAAGGCGGCGCTCGAGGGCGTGATGCTCGATCTCGCCCGGCTCGTCGCCCGCGACGGCGAGGGCGCGCGCAAGTTCGTCACCGTCACCGTCGAGGGCGCGGTCTCCAAGGCGTCGGCGCGGCGGATCGCCATGTCGATCGCCAACTCGCCGCTGGTGAAGACGGCGATCGCCGGCGAGGACGCCAACTGGGGTCGCGTCGTCATGGCGGTGGGCAAGGCCGGCGAGCCGGCCGACCGCGACCGGCTGGCGATCTGGTTCGGCGACGTCCGCGTGGCGGTCGAGGGCGAGCGCGATCCGGCCTATTCGGAGGCCGCCGCTTCGGCCCACATGAAGCAGGACGAGATCGACATTCGCGTCGAGATCGGTCTCGGCGACGCGTCGGACCGGGTCTACACCTGCGATCTCACCAAGGAATACGTCGCCATCAACGGCGACTATCGGAGCTGAGGCGCATGGCGCGAATCGTCCTCGTCGCCGCGGTGGCGCTCGTCGATGCCGACGGGCGCGTGCTGCTCGCTCGGCGCCCCGAAGGCAAGTCCATGGCGGGCCTGTGGGAATTCCCCGGCGGCAAGGTCGAGCCGGGCGAGCGGCCGGAAGAGACGCTGATCCGCGAGCTCCACGAGGAGCTCGGGATCGAGGTCAAGGAGGCCTGTCTCGCACCCCTGACATTCGCCAGCCACGGTTATGAGAATTTTCATCTGCTCATGCCACTCTGGGTATGCCGTCGATGGACGGGGACCGTCGTCGGGCGCGAGGGGCAGGAACTCAGCTGGGTTCGTCCACAACGTCTGCGCGAGTTCCCGATGCCGCCGGCGGACGAGCCGATCATCCCCCACCTCCTGGAACTCCTGAGGTGAGGCAGCCGAATGCGAAGCGATGTGTGACCACGACGAGACACCGGGAAGCTCCGCCCAGCGCCTGATCGCCGCGCTTGCCCGGGACGAGCGAGGCGCGACGGCCGTCGAGTACGGGCTGATCGCCGCGCTGATCATTCTGGTGATCGTCGCCGGGGTCGGTTCGACCGGCGGCGGCGTCGGCGACGCCTGGACGAGCATGTCGGGCAAGGCGGTCAACGCCATGCAGAACGCCAACTGAGAGACATCGATCCGTCGGTCGGATCACCTCTCGCCTTCGGTGTCCTCACCGAGGGTGATTTCGCGCGTCTGGAGCGCGTCGGCCAGTCGCATGGCGGCACTGCCGGGGCGCAGCGGCTTCTGCTGGCTCTCGTGCGGCACCCAGCCCGAGGCCGAGACGATCTCGAAGGTGGCGCGGATGCGCCCGTCGGGATCGGCGTGGCGTTCGGCATAGATCTCGGCGGCGCGCAGGAAGAACGCCCGCGAGGTCGGCCGGCGCGAACGCTCGACCAACGGATTGGTCGCCCCCATCGCCCGGAGATCGGCCATCAGATCGAACAGGCTGGCGTAGCGCACGGTGACGCGGTCGGTGTCGGTCACCGGCAGGGCGAAGCCGGCGCGCTGCAGGAGGCCGCCGAGATCGCGCATGTCGAGGAAGGGCACGACGCGCGGCGAGAGGCCGCCGGTCAGCTCGATCTCGGCGGCGGCGAGGCTGTCGCGCAACTCGTGCAGCGTCTGGCCGCCGAGCAGGCTCGCCAGGAACAGACCGTCCGGCACCAGGGCGCGGCGGATCTGCACCAGCGTGCCGGGCAGGTCGTCGACGAGATGCAGCGACAGGAGCGAGACGACGAGATCGAGGCTCGCGGGCGCGAAGGGCAGGGCCTCTTCGTCGGCCACGAGATCGACCGATCCGGCGTCGGGGCCGGCGGTGACGACGTGACCGACCTTGCCCGAGGCGGCGAGCCGGGCGGCGCCGGCACCGGCGAAGGCGCCGAGATCGACGGCGCGCTCGAAGCGGCGCAGCACCGTCGCCAGCCGATCGTCGAGGTCTTCGGCGACGCGGGCGAGGAGGAAATCGGCGCCGGGACGCGGCCGGGCACGGGCACGGGCTCGGCGGGCGGCGAGGAGGGCGCGATCGAACAGGCGGGGCGGCATCGACATGGCTCCTGCTTCGCACGGCCCGACGGGCCGCGTCAAAGGGGGCTGCCGCATGGGAAGGCGCTCGCGTGGCCACGCGAACCGGCCTAGTCTTCGTGCGGGAGGCGTCGACCATGGGGCGCAAGGGGGACGAGGAAGCCGAGGAAGATCTGCGCGAGCCGATCGCCGCCCGCATTCTCGCCCGGCTGATGGACGAGGCGCGGCGGGTCGGCAGCGGGCTCTTCGATCTCGTGCTGCCGCCGGTCTGCACCGCCTGCCGCAAGCCGGTCGAGCGGGCGCACGCGCTGTGCGGCGACTGCTGGTCGGGGCTGCGCCAGATCGAACGGCCCTATTGCGAACGGCTCGGCATTCCCTTCGGCTACGACATCGGCCCCGGCGCGCTGTCGGCCTCGGCCATCGCCGATCCGCCGGTCTTCGACCGGGCGCGGGCGGCGGTGCTCTACGAGGGGGCGGCCTGCGAACTCGTGCGGGCGCTGAAGTATCGCGACCGCACGGAAGCGGCGCGGCTGGTCGGCCGGATGACGGCGCGGGCGGGGCGCGAGATCCTCGGCGATGCCGATCTCCTGGTGCCGATGCCGCTCCATCGCAATCGACTGTGGGTCAGGACCTTCAATCAGGCGGCGCTGATGGCCTTCGAGATCGGTCGGGCGACCGGGGTGCCGGTCGACACCGCCGCCCTGATGCGCATCCGCGCGACGCGGCCGCAGGTCGGCCTCGCCGAGGCCGAACGGCAGGCGAACGTGCGCGGTGCCTTCCGCGTGCCGGCCTCGCGCAAGGCCTCGGTCGCCGGGCGGCGGGTGGTGCTCGTCGACGACGTCCTGACCACCGGAGCGACGGCGAGTGCGGCGACGCGGGCGCTCAAGCGGGCGGGGGCGATCCGGGTCGACGTGCTGACCTTCGCGCGGGTTGCTCCCGGCGGTCCGCTCGCGATATGAGGTGAGGGAGAGAAACCGCGTTCGAAGCAGGAATCGATGACCACGCCGCACGTTCTCGTCTACACCCGCGACGGTTGCCCCTATTGCACGATGGCCAAGGCGCTGCTGACCTCCAAGGGCGTCGCCTTCGAGGAGAAGAACGCCAGCCGCGATCCGGCGGTGCGCGGCGAGATGGTCGCGGCGTCGGGGCGCAATACATTCCCTCAGATCTTCGTCGGCGCGACCCATGTCGGCGGCTGCGACGATCTCCATGCGCTCGACGCGCGCGGCGGGCTCGACCCGCTGCTCGCCGGGGCCTGAAGGACACCCGTGATGACCGCATTCCGCGTTGCTCTCGTCCAGATGACCTCGTCGCGTTCGGTCGACGGCAACATCGCGGCGATGGACGCACTGGTGCGCGAGGCGGCGGCCGGCGGGGCGGTCTATGTCCAGACGCCGGAGACCACCGGCATCATGGACGAGGACCCCAAGCGCCTGTTCGAGACGCTGGCCTTCGAGGACGGCGATCGCACGCTCGCCCATGCCCGCGGGCTGGCGAAGGAGCTGGGCATCCACCTCCACCTCGGTTCGCTGGCGATCAAGGTCGGCGACGGCACCAAGGCGGCGAACCGCGCCTTCGTCATCGCGCCGACCGGTGAGATCCTGGCGCGCTACGACAAGATCCATCTCTTCGACGTGCAGCTCGCCGACGGGCAGGTCTATCGCGAGAGCGCGCGCTACGTCGCCGGCGATCGTGCCGTCACCGTCGATCTGCCCTTCGGCCGGCTCGGCCTCACGGTCTGCTACGACCTGCGCTTCCCGCATCTCTACCGAACGCTCTGCCGCGACGGCGGGGCGACGATGCTGGCGATCCCGGCCGCCTTCACGCGGCCGACCGGGGAGGCGCACTGGCACGTGCTGATGCGCGCCCGGGCGATCGAGAACGGCGCCTGGGTGATCGCGGCGGCGCAGGCCGGCGTCCACGAGAACGGGCGGGAGACCTTCGGCCACTCGCTGATCGTCGACCCCTGGGGGCGGGTCGTCGCCGAAGCCGGGATCGAGCCCGGTGTGATCTTCGCCGACGTCGATCCGGAACTGTCGGCGACGATGCGCGGCCGCGTTCCGGCGCTGGTGCACGATCGGCCGTTCGAACTCGCGTCGGCGGCCGGGGAGGGCACGCCATGATCCACTACACGCTGGTGTGCGATCGCGATCATTCCTTCGAGGGCTGGTTCCGTTCGTCCGACGATTTCGACGCGCAGGTCGCGGACGGTCTGGTGAGCTGCCCGATCTGCGGATCGGTGGCGATCTCGCGCGGGCTGATGGCGCCGTCGGTGCAGTCCGGCCGCGCCCGTGACGAGCGCGAGGACGCGGCACGGCGACAGACCGTGATGATGCCCGACCGGGCTCAGAAGATGATGCTCGACGCCATCCGCGAGATCCGCAAGAAGGTGACCGAGAACGCCACCTACGTCGGCGATCGTTTCGCCGAGGAAGCCCGCAAGATGCACTACGGCGAGGTCGAGCATCAGGGCATCTGGGGCGAGGCGACCACCGAGGAAGCCTCCTCGCTCTCCGAAGAGGGCATCGAGGTCCAGCCGCTGCCGGGACTGCCGGAAGAGCGCAATTGACCGTCGCGCCCGAACGATCGGGCGAGAGGGCCCCGCGGTTGCGCCGACTGGTGGCGCGCGAGGCCGAACGGCTCGGCTTCTCCGCCTTCGGCATCGCCGATCCGGCCGCGTTGGGCGACGCCGCGCGCGATCTCGCCGGCTTCCTCGAGGCGGGGCACCACGGTTCCATGGGCTGGATGGCGGAGACGGCCGAGCGACGCGCCGATCCGCGCGTGCTGTGGCCCGAGGTCCGCTCGATCCTGGTCTTCGCCTTCGACTACGGTCCCGAGACCAACCCGCTCGAGGGGCCGCGCGACGACGGGCGCGGCGAGATCTCGGCCTATGCCCGCCATCGCGACTATCACGAACTGATCAAGGGTCGGCTCAAGGAGATCGCCGGCAAACTCGCCGCCGCGGCGCGGGCGGAAGGGCCCGCTTGCGACCTCAAGGTCTTCGTCGACACCGCGCCGGTGATGGAGAAGCCGCTGGCGCAGGCGGCCGGTCTCGCCTGGGTGGCGAAGTCGACGCTGGCGATCTCGCGCAGGATCGGCGGCTGGTTCTTCATCGGCTCGATCTTCACGACGCTGGAGCTGCCGTTCGACGTGCCCGAGGAGCAACACTGCGGCTCGTGCCGGCGCTGCCTCGACGTCTGCCCGACGGGGGCGCTGCCGGAGCCCTTCCGCATCGATGCGCGGGCCTGCATCTCCTATCTGACGATCGAACACGCCGGGCCGATCCCGCGCGAGCATCGCGTCGCGATCGGCGACCGGATCTACGGCTGCGACGACTGTCTCGCCGTCTGCCCGTGGAACCGCTTCGCCGAGGCCGCGCGCGAAGCGAAGCTGATCGCGCGGCCCGAACTGGTGCGACCGCGGCTCGGCGATCTCGTCGGGCTCGACGATGCGGCGTTCCGGGCGCTCTTCGTCGGTTCGCCGGTCAAGCGGATCGGCCGCGACCGTTTCCTGCGCAACGTGCTCGTCGCCATCGGCAACACGGGGGACCCGGCCTTCGTGCCGGCGGTCGTCGAACGGCTCGACGATGCGGCCCCGGTGGTGCGCGGTGCGGCGGTCTGGGCGCTCGGGCGGCTCGATCCGGCGGGCTTCGCGGCGGAGCGAGCTCGCCGGGCGGCGGACGAGACGGATCCGGACGTCGCCGCGGAATGGGCGGCGGGCGCGGAGCGTCAGGCCGGGTGAGCCGATGTCCAGGCGATCGCCTGTTCGAGCCGATCGTCGCCCCAGAAGAGTTCGCCGTCGGGGGTGAAGAGGCTCGGTGCGCCGAAGATGCCGCGGGCCGTCGCCTCCTCGGTGCGGGCGACGAGCGCCGCCTTGGTCTCCGCCGATCCGGCCGCCTCCAGCATCGCCTCGGCATCGAGGCCGAGCGACGTCACGATCTCGGCGAGGAGGATGCGATCGGAAATGTCGCGGCCCTCTTGGAACTCCGCGGCGAAGACGGCGCGGCTGAAGGCGGCGACGAAGCCGTGCCTCTCGCCGACCAGCGCCAGGCGGGCGGCGAGGAGGCCGTTCGCCGGAAAGACCGCCGGCCAGACCAGCGGCAGGCCGCGAGCCTGCGCGATGCGCTCCATGTCGCGGCGCATGTGGCGGCCCTTGGCGGGGAAGAGATTGAAGGGCGAGGAGTTCCACCCCTGCGCCCGGAAGATCGGGCCGAGCAGGAAGGGCCGCCAGACCACCTCGTGGCCGGCGTCCCGCGCCAGATCCTCGATCCGCACCGCGGCGAGCCAGGAATAGTTCGACGCGAATTCGTACCAGAACTCGATCCGGGCCATCGGCGCTCCCCCGTCTTCCTTTCCCGCGAGGCTCGCCGATCGCGCCGCGGTCGTCGAGGGAAAAAGCGAAACGCCGCCCGGGGTGCGGGCGGTGTTCGAAGACGTGTCGGATCGAGCCGGTCGATCAGGCGATGGCGCGCGAGGCGTCCTTGACCTTGCGGGTGGCGTCGTCGATCTCGCGGGTGGCCGAGGCGATCGCCTGCATGCCCTGGTCGATCACCTCGACGCCGCGGGCGGCGGTCTGCATGTTCTCCGACATGTCGCGGGTCACCGCTTCCTGTTCCTCGACGGCGGAGGCGATGGCGGTGGAGATCTCGTTGATCTTGGCGATGGTCGCCGAGATGCCGGAGATGGCGTCGACCGCCTGACGGGTGTTGTTCTGCACCTCGGCGATCTGGGCGCCGATCTCGTCGGTCGCCTTGGACGTCTGGGTCGCGAGGTTCTTGACCTCGGAGGCGACGACGGCGAAGCCGCGGCCCGCCTCGCCGGCGCGCGCCGCTTCGATCGTGGCGTTGAGCGCGAGCAGGTTGGTCTGGGCGGCGATCGAGTTGATCAGGTCGACGACCTCGCCGATCTTCTGCGTGGCCGAGACCAGCGTGGTGATCGTGGCATTGGTCGTGTCGGCCTGGGTCACGGCCTCGCCGGTGATCTCCAGCGCATGCGAGAGCTGACGGCTGATCTCGGACACCGAATGGGCGAGTTCCTCGGCGCCGGCCGCGACGGCCTGGACGTTGGACGAGGTCTGGGTCGAGGCGGCGACGGCGGTGGCCGCCTGGGTGTTGGTGCGCGAGACGGCGTCGGTGATGGCACCGAGGTCCTCGTCGATCACCTTCTGCACGTCGTTGCGGCGCATGCGCTCGCGCACCATGTCGGTGATGTCGGTGGCGATCTTCACCACCTTGACGATCTTGCCGGAGAGATCGGCGACCGGTCCGTAGGTCGCCTGGATCCACACCTCGCGGCCGCCCTTGCCGATGCGCTTGAACTCGCCCTGCTGGGCGCGACCCTGACGCAGCGCTTCCCAGAAGGCGCGATAGTCGGCGCTCTCGCGATACTTGGTGTCGACGAACATCGAGTGATGCTTGCCGCGCACCTCTCCCGCGCCGTAGCCGAGCGTCGAGAGGAAATTGGTGTTGGCGTCGATGATGGTGCCGTCGATTTCGAAGGAGATCACCGCCTGGGTGCGGTCGATCATCGCCATCAGGGCGCGTTCCTCGGCGACCTTGGTCCTCTCCTCGGTGACGTCGATGGCGTATTTGACGACGCTCGTCGGCTTGCCCGTACGGTCGAGGATCGGGTTGTAGGTCGCCTGGATCCAGACCACGCGGCCGCCCTTGCCGACACGGGCGAATTCGCCACGCTGGAAGCGGCCGGCACGCAGGTCGTTCCAGAAGCGGCGGTAGTCCTCGCTCTCGCGGGTCGCCTGATCGACGAACATCGAGTGATTTCGGCCCTTGATCTCACCGATCGCGTAGCCGAGCGTCGCGAGGAAGTTCGCGTTGGCATCGATGATCGTTCCGTCCAGCGCGAACTCGATCACGGCCTGCGACCGGTCGAGGGCTTCGAGGCGGGCGTCGGCTTTGCGGTTGGTCGAGAAGAGAGCCATGGAGGGATTGTTTCCTCGTGTTCGCGTCGTTGCCCGGTGGTCCGCAGGGGGCGGAATCCGGCGCTTTCGAGCGAAAGTGACGTAGGGGCGTTAATTTAACCTGAAGGAATGCCGGATGTTTCTCGGCAACATCGAGAAATATGAGTCGAATGCGCGGCGATTTCTGCGGATCTGCGGCGATGTGTCCGCTTCAGGCGATGCGGGGGCGGCCCGTCAGGCGGATCCAGCGCAGCGTCAGGGCGACGGCGACGGAGCCGAGGCCGAGGGCGAGGCCCATCCAGATGCCGCGACCGGCGAGGCCGGCGGGCAGCGACAGCAGCACCGAGGCGGTCAGGCCGAGGCCCCAATAGCCGACGGCGGCGAGCATCATCGGCACGCGGGTGTCGTGCAGTCCGCGCAGCATGCCGGCGGTGACGACCTGGATGCCGTCGACCAGTTGGAACAGGGCGGCGAGCGCCAGGAAGCCGCGGGCGAGCGCGAAGGTCGCGGCGGCGCTCGGGTCGGCGGCATCGAGGAAGGCGCCGATCAGCCGGTTCGGCAGGGTGACCATGATGGTCGCGGTCGCCGCCATGCAGGCGACGACGACGCCGAACGCGGTCCAGCCGGCGACGAAGACGCCGCGTCGGTCGTCGCGGCCGAAGGCGGTGCCGACACGGACGGTCGAGGCCTGCGACACGCCGAGCGGCACCATGAAGGCGACCGAGGCGATCTGCAGCGTCACCGCGTGGGCGGCGAGCGTCGCCGTGCCGAAGAGGCCGGCGAGGAAGGCGGCGGCGTTGAAGATCGTCGTCTCGAAGGCGACCATCAGGCCGATCGGCAGGCCGAGGCGGAGGAATTCGCGCCAGCGCGCCGCGTCGAAGCGCCAGACGCGGCCGAAGAGATGGTAGCGGGCGAAGCGTCGGTCGGCGGCGATCACGAGGGCGAGCGTGCCGAACATGAAGCTGGTCGCGGCGAGCGTCGCCCAGCCGGCGCCGACCACGCCGAGCCGCGGCGCGCCCCAGTTGCCGAAGATCAGCGCCCAGCCGACGGCGGCGTCGACCGGCACCGCGAGAAGGCCGATCACCAGCGTCCACAGCGGCCGCTCCATCGCCGCCATGAAGCCGCGCAGGCCGACGAAGGCGAAGAAGGGCAGCAGCGACCACATCAGGACCCGGAGGATCGACGCCGCCTGACGCGCCAGCGCCGGGTCCTGGCCGAGCAGGGCGAGGATCGCCTCGGCCTGCCACAACACGCACCAGATCGGCAGCGCGAGGGTGGCGGCGACCCAGAGCGTCTGATGGAAGGTGCGGCGGATCTCGCGCACCGAATGGGCCATGCGGCCGCGCTCGCGCGCCACCATCGCCATGGTCGCCGTCATCACGCCGACGCCGAAGAGCATGAAGGCGTTGTAGAGATTGACCGCCAGCGCGCCCGAGGCGAGCGCCTCCGGGCCGAGCCGGCCGAGCAGCAGCACGTCGACCGTCGACAGCGCGATCTGCGCCAGCTGCGTCAGAACGAGCGGCCAGGCGAGCGACAGGGTGGCGCGGGTTTCGCGCATCCAGTCGGCAAGGGAGGGGCGGTCGGTCATGGCTTGCTGGTCGATCGTTCGAGGGCGACGTTCCTAGCACGGCGACGCGACGGCGGCACCCCCGCACCGCGCATGCCGCACGATTTCCGTCTTCGTGTGGCCACGTCGGACCGTTAAACTCGCGAATCACGAGCCGCAAGGAACCGCCTTCGATGTTCAGCCCAGCGAAATTCGCCGCCTCCGCCGTGTTCTGCCTCTCCGCCTTCGTGGCGGTGCCGGCGCAGGCGGAGGTGCCCTGCCGCACCAGCGGGTCGTTCGAGAGCTGGCTCGAGGGCTTCAAGCGCGAGGCGGCGGCCGAAGGGATCTCGCGATCGGCGATCGAGCGCGGCCTCGCCGGCGTCACCTACGATCCGGCGATCATCAAGCGCGATCACGGCCAGGCCGTCTTCCAGCAGAGCTTCCTGCAGTTCTCCGACCGGATGATCTCGTCGGATCGTCTCGCCCGCGGGCCGCGGCTCGTCTCTCAGCACGGTGATCTCTTCCGTCGGGTCGAGGCGAAATACGGCGTGCCCGGCGCGGTGCTCGTCGCCTTCTGGGGGCTCGAGACCGATTTCGGCTCCGATCTCGGCAAGTACAGGGCGCCGACCTCGGTGGCGACGCTCGCCTACGACTGCCGCCGCGCCGAGATGTTCCGCACCGAACTCAAGGGGCTGCTGCGCGTGGTCGAGCGCGGCGATCTGGCGCCGGAGGAGATGGTCGGCGACTGGGCCGGTGAACTCGGGCACCTGATGTTCTCGCCGCACGACTATGCCCGCTACGGCACCGACTTCGACGGCGACGGCAAGGCCAACGTCATCCGCTCGATCCCCGACGCGATGGCCTCGGGCGCCGCCTTCCTCCAGGCGCTGGGCTGGCATCGCGGCGAGCCGTGGATCGAGAGCGTCCAGGTGCCGGCCGAGATGGACTGGTCGAACGCCTCGCCGGAGGTGCACGCCACCCGCGCCGAATGGGCGCGCGCCGGGGTGCGTCGCGGTGACGGCGGCGCGCTCGCCGCGGGCGGGCCCGAGGCCTGGCTGTGGCTGCCGATGGGACGCAACGGCCCGGCCTTCCTCGCCTATCCCAACTTCGACGTCTACCTCGGCTGGAACAAGGCGATGGTCTATGCCACGACCGCCGCGGTCTATGCCGCGCGGATCAACGGCGCTCCGCCGATCAACCGTGGCCGCGGTCAGGTGACGATGCTGTCGACCGAGGACGTCCGGAAGCTCCAGACCCTGCTGCGGCGCCACGGCTATTCGAACGAAGAGGTCGACGGGCGCGTCGGTCAGGCGACCCGGACGGCGGTGCGCAAGGCGCAGGTCGCGCTGGGGCTTCCCGCCGACGCCTTCCCCGATCAGGCGCTGATCGCGGCGCTGTCGCGCTGAACCGCGGGATGCGACGACACGGCGTGCGGCTCGTTCGGGCCGCGACGCGAGGGGGGATGACTTGCCGGATCCGTTGATCGACGCCGTGCTCGCCGCCGGGCGCGCCATTCTCGACGTCGCGAAGGGCGACATCGGGCTCTCCGCCAAGGCCGACGCCAGCCCGGTGACGATCGCCGACGGCAAGGCCGAGGCGATCCTGCTCGAGGCGCTTTCCCGCATTCATCCCGACGTGCCGGTGGTGGCGGAGGAGAGCGTTTCCGCCGGCATCGTGCCGGGGGCGCTCGGCGACCGCTTCTTTCTGGTCGATCCGCTCGACGGCACGCGCGAGTTCGTTTCCGGCAACGGCGAATACACCGTCAACGTCGCGCTGGTGGAGGCGGGGCGGCCGACCTTCGGCATCGTCCATGCCCCGGCGCTCGGCGAGATCTTCGCCGGCCGGGTCGGCGAGGGTGCCTGGGCGGGGAAGGTCTCGCCCGACGGCACGATCGAACGGCGGCCGATCGCCGTGCGTTCGGTCGCCGCCGTTCCGCCGGTGGTGCTCGCCAGCCGCAGCCATCGCGGGGCCGAGACCGACGCCTTCCTCGAAGCCCTCGGCGATCACGCCTGTGTCTCGGCCGGGTCGTCGTTGAAGTTCTGTCGACTGGCGGAAGGGGCGGCCGATCTCTATCCCCGCCTCGGGCGGACGATGGAATGGGACACGGCGGCCGGCGAAGCGGTGCTCGCGGCTGCGGGCGGCGCGGTGGTCGGGCTCACCGGACGGCCGCTTTCCTGCGGCGACCGGACCGGCGGCTTCGCCAACCCGTGGTTCCTCGCCTTCGCCGATCCGGCACTCGGCGCCCGCGCCGTGGCGATCGCGGCGGAGGTGGCGCGTCGTGTCGCCGCGTCGGACGGCGTTTGACGGACCCGACGGGCGTGCTATCCCGCGACCCCGAGCAACAGGAGACGAGGACGGCGATGCAGGACGAGACGAGCCCGAGGGACCTTCGCCCCGCCGTCTTCTTCGATCGTGACGGCGTCCTCAACGTCGACCACGGCTACATCGGCTCGATCGATCGCTTCGAGTGGATCGTGGGCGCGCGCGAGGCGGTCCGGGCGGCGAACGAGGCGGGCTATCTCGTCTTCGTCGTCACCAACCAGTCGGGCATCGCCCGCGGCTACTATTCCGAGGACGATCATCATGCCGTTCAGGCGCATCTGCGCGACGGGCTCGCGCGGATCGGCGCGCGGATCGACGACGAGCGTTTCTGCCCCTATCTGCCGGACGCCGCCGTCGACGCCTATCGCCGCGACAGCGACTGGCGCAAGCCGGGACCGGGCATGTTGCTCGACCTGATGGCGCATTGGCCGGTCGACCGGGCGACGAGTTTCCTGATCGGCGACAAAGAGAGCGATCTCGAGGCGGCGGCCGCCGCCGGCATCGCCGGGCACTTCTTCGCAGGCGGCGATCTCGCCGCCTTCGTCGCGCCGCTCCTCGCCGCGCGGAGGATCGAGGCATGAGCGTCGCCGTCCCGTCTTCCGCCGCCCGTCTCGCCGCCGCGCGCGCCGAGGCCTTCGCCGCCTTCGAGGCGCAGCGAGCGTGGTTCGTCGACGAGGTCCTGCCGCTGTGGGCGACGACCGGCGTCGATTTCCGGAACGGCGGCTTCTTCGAGAAGATCGGCCGCGATCGCGCGGCGATCGAGGAGCCGCGGCGCACCCGGGTGGTCGGGCGCCAGCTCTTCGTCTTCGCCAATGCGGCGCGGCTCGGCTGGCAGGGACCCTCGCGGGCGCTGGTCTTCCACGGGCTCGAATGGTTCCGCCACGCCTGCCTCGGCCCCGACGGCACGGCGATCCGCACCGCCCTTTGCGGCGGCGCGCCGGACGACGTTGACTTCGAACTCTACGATCAGGCCTTCGCCCTCTTCGGCCTCGCCGCCGCCTTCGGCGAGACCGGGTCGGAGGATCTGCCGGCCCTGGCGCGTGGTATCCGCGACGGCGCCAAGGCGGGATGGGGGCACCCGGTCGCCGGCTTCGAGGTGGCGCGGCCACGACGTCTGCCGCTCGAGGCCAATCCGCACATGCACATGTTCGAGGCCGCCGTCGCCTGGGAGAAGGTGGCGCCGGCCGAGGATCGCGCCGACTGGGCGCGGCTCGCCGACGAGATCGGCGATCTGGCGCTCTCCCGCTTCATCGACCCGGCGACGGGTGCGCTGCGCGAATTCTACGACGGCGACTGGCGACCGATCGCCGGCGAACAGGGCCGCATCGTCGAGCCCGGTCACCAGTTCGAATGGGGCTGGCTGCTCGACGGTTGGGCGCGGTCGCGCGGTCGCGCCGATGCGATCGCCGCCGCCCGCCGGCTGATCGCGGTCGGCGAGGATCACGGTGTCGATCCGGCACGCGGCGTCGCCATCGCCGAACTCTTCGACGACTTCACGGTGCGCGACGCGGCGACGCGGGTGTGGCCGCAGACCGAGCGGATGAAGGCCTGGGCCGCGGTCGCGGCATCGGCCGGCGACGCGGACGAACGCGCCGACGCGCTCGAACGGCTCGCGGCGGCGACGCGGTCGTTGGCGCTCTTCGTCGATGGCGACCATGCCGGGCTGTGGTTCGAGCGCATGCGCGCCGACGGCACCTTCCGCGACGAGCCGCCGCCGGCCTCGACGCTCTACCATGTCGCCTGCGCACTGGTGGAAGTCGACGCGCTGTTCCGCCGGATCTGACGGATCAGCCGCCGCGCGCCAGCGCCGCGAGCGGGGCGACCGACACGGTGGTCGGTTGCTGGAACGGATTTCCCTGGATCAACACGATCGCCGCGGTGGGTGCCGCGGCTGCGGCGAAGAGCACGATCGCCACCAGCGCCGCGCGCGGATTGTCGACGTGGACGGCGGCGACCGACAGCATGGTGACGAAGCCGAGGAAGGCCATGCCCAGCCACTTCAGCGGATTGACGTGGGTCTGGCTGAGGGCGATCCGCCGGTCGCGGGCATCGCGCACGGCGATGACCTGTTCGAGCACCCGACCGTGGACGGCGGGGCCGAGCCTCTCACCGATGCCTCGATCGGCGACGAGGGCGAGCAGCCGATCGAGGGCCGCGGCGGCTTCGGGCGCGTGATCGCGCCGGGCGAGCAGGGGCCATTCGATCTCGGCAGCCGCGCGGGCATAGTCGCGCACGGCGGAAACGAGGGGTGCGCGGCGCTCGTCGTCGAGACCGCGGGTGAGCGCGACCAGCGACTGCAGACTGTCGGCCTCGCGGGTGACGGCATCGATCGCCCGATCGTGGGCCGACCAGGTGTCGTTGCCGAGGAAGGCGAGCGTCAGCGCGAAGAGCACGCCGATGATGTTGATGAAGGGCGGGGCGACGCCGGCGAGCGTGGCGAGACGCGGCGCGTGACGCTCCGACTTGAGGATCGTCATCAGGAGGGCGGAGGCGATCGCCGTGCCCACGAGCGCGATGCCGGCATAGCCCCAGTGATCCCAGGCACCCCAGTGGACCGCATCCATCGCGCATTCTCCCCCTTGGACGGGGCGATCTTGCGCCCGCGGGCGGGGGAGCGTCGATACGGGGAGAAACGCAGCGAAGGGCGGAACGACGATTTTCGAAGGCCGAGACGTTAATATCCACAGGCCCGAGCCGCGGAATCCGTCGCTTCGCCGTTAAGGGCGCGAATTTTCCTCCATGGGCGGCGAAGTTTTTGTGACGGGGGTGTTGACGCCTCCGAGCGTGGGGCCTATAACCCGGTCCAACGACGGCGGCCAACGCTGCTGACGACGAAATCCTTCGCTCTGGCGAACGGCTTCGGG
>NZ_JBQUZT010000009.1:0-80611 GCF_056313705.1 Pinisolibacter sp. DMC100 | reverse complement strand
GACGCGGAGGTGAAGTAGTTGACCGGGTTGTCGAGCGCCGAGTTGACCTTCTTGCCGGTGGCGAGACGGTTCTCGGTGGTCGTCTGCTGCTTGTTGATGGACTGCAGCGAATTGAGGTTCTGACGGACGCCGGTCGAGAGAATGGTAGACATGGTTTTTCACCCTTCTGGGAGCTGGATACGGCCCCTCGTTCTGAGGAGTGAGGGGAGCATGGCGCCGGGCGGGTTTCTCAAGCGTTAATCCGGCTCTGAAAATGCCCGAGGTTTCCCTTTCGCCACATGACCTTGGGTAATGTGGTGAACGAATGGTTCAGGCGACCGGCAAGGTTTTCGCGGATCTGCCGAGGTACGGACGCGCGGATGCGCGGCGCCGGGCCGGCACCGCGTCGAATGGGCGCAAGAGGGGGGGATCTCAGGCGACGATGTCGGCGGCGGAGGTGCCGGCTCCCTCGGCCTGGATCGCCGCGGTCATCACCTGGGCGAGGCGGAGGTAGGCCTCGGTCGGCATCTGGGCGACCACGTCGCCGGTGTCGACGTCGAAGGTGCGCACGATGGTGCGGCCGCTCTGCTCGTCGAAGACGACCTCCTTGGAACGCTCGGACGCCGTCGGTGCCGGCGTCGGCGGAGGCTTGGGCTTGTCGGTCGCGGCGGCGTCCTCGGTCCGAACCCGCGCCATCGCGGAGGCGGGACTGATTCTCGGGGCATCGGTTTCGCGACTCGGTGGGAGTGCCGTCGTGGCGGCGATACTGATCGTCATGGCCTGGCACCGCCTGCTGGAGTTGTCGATAGGGCCCGTTCTAGCGCTCCGGTGTAAAGGGCGGGTTGAAAATCGCCGACTGTCTTGATTTGAAACTGTCGCGAATTGTCCAGGTTTTCCGGGCTTTTTCGACCGTCCGGCCGAAAGCGCGCGCGGGGGCGTACGAATATTTCCGTGCACGCGCGCACACGTGCGAGGGCGTTAAGACGTCATTAACCCTAATGACCGTTAATGTTCACAACGCAGCTTGTGAAACGCCCGTTTCCGATGGAGCACACAATGGCCTCCACCCCGATCCTTTCGACCGGTGTTCGACAGAATCTCAATTCCCTGCAGAAGATCGCCAAGGATCAGACGGGAACCGAGAACCGCCTCGCCACCGGCAAGAAGGTCAATTCGGCCCTCGACAACCCGGTCAACTACTTCACCTCCGCGTCCCTCAACGACCGCGCCGGCGACCTGACCAACCTGCTCGACGGTGTGTCGAACTCCATTCAGACGCTGCAGGCCGCCTCGAACGGCATCGAGTCGATCACCTCGCTCGTCAAGAACGCCCAGTCGGCCGCCAAGCAGGCGCTGCAGACGGCCGACGGCGACGCCGACGCGGCGCTCTCCGGCACGGTGTCGGATCTGCGCAAGTCGACCTCGCTGATCTCGACCACCGAAGGCCCGGGCTTCACCGACGGCGACACCCTGACGCTCACCTCGGGCACGGGCACCGACGCCGAGGCCGTGACCTTCACCATCGGCTCGGGTGCCGGTGAGTATTCGACCGTCGGCGACCTCCTGAAGGCCGTCAACAACTCTTCGCTCGACGTCACCGCGACGCTCAACAGCGATGGCGAGATCGAGTTCGAAGAGACCGGCGGTCAGGATCTGGCCATCTCGTCGACCGGCACGACCGCCCTCGGCTCGATGGGCTTCGGCTCCGGCAACACCTCCGCCGAGGCTTCGACCTCCGAGACCCGCGATGCCTTCCGCAAGCAGTTCAACGACATCCTCGATCAGATCGACGCGATGGCGAAGGACGCCGGCTACAACGGCATCAACATCCTGATGGGCAACGACCTGACCACGATCTTCAACGAGAAGACCGGCAAGGATCAGTCGACGATGACCATCACGGGCGTGGTGTTCAACGGTTCGGGTCTCGGCCTCGAGTCGCTCGATGCGGGCGACTTCCAGACCAACAAGCAGGTGGAGGGTGTCCTCGACAGCCTCGACACCGCGCTCTCCACCCTGCGCACCCAGGCTTCGAACTTCGGTTCGTTCCTGTCGATGGTGCAGTCGCGGCAGGACTTCACCAACAACATGGTCTCGACGCTGTCCACCGGCGCCGACCAGTTGGTGGCGGCCGACACGAACGCCGAATCGGCGAATCTGCTCGCGCTGCAGACCCGCCAGAGCCTGTCGACCAAGGCCCTGTCGCTGGCCAACCAGGCCGACCAGAGCATCCTCCAGCTGTTCGGCTGACGCTCCGGGCGACCGAGACGACGACTATCGGCGAGCGGGCGCGACGGAAAGAAGCGTCCGCTTCGTCGTTTCGAAAGACGATCGTCGCGCCCGTGGGCGTCGACGGCAAGTGGAGAGAAGGCGATGACGCTCAAGGTCGAGATCAAACCCGGAGAGCGCATCATCATCGGCGAGAGCCTGATCACCAACGGCGGCGCGCGCGCCAAGCTCTTCATCGAGGGCGACGCGCCGATCCTGCGCGAACGCGACGTCATGCCGGCCCGCGAGGCGGATACGCCGGCGAAGCTGATCTACCTCGCGGTGCAACTGCTCTATCTCAAGCACGGCAACGACGTGGTGATGGGAGACTATCAGGCCCTGGCGCGCGAGTTTCTCGAGGCGGCACCGGGCGCTAGAGACATTGTCGAGTCCATCGATAACTGCCTGTTAAACGGTGAATTCTATAAGGGCATCAAGCAAGCGAAGCGTCTCATCGAGTACGAGGAGCAGCGGATCAACCATGTATAACAATCATGCCGCAGTCGCCTACCAACAGACGCGCCGGGCCGTCGCCTCCGGGCGAGATCTCGAATCCATGCTTCTTCTCAAGGCTGCGCGCCAGATCCAGGTCGTGCGCGACAATTGGGAGGAGAAGAAGGCCGATCTCGTGCAGGCGCTGACCTACAACCGCAAGCTCTGGACGGTGCTGATCGATCTCATCCTGCGCGAGGACAACCCGCTGCCGCAGGAGGACAAGAACAACCTGTTCAACATCTCGCTCTTCATCTTCCGGCACACGATCGAGGTTCAGGCCGCGCCGGAGCCGGAAAAGCTCGCGCCGCTGGTCGACATCAACCGTGCCATCGCCGAGGGCCTGCGCTCCTGAGACGCTTCCGATCCGCCGCCCATCGAATGAACGAAGAGGCCGCCCCGAGGGCGGCCTTTCTGCATTCCGGGGAGGGGAGGGGGAAGGGACGGGCTCGCGCCCTGCCGCGGATCACATGCGGCGATCGATCGACAGGCCGCGGGCAGTGGTCTGGGGCATCGCGGTGGGAATCGCGGCGTTGCGGCCGTAGGTGCGCGGGGCGGTCTGACGGCCGACGGCGGCGGAGACGTTGCGGACGATGCCTTCGGCGACTTCGCGGGCGATGGCGAGGGCGCCGAGGTTGGCGCGGATCTTCTCGATCGCCGCGACATGGTCGGCGCGCATGCGCTCGAGCCGCTCGGGCAGCAGCTTGGAGAGGGTGGCGAACTCGCGCTTCAGGCGGGTGCGAGTCTGGAGATAGCGGCCGAGCTGGTCGTTCTTGCGCGAGACGACGTCGGTGGCGTCGAAGAGCTTGCCGGCGCGCACCAGCGCGGTCTCCTCCTCGATGGTCGCGATCAGGCGCGCCATCGACTGTTCGAACTCGTCGAGAAAGGCGGTCGCCTCCTCCGGCGTGCGCAGGGCGCGCTCGGCGGGCTCGGCGCCCTGGAGGGCCAGAAGATCGAGGGTCATTTGGAAGCGCTTTCCTGTAGGCCGATGAGGTCGCGATAGACCATGTCGGAGATGCCGACGCCGCCCGCCTTCTGCATGGAGGCGGCGTACTGGTCGACGAGCAGGCCGCGCCAGGATTCCTCCGCCTGGCCGCCGCCGAACGGCGCCTCGGTGGAGAGACCCGAGAACATCTGCTTCATCATGGTTGAGAGGTAGACCTGCTCGAACTGGTCGGCCTGGGCGCGGGCCTTCTGCTCGCGCGTGGCGTTGCGGCCGGGGCCTTCCTGCATCTGGTGCAGCGCCGGCGTGCTCGTGGCGAGAGAGATCGTCGCGTCGTAGCCCATCACATCACCTCGATCTCGGCCTGCAGGGCGCCGGACGCCTTGATGGCCTGGAGGATGGTGATCATGTCGCGGGGGCCGACGCCGAGAGCGTTGAGGCCGTCGACCAGCTCGCGGAGGCTGACCGTCTGATTGACGATGCCGAGCTTCTTCTTGGAACTGTCGTCGACGGTCACCTGGGTGCGCGGCACCACCTTGGTCTCGCCGTTGGAGAAGGGCTCGGGCTGGCTCACCTCGGGCGTCTCGGTGACGGTGACGGTGAGGTTGCCCTGGGCGACGGCGACGGTGGAGACGCGCACGTCCTGACCCATGACGATGATGCCGGTCGCCTCGTCGATCACCACCTTGGCCGGCAGATCCGGCTCGACCGAGAGCTGCTCGATGTCGGTGATCAGGTCGACGATGTTGCCGTTGAACTTCTGCGGCAGCGTCAGGCGGACGGTCGAGGGATCGATCGGTTCGGCCGAGGGCGTACCGATCAGGTCGTTGATCGCCATGGCGATGCGGCGGGCGGTCGTGAAGTCGGGGTTGCGCAGCGCCAGACGCACGGCGTTCTGGGCGCCGAGCTTGAACTCGACCTCGCGTTCGACGATGGCGCCGTTGGCGATGCGGGCCGATGTGGGGACGCCTCGGGTCACGGAGGCCGCGTCGCCCTTGGCGGTGAAGCCGCCGACGGCGAGCGCGCCCTGCGCGATCGCATAGGCCTCGCCGTCGGCGCCGATCAACGGCGTGACCAGCAGCGTGCCGCCCTGCAGCGACTTGGCGTCGCCGAGCGCGGAGATCGCGACGTCGATGCGGGTGCCCTGCGTGGCGAAGGGCGGCAGGTTGGCGGTCACCATGACGGCGGCGACGTTGGCGGTGCGCATGTTGGCGCCGCGCGTGTTGACGCCCATGCGTTCCAGCATGGCCTGCAGCGACTGCTTGGTGAAGGGCGCGTTGTTGAGGCTGTCGCCGGTGCCGTTGAGGCCGACGACGATGCCGTAACCCACGAGCTGGTTCTCGCGGACGCCTTCGATCGAGGCCAGGTCCTTGATGCGCGAGGCCGCCGCATGGGTCGGAACGGATTGTCCGACGACCAGGGCCGCGACCAGCATGCAACGGACGATCTTGTCCAAATGAAACTTCATCGATGGAGATCTCCCCAAATCTCGACCCTCTCCTTTGCGAGCGGCGTGCCAAGTTCCGGGGGCTCCGACACGAACCGGCAACATGTTGACGACGAAGGGTTATTCGAGAATTTCGGGGGATGGTCCGAGCGGCCGATGTGCCCCAGGGGCAATTCGTGCCGATTCATGCTAGAGAGAACGGGACACGTCCCGGCAATTCCTGCCGGGAAGGAGAGACGACGTGGCGATCAGGATCGATGGACCGGGCCGCACCGGCGGCATCCAGGGAACCGGGACGACCCGGCGCGCGGAAGGCACCGGCGCGACCTTCCGTCTGCCCGAGCAGGAACAGGCGAGCCGCTCGTCGGTCGTCGGCGGGCCGATCGGGGCGACGGACGTGGCGAGCCTGCTGGCGCTGCAGTCGATCCCGCCGCAGGACCCGCGCGAGAAGAAGCGCAAGGCGGTGCGGCGCAGCCTCGACATCCTCGACGTGCTCGAAGGGGTGCGGCTCGACCTGCTCGGCGGCGGTGTCTCGCCGGAGCGGCTGGAGCGGCTGGTCGGCCTGATGGGCGGGCGCGAGCCCACCGGCGACGAGCGGCTCGACGAACTGGTCGCCGACATCGAACTCAGGGCGCGGGTCGAGCTCGCCAAGCTCGGGCGCTTCCCCGACTGATCGATGCCCGCGGCGACCGGCCGCGGACGTGGTCTGCTTCTTTCCGGGGACTGCCGACATTTTGTCCACCTCCGTCACGCTTTCTTCGTGACCTTTTCGTTCCATCGTTGTATTGGGGCGCCGCGGCGCGCATCACCGCCTTCGCCGCCCGGACCAACGTGGACCTGGAAGGGAGCATGATGTCGGTCGAAGTCACTGATTATCGTCCGTCTGACGACGAACCCTTCATGAACGAGCGTCAGCGCGAGTACTTCCGTAAGAAGCTGCTCGACTGGAAGGACGACATCCTGAAGGAATCCCGGGAAACGCTGCAGCATCTCGCCGACGAGAGCCAGAACCATCCCGATCTCGCCGATCGCGCCTCCTCGGAGACCGACCGTGCGATCGAACTCAGGGCGCGGGATCGCCAGCGCAAGCTGATCTCCAAGATCGACGCCGCATTGAAGCGTCTCGACGACGGCAGCTACGGCTATTGCGAGGAGACCGGCGAGCCGATCTCGCTGAAGCGCCTCGATGCCCGACCGATCGCCACGCTCTCGATCGAAGCCCAGGAGCGCCACGAGCGCCGCGAGCGCGTCTACCGCGACGACTGACGCGGGACCACGCACCGACGAACGAACGAGACCGAACGCCGGTCGACCCGAGGGTCGACCGGCGTTCGTCGTCTTGCGTCCTTCTGGACGATGGAGAGACGCGGCTCCCCGGGGAGAGGGAGCCGCGCCGTCTGCCGTCGCCGCCACCGCCGGGGAGGGCGGGGGGAAGGCGGCGATCGAACCCTTCGGCATTCTCGCCGCAGCTTGGGGAGAGCGTGGGCGACGAGAGGGGAAGCTTCGGGGTTCGGGGGAGGGTGGGAATGCGGGGGGAGCGGTCGTTTCGGTCGGGGGTCGGGCGGCGGGGAGAACCGCCCGGCGTCTCCGTCAGAAGGGCATCAGCACGTCGAGCACCTGGGTGCCGTAACGGGCCTGCTGGACGTCGGTGATCTGACCGCGACCGCCGTAGGAGATGCGGGCCTCGGCGATCTTGGCGCTCTCGATCGTGTTGTCGGAGGCGATGTCTTCCGGCCGGACGACGCCGGCGACGATCAGTTCGCGGATCTCGTTGTTGACCCGGACCTCCTGACGTCCCTCGATCGCCAGGTTGCCGTTGGGCAGGACCTGGGTGACGAGGGCGGCGACGTTGGTCGACAGGGTCTCCGACCGGTCGACCGAGCCGGTGCCCTGCTGCGAGGTCTTGGTGGAGTTGTTGATCAGGTTGGAGGCCGGGGCTTCGCCGGGCAGCAGCAGACGATCGGCCAGGGCGCCGGGCAGGCCGCCGACCGAGGTCGCATCGGTCTCGGTGCGCGAGCGGCCGGTCGAATTGTCGATCTTGGCCTTGTCGGTGATGACCACGGCGACGGTCAGGATGTCGCCGACGCGGCGCGCGCGCTGGTCCTTGAAGAAGGCGCGGCTGCCCTTCGACCACAGCGAGTTGGGTGCATAGGCCACCGGCTCGGCGGAGGGCATCGGCATCGAGACCGGCTTGTATCCGGCCTGGGCGGTCGGGTCCTCGACGGCGGAGAGCTTCGGCGCCTTGCCGACGTTCTCGAGCCGGTCGAGGGCGTTGGCGCAGCCGGAGAGGGCGACGGCGACCGTCAGGAGGGATGCGACGCGGCGGGCGGTGGAGAACGAGGAACGGGTCATCACGGATCGACCTTCGCGAGAGCAACGGCGGCGGGGGCGGCGACGATCTCGACGAGACCGGGGGCGGTGACCGTGCCCTGCAGGGTGCGCTTGGACTGGGGATTGAGGACGGAGACGGTGTCGCCGACGGCGGCGGCGGCGAGTGCCTGACCGCGGGTCGTCACCCGGAGCGCCTTGGCGCGGAAGATCACGGTGACGGTCTCGCCGCGGCCGATCACCTGCGGCCGGGCGAAGTCCGCGGCGGCGACCACCTGGCCGGCGCGCATCGAACGGCGGGCCTGGCGGCCGACGATCTCGGCGGGTTCGACGACGACGGAGCGGCCGTAGGCGCGGTTGCGCGGCTGACGGTCGACGCGGATGTCTTCGGCGGAGACGAGATCGCCGCGCGACAGCGACCGGTTCAGCACCGTCACCGAGACGGTCTCGGTCAGGACGCCGCGCAGATGGACGCGGTCGTTGCGCTCGCCCTGATCGATCTGGACGAGGGCGTCGAAGCGGCCGTTCTGGGGGGCGACCGACAGCGAGACGATGCGGATGGGCTCGCGCGAGCGGATGTCGGCGGCGCGCGGGGCGACCGGACCGTCGAAGACGATCTCGAGGTCGTCGAGGGTGGTGTCGGCGGCGAAGCCGGGGCGGCGCAGCGCCTCCTGGGCGATCAGGCGGGCGATCTCGGCGCTCTCGACCGAGCGGGCGAGGCGGGAGACCGAGACCTCGACGAGGCCGCCGGTCTCGGCCCCGGCGAGGCCGGCGGCGCGGGCCATGTCGACGACGCGGGCGGCGGAGACCGGGCCGGCGGTGCCGAGGTCGGGGGCGCGGAAGAGCGGGCGTTCGGCGAGCGAGCCGGCGTTCTCGAAGAAGTCGCCGATGGTGACGACGTCGGCGGAGACCGAGACGGAGGCGCGCAGCGCCGAGGTCTCGCCGGACTGGGCCGGGGCGGGGGCGATGACGGCGAGCAGCACCGAGGCGAGGATCGCGAGGCCCGCGGCGCCGAGGAGCGAGCGCACGAGGCGCTCGCCGGCTTCGCCGGTGAAGGTCACGAGACCGGGGCGGGGGCGACGCAGAGAGTCGTACTTCATGGCCCTCCTCCTCACTTCGGCGACACGGTGGCCGACATCATCTCGTCGGCGGCGCGGATCACGCGGGAGTTCATCTCGTAGGCGCGCTGGGCGGCGATCAGGTCGGAGATCTCGGTCACCGAGTTGACGTTGCCCTGTTCGAGCTGGTTCTGCAGCAGCGTGCCGAAGCCTTCGTCGCCGGGATTGCCGGTCTGCGGCGCGCCCGACGAGGCGGTCTCGAGGTAGAGGTTGTTGCCCATCGGCTCGAGGCCGGACTTGTTGATGAAGCGGGCGAGCTGGAACTGGCCGATGGTGGTCGGCGAGGTCGCGTTGCCGACCGTCACCTGCACCGAGCCCTGGGCGTTGACGGTCAGGCCGGTCGAGTTGGACGGGACCGTGATCTGCGGCTCGATCGGATAGCCGTCGGCCGTGGTGATGCGGCCCTGGCTGTCGATCTCGAAGGAGCCGTCGCGCGAGTAGCTGGTGCGGCCGTCGGGCAGCAGGACGCGGAAGAAGCCCTCGCCCTTGATGGCGACGTCGGTTTCCTTCTCGGTCGAGGACAGCGTGCCCTGCGACATGACGCGCGGCGTGGCGGCGACGCGGACGCCGGAACCGATCTGCACGCCGGTCGGCAGGATGTTGCCGTTCTCCGACGTCGCGGTGCCGACCCGGCGCATGTCCTGGTAGAGCAGGTCCTGGAAATCCGCACGCTGGCGCTTGAAGCCGGTGGTGCGCATGTTGGCGATGTTGTTCGAGATGAGCTCGACGTTCAGTTCCTGGGCCGCCATTCCGGAGGCGGCGATGTGCATGGCCTTCATGACTCGTTCTCCCCTCAGGCGACCTGGGCCAGCTTCTCGATGGCGGAGCGACGCTGGTCGTCGACCTTGCTCATCCAGGAGCTGACGGACTCGTAGGAGCGACCGACCTCGATCAGGCGGGCGATCTGCTCCACGGCGCGGACGTTGGACTTTTCGATCTGGCCCTGGACCAGACGGGGGAACTGCGTGGGCTGGGGGTCGGTCCCGGTGAAGAGGGTCTCGCCGACCTTCTTCAGCGAGCCGGTGTCGGCGAAGTCGACGACGCGCAGCTTGCCGCGCACGCCCTGCGAGGTGGAGATCGTGCCGTCGGCGGCGACGGTGATGCGGGTCTCGCTGGCCTGGAGCACCAGCGGACCGCCCTCGGTGAGCACCGGGTTGCCGTCGCGGGTGACGAGCGTGCCGTCGGGCGACAGTGCGAAGGAGCCGTTGCGGGTGTAGCGCTCGCCCTGCGACGTCTGGACGGCGAAGAAGCCCTTGCCCTCGATCGCCACGTCGAGATCGTTGCCGGTCTGGAGCATCTGACCGGGGCGGAGGTCGTAGCGATTGGCGTCGTCGAGGACGAAGCTGACCGGACGGTCCGAGCGCTTGAACTCGAGTTCGGCGGCCGGCGGCATCTTCTGTTCCTTGAACATCAGAGCCTGGGCCTTGAAGCCGTTCGTCTCCACGTTGGCGACGTTGTTGGCGATCATGTCGAGCTCGCGTCGCAGGACGAGTTGTCGCGACAGGCCGACGAGTTGCGCATTTTCCATTTCCACTGCTCCCCAGCGATCGCCCCTGCTCCCCAGCCGGTGCGATCGAGAGAAGTTTCGCAAACCCCGTGCCATATGGTTAACCATTGAAAAATCAATGGGTTGCTGAAAATCGCCGATGGCGGACGATGGGCAGGAACTGCCGGGTGGTCGGATTGGACCGGCAGGGTTTACCGGCGTTTACCTCGGTTACCAAAAAGTTGAGATTCACCAGTCGTTAACCATTCCCTCCTTAGATCTAGAGAACACGGACTCGCGTTCGATCAGGGGAGATCGATGGCCAAGAAGCCCGCCGAAAAGACCGAAGCCGAACCCGGTGCCGAAGGCGCCGAGGGCGAGGCTGCGGGCGGCAAGAAGAAGCTCTTCGTCATGATCGGCGCGGGCGTGGCCCTGCTCGCCGTTCTCGGTGGTGCGGCCTTCTTCTTCCTCGGCTCGAAGCCGAAGCCGGCGGACGGCGGGCACGACGCCCACGCCCCGGCGAAGGCCGTGATGTACGTCGATCTGCCCGACATGACCGTGAACCTCTCGGCCGTCGACGGGCGGGCGACCTACCTGAAGGTGAAGGTGGCGCTCGAAGTCTCCGACAAGGCGACGGTGGAGAAGATCACCCCCGTCCTGCCGCGCGTGCTCGACGCCTTCCAGATCTATCTGCGCGAGTTGCGCGTCACCGACCTCGACGGGTCGGCGGGGCTCTACCGCGTCAAGGAAGAGCTGCAGCGGCGGATCAACACCGCGATCGCGCCGGCGCGCGTCGATGCGGTGTTGTTCAAGGAAATTCTGGTTCAGTGAGGCGTTGGTATGGCCGGTGAAGCCGAAGACCTCGAAGATCTGGATGCGGCCTGGGGCGCGGCGCTCTCGGAGCAGAAGGGCACGGACGGCGGCGAAGACGACGATCTCGCCGCGGACTGGGGCGCGGCCCTGGCCGAGCAGGGCGTCGAGGGCTCCGACGAGCTCGCCGCCCAGATGGCCGGCTTCGACGACGCCGACTTCGATCTCGACAGCGCCACCCGCGGCGGCGACCGCATCCTGAACCAGGAGGAAATCGACAACCTCCTCGGTTTCGACGTCGACGAGCAGTTCACCAACGATCAGTCCGGCATTCGCGCGCTGATCAACTCGGCCATGGTCTCCTACGAGCGTCTGCCGATGCTCGAGATCGTGTTCGACCGCCTGGTGCGACTGACCACGACGTCGCTTCGCAACTTCACCTCCGACAACGTCGAGGTCTCGCTCGACAGCATCACCTCGGTGCGCTTCGGCGACTATCTGAACTCGATCCCGCTGCCGGCGATCCTCGGCGTCTTCAAGGCCGAGGAATGGGACAACTTCGGGCTGGTGACGGTCGATTCGAGCCTGATCTACTCGATCATCGACGTGCTGCTCGGCGGCGGGCGCGGCACCACGCCGATCCGCGTCGAGGGCCGCCCCTACACGACGATCGAGACCAACCTCGTGCGCCGCATGATCGAGGTGGTGCTGACCGACGCCGAACAGGCCTTCGCGCCCCTGTCGCGGGTCAACTTCAACCTCGAGCGTCTCGAGAACAATCCGCGCTTCGCGGCGGTGTCGCGGCCGGCCAATGCCGCGATCCTCGCAGAGTTCCGGATCGACATGGAAGATCGCGGCGGCAAGATCGAAATCCTCATACCCTACGCGACGCTGGAGCCGATTCGTGACCTTCTGCTCCAGATGTTCGTGGGCGAGAAGTTCGGTCGCGACCCGATCTGGGAAGGGCATCTGGCGACCGAGATCCATGCCGCCGAGATCGCCGTCGACGCGGTTCTGTTCGAGCGCGAGATGTCGCTCGGCCAGGTGCTCGATCTTCAGATCGGGCAGACGCTGGTCTTCGACGTCGGTCCGCGCGATCCCGTCACGCTCAAGTGCGGACCGGTGTCCCTCACCGAGGGGCGCATGGGACGTTCGGGCGAGAATATTTCGATCATGGTCGACCGCAATCTGCGGCGGCCGAAGATGACGCTCGCGGCCTTCGAGAAGGCGGCGACGAAGAAGGAGATGCAGGCGCCATGACGACCCACTGGATCGATCTCGCCGTCGAAGGGCTGGTGGCCGTTCTCCTGATCACCACGATCGCCTACTGCATGGTGCTCGATCGTCGGCTGAAGCGGCTGCGTGCCGACGAGGCCAATCTCAGGGCCACCATCTCCGAACTGCTCACCGCCACCGAGATCGCCGAACGGGCCATCGTCGGCCTCAAGGAAACGGCGGCGGACTGCGACAAGTCGCTGGCGCAGCGCCTGCGCGAGGCCGAATTCTTCAGCCAGGAGATCGGCCGCGAGCTGGGCGAGGGCGAGAAGCTGCTCAACCGCATCATCCGCATCACCGAGGCCGCCCGCGGCGCCGCCGAGGCGGTGCCGGTCGCCGCCGTCGAGCCCGCCCGTCAGGCCATGCCGCCGCGCAACCATCCCTCGGCGACGCCCGAGCAGACGACCCGTCTCGGCGATCTGCGCGCCCGTGCCGACGAGGCCTCCGAACGGCTGGGCCGTCTGAGGGCGAGAGGGGTTGCCGCATGATCCGTGTCCGACTGCTTCCGCTCGTCGTCTGCGCCGCTCTCGTGCTGCTCGGCCTCAAGGTCGTGCAGTTCGGGTTGGGCGAACGCGACGCGCGGGACGTGGTCGCGCGGGAAGTGGTCAAGGTCGATCCCACGACCGGGCGCGAGGTCGACATGATCGCCACCGGCTCGTCGGGCGGCGGCGAGGAGAAGAAGGCGGAAGAGGGCCACGGCGCGCCCGCCGCCGCGGACGGCCACGGCGTCACGCCGTCGAAGGTCGACACCAAGGTCTCGGGCGACAAGCCGAGCGAGGCCAAGCCCGTTCCCGGTCAGGAACTCCTCTCCGAGATCGAGATCCTGCAGAAGCTCGCCGAGCGCCGCAAGCTGCTCGAGGAGCGCGAGCGCCAGTTGCAGATGCGCGAGGATCTGCTGCAGGCCTCGGAAGGCCGCATCTCCAAGCGCATCGACGAGCTCAAGGGTCTCGAGGACCAGATCGGCACCGCCGAGAAGACCAAGGAAGACTCCAAGAAGCAGGAACTGGCCGACCTCGTGAAGATGTACGAGGCGATGAAGGCCAAGGACGCGGCGCGCGTCTTCGACAAGCTCGACATCACGCTGCTCGGCGAGATCGCCCGGCAGATGAACCCGAAGAAGCTCGGCGACGTCGTTTCCAAGATGGCGCCGGAACAGGCCGAGAAGCTGACCGTCGAGCTCGCCAACCGCCGCCCGAAGGAACAGGCGCGGCCGGCCCAGTCCGAACTTCCCAAGATCCAGGGTCGCAGCTGAGCGATCGGCGGCGGGCAGCGCGGGCGGAACGGCGACTTAACTCGGCGTTCACCGCGTTCTCTTAGGGTCGGAGGTCGAAGTCTCCCACCGGGTCGTCGGCCGTGCCTCTCATCGCTCCTCACGAACGTCGCAGCGACGCCGCCGCCGGTACCGGGCGGGGCGGGCGGCCGCGCGCACGTCTGCTGCTCGGGGCGGCGCTGGCCTTCCTGATGGCGACCGGGACGATCGCGCCGGCCTTCGCCGAGGTGGTCAAGGCCGAGGCCGAGGTGCGTCAGGAGAAGGGCTTCGGCCGCCTCGTCCTGACCTTCAAGGATCGCACGCTGATCCCGCAGTATTCGACCAAACAGGGCAACGGCGTCGTCGTCCTCGAGTTCGAGGACGAGATCGACGTCGGCGTCGACCAGGTGGCGTCGCGGCTCGCACCCTACGTCTCGGTGGTTCGGCGCGACCCGGAAGGCAAGGCGCTGCGCATCGCGCTCGCCCGGCAGGTGCGCGTCAACACGATGGACGCGGGCGAGAAACTCTTCGTCGACTTCCTGCCGCCGAAGTGGATCGGCAATCCGCCGTCGCTGCCGCAGGACGTGATCGAGGCGCTGGCCAAGCGCGCCGAGGCCGCGATCAAGGCGGCGCGCGACGCCGAGATGGCGCGGGTGGGCACGCGCGTCCAGCCCAAGCTCGACTTCAAGATCGGCCGCCTGCCGACCTTCACCCGTTTCTCCTTCGGCTGGAACGTTCCCTTCGACACGCGGATGACGCGCGAGGGCGAGCGCGTCACGCTGACCTTCAACCGCGTCGCCAAGATCGACTTCTCGCAGATCGACGTCGATCCGGTGCCGGGGCTGGTCGACGTCTTCGCCGACCCGAACGACGAGACGATGAAGGTCGTCTTCACCGTCGCCCCCGATGCCGACGTGCGTGCCTTCCGCGAGAAGGACGCCTACGTCCTCGATCTCGTCCGCCCGTCCGCGCCCGCCAATGCCGGCGAGGCGGCGATCCGGCCGCTCCTGTCGTCGCCGGCGGAAGGGCGCGACCGCGTCTCCGCCCCCGGCCGTTCCGACGCGGTCGTCGGCGCGCCCGCCCCGGCGCCGGTCGTCGTTCCGCCCGCGGCCCCGATCGCTGTGGCGCCCGTCGCTCCGGCTCCCGTGGCTCCGGTGCCCGTCGCTGCCGCGCCGGCTCCTGTTCCCGTTCCGCAGGCCGCGGCTCCGGCACCCGCACCGGTCCAGCAGCAGGCCGCGGTCGCGCCGGTGCAGGTGCGCGAGACGCCGCTCGAGGCGGTACAGGACGCCCCGGTCGCCCGACCGGCCCAGCCCGCCGAGAAGCCCGCTGCGCCGGTTCCCGTCGCCGTCGACGTTCCGTCGGGCGAGAGCCCGCCGTCGGCGACGCCACAGCGTTCGGTCACCGACATCGGCACCGTCAAGGTCGAGGCCAAGCGTATCGGCGACGTCGTCCGCATGGGCTTCCCCTTCGCCGAGAAGGTGCCGGCGGCGGCCTTCATGCGCGGGCAGACGCTGTGGGTGGTGTTCGATTCGCAGCGCGACATCGACATTTCCACCATCGCGCCGAACCTCGGCCCGCTGGCGCGCGCCGTCCAGGCGATCCGGGCGCGCAACTGGACGGCGTTGAAGGTCGATCTCGCCGAGCCGCTGCTCACCACGCTGTCGCCGGACGGCACCGGCTGGGTGCTGTCGATCGGCGAGATGGTGCTCGAGCCGACCAAGCCGCTGACGCTGCGCCGCTTCATCCGTGGCGACGGCAATCGCAGCCTCAAGGTGGACCTGCCGGAGGGCGGGGCGGTGCGCGAACTCGTCGACCCCGAGGTCGGCGACCGTATCGTCGTCGTGACGGCCCTGGCGCCGTCGCGCGGGCTGGTGAAGCCGCAGAGCTTCGTCGATCTCGACACGCTCGCCTCGGCGCACGGCGTCGCCCTGGTGCCGCACGGCGACGACGTCGTCGTGACCTACGAGAACGGTGAGGTGAAGATCGGGCGCGAGCGCGGCCTGTCGCTGTCGAACGGCGGCGCCGACGAGCGCGGCGCGATCGACGCGCCCGTGCCGCGGACGCAGCCGGTGCTGCACCGCATCCGCATCGATCCGGCAACCTTCCGCCCGAACGGCGCCGGCGATCTGCTCGAACGCTCGCGGGCTCTGCTCGACGCGGTGGTCGAAGGGTCCGACCAGCCGCATCGTCAGGCGCGCGTCGACCTCGCCGAGTTCTACATCGGTCACCGTCTCGCGCCCGAGGCGCTGTCGCAGTTGCGCCTGCTGTCCGAGGAAGAGCCTGCGGTGACCCGGGATCCCGGCTTCATCGTGCTGTGGGGCGCGAGCCAGGCGCTGGCCGGGCGTCCCACCAAGGCACGCGAGTCGCTGATCCGCTCGGAAGTGGCCGAGAGCCCGGACGCGGCGCTGTGGCGCACGATCGTCGCCAACGACCTCTCCAAGTGGGACGAGTCGCGCGAGAACGCGCTGAAGGCGACCTCGGTGATCGGTGCCTATCCCCGGCCGGTGCAGTCGCTGTTCAACATCTCGGCGGCCGAGAGCGCGATCGAGCTCAACGACGTCGGTCTCGCCCAGACCCGTCTCGCCGAGATCGAGCCGGAGTTCCTCGACAACGATCTGGTCGGCCGGTTCGAGATCGCCCAGGCGCGGCTCGCCGATCGGGCCGGGCGTCCCGAGGACGCGATGGCGCGCTTCGAGCGGGCGATCGCCACCGGCGATCGCCACGTCCAGGCGATGGCCGAGTATCACCTCGTCCGCAACCTCGTGCGCGACGGCAAGCTCGACAAGGAACAGGCGATCGAGCGGATGCGCTCGCTCTCCTTCGGCTGGCGCGGCGACGAGACGGAACTGCGCACGCTGCGCTTCCTCGCGGGCCTCCTCGCCGACACGGGACGTTATCGCGAGGCCTTCCAGGCGATGCGGTCGGCGTTGCAGGTGTCGCCGGATTCGCCCACCACGCGGCTTCTCCAGGACGAGATGGGGCGGCGCTTCCTCGCCATCTATCTCGACGACGCCGACAAGGCGATGAAGCCGCTCGACGCGCTGACGCTCTACTACGACTTCCGCGAGCTCGTGCCGATCGATCGACGCGGCGACGAGGTGGTGCGCAAGCTCGCCGATCGTCTGGTCGGCGTCGATCTGCTGCCGCAGGCGGCGGAGCTCCTCGGCTATCAGGTCGACAATCGTCTGAAGGGCGCGGCGCGCGCCCAGATCGCCGCCGATCTGGCGGTCGTCCATCTGCTCGACCGCAAGCCGGAAAAGGCGATCGCCGTCCTCAACAAGACGCGCCAGAGCACCCTGCCGCTGTCGCTCGAACGCCAGCGCCGGCTGGTGGAGGCGCGCGCCATGTCGGAATCCGGCCGTGCCGAGACGGCGCTCGAGCTGCTCGCCACCATGACCGGCTCGGACGTCATGCGCCTGCGCGCCGACGTGCTGTGGAAGGCGAAGCGCTGGCGCGAGGCGGGCGAACGGCTCGAGGCGACGCTCGGCAACCGCTGGCAGGACGCGCTGCCGCTCGACGATCAGGAACGCCAGGACGTGCTGCGGGTGGCCATCGCCTTCGCGCTCGCCAACGACCAGCTGTCGCTCGACCGGTTGCGCGGAAAGTACCGCGCCAAGATGGCGGCGAGCCCGCAGGCGCGCACCTTCGACGTCGTCACCCAGCCGATCCAGAGCCAGGGCGGCGAGTTCCGCGAAGTGGCGCGCGAGATCGCCTCGATCGACACGATGCGCCAGTTCCTGCAGGAATATCGCGCCCAGTATCTCGACCCCAAGGGGCGCACCGTGGTGCCGGAGGCGCCGAAGGCCGACGACAAGGCCAAGACCGGGCCGCAGGCCAAGGCCGGAGCCGCCGCCCCCGCCAAGGTGGCGCAGGCCGAGACCGCGGCACCCGAGAAGGCGGCGGGCGACAAGCCGGACGCCAAGGCCGCCGGGCACTGACGACGCGCGCGTCGCGCCGTCACGTGGCGCGTCACGTCCCGAAGGAGCGGACGAGCGAGCTCGCGACCAGGCTCCAGCCGTCGACCAGCACGAAGAAGATCAGCTTGAACGGCAGCGAGATCGTCGCCGGCGGCAGCATCATCATGCCCATCGACATCAGGATCGAGGCGACGACGAGGTCGATCACCAGGAAGGGCAGATAGATCAGGAAGCCGATCTCGAAGGCGCGGCGCAGCTCGGAGATCATGAAGGCCGGGATCAGCACGCGGAAGCTCAGGTCCTGCGGCGTCGCCGGCGAGGGTTCCTTGGCGAGGTCGAGGAACAGCGCGACGTCCTTCTCGCGGACGTGGTTGCGCATGAATTCGTGGAAGGGCGGGCCGCCGCGTTCGATCGCCTGTTCGAGCTCGATCGAGCCGTCGGAGAGCGGCTTGATCGCGTCCTCGTAGGCGCGGTTGAAGGTCGGGGCCATGACGAAGGCGGTGAGGAACACCGCCAGCGAGATCATCACGGCGTTGGGCGGCGCGGTCTGCAGGCCGATGGCCGAGCGCAGCAGCGACAGCACCACGACGATGCGGGTGAAGCTCGTCACCATGATGGCGATCGACGGGGCGATCGACAGCAGGGTGATCAGCGCGAAGAGCTGCAGCGCGCGTTCGGAGACGCCGGTGGCGCCGCCGAAGTTGACCGAGATGTCCTGCGCGGTGGCCGGCGCCGAGCCGAGAACGATCGCCGCCGCGATCACGGCGATCCAGCCGGCGGCGAGGCGCACGACGGATCGACGGGCGGACGGCGCGCGTTCGAGCGTGGTCATCGCCGGGTCTGGCCCGAGAGTTCGGAGAGCAGACGGGCCATCTCTTCCTCGAGCTCGTCGACGGTGGCGTGGTGCTCGCCCGTCCGATGCGAGGGTGCGGGCGGCGAGACCTCGGGGATCGGCGCGAAGGGCTCGTCGGCGACGACCGGTTCGACGAGGACCGGTTCCGCGAAGCTCGGCTCGGCGTGGGCCACCTCGGGTGCGGACGGTTCCGGCAGCTCCGGCTCGGGCAGCACCGGCTCGACGACGGGCACCGGGGCGGGTGCGATCGCGATCTCGGGAACCGTCTCCGGTTCCGGCTCTGGCTCCCGCACGGCCACGACCGGCGGCGGAGGAGGAGGCACCATCAGGGGAGCGGGCTCCGGCTCCACGGGGCGCGGCGGCTCGAAGGCCAATGTCGGCTCGACGCGCGGCGCGGGGGCGACCGCCTTGCGGCCGAGCTCCGGCTCGAGCATCGGGGCGAAGTCGAAATCGAAGTCGAAGTCGGACTTCGCGGCCTCGGCAGGCTGCGCGACGGGCGCGTCGACGATCACGGGCTCGATCGGCGGTTGGGACACCTCGACGGTCGGGGCTTCGGCCGGCGGCGGCTCGACCTCGGGGGCGGGCGTGGGAGGCGGCGGTGCCGGCGGCACGGGGTCGACGCGCGCGGTCTCGGTGTGGGTCCGCTCCGGACGCGGCTCGAACCAGACGGACGCGGCGCGCGGCTCGACCCGCACCGGTTCGAGGACCGGCGGCGTCGGCGGCGGCACCGGGCGGGGCGTCGGCGGCGGCAGCGGATCGGCGATGTCGGCGAAGAGGTCGAGATCGTCGAGCGCTTGCGGCGCCGGCGTCTCGACGCGCGCCGGTTCGAAGCGAGGGGCGGGGGCCGGCTCGAAGCGCGGCGCGGGCGCCGGTTCGACGCGGGCGGGCGGCTCGACGGGGACCCGTTCGGCGGCGGCAGCGGGAGTGACGGGCGCGATGCCGGGCGCCGGGGCGTCGAGATCGATCGGCGGCGGCGCGACGGGCGCCGCGTCGGCGCTGCGGCCGAGCGGCGCGTCGAAGGCCTCGTCGAGGGTGCGGCGTTCGGGGGCGGCCGGTTCGGCGCGGCCGACGCGCGAGCGCAGCAGCGCACCGGCCGAGGCGACCGCGGCGGCGACGCCGGCGGCACCGGCAGCGACGCGCGCCTTGGCGGAGATCTCCTCGGCGGAGGGCGGCGGGGCGACGGTCGGGGTGGGCTCGACCTCCTCGACGGCGTCGGCGCCCTGCGGACGCGGCACGATCTGCGGGCCGACGGCGGCGCGTCCGGCGAGCACCGGCGGCGCCTTGAGGATGCGGCTCTCGACCAGCACGTCGTTGGGTCCGCCGACGAGGACCAGATGCTCGACGTCGTCGCGACGCACCAGCAGCAGCCGGCGGTGGTGATCGACCACGGCGGAATCGACCACGCCGAGGCGCGAGGAGCGCCCGCGATGCATCGGACCGTCGAACAGGCGGCGGAAGAGCCAGGTGATCGCCAGGATCAGCAGGACGACGATGAGCAGCGAGATGAGCACCTGCATGCCGCGTCCTCCGTCCGATCCGAACAGGGCGTTCAACCACTCCCGGAAGGCGCTCATCGGGTCTTCTCCTCTTCGGTGGAACGCGCGGCCGTGCGCCCCCGAATCTCTCACATCGCCGTCATGTTAAACGATCTCGGCAGAAACTGCCGTCACGCGGCCCCGCCTTTACCGGAACTTCACGAAAATGGCGAGATCGCGACGGTCGCCACCGAACCCGGTGCCGAGACGAGACGGTGGATTAACTCTTCGTTAACCATGGAGTGGGAACAATCTGCCCGGTGACGTCGATCTCGGGATCGGCGCGCCGAGAGGGCAGGCCCATGGGCATCGGTGATCTGAGCACGATGAACGCACTGCGGACGCGGATGCAATGGCATCAGGCGCGCCAGCGGGTGATCGCCGAGAACGTCGCCAATGCCGACACGCCGCGCTTCAAGGCCAAGGATCTCGCCCAGCCGAAGATGCCCGTCGCGAGCCGGGCTTCCGCCTCGGGTGGCGTCGTGGCGCCGGTCGTCACCATGGCGATGACCGAACCCGGCCACATCGCGCCGCGCGGCGGCACCGGCGCCTTCAAGGCCGGCGACAAGCAGAATTTCGAGATCACGCCGTCGGGCAACGCGGTGGACCTCGAGGAGCAGATGACCAAGTCGGCCGAGAACCAGCTCGACTACCAGACGGCGGCCTCGCTCTATCAGCAGTCGCTGTCGCTGCTGCGCACCGCGCTCGGGCGCAAGTAACAACGAGGGAGGTGAGCCGTGAGCTCCGAATTCAACCAGTCCCTCAAGATCGCCTCGTCCGGCCTCAAGGTGCAGACCGGCCGCATGCGGGTGATCGCCGAGAACATCGCCAACGCCGATTCGACGGCGCGGACGGCCGGGCAGGATCCCTATCGCCGCAAGGTGCCGACCTTCGTCTCCAAGTTCGACAAGGAACTCGGCGCCGCCACCGTGCAGATGGGGCGGGTGCAGAAGGACCAGTCGGACTTCAAGCGCCGCTACGAGCCCGGCCATCCGGCCGCCGACGCCGACGGATACGTCAAGTATCCCAACGTCGAGACGCTGGTGGAATCGGTCGACATGCGCGAGGCCCAGCGGTCCTACGAGGCCAATCTCAACATCGTCACGGCGACGCGCCGGATGATTTCCCGCACCATCGACATCCTCAAGGCCTGAGCGGCCGCAGACGCAGGAGACGACCCATGACCCCCGCCGCTCTCGCCGCCAACGCCTATCGTTCGACGCAGGCCCTCGCGAATCGCGACGAACCGAGGCAAGTTGCCTCGATCGGCGGTTCGAACTTCTCCGACGTGCTGGCCAAGGCGGTCGGCGAGGTGTCGCAGGCGGGCCGGGCGATGGACGACAAGTCGATGGCCTTTGCCTCCGGCAAGGCCGACGTGGTCGACGTGGTCACCGCGGTGGCCGAGACCCAGGCGACGTTCGAGACCGTGGTGGCCCTGCGCGACAAGGTCATCTCGGCCTACGAAGAGATCATGAAGATGCCGATCTGAGGCCCCGCCCGATCGGCGAGGGGAGTGGCCGGGATGACCGGAGCGGACATCTTCGACATCGCGCGCGACGGCATCCTCACTCTGGTGCTCACCGCCGCGCCGGTCATGCTGGTCGGTCTCACCGTCGGCGTCGTCGTCGGCCTCCTCCAGGCCATGACGCAGATCCAGGAGGCCACCCTCGTCTACGTGCCGAAGATCCTGGCGATCTTCGCCACCATGCTGCTGACCTTCCCCTTCATGGGGTCGCAGCTCACGGGCTACTTCACACGGATGATGGAACGGATCGCGAGCAGCGGGTGAGGCGCATGGTCGTCCGACTGCTGCCCGAAGCGGCCCTTCTCTACATGCTCGCCTTCGCCCGTCTCGGGGCGATGGTGATGCTCGTGCCCGGTTTCGGCGAGACCTCGGTTCCCGTCCGCATCCGCCTCGTCTTCGCGCTGTTCCTGACGCTGGCGCTGCAGCCGCTGGTCGCCAAGACCTATCCGGCGGGGCTGTCGAAGAACTTCCTCGGCGCGCTGACGCTGCTCGGCGGCGAACTGGCGATCGGGCTCTTCATCGGCATGACGACACGGCTGCTGCTCGCCGGCGTGCAGGTGGCGGGCGCCAACATCGCCACCCAGCTCGGCCTCGGCTTCGCCATGACGGTCGACCCGACGCAGGGCCAGCAGGGCGTGATCGTCGGCAACTTCCTGTCGATGACGACGGTGACGCTGATCTTCGTGATGGATCTCCATCACGTGGCGATCGCCGGGATGTCGTCGTCCTTCTCGATGTTCCCACCGGGCCAGTGGATCCCGAGCGGCGACTTCGCCGCGGCGGCGGTGAAACTGGTCGGCGAATCGTTCATGGTGGGCGTGCAGATCTCGGCGCCGTTCCTCGCCTTCGGCCTAGTCTTCAACCTCGGGCTCGGCATGCTGCAGAAGATGATGCCGCAGTTCCAGATCTACTTCGCCGCCATGCCGCTCTCGATCGGCCTGGGGCTCCTGCTCTTCGGCTTCGTTCTCGCCGCGATCCTCGGCTGGTACATGGATCACGTGCGCGACGGGTTCCTCCGTCTGGTCGCGGGGTGAGCCATGGCCGACGACCAGGACGAAGAATCCAAGACAGAAGAACCGTCACAGAAGAAGATCGAAGACTCGATCAAGCGCGGCGAGGTGGCCAAGAGCCAGGAACTCGCCACCTTCTTCGTGCTGGCGGCGGCGACCGTCTTCGTCGCCTTCATGTCGCAGGGGGTGGCGGCCGAGCTCGCCCGCTCGCTCGCCGCCTTCATCGATCATGCCGACACGATGGCGACCGACACGCGCGCCATGGAGGGCGTGGCGCTGCATCTGATCGTGCTGATCGGCAGCGTGCTGGCGCTGCCGGCGCTGCTCTTCCTCGTCGCCGGCATCGGCGGCAACGCCATCCAGCACCGGCTGCTGTGGACCTTCGAGCCGTTGATCCCGAAGCTCTCGAAGGTCTCGCCGCTCGGGGGGATGAAGCGCATCTTCTCGATCGACGCGGCGATGCAGGGGATCAAGGGGGTCGCCAAGATCTTCGTCGTCGGCGCCGCCATCTGGATCGCGTTGTCGCCCGAGATCGTCCATCTGCAGGGCATCGTGGCGGTCGACCCGCTCGGACTGCTCGAGATCACCCGGCGCGCCGCGGTGCGGCTGATGGGCGCAGTGCTGATCGTCATGGGCTTCATCGGCGGCCTCGACTACCTCTTCCAGCGCCATCGCTGGATGAAGAAGCTGCGCATGACGCGCGAGGAACTCAAGGAAGAGTTCAAGCAGACGGAAGGCAGCCCCGAGATCAAGGGCAAGATCCGCCAGATCCGCATGGCGCGCGCCCGCAAGCGCATGATGGCGGCGGTGCCGACGGCGACCGTGGTCGTCACCAACCCGACCCACTTCGCCGTCGCGCTCAAATACGACGCCGGCATGCGGGCGCCGACCGTGGTGGCCAAGGGCACCGACGACGTGGCGCTGAAGATCCGCGAGATCGCCAATCTCAACGACGTGCCGATCGTCGAGAACCCGCCGCTCGCCCGTGCGCTCCACGCCAGCGTCGACATCGACCGCGAAGTGCCCGAGGAACACTACCGCGCCGTCGCCGAGGTCATCGGCTTCGTGATGCGGCTCAAGGAAAAGCGCCGACGGTGATTTCTCTTGTCCGGCCGGCCGGTTCGGGCAACGCTGACGCGCGAGTGGCGTGGGATTCGGGCTGCCCCCCGGGGGGAGGCGCGCGCCGGTTCGGGGTTCGGACGCGATGGAACGGGACGACGTGGAACAGGACGATGTCGGCCAGGGTCGGCTGCCCACGATCGACCGTGCGGCGCGGACGGGGAGCATCGGCCTCCTGGTGGCGCTGGCGCTGTCCTTCGTGGTGGCGGCCGGCGTTCTCGCCGTGGTCAAACCGGAAGAGGCGGCGCCCTTCGTCCAGATCATCCTCGGCCTGCTCGCGGTGGTCGGCGTCTTCGCGCTGTTTGCCGGCGCCATCGGTCTGGTGCGCTTCGGCGCCCGCCGGCAGGGGCCGACGTTGGCCGACGTCTTCCTCGACAGTTTCGTCGAGGGCGTGCTGGTCACCGACGATCAGGGCCGCATCATCTATTCGAACCCGGCCTATGCCCGCCTGACCAAGGCCACGACCGCCAACGACCTCAGGACCGTCGAGCGCGTCTTCGCCGCCAACCCGGACGTCGGCGAGGAGATGTTCCGCATCGGCGAGGCGGTCCGCTCGCGCAAGCCCGCCGAGGCCGAGTTGCGCACCCGCACGCCGATCGTGCCGGGCGAGGAGGGCGCGCGGTGGTATCGCATCCGGGTCGAGCCGCTGCCGCGCGTCGAGGACCGCGACGACGGCGACCGGCTGACCGCCTGGCGCATCCTCGACGTCACCCGCGAGCGCGAGCGTCAGGAGACGAGCTTCCAGGAGCTGCAGCAGGTCGTGACCTTCCTCGACCATGCGCCCGCCGGCTTCTTCTCGGCGGACGCGACCGGCCGCATCACCTATCTCAACGCCACGCTCGCCGACTGGCTCGGCTGGGACCTCGCCAAGTTCGAAGCCGGCTCGATCCGCCTCAAGGACATCGTCCAGGGGCAGGGCATGGCGTTGATCCAGGACGCGGCGGCGGACGGACGCACGACGGTGCTCGACCTCGACTTCGTCAAGCGCAACGGCCAGTCGCTGCCGGTCCGCCTGCTGCACAAGGTGCCGCAGGGCGCGCCGGGGCGGCCGGGCGACAGCCGCACGCTGGTGATCAACCGTTCCTCCGGCGAGGACGCCGCCGACGCGCTGCGCGCCGTCGAGGTGCGCTTCCAGCGCTTCTTCAACAACACGCCGATCGCCATCGCCGCGCTCGGCCGGGACGGCTCGATCGGCCGCACCAACGCCTCCTTCCTCGAGCTCTTCGGCGGGCTCGCCCGCGCCGACGCGACCGGGGCCCGCGGCACGCTGATCGAGACGGTCGCCGTCTCCGACCGGCCGAAGCTCGCCGCGGCGCTCGCCGCCGCGCTCTCCGGCCAGGGCGACATCGACCCGGTCGACGCCCAGCTGGTCGACGACAGTCCGAAGAAGCGTTCGGCGCGGTTCTTCGTCTCGGGCGTCGAGGAGGGCACCGGCGAGGGCGAGGCGGCGATCGTCTACGCGCTCGAGACCACCGAGCAGCAGGAGCTCGAGCAGCGCTTCGCCCAGTCGCAGAAGATGCAGGCGATCGGCCAGCTCGCCGGCGGCATCGCGCACGATTTCAACAACGTGCTGACGGCGATCATCGGCTTCTCCGACCTGCTGCTCGCCTCGCACCGGCCGACCGATCCGTCCTTCCAGGACATCATGAACATCAAGCAGAACGCCAACCGCGCCGCCGCCCTGGTGCGGCAGCTGCTGGCGTTCTCGCGGCGCCAGACGCTGCGCCCCGAGGTGATCCAGTTCGGCGACACGCTGGCCGACCTGCAGATGCTGCTCGGGCGCCTGCTCGGCGAGAAGGTATCGCTCGAGGTGATGCACGGCCGCGACCTGTGGCCGGTCAAGGCCGACACCAGCCAGCTCGAGCAGGTGATCGTCAATCTGGCGGTCAACGCCCGCGACGCCATGCCGAACGGCGGCAAGGTCCGCATCGCCACCCGCAACGTCGGGCCGGACGAGAAATACGCCTACAAGACGCCGGGCATGCCGGCGGGCGAATACGTCCTGCTCGAGGTCACGGACACCGGCACCGGCATCGCGCCGGACGTGCTCGAGCACATCTTCGAGCCGTTCTTCACGACGAAGCCGGTCGGCCAGGGCACCGGCCTCGGCCTGTCGACCGTCTACGGCATCGTCAAGCAGACCGGCGGCTTCGTCTACTGCTCGTCGGAGCTGGGTGAGGGCACGACCTTCCACCTCCTGCTGCCGCGCCACGTCGAGACGGCGGAGGAGGCGGCCCGCGCCGCGGAGAGTGCCAAGCCCGACCAGCCGCAGTCGGCGGGCACCGATCTGACCGGTTCGGCGACGATCCTCCTCGTCGAGGACGAGGAGGCGGTGCGCGCCTTCGCCTCCCGCGCGCTCGCCTCGCGCGGCTACACCGTCCACGAGGCCGGCACCGGCACCGAGGCGCTCCAGGTGATGGAAGAGACCGGCGGCGCGGTCGATCTCGTCGTCTCCGACGTGGTGATGCCGGAGATGGACGGGCCGTCGCTGCTGCGCGAGCTCAGGAAGCAGCGGCCGGACCTGAAGATCATCTTCGTCTCGGGCTACGCCGAAGACGCCTTCGCCAAGAACCTGCCGGAAGGCGAGCAGTTCCACTTCCTCCCCAAGCCCTTCACGCTGAAGGCGCTGGCGACCGCCGTGAAGGACGCGCTGGGAAGGTGAGGGGGGGCGGGGCGTTGCGACGCGTGATGGGCAGGCGAGGCCTCGTCCCGATCTTACGATTTTGCAGAGGCCCTTCATGCTGAGGTGCCCGACGAAGTCGGGCCTCGAAGTGCGAAGGGCCGAGAGGCACGGCCCGTCGTGGCTTCGCCCTTCGAGGCTCGCTGACGCTCGCACCTCAGGATGAAGCCGAACAGAGGGAAACGCGGCCGAACGGCCTGCGTCAGGCGTCAGTCGCGGCGGATGACGCCGGTGACGGCGCCGAGGAGGAGGGCCGACAGCGCCCATCCCGACAGGATCAGGGCCCACTCGACGAAGCGGGCGCCGTAGCCCCAGCCGCTCGGATCGTTCTCCATGTTGGGCAGGAGCGACCGGCCGGTCTGGTCGGCGACGCGGGGCGCCCAATCGCGTTCCTGCCGCAGGTCGACGATCGGCAGCAGCACGTCGAGCGCATAGGCGAAGGGCGAGAAGGTCGAATATTCCGACGGCATGGCACGTGGGCAGATGTCGGACCACGGAGCGGTCGCCGGCAGGCCGCGCTTCGTCGCCTCGGTCTCCCGTCGCGTCGCGTCGTCGGCGAGCGGTGGGCTCGGGCCGGAAAAGCCGATCCAGTCGACCCGGCATTCGGGCGGGATGGAGGACGCGAGAAACACCTTCGGATCGGTCGGCGTCATCACGCCGTGCGGCGCGATCGCCGAATAGAAGGCGCCGGCGGCGAGCCAGAGCACGAGGAGCCAATAGAGCGGCCGCTTCGCCGCCCAGCCGTAGCCGATGGTCTTGTCGAGGATCCAGTCGAAGACGATTCCAGGAAGCGTCGCGACCTGACCGAGATCGCTCGTCGCGCGCTTCCACGGCAGCCAGCGCATCCGCCGCCGCTTCTCGATGCGGATCAGGTTCGCTTCCTGCTCGTGTCCCATCTCGGCGAGGACCCGCGCGCATTCCTCCCAAGGCTGGGGGCGGAAGTCGTCGTCGAGGTGGCTGGGTGGTTGACGGGCGAGCCAGCGAATGCGGGCAGCGGCGGTGACCGGTGCGCTGGCAGCGAAGCGCTGCAGCGTCAGCCCATCGAGGAGCAGTGTGGCGCCTTCCCAAGTGGCTTTGTCGTCGACGAAGACCGCGATCTCTGCTGCTCGGAGGTCCAAGGCTTTTGTCGCGTGGAAACGGTCGCCAAAGTAGGCGGTATCTCCGATCTCAATTCGCTGGAGGTCGAGTTTCGTAAAATGCCCGCCTCGACAATCGAAGTCGCCTCCGATAGCCGCGCCGGGGAGAAGGACACGACTCTCGGCACGGAACCCCCGGTCCATAACGACGCTTCCGACGATCGCCGCTCCGCTGAAGCAAAGTGCCAAGGCTTTGTTCGTACTGAAGGTGGCACCGGTGCAGACGAGAGAGCCACCTATGGAGGCACCTAGAAAGCGTACCGTGCCTTCGGCTCGGAACTTTCCCTTTAGGAAGACGTGGCTACCAATCTTCGCGGCGTCAAACAGAAGCGCCACACCTTCGCGCGCTGCAAAGGTAGCGTCGGAGCAATCAAGATTGCCGCCGATAGTCGCATTTGGACAGCGTACCGCACCCTTGGTGATCTGCATTGTCTTGAAGAAGACAGTACCGCCAATCTTCGCGCCGTCGAAAATAAGCGCCTCGTCCTCGTTTGCGGCGAACGTGGCATCGGAGCAGTCGAGATCGCCGCCGATGGTGGCACCAGCGAAGCGCACCGCACCTTGGGCGCTGAGTCTTCCATTCAAGATGACGGCTCCCCCAACCTTTGCACGGTCGAAGGCGAGCGCGAAGCCTTTGCGCGTTGCGAAAGTAGCGCCGTTGCATTCGAGATTGCGGCCGATGGCTGCGCCCACGAAGCGTACTGCTCCCTCGGCGCGGAACTTTCCCTTCAAGAATACTGAACCTCCGATCTTCGCACCGTCACAGGACAACGCGCCGTCTTTGCGCGCTGAGATGTTGGCGTCGGTGCAGTCGAGATCGCCCCCGATGGTGGCGCCGCTAAAGCGCACCCCGCCCTCTGCGCGAAATCCACCGCGAAGTACGACCCCGCCTGTGCAGGCTAGGCGATCGGCAATGACTGCGGTGCAACGCGATCCTGCTAAACCGAACTGCTTCGCCGTCGCGTCACGTGCGACTATGGCGCCTGCGAAATGCGTAGCATGAACCCATAAGGGGCGTGGTAGGTCGCATCCTTGAAGATCGAGATCGTTGTCGAATTGGCCATTCCCGGCAATCCATGCTCCTCGAAGCTGGACGCCCTGTTCGTGGGTGGGGGCATCTGGATCTAGTCCGAGACAGAAGACGCGTAGCACTGCGGGACGGATGTGGTTGTCCGCAGTCTTCGCCTCGGGCCTCACATAACCAATCCACGTGATCTCTCCCCTCCGACAGGCTTCTCTCAGTCGCTCCTCCGCCGGCAGGAGCGGCATGAACTCGCTGAGCAGGCGGCCGGAGGGCGTGGGCGGGATCGTCGTCAGCAAGGGGCGGCTCCGGGTATCGACGAGCGAGGGATTGTCTCTCAATCCCAAGTTGGCAAATTCCGCGCCGCGCGTCATCCCGGGACCACACGCCTTTCGTCGAGCCCCCGCCCGCGGTCCCCGCCGACGCCCCGGCCGCCCCGCTCCGCGCGCGCCTCGGAAAACCCCGCGCAATCCCCGCCTCCTGCACCGCCGCCACACCGGCATCCCGTTACAACTCCGACTTTCGTAACCCCGTGTCGCAACGACGCATGTCGGGTTCCTGCGGACGTCGGCCGGGCGCGGGGCGGAAAAACTCCCTGACGCTGGGTGAAGCCCACGATCACCGGACAGGGGGAACAATGGCGAAGGTCAGGTTCGCGAGCGGCGAGAACGTGCCGCTGGAAATGCACAAGGTCCGCATCGTCCAGAAGCTCGAGCTGCCGCCGATCGAGGCGCGGCTCGCTGCCGTCTCGGAGGCCGGCAACAACACCTTCCTGCTCAGGAACAGGGACGTGTTCATGGACATGCTGACCGATTCCGGCGTCAACGCCATGTCCGACCAGCAGGTCGCGGCGATGATGGTGGCCGACGACGCCTATGCGGGCTCCGCCACCTACGAGCGGCTCGAGGCGAAGCTGCGCGAGATCTTCGGCCTGCACTACATCCTGCCGACCCATCAGGGGCGGGCGTGTGAGAACATTCTGGCGCAGGTGCTGGTCACGCCCGGCTCGATCGTGCCGATGAACTACCACTTCACCACCACCAAGGCGCACATCGTGCTGAACGGCGGCATGGTCGAGGAGATCATCGCCGACGCCGGGCTCGAGGTGACGAGCGACGTGCCCTTCAAGGGCGACATGGACATCGCCAAGCTCGAAGGCCTCGTCGCCACCCACGGCGCCGAGAAGATCGCCTTCGTGCGCATGGAGGCGGGCACCAACCTGATCGGCGGCCAGCCGATCTCGCTTCGAAATCTCGCCGAGATCCGCAAGGTCTGCGACGCCAACGGGCTGATCCTGGTGCTCGACGCCAGTCTGCTCGCCGACAATCTGTGGTTCATCAAGACGCGCGATCCGGACTGCGCCGATCTCACCATCCGCGAGATCACGCGGAAGATCGCCGATCTCTGCGACATCATCTATTTCTCCGCCCGCAAGCTCGGCTGCGCGCGCGGCGGCGGCATCTGCATCCGCGACGAGGGCCTCTATCGCCGCATGCGCGGCCTGGTGCCGCTCTACGAGGGCTTCCTCACCTACGGCGGCATGTCGGTGCGCGAGATCGAGGCGCTGACCGTCGGTCTCGACGAGACCATGGACGAGGACATGATCAGCCAAGGCCCGCAGTTCATCGCCTACATGGTCGACGAACTGGTGAAGCGCGGCGTGCCGGTGATCACCCCGGCGGGCGGCCTCGGCTGCCACATCGACGTCATGCGCTTCCTGCCGCACGTTCCCCAGGCGCAGTACCCCGCCGGCGCGCTCGCCTCGGCGCTCTACATCGTCTCGGGCGTGCGCGGCATGGAGCGGGGCTCGCTGTCGGAACAGCGCAATCCCGACGGGACGGAGGTCTATTCCAACATGGAGCTGCTGCGGCTCGCCATGCCGCGGCGCGTCTTCACCCTGTCGCAGGTGAAATACGCCATCGACCGCATCGACTGGCTCTACCGGAACCGCGAACTCGTCGGCGGCCTGACCTTCGTCGAGGAGCCGGAGATCCTGCGCTTCTTCTACGGCCGGCTGGCGCCGATCGGCGACTGGCAGGAGAAGCTCGTCGCCAAGTTCCGGGCGGATCTCGGCGACAGTCTGTGAGGGACGGGCGCGGGGAGGCGCCCGAGCGAATCGCCGACGCGGGGAGGTCCCCGCGTCGGTCGGTACCGGGCTCGGCGCGCGCGGCCCCGGCCACCATGAACACCGCGCGAACACTCATCCGATTTCGTAATTGAATCAAATTGATGGACGGGGCTTTACGAACGAGAACAAAGTGTGTACATTGACCTGACTTTGAACGACAGCCGAACGCGTGCGACAAGGAGCAGGACGATGGCACAGGCTTCACTTCGCCTCGTCGAAGGGGATGGTATGGACAGGACCAAGGCTTTGGACGCGGCGCTCCAGCAGATCGAGCGCAACTTCGGCAAAGGGTCGATCATGCGGCTCGGCCAGGGCAAGGTGGTCGAGATCGAGACGGTGCCGACCGGTTCGCTCGGGCTCGACATCGCGCTCGGCATCGGCGGCCTGCCGCGCGGCCGCGTCGTCGAGATCTACGGTCCGGAATCCTCGGGCAAGACGACCATGGCGCTGCACTGCATCGCCGAGGCCCAGAAGAAGGGCGGCGTCTGCGGCTTCATCGACGCCGAGCACGCGCTCGACCCGATCTATGCCCGCAAGCTCGGCGTCAATCTCGACGACCTGCTGATCTCTCAGCCCGATGCCGGCGAACAGGCGCTCGAGATCGCCGACACGCTGGTGCGTTCCGGCGCGCTCGACGTTCTGGTGGTCGACTCGGTCGCGGCGCTGACGCCGAAGGCGGAGCTCGAGGGCGAGATGGGCGACAGCCTGCCCGGTCTCCAGGCACGTCTGATGAGCCAGGCGCTGCGCAAGCTCACCGCCTCGATCTCCAAGTCGAAGACCATGGTGATCTTCATCAACCAGATCCGCCAGAAGATCGGCGTGATGTTCGGCAACCCCGAGACCACGACGGGCGGCAACGCGCTGAAGTTCTATGCCTCGGTGCGTCTCGACATCCGCCGCATCGGCGCGATCAAGGATCGTGACGAGGTGATCGGCAACCAGACCCGCATCAAGGTCGTCAAGAACAAGATGGCGCCGCCCTTCAAGGAGGTCGAGTTCGACATCATGTACGGCGAGGGCGTGTCCAAGGTCGGCGAGCTGATCGATCTGGGCGTCAAGGCCGGCGTGGTCGAGAAGTCGGGCTCGTGGTTCTCCTACGAGAGCCAGCGCATCGGTCAGGGCCGCGAGAACTGCAAGCAGTTCCTGCGCGACAATCCGACGGTCGCCAACCGCATCGAGGCGGCGATCCGCCAGAACGCCGGTCTCATCGCCGACAAGATCATCCCGACCGGAACCGCCGAGGACGAGGACGGTCCGGTCGCAGACTGAGCCGGGCGAGGAACGGGTCGAGTTCGGGGCGGGTGTCTTCCGCCGTCGGACCGGCCGGGACCGTCGCGGTTGTCGTCGGGGGCCTCCGCACCATCTGATCAGAGCCGCGATCTTCACGATCGCGGCTCTTTTCATGGCCGATCATGCGGCACGCACATGGACAGGCGGGCGGTCGACCGTTAAAACCTGCGACCTGAGTTCAGACCCGAGAGGACCCAGTTCCGACATGAGTGGCGTCAACGAGATCCGCGCGACCTTCCTCGACTATTTCGCCAAGGCCGGCCACGAGGTCGTGCCGTCGAGCCCGCTCGTTCCGCGCAACGATCCGACCCTGATGTTCACGAACGCCGGCATGGTCCAGTTCAAGAACGTCTTCACCGGGCTGGAGCGCCGCGAGATCCCGCGGGCCGCCACGTCGCAGAAGTGCGTCCGCGCCGGCGGCAAGCACAACGACCTCGACAACGTCGGCTACACCGCGCGTCACCACACCTTCTTCGAAATGCTGGGGAACTTTTCCTTCGGCGACTATTTCAAGGAAGAGGCGATCACGCATGCCTGGACGCTGATCACCAAGGAGTTCGGGCTCGACCCGAAGCGCCTGCTGGTCACCGTCTATGCCGACGACGACGAGGCCTTCGGCCTGTGGCAGAAGATCGCGGGCTTCTCGGACCGCAAGATCATCCGCATCCCGACCTCGGACAACTTCTGGCAGATGGGCGACACCGGCCCCTGCGGTCCGTGCTCGGAGATCTTCTTCGATCACGGCGACCACATCTGGGGTGGCCCGCCCGGCTCGCCCGAGCAGGACGGCGATCGCTTCATCGAGATCTGGAACCTCGTCTTCATGCAGTTCGAGCAGACGGCCGAGGGGCGCTCGCCGCTGCCGAAGCCGTCGATCGACACCGGCATGGGCCTCGAGCGCGTCGCCGCGGTGCTGCAGGGCGTGCACGACAACTACGACATCGACCTGTTCAAGGCGCTGATCGGCGCCTCGGTCGAGGAGACCGGCGTCAAGGCCGAGGGCGACGCCCGCGCCAGCCATCGCGTCATCGCCGACCATCTGCGCGCGATGAGCTTCCTCGTCGCCGACGGCGTGCTGCCGTCGAACGAGGGCCGCGGCTACGTCCTGCGCCGCATCATGCGCCGCGCCATGCGTCACGCCCACCTGCTCGGCGCCCGCGATCCGCTGATGGCGCGTCTGGTGCCGACGCTGATCGGCGAGATGGGCCGCGCCTATCCCGAACTCACCCGGGCCGAGGCGCTGATCACCGAGACGGTCGAACTCGAGGAGCGCCGCTTCCGCCGCACGCTGGAGCGCGGTCTCGGCCTGCTCGACGAGGCGACCAAGGATCTGAAGGCCGGCGACATGCTCGACGGCGAGACGGCGTTCAAGCTCTACGACACCTACGGCTTCCCGCTCGATCTGACGCAGGACGCGCTGCGTCGCCGCGACATCCACGTCAACATCGACGGCTTCCAGGATGCCATGGCGCGCCAGAAGGCCGAGGCGCGTGCCTCCTGGGCGGGCTCCGGCGAGGCGGCTTCGGCCGCCGTGTGGTTCGCCATCAAGGACAAGGTCGGTCCGACCGAGTTCCTCGGCTACGAGACCGAGACGGTCGAAGGCGTCGTCGCGTCGCTGGTCGCCGGCGGCGCCGAGGTCGCGAGCCTCGAAGCGGGTGCCGAAGGCGCGATCGTCGTCAACCAGACGCCGTTCTATGCCGAATCGGGCGGCCAGATGGGCGACACCGGCATCATCCAGGGCGACGGCTTCCTGTTCCGCGTCGAGGACACGACCAAGGAAGGCGAGGGCGTCTTCGTCCATAGCGGCCGGGTCGAGGCGGGTTCGATCGTCGTCGGCGCTCCCGTGGCGCTGCGCGTCGATGCCGAGCGTCGCCGGGCGATCCGGGCCAACCATTCGGCCACCCACATCCTCCACGAGGCGCTGCGCGAGGTGCTCGGCGACCACGTGGCGCAGAAGGGCTCGTCGGTCGATGCCGATCGGCTGCGTTTCGACTTCTCGCACCCGAAGCCGATGACGGCCGAGGAACTCGCCCGCGTCGAGGAGATCGCCAACGACGTCGTGCTGCAGAACGCCGACGTGGTGACGCGTCTGATGTCGGTCGACGACGCGATCGAATCCGGCGCCCGTGCGCTCTTCGGCGAGAAGTACGGCGAAGAGGTCCGCGTCGTGTCGATGGGTCGGCAGGGCGACGGCAACCGCGCCGGCCGGGCCTTCTCGGTCGAACTGTGCGGCGGCACCCACGTGTCGCGCACCGGCGACATCGGCCTCGTCACCATCCTCGCCGAGAGCGCGGTCGCTTCGGGCGTCCGGCGTCTCGAGGCGCTGACGGCGCGCGGCGCGCGGCGTCATCTCGGTCTCCAGGATCGCCGCGTGCGCGATCTCGCCAGCACCCTCAAGGTGCAGCAGAGCGAGGTCGTCGAGCGCGTCGAGGCGATCGCCGAGGACCGCCGCAAGCTCGAGCGCGAGCTCGGCGAAGCCAAGAAGAAGCTCGCCATGGGCGGCGGCGGTGCGGCGCCCCAGGCGGCGCGCAAGATCGGCACCTTCGAATACGTCGGTCGCGTCGTGACGGGCATTTCGCCCAAGGATCTCAAGGGCCTGGTCGACGAGGCGAAGAAGTCGATCACGGTCGGCGCGGTCGCCATCGTCGGTCTCGCCGAGGACGGCAAGGCGGGCATCGTGGTCGGCGTCGCCGGCGACGGGACCGGCCTCAACGCCATCGACCTCGTCAAGGTCGGTTCGGAGATCATGGGCGGCAAGGGTGGCGGCGGCCGTCCCGACATGGCGCAGGCGGGCGGTCCCGACGGCGCCAAGGCGGATGCCGCGATCGAAGCCATCGCCGAGAAGATCGCCGCGCTCGCGGCGGTCTGACGGGAGACGCGAGGCCTTCGGGATGACCGGTTCGACGAAGGCGACCTGGAAACGGCGGATCTTCGAGATTCTCGAGGTTCCGCCGATCGGCGATCGCATCGCCACCGCGATCGAGCGGGCGATCGTGCTGCTGATCGTCGTCAACGTGACGTCGGTGGTGCTCGAGACCGTGCCGGAGCTGCGTGCGCGCTACGGGCCGGTCTTCCTGGCGATCGAGGTCTGGACGGTCGTCCTCTTCGCGCTCGAGTACGGCCTGCGCGTCTGGGTGTCGGACGAGCACGTGCCGCTGAAACGTTACGGGCGCATCGGCGCGCGACTGCACTACCTGTTGGCACCGACCGCCGTGGTCGACTTCCTCGCGGTGGCACCGAGCCTCGTCGGCTTCGCCTTCGGCGTCTACGACGTCGGCGTCTTCGCCGTCTTCCGCCTGCTGCGCTTCCTCAAGCTCGCCCGCTATTCCGCCGGCATGAGCTCGCTCTTCAACGCGGTCGCCTCGGAGCGGCGGGCGCTGGCGGCGAGCGCCGTCGTCATGATGGGCCTGATCGTCACCGCCGCGTCGCTGATGCACGCGATCGAGGGGGCGATCCAGCCGGACCGCTTCGGCTCGATTCCGGTCGCGATGTATTGGGCGGTGACCACGCTGACGACCGTCGGCTACGGCGACATCGTGCCGGTGACGGCGGCGGGCCGTGCGCTCGCCGGCGTCGTCATGCTGTTCGGCTTCTGCATGTTCGCGCTGCCGGTCGGCATCATCGCCACCGCCTTCGCGCGCGAGATCCACAGCCGCGACTTCGTCGTGACCTGGGGCATGGTGGCGCGCGTGCCGCTGTTCTCGCAGCTCTCGGCCGCCGAGATCGCCGACGTGATGCGCCTGCTGCGCGCCCAGACGGTGGAGGCGGGAACGATCGTCACGGCGTCGGGCGAGCCGGCGCATTCGATGTATTTCATCGCTTCCGGCACGGTCGAGATCCACCTGCCGAGCGAGAAGGTGAAGCTGTCGGAGGGCACGTTCTTCGGCGAGATCGCGGTGCTGCGGCGGGCGCGGCGATCGGCCGACGTGGTGGCGCTGACCCATACGCGCCTCCTCGTGCTCGATGCCGACGATCTGCAGTATCTGATGCAGAAGAACGTCGGCATCGCCGCCCACATCCGCTCGGTGGCGCGTGACCGGGTGTCGCGCGAGGCGGTGACACCGCGTGGCGACATCGCGCTGGAAGAGATCGACGAGACGCCGAAGTCGACCGACGAGATCGTCTGATCAGCCGATCGGGCCGCTCTTCCAGATCTCCTTCAGAGCCGCGAACTTCGCCTTCCACGTCAGTTTCTCGTTGGCGAGACTGTCGAGGAAGAAGGCGAGGCGGCGCGCCTTGAACACGGTGTAGAGGGTCACCAGCGCGGAAGGTACGGCGACGGCGAGGAAGATGCCGAGCTTCTCCAGCGGCTCGGCCTCGGCCCAGGCGAAGATGTTCATGCCGAGGAAGCCGGTCGCCAGCATGCCGATCTGGCTGAAGAGCGTGACGACGGTCAGCTGCAGGATGGTGACCGCCTGACGGCGCAGGAGGTCGGTCTCGAGATAGCCCGCCATGTCGGAGATCTCCTCGCGCAGCTCCTGATAGAGCCGCTCGGTGCCGAGCTGGCGCGTCCACAGGCGGAAGACCTCGCGGATCGGCGCCTGATCGGAGATTTCCGAGAAGTAGTAGCGGTGGGTGAAGCGCAGGAAGACCTCGAGCGTGGCGCGGATGTCGTGGCGGAAACGGCCGACGGATTCGCGCCGGCGCGGATCGAGCCGGTTCATGGTCGTCACCAGCCGGTCCTGCAACATCAGGAGGCTCGCTCGGTGGAAATGGGCGATCAGGCCGGCGAGGAAGAACTGGTGACGAAACTGGGCGAGGAAACCGCGTTCGGCGTCGAGGAAGAAGCGGCTCGCCCCATCGCCGACGGCGACGAAGGCCTGGCCCGAGCACATCAGCCGCGTGTCGCTCCAGCCGTCGCGGCGGCTGGCGTCGTGGAAGCGGTCGAGGCAGTGCTCGCGCTCGAAGTCGGCGAGGAACTCGGTGCCGTAGGGCAGCTCGTCGGGATGGCCGGGGGCGGAGGCGAAGGCGAGACGCATGGCGTCCGGGCGCGACAGGGCGCGAGGATCGTCGAGCGCCAGGAAGGCCATCATCGGCATGCGATGGAACTCGAGTTGGCGATAGGCGGCGACCGCCGGATCGCGCGTCGGGTCGAGCGACAGGGGCGCCAGCAGCCATTCCCAGTGAGCGGAGAGGGCGGTCGTCTGGTGGCGGCAGACGGCGGCCATGAAGCGGCCGCGGGCGTCGTCGTCGGAGGTCGCGAGCACGCTGCCGTCGGCGGCGAGCCACTCGACGGTGCGCAGGCAGTTCATCGGCCGCCCCGCCTCGTCCCAGCCGGCGGGATAGGCGCGGCCGAAGCGATAGACGATCTCCTGGGCGTCGGCGAGCGACAGGTCGTGCGCCTCGATCTCGATGACCGGCATCACCACGTCGACGTCGTAGAAGAAGTAGAGGTCGACGTGGACGAGATCGAGCTCGATGGCGCGGCCGTCGTCGGGCAGCGTCACGCGGACGCGCGCCACGTCGGTGCGGCGAAAGATGCGGATCGGGCTCTCGCCGTAGGTCGTCAGGCCGGAGGACGTCGCCCGTTCGCCGTAGAGGAAGCGGCGGACATGGGGGAGGAAGGCGACGAACTCGCGATAGTGCCGCTCCTGATAGAGGCTCGGATCGGTGGGGAAGTCGTCCTGCAGCTCGGACCAGGGGCCGTCCGCCTCGATCAGACGTTCCCACGGCGGGCGGTCGTCGCCCTCGCGCGGCATCAGCTGCAGGGGCCAGATCACGATCTGGCGGAAGGCCTCGACCCGCGGACGTCCGTCCGTCGTCTGGCTCCGATCGTCTGCGCGCGCGTCTTCCTCGCGTCCGTCCATGCCTCGGCTGCCTCCCCGACGTCTCCCGTCGCGAGAGTGGCCCGACGCGTCGGGAGGGGCAAGCCGTTCGAAGGGCGGGGGAGTGCGAAGGCGCGCGCCGTCAGGCGTCGACGCCGAGCTCGTAGTAGCCGCGGCCGGAACGCATCAGCCGGCCGCTCGCCGCCATGCGGCTCATGCGGGTGATCAGGCTGGCGCGCGGTTCGCCGAGCGACAGGGCGACCAGATGTTCGAGCACCTCGTCGATCGTCACCGGCTTGCCGTTGTCGGCGATGAAGGCGGCGATCTCGCTCTCGATGCGCTGGGCACGGTTGGCGCCGCCCGTGGGCTGCGGCGCGGGCAGGGGGGCATCACGCTGCAGCAGGATCTCGGCCCGGCCGACGCGCGCATCGAAGGCGTGGCGCATGCGGCGCGCCCGCTCGGGGTCGAAATAGCAGGCGTTGGCATAGAGCAGGGCGGCGAGTTCCAGCCGCTCGTCGAGGTCGGCGAAGAGGCGCTCGACCATGGCGGAAGACGCCGGGCGGCCGGCGGAGTGCTCGTACTCGGACATGGCGGCACTGCCGAACTGTTAACTTGTTATAAACATATCGAGAGGATCGCCCCGGCGTCAACAGGCACACGGACCCGCGCCACGCGCTCGGGTGGCGGGAATGCGGCAGAAATGCAACGTACTCGACGAAAGTGTGGCGGAGCAGCCTTCATTGCTTGTTAACCATGATCGGCGATGGCAATGTTAGTTTGTTACGAACACTCTGGGGGTCGGGATGTTTGCGAAGGGTTCCTGTCCGGAAGGTCGCGCCCGTCGTGGTGCGGGGTCCGTTCCAACGGGCCTGGGGCGTGAGAAGCCCGCGACGCAGGTGGTCATCGCCGCCACCGCCTGGGGGCTCGCCGCCCTGATCGGCCGTTTCGCCGGGCCGGAGGCCGTGGCGATGGTCGGCGCGGCGCCGGAAGCCATGGCGGCGGCGGCCTTCCCGATCCTGTGGGGGGCGAGCGAAATGTTGCGCCGGGCCGGTGTCGTCGACGGGCTGCGTGCGGCCTTCGCCGGCGCGACCGGCGAGGGGCTGGTGGCCGGCGACGGCGCGACGACGCGGCGGCGCCCGACGGTGCGGCGGCCGACGCGCGGCGGCGATCGCGGCCGCGAGGCGACGAGCGCGGTTCTCGAGGCGCGGGGACGCGGTCGCGAGACGGGCGATCCGTCGATCACCTATTGGGTTCGGGCGGCGCGCCGCGGCTGACACGCGCGCGTCGTCTCAGGGGGCCGGCGCGGCCGGGCGATGCCGTGGGGTGGCGTCGTCCGGCGGCGTCGGACATCTCTTCGCCCACGGCTCCGGCGAGATGCTGAGCCCGAGATGCTGAGCCCTCGGGGCAAACGAAAACGGCGGGGTCTCCCCCGCCGTTTCGCATTTTCGGATCGAACCGATCAGCCCCAGGTGGCCATCTCGGCTTCCATGTTGGCGGCGACCTTCTCGAGGAAGCCGGTGGTCGACAGCCACTTCTGGTCGGCGCCGACCAGGAGCGCGAGGTCCTTGGTCATGAAGCCGGCCTCGACGGTGTCGACGCAGACCTTCTCGAGGGTCAGCGCGAACTTGGCGAGCTGGGCGTTGTCGTCGAGCTTGGCGCGATGGGCGAGACCACGGGTCCAGGCGAAGATCGAGGCGATCGAGTTGGTCGACGTCTCCTTGCCCTTCTGGTGCTCGCGGTAGTGACGGGTGACGGTGCCGTGGGCGGCCTCGGCCTCGACGATCTTGCCGTCGGGCGTCAGCAGCACCGAGGTCATCAGGCCGAGCGAACCGAAGCCCTGCGCCACGGTGTCGGACTGGACGTCGCCGTCGTAGTTCTTGCAGGCCCAGATGTAGCCACCGGACCACTTCAGCGCCGAGGCGACCATGTCGTCGATCAGGCGGTGCTCGTAGGTGATGCCGAGGGCGACGAACTGCTCCTTGAACTCGGCCTCGTAGACTTCCTGGAAGATGTCCTTGAAGCGGCCGTCATAGGCCTTGAGGATGGTGTTCTTGGTCGACAGATACACCGGCCACTTGCGCAGCAGGCCGTAGTTCAGCGAGGCGCGGGCGAAGTCGCGGATCGATTCGTCGAGGTTGTACATGGCCATGGCGACACCGGCGCCGGGGGCCTTGAACACTTCCTTCTCGATCACCGCGCCGTCTTCGCCGACGAACTTGATCGACAGCGTGCCCTTGCCGGGGAACTTGAAGTCGGTGGCCTTGTACTGGTCGCCGAAGGCATGACGGCCGACGACGATCGGCTGGGTCCAGCCGGGGACGAGGCGCGGCACGTTCTTGCAGATGATCGGCTCGCGGAAGATCACGCCGCCGAGGATGTTGCGGATGGTGCCGTTCGGCGACTTCCACATTTCCTTGAGGTTGAACTCCTTCACGCGGGCTTCGTCCGGCGTGATGGTGGCGCACTTGATGCCGACGCCGTGCTTCTTGATGGCGTTGGCGGCGTCGACGGTGACCTGATCGTTGGTGGCGTCGCGGTTCTCGACCGACAGATCGTAATATTCGATGTCGAGGTCGAGATAGGGCAGGATCAGCTTGTCCTTGATCAGCTGCCAGATGATGCGGGTCATCTCGTCGCCGTCGAGATCGACGACCGGGTTCGCCACCTTGATCTTCGCCATATGCGTGTCCTCTCTGGACGCTTCCGGTCTCCGACGCGGGTGGTCGGAGCACTGCCACCGGGAGCGTTGAATTGTCGCGGGGCTCCTTACCATGGCGGTGGGAAATGCGCCAACCCTTGCCTTCGGCGAAGGACGAGGAAAAGTGCGGCGGTCGGGGGGCTCGACACGTCGACAGGACGGCCGGATTGCGCTAGGCCTCCGCCCTTCGAGAGACGGAGAATTGGACGATGACGGACGTCGCGAGCCCCTCGCAGGCCGCTTCCGGCCCGCGCCCCCCGGTGATCGTGCTGGTCGAGACGCAGATGGGCGAGAACATCGGTGCGGCGGCGCGCGCGATGGCCAATTTCGGTCTGCGCGAGCTGCGTCTCGTCAAGCCGCGCGACGGCTGGCCGAACGACAAGGCGCGGGCGGCGGCGAGCCGCGGCGATGCGATCATCGACGAGGTGCGGCTCTTCGACCGGCTCGAGGACGCGATCGCCGATCTCGAACTGGTCTTCGCCACCACGGCGCGGCCGCACGACATCGCCAAGGAGGTCGAGAGCCCGGCGGTGGCGGCGCATTCGCTGATGCTGGCGGCGCGCGACGGGGCGGCGACGGGCCTCGTCTTCGGCCGCGAGAAGTGGGGTCTGACCTCGGACGAGGTGGGCCTGTGCGATCGGATCGTGACGATCCCGGTCGATCCGGTCTTCGCCTCGCTCAACATCGCCCAGGCGGTGCTGGTCAACGCCTACGAGTGGCGGCGGCAGGTGGTGGGCGATCCGTCGTGGACGCCGTTCGGCGAGAAGGAGCGTTCGCCGCAGGCCTCCAAGGGCGACGTGCTGTCGTTCTTCGATCATCTCGAAGGCGCGCTCGATCAGGTCGAGTTCTTCCGGCCGGCGGCCAAGCGGCAGCTGATGGTGCGCAACCTGCGCCAGATCTTCCAGAAGGCGCGGCTCTCCGAACAGGAGGTCAGGACGCTGCGCGGCGTGATCGCGGCGCTCGAGCGACGGCCGACGCGGCTCGACCAGGCGCGCGCCGAGCTCGAGGCGAAGCGGCGCGAGGGTGACGCAACGTGATCCGGAAACGGGACGGAAGTCCTTATCCGGCCTTCATTTTTCGTCAATCTTTCCTCAACCTCGCCTTAACCCTGCTCGGCTATTCCTCTTTGCGGGGCCGGGCGCTGTCAGGTTTTGCGTCTCGCTCGCGCCCTCTTTTTTCCCTCTCCTTGTCGCGCATCACCGAGACGCCGCTCCGCGGCGTCGGCCCGAGGGGACGTCGATGAACGACGGCGAGAGCGCCGGCGCGAGCCGGATGGACGCAGAGGAACGCGGCGTCGACCGCCTGGGGCGGCGCGCCCGCATTCTGGTCTTCGACAGCGGGGTGGGCGGATTGTCGGTGCTGCGCGAGATTCGCGCGGCGCGGCCGGACGCCGAACTGATCTATGTCGCCGACGACGCCGGTTTTCCCTACGGTGACTGGGAGGAGGCGGCTCTGACGACGCGGATCGTCGATCTCGCCCGCGGTCTCGTCGAAACCCATGCGCCCGATCTCTTCGTCGTCGCCTGCAACACCGCCTCGACGCTGGTGCTGCCGCATCTGCGCAATGCCTGCGCGACGACCTTCGTCGGTACGGTGCCGGCGGTGAAGCCGGCGGCGGCGGCGACGAAGACGGGCCTGGTCTCGGTACTGGCGACCCCGGGCACGGTCAAGCGCGACTACACCCATGCGCTGGTCGACACCTACGCCAGCCACGTCGACGTGACGCTGGTCGGCTCGACGCGTCTCGCGCGCCTCGCCGAGACCTTCATGGCGGGCGGCACGATCGCCGACGCCGACGTCGCCGCCGAGATCCGCCCGTGTTTCAGGAAGAAGAAGGGGCGGCAGACCGACCACGTGGTCCTCGCCTGCACACACTATCCCTTCCTGATCGACCACTTCCGCCGGCTGGCACCGTGGGACGTGACGTGGATCGACCCGGCGCCGGCGATCGCCCGGCGAGTGGTGCAGCTGATCGGCCCGGCGACGACGACCGGGGCGGGCGGCGGACGGGCAATCTTCACCTCGGGCAGGGCGCCGGCCCCGGCACTGGCGAAGTTCGTCGCGGGGTTCGGACTGGCGGTGTGAGGGTGAGGGGCCTTCCGGCCCTTCGTCGACCCGACTTCCGTCTCCGACGCGCCGCACCGATCCGGGCGGCGTATCGCGCGATTCGCCGGGATCACGGTATCGCGCAACGCGCCCCTGCCGCACAGTCCTTCGCCACCTCGACGGCCTCGACGCTGTCGGCTCCGGGCGGTCTGCCGCGGCGTGGACCGCCTCCGAACAGGCGACGCAGCACGAACCGCTCCCGCGCCGAGCACCTCTCGCCGCATCTCGTCGCTCGGTCTCGGCCCCGTCGCCGCAAGAAAGGGGCTTGGCAACAAACCGACCAGTCGGTATGTTGCGCGAACGGCGGCGTGAGACGGGGAGAGCGGTCGAAGGTCGGTGTTCCTGGGGACCTTCGGGGAGCAGGGAACTGGCCCGGACCCGGACCCGGCACGGCCCCCGGATCACTCGACGTTCGGCCGAGAAATACGCGCGCAGCGCCACTCGCATTCTCCGACGAGGACCCACGATGAGACCCGACGGACGCACGAAGATCCTCGATGCCGCGCTCACGGTGATCCGCACCAAGGGCTACGAGGCGACGCGGGTCGAGGACGTCTGCGCCGCGGCGGGTGTGTCGAAGGGGGCCTTCTTCCACCATTTCGACAGCAAGGAAGCGCTGGCGATCGCCGCAGCCGGTCACTGGTCGGCGATGATCGGCGGTTTCTTCGAGACGGCCGCGTTTCATGCCCACGCCGATCCGGTCGACCGGATCCTCGCCTATCTCGATCTCAGGATCGCGTTGGTCGAGGGGGGCGAGTTGCCGTTCTCCTGCCTCGCCGGGACCATGGTGCAGGAGACCTTCGTGACGCGGCCGGCGGTGGCGGAGGCCTGCGGCCGATCGATCTACGGCCATGCCGAAAGCCTCGTCGCCGACATCGCCGAGGCCCGCGCCGCCTACGCTCCGGCGGCCGACTGGACGGCCGAGAGCCTGGCGCTGCACACGCAAGCCGTCATCCAGGGCGCCTTCATCGTCGCCAAGGCGGGCGGCGGGGCGGCCTCGGCGGTCGAGAACCTGCGTCATCTGAAACGCTACGTCGCCATGCTTTTTGGTCGGACGGTTCCGACCGTAGGAGGGAAGCCATGACCATGAATGCGGACTTCGTCTGGTACGAATACCTCGCCGAGGACATCGAGGCGGCTGCCGCCTTCTACGCCAAGGTGGTGGGCTGGAAGGCCTGCGACAGCGGTATGCCGGGGCACGCCTATACGATCCTGTCGGTCGGCGATCGGCCGATCGGCGGCATGATGGCGCTGACGCCGGAGCTGAAGGCAGCGGGCGTGCCGCCGTGCTGGACCGGATACGTCGGCGTCGCCGACGTCGATGCGGCGGTCGCGAGCCTCGTCGCGGCCGGTGGCGGCGTGCGGCGCCCGGCGATGGACATTCCCGATGTCGGCCGTCTCGCCGTCGTCGCCGACCCGACCGGTGCGGCCTACATTCTGTTCGCGCCGTCGAACCCGCCGCCGCAACAGCCGCGGCTGCCGGAGGGCACGCCCGGCACGATCGGCTGGCACGAGCTCTTCGCCGGCGACATGGAGAAGGCCTTCGCCTTCTATGCCGACCAGTACGGCTGGACGAAGGACACCGACATGCCGATGGGCGATCTCGGTGCCTATCGAATCTTCAGGATCGGCGATCGTCAGGCCGGCGGCATGATGACGAAGATGGCCGAGATGCCGGTGCCGTTCTGGCTGTTCTACGTCTCGGTCGAGGCGCTCGGCGCGGCCGAGGATCGGGCCAAGGCGGAAGGCGCGCGCACCGTCCACGGGCCGATGGAAGTGCCCGGTGGGGCGTGGATCGTGCAGATGATCGATCCGCAGGGCGCACTCTTCGCGATGGTGTCGCGAAATCGCTGATTTCGGGCGGTTTCCCCGTCACGGGTTTGACATTCGGCGCCCGAGGATCTAAACGACAGCCAACTTCGCGGGCCGAGAGGTCCGCGAAGTCATTTCACGTGCTCCCGTGGATCCCGCCGAAACGCTCGGACGTGGAACCTGTCGGCTCCCGAGAGGGAGCAGAGGAGGGCGCGCTCACACAGAAACAGCGGTAGGGCCTCCCTTCCGCGCCAACAAACGTGAGACCGCGATGTCTAAGCGTCATTCCGCGAAGTACAAGATCGATCGCCGCATGGGCGAAAACATCTGGGGCCGTGGCAAGTCCCCGGTCGCCAAGCGCGAGTACGGCCCGGGCCAGCACGGCCAGCGCCGCAAGGGCAAGCTCTCGGACTTCGGCCAGCAGCTGAAGGCCAAGCAGAAGCTCAAGGGCTACTACGGCAACATCTCCGAGAAAGCCTTCAAGCGCACCTATCAGGAGGCCATGCGCCTCAAGGGCGACACCTCGGAGAACCTGATCGGCCTGCTCGAGCGTCGTCTCGACGCCGTGGTCTATCGCGCCAAGTTCGTTCCGACCGTGTTCGCCGCCCGCCAGTTCATCAACCACGGCCACGTGAAGGTGAATGGTCGCCGCGTCAACATCGCGTCGTTCCGTCTCAAGGTCGGTGACGTGGTCGAGGTCAAGGACGCCTCCAAGCAGCTCGCCCTGGTGCTCGAGGCCGCCCAGTCGGGCGAGCGCGACGTGCCGGAGTACATCGAGGTGGATCACAACAAGTTCGTCGCCAAGCTCGTCCGTACCCCGGGCCTGTCCGACGTGCCGTATCCGGTCCAGATGGAGCCGAACCTGGTCGTCGAATTCTATTCGCGCTGATCGGTTCGACCGCAGACATTCGAAGGCCGCCGGAGCGATCCGGCGGCCTTTCTCGTTTCGGGGTGCCGCAGCGGGCGACCGGGGAGGGTGTCGGTGGCCGTTCGGTTTGTCGCACCATGTGAAAACGCCCACGCGAGAGGTCTCGCGCGGGCGCTTCGTTCAGGAAAACCGATCGTCCGTCCGATCAGGCGCAGCGGCAGGGAGCGGTCCAGGGACGCTCGGCGGCCAGCCGGCCGGCCTGATGGCGCAGGAACGACTCGACGTTCTCGCGACGCAGTTTGTCGGATCGGAATACGAGCTCCATCATCGGATCGGCGAGGATTTCGTTCAGCGTCGGCTCGATGCAGGGATCGGTCCAATCACGCCGGTCGATGGTTTCGTAGGCGGCAGAGGTGTTCATCGCACTCCGTCCCATGGGAACCTCCTTTTTCGCCGGTCGGGAAACTCATGTCCCGACGCGCTCGCGACAACTCCTTCCGAAAAGATCTCCCCGCCCTTGGGCGAGGCATTGCGTTCGAGTGACTGACGAGCCCTGGATAGACCCCCATCGTGACGAACCGATGACCGAGATCGGGCGATTCGCGGGCCGAGGGGAAAGGGCGGGAACTCTCCGGAGGCGGTTCGGTGAACCGAACGTTCTTCGGATGAAACGAGGATGTCATCCTTTCGCCGGGGTGACAACCAAAAATGTCGCCCGAAATGACGTTGGGGCAGCGAGTCCTTGCCTCGTTTGTCGCGATTTGCCGAAAATTTTCCGCAAGTCCGTGTACGGAGGACGGATCTTGCCGATGGGAGGCCGATCCGCGCCCGTGACGCTGACGCGGAGGCCGGAATGGCCTAATCTGGCAGGGTCGACAGGATCGAAGGAGCGACGAGATGGCGCGGACCGGCGCGGCGACGGACGATGCGGTGATGGAGGCCCTCACGGCGGCGGAGACGCCGATGAGCGCCTATCAGCTGCTCGATCGGCTGCGGCCGCGCGGCATCCAGTCGCCGCCGGTGGTCTATCGCGCGCTCGACCGCCTCGAGAAGGCCGGGCGAATCCATCGTCTCGAGGGCCTCAACGCCTATTTCGCCTGCTGTGGCCGCGACCATGCCAAGGGCACGGTCTTCGCCGTCTGCACCGCCTGCAAGCGGGTGGAGGAATGGTCGGCGGAAGGCATCGACGCGATCGTCGCGGCGCAGGCGGCGCGCTCGGGATTTGCCGTCGAGGGCCGGACGATCGAGATTCGCGGCCTGTGCGCCCAGTGTCGTGGCGAGGCGGGTGCGGCGGAGACCACCGGCCTGCCCGGTCACGGGCCGGGCTGCGGGTGCAGCCACGACGACGAGCACGGACATGGTCACGATCACCATCATGATCGCGGCCACGACCACGAGCGCTGAGGCTCACGACCCGGCGCCGGCCGACGCGCTCGGGGAGGGCGGAGCGCTGCGGCAGTGCTCGGCGGGTCTCACGCGGTAGAGATCGAAGAAGCTTCCCGTCTCCAGCGGCTCCAGGCGCGGATCGGCCGGCAGGCGGCGATCTGTCGCGCGGAAGAACGCGACCACGTCGAAGCGGCAGGACCAGCGGACCAGCCAGGGCCAGTGCGAACGGATGGCCGGGTGGATCTTCGCCGGACGATCGTCGAGACCGAGGAACCAGTCCGCGAGGATGGCATTGTTCTGAAACGTGTTCGCCGCACCGAGGTCTTCCACCTCCGCCGTGCGGCGGACGATCTGTTGACCCGGCAGCGTGAAGAAGATCGGGCTGAAGCCGTCACGATCGGTGACCGCGTAGTCGATCAGGTGGGACCTGGTGCCGAAGCGGGCATCGACGGCATCGGTCACCGGCGCGATGCGGACACCCACGGGCAGTTTGGCGAGCGCGCGGCGGAATTCGGCGGTCTCGCCGTCGCGCCGCATCCAGGCGGTCGTGACGAGGCCGGCCTGGACCACGACCGACAGCGCGACGACGGCGACGAGGCTGGTCTCGACGCGCCGGGACCAGCCGAAGGTGGCGGATGCGAAGAACACGACCCACAGCACCGGGGCGATGCGTTGGCCGACCTTGGTGCCGCCGGCGATCGATTCGGGCATCACCACCGTGATCACCGCGAGGGTCAGGCAGAGGACGGCGAGCGGCGGGTGAAGGCGGATGCATCTATTGCGCCAGGCGGCGACGAGGAGGGTCGCGACGGGCACCAGCACCAGATACGACGGGAGGAAGCCGGTGCCGTCGTCGCCGCCGGCGAGCAGCAGGCTCACGAGGTTGCCGACGACATCGAAGTCGATCTCGGCGTCGGCGGGCGCGTGGAAGGCGAGGGCGAAGGCCATCAGGCCAGGCGCGAAGGCGACGGCGACGCCGACGAGGCGAAGCGCGACGCGGCGGGGGGCGAGGTCGCGCCGATGCCATGCGTCGGCGAGCTCCAGGACACCGATCATCAGTCCGAGGAGCAGGAACGAGAAGGCATGGCAGAGCCAGACGGCGGAGGCGAGCGTCGTCGTAACCGCCAGCCGCAGCCCGGGGCGCGCGGCGAGGCGGATCCACAGCGCGAGCGCGACGAGGGCGAGGCCCGAGCCGGCGGCGGAGTTGAAGAAGCCCTGCGTCAGCGTGCCGTTGAACAGGAACGCGCCGGCAGCGACGGCGCCGAGCCCGATGCGGCCGAACAGCGCCGACTGCAGCAGCGCCGCGCCGAGAAGCGGCAGCAGCATGATCGCGGTGATCACGACGCGGAACGCCGTCTCGACGCCCAGGAGGCGGCCGAGCGGCGGCACCACGAGGTCGATCGCGAGGTTGGGCAGGAGCTGCGGTTCGACGCGATAGTAGCGCGCGAGCGCCGGGCCGAGGCCGTCGGTCAGGATGTGGAGGCGGGCGAGATGGGAGGGATAGTCCATCGCGGGCAGCGTGGCGACGCTCCACAGCGGCATCGTCACGGCGAGCGCGATCACGACGAGAGCGAGGATGGCCGGATCGGGCGATCGGCGGGCCGGTTCCGCGGCAGTCTGCACCATGACGTCACGCTCTCCCGCGAACTCCCACTCTCCTGCGAGTGACAGATTCGGCCGGGAGGGGCAAACCGCCCCCGCGCGGTGGCGGTCGGCCGTCGCGCGGGGGGGCGGGCGGCCGCGCGGCTCAGCCGAGTTCGGCGTCGATCCGCGAGGTCGCCTTGGTGTCGGGCATGATGAAATAGACCAGCAGCGAACAGGCGATGACGCAGGTCGCGTACCAGTAGAAGCCGGATTCGATGCCGGCATCCTTGAACCACAGCGCGACGTATTCGGCCGAGCCGCCGAAGATCGACACGGCGAGGGCGTAGGGCAGGCCGACGCCGGTCGCCCGGACGGCAGCCGGGAAGAGCTCGGCCTTCACCACGGCGTTGATCGAGGTGTAGGCGGAGACGACCATCCAGGCGACGGCGATCAGGCCGAAGGCGATCCACGGGTCGCGGGTCGACTGGATGGCGGTCAGCAGCGGCACGGTGCCGAGGGTGCCGAGCACGCCGAAGGTCAGCAGCAGCGGGCGGCGGCCGATCTTGTCGGAGAGCGCGCCGTAGAGCGGCTGGAGGCAGAGGGCGAAGATCAGCGAACCGGCCGAGATCCAGGTGGTCTGGTGATCGGAGAGGCCGGCGGAGAGCTTCAGGAACTTCTGCATGTAGGTGGTGTAGGTGTAGAAGGCGAGCGTGCCGCCCATGGTCAGGCCGACGACGATCGCCACCTCGCGCGGGTGCTCCAACATGCCCATGAAGGACGACTTGGTGCGCTCGCTCGCCGAGACCTTGGTGTATGCCTCGGTCTCCGGCAGGTTGCGCCGCATCCACAGGGTCGAGAGCGCGAGAGCCGCGCCGATGACGAAGGGAATGCGCCATCCCCAGGCCTTCAGCTCGGCCGCCGAGAGGATCCAGTTCTGGAGGACGAGCAGCACGATCAGCGCCACCAGCTGGCCGCCGATCAGCGTCACGTACTGGAACGACGAGTAGAAGCCGCGGCGGTGCGGCGTCGCCATCTCCGAGAGATAGGTCGCCGACGAGCCGTATTCGCCGCCGAGGCTGAGGCCCTGCAGCAGGCGGGCGACGAGCAGCATGGCGGGCGCGGCGACGCCGATGGTGGCGTAGGTCGGCGTCACGGCGATGATCAGCGAACCGAAGCACATCAGCAGCACCGACAGCATCAGCGAGGTGCGGCGGCCGTGGCGATCGCCGATGTGGCCGAAGAGCCAGCCGCCGATCGGGCGCATGAAGAAGCCGAGGGCGAAGATGCCGGCGGTCGACAGCATCTGCGCGACGGGATCGGTCTTGGGGAAGAAGGCGCCGGCGAAATAGAGCGCGAAGGCGGAGTAGGCGTAGAAGTCGTACCATTCGACGAGGTTGCCGGCCGAGCCGACCAGAATGGCCTTCACCCGGTGCAGGATGTCGCCGACGTCGTTCTCGTCGACCGGTTTCGTGGCAGTCATGTTCGTCATTCGAGCCTTCTCCTCGCCGCCGTGAATTCCCCCGACGCAACGGCGCGCAGACTTTAGCCGGCTCGGTCGCGGGGGGAAGGCGTCGCGGCGCCGAATGTGGAAATCCACATGTCGCGGAAGAGGTTGGCCGAAACGGCGACGGCCGGGGATCGCTCCCCGGACGTCGAAAAGTGGGATCGAGCGTCGCGGCCCGATCAGGCGGCGATCAGGCCCTTTTCCTTGAGCAGGGTCTGCAGCTCGCCGGCCTGGAACATCTCGCGGGTGATGTCGGCGCCGCCGACGAACTCGCCCTTGACGTAGAGCTGGGGGAAGGTCGGCCAGTTGGAATAGTCCTTCACGCCCTGACGCAGCTCGTCGGACTCGAGGATGTTGACGCCCTTGAAGGGCACGCCGAGGTGGGTGAGGATCTGAACGACCTGACCGGAGAAGCCGCACATCGGCATCTTCGGGGTGCCCTTCATGAAGAGCAGCACGTCGTTGGACTTCACTTCGGCATCGATGGCGGTCTTGACGTCGGACATAGGGGCTTCCTTCTCTTCGCCGGCTTCAAGGGCCGGGGGTGGAACCGAACTGGAATGGGATCACGCCGGCGCGCGGGTGGTCAAGGACAGGGCGTGCAGCGGACCGGCCAGCGCCTCCTTCAGCGCGGCGTTGACCAGCTGGTGCTGCTGGACGCGCGACTTGCCGGCGAACTCCGGGCTCACGACTTCCGCCGCCCAGTGGTCGCCGTCGCCGGCGAGGTCGGTGATGGTCACCTGGGCCGCCGGGAAGGCGTCCTTGATCAACTTCTCGATTTCCTGAGCGGTCATCGCCATGCGTGTCGTTCTCCCTTTCGCGCAAGGCCGACGGATTGTCGGCTTCGCGACGCAAACACCACATGCCGAACCACGGGTCCGATCAGGCGGCGCTCATGTAGTTCGGCATCCAAGATTCGTGCCGCTGACGTAGGGCGTCCACCGAAACCGTCAAGTGGCCGGGAACGACGAGCTCGTTTCCACCGACCTCGCCGATCGCCGTGATCGCCACGCCGGCCGCGGCCGCATCGACGATCAGCTTCGCGGCTTCCTCGGCGGTGGCGGTCAGGACGTAGCGGGCCTGATCCTCGCCGAAGAGGAAGGCGTGGAGGGCGACGTCGGTCTCCGGCAGCAGGACGCGGGCACCCTTCCTGCCGGCCATGGCCATCTCGGCGAGGGCGATCAGCAGACCGCCGTCGGAGAGGTCGTGGGCGGCGGTCAGACGGCCGGCGATCACGGCCTCGCGGACGAAGTCGCCGTGCTTCTTCTCGGTCGCCAGATCGACCGGCGGTGGGGCGCCTTCCTCGCGGCCGTGGAGTTCGGCGAGATAGGCCGACTGGCCGAGCCAGCCGGTGGTCTCGCCGACCAGCAGGATCACGTCGCGGGCGTGGGCGAAGCCGACGCCGACGGTCTTGGTGACGTCGTCCATCAGGCCGACGGCGCCGATGGTCGGGGTCGGCTGGATCGCCTCGCCGTTGGTCTCGTTGTAGAGCGAGACGTTGCCGGAGACGATCGGCATGTCGAGCGCGATACAGGCCTCGCCGATGCCCTTCAGGGCGAAGACGAGCTGGCCCATGATCTCGGGGCGCTCGGGGTTGCCGAAGTTCAGGTTGTCGGTGATGGCGATGCCACGGGCGCCGACGGCGGAGAGGTTGCGCCAGGTCTCGGCGACGGCTTGCTTGCCGCCCTCGTAGGGATCGGCCTGGACGTAGCGCGGCGTGACGTCGGAGGTGAAGCCGAGGCCCTTGGGCGTCCCGCCGTTCGGGCGCTCGACGCGGACGACCGCGGCGTCGCCGCCGGGACGCTGCACCGTGTTGCCCTGGATCAGGTGATCGTACTGTTCCCAGACCCAGCGGCGCGACGACAGGTTGGGCGAGCCGATCAGGTCGAGCAGGGCCGCGCCATAGTCGGCGGGGGCCGGCACGTCGGCGGTGGCGAGCACCGGCAGCGGCGTCGGGGCGACCCAGGGGCGATCGTATTCGGGGGCCTGATCGCCGAGATCCTTGATCGGCAGGTCGGCCATGACCTCGCCGTGGTGCTCGACGACGAAGCGCAGCGTGTCGGTGGTGTAGCCGACGATGGCGAAGTCGAGGCCCCACTTGCGGAAGATGGCCTCGGCCTTCTCCTCGAGGTGCGGATGGAGGACCATGAGCATGCGCTCCTGGCTCTCCGACAGCATCATCTCGTAGGCGGTCATGCCGGGCTCGCGGGTCGGCACCTTGTCGAGGTTCAGGGTCAGGCCGAGGTTGCCCTTGGCGCCCATCTCGACGGCCGAGCAGGTGAGGCCGGCCGCGCCCATGTCCTGGATGGCGATGACGGCGCCGGAGGCCATGAGTTCGAGCGAGGCCTCGAGCAGCAGCTTCTCGGCGAAGGGGTCGCCGACCTGCACGGTCGGGCGCTTCTCGGCCGAGTTCTCGTCGAATTCGGCCGAGGCCATGGTGGCGCCGCCCATGCCGTCGCGGCCGGTCTTGGAGCCGAGATAGACGACCGGCATGCCGACGCCCTTGGCTTCCGACAGGAAGATCTTGTCGGCATCGAGCAGGCCGGCGGCGAAGGCGTTGACCAGGCAGTTGCCGTTGTAGCTCTTGTGGAAGCGGACCTCGCCACCGACGGTCGGCACGCCGAAGGAGTTGCCGTAGCCGCCGACGCCGGCGACGACGCCCGAGACGATGTGGTGGGTCTTGGGGTGGGTCGGCTCACCGAAGCTCAGCGAGTTCATCGCGGCGATGGGCCGCGCGCCCATGGTGAAGACGTCGCGCAGGATGCCGCCGACACCCGTCGTCGCGCCCTGATAGGGCTCGATGTAGGAGGGGTGGTTGTGGCTCTCCATCTTGAAGACCACGGCCTGACCGTCGCCGATGTCGACCACGCCGGCGTTCTCGCCGGGGCCGATGAGGACGCGCTCGCCCTTGGTCGGCAGCTGCTTCAGCCACTTCTTCGAGGACTTGTACGAGCAGTGCTCGTTCCACATGGCCGAGAAGATGCCGAGCTCGGTCAGCGTCGGCTCACGACCGATCAGGTCGAGGATGCGCTGATACTCGTCCGGCTTCAGGCCGTGGTCCTTGACGAGCTGGGGGGTGATGGCGATGTCGTTCTTCAGCATCGTGTCGTTCCTTCGTCGCCTCGGCCTTGCGGCGGGCACCGTCCCTCTGCCGGCGGGGGAGAGGGAGAGCCGGGCCGCGCCCGGCGCATTGCGCTTCGATCAGGCGACCTCGGCGAGGCTCTCGAACAGGCCGCGGCCGTCGATGCCGCCCTGCAGCGCTTCGATCAGGTTCTCCGGGTGCGGCATCATGCCGAGGACGCGGCCGCGCTCGTCGGTGATGCCGGCGATCGAATTGATCGAGCCGTTGACGTTGGCTTGCGCCGTCAGTTCGCCCTTGTCGTCGCAGTAGCGGAACACCACGCGGCCCTCGCCCTCGAGGCGCGCCAGCGTCTCGGCGTCGGCGAAGTAGTTGCCCTCGCCGTGGGCGATCGGGCAGCGGATGACCTGACGATCGGTGTAGGCCGAGGTGAAGGCGGTCTTCGCGTTGTCGACGCGCAGGTTGACCTCCTTGCACATGAACTTCAGCGAGGCGTTGCGCATCAGCGCGCCGGGCAGAAGGCCGATCTCGGTGACGATCTGGAAGCCGTTGCAGATGCCGAGCACGTAGCCGCCGCGGGCGGCGTGGCGACGCACCGCCTCGATGATCGGCGAGCGGGCGGCGATGGCGCCGCAGCGCAGATAGTCGCCGTAGGAGAAGCCGCCGGGGATGGCGACCACGTCGACGTCCGGCAGTTCGGTCTCGGTGTGCCAGACCATGTGCGACTTGACGCCGGACACTTCGTGGAAGGCGCGGGCGAGATCGTTTTCGCGGTTGATGCCGGGGAAGACGAGAACGGCGGACTTCATGGGCTCATCCTTGCGGGCCGGGGGCGGCCCTCGCGAGAGACGGGAAGGGCGAACGAGAGGCGAGGCGCCTCAGATCAGTTCGATCCGGTAGTTCTCGATGACGGTGTTGGCGAGGAGCTTCTCGCACATGTCGGTCAGCTCGGCCTGGGCCTCGGCGCGGTCGGCGGTGGCGAGCTCGAGCTCGATCAGCTTGCCCTGGCGGACGTCGTCGACGCCTTCGAAGCCGAGGCTCTTCAGAGCGCCCTGGATGGCCTTGCCCTGCGGATCGAGAACGCCGTTCTTCAGGGTGACGGTGACGCGGGCTTTCATGGGGGCAACCTCGGCTTTGACGGGGATCGGGTCCGGCGAAAACGGCGGACGCGCCCCGGACGACGGCGCCCGGGACGGTCACGCCCGATGGCCCCGCGCGTAGCACGCGAGGGCGCGGGGGGCAAGGGAAAGCGGCGTTTTCCAACGGTGAGCTGCCTCGATCCATCGGATCCGTCGCGGAGGTCCTTCATCCTGAGGTGCGAGCGAAGCGAGCCTCGAAGGGCGAAGGGCCGAGAGGCACCGCCCGTCGTGGCTTCGCCCTTCGAGGCCCGGCGCCGCCGGGCACCTCAGGGTGAAGCCGAACGGATACCACCGCACGAAAAAGTCATCGGCCCGGCGCCGAAAACGACCCGTCCGTCGCCCGAAACGACGACGGCCGCCCCGAGGGGCGGCCGTGTGAATTCGCATGTCCGATCGCTCGGGTCGATTACTCGACGACGGTCGGTGCGGCGGGAGCCGGGCCGTTGTTGTCGTTGAGGATGCCGAGGCGACGGGCGACTTCCTGATAGGCCTCGAGCATGCCGCCGAGGTCGCGACGGAAGCGATCCTTGTCGAGCTTGTCGCCGGTGGACTGGTCCCACAGGCGGCAGCTGTCGGGCGAGATCTCGTCGGCGAGCACGATGCGCATCATGTCGCCTTCCCAGAGCCGGCCGAACTCGATCTTGAAGTCGACGAGACGGATGCCGACGCCGAGGAAGAGGCCCGAGAGGAAGTCGTTGACACGGATGGCGAGCGCCATGATGTCGTCGATGTCCTGCGGGGACGCCCAACCGAAGGCGGTGATGTGCTCTTCCGACACCATCGGGTCGTTGAGCTCGTCGTTCTTGTAATAGAACTCGATGATCGAGCGCGGCAGCTGCGTGCCCTCGGGGATGCCGAGGCGAGTCGACAGCGAGCCGGCGGCGACGTTGCGCACGACCACCTCGAGCGGAACGATCTCGACTTCGCGGATCAGCTGCTCGCGCATGTTGAGGCGCTTGATGAAGTGGGTCGGCACGCCGAGCGCGTTCAACTGGTTGAACACGAACTCCGAGATCCGGTTGTTCAGCACGCCCTTGCCGTCGATGACGGCATGTTTCTTGGCGTTGAAGGCGGTCGCGTCATCCTTGAAGTGCTGGATGAGCGTTCCCGGCTCCGGGCCTTCATAGAGGATCTTGGCCTTGCCTTCGTAGATGCGACGCCGACGATTCATGGGTACGTACCGTGACTTCGAGAGAAAATCCATTGGGCCGAAGGCCTCCTTGGAAGCCGGCGCCCGATACGCGACACGCGGGCGACGACTCTTGACCCCTGCGGACGGGTGCCCGAAGGGGAGGCGGCGTTCGTTCCGGGAACACGCATCGCAAGATGCGGGAACCGCACGAAGAACGACGCGCGGGACGGAAGAGGCCGACGCCTCTCGCACCCGCGCGCTGGTCGCGGGCACCCTAGCCGAAACGCCGCCTGATCTCAACTTGGCGGAACAAACGATGCCGGCCCGTTCGGACCGCCGGCGCTCCGTCCATCGGACGAACGTCTCGTTGATCGGAACATGGCCGGCCGCTATTCATTCTGCCGTTCATGGACCCTATATGGGATCCAGGGGGAAATTTCCAGGAGAATCGAAGACATGACGACCTTCGACAAGCGTGAAGATGCCTTCGAGAAGAAGTTCGCCCACGACGAGGAGCTTCAGTTCAAGGCTGCCGCGCGGCGCAACAAGCTCCTGGGCCTGTGGGTCGCCGAAAAGCTGGGCCTCTCCGGCGACAAGGCCGAGGAATACGCCAAGTCCGTGGTGATCGCCGATCTCCAGGAGGCCGGCGACCAGGACGTGATCGCCAAGGTGCTCACCGACCTGAAGGCGGCCGGCATCGAGCAGTCGGAGCATCAGATCCGCCGCACCATGGACGAGCTGATGCCCATGGCGATCGAGCAGATCAAGAGGGCCTGATCCTCGCCCGAACGGATTTCGAGATGCGGCGCGCGTGCCTTAAGGTACGCGCGCCGTTTCTCTTTCGGAGGCTCCGATGCCGTCCCCCTCTGTGGCCCAACCGCTCGCACCCGCCTTCCGCCTCGCCGATCGTCTCGCGGAAGGCCGACCGCTCCTCGCCGGCTGGGTGAGCTTCGCCGATCCGCTCTTCGCCGAGATCGTGGCGCGGACCAGCCTCGAGGCGGTGGTCTTCGACATGCAGCACGGGCTCTTCGGCATCGACGCGGTGCCGGGGCTGATCGGTGCCGCCGCGGCGGCCGGATGCCCGGCGATCGTCAGGGCGCCGGTCGAGGACTTCGCCTCGCTCGCCCGCGCGCTCGACTGCGGCGCGGCCGGGGTGATCGCGCCGATGATCAACTCGGCCGCCGACGCCCGGCGCCTCGTCGAGTTCACCAAGTTCCCGCCGCGCGGCCGCCGCTCCTGGGGGCCGGGACGGGCGATGGCGCTCGCCGGCATCGCGACGGGGCCGGACTATTTCGCCCGCGCCGACGGATTCTCGATAGTGCTCGCCATGATCGAGACGCGCGAGGGGCTCGAAGCCCTCGACGAGATCCTGGCGGTCGACGGCATCGACGGCGTCTTCGTCGGGCCGAACGATCTCTGCATCGCGCTGACCGACGGCGGCCTGCTCGACCCGGAAGCGGCGCTCCTCGACGAGCCCCTGGCGCGGATCGTCGCGGCCTGCGCGCGGACGGGCAAGATCGCCGGCATCTTCGGCGGATCGGGCGCGCGAGCGGGCGAACTGGCACGGCGCGGCTTCGGCCTCGTGACCGTCGGCCACGACGGGGCTTACGTGAAGGCGGGCATCGAGGCGATGGCGACGGCCGCGCGCGGGGCGTGACAAAGAAGAGCCCCGCCGGAGCGAGCCTCATCGACGGGCGTCTTCGCTGCGCGGCTTCGCTCGCAGGGGCGACGAGATCCGGTCGGGATGACGGAGGATCAGTTCTCCGCCGACGTAGCCACCGGACAGGCCGAAGCAACCCGGTGAATTCCGCAACAGACTCGAGGCTCGTACGCGCGGCATGTATTCCGGACTTTCCGAGGTCAAGGCTTTCTCTTCCCCCTTGGTCCAAAGGAAGGAACCGACGCCATAGGCGGTCCAGTCGGGGCGTCTGATCGAGTCGGAGAAGCCTTTGATCGTCGTCTCGTCCCAGCAGATCATGTCGATGTCACGGACGAGCAGGGGGCCGTCGCGGGAGGCCCAGAGATCGGCGCGGGGATGGAGTTTCCAGTCGAAGGCGCGGGCGACGACCGCGCCGTTCGGCAGTTCGACGGTCATGGTCGCGAAGGTCAGGAGAACGACGGTCCAGTTGAGCATCAGGACCGCGACAACGAGGAGGACGAGGCCGGCAAGCCCGAGCCCGAACCAGCGCAGGCCGCGCAGGATCATCGTGCTCAGGGTCTTCGGCATGGTCGGCATCTCATCGTCTCACGGTATAGATGCTTCGGGATGCGTCCACGAAGACTTCGGCGACGAAGGAAGTCGTCCAGTTCCCGTTCACGTCGTAAGCCGTTCCGCCGACATCGGTGAGTGCCTCCCAGACGCCGCGTCGATGCTCGAGTGGCTCCCATATCGCCTCGACTGCGCGTTCGACATTCGATTTGCAATCATAGGTCGATATCTGTCGGGCCGTCCATGAAAACTCGAATGGAACCGCGCGGTGGTCGCGTCGATAGGGATCGCGGATGTCGAGCGGGTCGGTGAAGACGTCACTGAATTCGAAAGTCGAGGTGCCCTCGATACGGAACATTTCGCCGAGGTCCGTCTTTGTCCCGAGGAAATCTCCCTTCACGGCCGCATTTCCGTGTGAGAAGGCGATCCTGCCGAAATCGTAAGTATTCCCGAAGGGATAATCGATCGGGCCGGCCTGCTTCTCTCGTGCCGCATCGGCGATTTGATCGGCCAACCGCCGGAACGCGCCCTCGACGCCAGTTTCATAGGCGTAGACGTTCGCGATTTCGGCGAGGTGACCGATTTCCGTCAGAGTGACCGCTCGACCGCCGCCCGTATAGAAATGCGTCACGAAATCGGAGTCTTCCCACCGCCGGTTGGAAGACGAGAGGTCGGACGTGAACGTGTGGTACGCGAATTCCGTTTCGCCGGAGCGGTAGGGGATTGCCTCGCAGCGGCAGTTCGGTTCTTCCCCGGGATGCCCGGTCTCGGGCGGGTGATCCCAAGAGAAGATGCGGCCGTCGTTGGCGCGATGGGATGGGCGAACTTTCTCGTCATGGCGAGAGCGCCAGACATATCGGTCGGTCGCGTGCTCGTCCTTGCGCTCGACGGGCAAGACGATCGGCGTTCCGAACCTCAGATAGCGATCGAAATGGATGCGGTAGAGATCGGAGCGATGCAGGTTCATGGGTCATGTCCTCGATGGTGTCGCCATCGAGGATACGACTGTTTCGGCCGAGGAGAACAAATCGTGATTTGTCCTCGGGGGCGCCGAGGGCCACACTGCTGCCTCGGACGACAGAGCCCCGCCGGATCGCTCCGACGGGGCTCTTTCGTTTCGCGGGATCGGGCCCGTGATCAGCCGAAGATGCGGGCGAAGATCGTGTCGACGTGCTTCATGTGGTAGCCGAGGTCGAAGCGCTCGCGGATCTGTTCCTCGCTCAGGGCCTTGCGCACCTCTTCGTCGGCCAGAAGCTCGGCGAGGAAGTCGACGGTCGCCTGACCGGTCCGCTGATAGCTGTCCCAGACCTTCATGGCGTTGCGCTGGACGAGGCGATAGGCGTCCTCGCGGCTGACGCCGGCCTGGGTCAGCGCCAGCAGGATGCGCTGGGAATGCACGAGGCCGCCGAGGCGGTCCATGTTCTGCGCCATGCGCTCGGGGTAGACGACCAGCTTCTCGATGACGCCGGCGAGGCGGTTCAGCGCGAAGTCGAGGGTGATGGTGGCGTCCGGGCCGATCATGCGCTCGACCGAGGAGTGCGAGATGTCGCGCTCGTGCCAGAGCGCCACGTTCTCCATCGCCGGGATCGCGTAGGCGCGCACCATGCGGGCGAGGCCGGTCAGGTTCTCGGTCAGCACCGGGTTGCGCTTGTGCGGCATCGCCGAGGAGCCCTTCTGGCCGGGGGAGAAATACTCCTCGGCCTCGAGCACTTCGGTGCGCTGGAGGTGGCGGATCTCGATCGCGACGCGCTCGATCGACGAGGCGACGACGCCGAGCGTGGCGAAATACATCGCATGGCGGTCGCGCGGGATGACCTGGGTCGAGACCGGCTCGACGGTCAGGCCCATCTTCGCCGCGACATGGGCTTCGACCGTGGGATCGATGTTGGCGAAGGTGCCGACGGCGCCGGAAATGGCGCAGGTGGCGATCTCGGCGCGGGCGACGACGAGGCGGGCGCGGTTGCGCTCGAACTCGACATAGGCCTCGGCGAGCTTCAGGCCGAAGGTCACCGGCTCGGCATGGATGCCGTGGCTGCGGCCGATGGTCGGTGTGTGCTTGTGCTCGATGGCGCGGGTCTTCAGCGCGGCGAGCACGCGGTCGACGTCGGCGATCAGGATGTCGGTGGCGCGGGCGAGCTGGACGGCGAGGCAGGTGTCGAGCACGTCCGACGAGGTCATGCCCTGATGGACGAAGCGCGCCGACGGGCCGACGATCTCGGCGAGATGCGTCAGGAAGGCGATGACGTCGTGCTTGGTGACGGCCTCGATCTCGTCGATGCGGGCGACGTCGAAGGTGGCGTCCTTGGCCTTGGCCCAGATCTCGGCCGCGGCCTCCTTCGGCACCACGCCGAGCTCGGCGAGCGCGTCGGTCGCGTGCGCCTCGATCTCGAACCAGATGCGGAAGCGGGACTGCGGCTCCCAGACGGAGACCATCTCGGGACGCGAATAGCGCGGGATCATCGGAGCACCTCGTGAGGACAGGGTCGCGCGGGCTCGCGCGGGATTGAAGAAATTCAGGCCCGCCACTTAGCAGACCCCGCGCCGACGCTCAACGCAGGCAGGCGAAATGCGCTATCAAACGAGTCGCGCGCGGCTCGGTCGGACCCGCGCCGACGGCCGCACCGGCGGCCGAGTTTTCGAGGAACAACGATGACACACGACGTGATCGTTCTGGGCGCCGGCATGGTGGGCACCTCCGCCGCCCTGCAACTGACCGAGAAGGGGCGCCGCGTGGCGCTGATCGATCGCCGCGGCATCGGCGAGGAGACGAGCTTCGGCAATGCCGGCGTGATCGAGCGCGAGGGACTGGTGCCGGTCGGCATCCCGCGCGACATCGTGCGGCTGTTCCGCTATGCGCTGAACCTCGCGCCGGAGGCGAACTATCACGTCGGCTTCCTGCCGAAGATCGCGCCCTGGCTGTGGAAACTGTTCGAGGCCTCCGACAAGGCCGGCATCGAGGCCTTCGCGCGGGCGACCGACGCGCTGTCGCGCTTCGCCATCGTCGAGCATCGGCGGCTGGCGGCGGCGGCGAACGTCTCCGACCAGTTCCGCGAGACCGGCTGGCTGCGGGTCTATCGGACGCCCAAGGGCCTCGCCGGCGAGAGCGACCTGCACGAACTCGCCGACCGTTTCGGCATCGAGCATCGGCTGCTCGATCGCGATGCGCTCCATGCCTTCGAGCCCGATCTCGCACGCATTCTCCATGCCGGCGTGTTCTGGCCGGAGACCCAGACGGTCGCCTGGCCGGAGGCCGTCACCAAGGCCTACGGCGATCGGTTCGAGGCGCTCGGCGGCGTGTTCGCGCGCGGCGATGCGCGCTCGCTGCGGCGGGTCGACGAGCGCTGGTTCGTGACGACGGAGACCGGCGAGGTCTCGGCGCCGACGGTGGTCGTGGCGCTCGGGCCGTGGTCGAACGACCTGCTCGATCGCTTCGACCTGTCGTTCCCCTTCGCGGTGAAGCGTGGCTACCACATGCATTTCGCCGCCGAGCGCGGCGCGCGGCTGGCGCGGCCGATCGTCGACGTCGAGATGGGCTATTGCCTGACGCCGATGGCCAAGGGCTACCGGCTGACGACCGGCGTCGAATTCGCTCATCGCGATGCCGACCCGACGCCGCGCCAGCTCGAGCAGTTGAAGCCGATCGCCCGCGATCTCTTCCCGCTCGGCGCCGAACTCGACCCCGAGCCCTGGCTCGGGCGGCGGCCGGCGCTGCCGGACGGATTGCCGATCATCGGCCCGGCGCCGGGCGTGCCGAACATGTGGCTCGACTTCGGCCACGGCCATCTCGGCTTCACGCTGGGGCCGATCTCCGGCCGGCTGATCGCGGAAGGAATCGTCGGCGAGCCGACGCTGGTCGATCTGACGCCCTTCCGGGCGGAGCGCTTCGGAGGTCAGCGATGAGGGAGACGCGCGGTCCCGTCCGGCTCGCCGCGCGCCGCGAGGGCGGCCGTCGGCCGCTGCCGATCGTCTTCGCCTTCGTCGGCATCGTCGTGGTGTCGTTCGCCCAGGCGGCCGAGCGCGGCATGATCGACGGCGTGAAGATCGAGTGGCCGGTCTATCTCTTCGGCGGCGCGATGATCGCCATCGGCATCTTCGGCATGGGGCGGCGCGACGATCCCGAGCCGGTCGAGGACGAGAGTGGGCCGATCCGCGAATCGGGCCGGTTGCCGAACGAGCGCGATCCGGTCGACGAACTGCGCGAGACGCTCGACCGGATGCAGGGGCGCAAGCCCTGGGACACGACGGGTTCGGGGCCGGGCGGCGGCGCGTGACGGCGGGGCGAGGAGGCGCCTCGGCGCCTCAGGTCTCGCGCAGCGGCAGGGCCGGCGTGTCCTTCACCGTCGCCACCACGATGTGGGACTGGACGTCGGTGACGAGATTGTTGTCGAGGAGCTTCGAGCGCAGGAAGGTGTCGTAGGCCTTCATGTCCTCGGCGACCACCTTGATCAGATAGTCGACGGCGCCGGTGACGCGCTCGCAGGTGATGACCTCGGGCCAGAGCCGCATCATACGGTCGAACTCGGTCATGTTGTCGTTGGACGGAACGCCGAGTTTGACGAAGGCATAGACGACGAATTCGAGCCCCACCGCCTCGCGGTCGACGAGCGCGGCGATCTGCTTGATGATGCCGGAGTCCTTCATCCGCTTGATGCGACGCCAGCACGGCGTCTGGCTCATGCCGGCTTCCTTGGCGACGTCGGCGATGGCCAGAGAGGCATCGCGCTGGAGAATGCGCAGGATGCGCACGTCATGCGGATCGAGGAGAATCTTTTCCGCCATCCCTTGTCACCTGAAACAAATCGACGTGAAACGCTGTTCGGGGCGCCAAGTTAGCATGAAATTCGACGTATGGAAGGTGTATTCTGTCCCCTCGACGAAAGCTGAACGACGTCGCGTAATCCGGTCGTCCCCGTCCAGAATGGCACGAAGAACGATGTCATGGGGCCTCCGAACCGCCGTCGCAGTGGTCGAGGGAGACGCTCATGAACGACTTCACGCCGTGGCCCGCGCGGCCGCCGAAGCTTTCCGACAAATACGACCTCGATCGGGGTCGCGTCTATCTCACCGGCATCCAGGCGCTGGTGCGCCTGCCGATCGACCGCGTCCGCCTCGACCGGGCGGCGGGGGTGAAGACGGCCGGCTTCATTTCGGGCTATCGCGGCTCGCCGCTCGCCGGCTACGACCAGCAACTCGTCGCAGCACGCGCCGAGCTCGCCGCCCACGACGTGCGCTTCACGCCGGGCGTCAACGAGGAACTGGCGGCGACGGCCGTCTGGGGCTCGCAGAAGACGGTCTCTTCCGGCGCCGGCTCGGACTTCGACGGCGTCTTCGGCATCTGGTACGGCAAGGCGCCCGGCGTCGACCGCTCCACCGACGTCTTCAAGCATGCCAATGCCTCCGGCACGTCCCGCCTCGGCGGCGTGTTGGCGATCGCCGGCGACGACCATCTGGCGAAGTCCTCCACCGTCGCCTGCCAGAGCGAATTCCAGTTCGCCGACTGCGAGATCCCGGTGCTGGAGCCGGCCGATCTGCAGGACGTCGTCGACTACGGTCTGCTCGGCCTCGAGATGTCGCGCTATTCCGGTCTGTGGGTCGGCATGATCGCGCTCGCCGACACGATGGATTCCTCCGGCGTGGTCGACGTCTCGCTCGCCCGCCACGCCTTCCGCCGGCCGCGGCCGGAGTTCGACCCGCGCGCCCGCGCCGACGTCGACCGGCCGATGCTGCTGAAACACCGGCTCGACAACGAGGTCTCGGTGCGCGAGATCCGCGTTCCCGCGGCGCGCGCCTTCGCCCGGGCGAACGGGCTCGACGCCCAGGTCTTCGGCGCCAGCCGGCCGCGCATCGGCTTCGTCGCCACCGGCAAGGCCTATCGCGATCTGCGTCAGGCCTTCGCGATCGTCGGCCTCGACGAGCAGCGGGCGCGCGATCTCGGCGTCGCGATCTTCAAGGTCGGCATGAGCTGGCCGCTGGAGCCGATGGCGATCGCCTCCTTCGCCCGCGGCATCGAACGGCTCGTCGTGGTCGAGCACAAGCGGTCGCTGATCGAGGCGCAGATCAAGGAACTCGCCTATCACTGGCCCGACGGCCAGCGCCCGGCGATCTGGGGCAAGACGACGCCGACCGGCGAGCCCTTCTTCGCCGCGGTGCGCGAACTCGCCTCCGCCGACATCGTGCCGGCGTTGATGGCGGTGATCCCGCAGCTTTCCGAGGACACCCGCGCCCGCGACGCGGCGGACGCACTCGTCCGTCAGGCGATGTGGGCGGCTGGGCACGCGTCCGACGCGCGGCGCTCGCCCTATTTCTGCGCCGGCTGCCCGCACAACACCTCGACCAGGACGCCGGAAGGCTCGCGCTCGTTGGCCGGCATCGGCTGCCATGCCATGACCGAACTCGCCGAGCGCACCACCGATGGTCTCTCGGCGATGGGCGGGGAGGGCGTGCCCTGGGTCGGTCAGGCGGCCTTCTCGCGCGACACTCACGTCTTCGCCAATCTCGGCGACGGCACGTGGTTCCATTCGGGCACGCTCGCCGTCCGCCAGTCGGTCGTGGCGGGGGTGAACATCACCTACAAGATCCTCTTCAACGACGCCGTCGCCATGACCGGCGGGCAGAAGGTCGACGGCGGCGCGCTGACCGTCGGGCGCCTCACCCGCAGCCTCGAGGCGGAAGGTGTGGCGAAGATCGTCGTCGTCGCCGACGAATGGGAGCGTCATGTCGGATCGCCGGAACTCGCGGCCGGCGTCACCGTCCGCCCGCGCGCCGAGCTTCTCGACGTCGAGCGCGAACTCGCCGCGACGCCCGGCGTGACGGTGCTGGTCTACGACCAGACCTGCGCGGCGGAGAAGCGGCGGCGGCGCAAGCGCGGGCTGATGGCCGACGTGCCGAAGCGGCTCTTCGTCAACGAGCGCGTCTGCGAGGACTGCGGCGACTGTTCCAAACAGTCGAACTGCGTCGCCGTCGAGCCGATCGAGACCGCCTTCGGGCGCAAGCGGCGGATCAATCAGGCGAACTGCAACAAGGACTTCTCCTGCGAGACCGGCTTCTGTCCGTCCTTCGTCGAGGTGATCGGCGGCACGCTGAAGCGCGAGGGGCGGCGGATCGATCCGGCCGCGCTGCTCGAGGGTCTGCCTGCCCCGGCGCGGGCCGGGCTCGAGGCCAAGACGCTCGATCTCGTCATCGCCGGCATCGGCGGCATGGGCGTCACCACGGCGGCGGCGGTGCTGGCCATGGCCGCACATGTCGACGGGCTCGACGTCTCGACGCTCGACATGACGGGTCTCGCCCAGAAGGGCGGACCGGTGACGAGCCATGTCCGCTTCTCCACCTTCGCCCGGCCGATCGAGGGGCCGCGGGTGCCGAACGCCTCGCTCGACGTGTTGATCGCCGCCGACATGGTGGTGGCGGCCGGCGGCGACGTGCTCGCCATGGCCGATCCGGCGCGCACCGCGACCTTCGCCGACGCCAAGCCGCAGCCGACGGCGGAATTCGTGCTGCGCCAGACGCAGTCCTTCTCGGCGAACCGGCTCGCGGGTCTTCTCGGCGAGGCCTCGGCGGCGTTCCGCAGCTTCGCCGCTGGCGAGATCGCCGAGCGGCTCTTCGGCGACACGCTCGCCGTCAACATGATGCTGATCGGCGCGGCGCTGCAGGACGGGCGGCTGCCGATCTCGGTCGGGGCGCTGGAGACGGCGATCCGGCTCAACGGCGCCTCGGTCGAGGCCAATCTCGCCGCCGTGGCGCTCGGCCGGGCGCTCGCCGCCGCGCCCGAGCGGGTGACGGCGCTGGTGGCGCCCCGCCCCGTGGTAGACGTCGCCGCCGTGCCGCTCGACGAGCGCATCGCCTTCCTCGCCGACGAGCTGGTGCGCTGGGGCGGTCGGGCGGTCGCGGCGGACTTCCGCACCCGCATCGCCGCGGTGCGCCGCGCCGAGGCGGAGGCGACGGGCGAGGAGAGCGTGACGCGGCGGGTCGCCGAGCGGCTCTATCGCCTCACCGCCATCAAGGACGAGTGGGAAGTGGCACGGCTCCACGCCGATCCGGCCTTCGCGGCGCGGCTCGCCGAGACCTTCGAGGACGTGTCGCAGATCCGCACCGTGCTCGCCCCGCCGTTCCTGGCGAAGCGGGACCCGGCGACCGGCCGGCCGAAGAAGCTCTCCTTCGGCCCGTGGATCCGGCCGCTGCTCGGGGTGATGGCGAAGGCCCGCGTGCTGCGCGGCACCGTCCTCGACCCGTTCGCCCGCACCGAAGAACGCCGCGAGGAGCGGGCTCTGCGGGATCTCTACCGCGACGACGTCGCGCGGATCGCCGAGCGTCTCGCCGCCGGCGTCGCGCCGCGCGTGCTCGACGGGCTGATTTCCTGGCCGGAGACGGTCAAGGGCTATGGCCCGATCAAGGACGCGGCGATGAAGGCGGCGCGCGAGAAGCGGGCGGCGGTGCTGGCGGAGCTCGACGCGGCGCCGGCCGGGGCGAGGGCGGCGGAGTGAGCCGGGAGGGTCCGGTCGACGGTGTCACGGGGCGCCGGAGGCGCCTTCACCCTCCCATCAGGGGAGGGTGGCCCGCAGGGCCGGGTGGGGTCGGTCGAGTGCGCTGGGAGGCCGTGCGCGATGCTTCGAGACGCGGGCCTTCGGCCCGCTCCTCAGCATGAGGCGTTTGTTCTTGTTCGAGAAATGACGAGCGCCTCATGCTGAGGAGGGCGTCGAAGACGCCCGTCTCGAAGCATCGCGCACCCGCCTCGCATCTTCCCGACGATCGGATAGGCCCCCCGGAGCACTCCCGCCCCGCCGGACCTCAATCCTCCGGCGCCGTCACCGGCGCGGCCGGTTGGCCGAAGCGGTCCTGCCAGGTCGGCAGGTTGGCCCAGCCCTTGTGGGCGGCGGCGTGGACGCCGCGGGCGATGGCGCGGGCGGTGACGTTCACCGCCGCGATGCCGAGCGCCACCATGTCGGCGAGCGGTTCGCCGAGCGGCTTCTCGCCGGTCGCCAGCGTGAAGACGATGTCGCCGTCGAGCGGCGTGTGGGCCGGCCACAGCGCGCGGGCGAAGCCGTCGTGCGCCTGGATCGCCAGCCGCTTCGCCTGCGCCTTGGAGATCGCCGCGTCGGTCGCGACGATCGCCAGCGTCGTCGCCGTGCCGGTCGTCGGCGCGGCGGGCGCCGCGACGCCCTTGAGGCGCGGGACGGTCGCGTCCGCCGGCCAGGGCGAGGGCAGGCCGAGGCCGCCGAACTCGCCGTCGATCTCGAAGGGTGCGGCCCAGAAATGCGGTCCGTCGCCGATCGTCGCCGAGCCGACCGCGTTGACCGCGACCAGGGCGGCGACCGTGTGGCCCGAAGGCAGGACGATCGAGGCGGTGCCGAGGCCACCCATCAGCGTCGCGGTGGTGGCGCCGTAGCCGACGCCGGTGGCGCCGCAGGCGAAGGGTTCGCGGTCGGCGTCCTCCGCCGCGGTGAAGCCGAGATTGCGATAGGGCGGGAAGCGGCCCCAGTCCTTGTCGCCGCCGTTCAGCAGGTCGAAGAGGATGGCGCCCGGCACGATCGGCACCCGCGCGGTCCCGACGGCGAAGCCGCGCCCCTGTTCGGCGAGATGCGCCATGACGCCCGACGAGGCGCCGAGCCCGTAGGCCGAGCCGCCGGAGAGGACGATGGCGTCGACCTTCTCGACCGTCTCCTCGGGCGCCAGCAGGTCGGTGTCGCGGGTCCCCGGCGCGCCGCCCATGACATGGGCGGAGGCGACCGCGGGACGATCGGCGACGACGACCGACACGCCGGAGGCGAGGCGATGGTCGACCGCATGGCCGACCGCGAGGCCGGCGACGTCGAGGATCGAGTTCATGGGGCCGGGGCGCATGGCGTCTCCTGAATGTCCGAGTCCGAGAGGTAATCTAGCGCGCCGCGAAGACGAAGAAACCGCCGCGAGCGAACTCGGCGGCGGTTTCCGAAAGACGGGAGGGGAGGGGCGCGCGATGCACCCCTCCGATCGCTACGATCAGTTCTGCTCGTAGACGATCTTGCCGTCCTTGTCCTTCTTCCAGGTGTACATGACGTAGTCGACGTCCTTGCGGTCGCCCTTCTTGTCGTAGGACAGGTTGCCGAGCACGGTCTTGAAGGTCTTGCCGGAGTGGATGACCTCGGCCATCTTCTTCGGGTCGAGCGACTTCGCCTCTTCGGCGGCCTGCTTCATGATCTCCACGGCGGCGTAGGAGTAGAGGGTGTAGGCCTCCGGCTCGTACTTCTTGGCGCGGAACTTCTCGATGACGCTCTTGGCGGCCGGGTTCTTGAGCGGATCCGGGCCGAAGGACATCAGGGTGCCGACCACGCCGTCGCCGCCGATGGTGGCGAATTCGGCCGAGGTGATGCCGTCGCCCGAGAGCATGACGGCGTTCAGGCCCTGGTCGCGCATCTGACGGATGATCAGGCCGCCTTCGGTGTGGAGACCGCCCCACATCACGACGTCGGCGCCGGCGGCCTTCAGCTTGGAGACGAGGGCCGAGTAGTCCTTCTCACCGGCGTTGACGCCTTCGTAGAGGACTTCCTTGATGCCGTCGGCGGTCATGAAGCCCTTGGCCGCGTCCGCGAGACCCTGACCGTAGGTGGTCTTGTCGTGGACGATGGCGATCTTCTTGCCCTTCAGGTTGGCCTTGGCGTAGTCGGCCCAGAGCTTGCCCTGCTGGTCGTCACGGCCGCAGGTGCGGAAGATGTTCCACAGGCCGCGCTCGGTGATCTTCGGGTTGGTGGCCGAGGGGGTGATCTGCAGGATGCCGTTCTCGGCGAAGATCTCCGAGGTCGGCATGGTCACGCCCGAGTTGAAGTGACCGACCACGAGCTTGACGCCCTCACCGACGAACTTGTTGGCGACCGACACGCCCTGCTTCGGGTCCGACACGTCGTCGCCGACCGTCATGACGATCTTCTGCCCGAGGATGCCGCCGGCGGCATTGATGTCCTCGACGGCCTGCTCGGTGCCGTTCTTGAGCTGGGCGCCGAAGGCGGCGTTCGGGCCGGTGATCGGGCCGGCGACGCCGAGCTTGACGTCGGCGAGCGCAGCGCCGGACCAGGCGAGACCCGCGGCGAGCACCAGACCGGTCATCCACTTCTTCTGCATCGGATTACTCCTCTCCATCGTTCGTCTCTTCGAACGTCGATCTCTGTCGCGCGCCCCGCACCCGGCGTGGGTCGGGCCGAGGCTGCGTTTTTCCGTTGCATCCCTCTCGGGGAGAGAGGGAACCCCGCCGGGCATCGATGCGAACAAGAACATTCCTGTGATCGACCCCGCGGGGAGCGTTCCGTTCTCGAGCGACCGTCACGCTTTCCGGTGGCACACTCTCCAACGCTTCCGCGTCGTTGTCATCCCCTTTCTTGCGCAATATTTGGTCGCATGAAGCACCCGCCGCATCATTGTGCAGTGCGAAACGATTCGCATCTGGCGCGGAAACGGCCGCAAACAGCTTTTCCGTCGTTCGACCGAGGTCGAACGACGGTAACCATGTTCGGAAATGCTGCCACCGCGTATGCGACGACTTCACGACGCCGCGATCAGGCGCGGTCCTTCCAGAAGAAGGGGCCGTCGGCGACGTGGAGCCAGCGGTACTTGTCGATCATCTGACCGACACGGGTGATGCGATAGCCGATCGATCCGATGATCTGCACCACGATCGTGTCGACCACGTAATAGTGGAGCGACAGGAGCGTGCCGCCGAACAGCGCGAAGTGGATGAACCGCACCGCCGCTCCCAGGATCAGCAGATAGGCGAAGAGGTATCCGGTCGACCGCCAGGTCGAAGCCATGGCGCGGCCGGTCATCCAGGCGGCCCACCCGCCCATCACGCAGGTGACGAGCAGGAAGAGCCAGATCGAGGGTTCCTCGTGGAGAATGCCCTGCAACATCGTTCGGTCCTCGATCAGTGATGACCGCCTTCGAGATAGGCGGCGCGGACTTCGGGGCTGGCCAGCAGTTCGGCGCCGGTTCCGCTCATGGTGATGGAGCCGTTGACCATCACGTATCCGCGATGGGCGAGCTTCAGGGCGTGGAAGGCGTTCTGTTCGACGAGGAACACCGTCAGGCCCTCGGAGCGGTTGAGCTCGGCGATGGCGTCGAAGATGCCCTTGACCACCAGCGGCGCGAGACCGAGCGAGGGCTCGTCGAGCAGCAGCATCTTCGGCCGCGACATCAGGGCGCGGGCGATCGCCAGCATCTGCTGCTCGCCGCCCGACAGCGTGCCGCCGCGTTGGGAGATGCGCTCCTTGAGGCGCGGGAACAGGGCGAAGACCTTCTCGAGATCCTCGTCCATGTGGGCGAAGCCGTCGATCGCCGCGCCCATCTGCAGGTTCTCGAGCACCGTCATGCGCGGGAAGATGCGACGCCCTTCCGGCGACTGGGCGATGCGCATGCGCGCGATCTCGTGCGTCGGCGTCCGCGTGATGTCGGTGCCGGCGTAGGTGATCTTGCCGGCGCGGGCCCGCGGGCTGCCGAAGATCGTCATCATCAGCGTCGACTTGCCGGCGCCGTTGGCGCCGATCAGGGTGACGATCTCGCCTTCGTGGACGTCCATGTCCACGCCCTTCAGCGCGATGATGTTGCCGTAGAACGTCTGGACGCCACGGACGGAGAGGAGGGGTTCGCTCACGACGCCACCTCCGCTTCGGCTTCCTCGACCTCGTCGTCGGCGACGCCGAGGTAGGCCGCGATGACCTTGGGATCGTTCTTCACCTCGTCCGGCGTGCCGTCGGAGATCTTGGTGCCGTAGTCGAGCACCACCACGTGGTCGGAGATTTCCATGACCACGGACATGTCGTGTTCGATGAGCAAGACGGACGTGCCTTCGTCGACTCGAATGGAACGCAGCAGCTTGTTGAGCTCGAGGCTCTCGCGCGGATTGAGGCCGGCGGCCGGCTCGTCCAGGCACAGGAGCACCGGGTCGGTGCACATGGCGCGGGCGATCTCGAGCCGGCGCTGGTCGCCGTAGGGCAGGTCGCCGGCGGGGTCGTCGGCGCGATCGGTGAGGCCGATCTTCTCCAGCCAGTACTTGGCCCTGTCGACCGAGGCGCTCGACGCGCGGCGATAGTTCGGCAGGCCGAAGATGCCGGCGATCGAGAAGATCGACGCCGCCATCAGCGGGTTGTGCTGGGCGACCAGCAGGTTCTCCAGAACCGTCATGCCCTGGAACAGGCGGATGTTCTGGAAGGTGCGGGCGACCTTGGCGTTGGCGGAGACCTCGAAGTCGGGCATCCGCTCGAGCAGCCACAGCGAGGAACCGCCCTTCGACCACTTGCGCCCGGGGGCGCGGGTGGCGGCGGGGAGTTCCGACCAGATCGACTGCTCGCCGTGGCGCAGCGCGATGCGGCCCTCGGTCGGCTTGTAGAAGCCGGTGATGCAGTTGAAGACGGTGGTCTTGCCGGCGCCGTTGGGGCCGATGAGGGCGGTGATGTCGCCCTCGCCGACGGTGAAGGAGAGGTCGTTGATCGCGACCAGGCCGCCGAAGCGCATGGTCAGGTGCTCGACCTCGAGCAGGGGTTGGGTCTGCCAGCGGGCCATCAGCCGTGACCCTCCGAGACGTGGGAACCGGACACGGTCTTGCGTTCCTTCAGGAAGGCGGTGGGCTCGCGGGTCGAGACGAGACCGCGCGGCTTCCAGAGCATGATGATCACCATGGCGGCACCGAACAGCAGCATGCGGTACTGCGTCGGGTCGAAGTCGTTGCCGAACACGATCTTCAGGAAGTCGAGTTCGCGCATGATCTCGAAGCCGCCGACCAGCGCCACCGAGGCGATGACGACGCCCCACAGCGAGCCCATGCCGCCGAGGACGACGATCGCCAGGATCTGCGCCGATTCCATGAAGGAGAAGCTCTCGGGCGAGATGAAGCCCTGGCGGGCGGCGAAGAACGAGCCGGCGAAGCCGCCGAACATCGCGCCGGTGGCGAAGGCGGAGAGCTTGGTCAGCGTCGTGTTGATGCCGAGCGAGCGGCAGGCGATCTCGTCCTCGCGCAGCGCTTCCCAGGCCCGGCCGATCGGCAGGCGACGCAGCCGCGTCGTGACGAAGGCGGTGAGCAGCGCCAGGAGGAGGATCAGGTAGTAGAGGAAGATCGTTCGGTGATTGGGCGTGAACTCGAGCCCGAAGGTCGCCGCGAACCCGCTGTCGGAGGCATTGAAGGGAATGCCGAACAGGGTGGGCCGCGGAATGCCCGAGATGCCCGCGTAGCCGCCGGAGAAGTCCACCCAGTTGATCAGGATCAGGCGGATGATCTCACCGAAGGCCAGCGTGACGATGGCCAGATAGTCGCCGCGCAGGCGCAGCACCGGGAAGCCCAGGATGATGCCCCAGAACGAGGCGAGGATGCCGGCGAGCGGCAGCAGCACCCAGAAGGACAGGCCGAAGCTCTTGGCCAGCAGCGCGTAGGAATAGGCGCCGACGGCGTAGAAGGCGACGTAGCCGAGGTCGAGCAGACCGGCCAGACCCACCACCACGTTCAGGCCCCAGCCGAGCATGATGTAGATCAGGATCTGGATGCCGTAGTTGTCGACGTATTTGGCGATGTTGCCGCCACCGGCGACGAAGAAGACGATCGCCGGGAAGGCGAAGAGGAAGCCGATGAAGACCGGGCCGGCGCCGGAGGCGATGATCGGCGGGACGATCATCGGCTTGGACGGCTTCTTCGGGCGGTTCCAGACGAAGAGCGTCAGCAGGAGACGGGCGCCGACGATGACGCCGACGAGCGCGGCGAGCAGCGGCCAGCGCGTCTCGAGGATCAGCTTGTGCTCCATGTTCTGCACCGTCACCAGGCCGATGAACGGCCCGAGGATGGCGACGAGAACGAGAGCGGTGACGAGCGCGTCCTTCAGGGCGGCGCCCCAGGGGATGGCCGGGGCGGCGGGGGAGGAGGTCGTGTCGGTCATGATCACACCTTCTCCACTTCGGGTTTGCCGAGGATGCCCTGGGGCATGAAGATCAGCACCACCACCAGGATCGAGAAGGCGGCGACGTCCTTGTAGTCGATCGTGAAGTAGGCCGACCAGAAGACCTCGATCAGGCCGATCAGCAGACCGCCGATGACGGCGCCGGGCAGCGAGCCGATGCCGCCGAGCACCGCGGCGGTGAAGGCCTTCACGCCGGGGGTGAAGCCGTCGGAGAAGCTCACCACGCCGTAGTAGACCATGTACATGACGCCGGCGACCGCGGCGAGGGCGGCGCCCATGACGAAGGTCAGCGAGATCGTCTTGTCGACGTCGATGCCGAGGAGCGAGGCCATCTTGCGGTCCTGCTCGCAGGCGCGCTGGGCGCGGCCGAGCGGCGTCTTCTGGACGAGATACCAGAAGCCGGCCAGCAGGACGGCCGTCACCACCCAGATCATCAGCTGCTTGTAGGAGATGGTGACGTCGTAGGTCGGCGACTTCACCAGCGTGATCACGTCGGTCAGCATCGGCTGCACCGGCTTGTTGCGCGGGCCCTGGGCGACCTGGACGAAGTTCGACAGGAAGATCGACATGCCGATGGCGCTGATCAGGGGTGCGAGACGGAAGGAGCCTCGAAGCGGCCGGTAGGCCACCCGTTCGATCGCCCAGTTCCAGACGGACGTCAGGACCATGGCGACGATCAGACAGATGAACAGCACCACGGCGATCGACCCGATCCCCGCCCACAAGGTGAGGGCGAGAAATGTGATCACGGCGATGAACGCCGACACCATGAACACGTCGCCGTGGGCGAAGTTCACCATGCCGATGATGCCGAAGACCATGGTATAACCGATGGCGATCAATCCGTAGATCGATCCCAGGGTTATCCCGTTGATGAGTTGTTGCAGAAAAACTTCCATCGGGGACAGACGCTCCCATCGAGGTCCGGACAGGTCGGAACGCGACCAGTGTCGGAATGCCGCAAGGCACTCAAGTTGCTGCCCGGCGATTGGGCATGCCCCAAAACCGCCGGCTTCGTGGGATGCACCTTAAGATGAGACAATTCGCGCCGTCAAATCCCCTCGGTAAAAGTTTTTTCATCCGGATTCGATCGCTTCGCCGGATGGATTTTCCGATTTCTGGTTGTATGCGATATATGCGAGAACCTGCGTTCCATGCATGGCTCCATTGCTCGCAGGCGCTGGCGGGCGCGGCCACGAGGCCGAATGCACAGGAATCGTACGACGAAGGTCGCGGATCGTTTTTTCATCTTCCGCCCCGAAGGCGCAGGAACAATGGCCATCCGGTCAATTCCGTAGTCCGAGCCACGGTGCCGCGGCGCGGCCATCGTCCACGCCTTAGGAGTTTCTATATTGTGCCGTGAGACGATGGAGCTTCGAAGTCACCGCCAGGGGCGGGGCGGGGAACGCGAAGGACGAGGACGGATGCAGGCTCTCCAGAAGATCATCGACGCCCCGGCGGCACCGACGGCCGAGGCGGTCGACGGGCCGGACTATCGCGAAGCGATGAGCCGCATCGCCGGTGCCGTGCACGTCATCGCCACCGACGGTCCGGGCGGGCGCGGCGGAGCGACGATGACCGCCGTCGCCTCGGTCACCGATGCACCGCCGACCCTGCTGATCTGCCTCAACCGTTCCGGTCGGCTCAACGCGTTGCTGCGCCAGAACGGCGTCTTTTCGGTCAACACGCTGGTTTCGGGCGCCGAGGATCTCGCCGGCGTCTTCGCCGGCGTCGGCGGCATCGACCATGCCGATCGTTTCTCGACCGGCACCTGGGCGACCGCGGTGACCGGCGCGCCGCTGCTGACGAGCGCCCGCGCCGCCTTCGACTGCCGCATCACCGAGGCGACCGACGTCGGTTCGCACACGGTGTTCCTGGGCGTCGTCGAGGCGGTTCGGCTGGGTCCGAAGGAGCCGGCGCTGCTCTATCTCGACCGCGCCTATCGCAGCGTCCCGACGCTCGACTGAGGGCATCCGCGCGAGGCACGGACGGGCCACCTTCCCCCGCGAGGAGAGAAGGGAAGGGGTGCCGTGCTCCGGACGGACGCGAGGGGGCGTCGGAGACCCTCCGTCGCGAGGCGAATTGCCGGTTTTCGCGAATCGGTCCATCCCGAGAGTGCCCTCGGGGAACCTTTCCATGATTCAGCGCCTCGTCTTCGCCGCCGCCCTCTTCGCCGGTCTTTCCACCGGCATCGCATCGGCGGGCGAACGCGAGACGATCGCCCGTGGCGCCCGCATCGCGCGCCATGCCTGCGCGGCCTGTCACGCGATCGGGGCGGCCGGCGACAGCCCGAAGGCCGAGGCGCCGCGGTTTCGCGAGCTCGGGCGCAAATATCCGGTCGAGAGCCTCGAGGAGGCGCTGGCGGAGGGCGTCGTCGTCGGCCATCCCGGCATGCCGCAGGTCAAGATGACGGCCCGCGAGATCGAGGCCTTCATCGCCTGGCTGAAGACCATCCAGACGCCGTGACGGTCGCCTTCGCGCTCATCCGACGGTGAAGGCGCCCATCATGCCGCCGTCCTCGTGCTCGAGCAGGTGGCAGTGGTAGACGAAGGGCGCCGAGGCATCGGCCTTGCGGCGGAAGGTCACCAGGATCTCGGCGCTGTTGTCGACGAGGATGGTGTCCTTGGCACCGCCGTTCCACAGTTTCGCCCGTTCGCCGTCTTCGCTCAGCACGCGGAAATGTGCGCCGTGGAGATGGAACGGATGTGCCATCTCCGGCGAGACGATCTCCCAGATCTCGGTGGCGCCGAGGGTGACCTTCTCGTCGATTCGGCCCATGGCGAAGGACTTGCCGTTGATCGTCAGCTTGGGCGCGGGCAGGGCATCGGCCACCGGCTGGTCGCCGCCGCCGTGGCCTTCATGACCTGCGTGGCCTTCGACCGGATGCATCATGTGCTGGGCGTGACCGGGCATGCTCATGGCGGTCTCTGCGCCGGGCACGACGCGCAGCTCGAAGCGGCGGCGGGGGAGGCCGATGGTCGACTCCGGCAGGGCGGCGAGCGCCGCCAGCGCCTTCGGCACGGTATGTGCGGCGACCGAATCGGGCTTCACCTCGAAATCGAGCACCTTGGTCGGCTGGGCGAGCACGTCGGGCAGGTTCATCACCTCGCGGCCGGCGCGGTGCTCGTGGGTGTCGGGATCGGTCATCAGCGGCGAGGCGCCGGCGGTGAAGTCGACCAGGATCTCGGCGCGCTCGCCCGGCGCCAGCGGCAGGAACGACAGTTCCACCGGCGCGGCGAGGAAGCCGCCGTCGCCGGCGATCAGACGGAAGGTCCGGCGATCGTCGAAGGCGAGGCGGAAGGTGCGGGCGCCGGAGGCGTTGAGAAGGCGCAGGCGCACCAGCCGCTCGGGCACGCGCGCGCGCGCCTCGGCGACGCCGTTGACGATCAGGGAGCGGCCGCGGAAGCCGTGTTCGAGCGCCGCGGCGAGCGGCGGCAGCACGGGCTTGCCGTCGGCGTCGAAGTCGCGGTCCTGCAGGACCAGCGGCAGGTCGTCGACGCCCCAGGTCGAGGGCAGGCCGAGGGCGGCGGACTTGTCGTCCTCGACGATCAGCAGACCGGCGAGGCCGTCGTGGACGTCGCGGGTCGTCGAGCCGTGGACATGGGCGTGGTACCACAGCGTCGCGGCGGGCTGGTCGACGGCGAGGCTCGCCTCCCAGGTCTCGCCGGGGGCGATGCCGGGGTGGGTGCCGCCGTCGAAGCGGCCTTCGACCAGCAGGCCGTGCCAATGGACGTTGGTCGGACGGTCGAGCCGGTTGACGAGGTGGACGCGGGCGGTCGTGCCGCGCCTCAGGCGCAGCGCCGGGCCCATGTAGGTGCCGCCGTAGCCGATCGCGGCGACGGGCTTGTCCTTGACGAAGGCATGGGTCGCGGGCTGGGCCACGAGGTCGTAGACGGCGGAGGCGCCGACGTCGACGAGGGGCGGGTAGGGGATCTGCACGCCGGGCTGGGCGGCGGCGGCCTTCTTCGCGCTCTGCGCCTGCTTCTTGGCGGCGACGGCGGTGCCGAACGGGGCGAGGAGCCCGAGGGCGGCGCCGGTCAGCAGGGCACGTCGAGAAAGGCGCGAGACGACCATCGGCAGCGGTTCCATCGGCATGAGACGAAGACCGGCACCGGCCGGGACATCGGCGGTGTCGCGGCGCGATGCGGCGGAATCGAGGCAGTCGTGTGGCGAAGGGGAGGCGGGCGGCCCGGGTCGAGTGCGCCAAGCGGCTGTTTTCCGCGCGGGAATGGCCTCTCCCCGACCTTCGTCACGACGATCACGAACGCGAAAGAGGCGGCCCGAAGGCCGCCTCTCGCGAAGTCCGACAGGGCGAATCGCCCCGGTATCCGGAATGGCCTTCCGATCTCTCCTGCGCCGGCGCCGATCCGAAAAGTCTGCAACTCTTCGGGCGCTGGCGCAGTGGATCAGAAGTCCATCCCGCCCATGCCGCCGGCCGGCATGGCCGGAGCGGCGTCCTTCTTGGGCTTGTCGGCGATCATCGCCTCGGTGGTGATCAGCAGGCCGGCGACGGAAGCCGCGTCCTGCAGGGCGCAGCGCACGACCTTGGCCGGATCGATCACGCCGAAGGCGAACATGTCGCCGTACTTGCCGGTCTGGGCGTTCCAGCCGAAGGCCGGATCGGTGTTCTCGAGGATCTTGCCGACCACGATCGAGCCGTCGTCGCCGGCGTTGAAGGCGATCTGACGGGCCGGCGCGGTGATCGCCTTGCGGACGATGTCGACGCCGGTCTTCTGGTCGGCGTTGGCGAACTCGACGTGATCGAGCGCGGGGAGGGCGCGCAGCAGGGCGACGCCGCCGCCCGGCAGGATGCCTTCCTCGACCGCCGCGCGGGTGGCGTGCATGGCGTCGTCGACGCGGTCCTTCTTCTCCTTGACCTCGACCTCGGTGGCGCCGCCGACGCGGATCACCGCGACGCCGCCCGCGAGCTTGGCGAGACGCTCCTGGAGTTTCTCGCGGTCGTAGTCGGAGGTGGTCTCCTCGACCTGCGCCTTGATCTGGGCGACGCGGGCCTCGATCTCGGCCTTGGCGCCGACGCCGTCGACGATCGTGGTGTTCTCCTTCTCGATCACCACCTTCTTGGCGCGGCCGAGCATGTCGAGCGTCACGGTCTCGAGCTTGATGCCGAGGTCTTCCGACACGACCTGACCGCCGGTCAGGATGGCGATGTCCTCGAGCATGGCCTTGCGGCGATCACCGAAGCCCGGAGCCTTCACCGCCGCGACCTTGAGGCCGCCGCGCAGCTTGTTGACGACCAGCGTCGCCAGAGCCTCGCCCTCGACGTCCTCGGCGACGATGACCAGCGGACGGCCGGTCTGCACGACCGCCTCGAGCACCGGCAGCATGGCCTGGAGGTTCGACAGCTTCTTCTCGTGGATGAGGATGTAGGGGTCCTCGAGCTCGGCGCGCATCTTCTCCGTGTTGGTCACGAAGTAGGGCGAGAGATAGCCGCGATCGAACTGCATGCCCTCGACGACGTCGAGCTCGGTGACGGCGGTCTTGGCCTCTTCCACCGTGATGACGCCCTCGTTGCCGACCTTCTGCATCGCCTGGGCGAGGAAGGCGCCGATCTCGGTGTCGCCGTTGGCGGAGATGGTGCCGACCTGGGCGATCTCCTCGTTGGAGGTCACCTTCTTGGCGCGCTTCTCGAGATCCTTGACGATGGCGGCGACCGCGAGGTCGATGCCGCGCTTCAGGTCCATCGGGTTCATGCCGGCGGTCACCGCCTTGGCACCTTCCTTGACGATGGCCTGGGCGAGAACGGTGGCGGTGGTGGTGCCGTCACCGGCGAGGTCGTTGGTCTTCGAGGCCACTTCGCGCACCATCTGGGCGCCCATGTTCTCGAACTTGTCCTCGAGCTCGATCTCCTTGGCGACGGTGACGCCGTCCTTGGTGATGCGGGGCGCACCGTAGGACTTCTCGATGACGACGTTGCGGCCCTTGGGGCCGAGGGTGACCTTCACCGCATTGGCGAGGATGTCGACGCCGCGCAGCATCTTCTCGCGCGCATCGATGGAAAACTTGACGTCCTTGGCAGCCATTTCGGTCTACTCCGGGTGGAAGGGGAAACTGATGTCGAGGGAGCGGAACTGTCCCCGGGTGTGGTTCAGGCCACGATCCCGAGAATGTCGCTCTCCTTCATGATCAGGAGGTCCTGACCGTCGATCTTGACCTCGGTGCCGGACCACTTGCCGAAGAGCACCTTGTCGCCGGCCTTCACCTCGAGGGCGACGAGGGCGCCCTTCTCGTCACGGGCACCGGGGCCGACGGCGACGACTTCGCCTTCCTGCGGCTTTTCCTTGGCGGTGTCCGGGATGATGATGCCGCCGGCGGTCTTCTGCTCGGCTTCGATGCGCTTGACCACGACGCGGTCGTGCAGCGGACGGAACTTCATGGATCTCATCCTCCGATCGGGACAGAGAGTTTGTTTCGGGACCCTGCGGGGCTCCCGTCAGGCCGGTCCGTTCTGCTCACGGAATGAACACCATCTGCCGGAGAGCGGGGCACGGAGCCGGTGCGGCTCATCTGGGCAGTGCCGTCGTCGGCTTCAAGAGGGAGGCCGAAAAAATTTGGCACTCCGCGATCGGGAGTGCCAGCGGCGCGGTACGGGCGGTCGAGACGGGCGCTTCCGGCGAACCGAGAGGCGTCGGTGAGACGGTGCGATCGACAAATCCGAACGCTCTGGCAGCACTCTCGCCGAACTGCTGCCAAGTGTATGATTTCAAACACTATTAACTGGTATCGGCGTTGCATGGAAGAGGGGGCGACGTTCTGTCCGCGTCGCCGCAGCGAGGAGGGTCCACCATGCCGCAACCGATCGTCGACGATGCCTTCCGCCGTCAGCTGGAAGGCTATTCGCTCACCACCGCCCACATTCTCTACCGGATGCCCGATCGTCCGCTCCTGCTGCAGAGCTACGTCTGGCAGGACTACGACGTGGCACCGACGTTTCCCGAACTCGAGAAGTTCCTCGACTTCTGGGAGCGTGAACTCGACGGGCCGATCCATTCGGTCGAAGTGGCCCACGCCAAGATGATCGCCGCGGCCGAATGGAAACGCGTCGACGGGATCTTCCGCCTGCATTGACGCCCGAACGGTCCGCGGCGCGGGCCGATGTCGGTCGTTCGATTCCGCCCGGCGGCCCCCCGCCGGGCGGTCGCACGTCGGCACTCCCGTTCGACCGGCGACGCGGACACGACTCGCAATTCCTGAAATATCAAGAAACATTCTGTGAAGTTATACTATCAGTATTGTTCGCGAATTTCGAGAAATCTGGCTCCCTCTTTTGAGAAAAACCATCCCATTAAGGCCTCGTTAACGACACTCACGGATTGTCGATGGCCGGGAAAGCACGTCAACGGGCCGAAATTCTGTCGAACCACATGCGGTTCATCGGGGTGGTGTGGCCCGGAGCGGGGGATTCGTCATGTCGTTCAAGAACTGGCCCATGATCTGGAAAGTCGTCAGTCTGCTGTTGCTGCTCGGCGGCGTCAGCCTGACCGGCGCCTACTATGCGACGTCGAAGTTGATCGACATCGACAAGTCCTATTCCGATCTCCTCGATCACGACGCGAGCGCCATCACCAAGCTCGCCCGGGCCGTGCGCTTCATCCGCACCTACGAGGCGGGCGTCTATCGGAACATCGTCGCGACCACCGACGAGGGCAACCGCGCGGCGATCAGCATGCAGGAGGGGGCGTTGAAGGAGGGGCAGGAGCAGGTCGCGATGGCGATCAAGCTGCTGCCGGCCGATGCGAGCGCCATCGAGGCCGTCGACCGCATGGTCAAGGAAGCGACGAACGGCCCGTGCCGCCAGGTCGTCAAGATCGCCAACGAGAGCACGACGATCGAGGGCAACTCCAAGGCCGGCATGCTGATGGAGACGGAATGCCGACCGGCCCTCGGCAAGGCGATCGAGGCGTTCAGTACCTTCAATGCCAAGCTGTCCGTCCGAATCGAGAAGGAGAGCGCCGAAGCGACGGCCTCGTCGCTGTCGACCTTCCGCTGGACGCTCGGGGTGATCGCCGCCGCGATCGTCGGCGTGCTCGGTCTCGCCGTGCTCGCCGTCCGCAACGGTCTGGTCGCGCCGCTCCTCGCGTCGATGAACGGCATGGGCGCGCTCGGTCGCGGCGAACTGCAGGTGGTGATCACCGGCGCCGACCGGCGCGACGAGATCGGCGCCATGGCCAAGTCCCTAGAAGTGCTGCGCGATCAGCTCCAGGCCGCCGAACGCGCGCGTCAGGAACAGGCGGCGCGGGAAGAGAACGAGCGCCGTCTGCTCGCTCGCCGCGAGAGGCTCGCCGGCGATTTCGTCGGCCGCATGCAGAGTCTCGCCGCCAGCTTCACCCAGTCGTCGGGCGAGATGGCGGATGCCGCCAAGAACCTCTCGGCCACCGCCGAGGAGACCTCGCGGCAGGCCCAGGCCGTCGCCGCGGCGGCGGAAGAGGCCGCCTCCAACGTCCAGACGGTGTCGGCCGCGTCCGAAGAACTCGCCGCCTCGGTGCGCGAGATCGGCGGGCAGGTCGGCCACTCGGCGCAGGTCGCCGACACCGCCTACGGCGAGGCCGAGACCTCGAACGCCCGCATCGGCCAGCTCGCCACGGCGGCCGCGGCGATCGGTGACGTCGTCAACCTGATCCGCGACATCGCCGGACAGACCAACCTCCTCGCCCTCAACGCCACGATCGAGGCGGCGCGCGCCGGCGAGGCGGGCAAGGGCTTCGCCGTCGTCGCGGCGGAAGTGAAGCAGCTCGCCGACCAGACCTCCAAGGCGACCGGCGACATCGGCGCCAAGGTGCTGGAGATCCAGAAGGCGAC
>NZ_JBQUZT010000008.1:0-103054 GCF_056313705.1 Pinisolibacter sp. DMC100 | reverse complement strand
TGCAACATGACGACGACGTTCTGCACGTCGCCGGCGTCCTTCTCGATCGTCACCATCGGCGCGGCGAGCAGGCGCTGCTCGGTCATCTGGTGCGAATGCATCCAGTGGGTACCGGGGGTGAGGAGGAAGTCGTGGACGTCACGGCCGCCGACCGGGGTCTCGCCGCCGCCGGGGCGCGAGCGGTCCTGGTCGAAGGCGGCGAAGACTTGGCCGTGCCAGTGCATGATCAGCGGCCCGCCGGTGGCGTTGACCACTTCGCCGGCGAAGCGCTCGCCCTCGCGGGCCATCAGCCCCGGCTGTCCGTTCGGCCCGGTGAGGCCGAAGACGGTCGCCGCCTTGCCCTTCACCTCGAGCGTGCGCGACCCGACGGTGAGGAGCGGCGCGGCGGCCCGGGCGCCGCCGAAACCCGTGAGCCCGCCGAGGAGCAGCGCCGAAGAGCCGACGAGCAGGCGGCGGCGATCGAGCGAGAGGGGCGAAGGGGTGTGGGTCATGGCGGTACTCCGAGGAGGCGGGGGAGACGAGGGACGGGTGCGGGCGGCCGGGCGCGTCAGCCGCCCCAGCCGCGCGGGAAGTCGGCGAAGACGGACATCCGACCGCCGTCCGCGAAGGCGATCACCCGGAACGGATCGGGCGCCGTGCCGGGCGTCTCCATGCCGGGAGAACCGATCGGCATACCCGGCACCGCGAGACCGCGGATCGCCGGTCGCTCGGCGAGCAGGCGGGCGACGATCTCTGCCGGTACGTGGCCCTCGAGCAGATAGCCATCGATCTCGGCGGTATGGCAGGAGGCGAGCGCCATCGGTACGCCGAGGCGCTGCTTCATCGCGTCAATGTCGTCGGTGATCTCGATCCGGGAGTCGTAGCCGGCCCGCGTCATATGGGCGACCCAGGCCTCGCAGCAGCCGCAGCTCGGATCGCGGTGGACCCGCATCGTCGATCGTGCCCGCGCCGGGCCGGCCGCGACGAGCGCGGGGGCGGTGACGGCGAGGCCGCTGAGCAGGGTGAGAAAACGGCGTCTTTCGATCATCGTTCGTGCCTTTCGAGAGCGATCGGCGGTCGGTCGCCGGTCGCGATGCACCCGGTTCAGAACTTCGCCTGCGCGGTGATGCCGTCCGGTCCGGTGAGGCGGACCGCGCCCTTGACGCCCTTGGGCACCGGCACCGGCGCGGTGCCGACGAGGCGCGACGGCTCGGCCGGCTCCAGCGCGAAGCGCACCGGCTTGCCGTCGACGACGAGGATCGCCTCCGCCTTGAAGCCGGTCGAGGGCACCGCCGCATCCGCCATGTCGGAGAGATGGACGGTGACCGTGGCGCTGCCGTCGACGACCAGCTCCGCATGGTGGCGGGAGCCGGCATCGACCAGCGCGCCGCCGTGCGGGCCGAGGCGCGGTTGATGGGCGGCGGCCGGGCTGGCGGTGACCAGGGCGGCGAGGGCGAGCGCGGCGAGGAGGGTCGACGGACGGATCATGGAAGCCTCGGTCAGGGATCAGTAGGCCTCGAGCGGCCGGGAGGAGGACGTGGGAGCGTCGGCCGGGACGGCCTGGGCGCGCGCCTCGGCGACGGCGCGTTCGAGCGAGCGGCGGCCGAACATGAGGACCAGCACCGGCGTCACCAGCGTGTCGAGGGCGGTCGCCGTGACGAGGCCGCCGAAGATGGTGACGGCGACCGGGTGGAGGATCTCCTTGCCCGGCGCGTGGGCGTCGATCATCAGCGGCAGCAGCGCCACGCCTGCGGAGAGCGCCGTCATCAACACCGGCGTCAGCCGCTCGAGCGAACCGCGCACCACCAGCTCGGGCCCGAAGGGCAGGCCCTCGTGGATCGCCAGATTGAGGATGTGGCTGATCTTGAGGATGCCGTTGCGGGTGGCGATGCCGGTGAGCGTCACGAAGCCGATCATCGAGGCGACCGACAGCGGCTGCCCGGCGATCCACAGCGCCGCCACCGAGCCGATGAGGGCGAGCGGCACACTCGCCATGATCACCCCGACGAAGACTGCCGAGCGATAGCGGCTCCACAGGATGGCGACGACCAGCACCAGCGAAACGATCGACAGGAGGCCGATCTTGCGCATGCTCTCCTCCTGCGCCCGGAAGGTGCCGTCGAGCCCGGTGGAGATGCCCTCCGGCAGGCGCGTCGCTGCGACGATGGCGCGGATGCGGCCGATCACCTCGCCCATGTTCGCCTCGCCGGCGGTGTTGGCGAAGACGACGACGCGGCGATGGCCGTTCTCGCGCAGGATCTGGTTGGGGCCGTCGGTCTCGACCACGTCGGCGATCTGGCGCAGCGGGATCCAGCCCTCGGGGGTCTCGATCAGCATGCCGCCGAGCGCCTGCGTCGTGCGGCGCGTATCGTCGAGGCGCATCACCACGTCGAAGCGGCGATTGCCGTCGACGACGCGGCTGACGAGGCGGCCGTTGGAGAGGCGCTCCAACTGATCGGTGACGGCCGCCGGTTGGAGGCCGTGCAGTGCGGCGCGGCGGTAGTCGACGATCACCTCGAGCTGCGGGATGCGCACCTGCTTCTCGACCTGGAGATCGACGACGCCGGGGACGGTCGCGAGCTTGTCGCGGAACTCGGCGGCAACGGCGCGCATCGTGTCGAGATCCTCGCCGAAGATCTTCAGCGCGATCTGGGCGCGCACGCCGGAGAGCATGTGGTCGAGCCGGTGCGAGATCGGCTGGCCGACGTTGGTGGCGACCGGCAGAACCGCGAGGCGGGCGCGGATGTCGGCGGCGATCGCGTCCTTCGAGCGGCCGCCGGCATGGAGGTCGACCTCGACTTCCGAGGAGTGGACGCCCTCGGCGTGCTCGTCGAGCTCGGCTCGGCCGGTGCGCCGCCCGACAAGCTTCACCTCCGGCACTTCCAGGATCAGCCGCTCGGCGACGAGGCCGACGCGGTGGCTCTCGGCGAGCGAGATGCCGGGATCGAAGAGGAGGTTGATGGTCAGCGTGCCCTCGTTGAAGGGCGGCAGGAATGTGCGCGGCAACTGCGTCGCGGCGACCACGGCGAGGACGACGCCGAGCCCGGCGCCGACGAGCGGCAGCGCCGGGCGGACGAAGACGAAGCCGAGCGCCCGGGCGTTCGCCCGCTTGAGCTGACGCACCAGCGCGCCGTCTGCATGGTCGAGCCGCTTCAACCCCGGCAGAAGCCAATAGGCCATGACCGGCGTCAGGGTGATCGACACCAGCAGGCTCGCCGCGATCGACACCACATAGGCCTGTCCGAGTGGCGCGAAGAGCCGGCCCTCGATGCCGTCGAGCGAGAAGAGCGGCACGAAGACCAGCACGATGATCATCGTGGCGTAGACGATGCCCGAGCGCACCTCGCGGCTGGCGTCGACCACCACGTCGAAGACCGAGCGCGGATTGCCCACTTCGCGGTTCTCGCGCAGGCGGCGGAAGATGTTCTCGACGTCGACCACGGCGTCGTCGACCAGCTCGCCGACGGCGATGGCGAGCCCGCCGAGCGTCATGGTGTTGATGGTCAGCCCGGCGAGGTGGAAGACGATCGCCGTCACCAGGATCGACACCGGCACGGCGGTGAGCGAGATCGCCGTGGTCCGGACGGCGAGAAGGAAGGAGAAGAGCACGAAGGCGACGACGACGACCGCCTCCATCAGCACCTTTTCGACGTTGCCGATCGACGCCTCGATGAAGTTCGCCTGTCGGAACAGCAAGTCCTTCGCCGTGATCCCCGCCGGCAGGGCGGGCGCCAGCTCGGCGAGCGCCGCCTCGATGTCGCGGGTCAGCCGCACCGTGTCGACGCCCGGCTGCTTCTCCACCGAGACGATGACGCTCGATCGCCCCATGAAACCGGCCTCGCCGCGCTTCAGCTTCGGCGCGTGATCGACGGTCGCGACCTGCTCCAGCGTCACCGGGCGACCCTCGACTGTGGCGACGACGAGACCGCCGAGATCGGCGAGGCTCTTGGTGCGACCGATGGCGCGGATCAGAAACTCGCGGCTGTACTGGTCGGTGAAGCCGCCGCCGGTGTTGGTGCCGAACCGGGCGACCGCCTTCTCGATCTGATCGAGGCCGACCCCGAGCGCCCGCATCGCCGCCGGATCGGGCGAAACGCGGAACTGCCGCACCTCGCCGCCGATCGGGATCACCTGGGCGACGCCGGGTATGGTGAGGAGGCGGGGGCGGAGGACGAAGTCGGCGGTCTCGCGCAGCTCCATCGGCGTCACCGCATCGCTGCCGGTGACGGCGATCAACACGATCTGGCCCATGATCGAGGCGACCGGCCCCATCTGCGGCATCACGCCGGTCGGCAGCTGCGCCTGGACCAGCGTCAGCTTCTCGGCGACCTGCTGGCGATTGCGGAAGATCTCGGTCGACCAGTCGAACTCGACATAGACGATCGACAGACCGACGCCCGACACCGAGCGGACGCGGGAGACGCCCGGCAGGCCGTTCATCTGCGTCTCGATCGGCCAGGTGACGAGCTGCTCGACCTCGGGCGGCGCAAGCCCCTCGGCCTCGGTCATGATGGTGACGGTCGGCCGGTTGAGATCGGGGAAGACGTCGACCGGCAGCCGGGTGGCGGTGAGCGCTCCCCACACGACGAGGGCGGCGGCGATCGCCACCACGAAGATCCGGTTCTTCAGCGACTGCGAGACGAGGAACTGGAACATGCCGCCTCATCGGATCTGGTTGAGGAGTTCGGCGCCGCCGGTGACGATCCGCCGCCCCGCCTCGACCCCGGTGACGATCAGCACCCGCTCGCCGTCGAGCGGCTCGACCCGGACTTCGCGCGGCACGAAGCGCTCGGGATTGGTGTGCTCCCACACCAGGGCGCGGCCGTTGGAACCGCGCAGCACGGCGGCACGCGGCACCGCAATGCCGCCGCGCGTCTCGGCGAGGGTCGCCGACACCGTGAGGAGTTGCCCGGGGCGCAGCCCCTTGGCCTCGCCCGCCACCGAGAAGTGCACCGGCACCGCCTGGGCCCGGTCGGAGAGGCCGCTGCCGACGAAGGCGAGCGGGAAGCTCTCGCCGCCGGCCGGCCGGCCGGTGGCATGGGGCGCGAAGGCATGGGCTTCATAGGCGAGCGCCTCGACCCAGAAGCGGCGCGGGTCGACGATGCGGAACACCACCGTGTTGGGTTCGGCGATCTGCCCGGCGGTGGCGGCGACCGCCGCGACCACGCCCGAGACCGGCGCAACCAGCGCTTCGGCCGCGCGCTGGCGCTTCTCGAGACCGGCGCGCCGCGCCTTCAGGCCGGCGAGTTCGAGTTCGGCGTCCTCGATCTGGGCGCGGGTGATCGAGGTGGTGATCTGGCGATAGCGCTCGAGTCGGCGCTCCACCAGGCTGATCTGCTGGTCGAATTCGCGCGCCTGCTGATGCTGGGTGGTGACGTCGGCCGCCGCCACCGCCGGCTCGACATGGGCGAGCACATCGCCGGCCACGACCGCCGTGCCGAGCCGCGGGAAGCCGCCCGGCGGCGGCCGTAGACGGCCGGCGAGCGACGATTGCACCACGCCCGATCCGTCCGGGTCGGGAATGACCCGCCCCGGCAGCTCCACCGTCGTCGGGTGATCGGCGGTCTCGGTGAAGAGGGTGCGCAGGCCGAGGATGCGCTGGCTGGTCTTCGGCACGAACAACGAGCCGTCGGGAAAGCGTTGCGCGAGATCGCGCGGCGTCTCGGCCGCCCGCGTCGGCGTCGGCGGCGCCAGCCCGGCGACGAGGAGGCCGGCGAGGGTCGTGGCCGCGACACGGCGGCGCCGGAAGGAGGCGGCGACCAGGAGGCCGACGGCGAACCCGATACCCGTCCATCCCCATCCGCCGACGCCGTCGGCGAGCGTACCCGTCCCGCTCTCGCCGGCGCGGGCCGGCGAGACCGCCGATCCGGAGGTAGGCTTCGCCTCGGCCGCTGTGGGCAGGGTCAGGGTCGTCGTCAGCACGTCGACGATGTCGCCGGCCTGAACCGTCACCGCGAGATCGAGGGTCCGACCCGGCGTCGCCCACGGTGCGGCAAGCCGATAGATGCCGCCCGCCGCCGTCGCCTTCGCCACACCTTCCGGTCCGTCGATCTCGACGGTCGCATCGGTCACCGGCTCGTTGTCGCGGAAGCGGTCGATCAGGATCTCCAGCGCTCCGCTGCGGGCCACCACGACCATCTCGAGATCGGCCGAGGAGGCGTCGGCGCGCGGCGCCACCGTGACGGAGACCGGCGGCGGCGGGGCGCCATGGTCGTGACCGTCGTGGGCATGAGCTCCCGGCGCGGCGAGGAGGGCGATAGCGAGGGAAGCGATGGCGAGAGAGGCGACGCGAGGGTTGAGGCGCATGGAGTTTCCGGTCACGGGAGGATGGCCGCCCCCGACCCTGCCTCGGTTCGCCCGTCGCAGGATTTCAGTTCTGTAACAAATTGTTTCACGCCACCCGTGGCACAGAGTGGGTCGCCGGCAGCCGCACTCGGACGAGGAGGCCGGTCGGCGTGTTGTCGGCGAGCTCGATCGACCCGCCGTGGGCCTCGACGACGCGTCGCGTGATGGCGAGGCCGAGACCCCAGCCGCCGGTCTCGCGGTTGCGCGACGGCTCCAGGCGGACGAACGGGTCGAAGACGCGGGCGCGCTCGGCCTGTGGGATGCCCGGCCCTGCGTCGGCGACGGTGACGATCACCCCGTCCGTCTCCGTCGTGACGCGGACTTCCGCACGGCCACCATATTTCACGGCGTTGTCGACGAGGTTGGCGAAGGCGCGCTTCAGCCCCAACCGCCGCCCCTCGACCACGGCGCCGCGGGCGCCGTCGAGCGAAACGTTGCGGCCGGCGTCGGTCTGGTCGTCGACCAGGGTGGCGAGGATCGCGGCGACGTCGACCGGTTTCACCGGTTCGTCGTCACGGTCGCCGGCGAGATAGGCGAGCGTCTGGTCGATCATCCGCTCCATCTCGTCGAGGTCGCCGGAGATGGCGGCGCGGGTCGCGACGCTCTCGACCTCGCCGAGACGCAGCCGGAGCCGGGTGATCGGCGTGCGCAGGTCGTGGCTGACGGCGGCCAGCGCGTGGGTCCGGTCGTCGATCATCCGCTTGATGCGTCGTTGCATCTCGTTGAAGGCGACGGCGAGGCTGCGGATCTCGGTCGGCCCGTCCTCGGGCACCTCCACCGTCTCACCGCCGCGATAGATGCGCCGTGCCGCATCGACGAAGCCGAGCAGTGGTCGGGTCAACCAGCGCACCATGAGGATCGACAGGACGATCGCGCCGAGCGCCATCAGCGAGGTCGACAGTAGAGTGCCGTGGCCGTCTTCGGGACGCGACGATCGGGCGACGAGCGAGAAGTTGATCCAGGTCCGGTCGGGCAGGCCGAGCGAGACGACGGCGAGGTGGGGGTCGTCGTGATGGGCGCGGTTCGCGCCGATCACCACCTCGTCGGGTGCCAGATCGTCACCGATCGTCCGCAGTTTTTCGGCGAGGCCGGCGAGTTCGGTGCTGCCGGGACCGCCCGCCACGGCGTGTTCGCTGCGGCTCCAATGAGCGTCGATCGCGCCGCCGGAGAGATCGTGGGCGACTGCCTCGCGTTCCGCCGGGGCCACCCGCATCACCGCCCGGCGGATGGTCAGGAGCCGGTCGGCGAGGCGCATCTCGTCGGCCGCCGTCGTCTCGTGCTCGAGGGCGTGGCGATAGGTCCACAGGCTCAGGAGATGAACGGCGCCGATGCCGAGGAACAGCACCAGCATGGTGCGGGCGGCGAGGCTCGAGCCGAAGGCGTGCATGTGACCCCTCACGACCGGTCGACATCGGGAACGAAGAGATAGCCTGCGCCGCGTACCGTCTTGATCACCTCGCCGCCGGTCTCCAGCTTGCGCCTGAGCCGGCTCACCTGGACGTCGATCGCCCGATCGAAGGGTTCGGCGCCGCGGTTGCGGGTGGCGTCGAGCAACTGCTCGCGGCTCAGCACTCGTTGCGGCGTCTCGAGGAAGGTGAGGAGAAGATCGTATTCGCCGGTCGACAGATCGATGACGACGCCGCGCGGATCGGTGAGTTCACGCCGGGCCGTGTCGAGCCGCCAGCCGGCGAAGCGGATCTCTCGTCCGCTCTTGGCGCCGCCCTCGCTCGGTCGAGCCCGGCGCAGCACGGCGCGAATGCGGGCGAGAAGTTCGCGCGGATGAAAGGGCTTGGCGAGATAGTCGTCGGCGCCCATCTCGAGCCCGACGATGCGATCGACGTCGTCGCCCTTGGCGGTGAGCATGATGATCGGCAGGGAGGAGCCGGCGCGCAGTTCGCGGCAGAGCGTGAGACCGTCGGTGCCCGGAAGCATGACGTCGAGCAGGACGAGATCGGGCCTTCGATGCGCGATCGCCTCGCGCATCTCCACGGCAGTTCCGACCGACGTGACGCGGTGTCCGTCCTCCCTCAGGAGTTTCGAGACGAGGCGGCGAATCTCGCCGTCGTCGTCGACGAGCAGGATTTCGTGACCCAGGATCTCCATCGTCTTTCCGGCCTTCTCCGCTGCTCCCATGCACTCTCGGTGGTGGCCGATTTTTCCCGACGGGACAAGATCGTCGACGGCTCGACGATCGGCGCGGCGGAGCAATTCAGGGTTCGGCTCTGGGAAGGTGCCAATCTCGGGCGAGGGCCATCAGCCGCACGCCGATGGCGACAGTCGCGCCGATCGGCGCCGTGAGGGAGTAGGGAACACCGAAGTAGGCCCCGAACGACACGATCGCCGCACCTGCCAACGCTGCTACGGCATAGATTTCCCGGCGAAGGACCATCGGCGTCGTCGCGGTGAGGATGTCGCGCGCAATGCCACCCCCGATCGCCGTCAACATTCCGAGAAGCGCCGCCATCAACGGTGAGATGCCTGCATCCAGCGCCTTCCGGGCGCCGACGACCGCGAACAGTCCGAGCCCGAAGGCGTCGAAGACGGTGACCGGCGCGGACAGTCGGGAAATCGGACGATAGGCGAACCAGCAGGCCGCTCCCGCGAGGCACGAAATGGCAAAGTAGTGCCATGAGGCGATCGCCACGGGTGGGACGGCGCCGATCAGCAGGTCGCGAACGATTCCTCCGAACGATGCCGCGACGAAGGCGAGGAAGATCACCCCGAAGGGATCGAGGCGCCGCTCGACTGCTCGAGTTCCGCCACTGAGCGCGAAGACGAAGACGCCCGCGAGATCGAGAATGGTCAGGAGCATGCGAGGTCATCCGAGGACGGTCGAGCGGGCGGTTCACCAGCCTATCGATCGGACCTCCGAATTGGAACGCCCTCGTCGTTCATGCCTGCGTTGGGAGGGTTCGGCCTGAGGGTCGGTCCACGGACAAGCGGCCTCGAATCGAAGTGGCGCCGATCCCTCGCGCGCTTCGTGCCATCTCCGTCTTCTCCCGGGCTCATGCCGCGCGTGGCCGGGTCGCCACGGGCGCGCGAGATGGTTCGACACGATTGCGTCCGGTCTGTTTGGCCCGATACATCGCAGCGTCTGCGGCACCGACGAGTTCGTCGATCGATCGCGGCGCTCCTTCGGACGTCGCCCAACCGACGCTCGCCGTCACCGTCACCCGTCGTCCATCGACCTGCGGGCGGGCCGCCTCGACCGCCGCGCGGATCTGTTCGGCGATGGCCGCGGCGTTCGCGACGCCCGCATTCGGCAGGAGCACGATGATCTCCTCGCCTCCGATCCTGGCGACGATGTCAGCCGGTCTCACCGCCGAGCGGACCGCGTCGGCGACGGCGACGAGCACCGTGTCACCGCCAGAATGACCGAAATGGTCGTTGATCGACTTGAAGTGGTCGAGGTCGATGAAGAGAACCGAAATGGGCTGGTAGTCACTATCTGCCGATCGATCGAGCTCGGAACTGACGTCGCGGAAACCCTTCAAGTTGAGGAGCCCCGTCAATCCGTCGTGATGGGCCGCACGGTCGATGATCGCGTAGGCGGCATCGAGGTCGGCCGCATGTCGGGCGGCCTGCCGATTGAAGGCATGGAACATCGCGCCGGCACAGGCCAGACCCAGACAGAACGTCCCGATACCGTTCACGGAGAGGTCGACCCACCCCACCATCCGCGACGCGACGACGACCGCGATTGAAAGAGCGACGTTCGCCCAGCCGGCGATCGTTCCGATCAGCAGGAAGGTTCCGCCGGCCTGCACGTAGAACCAGAGGAAGCGCATCTCATCGGTCGGCATGTTGTAGAGGGCCGACAGGAAGACCAGGAAACTGCTGCCCGCGTGGGCCCAGGCGAGTGTGACGAAGAGCTCGGGACGACGCAGCAGCAGCGCGGTGAGCGTCACCGATGCGGCGATGTGGGCGAGATTGGCGGCGAAATGGGTCGAAGTGAGCGGGATAGAGCCGGACACGGCGCCGAGTTCGAAGACGGACGTGAACACGGCTCCGCTGACCATCATCAGCAGGAGAAAGCGCCGCTTGAAGTCGGCGATGGACGGGCGGGTCGTCATCTTCGGGGCTCGCGGTCGGGTTCGAGCGCGAGCATGTCCCGAAACCGGTGAAGACTTCGCTTCGCTGAGCCTCCGGATTTACGAGGATCGGTCCCGCCCCGGCCATCCGCCCTCCGTGGGCTGGTGGTGGTTCACCGAGGCGGGTTCACGCCGCGACCTCTGCGAGGAACTTCGCGACCTCCTGCGACAGGCGGTTCGTCGTGAGCGACAAGGCATCCGAAGCGGCGTTCACCTGACCGGCCTCGCCGGCGGCGGCGCGGATGACGCCGTTGACCCCGTGCATGTTGTCGACGACGACGGCGGTGCCGTCCGAGACGCTCTGGATCGATGCGGCGATCTCTCGGGTGACCGCTTCCTGCTCCTCGACCGCCGAGGCGATGACCGCGGTCACGCCGGCGATGTCCTCGACCGTCCGGGAGATCCCGCGGATGGCGTCGACGGCGCTCTGGGTGGAGGTCTGAATGCCGGCCACGTGGTCGGCGATCTCGGTCGTCGCCTGCGCGGTCTGCTGAGCGAGTGACTTGACCTCGGCCGCGACGACGCCGAACCCGCGGCCCATCTCTCCGGCGCGCGCCGCTTCGATGGTGGCGTTGAGGGCGAGGAGGTTGGTCTGGCCGGCGATGTCGCGGATCAGCCCGACGACCGCGCCGATGCGCTCGGCCGCGTCGGCGAGCGAGGAGACGTCGCGATCGGTGGCCAGAGCGGTCTGGGTCGCCTCGGCGACGACGGCGTTGACCCTCTGGGTCTGTCCGGCGATCTCGCGGATCGACGCGGCGAGTTCCTCGGTCGCGGCGGCGACCGTCTGGACGTTCGACGAGGCGCCGGCGGTCGCCGTCTCGACCACCCCGGCGTCGGCTTCGGCCGAGCGGGCGAGATCGGTGAGCGCGACGGCCGTGGCGCGGACCGTCGACGTTTCGGTTTCGAGCGAGACCAGCATCGAGGAGACCGACGAGCGGAACGCGTCGATGACCCGCTCTATGTCGGCGCGCCGCTCGCGTTCGCGGTCGCGATCGGTGCGCACCGTCTCGTCGAGGTTCAGACGGTCGACCGCGTGCCGGCGCAGCACTTCCAAGGCACGGACCATGCCTCCGATCTCGTCATGGCGATCCTGGCCGCGGATCTCGAGATCGGTGTCGTTCTCGGCCAGCCGACGGGTCCAGTCGGTCAGGTCGACGATCGGTCGGGTGATGTTGCGGGCGAGGATGACCGAGAAGGCGGCCGTTCCGATGCCGACGACGGCCAGAAACACGCTCAGGCCCCAGAACCTCAGGCCGGCGCCCCATGCGAGACCGTCCGCGAGCGCGACGATGTCGGCGGCGACGCGGTCCTCGATCGTCTTCATGGCGTCGATCCGACGGGTCGCCGCCGCGAACCAGGCCTTCGCCGGGACCGCGCGGACGTCGGCGCCGAACGGCGCGTTCCAGGCGATCGCCCGCATCCGGTCGACGTCGGCCTGGACCGTATCGCCGAGCGAGGCGTCGAAGGCGGCGACCTCCTCCGGCGTCGCCAACCGGCGGAAGGTCGCGAGGTCGGCATCCTGCTCGGCGGCGAGACGCAGCAGCGAACGATGGATCTCCGGGGAGAACGCGCCGGCGCCGAAGCCCGCAGCGCCGGTCGCACGCTCGCGCCCGGCCAGTTCCTTGCCGTGGAGGAGGGCGTTCCAGGCGGTCGTGGCGCGGATCACTTCGGGGGAGCGGGTGCCGCTCGACACGCTCTCGGTCATGGCGAGCAGTCGGGCGATGGTCGCGGTGTAATAGGCGATCGCATCCGGCGCCGAGGTCGTCAGCGCGGAGATGCCTTTGCGAACTGCCTCGATCTCGGCGACGGCGCGCCCGGCCTCGTCGAGAGGGCGGCGGAAGACCTCGCCCTCGGGCAACAGGACCGGCTGGTCGAAGGCGCTCCGGAAGGCCGCCAGCGCCCGATCGGTTTCGACGCGTTGACGGCCCATGTCCTCGGCGAAACCCGTGCCTTTCGAGGCGATGAAGCCCGAGGAGATCCCGCGTTCGCGTTGCAGCTCGTGGATGAGGCCGGAGACCGCCGGAGCGAGCCGGACGACGCCCGCGATTTCTCGCGCGCGCCTCGCGTCGGCGTGCTCGGCCGACAACATGTGCGCCGCCAGACCGGCGAGCACCAGGATCGGCAGGAGGCACAGCATCAAGACCTTCTTGGAGATCGAGAGATCGAACGTCGGTCGGGTCATTGCGCTGTTCACCATCACTGGAATGCCACTCGATCGGGAAATTGCGCTCGAACTCATTGACGCAGCGTAAAGACTGCTGAACGACCGCTGGACAGCGCTGTGGTGGCTGGGTTCGAACTCCGCCGCGAGACGAAACCATTCCCCGCTCTTCTCGTCGGCATCCCGTCGAACCTCGGCCTCGTGACGATCAACCCGCTTCGGGGTCGGCTACGCGCGCGTGCCGCCGACCGGCCGGGCCGGTCCGGTGATCGCGGCCGGGGTTCGACCTCTGGGAGCCATCGAGCGGGGATCGGCCCTGCTCCCGGATGGAGCCTCCCCATGTCCCACGATCTCACGCTCGCTCGGTCTCACGCGCTCGATCTCGCTCGTACCCTGATGGTCCCGGTCGTTCTCTTTCGCTCCGGCGCCGAATTCGGCGTCCTGCCGGCCGACGAACTCGACGAGGGCGACGATGTCGAGGTCCTCGCCGAATACGATCCGTGGCGGGCTCATTGAGCCCGTTTCCTCACGGGGCGAGGGTCCGGTACGGAGGGGCGCCGCGGCGGCCGAGGTCGGAGCCTCGGCCGCTCTCCGTGCCGGGAGGCCGCGAGAGGGAGAGGGCGGACCGGAGGTCCATGACGGGTGAAGGCCGGAGAGAGGGTCTTCCGGCGCCCGTCGCGGAGATTGGTTCCATGAACATGCAGGTTCTCGATGCACGGCGCGAGGCGAGCGGCGGCTACAAGGTGGATGTGACGCGCGGCGAGCGGGTCGGGCGGGTGTCGTCGGAGTGGTTCTCGCGGCCCGACGACGAGCGCTTCCTGTCGCTCGGCGATCTCGGGCGCGCCGTGCGCGACCGATCGGAGCGCAGCCGTACCCGCGTCGTCGCGACCGACCACATTCATGTCGAGGCGAACCGCAGCGATGGTGAGCGTCTGGCGCTGATCCTGCCGGGGGCGGAGGCGCCGGTCGTGCCGACGCATTGGAGCTTCGGCCAGCTCGCTGCCCAGGTCGGTGCACCCGCCACCTATCTGCGCCAGCTCCCCGCCGCACTCGCCGGCATCAATCTGCAGTATGGGCTGAGCACTCATCGCGGTGAGCAGATCAAGACGCTCGAGACCGACGACGGCCGGGTCGAGCTGCGCGCGGTCACCGGGCCGGACTACGGCCGCATCTACGATCACGAACTGGTCGAGGCGGTGCAGCGCATCGCCGGCAACGGCACCGGCGATACGCGCTGGAAGATCCCCGGCGCACTCGACTGGTCGACAGGCATCTACAACCCGCGCGTCGACGTCACCCGGGACACGACGACGCTCTACGCCAGCGACTGCGACGTCTTCCTGTTTCTGGTCGACGATCTCAACCCGATCGAGGCGGGGCGGCTCCCCGACGGCTCGCCCGACCTCTTCTTCCGCGGCTTCTACTGCTGGAACTCGGAGGTCGGCGCCAAGACGCTCGGCATGGCGAGCTTCTATCTGCGCGCCGTGTGCCAGAACCGGAACCTGTGGGGCGTCGAGGATTTCGAGGAGATCACCATCCGCCATTCCAAATACGCCGCCTCGCGCTTCGCCCACGAGGCGGCGCCGGCGTTGATGAATTTCGCCAATTCGTCGCCGCGTCCCTTCGTCGAGGGCATCCGGGCGGCGCGCGAACGGATCGTGGCGAAGACCGACGAGGACCGTAGCGACTTCCTGCGGCGCCGTGGCTTCTCGAAAGGCGAGACTGCGAGGATCATCGAGACGGTGCTCGCCGAGGAGGGTCACTCGCCGTCGAGCATCTTCGACTTCGTTCAGGGGATCACCGCGGTCGCCCGCGACAAGCCGCATCAGGACGCTCGCCTCGACATGGAGGCGAAGGCGAAGAAGCTGCTCGATCGTGCGGCGTGATCCCGAGGGCGGGGGGAGCTCTTCGCCTTCGGTTCATTGCCCCATCCGTCGTCTCGCCCCTGTGGCGCTGTCCTTGAGAGGAAGAGGGCGGCGCTGCGCTTCGTGACGGGTTCGAGCCGGAGAGAGAGTCTTTCGGCGCTCGTCGTGGAGCAGGATCCATGACCAAGACTTCCCAGAAGATCACCTTGGCGTCGTCGCGCGACATCCCCTTCGACAAGCTGGTGCTGAGCCAGTCGAACGTCCGGCGCGTCAAGGCCGGGCTGTCGATCGAGGAGCTCGCCGAATCGATTGCCCGGCGTGGGCTCATTCAGTCGCTGCACGTCCGCGCGGTCGTCGATGCCGAGGGCCGCGAGACCGGCCTCTTCGAGGTGCCGGCAGGCGGTCGCCGCTATCGTGCGCTCGAACTACTGGTGAAGCAGAAGCGTCTTGCCCGGACCGCCCCGGTTCCCTGCGTGGCTTCCGAGGCGAAGGGCGACGTCCTGATCGACGAACTGTCGCTCGCCGAGAACATCGAGCGGGCGCCGCTCCATCCGCTCGACCAGTTCCGCGCCTTCCAGGCGATGCGCGAGAAGGGGATGACCGAGGAAGCGATCGCTGCCGCCTTCTTCGTCGGCGTTGCCGTGGTGAAGCAGCGCCTGCGCCTCGTCACCGTGTCACCGAAGCTGCTCGATCTCTACGCCGATGACGCGATGACGCTCGAGCAGCTGATGGCCTTCACCGTCTCCTCCGATCATGCCCGCCAGGAGCAGGTGTGGGAAGCGGTTCGCCAGGGTTGGCAGAAGGAGCCGTGGAACATCCGGCGGGCGCTGACCGAGACGTCGGTCGCGGCCTCCGACAAGCGCGCCCTCTTCGTCGGGCTCGAGGCCTACGAAGCGGCGGGCGGGACGGTGCTGCGCGATCTCTTCCAGGCCGACGGCGGCGGGTGGCTCGAGGACGTCGCCCTGCTCGATCGGCTGGTGAGCGAGAAGCTGAAGGCGAAGGCCGACGAGATCGCCGGCGAGGGCTGGAAGTGGATCGAGGCCGCCGTCGGGTTCCCCTATGGCCACACCCAGGGCCTGCGTCGACTCATCGGCGTGGCCATCGACCTGACCGAAGAGGAGCGTGCGACGATCGCCGCGCTGGAAGCCGAGCGTGATCGTCTCGAGGCGGACCACGCCACGGCCGACGAATATCCGGAGGAAGTCGACGAGCGGCTCGGTGAGATCGAGACGGCACTCGCCGCCTTCGAGGATCGACCGGCGCAGTTCGATCCCACCGAGGTCGGCCGCGCCGGTGCCTTCGTCGGGCTCGATCCGCAGGGCCGGCTGACGGTCGAACGCGGGTATGTCCGCCCCGAGGACGAGCCGATGGTCGACGCGGAGACCGGCGAGATCCTCGAAGTGGAGGACACCTCCGAACCCGGTCGCCAGGAGCCGATCTCGCGGTCGAGCACCGTCACCTTCGCCGGAGAACCGGTCCCGGCGAACGAGATGGACGAGGACGACGACGGGCTGAAGCCGCTCCCCGACCGTCTCCTCGCCGAGTTGACCGCCCACCGCACGCTGGCGCTCCGCGACGCGGTCGCCGGCCATCCGCAGGTCGCGATGACGCTGCTGCTGCACAAGCTGGTGTCGGACACGTTCTTGTCCCGAGCACCGACCGGTTGCCTCGAGGCGAGCGTCCGCCAGGTCTGGTTCCCCGCGCAGAACGAGGAGCTGAAGGACTGCCCGTCGGCGCAGGCGGTCGCCGAGCGACAGGAGCAGTGGGGCGATCATCTGCCTGCCGACGACGAGGCGTTGTGGGACTGGCTCGATGCGCTCGACGAGGCGAGCCGGATGGCGCTCCTCGCCCACTGCGTCTCCTACGGCGTCAACGCCCTGCACGAGAAGCCGAACCCCTATGGCGGCTCGGGCATCACCGAGCAGGCCTTGCGCACCCGGCTCGCCCAGGCCGATCGGCTGGCCCGCGCCGTCGGGCTCGACATGGTGGAGGCCGGTTGGCGGCCGACGGTCGCCAACTACCTCGGCCGCGTCCCCAAGGCGCGCATTCTCGAGGCGGTGCGCGAGGGGGCCGGCGAACGGGCGGTGCAGCTCATCGACCACCTGAAGAAGGGCGACATGGCGAGAGAAGCCGAACGCCTGCTCGCCGAAACCGGTTGGGTGCCGGAGCCGCTGCGGCGATCGGATCTCGACGACACGGCCGCCGAGCCGATGGTCGAACCGAACGATGGTGACGGCGGCGACCTGCCGGCCTTCCTCGGCTCGGGCGACGACGACGGCGCAACGACCGACGACGAAGAGCTCTCCGCCGCGGCGGAATGATCGGACGACACGGGGAGGGGCCTCGGCCTCTCCCCGCTTCCATCGCCGATCCCGCGCCCGGCCGTCGATGCCGGGCGAACTCGTTTCAGGAAAGGTGTCCCCCATGAGCATCCCCGAACACGCGCGGGCGAACTTCGAGACGCTCGTTCGCGCGGCGAAGAGTGACGATCTCGCCCTGATGGAATGCGCCGACGCTGCGACCGGCGCGCCGCGCTGGGTCATCTGCGCCGTCGGACGCGCCGGTGAGGACTTCGTCTTCACGCCCTTCGGCCATCTCGCCGAGGGGAACCCGTTCGAGGCCTATGTTCCGCCGATCTGACGCCGACGAGATGTCAGCTCCCTCATCCGGCGCCCTGTGCTCGCAGGGCGCCGTTATCTTTTGGAGCATCCTCAAGGAGGGCCGGTCTTGTTGGCGATCAGGCTTCCCGCACTTCGTCGTGCCCTGCTGCTCGCGCTACCTTCACGAATTTCCGGTCGAAGGTCACGAAACCCTCGCACGCCTGCGCCTGTCCGAGGTGAAGGGCGTCGGCAAAGTCCAGTCCCTTGTCCGCGAGGTCGAGTGCAGCGGCGACGAGATCGGCTTCGGCGATCGTCACTGTCGGCAGGCCGGCGAAGGCGCGCAGGGCGCGCGTCACATCGCCGACGCCGAAACCATAGGCGCTGCGCAACACCCATTCGACTTCGAGGACCACGGTGAGGCCGACGAAGACCGGATTCTCGTCGACTAGCTTTCTCGCACGCATCGACTGCTCGGGGTGGTCTCCGGTCAGGTAGCGGACGACCAGATTCGTATCAATCGCGATCATGGCGACGGCGAGCCTCGGCCAGAACGGCGGCATCCATCTCGTCGAGCGACTTCGGCGCTCCGCTCACCGGGAGCATGGCGAAGACCTCTCCCGGCCGGGTTTGGCAGAAGGTCGGCGCCGGCTTGAGGAGCACACCGTCGGGGGTGTCTTCGACGACCAGCCGTGTGCCCGCATCCCAGTTCCGCAGGCGACGGATCGCCTTGGGCAGGATGACCTGCCCTTTGGTGGAGACCTTGGTGAGGAGTGGTTCGGATCCGGCCATGCGAGCGCTCTGAGGGTAAGACGAAAGTAAGATAGTCCCGACCTTCTCCCGTTGCAAGGTCGGGGAGGGGATGCCGAGGAGAGGAAGAGGGCTGCCGGGGCGAGGGGAACCCGGGCGGAGGGAGAGAGCGCCGGTCGGGAGACCTCACCCTCGCTCTCTTCGGGGTTCCCGATGAACGTCATTCCGTCTCCCTCTCATGCCGCGACCGCATCAGCCGTTGCGCCCGCTGCGGCGATCCTCGCCGCCGCACGCACGCTGCTGCCCCAACTCGAACGCGGCCAGCCGATCGACACCAGGCATTTGCGTGAGGCCATGGAAGCGGCCTTCGGCGCGTCCGATGCCGCTGGCGCCTGGGATTGGAAGGACGCCTATGAAGCCGGGGAGGTCGCGGCCGTCCTCTTCCTGCAGAAGTACGGTCGCGCCCTCTTCCGCAAGGCGTCGACGCCGGCCGCCCGGCTCGCCGCGTTCGAGAAGATTGCCGCACTTCTGCCGACCCACACTCGCCGCTCGGAGGAGAGCCGGGCGCTGCAGCAGTTCTCGACGCCGATCCCGCTCGGACTCGCCGCCGTCCTCGCCGCCGCGATCGGACCGGGCGATCTGGTGCTGGAGCCGTCCGCCGGCACCGGGCTCATGGCCGTCTTGGCCGAGATCGCCGGTGGCCGGCTCCTCCTCAACGAGCTCGCCGAGACCCGTGCTGAGCTGCTGACGGCGCTCTTCCCGTCGGCTCCGATCACGCGCTTCGACGCCGCGCAGATCGACGACCATCTCGACCCGGATGTCCTTCCTTCCGTCGTGGTGATGAACCCACCTTTCTCGGCGCTGGCCCAGGTTTCGGGCCGCGTCGCCGATGCCGCCGTCCGCCACGTCGCTTCTGCGCTCGCCCGCCTCGCTCCTGGTGGTCGGTTGGTCGCGATCACCGGCGCCGCCGTCGGTCCGGAGACCCCCGAGTGGCGCGATGCCTTCGTACGCTTCCAGGAGCGTGGTCGCGTCGTCCTCTCCGCGACAATCTCCGGGTCGGTCTTCGCCCGGCACGGGACGACGTTTCCGACCCGACTGACCGTGATCGACAAAATTCCGGCTGACGATCCGACGGTGTTGCCCGCATCGGTCGGCATGGCGCCCGACGTCGCGATGTTGATGGCCTGGATCGAGACGCAGGTGCCACCGCGCCGACCCGCCACGTTGCCGTCGACCCGTGCTCCTCTGCCGCCGATCCTCTCGCCTCGCGCGCGGCGACCGCTCCCGATTTCTGCTCGGCCGCACCCGTCCGCGGCGACGTCTTCCGAACCGCAGGGTGTCGAGCTCGCCTACGAAACTGTCGACTGGACGCCGCCCGAGGGGACCCGGCTGACCGAGGCGCTCTACGAGGACTATACCCTCCAGTCGATCCGCATCCCCGGCGCCGTGCTTCACCCGACCCAGCTGGTGCAATCGGCCGCCATGGCCTCGGTCGCCCCGCCGAAGCCGAGCTACCGGCCGCGAGTTCCCGCCGACATCCGCGGTCGTCTCTCCGAGGCTCAGCTCGAGACAGTGATCTATGCCGGGGAGGCGCATGCCGGGCATCTCGCCGGTTCCTGGACGGTCGACGAGACCTGGGACGTCGTGAGGGCGGCGCCTGTCGGCGCCGAAGGCGTCGTCCGCTTCCGCCGCGGTTTCATGCTCGGCGACGGCACTGGGGCCGGCAAGGGCCGTCAGTCGGCCGGGATCATCCTCGACAACTGGCTGCAGGGTCGGCGGAAGGCGCTGTGGATCTCGAAGTCCGACAAGCTGATCGAGGACGCGCAACGCGATTGGGCGGCCCTCGGCCAGGAACGCCTGCTGGTCACGCCGCTGTCGCGGTTTGCGCAAGGGCGGCCGATCACCCTCTCCGAGGGCATACTCTTCACCACCTATGCGACGCTGCGTTCCGAGGAGCGCGGCGATAGAGCCTCGCGCGTCCGCCAGATCGTCGACTGGCTGGGGTCTTCCTTCGACGGGGTGATCGTCTTCGACGAGAGCCACGCCATGCAGAACGCCGGCGGAGGTAAGAGCGAGCGCGGTGACGTCGCGCCCTCGCAGCAGGGCCGCGCCGGGCTGCGTCTCCAGCACGCCCTTCCCGACGCCCGCGTCGTCTACGTCTCGGCGACCGGCGCCACCACGGTCCACAATCTCGCCTATGCCCAACGGCTCGGCCTCTGGGGCGGTGAGGACTTCCCCTTCGCGACACGGGCGGAGTTCGTCGAGGCGATCGAAGCCGGCGGCGTCGCGGCGATGGAGGTGCTCGCCCGCGATCTGCGCGCGCTCGGTCTCTACACCTCGCGTTCGCTCTCTTATGAGGGCGTCGAATACGAACTGCTCGAGCACCGGCTGAGCGACGAGCAGCGCCGCATCTACGACGCCTATGCCGGCGCCTTCGCCATCATCCACCGCAATCTCGATGCGGCGATGAGGGCCGCCAACATCACCGGCTCCGAGGGCACGCTGAACGCCCGAGCGAAGTCCGCCGCACGCTCCGCCTTCGAGAGTGCCAAGCAGCGCTTCTTCGGCCATCTCCTCACTTCGATGAAGACGCCGACGCTGATCGCTTCGATCGAGCGTGATCTGGAGGTGGGCCATGCCGCCGTCGTCCAGATCGTCTCGACCGGCGAGGCGCTGATGGAGCGCCGCCTCGCCGAGATTCCGACCGACGAGTGGAACGACGTCCGCGTCGACATCACGCCACGGGAATATGTCCTCGACTATCTCGCCCATTCCTTCCCGGTTCAGCTCTACGAGCCCTTCACCGACGGCGAAGGCAACCTCGCCTCGCGTCCGGTCTATCGTGACGGGCAACCGGTCGAGAGCCGCGAGGCGGTAGCGCGTCGTGACGAGCTGATCGAGCATCTGGCGAGCCTGCCGCCGGTGCCCGGAGCCCTCGATCAGATCGTCCAGCGCTTCGGCACCGAGAAGGTCGCCGAGGTGACCGGTCGCTCCCGCCGCATCGTCCGCAAGGGCGACCGCTTCGTCGTCGAGACCCGCGCGCTCTCGGCCAATCTCGCCCAGACCGCCGCCTTCATGGACGACGGCAAGCGCATTCTCGTCTTCTCCGACGCCGGCGGCACGGGGCGCAGCTATCACGCCGACCTCGCGGCGAAGAACCGACGTCTGCGCATTCACTATCTGCTCGAGCCCGGCTGGAAGGCGGACGCCGCCATTCAGGGGCTCGGTCGCACCAACAGGACCAATCAGGCGCAACCACCACTGTTCCGTCCGATCGCCACCGACGTGAAGGCGGAGAAGCGGTTCCTCTCGACCATCGCCCGTCGGCTCGACACGCTCGGCGCCATCACCCGCGGCCAGCGCCAGACCGGCGGGCAGGGCCTGTTCCGCCCCGAAGACAATCTCGAAAGCGTCTACGCCCGCGACGCGTTGCGCCAGCTCTATCAGTTGATCGCGCGAGGCAAGATCGAGGGCTGCTCGCTCCACGACTTCGAGACGGCGACGGGCTTGAGGCTCACCGACGAGACCGGCCTTCGCGACGAACTGCCGCCGATCACCACCTTCCTCAACCGCCTCTTGGCGCTGACCCTCGATCTTCAGGCGATCCTCTTCACCGCATTCGAGCAGTTGCTCGACGCGCGGGTTCAAGGCGCGATCGCCGGCGGTGTCTACGATCTCGGGCTGGAGACGTTGACGGCGGAGAGCTTCGTCGTCACGGATCGTGCGACCATCTACACCCACCCGACAACCGGCGCCGAGACCCGGCTGCTCACGCTTACCGAGCGCCGCCGCAATCGACCGATGTCGCTCGACGACGCCTCCGACCTGCTCCGACGCGACGGCGCGCGGTTGCTGGTCAACGAACGCTCCGGTCGCGCCGCCGTCGAGGTTCCGGCGCCGTCGCTGATGCTCGACGACGGCGAGATCGAGCGACGCGTCCGTCTGATCCGGCCGATGGAGAGTTTGTCGGTCTCGCGCGCCTCAATGGTCGAAAGTAGGTGGGAGCCGGCCGATCGGGAGACCTTCGCGCTCGCCTGGCGGAAGGAGGTGCTGGCGACGTCCCCCTTCACCGAGACCACGCTCCACATCGTCGCCGGGCTATTGCTGCCGGTGTGGAAGCGGCTGCCGAACGAGTCGACCCGGGTCTATCGCCTCCAGACCGACGATGGCGAGCGCATCACCGGCCGGCGGGTCTCGCCAGGATGGGCCGCGACCGTGATCGCCACGGGTGTCCCGACGCTTTCGCCGGCAGCGGCCCATACTGCTCTGATCGAGGGGCGGACCCTCGTCGATCTCGAAGAGGATCTCCAGCTCCGCCGGGTGCGCGTCATGGGGACGAACCGCATCGAGCTCGTGGGCTTCACCGAGGCGATGCGCGAGCGGCTACGGACCTACGGCCTCTTCACCGAGATCATCTCCTGGAAGCTCCGCTTCTTCGTGCCCATCGACCGGAGCGGGGTAGATGTTCTCGCTCGGCTCCTCGCGGCCTATCCGATCCGACGCATCACCGCGCGCGAGGCCTCGTGATGTCCCGGCAAGAAGCTGCAGAAATGGCGCATCGTCTGGCCAGTCGTGCGGAGGCGGTGTGCCGGGTCTACCTTTCCAACGGTCGCCGACAAGGCTGCTACTGGCAGGTCGGCGACGCCCGTAACACCCCCGGCCGTTCGATGTTCGTTCGGCTCTTCGACGACGCCCGTGGACCTGCCGGCAAATGGTGCGATGCCGCCACCGGCGAATACGGTGATCTCCTCGACGTCATCCGCGAGGCGCTCGGGCTGACCCGCTTCACCGATGTGGTCGCCGAGGCGCGGAGGTTTCTCGGGGATTCACGGGGCGAGCTTGCATGTTCACCACTGAGGCCGAACGCAGGGCGTTCACCCACGCGGTCGGTGGAGGCTGCCCGCCGTCTTTTCCGCATGTCGCAGCCGATCGCCGGGACAATCGCCGAGACCTATCTGCACGCTCGCGGTATCACCGATCTCTCCGACACCGAATGCCTGCGCTTCCATCCTCGCTGCTGGTGGCGACCCGACGTCGGCCCGACCGAAGCACGACCGGCGCTGATCGCTGCCGTCACCGATCTCTACGGTCGGATCACCGGCGTCCATCGCACGTGGCTTTCCGCCGATGGATCGGACAAGGCCGCGATCGATCCGCCGAGGAAGGCGATGGGCAACCTTCTCGGCAACGCCGTCAGGTTCGGGGTGGTGGACGACGTGCTGGCGGCCGGTGAGGGCATTGAGACCGTGCTCTCGCTCCAACAGGCGCTGCCCTTCCATCCGGCGATCGCCGCGCTCTCGGCGGCCCACCTCGCGGCCGTCCGTCTTCCGGCAACCTGTCGCCGCCTCTATGTGCTTCGCGACCGTGATCAGGCCGGGAAGGGCGCATGCACGCGATTGCTCGACCGGGCGAGGGCCGCTGGGATCGAGAGGGTGATTCTGGTGCCGCGGCTCGCGGACTTCAACGAAGATCTCAATCGTTACGGCGCCGACAGTCTGCGGGATTGGATCCGACCGCAGCTCGTCGCGGGGGATGCCGAGCGATTCATGGCCCGGATCGCGTGAGTGGCGAGGCAGGGAAGGGGTACCGTCGTCGTGCTCCCGGTCTGCCCGGAGTTCGGGTGGGACCGCGTCCCGGCCTTGCGAGAGGGCGATCGGCTCGACGGTCGGGACGGTCCGGCAACGGCTGCGGCCGACGATCTTCCGCCGCCCTCCGGGCTTTGCATCGCGAGGCAAGATCGCCGTCCTTCGCCGTCCTCCGCGTTGCTTCGGCCCGGTGGCTTCACCGGGTGCAGGTCCGTCCGCGCCCGTGAGCTTCGTCGCCATCAGGCCGCGAGGGCGCGGTCCAACCGACGGAGCATCCCATGAGCGGGCACGACGACTTCGAACCCCATCACGCCGCCTCTTCGACCGATCGTCTCCTCACCGAACTCCAGCTCTACGGCTGGCGCCCCTTCCAGAACGAGCCCGATCCTCGGCCGCTTCCCGAGGTGCCCCGCGTCGCCGGCGCCATCGTCGACATCTTCGACGCCCTGATCTCGACGCTCGCCGACACCCGCCTCGAACCCGACCTCGACGATCTCCTCTGGTCGACCGTCAATCTCTTCCACCGCGCCTGCCGGCGGATCGAAGGCCAGCTCGACGAGAACGAGGCGGCGCAACGTCGCTCGCAGTCCGAACAGGACGGTAGCGAGGTCCGTTCGGTCGAACTGGAACGGTTGATCGCCGAAGGGCAGACCCTGATCGAACGCCGCGACGCCTTCGAACTGATGCGCGACCAGGCCGCCGAGCACCATGAACGCCACACCGGTTCATTCTGGCGTCCGCACGTCGGATCGATGGTCTCCCACCGCAATCTCACTGCCGCAGTCGTCGACAGCCGCGATTTCCTCGCTGCCAAGCGTCGCGCCGAGACCGAGGTGATGGTGCCGGCGGGTCCGAAGATCGCCTTCACCGGTGGCGACACCGCCGATCACGCGACCATCTTCGCCAAGCTCGATCAGATCCGCGCGAAGCACCCCGACATGGTGCTGCTGCACGGTGGCTCCCCGAAGGGCGCCGAGAAGATCGCCGCTCGCTGGGCCGACATCCGCAAGGTGCCTCAGGTCGCCTTCAAGCCCGACTGGGCCAAGCACGGCAAGGCCGCGCCCTTCAAGCGCAACGACCAGATGCTCGCCGTGTTGCCGATCGGCGCCGTCGTTTTCCCCGGTACCGGCATCCAGGACAACCTCGCCGACAAGGCGCGCAAGCTCGGCATCCCGGTCTACCGGTTCGGCAAGGGCGGCGCGTGAGCGCTGCCCTTTTCAGTCGCAGATGAATACCCAGCCTCCTCGGCCGATACCGATCTACACCCGCGCTACGGTCGACTCATCGAACGCTCAGAACGCCGTGAATTCGACAGTGATCTTGCTCGCGCGTTCACGCCGCGCTAAGTGCTTTACCCAGGGGGTCTCGCGCGACTACCCCGTGAGGCCTCGGCCCAAAGATCGCGTCCACCGACCTTGCAAGAGGGATGGACGCACATGCCTTCCAACACCGAAATCTCCGTCGCCCAACTCGCTCGGCTCGTCGGCACTCCCGCCGCTCCAGCCATCGTCGACGTGCGGATGGACGACGACATGGCCGCAGACCCGCGCTCGCTGCCCGCCGCAGAGCATCGGGATCCGCTCACCGTCGCTTCTTGGGCGCCGCTCTATGCCGGACGTCGGGTGGTGGTGGCCTGCCAGAAGGGCGGCAAGCGCGCTCAGGGTTCCGCCGCGCGGCTGCGCGCCGAAGGCATCGCCGCCGAGACGCTGGAGGGCGGCTTCGAGGCTTGGCGGGAGGCGGGCGCTCCGCTGGTCACGCGGGCCGCTCTGCCGCCCCGCGACGGCGACGGGCGCACCGTGTGGGTCACCCGCGCCCGCCCCAAGATCGACCGCATCGCCTGTCCGTGGCTCATCCGCCGCTTCGTCGATCGGCGCGCGGTCTTCCTCTATGTCGATGCGGCGGAAGTGCCGGCCGTCGCCGAGCAGTTCGGAGCCGCCCCCTTCGACATAGACGGCGCCTTCTGGAGCCATCGCGGCGAGCGCTGCACCTTCGACACGATGCTCGACGAATTCGGCCTCGCCTCGGAGGCGCTCGCCCGTCTGGCGACGATCGTCCGCGGCGCCGACACCGGCCGCCACGACCTCGCGCCGCAGGCGGCCGGCCTCCTCGCCACCTCGCTCGGATTCTCGCGCATATATCGCGACGACCTCGAGCAACTCGACGCCAGCATGCCGCTCTACGACGCGCTCTATCGCTGGTGCCGCGACGCCGTCGCGGAGACCCACGACTGGCCCGCCGATCGGCGTTCCAAGTGAGGACGGGCCGCGTGACCGACACCGACACCGTGACCGTCCCCGCCGATCGCACCGCACCCCCGGCGGCCCCGAGCCTCGCCGAGGCCGCCGCCCTTTGGCTGAAGATCGGCTGCCTCAGTTTCGGCGGCCCGGCCGGCCAGATCGCCCTGATGCACCGCGAACTGGTCGAAGAGCGCCGCTGGATCTCCGAGCGGCGCTATCTCCATGCCCTCAACTACTGCATGGTCCTGCCCGGACCCGAAGCACAACAGCTCGCCACCTACATCGGTTGGTTGATGCACCGTACCTGGGGCGGGATCGTCGCCGGTGGACTCTTCGTTCTGCCGTCGCTCTTCGTGCTGATCGCGCTGTCGTGGATCTACTGCGCCTTCGGTGACGTGCCGCTGGTCGCCGGGCTTTTCTTCGGCATCAAGCCGGCGGTCACCGCGATCGTCCTCCAGGCCCCCCACCGGATCGGCATGCGGGCCTTGAAGAACCGCGTTCTGTGGGGCATTGCCGCGGCCTCTTTCGTCGCGATTTTCGTCTTCGACGTGCCGTTCCCGATCCTCGTCGGCCTTGCGGCGCTGGCCGGGTGGATCGGCTCCCGGCTTCTGCCGCAGGCCTTCCGCGCCGGCGGCGGGCACGGGACGGCGGGCAGGAGCCACGGCGCGGCGCTCATCGACGATACGACGCCGCCCCCGCCGCATGCCCGCTTCTCGTGGGGCCGGCTCGCTCTGGTCGCCGTCTGTGGGCTCGCGCTGTGGCTGGCGCCGATGGCAAGCCTGACGGCGGCTTTCGGCTGGGATCACACGCTGACGCAGATGGGCTGGTTCTTCACCAAGGCGGCGCTGCTCACCTTCGGCGGTGCCTACGCCGTTCTTCCCTATGTCACCCAGGGCGCGGTCGGGCACTACGGCTGGCTGACCCCGACCCAGATGATCGACGGCCTGGCGCTCGGCGAGACGACGCCGGGGCCGCTGATCATGGTGGTGACCTTCGTCGGCTTCGTCGGCGGCTGGACGCAGGCGCCGTTCGGGCCGGAGGCGAAGCTCGTGGCGGCACTGGCCGGGGCGCTGCTGGTGACCTGGTTCACCTTCCTGCCGTCCTTCGTCTTCATCCTCGCCGGCGGGCCGTTGGTCGAGAGCACTCACGGCAACATCGAGTTCACCGCACCGCTGACCGCGATCACCGCGGCGGTCGTCGGTGTGATCCTCAACCTCGCCCTGTTCTTCGGTTGGCACGTGCTGTGGCCCGAGGGATGGAGCGGGCGGTTCGACTGGATCTCGGCGCTGATCGCGCTCGCTGCTGCGGTGGCCCTCTTCCGCTTCCGCCGCAGCGTGGTCGAGGTGATCGCCGCATGCGGGGCGATCGGACTGGCGGTGTCCCTCTTGCACTGAGAAGCCGGCTTCGGCACTCCGTCGAGACACACTCGGAAACCGCGCCGGCTCGGGAGCGAACGATGGACCACGACGACGCGTCTCATGCCCACCTCTGGCCCGGCGTCCCGCTGGCGCTGGGCGCGGCGGTGCTCTTCGGCGCAGCGCCACCTCTGGCGAAGCTGCTCCTTGCCGAGATTTCGCCATACATGCTCGCCGGCCTGCTCTATCTCGGCGCCGGCGTCGGCCTTGCGGTCGTCGAAGCGTCACGTCGCCTGTCGGGCGCAGAACGGGACGAAGAGGCGGCGATCTCCCGCGCGGATCTGCCCTGGCTGGCTGCGGCGATCCTCGCCGGAGGCGTCATAGCCCCGGTCCTGCTGATGTCGGGCCTCGCCCGTACGACGGCTTCGAGCGGCGCGCTGCTCCTCAATCTCGAAGGTCTCACGACCATGGCGATCGCCTGGGTTGTCTTTCGCGAGAACGTCGATCGGCAACTGCTTGTCGGCGCCGCCGCGATCCTGGCAGGCGCGGTCGTCCTGTCCTGGACCGGGCATGGCGTCTCGCTCGACCTCGGTGGGCTCCTCGTCGCTGGCGCCTGCCTCGCCTGGGGGATCGACAACAACCTGACACGCCGGGTTTCGGCGGCCGACCCGGTTCGCATCACCATCTGGAAGGGCCTCGTCGCCGGATCGGTGAACATCGGGCTCGCTTCGGGGACCGGTAGCACGCTGCCGCCGCCGATGCAGATCGCGCTCGCGGGGTTGCTCGGCTTCTTCGCCGTCGGCGTCAGCCTCGTTCTCTTCATCCGAGCGCTGCGCCATCTCGGATCGGCGCGGACCGGCGCCTATTTCTCGCTCGCCCCCTTCATCGGCGCGGTGTTGGCGGTCGTCGTCGTCAGTGAGCCGATCACGCTGCGGCTCGGGATCGCGGCCCTTCTGATGGCGATTGGCCTGTGGCTGCATCTGACCGAGCGCCACGAGCACGATCATGTCCACGATGCGATCGAACACGACCATGTCCATTCACATGACGACCATCACGACCATGCCCACGACGGGCCGGCGAGCGAACCACACTCGCATGTCCATCGGCACGCGCCGCTGATCCACGCCCACGTCCACTATCCCGATCTCCACCATCGGCACGGCCATTGAGCGGCGGTATCCGCCAGTTGTCGAGCGCCGGCTTCGTCGAGATGTCAATTCGGGACGGCGGGGCGAGAAACGGTTCAATTCGAGCCGACCTCGGTACGCGGTCGCACGGCATGAGGAACCTTCATGCGACGTTGAGCGGCGTGTCTCCCATCTGCGGGCAGAGGGTCATCTGACCAGTAACCGGCCTGACGGATATTTTCTTTGCCGAAGCCTGAACGGAGTCGTCGCTCCCGGCGTCGATCGGATCGGTTGCTCGGTTCCGGGATGGCCACCATCTTCTTCAACGCATTCTGTCCGACCCCGCCCCGAACGGCCTCTTCGTCTGGCTGATCTGGCCGAAGGCCGGCTTCGCCTCGACCGCCTAAGCCGCAACGGCGCGTCGTGACTTTCTTCCCCTGGGTTTCACCCATTCCTCGCGGGGCAAGAAAGTCCCTCCTGCGCCGTCCTCCGCTGACGCTGCGGCCCTCGCGGGTGCGGCGGCGGTCGCCTCCGGCCGGTCGATCGCCATCGAGGCCGCAACGGGCGGGCTCGCAAACGGAAAGCGGAGAAATTCAATGGCGACCATCGGCACCTTCAAGAAGACCGGCTCGAACGAATTCACCGGCGAGATCGTCACCCTCAGCGTCCAGGCCAAGGGCGTGCGCATCGTCCCCGACCTGCGCTCCACCGGCGAGAACGCCCCGAGCCACCGGGTCCTGGTCGGCCGCGCCGAGATCGGCGCCGCCTGGTCCAAGCGCTCCGGCGAAGGCCGCGACTACCTCGGGCTCAAGCTCGACGATCCGAGCTTCAACGCTCCGATCTACGCCAACCTCTTCGACGACGAAGACGGCGACACCTTCTCGCTGATCTGGTCCCGCCCCAACGGGCGTCGCGGCGACTGAGCCGCCGATCGAGGTCCCGGCCTTCGGGCCGGGGCCTCTCACCCATAAATGGGAACACGACCCCTGTGGTCCGATCTTCGTCGATCCGGCGATCGAACCGCCACCTGCTGCTCGGGGCAGCACCAGTTTTCTCGTCGATGCTTCGGGCAAGGCCGTCACACCCGTGCAAGGCCAGCCGGAGCCCACTGCGCCCCGAATGCCGCAGTTCTCGAGAACCGACATGGTGTCGGTTGACGAGCGGTCCTGCGGTTGCGACCCTCGATCATCAGAGGCAGCCACGAGGACCCATGTCGGACGACATCGATCGAACCGCGAAGTTGGTGAGTGCGACGTTGCGGCTTCGTACGGCGTTCTCGAATGCGCTGTTGGCGCTCGCGGAGATCGAAGGGGCCACCTCTCTCGAGGACGCCCGAACCAAGGCGCGAGCCGCTCGCCTCGCGGCTCGGGCGACACTCCGCGCAGGACGGCCGGACGCCGAGGATGAATGAGCCGGTGGTCACCGGTTTCGAGCGACCGGAGGCGCCGATCGACGCGTCGGTTCACCTGATCATCGGCTGAGAAGGTACCCGCGACGGCATTTCGATCGCGCGATTCCGGTGAACGAGGTCGCAGCCGCGGCCGATGCGTCGAACATCTCGATCTTCGTCCGAGATGCTCCACCGATCCGCCCCCAGGTCCGAACGAGCGAGACGCCGCCGAAGAGGTTGGGCTCGACCGACAGGCGATAGAAGCGCGCCATGTTGCGGGTCGGATCGATGCGGTGGAGGAGGAGGGGCTCGGGCGTCATGAGGCGAGTCTCCGTCGCTCGCATCGGCGTGTCCAACGAGAGTTCGGAATCGATCGAACGCGATCGATTCACGTCGTCGATGGTTCGGTCGATCGTGTGCCGGCCGCTCCGTCATCTCCACTCCGTCGCTCGAACCGGCTTTCGGCGACGCACGCCTTCATCTCCTCGCGCCGGAACCAGATGGCGCGACCACAGCGCAGCGGCGGATTGCCGGCGGTGAAGACGATCTGCTCGTCGGTGCGCATCCGCAGCACCTCGTGTGGCAGGATCAGCGGTCGGCGGACGAGTTGCTTCGATCGGGTGCGCGACGATCCCGACATCTGCGAACTGCGGCTCACCTGATCGACCTCGACGGTGGTGTCGCCGCAGCGCCTGGAGATGTAGTCGGCGGTCTCCGGATCGTTGATCGCGGCGAACGAGATCCACGAGGCGGATTCGAACCATTTCGAGGTGGCGTCCCGCCCGCCGTAGGCCTCGCGCATCTGACCGATCGACTGGAACAGCATCACCAGGGTGATGCCGTATTTGCGACCGGCGTCGCGCGCCGTCTCCAAGATGCGGAGGTAGCCGAGGCGAGCAACCTCGTCGAGGAGAAACAGGGTGCGTCCGGCGATGTGGCCGTCGCGGTTGTGGATGGCGTTCATCAGTGCGCCGATGACGACACGGGCGAGGCCGGGGTGGGTCTCGAGCGTCTTCAGGTCGATGTCGATGAAGATGTCGGTCATGCCTTCCGCCAGCTCGTCGGTCGAGAAGCTCGAACCGGAGACGAGGGCGGCATAGTTCGGATAGGAGAGCCAATGGGTCTCCTTCGCCGCGGAGGCGTAGACGCCGGAGAAGGTCTCCGGCGTCATGGCGATGAAGGGGGCGACGTTCTCGCGCACGAAGGCGGAGGTCGAGCGATCCCAGATCGCCTGCAATCGCTCGCGCAGCTTCGGCTCCGGCTCGGCGAGGTTCTCGCGCACACGGCGCAAAGTCTGATCCTGCGGGGCCGTGTGGCCGGAGAGGCAGACGTCGCCGATCAGTGCGGTGAGGAGTTGCAGAGCGGCGGCGCGGAAGAAGTCGTCGCGGACTGAACCAAGGCGCGGATTGTCGGTGACGATCCAACCGGCAACAGCGGCGATGTCCTCCTCGCGCGTGCCGCCGAACCGCCCGATCCAATCGAGGGCGTTGAAGCCGATCTCCGGTGTCTTGGGGTCGAGCACGAAGACGCTGCGGCCGGCGCGGCGGCGATGGTCGGCGACCTGCGGCGCTACCTCGTTGGAGGGATCGAGCACGACGAGGCCGCCGCCCCATCTGAGGGCGGTCGGCACGGTGACCGAGGTCGTCTTGAAGCCGCCGGAGCCTGCGAAGACGATGCCGTGCGACGAGCCGAAGCCACCGTCGAACGAGAGGAGAGGGGCCCTGCCGCCGGTACCCCAGGTTCCTGGATCGCGAGCGCGAAACGCCTCGCCCGATGCGCCGTCCCGGTCGACCCGGTAGCACTCGCCGACGACGATGCCGCCGGTCGAGGGGAAGAGCCGCGCCGCTTCCGCGAGGCTCATCCAATCCGCCTCGCCGTGGACGGCGCGGCTGCCACGGATGCGGCGCGGCACGGCGGACGCGAAGGCGGCATTGCCGCGCAACGCCACGCGCAGAGCGAAGACACCACAGAGGGCGACGATCGCGATCCCGACTCCGATCGCGGGATCGATCAGGGCGAGCGGCGAACGTCCGGCCGGCAGGAGATCGGCGACATTCTGAAGGCGCGTCACCTCGCTCACGACGGCGAGGGCGGCGATCACGGAGGCCCCGGCCACGACGCCCCAACCGGCGGCGCGGATCGCGCGAGCACCGTTCGCGGCGAAGAGGACGACGACACCGATGCCGCTCGCGAGTGCGTAGGGGAGGGTGAGGCCGATCCGTCCGAGCATCTGCCGCGACGCCTCCGTCTTGCCGAAAGCCGCAATCCACGTCGCAGCCCCCGAGGTCGCGAGGCAGACGGCGACCATCAGCACGAGCGGTGTGATGAACAGGGCGATCCTAGTCGGGGTCATCGCCGAAGGCCTCCGTGCCCACGGCGATCAATCGCTCGCGCTCGACGGCATCGTGTTTCAGGCGAGCGGCGGCATCGATCAGAAGGCCGAGCAGGAGCGCCCGCTTCTCCCACCGCAGGCCGGCTTTGACGATCAGGCCACCGAGCTGGATCTTCTCGCGGGTGTCCTTCTTTCGTGCCTCGGACTGGCTCGATCGGTTCATCCGTTCAGCCCTCGTCATTGCGGCTCTGAGGCGCGCCAACCGCGATCGGCGCCGGCATCGCGACGGGCCGTTCGTGCTTGCCACCTCCTCTCGTCCGAAACCTCGCCGCCAATGCTTCGAAGGCGGCGACGAGCTCGGCGTCGTCGATCGCGATCTCGCCGAGACCGGCCTTCAACGCCAATCGGCCGATCCGTTCGGCCTCGCGCGTCTCGGCCGCCTTCAACTGCTCCTGCAGTCGGGCGATCTCGTCGCGGATCTTCGACGACGGCTTCTTCATGGGTTCTGGTCCTTCTCGTTCGATCGCTCGTGATCGAACGAGACTCTTCCGAGCAGGCGCGAAGCGCACCCCGGCAAAAACGCCGGGTCGGCAGACCCGACGGTTTTCGAGATCATCCCGCCGTTCGACGAGAACGGCTCCAAGGGCGCAGTAATACGTCGCGAGGCGCGACGTGCTGCTCGATGGCCCGAGGCTCCGGCCGTTCCCGACGAACCCGATGTGCGTTTCATCTCCGGGATCTCGACCGCCGTGGCCATCACCCACTTCACTCCCCAGCTGATCGGCCGCGGCGGCGGTCGTAGCGTCGTGCTGGCGGCGGCCTATCGCCATTGCGCCCGGATGGAGCACGAGGCCGAGGCCCGCACCGTCGACTACACCGGCAAGCGCGGCATGATCCACGAGGCGTTCCTCTTGCCGCCGAATGCCCCGGCCTGGACGAGGGTACTCGTCGCCGATCGCTCGGTGGCCGGCTCTTCAGAGGTGTTCTGGAACCGCGTCGAGGCCTTCGAGAAGCGAACCGATGCGCAGTTCGCCAAGGAGTTCATCGTCGCCCTGCCGGTGGAGCTCTCGAGAGAACAGAACATCGCCCTGGTCGATGCCTTCGTCGAGACACAGGTGCTGGCGCGCGGGCAGGTCGCCGACTGGGTCTATCACGACGATCCGGGCAATCCGCACGTCCACCTGATGACCACGTTGCGACCGCTGACCGAGGACGGTTTCGGGGGCAAGAAGGTGGCGGTGACCGGTGAGGACGGGCGACCGTTGCGCAATGCGGCGGGGAAGATCGTCTATCGGCTGTGGTCCGGCGACAGATCCGAGTTCCTAGAGCAGCGTCAGGCTTGGCTCGACCTCCAGAACCGGCATCTGGCGCTCGCCGGTCTCGACGTGCGCGTCGACGGTCGCTCCTACGCGGAGCGCGGCCTCGACCTCGCCCCGACCTCCCACGTCGGCGTGGCGGCGAGGGCGATCGAGCGCAAGGAGGGTGGAGAGGGCAGGGGACCGTTACTCGAACGACTGCGGGCCTTCGAGGACCGTCGCGCCGAGAATGCCCGACGCATCGAGCGCCGCCCCGAGATCGTCCTCGACCTGATCTCACGGGAGAAGAGCGTCTTCGATGAACGCGACGTTGCCAAGATCCTCCATCGCTGGGTCGACAACGCAGCGACCTTCGAGACTCTTCTCGCTCGCATCCTGCAGAGCCCGGAGGTTCTGCGGCTCGAGACCGAGACGATCGACTTCGAGAGCGGAGCGCGGACGCCGTCTCGCTACACGACGCGCGAGCTGATCCGGCTCGAGGCGGAGATGGCGCGCCGGGCGACACACCTCGCGAACACCGCCGGCTTCGAGGTGAAGGGGACGGAGCGGGCGGCAGTCTTCGAGCGGCACACTCGGCTCTCGGCGGAACAGAGGGCGGCGATCGAACACGTCACCTCGTCCGAGCGGATCGCCGCGGTCGTCGGCCGCGCCGGCGCCGGCAAGACCACGATGATGAAGGCGGCGCGCGAGGTCTGGGAAGCCGCTGGCTACCGTGTTGTCGGCGCGGCGCTAGCCGGCAAGGCGGCCGAGGGTTTGGAGACGGAAGCCGGCATGGCCTCTCACACGCTGTCGTCGTGGGAACTGCGTTGGGCAAAGGGGAGGGACCTGCTCGACGCGAAGACGGTGCTGGTCCTCGACGAGGCCGGCATGGTGTCGTCGCGCCAGATGGCGGTCTTTGTCGAAGCGGTGGCGAAGGCTGGGGCCAAGCTGGTGCTGGTCGGCGATCCCGATCAGTTGCAACCGATCGAGGCCGGCGCCGCCTTCCGCGCGCTGACCGAGCGCATCGGTTACGCCGAGCTCGAGACCATTCATCGCCAGCGCGAGCCGTGGATGCGCGAGGCGTCGCTCGATCTGGCGCGTGGCCGCATCGCAGATGCGCTCGCCGCTTACCGCGCCGAGGGCAAGATCGTCGGGGCCTCATTCAAGGCCGAGGCGATCGCGTCGTTGATCGCCGATTGGAACCGCGAGCATGATCCGACGAAGTCGACGTTGATCCTCGCTCATCTGCGCCGTGACGTCCGTACCCTCAACGACATGGCACGCGCCAAGCTGGTCGAGCGCGCCCTCGTCGGCCGGGGTCACCTCTTCCGCACCGGGGACGGCGAGCGGCGCTTCGACATCGGCGATCAGATCGTATTCCTGAGGAACGAGGGATCGCTCGGCGTCAAGAACGGCATGATCGGCAAGATCGTCGTGGCGGAGGCCCGGCGGTTCACCGCCGAGATCGGCGAGGGCGCCAACCGCCGCCGGGTCGAGGTCGACCAGCGCTTCTATACCGACGTCGACCACGGCTACGCAACGACGATCCACAAGGCGCAAGGGGCGACCGTCGACCGGGTCAAGGTGCTGGCGACGTTGTCGCTCGACCGGCATCTCGCCTACGTGGCGATGACGCGCCATCGCGAGGATGCGACCCTCTACTACGGCCGGCGATCCTTCGAGAAGGTGGGCGGCCTCGACACGATCCTGTCGCAGCGACGGGCGAAGGAGACGACGCTCGACTACGCCCGTGGTGGCTTCTATGGGCCAGCGCTGCGGTTCGCCGAGGCGCGTGGCCTGCACCTCGTCCGCGTCGCTCGCACGTTGGTACGCGATCGCATCGAGTGGACGATCCGGCAGAAGCAACGCCTCGCCGACCTCGGCCGACGCCTCGCCGCTCTCGGCCGCGAGCTCGGTCTCGCCACCCGCCTGCACTCCCCCGAAGACACCGTGAAGAAGGAGCTGCGCCCGATGGTCGCCGGCATCACCACGTTCACCGAGACGCTCGGCTCTGCGATCGAGACCCGGGTTCTCGCCACCCCCGGCGTCCGGAAACAGTGGGAGGAGGTGACGAACCGCTTCCGCCTCGTCTTCGCCGATCCAGAGGCGGCGTTCCGTGCGCTCGATCTCGACAAGATGACGAGGGACCCAATGGTCGCGACCACGACGCTGGAGCGTCTGGCGACTCGACCGGAGACCTTCGGGGTCCTGCGCGGCAAGACCGGGCTGCTGACGAGCAAGTCCGACCGGGACGACCGTCGCCGTGCCGAGGTCAATGCGCCCGCCCTGAGGCGCGACCTCGAACGCTGGCTAGGCCTGCGCGCAGAAGCCGAGACGAAGTTCGAGGCCGAGGAACGAGCGATCCGGCAACGTGCGGCGCTCGATATTCCGGCATTGTCGGCCGAAGCCGCCCGGGTGCTCGAGCGGGTGCGCGACGCCATCGACCGCAACGACCTGCCGGCGGCGCTCGAGTTCGCGCTCGCCGACCGCATGGCCAAGGCCGAGATCGACGGGTTCGCCAAGGCGGTCACGGAACGGTTCGGCGAGCGGACCTTCCTTGCCGACAGGGCGAAGGAGCCGATCGGTCCGATCTTCGAGAAGCTGGCGTCGGGCCTGTCCCCTGCTCAGCGTGACCAACTGGCATCGGCCTGGCCGACGATGAGATTGGCGCAGCAGCTCGCCGCCCATGAGCGGACGGTGCTGGCCATGAAGCAGGCGGAGGCGCTTCGCCGGGCGCAGAAGTCGGGGCAGGTCCTGCAATGACCAGAAGCCGAAGGCCACATCTCGTCCTGATCGCCGGCGGTCTCTTCGCCACCCTCGTAGTGATCGGCGGCGGATGGGGCGGCCTCCGCCTCAATCCGACGCCGAGCCATCCGCTCGGTCTGTGGCGGATCGTGCCGCTCGATCGTCCGGTGACCGTCGGCGATCTCGTCTTCGTCTGCCCGCCGCCCAACACGGCCTTCGAACTGGCGGCGGCGCGCGGCTATCTCCGCCGGGGTCTCTGCCCCGGATGGGTCGGTCCCCTGATCAAGATCGTCGCCGCCCGTGAGGGACAGCACGTCGAGGTCGGTCGCTCCATCACCATCGACGGGCGACCACTCGAACATTCCGACGTTCGCTCGGTCGACAGCGAGGGCAGGGCGCTCGCACCCTGGTCGGGCGGGGTCGTGCCGGCCGGCCACCTCTATCTCCACTCCAGCTTCGTGGGTTCCTATGACTCGAGATATTTTGGGCCGGTTCCGGCCGATGGTGTTCTCGGCCATGCCGTGCCGGTTCTCACCTTCGCTCCGTGAGACCGCGCGATCCGTCGCGCTGGTCGTCGCGGCGGAAACCGCCGGTATGGTCGGGTGGAACGGCGACCCGCGCATGTTGCCGCTGGCGTTGGTCTTCCCGGCGCTGTGGGGGCTGTCGCGGTCGAGGTGGACGGCGGCGACGGTCGCGGCGGCTTACTTCTTCGCGGCATCGCGGGGACTGCCGCAGGGCGTCGCCACGTTCTTCGGAACGAGCGTCCTGTTGGGCGCCGCTCTGTGGATCGGCGCCGCGCTCGCCTTCGTCGGCGTCCATGCCGGGCTCTGGTCGAGCCGGCCGGGATGGGGGAGGGTGGTGCGCTACGCCGTCGCCGCGATCCTGATGGCGGTACCTCCCTTCGGCATCGTCGGTTGGGCCCATCCGATCACTGCCGCCGGCATTCTGTTCCCGTCGTGGGGATGGTGGGGGCTTGCTGCGACGGCGGCGCTCATGCTCGCTGCGACGACACGTGCGTGGTCGGTCGTTCTGATGGGGCTCGCGGGCTCGATGGTGTGGTCGACCGTGACCTGGACCGAGCCGCCGGGGCTTCAGGGATGGGTCGGCCTCGATCTGCACTTAGGCCGTGCGCTCGGGCGAGACTTCGACATGAACCCGCACGAAGCCCTGATCGCGGAGGTGCGTGCGGCAGCGGCTGCCGGCGCTCGGGTCGTCGTCCTCCCCGAGAACGCGCTCGGTCTCTGGACGCCGACCGTCGGAGCGTTCTGGCGCAGCCGGCTCCGGAATCTCGACGTCGAGGTAGTCGCCGGGGCGACCATCGTCCACCGCGACGGCTACGACAACGCCGTGGTGGCGATCGACCAGGACGGCGCCCGGATTGCCCATCGGCAGCGAATGCCGGTGCCCGTGTCGATGTGGCAGCCGTGGCGGAACTGGTTCGGCGAACCGGGCGGAGCCCGGGCCGATCTCTTCGGTACGTCCGTCGCCGGGATCGGCGGCCGACGTGTCGCGCCGCTCGTCTGCTACGAGCAGCTCCTCGTCTGGCTGATCCTGCAGTCGGTGGCGCAGAAGCCGGATCTGGTCGTCGCGATCGGCAACGGCTGGTGGACCGCCGGCACCGACATCGCCGCGATCCAGAAGTCGAGCAGCACCGCCTGGGCCCGCCTCTTCGGGCTACCGCTCATCGCTTCCTTCAACCGCTGAGACAGGAGAGGCGCATGTTCGATGCCGCGCTCATTCACGCCTGCGCCGATCCGGCGCTGAAACCGGCGATCGTCGAGAGGTTTCTCGCGAAGGTTGGGACGGCCGACCCGCTCGCCGTGTCGATCCGGGCCGGAAACGGTGTCATCCTCGTGCCGCCAGCGAAGACGTCGGACGAGGCCCTGGTGCTCGTTCGCCGCTTCGTCGGCGAGGCCGAGGTGCGCGTCGGCGTCACTCGGTTCCCGGCAGGTGTCGGAGTGAAGGATCCTTCCGAAATCGGGGCGGATCTCTTCGACGCTTGCGCCAACCTGCGGATGGGCACGGCGCTCTTCGGCAAGGTCTGGCGCATCGTGGTGAAGTGGTACGGCGCGGCCGTGCCGGAAGCGCTCGACGACGCCATCCTCGCCTGGCGGACCGGAACCTTCGAGGGCAAGGCGGTGTTTCTGGAACCCGATCCGGGACAGCTGAGGGTGACGGATCGGGACCGCCCGCAATCGCCCGAAGACGAGCTCAGGCGTCCTCCGCCGGGCAAGTCTCCGGTTCGCACTGGCGCGCCGGGTGAGGTTCGTTCGCCTGATCCGCGTTTGAACGAGGAGGATCCACGTCGAGCCGAGATGCGGATCGATCTGACGGGGGGCGGGCGCGATCGAAGGCGGTGATTTCGACCGTGCCCTGTTGATTCTTCACCACCGAGTCGGGTTACTTCTTGGCGCCGGTCGGGCCGAATTGCAAGAGGTAGGCCACCACGTCGGCGAGTTCGGTCTCGTCCTTGATGCCGGCGAAGGCCATCTTGGTGCCGGGGTTGAACGCCTTCGGGTCCTTCAGGTAGACGGCGAGATTGGCGGCGGTCCACATGCCACCGTCCTCGCCCATCTTCTTCAGATCGGCGGCGTAGCCCTTGAAGTCGGCGATCGAGGCCATCTTGCGACCTTCGATGCCGTTCAACTGCGGGCCGACCTTGTTCTTCGCCTCCTCGCCGATGGCGTGGCAGACCTTGCACTTGGCGAAGACCTTTTCGCCGGCGACCGGGTCGGCGGCGAGCGCGCTCGCCGAGAGGAGGGTCAGGGCGGCGAGGGTGGAGATGAGCAGCTTCATGTCGAGTGTCCGTCTTCGAATGGTCCGGGGAGGATCGCGGGGGAGAGGCGAGGCCGACGGTTTCCCGCCGGCCTCTCTCGCAGGGATCGTTCGGGGCGCGGAACGATCGGGGCTTGGTTGCGTCACACGATCGGGCGAGGCTTCAGCGACATCGCGGTCATGTCGGTCTTCCACGGGCTCGGGCCGACCTTCTTGAATGCGCCGCGGCCGAGCTTGTAGCGGTAGTTGCCGGAGATCGGATCGACGACCGCCGGGACCAGCGCGTTCGCCATGGCCTTGCCCATGTTGAACTGCGCCTTGGCGACGCCGGGCCGGATCTCGTCGGAGACGATCGCCACCGCCTGGATCGAGGCCTTCACCGTCTTGATGTGGCCGGTCTCCTTCAGCTTCGTGAAGGTGAGATCCGAGCCCTCGACGCCGAGCGGCTGGCCGGTCTGGACATAGACCGCGTCGTTGGAGATCTCGACGAAGTCACCGGACTCGATGCCGTGCGGCGCCGCGTCGACGGGGTTGATGACGACGTGCGGGAAGGGCCAGCGCTTGGCGAGATAGGGCTTCCTCAGATCGTCGTAGCCCGACTGCCAGGTCTCATTGACGCGGCCGTTGGTCACCCAGATCTCGCCCTTGTCCTTCCTCGGCTTCACCGCTTCGTAGAAGTCGCTCCAACCGGGGAAGCTCTTCCACGAGGTCTTGAGCAGCAGCGCCTTGCCCGAGTGGGTGTCGAACTCGGTGAGCCAACGGCTGTCGGCCGTCGGTCCCTCGATCTCGCCCCAGTCGTTGGTGGCGTCGTGCAGCCGCTTGGTGCCGACCATCTCGCCCTTGACCAGACGCACCGGCGTCTGAATGCCGGTGGTGCCGAGCTCGCGAAGGTACTCGTGAGCGCGCTTGCCCTTCTTCTTCGCTTGCGTGACGAGGACGTTGTAGGAGAGCACGTTACCCCGCGAGAAGCGGGCCGACTCCTCGAAGATGGCGTTGCTGTCCTTCCACTCGTAGCCCTCGAAGCCCATCTTCCGGGCGAATTGGGCGATCGCCCACCAGTCGGGCTTGGCCTCGCCCGGCGCGTCGGAGACCTTGGAATAGAGGCGAAGCCGCCGTTCCGAATTGCAGCGGGTGAGATCGTCCTCGCCCCAGCCCGAGGCGGGAAGAACGATGTCGGCGAAGTCGGTGTTGAGCGGGTCGACCGGATAGAGGTCACTGTCGACCAGCACCATGCCGCCGGCGTCGGCGCGGGCGATCAGCGTGGCGATGACGTGGGCCTTGTCGAGCGTCTTGGGCTGGATCGAGTGGCCGACCGTCAGTTTGCGCACACTCTCGGCCAATTCCTGGCTCGCCACCATGGCGGGAAACCAAGTCAGACCGATGGTCCAGAAGAAGCGGACGTTGCCGTCGCTCACCCACCGATCGGTGTTGAGCTGCTTCTTACGGCGGCCCGGGAATTTCTCCGGGGAGAGCCAACCGCGACCGCCGCCGGCGCTCATCCAGCCGCGCTGATGGCCGCCGCCGCGCGAGATCACCTGGCCCGGGCGATTGCCGGCGCCACAGATCAGACCGACCGCCGCCAGCGATGCGGTGTTCATGTAGTTGTTGGACCAGTAGTTGCCCTTCTCCAACATGAACGAGGTCTTCGGCCGCTTGCCGTCGGCCTTCGGCTTGGCGATCATCTCGGCGCACTTCATGATCAGCTCGGCCGAGAGGCCGGTGATCTCGGCGGCTTTGTCGAGCTTCGAAGCATCTTCCGCCAGGATGAACTTCTTGTAGTCCTCCCAGTCCGACTGGATCGCCGGGCTCATGGTGGTGCGCCACTGCCAGCGGGTGTTGCGCGTGCCGCGGCCGTAGCCCGACTCGATGTCCCACTTGTTGGCGACCCAGCGGTCGATGAAGGCCTGATCCTGCCAGCCGTTCTCGATGATGATCCGGGCGAGCGCCAGATGCAGCACCGTGTCGGTGCCCGGCTCGATCGGCAGCCACAGGCCGCCGTTCTCCAGACCATAGGCGACGCCCATGGTCTTGTGCGGGGTGACGAAGATCAGCTTCGGCCCGTTCATCATCCACGAGGTGAAGAGCGTCGTCTTGGTCTCGTAAGGGTCGACGCCGGAGAGGAAGGCGACCTCGCAGTCCTTCCAATCGTCGTAGGAGGCGGCGAAGGAGTTGATGCCGGCGTCGTCGAGGCCGGCGGCATCCTCGGCCGCCTGCGGCTTGTCGTGCGGCGCGTAGACCGGGGTGCCGATCGACACGTCGACGAGCTTGGCGATGGCGTAGGTGTTCTCGAAGTACTCGTAGGAATAGGTCTTCATCCCCCAGGCGTGCTCGCCGTACTTGGCCAGCACGTGCTTGGAGACCGCCGCCATGACGTCGGTGGCGAAGTCCCAAGACACCCGCTCGAGCTTGCCGTTCACCCGGACCATCGGGTAGTGCAGGCGTTCCTTGGTCGGCCGATCGGGGCTGTAGAGCTTCTGAGCGAGGGTGCCGCCGCGGATCGAGTGATTGCCGCCGGGGTTTACCACCTCGGTGGCGAAGTCCGGCACCACGACGAAGTGATGCGGCTTGCCGTCGTGGAGGCCGACGACATGCTGTGAAGTCGAGACCCACGGCGCCATCGCCGCGCCGCTGGGCATGTCGGCGGCGAGCGCGTTGTCGCCCGCCTTGGCGCCGCCGTCCTTGGCGCCCACCGGCCAGCGGTAGATCTTGTAGCCGCAGGCGATGGTGCAATAGGCGCAGGCCGTGGTGAAGACGTCACAGCCCTTGGGCGGCAACGGCACGGCGTCCATGTGATCGATGTTCTTGGCCATGGTCGCCTCCTCAGGCCTTGGGGTTTCGGTCGTAGCCGTAGACGAGGCCCATCATGCCGACGGCCCAGACGTCCTTGCCGCGGACCTCGAGCATGACCTGGGGCAGGCTCTGGGTGGCGTGGCCGGAGACGACCATGCCGTGGCGAGTGAGGTCGAAGGTGGTCAGGTGTAGCAGGCAGGGGCCGAGCACCTTGTGGGCCGGCTTGTAGGTGTCGGTGCCGAGCGGGCCGCCCATGTGGGTGCAGGTGGCGGAGAAGGCGACGACGTCGCCGTCCATGCCGACACCGCCACCGGCCTTCTCGCCGAGCTTGACAAGGACGTTGGCCATGCCCTTCGACGGATAGTCGAACTCGACCGGCTTGCCGGAGGCGAGATCGGCGAGGGTGGCGATCTTCTTCGCCGCGTATTTCGAGCCGACGAGGCTCGCTTCCTTGGCGACGAGATCGGAGGGCGCGAGGGTGGCGACGACGCCGACGGCGGTGCCGCCGAAGATCAGCATCTGGCGCCGCGACAGGCAGCCGGGGCCATGCCCGGCCTCGTGATCACGAGTGGTGGTCATGGTCATTTTCCCGTCCAGAGGGGTTGGGTCTTGGGAAGGGTGGGGGTGTCGTGGAGAAGCGGCTCGTCCATCGACAGGGCCTCGAGGAAGGCGACGAGGTCCTTCTTCTCCGCGGCCGAGAGGCCGAGCGGCTTCAGCTTCTCCGCGCCCGGTCCGCCGCCCTTGTCGTAGAAGTCGACGACGTCGGCGAGCGTCTCCAACATGCCGTTGTGCATGTAGGGGCTGGTCCACTTCAGCTCACGCAGCGACGGAGTGCGCCACCGGCCGATGTCGGCGTCGCGCTTGGTGACGTAGTAGAGGCCGTGATCGTCGGCGGCGGTGCGATAGACCTTCTCGGAGACGCCCTTCTGATAGACCTCCCAACGGTAGGTGACCTGCTGCAGGGGGTCTTCGGAGAACTCGCGGGCGGCGGGAACGCCGGTGCGGTAGTACTTCTCGTCGGAGGCGAGCGCGCCGTTATGGCAGGCGATGCAGCCGGCCTTGCCGTTGTAGAGGTCCATGCCGCGCTTCGCGGCATCGCTCATCGCCGTCTTGTCGCCGGCGAGGAAGCGATCGAAGGGCACCTGCTTCGGGTCGGTGACGACCGTGCGCTCATAGGCGGCGATCGCCCGCCAGGCATCCCAGATCATCGGATACTCGGTGCCGAAGACCTTCTTGAAGGCGGCGCGATACTCCGGAACGAAGGCGAGCCGCATCTCCATCATCGAGTCGTCGCCGTTGCCCGACACGCCGCCGCCGGCGGCGGAAGGGGCCTGCGTCTCCAGCGAGGTGACAGCGCCGTCCCAGAACAGCTTGTTGTAATAGGCGCTGTTGAGCACGGTCTGGCTGTTGCGCCAGTGGATGTTGCCTGTGTAGCCGAAGGAGATCGGCGCGCCGGTTCCCCAGCCGGCATAGGGCTGGTGGCACTGGGCGCAACCCATGCGGCCGTTGCCGGACAGGCGGTCGTCGAAGAACAACTGCTTGCCGAGTTCGATCTTGTCGGCGGTCATCGGATTGTCGACCGGGATCGGCGGCGGCGGCAGGGTGGCGAGCGGCGGATAGGCGTCGGCCGCCAGCGCCGCATGGGCGCCGGCCGACAGCGCCAGCGCCGCGAGGAGCGTGGTCTTGTGGGTGATCATCATCGCCTCCTCAGTTCTTTCCCTGCTCGCGCAGCGCCATGTCGGGGAGTTTCGGCCGCATGACCATCGGCTTGGCGCCGGTCATGGCGTCGAGGAAAGCGACCAGCGCCTTCTTTTCATCGGCGGTCAGGCCGAGGGGCTTCAGCATCGACGACTTGTTGGGGCTCACGCCGCCGCCGGCGTCGTAGAAGTCGACGACCTGGGCCAGCGTCGCGAAGACGCCGGAGTGCATGTAGGGGGCGGTCTGGCCGACGTCCCACAGCGACGGCGTCTGGAACTTGCCCAGATCCTTGTCGTCCTTGGTGACGGTGTAGAGGCCGACGTCGGAGCGCCGGTTCATGAAGGCCGGCACGCCCATGGTCGAATAGTGGCGGAGCATGGCGAGCTGGCGCTCGGCGTCCTTGCCGAGGTCGGGATGATCCGGCGCACCGGTCGCATGCTGTTTGCCGTCGGAGAGCGTCGCGCCGGAGTGGCAGGCGACGCAGCCGGCCTTTCCCTCGAAGAGCGCCATGCCCGCCTTCTGCTCGTCGGAGAGCGCACTCGCGTCACCGCGCAGATACTTGTCGAGCGGGGCGTCGGCGGTACGGATGGTCTTGAGGAACTCGGCGACCGAACCGTAGATCGAACCGCCGTAGGGATCGCCGCCGAAGGCCGCCTTGAAGGCGTCGGCGTAGTCGGGGATCTGCTTCAGCCGTTCCTGAACCAACCGGGTGTCGGCGTTCATGAAATGCGCCTCGGTGATCATGTCGCGCACCAGCGTCGCCCCGTCGGAGCCGTCGAGACGGCCGTCCCACATGAAGCGCTTGCGGAAGGCGGCGTTGAACAGGCCGGGGGCGTTGCGGAAATAGGAGACGGACGAATAGCCGTCCGACAGCGGCTTGCCGCTCCAGCCCTTGGCCGGATCGTGGCAGGTCGCGCAGGAGGTCGAGGTGTCGCCGGAGAGGCGCTCGTCGAAGAACAGCTTCGCCCCGAGGGCGGCGCGCTTCTCGTCGATCTTGGGGGCGTCGGGGAGCGGCGCGAGTTTCGTCGCGGGGGCGGGCATCGCGGTCTGGGCGAACGCGGCGCCGCCGGCGACGACGCCCGAGACGATCGCGGCGCCGAGAAGAGCGGTGCCGAAGGTCGACCGACGGGGTCGCCGGGTCACTTGAGAGGTTTGCATGGTCGGACTCCGATGGGGAATACCCGAGAGCCCATGCGCAAGGGTCGTGCCGGTTTCGGCGCGACTTGGAAGAATTCGATTCTACGAATAAAAACAGAAGGTTGATCGAGTGATCGAAATCCGGCGATCCACCCGGTCCGGCGCCGCTTGAACGCCTCGTTCAATCGGCCGACCACGACGACGAAACGGCCTTCGACGAAACGTTCAATCGCCTCGAACGAGCATCGGCGCCCGGCCGAACCCGAGATCGGTCCGCGTCACGCCCCGCGTGTCTCGCCCAGCCCGAACTCGCGGATGCGTCGCTCGAGCGTCGGGCGCGAGATGCCGAGGATCTCGCAGGCCCGTCCCTTGTGCCAACCGGTCGAGGTCAACACCTTCTCGATGTGCTCGCGCTCGAGGTCGCGCAACGAGCCGCCCTCGTCGCGTTCGCTGGCGATGGGTCCCGGCTCCAACTCCTCCGCCGCGCGCCCGATCGGCCCGCAACTGTCGCCGGGCAGGCAGACGCGACCGATGGTGTCGCCCGGCTCCTCGATCGCGGCGCGGATCAACACGTTCTCGAGTTCGCGGACGTTGCCCGGCCAGTCGTAGGCGGCGAGCCGGTCGAGCACGTGCGCCGTGACGAAGCGGATGCGCCGGTCGAGCGAGCGATTGACCCGCTTCAAGAGATGGCGGACGAGGAGGGGGATGTCCTCCTTGCGCTCGGCCAGCGCCGGCAGGCGGATCGAGACGACATGGAGCCGGTGGTAGAGGTCGGCGCGGAACAGGCCGGCGCGGACGTATTCCTCGAGGTCGACGTTGGTCGCCGCGACGAAGCGGCAGCGGCTGGTCAGCGCTCGTGAGCCGCCGACCGGGATGTATTCGCGCTGCTCGATGAGGCGTAAGAGCTTGCTCTGCACCCGCATCGACAATTCGCCGATCTCGTCGAGGAAGAGCGTGCCTTCGCCGACCAGCTCGACCTTGCCCTTCTGCGTCGCCCCGGCGCCGGTGAAGGCGCCCTTCTCGTGGCCGAAGAGTTCGTTCTCGATCAGGTCGTCGACGAGGGCGGCGCAGTTGATGGCGAGATAGGGCTTGTCGCGGTTGCGGCTGACGTCGTGGACGGCGCGCGCCACCATCTCCTTGCCGGAGCCGGAAGGGCCGGTGACCAGCACGGTGATACGGCTCTGCGCCACCCGGGCGATGGTCTTGAACACCTCGGTCATGGCGCGTGAATGGCCGATCATGCGGACGGGCTCGTCGCCCTCGTCGATCTCCAGCGCCCCGGTGCGGCCGATGGTGCGGCGCATCAGGCCGCGCTCGATCGCCGCGTCGAGTTCGTCGAGGTCGATCGGCTTGGTGATGTAGTCCATCGCCCCGCGCTCGATCGCCGCCACCGTGGTCTCGAGATCGTGGAAGGCGGTGATCATGATCACCGGCAGGTCGGGCCAACGCTTCACCACGTCGTCGAGCAACGACAGTCCATCGCAGCCGGTCATGCGAATGTCGGAGACGACGACGTCGGTCGGCCTCTCGGCGATGCACGCCAAGCCGGCCTCGACGTCTTCGGCAAGCGCGACGTCGAAGCCGAGATCGCGTAAGTGGAGATCGAGAGTCGTGCGGATGGCGGCGTCGTCATCGACGAGTACGATACGAGGCATCGCCTTCCCTCACTCCCCCCGCCGGCCCGTCCGGCCCGTCGAGGTCGACCGGACCCATGAGGCTCTCGCGCCGGATCTTCCTGATCACACTGGCCATCTCGCTCGCGGCCTTGACCGGTCTGACGCTCGTCACCTCGTCGTGGATGCGCGACACGTTGCGCGAGGCATCGTTGCGCCGCATCGCCGACAGCGTCAATCGGGAAACCCGCGTGTTGCAGCGCAGCCTCGACCTGCTGAAGTCGGATGCCTTGTTCATCGCCGAACTGGATGCGGCGCGCTTCGCCGCGGCGCGGCCGGCGAGCGGCGAGGCCGCGGTGACGGAAGCGCGTGCCGCTCTCGGTAAGACGTTGGCGGCGATGATGAGCCGACGACCATCCTACACCCAGATGCGGTTGATCTCCGCCTTCGACAACGGCCGCGAGTTGGTTCGCGTCAACCGCGGTGACGAGGGCATCGCCGTGGTGCCGGAGCGGGAGCTGCAGAACAAGGGTGATCGCTACTACGTCGACGAGTCGCTCAAGGTCGCGCCGGGGACGCTCTACGTCTCGCCGGTCGATCTCAACCAGGAGCACGACCGCATCGTCGAGCCGCACGAGCCGGTGTTCCGGGTCGGTACGCCGGTGGTGGCGGTCGACGGCACGGTGGTCGGGGCGGTCGTCGTCAACATCCGCTTCGACACTTTCGTCGGTGAGATGACGCCGCCCAACCCCGACATCACGCTGGCCATCACCAACGAGGCCGGCGACTATCTCAGCCACCCGGAAGCGGCCAAGCGGTTCGGCTTCGAGTTCGGACGGCCGATCCGCATCCAGGACGATCTCGGCATCGCCCCGCAGTGGGCGGCGGTCCTGACCTCGGCCCCCGTGGCCCGCATCCTCGGCGAGCGCGGCATCGGCGTCGTCTTCGATCGCATCACGCTAGCCGAAGGCCCCGGCGGCGGCCGTTCGCTGATCGTCGCGGCGATCGCGCCGGTGACCGAGCTCGACGCCCAGGCCCAGGCTTTCGGCCTCCGCACACTGGGCTTCGCCGTCGTCCTGGCGATCGGTCTCGCCATCGCGCTCGGCTTCGCCACGTCACGGCTGACCCGACCGGTCGAACACCTGACCGCCGCCGCCGCCCGCATCGGCGCCGGTGAGCGCAATGTCGCCCTGCCACCCGATCGCGGCGACGAGATCGGCGTCCTGACGCGGACCCTCGCCCAGATGCTCGCGGCGCTGCGCGAGGCGGCGCGGGGCGAGGAGATGGCGAGCATGGGGCGGATGGCGAGCCAGGTCGCCCACGATCTGCGCAACGCCCTCTCACCAGTCAAGATGAACATCCAGATCCTCGCCCGCCGCCACGCGGCGCCCGACGATCCGGAAGCCCGTCACCTCGCCATCGCCGCCGAGCAGATCCAGTACATCGAGAGCATCCTCTCCGACATGCTGGCCTTCGCCCGCGGCGAGGCGCTGCGCGTCGAACCGATCGACCTCGCCGGCGTGATCTCCAGCGCCGTGCTCTCCGAGATCGAGGCGCTGGAGACCAGGAACATCCTGCTCACCACCCGCGGCGCCGAGGACGTCCGGCCGCTCGAGGGCGACCGAGTCAAGCTCACTCAGGTCTTCCAGAACCTGATCGAGAACGCCGTCCAGGCCTCGCCGGAAGGTGGCCGTATCGACGTCGTCGCCCGCGACGAGGACGCCGCGACGCTGATCATCGAGGTGATCGACCACGGCGAGGGCATACCCGACGACGTCCGCGCCCGCGTCTTCGAACCCTATTTCACCACCCGCACCCGCGGCACCGGCCTCGGCCTCGCCATCGTCTCGCGCATCGTCAAGCAGCACGGAGGCGACGTCGCGATCGTCAAGACGCCGGGTGGTGGGACGACAGTGCGGGTCGAGTTGCCGTTGGCGCGGGAGGGGTGGGGGATGTGAGAAAGCTCTCACATAGGTCGGGATAGAGTCCACCACCTAACGACTAACGAATCGCGTAAGTATTATTACGGAACCTTTTAAGATTATCCGTCATCGTGGTTGGCCTCTGGAGAGAACCCCCGGCCGACAGAGCTCCTCGCAGATCGCTTCCCACGCACCTCGATCTTCGGGATCGTCGCCGATTCCCATGGCTGCGGCGAGGAAATCGAGGGGTTCCCAGTCACGCGAGCGTCGGGCGGCGGTGATCGCGGCTTCCGCCGCCGATGCGCCTCGCCGCCACTTGTCGAGCTCTTCGTTGTCCATCGACGGCTGGCCCATTCGCTCGATCTTCTGGGGGAAGCGAATCTCACTTTCGCGACAAAGTAGCATCTCCGGATTCGAATAGGAACGATCATTCCTGGAATGATCGTTCCTATCTGATTTCTTGGAGACATGAATCTCAACGAGATCGTGGCCGCAAATCTGCGTCGTATTCGCCACGAACGGCAACTGACGCAAGAAGAACTGGCGCATCGCGCCGGTCTCAGCTCGCGATATGTGGGATCGATCGAGCGCTCGGACGTGTCCGTGAGCATCACAATTCTGGGTCGATTGGCCGGGGCGCTCGAAATCGACCCGAAGGATCTCCTGAACCCATTGTCTTGAGTGCTCTCGACTTCTTCTCGCGCGAGCGGTTGCTCGCTCGCCTGCCGTCTGGCGGATTCCCTCTCTCCCCTCTATGATGACGAGCAAGGCAGTACGCGCTGCCCCGGGGCGTGGAAACCCCTGCAAACCGGTTGGTGCCGGCCGTTTCGGCACCGAGATCCTCTGGCTTGAAGCCGGGGGCCTGTGACGTATGTCCAGGTGCCTCGGTACTAAAGGTCATAGGGCCGCGTTTGCACGGTTTCCAACCCCCGGCTAGGGGTCGAAGGATGACGTCTGCGGGGGCGCACCGCGGACCAAACCGTGGTCGAACCTCATGGTTTCATGTTACGACGGCGCCGAAGAGGGACGATCCAACGATCCCCGGGTGGATGGCGTGACGGACCAATCGAAGGACGATCTCAAGCGTCGGACGATCGAGGCGGTGCGCCTGCACCGCGAGCTTCTTCGCACCGCCGAGCATCACCATCGTCTTTGGCGAAAGGCTGCCGAGGCGAATCCCGACATGGACGAACTGGGGGATCTGCGCGAGGCCTATCGCAAGGCGCTCTTCGAGGCACAGGCCCAGCAGATGGCGCTCTCGATGCTCATCGATGAGTTGGGGTGGATCCCGACACTTCCAAAGGACGACGCCCCAGGCGAAGAGGTCGTCCGCTGACCGGCTCTTCTCAGATCAGGCCGTTCTCGAGCGCGATCCGGACCGCGTGTTTGATGTCGCGGGCGCCGAGCTTGTCCCGCGCCTGTTCGAGGTAACCGCGGACGGTGCGCTCGCCGATGCCGATCAGTGCGGCCGTGTCCTTCATGGTCTTGCCGAAGGAGGCCCACGTCAGACAGAGAGTTTCGCGAGGGCTCAGGTCGAAGGTGAAGGCCATGAGGTCGGCCCCACCGAACTGATCGAGTTTGAGGTGGAGATAGGCGACGGCGGTGTGGGCGCGACCGAGCTCGACGAGGCGGACCTTCTCCGGACGGAGCCGATCGGATGCGAAGGCGAGGATCGATGTTCCGCCGAAGCCGACCTTGATCGGAATGGAGAGCCCGAACCGCAGTCCGAACGCGGCCGCCTCGTGGAAGAACGACCAATCTCGCGATCCGCGGCGAATCGCGGGGTCGTCATAAGCCCAGCGCGTGATCTGCATCGAGCGTCGCGCCGTGGTGACGACGGGATCGCGCGCCGAATAGCCGTTGGTGAGATAATGAGACTGCCAAGCCTCGGGATAGTCGGAGAAAGCGGTCGCGCTCCGGCCGCGCAGTTCCAAGAAGGCGAAGTAGTCGAAACCGACCCGATCGGTGAACGTCCGGAGGGCGGCTCGAAGCGACCTCTCATTGTGGGCGGCTTCGAGCTTGTCGAGGAGGTCGTCGAGATGAACCTCCATTGTTTCGTCCTCCGAGCTTCAACCAGAAATACTCTATGGTCTCCACTCCGTCATGTGAATGCGGCGAGACGACGACACCGTGTCTCGATCGGGAATAGGGCGGACGACTCCTGAATGACGATGCAAACTATTTAGGCAAGTTGTCTGGAGGGGTGGCGAATGCTCGCCGTTGCTTCGAATGGGCACGCTTCAGCGCGTGTAGGCTCGACGATCCGTGGCGAGTGGATTCGCCGGCATCGGCTCAGGCCGTTACACTGCCGTCACGGATCGCTTCGAACCGTCACGGAGGCGCGACGTTCGCGTCACGCTCACCCCCGATAGCTCCCCGGAAACACCACGTCCTGATCGACCAGGACGTTGAACTTGTAACCCGGCCGGATCTCGATGGTCGGCTGGACGTCGAGGTTCTTGGAGATGGTGCGCTCGGCGACACGGCCGAAGGTCTCGGCGAAGTTGCGTCGGGCGGCGTCCGATGCGGTCTCTTGGGTTGAGAGAGTCGAGCTCTGCGGGATGGCCATGTCCATGCCGGTGCCGATGACGGCGAGGAGGATGGCCGAGCCGAAGGTGCGGAGATAGTGATTGTCGACCTGATCGGAGAACCCTCCATAGCCCTCGGCATCGGTGCCGGCCATGCCGCCGATCTGGAGCGTCGAGCCGTTGGGGAAGACGATGTCGGTCCACACCACGAGGACGCGGTTCTGACCGAAGGAGACCTTGGAATCGTAGCGACCGAGGAGCTTCGCGCCTTGCGGGATGAGCAGGCGTGAGCCGGTGGCGCTGTCGAAGACGTTCTGGCCGACCTGGGCGATGATGCGGCCGGGAAGATCGGAGTTGATTCCGGAGACGAGCGTCGCGGGGATCACCGAGCCGCGCTTCAGTTCGAACGGCGAGGTCTGGCCGACGACGCGGGAGGCGAGATAGCCGAGGGATTTGAGGTCCTGGTTGAAGAACTCTTCCTTGGCTTTCTGTCCATTGGGATCGGCCGTCTGCCCGGTGATGCCGGCCTTCAGCGCGGCGGCGTAGAGATCGGCGGCGGGGCCGGCCTTGGCCAGTGATGCCTCCGCCTGTCTTCCCCCCTGCCCGCTCGCCGCGCCTTGCAGCTTCTTCAGATCGAGGGTGAGCGGCGAATCGTGGGCGGTGCTCGCCGCCTGAACCCGCGCCATGCGCTCGCGCTGGGCTTCGCGGAAGAGCTGCTCCTGTCCTTCGCGTTCCAACCGCGTGCGCCAAGCACTGTCGGGCTCGACCGGCGTGTGCTCTGAGGTGTCCCCTAGCGGTTTCACCACGAAGGGATTGGTCGGCTTGTCCGGCGCCGCTTTGACGATGGGCGTCGGCTGGAAGGGTTGGGCGTCGGCAGGTTCGCCGATGATGCCGTCGGCGACGCCGCGCTTCATCTGGTCGGCGAAGCTCGAGGCCGAACCGCCACGCCCGCCGATTTCCGGGCCGGTGGGACCACGCCCATAGAAGCCGCGGCTCGACAGGCCCCAGAAGACGACCCCGAGAAACACGACGACGAGGATCAGACCGACGATGATCGGCAGCCGGTTGAGCCGGCGGATCTTCGGCGGTTGGTGACCTGAAAGATCGAGAGACTGCACCATGGCCCCCTCCCCTACCCGCGCTGCATGATCGATACGGGGCTCGACGGCACGGCCCCGGCCGGGGTCTCGCGATAGGTCCGTGTCAGATCGAGGGTCTTGGTCGAGAGCCGCACCATGATCTCGCCACCGCCGGAGGTGACCACGTAGGCGAGAGGGATCGAAGCCCCCTCCCCTGCCGAGCCTTCTCGCGTGACCGCATAGCCCTTGGCCCGCAGGGCAGCCTCCAAGGCGGATGCGAAGGGCGCGTCGGCGGACGAGAGCAGGATGGTCCCGGTGCCGGGGCCGATGTGGTCGACGAGTTTGCCCGCGAGATCACGGGCGATCGTGTCGGCGGTCACGTTCGAGAGCTCCGTCGGCGCCGAACTGGCGATCAGACCCTCGGTACCGAAGGTCTGGCAGGCCGCGGTCGGCAGGACGAAGCAGGCCACGACGATGAGGCGAGCAAGGGTTTTGCGGTCTCGCATGATCACCCTCCCCTCGCGATGGTGATCTTCTCTTGGCTCCATCCGACCCCTGAGACGAGGATGGCCCGGTCGATCGCATAGTCGACGACCATCAGGTCGCCCTTCATTCGGTAGTTCACGATGCGGTTGTCGCCGCCGGAGACGACGAAGAGGACCGGAGCGTCTGTCCCCGAGAGGGTCGAGGGGAACTGGATGTAGGTCTTCGTCCCGTCGGAATAGACCCGCGTCGGCCGCCACGAGGCGCTGCCGCTCATCGAGAAGCCGAAGTTCAACTGCTCGGCCGGGACGCCGGCGCCGGGAAGCGTCGAGGCTTCCATGCGGGCGTTGACCGCCGCCATGCGCGCGCCGACGTCCTCCGGATAGTCGAAGCCGACCCGCGCCATGTACTGGGTCGCGTGCGACTTCAGCTGGAGGTGATAGGTCCGCCGCGAGGTGGTCACCACCATCGAGGTGACGAGGTCGGGTTCGGCCGGCTTCACCACGAGGTGGACGGATTGCGCGGACGCGTCACCGGAGGTCGCCGGTTCGACCTTCCACCGCACGGTGTCGCCGACGAGGGCGTCGCGAACCACCTCGCCGGCCTGGAGTTCGATGTCGCAGACCTGGAGTGGCGAACAGACGATCGAGGGCTGCACCTCGCCGTAGAGGAAGATCACCTTGCCGTCGGGCCCGCGGGTGACGAGGCCGGGCCTCTCACGCCACTTGGCGGAAAGACCCGCGCCACGGGTCTCGTTGGCGCTCATCGACTGCGCCGAGGCCGTATTGTTGCCGGCGATGAGGATCAGGAGGGCGGCGAGGGCGCGCGTTCGGGGGTCGGTCATGACGAAGTCTCCAAGCCGGCCAGTCACAGCTGCGCCGTCCATTCGAAATCCTTGAGGTAGAGGCCGATCGGATTGAGGCGGATGACGCCCTCGTCCTGCGGCGGCGTCAGGGTGACGGTGGCGATGCCGCGGAAGCGCCGGCTCGCCGTCTCCTTGCCCTTGCGGTCGCGCTCATATTCGGTCCAGTCGATCTGATAGGTCTGACTGGAGAGCGCGACGATGTTGGAGACTTCGATGGCGACGGTGGCGGTCTTGGCCTTGTCGAAGGGGGAATTGCCCCGATACCAGGCGTTGACCTTCTCGGTCGCCGGATCGGCGGTGCGCAGCAGCGCATAGGTGCGGTCGATGTATTGCTTCTGAACCACGGCGTCGGGGGTGACCGAGCGCAGATTGCTGACGAAGGCACCGAGCGTGGCGCGGACGACGCGCGGGTCGGCATATTCGATCTGCTGCGGCGTGCCGGCGGTGACCGCCGTGCCGAGCTTGTCGACCTCGACAATGTAGGGGACGAGCTTGACCTGCGTGCTCTGGTAGAGCGCATAACCGAAGCCGATCGCGGCAATCGCGAGCGCCGTGATCCCGACGAGGCGCCAGCTCCGGGCGGCCTGGATGTAGTCACCGTAGCGTTCGTTCCATTCCTGGCGTGCGGCGAGATAGGGATTCTCGGGTGGGATGGCGGCGGTCATCGGCTTCGCGTCTCCTCGTCTCAGGATTTTGTCGGTCGGGGTGAGGCACCGCTCTGGCGAGCCTGATCGAGCTTGGCATTGGCGAGACCGAGGGTGGATGTGCCGTAGGATCCGGGTGCCCCGATCGCCTGATCGCGGGCGGCGGAGGCGAGCGCCCCACCGGTCGACCCGAACCCCTGCCGCATGCCGGCGAGCACGGAGGCGCCGACCGAGGCGCCGCCGGCGCGGGCCGCGGAATAGCCGGAGGCCGCGGCCCGCCCTCCCCCATGGACGAGCGCGGCGCTGCCGGCGGCGAAGGACGCGGCTTGGCCGCCGTGGCGGATCGCCTCGATGCCGCCGGTGACCGAGGTGCCCTGAACCACGCCTTGGATGATGTTCGGCACGTAGATCGAGACGACGAAGACGACGACCGAGATCCCGGCGATCGCCAGCGTCGAGACGAATTGATCGGATCCGGTCGAGGCGTTGGCGAGCCCCAAGAGAACGTCGGAGCCGATGCGGGCGATCATCACCAGCGCCATCAGCTTCATGCCGACGGAGAAGGCATAGGTCAGATAGCGGATCGCGAAATCCTTGGTGTAGGAGGAACCACCGAGGCCGAGCATGATCATGCCGGCGAGGAGCCCGACATACATCTCGACCATCACCGCGACGAAGATGGCGGCGACCAGCGAGAAGCAGACGACGACCACGACCATGGCGAAGACGGCGGCGATCGCCAACGAGTTGTCCTCGAACAGGCCGAACTTGGCCTTGTCGGACATGGTCGCCGCGACCTTCAGGCCGGCGTTGAAGACGTTCGCAGGAGACGCCGATCCACTACCGGCGCCGATCTGGTAGAGACTGTCGACGACCGCCTTGGCGAAGCTCGGCCCCTGTTCGAGCACGAAGGCGAAGAGACCGATGAACAGGATCCGCCGGACGAGGGCGGCGAACCAACCGTCGAGCGAGGCGGCCTCGATCGCCAGGAAGATCGCGGCGACCCCGACCTCGATCCCGGCGAGGATCCAGAAGAGGGAGCGCGCCGCCTGCATCACGGTCGTCTCCCAACCGCGCGCCGCCGTCACCACCTGGTTTTCCAGGGTGGTGAGAACACTGCCCTCCTGCGCGAGAGCCGGAACGGTCGCCAGGAGGCAGGCGCCCACGGCGATGACAGCGATCGGTGTCGTCGAGTTTCGCATCCCCTGTCCTCCCCTCACCAGCGCGGTTTCATCTGTTGGCCGCCGGTGGTGTCGTAGGTCTTGGGCGCGCCGAGGAAGTCCTCGGCCGTCACCCGTTTTCCTCGCGCGTTGAGCGCGAGGCCGGCGGCGGTGCCGAGAATGGCGACGACGATGAGAGCGAAGAGGAGGAAGCGCATCGGGGTCACCAGCGGGGCTCCATGGTCTGGCCGCCGCTCGTCGAGGGGGCGGTGGAATCGAAGAAGCTCTCGCGGCGGGCCTGAGCGAGATCGCGGCTCGCCTGTTCCGACTGGTACCAAGTGCCCATCATCGTCATTTGCTGGGAGACGAGACCGCGCAGCTTCTGCATCTGGGCGACCTGCTGGGCGGCGATGTCGTGGCCGACCTGCAGCGCCCGCATCTGCCCGTCGGCGCTCTCCGACATCGAGCGCAGCTGCGACATGGTCGCCTCTTCGGTCGAGAACTGCTCGGCGGTGAGACCTGCCGCTTTCAAGGTGCCGCCGATCGTGTCGCGATTGGTCGCCGACCAGCTCTGCCAGGTCGCGGAGAAGTTCTGTCCCGTCGGCCGGCTCGCCTTGAAGTCGGAATAGGATTTGAAGCGGGCAGAGAGGACGTCGTCGATGTTGCCCATGGAGAAGGAGATCCCCTGGGCCTTGGTCACGACACTCTGCAAGCGGTTGAGGTCGCTCTGAACCTGCCCCCAGACATGGGCTGGCAGCTGCGCCGTGTTCTGCAGCATGTTCTGGTAGATGCGCAGCTGGTTCTGGATCTGCTCGGCGAGTTGGGTGATCTGCGTCACCTGATTGTCGATCTGGGTCGCCGAATGGCCGACCAGACTGACCAACTCGCCGTTGTTGAGAAGCTGCGTCCATTCGGTCGCGCCACCGGTCAGGCCGCCGCCGCCGGCGGCGGCCGGGTATGGCGAGAGCAGGATCACGGCCACGGTGAAGAACGCGGCGGTGTCACGCCGATGGGAGCAAGGTTTCGGCATGAGCCACCCCTCTCTGTTGGAGCCAATGGCGGGGCCAATCGGTCCCGAACTCGGCGTGAAGGGATCGGATCGTCGCGAGGTCCGCCTTGCCCGACGCTCCGACGAAGGCGCGGGTCAGGGGCCCCAGCGCCATGTCGAACAGACGTCGACCGATTGGTGAGACGGCGTAGTACTCACGTTTCGGCACGGCATTCGCGACGATCTCGATCTGGCGCTCGTTGAACCCGATGCGCTCGTAGAACTCTCGTGTGCCCGGCTCGCGCGCTGCCCCGTTGGGCAGGCAGATCTTGGTCGGGCAGCTCTCTTTCAGGACGTCGATGATCCCGGAACGCTCGGCATCCGAGATCGATTGGGTGGCGAGGATCACCGCGCAATTGGCCTTGCGCAGCACCTTCAACCATTCCCGGATCTTGTCGCGGAAGGCGGGATGGCCGAGCATCAGCCAGGCCTCGTCGAGGATGATCAGGCTCGGCGCACCGGTGAGCCGCTTCTCGATGCGGCGGAAGAGATTGAGGAGGACGGGCACCAGGTTGCGCTCGCCCATGGTCATCAGCTCTTCGATCTCGAAGGTCTGGAAGGCGCCGAGCGCCAGACCGTCGGTCTCGGCGTCGAGAAGCTGACCCATCGAACCATCGACGGTGTAGGCGTGGAGCGCATCCTTGATCTCGCGCATCTGCACGCCCGAGACGAAGTCGGAGAGCGAGCGGCCGCGCGCCGCCGCCATCAGCTCGATCTGCCGCGAGACGGCGTTGCGATGGTCCGGGGTGACGGTCACGCCCTGGAGAACGATCAGGGTCTCGATCCATTCGGACGCCCAGGCGCGATCGGCCTCGCTCGAGAGTTCCGACAGGGGACAGAAGGCGAGAGCCCCCTCCCCTGCCCCAGCGCCGATGTCGTAGTGGTCACCGCCGACGGCGAGCGTCAGCGGCAACATCGACCCGCCCTTGTCGAAGGCGAAGACCTGCGCGCTGTCGTAACGACGGAACTGCGCGGCGATGAGCGCCAGCAGCGTCGATTTGCCCGATCCGGTCGGTCCGAACACCAGGGTGTGGCCGACGTCGTCGACATGGAGGTTGAGGCGGAACGGCGTCGAGCCCGACGCCACCTGCATCAAGGGTGGCGACCCTTCGGGATAGAAGGGGCAGGGCGCGATCTCGGCTCCCGACCAGACCGAGTTCAGCGGGATCAGATCGGCGAGATTGCGGGTGCTGATCAGCGGTTCGCGGACATTCGAATACCAATTGCCGGGCAGACTGCCGAGGAAGGCCTCGGTCGCATTGAGCGTCTCGATCCGGGCGCCGAAGCCTTCCGACTGGACCAATCGGCGCACGGCCTCGGCCTTGTCGCGCAGCCGCGCCTCGTCTTCGTCGAAGAGCACGATCACCGCGGTGTAGTAGCCGAAGGCCACGAGACCCGAGGCGGCCTCGGCGATGGCGTCCTCGGTCTCGGCGACCATCGAAGCCGCGTCCTGATCGAGGGATCGGCTCGCCGTCTGGAAGAGCTGGTCGAGGAAGGGCCGGACCTTCTGCTGCCACTTCTTTCGCGTCCGCTCCAGGCGCTCGCGCGCCTCGTGCTCATCGAGGAACATGAAGCGGCTCGACCAGCGATAGGTGAGCGGCATCAGGTCGAGGGCGTTGAGAATGCCGGGGGCGCTCTCCGCCGGTAGACCGTCGATCGCGACGATCGCCAGACGGCGATGATCGACGAGGGGCCCGAGCCCGTGGTGGAACTCGGCGACCGCCAGCCAGTCGAGATACATCGGGACCGCGGGTAGGCGGACGGGGTGGTTCTCGCCGGTAATGGCGAAGCGCACGAACTGGAAGAGCTCGTCCCAGCGCGCGACGCGAAAGCCGCCCGCCTCGCTCACCTCACGGGTGACCATCCGGCGGATCGACAGGACGCCGGCGAGATACTGCTCGATCTCGCGGATGCTGGTGCGGAAGAAGTCGAGTGTGGTGTCGACGAAGCTCGCGGTGCGGCTCTCGTCGTCGGCATAGACGAAGCGCGCCAGCCCCGCCTTGCGCGGCGAAGCCGATCGCCAGGTCAGGATCATGGCGTGACGGCTCTCGAAATGACCGCTCTCGCGTTCGAAACGTGTCCGTCGTTCGTCGTCGATCGCCCGGCTGACGGGATCGGGAAACCGGCAGGCCTCCCGAGCCGGGTAGGCCGTTGTCGGCACCCGCACCGCCTCGACCTGAATCATCCAGCCGGAACCGAGCCGCGCCAGGATGGCATTGATCCGGCGGGAGACCTCGTTGCGCTCGAAGTCGGTCGAGCTCTCGCTGTCGGGGCCGGCGAAGTACCAGCCAGCCATCAACGAGCCGTCCTTGAGCAGGATGATGCCGTTCTCGACCAGGGCCGCATAGGGCACCAGGTCGGAGAAGGACGGGCCGGAATGGCGGAAGGAGCGGAGCGCGACCATGGCCGACCTCACGCGCGACGCCAGGGGGTGGAGGTCGGTCGGTAGATCGGCCGATAGCGGATGTAACGGGCATAGACCGAGCGCATCTGCGGATCGGCCTTGGCCATCATCCGCAGGATCCCGAGGACGATCGTCCAGAGGCAGAAGCCGACGAGCGCCGAGGTCCAGGTCAGCACCACGAAGATCAGGATCGCCGCGGCGAGCCCAGTGACCAGCACCAGTTCGCGATCGGCGCCGAGCAGCAGGTTGGGACGCGACAGCGCGCGATGGATGCGCGTGCGCTCGAGCGAGGATGTCGGCTCGGCCATCACGCCCCCTCCCCTGCCCGCTCTTCGCCGACGCCGATCGAGGCGCCGGTCGAGCCGAAAAGGGCGACGATCTGGGAGGCGCCGAGCAGGATGCCGGCGACGAGGACCACGTACATCAGCCGCCGCGCGAAATCGTTGAGCTCGCCGCCGAAGATCAGCATGCCGCCCGCGACTGCGACGGCTGCCAACGCGATGAAGCCGGCGACCGGACCGGTGATCGATTGCTGGATCTGCTGCAGCGGGCTCTCCCACGGCAGACTGCCGCCGCTCGAGGCGAGTGCCGGGCCAGCGGTGCAGGCGACCGCCATGACCGAGAGGAGGACGAGCATACGGGTTTGATCAGGCGACATGGCGTCTTGCCTCGGGTGTGAGAGGGTGGGTCAGGTAGCGGCCGTCGACGAAGCCTTCGACCTCGAGGATTTCGCGCAGGCGTCGACCGGTCGCGGTCCGCTCGATCGACACGACGAGGTCGACGGCCTCGCCGATCACCTCGTGCATCGGTTGGCGGCTCGCCTCGGCCGTCAGTTGTTCGAGCCGCCGCAGGGCGGAGGCCGCGGTGTTGGCGTGAACCGTGGTGATCCCGCCGGGATGGCCGGTGTTCCAGGCCTTGAGCAGGGTCAGGGCGGCGCCGTCGCGCACCTCGCCGACGATGATGCGGTCGGGCCGAAGCCGCATCGTCGACTTCAGAAGCCGAGCCATGTCGACGGTGTCGGAGGTGTGGAGGGCGACGGCGTTCTCGGCCGCGCAGCGGATCTCGGCGGTGTCCTCGAGGATCACCAGGCGATGTTCCGGCGAGACCCGGATCATCTCGGCGATCACCGCGTTGGCGAGCGTCGTCTTGCCCGATCCGGTGCCGCCGGAGACGACGATGTTGCGGCGAGAGGCAACAGCGATGCGCAAAGCATCCGCTTGCCCTTCGCTCATCACGCCTGAGGCGACATAGGCATCGAGGGCGATCAGCTGCGACGCCCGCTTGCGGATGGTGAAGGTCGGGGCGGCGACGACCGGCGGCAACAGCCCTTCGAAGCGGTGTCCACCGATCGGCAGTTCGCCCGAGACGATCGGGCGTTCGTCGTCGACCTCAGAGCGCAGCGCATGGGCGACGCTGCCGATGACGATCTCGGCGGTTCCGGCGAACATGGTCCCGGCCTCGCGGATCCCCTCCCCCAACCGCTCGACGAAGATGCGGCCATCCGGATTGAGCATGATCTCGACGACCGATGGGTCGTCGAGCGTTGCACACAGCTCCCGCCCGAGGGCGTCTTCGAGCTTGCGAACCAGTCGGGGATGGGAGCGCGCCTGAGCCATGTCGGAGCCACCGTCTCAAGCCGCGACGGCGCGGGCGCCGAATTCGGAGACGTAGCCCGGCGGGCACACCTTCTCGAAACTCGTCCGATCGGCGGGAAGCGTTCCGGCAACGCTGATGGTCTCGCCGATGAGGAGAACCTCGCCCAACCGCCGCATCGGCCAATGCGCCCGCTGCAGGATCCGTTCGAAACGGACGTCGGTCGCCATGACGATCTCGCGGTAGCCGTTGGCCATCGACCACTGGATGACTGCGGCGAACAGCGTCAGGGTCGCCTGGTGGAGCGTCCGCGACGAGATCGTCGAGTTGGCGGTCGTGTCGACGCAGAAGCGGGAGGCCTCGATCATGCCGCGATGGGTGCGGAGCGTCCTGCCGCCGAGCAACTGCGGGAAGGTTCGCACCAACATGGTCGGGCCGGTCGCCGGCAAGAGCCGGGCGCAACCGACGACGGTGTCGGCTGGTGTGACGGCCAGGACGTAGGTCGGGCAGAGCCGATCGTACTCGTCGTGCTCCCTCCCCTCTTCGATGCGGACCTCCCAACCGAGACGCCCCCCGAAGACCCGCGCCCTCAACCGGTGCATCTGGTCGATCAGGTCGCGCGCATGATCGGTATCGGCGCTGGAGATCGCTACGGCTCGCATGGCTCGGCCCTCGGCTCGTTGGAACGAGACAGAAGGGAGCACGGATGATGCGGCGCGTCAGACCGGCGAATTTGACGGGGTACCGTCGGACAGATGTCGGCAAAGAGGAAATCGTAGAATTGTCCGTGATCCAGGCAGCGCGCCGTTATTCCCCGTCATTTTTGCCGGGGAGCGCGACCAGTCATTCGTGTTCAAGCTTGCCGTCGACCCCGGAACCCGACCCTCGATTCGAGGGTTGCTGAGGATTGATCTGAGATGGGCCCGTTGGCAGGTAAGAATGCGTTAACCAATAAGTTCTTGCCAGAATCGCGCATTTCCGTATCGTCACGACAAAGAGGCCGAAACGGCAATTTTTTCGTGACGAGAGATGTGAACGTGAACACGCCCCGAATGCCCTCTGCGGAAGACGCGGCCACCGTAGACGTGATGATCGGCGAGCACGCGCGCCTGCTCAGTTCTCAGCTACAGGCGATGAGCGAAGCGCTCTTCCCCCCGACGTCTCAGAAGACGCTTCGGCGCTTCACATCCGGCGAGGCTGCTCGCCTGATGGGTATTTCCGACTCGACGCTTCGAAAGATGACACTCGCTGGCGAAGGGCCGCAACCGGATCTCACCCATTCTGGGAGGCGTCTCTACACGCTCTCCCAGATCAACGAGATTCGCGCGCTGCTCGCTGCATCGGCCCGCGGACGCGACGCCAGAGAGTTCGTACCACACCGCTCCGGTCAAGAGCATCTCCAGGTCATCGCAGTCACGAACTTCAAGGGTGGGTCGGGAAAGACCACCACCTCTGCCCATCTCGCACAGTACCTCGCACTACAGGGGTATCGAGTTCTCGCGGTCGATCTCGATCCGCAAGCCAGCCTGTCGGCCCTGCTCGGGGTGCTTCCGGAGACCGATGTGGGGGCGAACCAGACTCTCTACGCCGCCATTCGGTATGACGAGGAACGGAGGCCGCTTCACGAGGTCGTTCGCAAGACCTATTTCGACGGTCTCGATCTGGTTCCCGGCAATCTCGAGCTGATGGAGTTCGAGCATATGTCGCCGCGGGCGCTTGCCCGCGGAGCGCACGGGGACGGTTCCGTCTTTTATCTCCGGATCGCGGAAGCGCTCGGCGATGTGGCCGAACGATACGACGTGGTTGTGATCGATTGTCCTCCGCAGCTCGGATACCTCACGCTGAGCGGCTTGTGTGCCGCGACCTCGATGACGATCACCATCCATCCGCAAATGCTCGATCTCGCGTCCATGAGCCAATTCCTGCTCATGACTCATGATCTGCTTTCGGTTGTGAGGGAGGCCGGCGGTCGCCTGCAGTACGATTTCATTCGCTATCTGGTGACGAGGTACGAGGCGCAAGACGGGCCGCAGACCAAGGTCGTCGCGTTCTTGCGGAACCTCTTCGGTGACCACGTACTCACAAACCCGATGGTGAAGAGCACGGCGATTTCCGACGCAGGCCTCACCAAGCAGACGCTCTACGAGATCGGTCGCGAGAACATGACGCGGTCGACCTACGACCGCGCGATGGAAGCGCTCGACGGAGTGAATGGGGAAATCGAGAGCTTGATCAAGCAGGCTTGGGGGCGCGTCGGATGAGGCCGCTCACCATCGATATCCGACACTCAAAAGGTGTCCACGGCGACCGGAGGTCGACTCAGTTGGGAGCTCCCAACGGCGTTGCTCGTCGATCGTCGCATAAACCCTGCTTTCGAGCCGTGCCGGAGGGCTCTTTGCCATGAGTCGCAAAGACACCGTCAATTCGCTCTTCATGACGAAGTTGGGAGCTCCCAACCCTTCCCCGGTTCAAGAGAGGGAGCGGGTTCGGAGCGGCGCCATCACTGCGATGGGAAGCTCGCTGCAACAATTGGCCGATGATGCCCGCACCGCATCCCGCCTGCAGGAACAGCTGTCGTCTGGATACGCCGTGGTCGAATTGGACACGACGTCGATCGACGGCTCGATCGTGCGGGATCGGCTCACGCTGGAGGTGGATCCGAGTTTCGACGAACTGGTCGCGAGCATCGAGGCCAGCGGGCAGCAGGTGCCTATCCTCGTTCGACCACACCCGGCAGTGTCTGGCCGCTATCAGGTCGCCTACGGGCATAGACGTCTGCGCGCCGTGGCCAAGCTCGGCCGGCCGGTACGGGCCATCGTTCAGAAGATGACGGACGATGAACTCGTCGTGGCTCAGGGCAAGGAGAACCTCGACCGTAAGGATCTGTCCTTCATCGAGAAGGCGCTCTTCGCTAGGCGTCTCGAGGACATGGGGTTTGAACGATCGGTGATCGTCGCGGCGCTGTCGACCGATAAGGCGGATCTCAGTCGCTACATCTCTGTCGTGAGAATGATCCCCGATGATCTTCTGGTCGACATCGGCCCTGCGGGCAAGGCCGGACGAGCACGCTGGATCGCGGTGGCGGAAAAGCTCAAGCTCGCCGCTGCCGATGGGCGTCTGAGTGAACTTCGCTCCTCCGAGCGCTTCTTGGCGAGTGACTCCGATGGCCGCTTCGCATTGGTCTTCGAGTGTCTCGCTTCGAATGAACGGCGTCCTGGATCGGACGTTATCGAATGGTCGACCTCTTCCGGCCTGAAGGCTGCCCGAGTCGAATACGGGCGAGGGAAGACGACGCTCACCATCGATGAACGCGCCACCCCCAATTTTGGAGCCTTCGTGGCCTCTCGGCTCGATGAGCTCCATCGGCAGTTTCTGGAAGAAGGAGGCCAAACCCCGAGCTAGGGTCCAATCTCGGAAGCCAGCCGCTCTCAAACCACACCACGAAGAGGTAGCCCGCAAAGAAGAAAGGCCCCCGAAACGACGTTCCGGAAGCCCATCTCTCTAGTTTGGCGACTGAGAGAATCACACTTCCGCGAATCGCTGTCAAGGTTTTAGAACCCGTCGGCTTGTCGTTGACGGCGAGCAGATTTTCTTTGCCCGAATGAAGGCAAAGGCATCATGCAGCCCTATCAGTCCAGAACGCCCTTCGGAGGGCGATCGCTGACGCTCGCCCATGTGGCCGCGCAGTCCAAGGCGGAGGCGCGAGCCCCCGAGAAGGTCGTCCACAAGTGGGAGGTCTTCCGTTCGATCTGTACTGCCAAAGCCAGGCTCGGGGTCTCCGAGCGGGCGCTGGCGGTGCTCGACGCGCTCCTGAGCTTCCATCCGGAGACGACGCTGTCCGGCGACAAGCTCGTGGTGTGGCCGTCGAACCGGCAGTTGGCACTCCGGGCCCACGGCATGGCGCCGGCGACCCTGCGCCGTCACATCGCTGGTCTGGTCGACGCCGGTCTCGTGGTGCGCCGCGACAGCCCCAACGGCAAGCGCTACGCTCGCAAAGGGGAGGGGGGCGAGATCGATCAGGCCTTCGGCTTCGATCTGACGCCGCTGGTTGCCCGCGCCGAGGAGATCGAGAGCCTCGCCGAGGACGTTCGCGCCGCCGATCGGGCGCTGCGGCTGGCGCGCGAGCGCATCACCATCTGCCGCCGCGATATCGCCAAGATGATTGCCACTGGCCTCGAGGAGGGCGTCGCGACGCGCCGAGAGGGCAGGGGGCCGGCAGACTGGAGCGAGGTCCATGCTCATTTCCGCTCGATCGTCGACGCCATTCCGCGCAATGCCGGGCTCGTGCAGCTAGAGGGAATCGCCGAGGACTTGTCGACGCTCGCCGACGACGTGTTCATGCTGTTGGAAATGCATGGAAAAGACGAAAATCCGAGCGTCGATGAGTCTCAAATTGAGCGTCACATACAGAATTCAAACCCACACCCCTCTACTGAACTTGAACCTCGCTTCCGAGCAGTGAGGGCGGCGAGGGCAGAGATCGAACCACGAGCGCCCAAACTCGCGGATGGCGTCTTCCCTTTGGGGATGGTGCTCCAGGCCTGTCCCGACATCATCGACTATGCCCGAGACGGCATTTCCAACTGGCGCGACTTCCTCGCCACTGCGGCCGTGGTGAGGCCGATGCTCGGCATTTCGCCGAGTGCCTGGGAGGAGGCGAGGGGAATCCTCGGCGAGGTTCAGGCAGCGGTCGTCGTCGCCGCGATCCTGCAACGTCACGCGATGATCGCCTCGGCCGGCGGCTACCTTCGCAGCCTGACGCGCAAGGCGGAGGAGGGCGGCTTCAGCCTCGGCCCGATGTTGATGGCGCTGATCGGCAGCAGGAAGCGAGAGAAGGCGAGGGCGTGAGAAGGAGGTGTCGAACGGTTCGGTTTGGAGTTTCAGATCGCCGGTCGGGCAGAACCGCCACGGTTCACCCGGATCAGGAAATTGGCGGGCGGCTTCCGCTTTGCGGTTCTTCGCGTGGGACGCTTTGCCGATCTCTCGGCGTCGAACGAGCTTGGCCAGCCGAGCGGCGATCTCCGTGTGATCGATTTCTTCCGGGTCGAAGGGGCGACCATACCAGCGGGACACCTCGGCATGGCGCTCGTGGGTCGGATCTCCCATGGCGGAGAGAAACTCCTCGAAACCGGGAATCCCTCCGACATCTTCAGGAGGCCCTCGCCGAGCGCCGCCGACGAGATGCGGGTAACTCATTCCTTCGACGAAAGGCAGAACCTCCTCGATCGTGAGGTGAAATCGCCAATCGTCCCCGAAGTCGTAGGTGTAGGTGAGCTCGCTCACCCCTCGGTCGATCAGGGCTCCGATCCTGATGTTCTTGGCGTCCCGCAAGTCGGCACCCCACTCTCGGTCGGGGATGCCGTAGCGGCGGTCGCCGATCTCGAACACGAAGAGATGACGATTGTCGAAGGGGACGACAGCCTGGATCGCGTCGTGCAGGCCCCGCAGGCTGGCGGTCGAGGGAACCTCGATCACTCGCCAGATCTTCGGCGTGACGTCGAGAAGTTCGATCCGAATGCGGGCGACGCTGTCGGCACGGGACACCGGTGTTCTCCATCGCCGGGTGAAGATCGGTCACAAACCAGGATAGAGCTTGGGAAACCAGCGCTCTACCACGTCGATGGGAAATCCGAGCCGGACGGCCGCTCGGGGACCATTCGAGACCAGAAGTCCGCGTGCCAGAAGTTGGGTCAGAACTGTGCGGGACTGACGTTCCTCGTAGCCGGTGATCGAGCCGGCGCGCCCTCTGGGAAACTCGCCCATGACGACGGCTTCGCGGAGCAGCGACCACGAGCCACGGTGCAGCGTCTTGGCGCGGATTTCCTCCTCGCACCAGATTTCCATCCGTCGCAGAAGACCGTCGAGATCCAACAGGCCTTCCATGAAGGCGACCTGGTCGAGGCTGATCTCGAGGAAGAAGGCGCAGAATGCCTCGAGGCCCGCGAGGGTCAGATTGCCTCGCCCATCGAGATCCCCTCGGCGGGGCTCGTCGGCTCCCATGAGCTTGGCCTTGTAGCGATCGACCTGTCGCGCCAGCCCGCGGGAAATCGACCAGAGCTCGGATCCGACGCCGAGCTCTCGAAAGAGCGCATGAGACAGAAGCCGGGTGACACGCCCATTGCCGTCCAGGAACGGATGAACCCAGAGCAACCGGTGATGCGAGGCGGCGACCGCAGTGATCCGTTGGATCTTCGACAGGCGACCCGGGGCGTAGGCATCGACGAGCCTCGCCAGAAAGGGCGCGATCTCGTCACCGCCTGGAGGGATGTGCCGCCCGACCTGAACATGGACCTGCCGGAACTCACCCGGGACGACGGCCAAGCGTTCTCCCGTGTCGGGATTGTCCACCCACAGGAGATCATCGGGAAGGCGGCTACAGAACTCCCGATGAAGCCAGAGGATGAAGTCCGTCGACAGGGTAGGGGAGGGAGCTTCTCCTCGGTCAATGAGCCGCTGCACCTCGATGTGGGCGATCGCTTCGCGTTGAAGATCCCGTCGACCGGGATCTGTCGAATAGTCGCCGCTCAACGCCCGGTCGATATCGACGGGATGGGTGTTGTGTCCTTCGATCAGGTTCGAATAGTAGCAATTCATCGAGCGGACGAGGTCGCCGACGCTGGTGAGTAGAAGCGGGTGGAGTCGACCGGCGAGCCCGTTCGATTTGGCAACGAGCTCAGTCGCGAGGTCGGCCAACACGTGCTTGGTGTCCTCGGGAACGAGGGGTTCGAAGAGATAGGTCGAGATCATTTTCCGCCGCTTTCGTTGCCGGAAAATCATGTTTGAAACAGGATGCTTATGTCAACTGTGAGCGCAACGATTGCCGGTATGTTTGCCGATCTGATCGAGTTGAGAAGAAGTGTTAGGACGCGGCGGTTCGTGGCGCATGGGTGGTCGTCTGCGACGCTCTGGTCGAACCGACTGCCCGGCGTTGATCAACCGTCACCGACCGGCAGTTCGGTGGTGGTCTTGTTGATCGACAGGACGATTTCGCTGGTGTAGGCGCGGATGCCCGGGGCGGTCGCCAGGATCTTGCGGGCGAAGTCCTGATAGTCTGCGACGTCGCGGCTGCGCACCAGCAGGACGTAGTCGATGTCGCCCGTCACGGTGAAACACTGCGTCACCCGGGGCAGATCCCTCATCTGCGCCTCGAAACTCGCCATCGCTTCCTCGGTCGGCCGGTCGAGCTTGACCCGCACCACGGTCAAGAGCGGCACCCCGAGCGCCGCCGGGGCGAGCAACGCCACAGTGCGTTCGATGATTCCCGTCGCGCGTAGGCGCCGCACCCGCTTCAGACAGGCGGGTGGCGACAGCCCGATCTCGTCGGCGAGCGTCTGATTGGCGATCGAGCCGTCGCGCTGGAGACGCGCGACGATGCGTCGATCGATGGCGTCGAGCGCCGGGGAGGCTTCGACGGAGGACATGCGATTTGAGAAGTCGGACGGCATTTTTGGGCCTCTCGATTTCTCTTCATGGAGGTCGATGTCACAATCGATCCGCATATGATCACCGAAAAAGAAATCGAGGCAAGGGGCGCTTCGCCTATCCTTCTCGGAGAGGATCGAGCAGGAGAGGCGGCCGATGGCGGCGGGAAGCGGGCATGAATCGTTCGGTGGCGTCACCCCGTCGAGTGCGGCATGGATGCTGGCGCTCGCCGTGATCTGGGGCTTGTCGATCCCGATCACCAAATACGGCCTGGAGACGTTGCCGCCCCTGACGCTCACCGCCCTGCGTTTCGCCATTGCGGTGCCGTTGCTCCTCGCCTTCGGAGCCCGCCGGCGGCTACCCCGGCGCGCCTGGCCGCGCGTCGCGGCGCTCGGCGGGCTCGGCATCGGCGTCGGTCAGGTGGCGCAGACCCTCGGTATCGAGGGCACGACCGCCTCGGTCGGCACGATCGTCTCGGCGACGATCCCGCTGTTCGTCGTGGTCTTCGCCGCCGTTCGGCTGAAGCAGGCGGTGACCATTCGTCAGCGCATCGGGCTCGTCGCCGCCTTCGTCGGCATCGCGCTGGTGGCGACGGGGCAGGGCGGCGACACCGCGCCGTCGGGCGGATCGACGTTGGTCGGCGCGGTCTGGCTGCTGATTTCGGCGCTCGCCATCGCCTTCTACTACGTGTGGAGCGTGGAATTGACCCGCGACTTCGGAACCGCCGCGGTGGCGGCATGGAGCACGGTCTTCGGCTTCGTCTCGCTCCTGCCGTGGACGGCGTGGGAGATCGCGCATGTGCCGATCCGCCTCACGACGGAGGGTCTCGTGGTAGCCGCTTATCTCGGGATGGCGGTGACGGTCGCCGGGCTCTTTCTGTGGCTGCACCTGTTGCGCACCGTGCCGGCGCGGACGGCGGCCGCCGTGCAGTATCTCCAGCCCGTCGTCGGCATCGCCGCTGCCGCCGCGATGTTCGGCGATGCGCTCGGTTGGCTCTTCGCCGCCGGTGTCGGGCTCATTCTGGCCGGCCTCGCTCTCGCCGTCGCCGGTCCGCGCGGGAGCCGCTGACGTCTCGATGACGGTTCCCTTCCTGCCCGTGCCCTGCTACCTCCGGCGGTCCGAGCGCTCGTCCGAGCGATCGATGCCCAGCGTCCCGCCGTGACGAGGAAACGATGCCCGCAATTCGGATCGAGAAAGGCACCGGTGACGTCGCGCGGTTGGCGATCGCCCAGGCGCTCGCCGGGGCCAATGCCGCCGTCTTCTATGCGACGGGGGCGATCGTCGGCGACGTCCTCGCCCCGTCCAAGGCACTGACCACCCTGCCGATCTCGATCTTCGTCGTCGGCATGGCGGTCGCCACGCTGCCGGCCGGGGCGCTCGCCCGACGCCACGGCCGCCGCGCCGCCTTCCTCGTCGGCACCGGGGCCGGTGTGCTCGCCGGGCTCCTCGCCATGGTGGCGGTGATCGAAGGGATGTTCTGGCTCTATTGCCTCTCCGCCTTCCTCGGCGGGGCCTATGGCGCGGTCGTGTTGTCGTTCCGCTTCGCCGCCGCCGATTGCGTGACCCCGGAGCGGCGCCCGCGCGCCATGTCGCTGGTCATGGCCGGCGGCGTCTTCGCCGGGGTGATCGGCCCGCAGCTCGTCAATCACACCATGGATCTGTGGCCGCCCTACCTCTTCGCCGCCACCCATCTCGGCCAGGCCGCGGTCGCCGCGCTCTCCGCGTTGGTTCTCGCCGGCGTCCACGTGCCGATGCCGAGCCGCGCCGAGATCGCCGGCGGCAGGCCGCTCGGCGAGATCGCTCGCCAGCCGCGCTTCGTCGTCGCCGTGGTGTGCGGCGTCGTCTCCTACATGGTGATGAATTTCCTGATGACCGCCGCACCGCTCGCGATGCGGCTCTGTGGTCTGCCGCAGGAGACGGCGAACCTCGGCATCCAGTGGCACATCGTCGCCATGTACGCGCCGGGCTTCGTCACCGGGCATCTGATCACCCGCTTCGGCGCCGTGCCGATCGTCGCCCTCGGCCTCGTTCTCATCGCGATCTCCGCCGCCACCGGCCTGACCGGCATCGAGGTGGCGCATTTCTGGGGGATGCTGATCCTGCTCGGCATCGGCTGGAACTTCGGCTTCGTCGGCGCCTCCGCCCTGGTGCTCGAGTGCCATCGCCCCGAGGAGCGGACGCGGGTGCAGTCGCTCAACGACTTCCTGGTGTTCGGCACGATGACGCTCGGCTCGCTGTCCTCCGGCGGCCTGTTGGCGGCGTCGGGCTGGACCATGGTCCTCGCCACCTCCTTCGTGCCCTTGGGGCTTGTGGCGGTGGCGTTGGTCGTTCTGGGGCGGTCGCCACGGGCGAGCGCGGGGTGACGCCGTACATTCGCTGTTCACGCCGCCGGATCTGCCGACGCTGACCGAACTGGCACCGGAGCGGACCTTCTACGTCAACGCCTCTCCGAGACGCTCAATCCCGGCCTGCGGCTCGGTCTCGGCGCCCAGAGTAGGACGGATCTCGAGCGGACGCTGATGGCGCTCGCAGGGCTCGCGGCAGGAGAGGGGGAATGCGGCGGGGTGTAATCGTGACGAACGCGGCAACGGTCATCGGACGAGGGTAGGGACGGCGCTGGACGAACTATCCCTCGCCGGATCCCAACACACGCGCGGCCGTCGTTGGGATCGAGCCGATCTCCAGCCGTTCGGTGAGGACGACGAGTTTCATGAGGTCGTCGGTCAGGAAGCCGTCGAATTTCGCGCGTTCGGGCTTGGTGACGTGCTCGGCGATGGTTCTGGCATCCGGCGGCGGCTCGTGCGACAGGACCTCCAGCTTGGCGCGCATACCATCGGTGCCGCAATTTTCGATGGCGACGGCGTGACGCTCGGTTCCGACGACGAAGCCCCGTGCGGTCAAGGCGAGCGCGAAGGTCTCGAGCTTGCGCGTCCCGACCCAGGGGAAGAGAAGCACGCCCGATCCGTCGGCGACGATCGAGGTTTCGGCGAGGCGGAGATCCACCCAGGCCGACCGCGCCTCGGCGAGAAGGCGCGAGGCTTCGGCATCGAGATAGGCGGGAACCTCGCTCGAAGCGAGCACGGCGCGCATCGTCGCGACGAGGCGATCGTGCACCCCGCCCCAATCGCCGGAGAACGATGGCGGCAGGGCGCGGCGGGTCGGCTCCACCGCGATCACCCGCGCTTCGTCGTCGATCGTCACGATTCGCCACCGGCGTCCCGAGAAGATCATCGTCTGCCCGGGCGCGACGGTGACGTCCATCGGCTTGGTGCCGAGCGTGCGCCCGGCGTGGACGATCCGATACTCCACCGGCGTGGCGAAGACCGCATAGAAGTCATGGGCCTCGGCGATGGCCTCGCCCTGCTCGCCGATCATCAGGAGCCCGTCGGGCGACTGCTCGATCAAGCGGGCCTGCGGGCGCGCCATGGCGTGCAGGAGATCGGCGAAGACCGATTTGCTCACCGTCCAGAACGGACCACGGTCGCACAGGAGCTTCCAGGCGGTGGCCGGGCGAATGCCGCCGGTCTGGCAGACGGTGGCGAGGATCTGATGGATCAGGGTCGACAGATGCAGACCCGTCGGGTTCGGCGGCTCGCACCAACCTTCCTCCAGGCAGACGATCATCGCGATCGCCTGAACGAGGTCGAGGTGCAGCCGGTCGACGGCGTTGGCGCCCGGGCCGACGGCGAACTCCGGCGAGAAGATCCGCAAGACGGCGGGTCGACCGGCGCGCCGCCCTGAGCGGCCGAGGCGTTGGCGCAACGAGGCGACCGAGACGCCCGGGCCGATCTGCGCGACGGCATCGACGTCGCCGATGTCGATGCCCAGTTCGAGCGTCGTGGTGGCGACGGCGGTCGTCGGGCGCGGGTCGTCGCGCAGTCGGATCTCGAGATCCTCGCGCGCGGCCTTGGCGAGATTGCCGTGATGGGGGAAGAACTCGTTGGGAAGGGCGTTCTCCTCGCACATCGCTCGGAGCGTGTCGGCGTAGATCTCGACGCGGTCGCGCGAGCCGGCGAAGAGCAGATTGGTCTTGCCGCGCAGCAGACGGAAGAGATCGTAGGCGAGCCTCGGCGGAACCAGGGGCGGCGGCTCGGGGGGAGGGGCGTCCTCATCCTCGACTTCCAGTGCCGCCGTCGTACGTGCGTCGGTCCTGGTCACTTCGTAGCCCCGAATCTGCAGGCGCAGCCCGTTGCCGGGATCGTCGCCGTGGACGAGGGTGACGTGATCGCCACCGCGCGGCCGCAGTGCCTCGGCCGCCAACCCCATGTCGCCGAGGGTCGCAGACAGGCCGATCCGGTCGATCCGCTCGCGACCTGCCGCGACTTCGATCCGCGTCAGGATCGACTGCAACTGCATGCCGCGTTCGGAGCCGATGAAGGCGTGCAACTCGTCGATCACGATCGCCTCGAGATCGCGAAAGAGGCGCGGTGCGTCGCGGCCACGGCGCACGAGGGTGGCTTCCAGCGACTCCGGCGTGATTAGGACGATGCCGGTCGGTCGATCGCGCACGCGCTTCTTCACCTCGGCCGAGACGTCGCCGTGCCAGCGATGGAGCGGCACCGCGCAGGCCTCGCAGAGGGACTCCAGTCGACGATACTGGTCGTTGATCAGAGCCTTGAGCGGCGCCACGTAGAGTGCGGCGAACCCCTGGGTCTCGGGGCCGCCGGTCGCGACGATGCGGGTCAGCAGCGGCAGAAAAGCCGCTTCGGTCTTGCCGGCCGCCGTGCGCGCCGAGATCACCACGTCGCCACCGGCCAGGATCGCCGGAATCGCCTTGTCCTGGACGTCGCGCAGGCGGGTCCAGTTCTGCTGCCAGATCCAGCGGCGGACGGGTTCGGCGAGACGATCGAGCGCCGCCATGAGCGTCACAGCCTGAGGGCGGTCAGCGCGTCGTCGTCATCGCCGTCGTCGCCGACGATGGCGAGATCTTCGACCATCCCGGGGTCGGCGGCGATCGACACGACGCCTAGACGGTCGCGCCAGTCGGTCCCCGGGTTCTGCTCCAGAATGGCGAGGAGATCGACGAAGGCCTTCACCGTGTTGCGCGGGGTGCGGAAATAGGCCTCGCCGATGCGTTTCTCACAGTGCTCCATGAAGGCGTGCAGGGCTTCGTCGGGGAGGAGGTGGCGGGCCGGATCGCCGGCCGCGAAGACGTCGCGCAGGCGCTCGAGCAGATGGAACAGTTCCTCGGGCGTCAGATTGGCGAGGCGGACGACCGGGCCGGAATAGTCGGCGAGACCATCGACGGCGAAGCCGTTGGTCGCCAGCCGCGACTGCAACGCTTCGTAAGAGTAGAGGCCGCGGCGGGTGTCGTAGAGAAATTCCGGCGTGCCGCCGAGGACGAAGCCGAGCCCCTCGGTCGTTCCCTGGAGCACGTCGTTGAGGATGCGCAGGATCTGCTCGTAGTTCTGTTTCCGCGCCTGCACGCTCTGCAGCTTGTAGAGGTTGACGAGCTCGTCGAGACAGACCAGCAGGCCGCCGAAGCCGGCGAGCCGCGTGAAGCGGGCGATCAGGCGCAGTCCGTCGTAGAAGGAGGCGTCGTCGATGATGGTGCGGACTCCGAGATCGGCGCGCGCCTCGGTCTTGGTGGTGTATTCGCCGCGCAGCCAGCGCAGGGCGGCGGCCTGGAGGTCATCGTTGCCTTCCTCGTAGGCGCGGGCATAGGCGGCGACCACGGTGGCGAAGTCGTAACCCGACACCATGTCGCGGATGTCGGCGAGCGCCTCGCGAATGGCCGCCTCGATGGTCTTGCCGGACGCGGCCGCCTTTTCGGTCGTCTTCTGGATGAAGCTCTCGAGGATGTTCTTCAGGGCCCCGCCTTCCGGCGCCGTTCGAGTCGCGATGCTCTTGGCGAGCTCGGCATAGAGACTGCGGGCCTGGCCGCCGGTGGCGTGGATGCGGCGATCCGGCCCGAGATCGGCTTGGGCGACGACGAGCTTCTTCTGCAGGGCGATCTGCCGCACGAGGAACAGGAAGAAGGTCTTGCCGGCCCCGTATTCGCCGATGACGAAGCGGATCCCGGCGCCGCCCTCGGCGATGCGGTCGACGTCGCGGACCAGAGCCTCGATCTCGCGCTGGCGGCCGACCTGCACGTGCTGCAGGCCGATGCGCGGAACGACGCCGGCCCTGAGGGCATTGATGATGGTGTCGCGATCACGTGGGCGAATGGTCGGCTTCGGGGTCATGCGGGGCTACTCGAACGGGTTTCGGGAAGAAGGTGGGCGTTGGCGACGATCGGGTCGTCGCCTTCGATGAGGACGTCTTCGAAGCGGTCGAGCGCCCAGTCGTTGAGGACCTCGATCACCGCGCCCGGCATCAGGCCGGCATTGCGGACCAATTGTTCGAAATCGCGTCGCGGCCACTCCGGGCGTTCGACGATTTCGGCGAGCAGGGCCCGATGGCGACCGTCGAGCCCGTCGTCGCCCTCGTCGTCGGTGCCGGCGACGTCTGGCGGCGGCGCGGCGATCTCCTCCACATCGGGCTCGTCCTCGGCGAAGATCTGCGAGAGGACCGATGCCGTCCCCGCCGTCTCGCGACGGATGGCGGAGAGCCGAGCGAGGTCGATGCCGCCGGGCGATGCCGGCGCCGTGGCGCGAGAGAGGGGGACCGCCGGAGTTTGCGGGTCCGGCGTCGCCTTCGGCGAAGCCACGGGCATCGACACGACGTTGCCGTGCAGCTGGGCGTAGAGCGAGGCACCGTCGAGGTCGAGTTGTCGGAAGAGCTTTTCGAGCAGCGCGACCTCGCGGGGCTCGACGATGCCGTCACTCCCGGCGATGGCGATCAGCGATCGGCCCAACTGTTCGCGAGCACTCGCCGGTGCCGCCTTCAGCCGCGCCTTCAGATCGGCGAGCCCATGCGGCGCGGCGATCTGAACCTTCATCTCGGCGATCAGACGCCGCCGCTCGTCGGGCTCGAGCCCCTCGGTGTGCGCGATCATAGCCAGGAGGCCCGCCTGCTCCGACGGATCGAAGCTGCCGTCGGCCAGTGCGATCATCATCGCCAGGGCGAGCGAGAGCTGAGCCATCCGAAAGGCGTCGCCGGGGGGAGCCGGGGTGCCGTCGTCTCGTTCGAGCGCGAAGACGACCGCCGGATCATCGGCCTTCACCGGCCGCAGGACGGCGAGCGGATCGAAGGTGACGCCGAAGCCGAGGCTGGTGAGGAGAGCCGCCCAATCGCGCAGGCGCGCCTTGGCGATCGATCCGCCGGTGTCGAGGCCGAGACGCGCGGCCAGATCGCGCGCGGTGACGGGGTCGCCGGTCTGCGCGAGGTCCCGCAAGACGGCGAGAGGATTGCCCGGGAGGGCCTCGGCGCGGGTTTGGCGCAGGAGCGCCGGCAGTCTGGCGACGGCGGCCAGGGTCGGCACGAGACCGGGGGATTTCCCGAGTTCGCGGCTGTAGGCGTCGAGCGCGGTCGTGCAGTCCTCGAGAAGGCGACGGGCGGTGCCGATCGGTTCGGCGAGACCGGAGATGTCGGGAAGACCGTGCTCGGCGGTCACGAGATCGATCTCGAACGAACCACTGGCAGCGCGATAGCTCGCCTTCAGCCGGCGAATGCGTGAGGCTCCGCCGACCCGGACGCCTTTGGGAAAGGTCTTCGCGACGGCGTCGGCGAAGAGCGCTCGCAATTCGGCAGGGGCTCGCTTGGCGGGTGTGCGGACGTTGGTCTCTGGATGGGTCTTGGTGAAGGCCAGCAGCAGGTCCGGTTCGATCGGCTGTCCGTCTGCGACCCGTCGACCGAGGGCGACGAGGATTTCCAAGGGAACCTCGAAACCGGAAGCGTCGGGATCCCAGCAGAGGTCCGCAGTGACGCCCTCGGCCTTGATCGCCTCGGATCTCAGCAACGTCGTCGCATACCGACGGAACGAGTGATTGGTGCCGTGGATGTCGAGCAGACGTTTCACCTCACGGCGAACGGGCAGACGATCGGATGCCGGGCAATCGATCATCAGGCGTCGTTCGAGACCGTAGAAATACAGGAAGACGAAGCCGATTTCGGTGGTCGGGTCCGATCTGTCGCTCGCCAGCCAGTCGACGTAGACCTTCCGCGCCGAGGGGGAGAGGTCCGAATAGGAGGGCCAGTAGGGGAGGTAGAGCTCGCTCGGATCGACTCGCGTCGCGATCGGCAGAGCGGGGTCGACGAGGCAGTTCTCGTTGGTGAAGCGGTCGCCCCGGCGCGGCAACGTGCCGCCGAGCCAGATCGACCCCCGCGTAACCGATCGGGAACCGATGGTCACCGGCGTTCCCTCGGGGATCCAGATCGCGGGAGACCCTTTCGGGGAGGGGGTGCGGAGGACCTCGAAGACGGAACGTCGGTGCGCTTCCAATTCGGTGGCGAGGCCGGATGTCGGTCGTTGCTCTTGCCGCCGCATCGGCTCGTCGGTAGAGGCCGTGATCGTCGCCACGACGATCTTCTCCCCCTCGGCGCGCCCGCCGGAATACCATTCTCGTCGCCGCCGGGCCTCGTCGAGCGTCCGGCCGTATTCGTCGAGCCTCTGCGCGAGAGGATCAGCCGGCGCTCCGACGGAGACCGCCGGCTGGGCGACCTCCGTAGCGACGACCGGTCGGCGATCCGGCTCCGCCGAAGCCGTCGCAGCCGAGCCGACCACGGCACGGGTCGTCCGCCGCAGCCACCAGACGACCCCGGCGAAGGCGAGCGCGCCGATGAAGGCGAGACCACCCCACGGGGTCGATTGGGACGGGCTCGGCGGGATCGGTGCCGGCCGCACCTCGGGTGGCGCGATCATGGCCGCCGGAGGAGAGACGTGAGTCGTCGGTGGGGCCGGCTTCTCGAAGACGAGGCCGAACGATGCCGCCATCGTCGCCCACTCCGGACAGGATCGGGAGCGATGGGCATCGTCGAGAAAGGGACGCCCGGTGACCTCTCGATCGGCGGCGATCTCGATGATCGTCCGCAGCTCGTCGTATCGATCCGCGAACCGGCCCTTTACACGCTCGACCACTTTGGTCGTGTCGACGTCAGCGATACTGCAGCGCCCGATCCCGGTCAGGGACAGCCGCAGGAGGGTGACCAGGTCGCCGTTGGTCCGGTCGAGGAGGGGCTCGGTCCGCTGATCGGCCGCCACCTTCATCTCGGCGTCGAGGCCGAAGCGTTCGGGCATCAGCAGGCGCAGCGTGGTTCGATCGACGATTCCGGTCGCTGGAAGGCCGGCGGCCCGCTGAAAGGCCTGCAGCGCTCTGTCGGAACGTTTGCCCCACACGCCGTCGACGGCGCCGACGTCGTGCCCCCGCAGCGAGAGGGCGCGCTGGACCTCGATCGACGAGGCGATGCGCGATTTCTCCTCGGCGGCCAACACAGCCGAAGTGAGCAAGCAGGCGAAGATGAGGAATACGGTTCGAAAACGACCGAGACAAATCACTGCAAAGCACCCACCTACATCTCTCGGATGTACATGAGCAGCCGGCGAAGAGGAGTGCAAGAGCGCTCATCGGCATTCGGAAGATGTGGCCGGAATCGCCAACGTCACCATGGTCCGCATCGACCGATCATTCGTGAAGGCTCGGGCGCCCTCGAATGCGGCCGTGACGAGAAATGCTGCTTGCCACCTGACTGCGCCGTCTCCTTCGCCGGAGCCGAGTGGTGCGTGGGCGACGGTGTGTCCCTTCGTCGGGGATGTGAACCATAGACCTATATAGAAACGCCGGGTCTCTTTCCGATTTGAGGCGCTTAGTCGATCATATGGAAGTCCCGAACGGGCGTGTCTGACCGAGTAGACGAATGCGCCAGAAGCCGCCCGCAGTGGGTAACGCGATGTAGGTCGTCCTTCTGTCCTTCGTCAGCTCCCGGCTCGTGCTGAGGATCTAGGTCTTGCTGAACAATCCTCGACGAGGCTCGACTTTGACAGCGAGTGGCCCCCTGATGTCGATTCTAGCGGTTGAGACGGTCTTGTTCCCGCAATCATTGTTGACTATACTTAATCGCAGTTGAGGGTTCCACAATGCGAGTTGATCATATGCACGCTGCCGAAGCTGCGGCAGCTGCGGGTATATCGAAGCCTACCCTCCTCCGGTGGATCAAACTGGGTAAGATCGCGGATGCCGCGCGGCGTGATCGGAATGGCTGGCGGATCTTCGATCAACACGAAGTCGCTCGTATAAGAGCGATCGCTGTTTCCACCCACCCCGCTGGGGGGCAGGAATGACCAGCCTGGCCAAAAGAGACGTCATCAAGCGGCGCCCGGACTTTCTCGCCGTGGACTTCTTCTGCGGCGCAGGAGGGACCACGCGCGGACTGATTGACGCAGGCGGCTATGTTATCGCCGGCGTGGACAAGGACACTCGCTGCCGGGAGACCTATGTCGAGAACAATTCGAATGCGACTATCGACTACGCGCCCCCGAGGTTTCTGAGGCGGGACATCTTTCCCTCCACCGACGCCTATCCGGACGGCGAACACGCCGAGTTGGAGGGTGACCTTGAGCGGTTGATCGGGCACTACCGCAGTCGCGTACCGGGCACGCCGCTCCTCTTCGCCATCTGCGCGCCCTGCCAACCCTTCACGAAGCTCGCTCGCAAGGAGCTGAGCGAGGCCCGCAAAGCCGGTCGCGAGCGCGACAGCAATCTCCTGACTGAGGCAGCCAAGTTCGTAGAGCGCTTCCAGCCGGAGATGGTGTTGTCGGAAAACGTTCAGGGTATTGGTGACCCGAAGTACGGCGGCGTTTGGGATGACTTCAAGGCGCGGTTGAGACGGCTCGGCTACGTGACAGGAAGCAAGGTCGTCTGCACGTCCAACTTTGGTGTTCCTCAGTATCGACGGCGCTCTATCCTGGTCGCTGTACGGCGCGAGCTGGCGAACCCTGAGTCCCTCACCGCGGGTGACCCAGGTGAGCTAGTCGTGCCCGAGGCGGCCCCAGACAACGTCGTCAAGACGGTCCAGGCGGCAATCGGCCACCTCCCAGCGCTGGCGGCAGGCGCGACGGATCCGAAGATCCCGAACCACAAGACGCGATCGTTGAGCGACCTGAATCTGAAGCGCCTTTCTGCGGCGCTGCCGGGCGCGTCGAATATCTATATGGAGGACACTCCGGATGGCGACCTGTCGCTCGCCTGTCATCGCAAAGTGAATGCGAAACTCCACACGCGGTGCTTTACCGACGTCTACACACGAATGAGCCCCGATCGGCCGTCGCCGACAATCACCACCAAATGCCACAGCATCTCGAACGGGCGGTTCGGTCATTTCGACGTCAAACAGCTGCGGGGGATCTCTCTGCGCGAGGCCGCGGTACTCCAGTCGTTTCCCGTCGACTACGTCTTCTATCCCACAGACATGATCGAGCCGATCGCGCGCATGATTGGAAACGCTGTGCCTCCAAGGCTCGCGGAATTCTTCTCCCGCTACCTCGCCGCCTCCATCGCGCGGCCTGACGTCCAGGACGCCGCGCCGCCCGCAGGCGCGTCGACTGCTCCACATGGGTAAGGACCCCGCCCCCCAAGTCGCGGCCGCACCGTCGGCTTCGAATGTCTCATTCAAGACGCGGGCGCGGACGATCGACCACCTTGGTCGCGGCCAGATCGCCGACGCGCCGACGGCGGTGAGCGAGCTTTGGAAGAACGCTTGGGACGCCTACGCGACCAACGTCTCCCTCAACATCTTCGACGGCGCCATGGTCGTGGCAGCGGTCTTTGACGACGGGGTCGGGATGTCGGCGTCCGACTTCGTCGACCGATGGCTGGTGATTGGGACTGAGTCCAAGGTCGACGGCCCGCCCCCGCCTCCACCAGCCGATTTCGTAGGCCCTGCCCGCCAGCGGCAGGGCGAGAAGGGTATCGGGCGGTTGTCCGCCGCCTTCCTGGCGCCGGCGACACTGGTCTTGTCCCAGCAGCAGGGCGGTCGCACCTCGGCCGTCCTCGTCGACTGGCGACTGTTCGAGAACCCATTTCTTGCGCTCGATCAAATCGTCATTCCCGTCCGCACGTTCTCGGACCGCGCGGACGTGCTCGCGGAGCTGCCACAGATGATCGAGGTCGTCTTGAGCAACCTCGGTCCTGTCGGAGAGGGTGGTGCCCGCATCCTGACCGAGGAATGGCAGCGGTATGCCGACGAGGAAAAGGCGGAGGGCAAGAACTCAACAGCTCAGCGGATCATCGAGTTTTGGAAGGAGATGCCGCTTCAACGACGGCACCTCGACGAGTGGCCTGTTACCGCTGAAATCTCGGCCAAGGGCACCGCCCTCTACCTGCTCGGCGCCCACCACGAGCTTTCCGTGTGGTTGGAGGCTTCGCACGAGGATGAGGAGGCAAAAGCCGTCAAGGAACGCCTGACCGACATCCTGACGGGCTTCACCGATACTCTGACCTCCCACCCTGTCGAATTCGGCTATGAGGTCCTCACCTTCCGAGGGCAGACGCCGCGACGCGTCCTGTCGTCCACAGACGGGTTCGATTTGGATGATTTCCACCAGCTAGAGCACACGGTCGAGGGGCAGTTCGACGCCAACGGCGTGTTTCGAGGCGCCGTCCGCGCCTTCGGTGAAGACCTGGGCGAGCGGATCATTCAGCCGAAGCGACCGCTCCCCAGGGCGCGGACGGATCGGCCCGGGCCCTTCGAGTTCTCTATTGGAACGTTTGAACAAGTTGCTGCCAACTCGAGCCACAATGCCCGGCGCCACAAGGACCTGGCGGATCAGGTCGACAAATACGGCGGCGTACGGGTCTATCGCGACGGGCTGCGAGTCATGCCATATGGCTCAGCGGATGCGGATTTCTTCTCACTCGAGGAGACCCGCCAGAAGCATGCTGGCCGGTACTTCTGGGCTCATCGGCGAAGCTTCGGCCGCCTAGCCTTCACCAGATCCGACAACCCGAGCCTCCGCGACAAGGCCGGCCGTGAGGGTCTGGTCGAAAACCGCGCCAGTCGCGAGCTTCGGCTTCTGGTCCAGGACCTGCTAATCAAACTCGCGCGGGACTACTTCGGTACCGATGCGCCGGAGCGGGCCGAACGCATCGCCGAGGCCCAAAAGCGTAACCAGAAGGGCAAGAAGGCGGCAGATCAAGCTCGCAAGGCCCGGAAGTCGGCTTTCCGGGAGTACCTGGCTGCCGCCAGTGCTCGAATGCCTTCGATCAGCCAACGGATCCACGGTGTGGCCGACAAGCTCAACGACGTGGCTATCCGCTCCGACCACGAGGCGCTTGCATTCTTTAGGGGCGAACTAGAGCTCACTCGCGCGGAGATCGCTGAAGTGACGCCGCTCGACGTCCCGAGCAATCTCGGCGATGCCGAGCAGACCTACCGCACACTGCGCGATGACATCGACGAGGCAACCAACCTCGTCCGGCAGTCGGAGGAAGCCCTCCGAGCAATGGAGGCAGCCCAAGGCGCTGCATCGCCGAATGAGGTCGCCCACGCTGCGCAGCTGCGTCATCGCAAAGCGATCGATGCGTTGCTCGACGGCTATCAGAGGGAGGTGCGCGAAGGCTTCCGTGCCCTGATGGAGCAATGGACGTCCAACTTGGCGGACGACCACACCCGCTACGAACGGGCGACCACTCCAATCGTTCGCGGCGTCACAAAGGCGACGAATCTCGCCGACGTCCTGGCCTTGCTGGAGACGAACCGTCTCCAGCTGGAGACGGAATTCTCCGAGCGCTATCGCCCGATCATCCGCAACGTCGGCAGTATCGTCAAAGGCGTCGACGTGGAGACCGCTCTGGCCGCGGTCGACGAGGATCGCGAGGATCTCGATAGGAGAGTCCGAGATCTGAACGCCGTCGCCCAGCTCGGAATCACGGTGGAGATTATCGGTCACGAGCTAGAGTCGCTCGATGGCGAGGTCAGTCGAAACCTGGAGATGCTTCCAGCCGAAGTGAAAGGTAGCAAGGCGTACCGACAGGCGCTCGAGGCGCACAGGGCCCTGACGGAGAAGCTGCGGTTCCTGTCGCCCCTACAGCTTGCCGGGGCACGGATCCGCGAATCCATGACGGGTCGGATGATCGGTGAATACGTACGCGAATTCTTCGGTTCGACCTTCGAAGACAATAAGGTCCAGTTCGAGACGACGTCGACGTTCGACGCGATCCGCTTCACCGAGATGCGATCTCGGATCCTTCCGGTTTTTATCAACCTAGTGAACAACGCCGTCTACTGGGTGGCCCGGTCACCGGTGCGGGTCGTGCGGCTCGACTTCATCGAAGGCAAGGTAGTGGTCGCGGATACGGGCCCCGGCGTCGATCGCGACGACGTCTGGCGTCTGTTCCAGCTCTTTTTCACGAAACGTTCGTCCGGTCGAGGGGTCGGGCTGTATCTGAGCCGAGTGAACCTCGAGGCCGGGCGTCACTCGATACGCTACGCCGAGGACTCCGATCCCCACGTCTTGTCGGGCGCCAACTTCATTATCGAACTTCGGGGGGTGAGCGATGGAAACGGCGCAATTTGACGCCGACTACGCCGACGCAGTGGTGCGGAGCTTTCGCGACGATGCGATCCGAACCGCCATGCTCATCGACGACCAGTTTCCGACCTATCTCCAGATGCGCAGCGCGACTGTGGAGGATGAATTCAGGGAGGTCAGACGGGCGGTCAACCTGTACGGCTTCTTCCACCAACGCGGGCTTATATGCGACATCGAGAATTGGCGAAAGCCAGATGAAACCGACCTGGATCTGATCGACAAGGTGCGGAAGAGCGATTTGGTCGTGCTCGACTACCAGTTGGGTACGGATGGTCCCAAAGCTGCCCTGGAGATCCTTCGACACCTCGCCGTATCGGCTCACTTCAATCTGGTAGTCCTCTACACGAACGATGCACTGAGCAAAGTCGCCCTATCGGCAGCGGCGGCCATGCGGGGTGTTGCGCCTCCCAACCCGAAGCTGGTTCCTACGGCGGCAGTACTCGGCGAGGCGGGAGCGATCCTGGCCAGGGAGGAGTTCCGCGAGATCGATGCGGGCGGTCTCGTGGCATATCTCGCTCACGGCGAGACGCCCTGGCAGGACGATCTCAAGGCCGCCATGCTGGACGCCGAAATCCACTTGAAGAACCTACGCGCCCTGACGGACCATGTCGCGCGCAACTGGATCAAGCTTGTCTCGGAGGGCCACACGCCCTCTGAGGGGCCGGTTCTCGAACTTCGCTGCAACATAGCCGACGCCAGCACGATGTGGATCCACTGTGGAAGTTGCTTCGTCGCGGTCGTCGATAAGCAGAAGGTGGGAGACGACCAGGACGAAGGAACCTACGTCTGGAACCGGGTGGGCTCGGCCCTGCGCTCATGGCGCCCAAATTTCTATCGCCTTGTTCTGTCAGAGATCCAAAACGCCCTTGAGCTTGAGGCTGTCACCGACCACGAGGCCTGGCTGGATGACAACCTCTGCCTCGGTCTCGGGCTCTATCTGCTTGAATCCAACGATGCGGCTGCCGGCAAAATGGCGGCGGGCGCAGTAGCAGGCTCTGCCCAGAGCCTCATCGACCGGTTCGTCGACCTCATCCGCCGCCGTCTGGCTACGCACGTGAAGATCACCGAGACGGCGACGAGTATGCTCTCGGCGCGGTTGTCCACTGCACTCGGTGCTCCGCGTCCAGACGAGACCAGCCGGCACGTGCGTGCCAGGGAACTGGCACACGTCGCCGCCGACGCAACATGCGAATGGCAGGAAAAGGTGCTGCCCGCCGTCAATGCCTTCATGATCTCCGACGAATTCCGTGGCGGGCACATCACGACCGGCTCGGTCCTGCGATCGAGGGCGAGCGACTACTGGCTCTGCGTCTCGCCTGCCTGCGACCTCGAACCGAGGGAAACCGGACCAGTGCTTCTACAGCTGATCCGACTGAGCAAAGGATCGTCTACAAACAAGTATTCGACAGGCGAGCACATCGTGATTAACACGGAGAATGGGCCCGCCGTTCTGACGGCACTGAATACGCTCAATCGCCAGCCTTCGTTGAAAGTGGTTCTACTTCCAAACGGCACGGGCGTGGTTCGCGAAGGTGCGGCCGCGCCAGTGCTGACCGGATGGTTCGCTTCCTCTATGATTCCAGCCGCTCCGGTAGCGGACGGAGCCGTGCACACAACGGCGGCGGAACCAACGATCGAAGCAACAGTGGAGACGATCTCTGAGACCACACGAGCAAACGCGACTACCGAGCCAGTGGCCGAGGCCGGAGAGCCAGAAGCGGTCGTTGCTAATGGTGGAGGCATCGCGTTCACGGTAGTCGCACAGCTCCGCGGGACGTTCGCCACCCGTTTTCTACTGGCGGCCGGTCAACACTTGTCGCGTGTAGGCGTCGATTTCATTGACCTGTAGCGCGCTCACTTTTGCGCACTATTCTTGGCCATACCCACGCAGGTCGCAATATGCCCCACAAAGTTTGACCGAGACGTGGACGATAGGCGAGATAAGCAAGCAGTCTAGAAAGGTTGTACGTCCGGCATAAAGCTCGCTATGATGCATGGTCGCTGACGGGGATTCGCGGCAGTTTCAATACCTATTCGCCAAGGTCGTAGATGAAGATTGACTTCGCGCAGTGGGTCCAGGACGCATCATGTCCCGATGTGTCCGACGAATGGATCGCTGACCTTGCCAGCACGATGGCGGCGTCGGGCCGGCATCTCGCGCTTCGGGAAGAAACGGCTGATGTGCCGTCTACCGGTGGTCCGACCTCATTGTCCACCTTGCTTTGTCCGCTGTTCCTCCGCGCCGCAGGGTTCCTGGTTCCTAAGCTGGGCATTCTCGGACGCCCAGCAGGCGGGCTGGACGTCCTTGCGCAGGTTCGTGGTTACAGCACATCTTTGGAACCGGACCGGATTGAAAGAGTGCTGGCCGCTTGTGGCTACGCGCACTTCGACGCTGGGGGTGAATTCGCGCCCTTGGATCGAGAGTTCTTCCACTATCGCCAAATCAATGCGGCCCAAGCGTTGTGGCCTTTGGTAATCGCGAGTCTGCTCGCGAAGAAATTGGCCGCCTCTGTACGCGTCGTCGGTCTTGATGTGCGGGTGGCGCCGCACGGAAACTTCGGAGCCGACGAGACCAATGCCCGACGGCATGCACAGCGATTCATCTCGGTCAGCCGTTGCCTGAGCATCCAGTCATCATGTTTCCTAACCGACGCAACGGTTCCTTTTCAGCCTTACGTTGGGCGAAGCGAAGCCCTTTGGGCCCTGTCGACGATTTTTGAGGGCAAGGATTCGGCCTGGCTAACGCAGCATGTAGAGGAGTGCCGATTCATCGCTGCCGAAACCACTGGATACCGCCATCCTATTCCGCGGGCCGCTTTGGCACACCACTTCTTCGAAAATCTAGAAGCGCAGGGTGCTGATCCCGATGCTTTCGATAACGTGGTGAGAAGCACCGCTGCAGCACACTTTCCAGCAGTCATCGCGAAGACGCCAGGCCGAGTGCGTTATGACCTAGGTCTTCTCAGAACGACCATCACGGCATTCCAAGGCGAACCTCACGAGGAAACGGCATATCCGGATCTCGCGGGCATAAGACTGCTTGCCCAGCCCGGCGCCTTCGTCGAGGCTGGGGAGCCGGTGGCAAGTGTGCGTTGTCCCGCTGAGATGCGCAACACCTTCGTTGCGCGTTTAGGCAACTGTATTCACATAATACCTCCAAAAGGCGAGCAGACAGTGGAGTGCATCAATGCCTGAATTGGCCAAGTTCTGCTGTTTTGCCTGCCCAGCGGGCGACTTTACAGAAAAGGCACTCGAGCAGTGCTGTCCAACCTGTAACCGGCCTTTCGGTTTCCCCCTGAGCGCACCGCCTCAAACCATCGGTTCGTATCGGATCATAAAGCCCTTAGGTCGCGGATTTTATGCCTGCACCTACGTTGCAGAAAAGACCGGCGCACTGAAAACTAAGCATGTCCTCAAGGTCAGCCCGACATCCCTCTACACCTTCTTCAAGAAGGACTTCAACGCCGAGAGCGAGCGTCATGCGCAAGTGGCTGACGGCGCAGAGTATGTGGTTGGCATCACCGACGTCTTCGATGCGGACGTCGTCTTCGGAGATTTTTCCGCACCCTGCCACGTCGCTGTGCTCGACTACGTTGAGGGGGTGCCGCTTTCCGACCTATTTACAAAGGGAGAGAAGCTACTGGCGGGCACGGCGGCCCAGATTGCCGCAGACCTCTTCCGGCTCAAGGCCGAACTGGAGAATCGGCTGGTCAATCACAACGACCTCCACGCCTCAAACATCATCGTCGAGCGGCTAACGCCAGGGAGGTACCGCCAGGGCGCGATGGACCCATCCGTGCGGGTCGTGGCAATCGACCTGGGTTCCGTTGCGCCTGATCGTAGATCTGGGAACGGTTATCTGGGAGATCTGCATTGGATCGCCCAGCACGTTCAGGCACTGGTGGAAGTTCTGCTCCGAGAACTTGACACCATCAGTGATCTCGATAGCCGCGTGGCAAACGCACTTCAAATGATTGCCCAGAGCATCGCTCCAGCGCTTGAGAACCAACGAACTCCAGATGCCGACGATTTTGTTCATCTGATCGAGGAGCAGTACTTCAAGACGTCTGAGCCCTGGCGACCTTGGCGCAATCCGCTTGTATTGAAGACTTTTAACGCCTCGTACAACGCTCAGACGCTGGACGCTTGGCATGTGCCGCAGCTTTTAGTCGATCCGGAAGGCGCATGGCTCGCGCGGATCAGTGCGCCTGGCCCGCTGGTGATGACCGGGATGCGCGGCTGCGGCAAGACTCTGCTGCTTCGCGCTGTGCAGTTCCATGCGCGTGCAGCGCGGCATGCAGATGAGACAGACGCGGACGTGATGACTCGCCTGTCAGCAGACAACTATGTAGGGCTTTTCGTATCGGCGCAGCGCCTCCTTAACGTGGGCCAGAGTACGGAGTCACAGACTAGGGACCTCTTTCCACGCCTCTTTGTCGCTTATGCGCTCGAGGCCGCTCGAGCCTTGGCGCACTTGCTTGACATTTCCCCGGAAAAGGTCAGACACGACGCTCAGGCGGTGCTCCTCTCAGCCGTCCTGGCCGCTCTCGATCCGAGCCCCGCTGGCGCGGAACTGGCGACCGTCGAGCAGCTTGGGCGGCACCTCAGCGGCATGCTGGTAAAACTCAGCCGCAGCGACAGTAAGATCCAATTGGCCACGCATCCGGCCAACGCGTTCGCCAATCTTGCCGAAGCCGTGCGAGGCACGTCGGCGCTATGGGCTTCGGCTCAGGTGTTGTTCCTGCTCGACGACGTCTCCACCCGCTACATGGCGCCGGATCGTGTCGAGGATGTGCTTTCCGCGTTGATCTTTCAGAACCCGAACTGCGCCTTCAAGATGACCTCCGAAGCGCAGACCATTTTCCTCAGCCTCAAGTCTCCCGGCACCGTCAATCCGGCCGCGCACTGGCGAGATTTTGCCACCTTCGACCTTGGTGAGGAGGTCAATCAGCGACTGAAGCTACGCGACGGCAAACCGTTCGTGGAAATGATACTACAGCAAAGGGCCAAGTTCTATCCGGGCCATCCCCGCGGTCGTCCATCTGAGGTTCTGGGAGAGGGTTCGCGTGAACAGATCGCGGAAACCATCGCACGCTCAAAGCCGGATTCCAGAGATCGTAAGCGAGTATATAGAGGGCTGACGGCGCTGACGGCTGTGTGCGTCGGGGATATCGGAAGTGTTATTACCATCTATGAGAACATGCTCACGCGCTCTGGGGGACGAATCCCAGTTCCGGATGACGTTCAGAATGACGTCTTCCAAGATTATTGTTCCCGCCACCTCTACCTTCTCGACCGGCGGGAGGGACACCTGAAGGCGGTCGCCCAGTCTTTTGCGGAGGCCGCCCACGAGCTGCTGATCCAGTCCGGACGGCAGGGCGGACGGCGGCGCCTCAGGCAGTACGCGAGCATTTATGTTCGCATTACCACTGGCGACCGAGACGAGCAGATGGCGCGGCTGCGTGAGCTGGTGGACGCTGGCGTGTTCGTGTTCACTGGCGGCGCGGCTCGCACCAAGACGCGCGACTCGAACCCAACTCAACAATTCAAGCTCACCTTCAGGAAGATTTACGGCCTTGTGAATTTCATCGGTTTGGCGGAGCGCGACCGATTCGAGCTTTCTGGAAAAGACCTTGAGGAATGGCTTTCGAAGCCCGCGGATGGCAAGGCGATCCTGATGAGGAATCTACGACCGGATTCCGAACACAGCGATTACGCCGAAGAAGTCAAAGTCCCTATTGCTGCCCTCCCGCGGTCTATCGCGCGCCAGGGTGCGTTGGACCTTGCACTACCCACGCCGACACTTCCCGAAGAAAAGGATTTGACGACGACCGAGCGGTTGCTCAAGGACGTACATCTGCCCCTGCCGGCGATTGAAGAGCTAGATCTAACGCAGCTTGAAGGAAGCAGTATTGACACGGTAGTGATGCTCGCCCTGGGGTTTGAAGAACGCACCAAAGCCTCGGCAGCCCGACTGCTCGCAGCCGTCCGGCCACGGCACGTTGTTGCTCTGCGCTATCCCGAGCCCGGGCACACGAATGATATACTGCAGCTAGCCGAAGAGTCGGGGGCCGATGTTAGCATTATCGACTACGCAGACCTCTTCAACTGCGGCTCGATTTCGTTCGGCAAGCGATCCGTCATAGATATCACTGGCCTTGCCAAACCAGCGATTTTCCAGTTGGTCCGGGAAGCGTTGATCAGGTCGAAAGGCGTCGACGTCGCTTATACTGCTGCCGAGCACTACTTCCCGCTGGAGGCCGACTTGGATGAGGTCGTAAATGCATTTACCTCCGACAACTATCACCAGCTTCTGCTATCCCTCAAAGGCGTCCTGACCGGCGAAGGCGGACCCTATCGCTGTACTCCGCAGTTGCCAGATGATTCCGATGGCACACGCCTGCGAGGGCTCCTTGCGTTCGCATCCCCCAAGCACGAACGGCTGATTCAACTTGTGGAGGAGCGCGACTATGACCTCATAGAGGTGATGGTAAGTGATAAGCAGAATTCCCGCACCAAAATCGCGCAGATTGCCGCCGAGGTTGCTGTACGCGGGCAAGATAGCGGTAATATCCGGACCTGCAACACTAGTGATCCTGCCGCCGTTCTCCAGGCACTGGCAGAGCGTTACGAGGCTTGGTCTATCCGGGACGGGCTGAATTTCGAGATAGGCCTAACTGGAAACAAGATTCAGACCGTGGCAGCGGCTGCGTTCTGTGCGTCGTATAGAGTGAATCAGGCTTGGTACGTGTCGCCGACAGCTTTCGATCGCCAACGCTTTACAACTGGCGTTGGAGATACACGTATATTTCGAATCCACTCTGCCCGTCTATGATACTGACTTCTGATAAGACAGGCCGTCGTCCACAGATTGAAAGCGGCGATGAGGACGAAGTTGAGTTGGCTGGAGCCTGCCTGTCGTATCAGGTGGCGAAGTGCGGAGCGTTCACTCGACGCACCGCGGCCGTACGCCGGTCGAGGCTAAGAGGAGGCGGGCAAGTCAGGCTGCCTTGGCTATGCGCATTTCGACATGCATGCCGGCCGCCGCCAACATGTTGACGAGCGTGTCGAGGGCGAAGCGATCGATCTTGCCCCGCACGAGATCGGAGATCCGCGGCTGTGTCACGCCGAACAACTTCGCGGCTTCCGACTGACTGAGGCCGCTCTCGTCCAGATGGCGGCGCAGTTCCATCATCAGAGCCGAGCGCAACTTCATGTTCTCGGCTTCTTGGGGCGTATCGGCGATCGCATCCCAGACGCTTTCGAAACGCTTGCCGGTCATCGGTCGATCTCCTTCGAGAGTTCTCGATATCGCGCAGTGGCGAGAGCGATGTCGGTACGAGACGTCTTCTGTGTCTTCTTCTGGAAGCAGTGAAGGACCCAGACGGCATCGGCGAACTTGGCGACGTAGACGACCCGCCAGGCGCCAGAGGCATCGCGAATCCTGATTTCGCGAACGCCCGGTCCGATCGACGTCATCGGCTTCCAGTCGTCCGGATCGAGCCCGTGTTGGACGCGGTCGAGCTGATGGCCGGCTTCTCGCCGGGCTTCGAGCGGAAACTCGCGCAGATCGTCGAGGGAGGATCCGAGGAACTCGACGGGCTTCGGGTCTTTGCTCATGGCATCTTATACAAAAATTTGTATGACTCGGCAAGGCCGTTCTCACCCAATCGCCCACGCCCGGAACCGCGCCCGCCCGGTGATTTCACGCAAGCCCAGCTCTGCCACCATCTCGGCGGCGGCGCGCGGGGTGACGCCAAGGGCACCGGCGATGGTCTCGGTGGTGACCAGCGGCGCGGCGATCACCAACTCGACCAGTTGCGGCAGGCGGGAACTCGAACGGCGCGGACCGATGCGCCGCAGCAGGGCGTCGCGCGCCGTCAGGCGGCGGTCGTGCTCCTCGAGCGCACGGGCGGCGCCGAGCGCCATCCCGTCGAGCACCGCCTGCAGACGGACGAGCGGATCGCGGTGGCGGCGGCATTCGGGCGACACGGTCCTGAGCCCCGACGACACGTCGACCAGATGCGACCGCAACTTGCCTCGGGCCCGAAGCAGATCGGCAACAAGCAGCCGGCCGAGACCGTCTTCCTCAGGCAGCGGATCGGCGATCTCCCAGGCGACGAGGGTGCGGGCGGCGGCGAGCGTCGCCGGCCAGTCACGGGTTGCTTCGATCTCGGCAACCCAACGGGCGAGGCGTTCGTCGCGATCGGGGCGCGCTGACTGAACCCATCCCGTCGATGCGTCGGAGGAGGGGAGGGCGGCGCGGGCGAGCAGCCGATCGGTGCGGGCGAGGAGGGCATCGACCTCGCCCAGGGTCGTGGCCCACGCGTCGTCGCTCTCGCTTTCCACTTCTTCCACTTCGTCGGCGAGCTGAGGGGAGGCTGCCCCGGTGGCCTTCGGCGCGCCGCGGCCGACGAGGGCGAGCAGACCGGCGACGTCGAGAGTTGCTCCGGGAGGGAGAGACGCTAAGCGGCGGGCGCGGCGCAGGTGGGCGTGTGCCCGGGTCAGTTCGGGGGAGGGCGCGCGAGCGTCGAGGCCGGCGTCGTGGAGAACCAGATCCTCGAGCTGGACGAGCGTGCCGTCGAGGAGGAGGCTCGACACGGCTTCGGTGAAGCGATTCCGTTCGCTCCAGCCGTCGCGGATCGGGCTTCGCGCGATGCGCTCGTCGAGACGGGCGAGTGCGTCTTCGGCCGCGGCGAGCGACGGCGCAAGACGGGCCCAGGGGAAGGCGTCGAGGCGGGTGGGGAGCGATCGCATCATGTTGACCAACATGGTGAACGATCGGTAAACGGAAGTGAAGAGCGGTTTCACTTCCGGCACTCGGACATGCGGTGGCGGGTGAATATGACCATCGATAAGTACCTCTTATCGATGATAAGATGTACAAGTTTGTTGTAAGGTCTGCGGCGAGGCGCTACCCTCCCCAGATCTCATCCAGCGGAGGCTCCGATGCCGCAGAGCACCTACAAGATCGGCGAGGCGCGTCGGAACTTCGCCGAGGTGCTCGAACGCGCCCATCACGGCGAGGAGATCGTCATCCTGCGCGGCAACGAGGTCTATGCCCGCATCGGCCCAGCGACGCCCGAGGGCAAGCGTCCCTTCGGGCTCCTGCACGCACGCCGCCTGCCCGACGACCTCTTCGACCATCCCGATCCCGACCAAGCTGCGATCGACGCCGGCGACGGCAACGACGATCTCGGCATCTGGCACGGCGTTCCCGCGCGCGACGGCTCACCCGCATGAAGCTGCTTCTCGACACCCACGCGCTCTACTGGTGGATCATCGGCAGCGAACGCCTCTCGTCGAAGGCGCGGTCGCTGATCGCCGACAAGGCCAACGTCGTCCTGGTCAGCGCCGTCTCGTTCTACGAGATCGACAATAAGGTGCGGCTCGGCAAGCTCGATCTGCGCCCTCAGGAACTGCGGGCCGCGGTCGCCGAGAGCGGCCTGCAGGCGCTTCCCATCACCGATCTCCATGCCGAGCTCGCCGCGTCTTTCGACTGGGATCACCGCGACCCGTGGGATCGCATCCTGGCGGCGCAGGCTCGGCTCGAGCACTGCGCCTTCCTCTCCGTGGATGGCGCGTTCGATGCGATCCTGCACGAACGGATGTGGTGAGGGGAGCGATGCGCCTTCTCGTCGACGTCGAAGAGGCCGCCGAACGGCTCGAAGAATTGATCGAGCTCGCACGTCGTGGCGACGAGGTTCTCCTATGCCGGGGCGACCGACCGATGGTAGTGCTCTCCGCGCCGGTGGCCGGCGACGCCCGATCGACGCCGGCGGCGGGCGAGGCCGGCATCGACGCGGTGTGGGACCTCGCGAAGGAAGGGAGGCAGGTGGCGCCGCCCGGCCCCACCTCCGAGCATGGCGACTTCTATGACGAGAGCGGATCGCCGCGCTGACTGGCGCGGGCGATGCCCCGAATGGAGCGGACGAAGCCATGGCCACTGATCTGCCGAGCCCGACGTCCGATCCGGAAGCGAAACGCGCCCACGCGCTCGATGCGCTCGCCGCCATTCTTCCTGCCGATCGCCGTGACCGGCTCGCCACCATCCTTTCCGACGAGGACGTCGCCACGCTGCGCCATCTGGCCAAGCGCGGCATCGGCGACAACACGCTTCGCGCTCTCGCCTCCGATCTCGCCTATCTCGAGGCGTGGTGCCGGGCGGCGGTCGGGGCGTCCTTGCCGTGGCCCGCGCCGGAAAGCTTGGTGCTGAAGTTTGTCGCCCATCATCTGTGGGACCCGACCGAGCGCGCCGCCGATCTCGATCACGGCATGCCGGAGGAGGTGGCGTGCCGGCTGCGCGTCGACGGCGTCCTGCGGGCTGCCGGTCCACATGCACCGCAGACGGTGCAGCGACGGCTCGCCAGCTGGTCGACGCTGCATCGTTGGAAGGGGCTCGACGGGCCGTTCGGGTCGCCCTCGCTCAAGACAGCGATGCGGCTGGCGATGCGCGCCGCCGATCGCTCCCGCCGGCGCAAGAGTGCGACCGCCGTCACGCGAGACGTGCTCGACGGGATGCTCGCGACCTGCGGGACGACGTCGCTCGTCGACCTGCGTGATCGGGCGATCCTGCTCGTCGGCTTCGCCTCGGGCGGCCGTCGGCGCTCGGAACTCGCAGACCTCCGTGTCGAGCGGCTTCGCGACGAGGAGCCAGTCTTGGCCGATCCGAGAGATCCCGCTTCCGAGCCTCTCCCCTGCATGACGATCCGGCTCGGCCGCACCAAGACGAGTTCGTCCGACGACGATCGCTTTGCGGTGATCGCCGGCCGGCCGGTCGAGGCACTGAAGGCGTGGCTCGTGGCGGCGCAGATCGAGGCCGGGCCGGTGTTCCGCGGCATCGATCGCTGGGGCAATCTCGACGGCAAGGCGCTCTCGGCCCAGACGATCAATGCCATCGTCAAGAAGCGGGCAGGGCTCGCCGGGATCGATGCGGGGAAGGTATCGGCACACGGGCTGCGGTCCGGGTATCTGACGGAAGCCGCGCGGCAGGGGGTGTCGCTGCCGGAAGCGATGGCGCAGTCGCAGCATCGCTCGGTGCAACAGGCGGCACGGTACTACGACGAGGCTGGGCGACGGACAGGAAGGGCGGTTCTCCTGTGATGCCTTGGGAGAAGGGGTGGAACGTCAACGTTCGGCGACGAGCCCAAAATGAAACGGGCAGCAGTCGGAAAGGTCCACCGGCCGGATCGCAGTGAATCCGACCTCCACCATCCACGCTCGGCATCGCTCCGGTGTCGGGCGGATGTCGAGGGATGGTCCGCGTGGCGTCGCGATGTCGCTGCGCCAGTGCATCACCGAGAGCCTACCGTCCGGCCGAAGCACCCGGCGGGCTTCCGAAAGCAGGTCGATCGGGCGCTCGATATGCAACAGGTTGTAGATCATCGCGTGCGACTGCGACCCGTCGGCCAGACCGGTGCCGGCGGTCACGAAGTCTCGTCTCGCGGCCCGGACGTTCGCCAGACCGGCGTCCGTCGCCTTCTCGCGGACCAGGGTGACGAGGTCGTCCTCGATGTCGAGGGCCGTCACCGATCCCGTCGTCCGTCGCGCCGCGGGAAGCGTGAAGGTCCCGTAGCCGCAGCCGAATTCGACGGCGTCACCGAGGATCGCGTCCGCGGCGATCAAGCGTCTGATCGCCGCGTCGGCATCGAAGAAGGTCGCCCAACGGTCTTCATCGGGCATTCCGCTCTCGCGCCCCTTCATCTGCACCCCTTCAGAAGACGATGACCTTGTCGGCGGAGATCGTCGCCTGCGCCAGCGCGTCCATGGTGCTGCGCTCGGCGCCGTCCACCATCCCTTCGGCGGGTAGCCCGCGCGCGTCCATGCAGGTTCCGCAGAGGAGAACCCTGCCGCCGGCCGCGACGACGCGTTTCAGCATGCGCTCGACGTTGTAGTATCCGTCTGGGGTCTTCTGCCCGGCTCGTGCCGACAGCACGGCATCGGCCATCAGAAAGACGGTGACGCTGCCTTGCGCGTCGTGTTTACCGATGGCCTGGGCGAGCCGCAGGCCGTTGTAGACGCGCTCGGTTCCGTACGGGGGGTCATTGAGAATGAACAGGGTGTTCATCGACGTGTCTCCTCGGTCGCGGGTCGAGGAGACACCGGTTCGGAATAAAATTCAATATATCAATTGAAAGTTTGATAGTCATGGCCGAGCCGTCCCCCAAGCGTCGTGTTCTCGCCGGCCTCGCCGGTGTCGCCCGCGCGCTCGGCAACGAGCATCGCCTCGAGATCCTCGAGCATCTCGCGCAAGGGGAGCGGTCGGTCGATGCCCTCGCTGCCGTGGTCGGGTTGCCGGTGGCGAACGCGTCGCAGCATCTCCAACAGCTGCGTCGCGGGGGGCTGGTCGTCGCCCGACGTGAAGGGCGTCAGATCGTCTATCGGCTCGCCGAAGGGCCGGTGGTCGCGGCGATCACGGCCCTGCGCGAGATCGCCGAGGCCAACGTCGCGGAGGTTCGTACCGTCGTTTCCGACTATTACTCGAATATGGACGCGCTCGAGCCCGTCACCAATGACGAGCTGCTACGACGGCTCGAGAGTGGGACGGCGACGCTGCTCGACGTTCGGCCCGAGGACGAATTCGCGGCCGGTCACATCCCGGGTGCGCTGAACATCCCGCTGGCGGCGCTCGAGACCCGCATCGCCGAGATCGGACGGGATCGAGACGTCGTGGCCTATTGCCGGGGCCCCTATTGCATCCTGTCGTTCGAGGCCGTGCGACTGCTCCGCGAGAAGGGCTATCGAATTCGCCGTCTGAAGGACGGGTATCCGGAATGGCGCGCCGAGGGGCGAAAGACCGAAACGCGCACCATGGCGTCGGGCCGACGGCCGGCCGGGGCGAGTTCGGACCTCGGATGAACCGCGGTGAACCGATCGCGGGGGCGCTCGCCATGACGAGCGCTGCCGTACAGGTCTGGAACGCGGAGGTTCGACAGGTCCGCCTTTCTTGCCGGCGATCAAACGAGCCCGGTCATCAGCCCGAGGCCGACGAGGAGCATCATCCCCGCGACGGTCCATCGCACGGCGGCGACCGTCACCTTGGCTAGCAGGCGCTTGCCGACGATCGTGCCGGCGAAGGCGCCGGCGGTGGCGACCGCCACCGGCACGAGGACCGGCGAGGTCGTGGTGAAGACGTCGCGGAGGAAGGTTGCGCCGTAGACGACGAGCCGCGCGGTGTCGACCAGCACCGCCACGACCACGCCGGTGGCGACGAAGGCCTCCTTGCCGAGGCCGACGCGAATCAGGAAAGCCGAGCGCAGCGCACCCTGATTGCCGGAGAGACCACCGAAGAAGCCGGAGAGCAGCCCGCCCGGCACCAGCCAGTGCGGCGAGAAGGCGAGGCGCTGGAAGCGCTCCGAGAGATCGAGCAGGGCGAAGCCGACGATCGCCGCGCCGAGGACGAGGCCGATCGGGGCGATGCGATGGCTGCGACCGCCGAGGTCGTAGCGGGCGAGATCGGGCAGGCCGTCGAAGAGGGCGAGTGTCGCCGCGCCGAGGAGGGCCGCGACCGCCGCCGGCACGCCGAAGCGCAGGACGACGCGAAAGTCGGCGTCGCGCGCCAGTAGGGCGACCTTCAGGAGGTTGTTGGCCAGATGGACCGTCGCCGTGGCGGCGACCGCCAGGGGCAGCGGTAGGAACAGGGCGAAGATCGGCATCAGCACCGTCCCCAGCCCGAAGCCGGAGAAGAGGGTGAGACCGGCGGCGACGAAGGCGACGGTTCCGAGGAGAACGAGTTCCATGCGATCATCCCTCCCGTCGACCCCCGAGGGTCGATCATCGCTAAACGAAATACGATATCGTAATTCGATATCGATGGCAATGGAAGGGTCGTCGACCATGCGGCATCAGGACCTGCTCGCCGGTTTCGTGCGCCTGCACGTGCTCGCCCATGCGGTGCGCGGCGAGGTGTGGGGGGCTTGGATGATCGAGGAACTGGCCCACCACGGTTACCAGCTCAGCCCCGGCACCCTCTATCCGATGCTCCACGCCATGGAGAAACGCGGCTATCTCACCTGCCGAGTGGAACGGCTCGGCAAGACGGGGCGCAAGCTCTATCGCGCCACGCCGCTCGGCGAAGAGGGGCTCGAGGAGGCGCGGCGCCGGCTCGGTGAACTCTGGGGGGAGGTCGGATCGCGGGCGTGACGAGCCGGAGCGCCGAGGTTCGACGCCCTGTGGGTCGCGTCGCGGCCCGTCGAACGAAGAACGGGCCGATCGAGTCTGTCGCTACGATCGGCCCGAGGTGGGAGGCGTGACCGGCGAGCCTTCGTCGCTCGCCGGTCGGGGCGTTCGATCACTTGTCGAAGATCAGATGCAGGGGTTCGCGCACCTGGGCGTGGCGGACCTGGGCGTTGTCGAAGAAGGCGACGCCGAAGCCGTAGACCTTGGCGAGGTCGTCGAACTGAACGTCGAACTTCGAGGCAGTGGTCAGCGGGCGCTCGATCAGGATGGTCCACTTGCCGGCCTTCCACTTGGCCGAGGTCTTGATCACCCCGCGGTCGCCGGTGAAGGGTTCGACGACGATCGAGGCGACCTCGTCGCCGGCGACGAACTTCGAATCGTCGAAGGGCGCCTTGTCGGCTTCACGCAGCCAGTAGGTGCCACCCTTGTTGGCGGCGAGACCGCTCTTGTTCATGAACTCAGGCTTGCCGTCGACGAGCTTGATGTCGGCATAACCGCCACCGGTCTTGGCGTCGGACTTGCGGCCGGCCTCCGGCGACTTGGCCGCGTCGAAGCGGGTGCTGTCGAGATACTGGTTGTCGATCTGGCCGAGGAAGCCACCACGGACGTACTTCAGGTGCCAGATGTCGCCGAGCTCTCCCTCGTCCTCGGTGTATTTGTTGCCGTAGGGCTTGCCCGGCTCGCCGGCATGGCAGGAGGCCTGACAGCCGAACTTCTCGTCGAAGCCGAAGATCGAGTGGCCGATGTTCCAGATCAGAGCAACCTTGTCTTCGTAGACGAGGTTGTTGTCGCCGCCCTTGTCGTTCGGATCGGAGATCTTCTTCCACGAGCCGTCGGCCTGCTTGACGAACGGGCTGCGGCGCACGGAGTAGGACGGATCGTCGTAGGTGAGGCGAAGGAACACCGACTTGGCGTCGTAGGCGGCCTGGACGGTGCCGGTGGTCTCGCCGAGGTTGTCCTTGAAGTTGACGCCCTTGGTCGCCTTGATCGGCGTCGCGGGCGCCTTCTCCCAGACGCCGGTCACGACGTCGGCGTCGAGCGCCGGTGCGGCGGCGGCCTTGATCGCATGGACCGGCACGGGCTTCAGCGGAACCTTCTTTTCTTCTTCGGCGAGGGCCGCGCCGGCAAGGAGCGCGAGCGGCAATACGAGGGCGGCGGTGCGGAGCAGGGTCTTCATGATCGAGGTCCTTCTCTTCGGGTGCGCGGCGGGGATCACTCCTCGTGCCAGCCCGTGATCATCATCTTGAACAGCGAAGTGGGTCGGACACCGGTGGTGCCGAGGTAGATGTGCGCCAGCATGAACAGGATCACGGCGACGCCGGCGAGGTAGTGGAGCATCGCCACCGGCAGGAGGCCGTCGAGACCGAGGATCCGGGTCGGAGCGAGGTCCGGGAATAGGAAGACGACACCGGTCAGCACCACGGTCGGCACGACCAGATACATGATCACCCAGTAGACGACCGCCTGGAGGGCGTTGAAGTTGGCCTCGACCGTCGGCGGATAGGGATGGGGCTCACCGCGGAAGATGCCGTAGGCATAGAAGCGGGCCTGCTTCCAGCAGCGAGCGAGGACGCCCGGCGGCTTCGGCACGTATTGCCACCAGTTGCCGGTGACGATGTTGGCGATCACGAAGAAGCCGTAGGCGACGAGCAGCGCCACGCCGGCGACGTCGTGGATCTTCGCCGCAAGGCTGAAGGGCACGAGGTAGAGGCCGGGATCGGCGAAGTGCAGGCTTGCCCCGGTCACCGCCAGCACGATCATCAGGAGCGCGTTGGTCCAGTGCCACAGGCGCAGCCAGGGCGGCAGCAGATAGATGCGATGGCTCATGACGCCCTCCTGCGACGGATGATGCTCATGACGATGCGGACGGCGCCGTGGCCGAGCAGGCCGAGGGCGGTGAGGGCGAAGACGGCGATGACGGCGCGGTCGATCAGCGGATGGCGGGTGGCGCCGACCACATAGGCTGAGCCGAGCACCGAAGCGTTGGCGAAGCCGAGGTCGGTGCCGACGTTGGCGGCGGCGTGGCGGTAGAGGCGGGTGGCGAGTGCGGAATCCTGCGAATGGCAGGTGACGCAGGCCTTCTCCGACTTGTCCTTGCCGAGGATCTCGTGAGAGGTGGCGAGGCTCTTCACCGGCGAGATCGGCGTGTGGCACTCGATGCAGCGCACCGCCGACCAGTGCAGGCGTGCATTGGGCAGCCAGTCGTGGGTGGCGTAGAGGTCGGGCCGGACCTTCTTGGTCGGCAGCGCCTGGGAGAAGGAGCCGTAGCGCAGATCCGAATTGTGGCAGTCGACGCACATGGCGTTGTCCTGGGCCACGATCTTGCGCGGATCGCCGACCTTCGCCGCGACCTTGTAGACGTGCGGGTCGTGGCACGTCTGGCAGGTGAACCTGCCTTCGAGGTTCTTGGCGTGGACGCTGTCCTTGAACTGTGTCTCGACCCGGAGTGCCTTGGTGGCGTGGCACTCGCCGCACTCGCTGATCGACTTCTTCGCCTCGGCGGCATGCGGGAAGGCGACGTAGCCCTGGCCGTGGCAGACCTTGCACTCCATGCCGGCGTGGTTGGAGCCGTCGAACTGCTTGGGGTCGTGGACGAACTTCGCCAGCGCCGCGAGGTCCATGTCGGCGCGCGGCGGGTTCTTCAGCCCGGCCTCGGTATGGCAGGCGTAACACTCGGCGTTCGACTTGGCGATCTTCTCGATCAGGGCGGGATCGGTCGGCGCGGCGCCCTTGACGTCGGCGGCCCCTGCCATCCCCGGCGCGGCCACGACCATCGCGAAAGCGAAGGCGGCGAAGAGCGATTTCGAGGCGGACCTCATGCGGCGTTCCCCCTTCCGGTCGGAGGGAGAACCGCAAGACCCGGGCCACTCTCGAAGAATTCCAGAAGTCGTGGTTTCCGGCCGGTTTCTCGATGTCGTCCGCTCGGTGTCCGGGGTCGCCGACTGTCACGTTTTCGCGACAGGTGTCGTCAATCGATGACGATGCCCCAGCGCTTCATCCGGACGTAGAGGTTCTGCCGCGGGATGCCGGAGAGCCGCGCCGCCTCCGAGACGTTGCCGCCGGCCGCGACGAAGAGGCGGCGCAGGTAGTCCTGCTCGAAGTCCTCGCGGGCGTCGCGATAGGCGGCGACGTCGCGCCCGCCGTACTCGCTGCCGCCCGGCGCGGCGGCGGCCGGCGCGACCGCCGGCTCGATCACCGCGGCAACCTGGGAGACGTCGATCGGGCCGCCGGGATGCAGCGCCACCAGCCGCTCGATCGCATGTTTCAACTGCCGCACGTTGCCCGGCCAGGACTGGGCCTCGAGTAACCGCAGCGCCTCCGGCGACCACGGGCCGACCGTGCGGCCGAACTTCGCCTGGAAATGCTCGAGGAAATGGGTGGCGAGCAGCACCACGTCACCGGCCCGCTCCCGGAGCGGCGGCAGGCGCAGCGCGACGACGTTGATGCGATAGAAGAGATCCTCGCGGAAGGAACCGGCCGCCACCAGCCCGGCGAGCGGCCGGTTGGTCGCGGCGATCAGCCGGAAATCGCTCGACCGCCGCTCGGTCGAGCCGATGCGGGAGAAACAGCCGTCCTGGAGGACACGCAGCAGCGCCGATTGCAGCTTGGGGCTCATGTCGGCGATCTCGTCTAGGAAGAGCGAGCCGCCGCCGGCCTTCTCGATGGTGCCGGGGGTGGTCTTGGCCGCTCCGGTGAAGGCGCCCTTCTCGTAGCCGAACAGCAGGCCTTCGAGCAGGCTTTCGGGCAGCGCGCCGCAGTTGACGTCGAGATAGGGAGCCCGGGCGCGGCGGCTCTCGGCATGGATCAAGCGGGCGACGACGTCCTTGCCGGTGCCGCTCTCGCCCTCGAGCAGGACCGTGGTGTCGAGCGTCGCCACCTGGCGGATCTGATCGACGAGGCGCGACATCGCAGGCGAGGCGGCGATCAACTTCGGCCCCGCGACCTCCGCCCGCAGCCGATCGATCTCGCGATAGGCGCGGTCCATCTCCAGGGCCTTGTCGATCACCCGTTCGAGGTCCTCGAGATCCTCGAACGGCTTGGTGCGGTAGTCGAAGAGGCCCTCGCGCACCGCCCGCATCGCGTCCTGGACGTCGGCATGACCGGTGATCATGATCGACACCAGCCGCGGTCGCTGCGCACGGAACTCGCGCAAGAGGCCGAGACCGTCGGCGTCGGGCAGGCGCTGGTCCATCAGCACCAGATTGAAGTCCTCGGCCGCGAAGGCGGCGCGCGCCTCCGCGCCCGTCTCCGCGAAGCGGAGGACGGCGCAGCGATCCCGCAGCAACCCATCGAGTAGGGTGCGGGTGAAGTGGTCGTCGTCGACGACGAGGATCTTGGGCGATGTCATGCGGCGCGATCCCGTCAGGCACTGGTCGAGGCGGTGGAGACCGTCTCCGGGATCCACACAGCAAGAGACGCACCACCTTCCGGCCGATTGCCGGCCGTCACCTCGCCCTCGTGCAGGAGAACGATGTGTTGCACCACCGCGAGACCGAGGCCGGTGCCCTCCTTGCGCGTCGTGAAAAACGGTGTGAACAGCCGGCGCATGGCGTCCTCGGAGATTCCCGGGCCGTCGTCCTCCACCGTGACGCGCCAGCCGCGCCGGCCATCGCCGTGAGAGGCCGGCGCCAGAGCGATCCGGATGTGCCCGCGCTCGCCGGTGGCCTGTGCGGCATTGGTGAGCAGGTTGAAGATCGCGTGGCCGAGCAGATTGGGATCGACCATCGCGATCGCCGGCGCCTCCGGCATGGCGCGCTCGACCGAGACCTTGCGACCGATGCTCTGGTTGAACAGCGCCAGCGCCTCGTCGACGACGGTCCTGAGATCGGTCGGCCGACTGTCGAAACAGGAGACCTTGGTGAAGGCGAGCATCCGCTTGACGAAGGCCGAGCAGTTCTGCCCGGCCTTGCGGATCTCGCCGAGCAGCTCCCGCACCCGGTCAGGCTTGTCCGCCGAGCGCTCGGCGAGCTGGGCCATGTTGACGACCCCGACCAGCGGGTTGTTGAGCTGGTGGGCGATCTCGCCGACCATCGTGCCCATGGCGGAGAGCTTCTCCAGTTGGACGATGCGTTGATGTTCCTCCGAGATCGTCAGCAACCGATGCTCCAACTCGTGCTGGCGCCGGTAGGCGGCTTCGACGCCGGAGAGCGCCCGATTGAAGGAGAAAAAGACGCCGGCTCCGGCAGCGAGGCTCGCGAGCGTGGCGAGGATCATCCAGTTGGTGAAGGTCGCCTGAGCCCGGCTGCGATCGGCGAAGATCGCCAGAACACCGACGACGCGGCCCGAGGCGTCGACGAGCGGCGCCGTCGCCATCGACAGCGGCCCGTCGCCGGTCTGAACCGTCCGGATCGACCCGTCGCGCAGGAGGTCGGGGAAGAGCGCCCGTTCGGTTGGAAACGCTTCCGCGGAGGATTGCGAGACCAGGACGTGGTCGCCGATTTCGATGAGGCGGGCCGGCTGGCCCGGCATGCGCCGCCCCTGCCGCCAAGCCGCCGGTTCGGTCGTGTCGCGTCGGATCAACGCGTGGAGATGGACGCCGAGCGACAGGCCGGTGTCGGCGAGCAGCGGGCCGATCTCTTCGCCCAGTTCGATGAGACCGATGGTCGTTCCGTCGTGCCGCCAAGGCGTGACCGAGCGTAGGGTCAATGTCCCGAAGGGGCCGAGTTCGATGCCGGCGCTCGGTCGACCGGTCTCGGCCGCCGTCCGAGTGGTGAAGCGATCGATGACGTCGCCGTGGCTCTCCGGCTCGTGCAGGCGCAGGACGTTCACCCGGTCGAGGCCGGTGAAATAGAGATGGGTGATCCGGTGATCGCGGTTCAGCGTCTCGAAGAAGGGACCGGTCAGGGCACGCAGCCTCGCCCGGTCCGCTACCTGAAAGGCATGCGCGATCTCGTCGGAAGTGCCGAGTGCGGCGACCGTCGCCCGCATCAGGCCGGTCGCGGTGGTTATCTTCTGGGCGAGCAGGGTCTCGACCGAGCGCACCGCGGCGGAGAAGTCGTCGTCGCGGGTGCGACGCTCGATCACCCAGACGGTCGCGACGAAGGCGACGACGACGAAAGCGATCAGCCCGGCGAGCCGCGCCAGGATGTCACGGCGGACCGGCGGATGAGCCGTCCGTTCGAGAGGTTTCGGCGCTGCCGTCATGGCGCGAATGTCCTCGTTCGATCGGCTCGCGAGTTGCTCGGCGCCGCTTGCGACCTGCTTATCACGCGCGTTCGAAATCACTGCACTTCGCGCGACCCCGTATCGACGTCACCGCACCCGGAGCTCGGTCATCATGCCGGTCGCCATGTGATAGAGGTGGTGACAATGCAGGAACCACTCTCCCGGCTTGTCGAGATCGACGGCGACCACCACCGGCGTATGCGGCGGGACGATCACCGTGTCCCGCATCGGTCCGGAGAGGCGGCCGTCGCGGGTGCCGACCACCTGGAAGTGATGCCCGTGCAGATGCATCGGGTGCATCATCGCGGTGGGGTTCATGAACATGATCTCGATGCGCTCGCCGACCTTCGCCTCGAGCGGCATGTGTTCGCCGTGGACGGCGCCGTTGAGCGTCCAGCGATAGCCGGGCGCCTCGCCCAGCATCAGATGGAACATGCGATCGGCCGGACGTGGCGCGAGCGGGCGGGCGGCCGCCAGACGTAGGTCGAGCGAGAGATCGGTGTGGGCGGCGGCGGTCGCGGCGACATCGGCGAGACGCGTCACCGTGGCGCCCGCGGTCGCCAGGACGATGCCGGTCAGCGCGCGGTCGGCCTCGACCTGCGCCAGGATCGGGAAGGCTCCGCCCTCGCGCGGAACGGTGACGACGAGATCGATGCGCTGCCCTTGCGCGAGCGGGAAGCGGGTGCCGGCGAGCGGCCGGCAGGGGGATCCGTCGACCGCGACGCATTCGGCGGCGAGGCCACCGGTGTCGACGAAATAGGCCGTCGCCGTGGCGCCGTTGACGAGGCGCAGCCGCACCCGGCCGCCGCGCTCGACCCGCACCACCTGCGGATCGTCGAGGGTGCGGTCGTTGGCGAGATGGGCGTCGTAGCGGACATCGTTGGCATGCGGGGCGGCGCCCATCATGCCCATCATCGCGCCCGGGCCCATCCCCGGCATCGCGCCCGGGCTCATACCCTGCATCATGCCCGGACCCATGCCCTGCATCATGCCCGGTCCCATCCCCGGCATCCCGCCGGGGCCGTGCATGGCGTGGCCGTTCATCGAACCCATCGCCATGCCGGGCATCGCGCCGGATTGCGGGGCCGGTGCCGGGGCGGGTGCCGCGCGGTGGCCCGCATGTGGGTCCTGCACCGGGGCCGCCGCCGCGCCATGGGCGCCGTGAGCGCTGCCGGCGCCGCCGAGCTCGGCGAGGATCTCCTCCGGTGTGCGGAAGGCGAAGTCGTGCAACATGACGACGACGTTCTGCACGTCGCCGGCGTCCTTCTCGATCGTCACCATCGGCG
>NZ_JBQUZT010000007.1:0-105119 GCF_056313705.1 Pinisolibacter sp. DMC100 | reverse complement strand
AAGGCCGGGTTGCCGTCCTTCAGAGCTTCGGTGGCCGAGCCCGAGATGATCGGAATGTCGTCGCCCGGGAAGCCGTACGACGACAGCAGCTCGCGAACCTCGAGCTCGACGAGCTCGAGCAGCTCCGGATCGTCGACCAGGTCGACCTTGTTCAGGAACACCACCAGAGCCGGAACGCCGACCTGACGGGCGAGCAGGATGTGCTCGCGGGTCTGCGGCATCGGGCCGTCGGCGGCCGACACGACCAGGATCGCGCCGTCCATCTGGGCGGCACCGGTGATCATGTTCTTGACGTAGTCGGCGTGGCCGGGGCAGTCGACGTGCGCGTAGTGACGCTTCAGCGTCTCGTACTCGACGTGCGCCGTGTTGATGGTGATGCCGCGCGCCTTCTCTTCCGGAGCGGCGTCGATCTGGTCGTACGCCTTGAAGGTCGCGCCACCGGTCTCCGCGAGCACCTTGGTGATCGCGGCGGTCAGGGACGTCTTGCCATGGTCGACGTGCCCGATCGTGCCGATGTTGCAGTGCGGCTTGTTACGTTCGAACTTTTCTTTGGCCATATCCCTGTCCCTTGCCTTCCGGCGGCTGGCATTCGTCTCAGAGGTTCGTGTTGGACGAGCCGACGCGTTCCCGCGCCTCTCTCGTCCGAGTTGGGCGATCCACTAGGGGTTTTCGCGTCGCGGTTCAAGAGGGTTTTTTCAACAGTCCCGTCGAGACTGCTCTTCTCACGCCGCCAGCCAGACCTCGACCTGCTTGGCGAAGGCCTCGGCGATCAGCGTGTAGGTCTTGTCGGCATTGGAGGCATTCACTGCCAGCGAGGCGATGGCGCCGACCGGAATCATGCCGATCGACCCCGAGGCCTTCATGCCCTGCTCATCGGCCCGAAGGTTCGCCCGGAAGGCGACGACGTGCTTGTCGACGGCGTCGGTCAGGCGGACGTCGGCGATGATCATGCTGTCGGAGGAAAGGAGCACACGGCCGGCACCGGACGCCACGTGGACGGCGCGCAGAATCAGTTCCAGCCGGCCCTGCTTCGGCCTGCCGACGTGACTGCCGACACGGGCGAGGACGACGCGGCGCAGCTCGGCCTTCATCATTTCGCCCTGCTGGGCATCGGTGAGGCCGTCGAGCGACACGAAGGCGAAGACGGCGTCGGGCGCCACCGCGACGTCGACGCCGACGATGGTGTAATTCGCCGCTTCCGGCCCCGCACCGGTATCGGTCTGGCCGCAACCGGCGAGCACCAGTGCCGGTAGTCCGAGAATCATCGCGCGTCGCGTCGTCATGCCATCCCCCGTCGTTCGCCCGCTGTCCGCGGGCGGCGCACCATCGGAGATTGCATCGACGCGTCAAACCCCTGAAAAATCAGGGGGGCCGGGCGACGGCATGCCGCAATCGCCCGGTCCCTGTTCTTCGGGGAGAAACCCGGCCCGCCGGCAGATGTCCGCGGGGCCGGAGGGGATCCACGTCGCCTCAGGCGGCACGGATGTGGCGCAGGAAGCCGGCCATCTCGGCGCGCAGGCTGTCGGCCTTGCCGGCGACGTCGGCGGCCTGGGTGAGGATCGAGATCGACGCCGAGCTCGATTCGTGTGCCGCCTGGGTCACGCCGGAGATGTTCTGCGACACCTCGGAGGTGCCGTGCGACGCCTCCTGGACGTTGCGGGCGATTTCCGTGGTCGCCGCCCCCTGCTGCTCCACCGCCGAGGCGATGGCGGCGGCGAGGCCGGTGATCTGCTGGATCGTCGCACCGATGGCGTCGATCGCGCGGGTCGAATCGGCGGTCGACGTCTGGATCTCGGTGATCTGGGCGGCGATCTCGCTGGTCGCCTTCGAGGTCTGGTCGGCGAGTTGCTTCACTTCCGCCGCGACGACCGCGAAGCCCTTGCCGGCCTCGCCGGCACGGGCCGCCTCGATCGTGGCGTTGAGCGCCAGGAGGTTGGTCTGCGAGGCGATGGCGTTGATCAGGCCGACGATCGAGCCGATCTTCTCGGCGGCCGCGGCGAGGCGCCCCATGGTCTGGGCCGAGGTCTCGGCATCGCGATTGGCCGAGACGGCGATCTCGCTCGAGCGGCCGACCTGGCGGGCGATCTCGCGGATCGACACCGACAGTTCCTCCGACGCCGCGGCGACGGTCTGGACGTTGCCGGAAGCCTGTTCGGAGGCGGCGGCGACGGCGGTCGACTGGCGCGACACCTCCTCGGCGGCGGCACTCGTCGTCTGGGCCGCGCCCTGCAGCACCTCGGACGAACCGGCGAGGCCTTCGACGATCGTGCCGATCGACGATTCAAGGTTGTCGGCGAGTTCGAGCATGGCGGCGCGCCGTTCGGCGGCGGACCTCTCGGCAGCCTCGGTGGCCGCGACCTCGAGACGGCGGGCGCGCAGTGCGTTCTCCTTGAAGATCAGCAGACCCTTGGCCACGTCGCCGCATTCGTCGCCGCGATCGGTGCCGGTGACGTCGACCGTGAGGTCGCCCCGGGCGAGGCCGTTGAGTTCGTCGACCGACCGATTGAGCGGACGGGCGACGCCGAGCGTGGCGACCAGCCAGCCGATCACGCCGCCGACCAGCACGCCGACGAGGGCGACGGAGATCATCACCTTGACCGCGAGACCGGCGGAGGCCTTCGACTCGTCGCTGATCTGCTGTCCCTTCACGTCGAGGCCGTCGACATAGCCCTTGATCGTGGCCTGGAGCCTGTCGGCGACGGCGCGGCTCTCCACGGTCATGTGGGCGAGCTGCTTCTGCGCGTCGGAGAGCTGGATCGATTCGGCGAGTTTGTGAGCCGCGGCGAAGGTCGCCTCGAGCTTGGCGTGATACTCGCGATAGCCGTCACGGATCCGATCGAGCTTCTCGAGATCGGCCGGATCGGCGCCGTCGCGCGACTTGACCAGCCGCTCCTCGAGCATCTTGCCGTTTTCGGCGACGACCGCCTCGGCCGACTTGATCGTCTCGGGCGTCGGATCGCTGGCGACGCGATATTCGGCCCGGTTGAGCACGATCAGGTTCTGGTTCATGCGCGCGCCCAGCACCGTGACGTCGCCGAGCTTGTCGATGACGAACAGATTTTCGGCCAGAACCTGCAGTCGATTGACGCCGACCGACGCGACGACGACGGTGACCACGCTCATGAAGGCGACGAGCAGAAGCAGCTTCACCTTGATGCGCAAATTGGCAAATGACATCGGTTTTCCTCCCGTTGCCGTCACACCCCAACCGGGTCTCCCTGTGTGACGACTGTGGGAGAAACATGCGTTACAAAACTTAACAATCACGGAATTCCAAGTCTAAATCCGCCAAATAACTGAAATTTCGCTCCGTATTTCATGCAACATCGACCCAAATTCAAGAATTGTTCGCAAATTTTATTATTAGTAACAATAAACATGAAACGAAACCATACGTTGAACGCGTCGAGCCGATCGATCCGGTGAATCGCTCGGTTCATGTCGGTCGGTTTCGGAGATTGGAGCGGGTAGCGGGAATCGAACCCGCGTATTCAGCTTGGAAGGCTGCTGCTCTACCATTGAGCTATACCCGCGAGCTCGGGCACGAGGGCCGGATCGTTCGGCGCGACGACGGAATCGAAGATGGTGGGGGAAGTAGGACTCGAACCTACGAAGGCTTAGCCAGCGGATTTACAGTCCGCCCCCTTTGCCGCTCGGGACATTCCCCCACGCTTCGATCCGATCCCGAAGGCTCGGACGAACCGGCATCGCCACCCCCGAGGGGGCCGCAGCGCCGTTGCGGGCGCCGTTATGGCGATCGATCGAGGCCCTGTCAACGGGCGATGACGGTCTTTTCGACCGCTTCGTCGTCGAGGCGCCGGGACGGGTCCGTCGCGGACGTTGCGCCGGGCGCGGGAAAGCGGCAAAAGGAGCGCCTCTGCCGCCCCTCGGAGCCTTCCCATGAAAGACACCCCCTCGCCGCGCCACGTCGCCAAGGCCGGACGTCATCCGACCCGCCCGCCGATCGTGCAGCGCCGTCGCGGCCGCGAAGGCACGGGGGCGCCGGACGGTCGGCTCTTCCTCTACGGCCTGCACACGGTGGAGGTGGCGCTGGCCAATCCGCGCCGGGTGATCCACGCGATCTACGCCACCCGCAACGCCCAGGCCCGGCTCGAGGAACGCGGCGTCGTCTTCCCCGTGCCGCCGCAGCAGGTCGACGTGAAGTGGATCGACGCGCGGGTCGGCGAGGACGCGGTGCATCAGGGGGTGCTGGTCGAGACGCGGCCGCTGGAGCCGGTCGAACTCACCGATCTCGGCCGCGCCCGGCTCGTCCTGGCGCTCGATCAGGTGACCGATCCGCACAACGTCGGCGCGATCATGCGTTCGGCGGTGGCGCTCGGCGCCGACGCGCTGCTCACCACCACCCGCCATTCGGCCAACGAGACCGGCGTTCTCGCCAAGGCGGCTTCCGGCGCCGTCGACATGCTGACCCACATCGAGGTGGTCAATCTGGCGCGTTCGCTCGAGACCCTGCGCAAGGAGGGCTTCACCGTCGTCGGTCTCGACAGCGATGGGCCCGCCGCGCTCGAGGCGACCGAGGTGGGTCCGCGGACGGTTCTGGTGCTGGGCGCCGAGGGCAAGGGCCTGCGCCCGGTGACGCGCGAGGCCTGCGATCATCTCGCCCGCGTCGACGTGCCCGGCCCGATCAAGTCGCTCAACGTGTCGAACGCGGCGGTGCTGGCGCTCTACGTGGTGGGGCGGCGCCACGCCGGCGCGTGATCGCGGCGGCGGCCGCGAATCGGCCGCGCGCGGAGCGCCCGTCTCGGCGCTTTTTTCCCGGCGGCGGTCATGCTATCTCCGCCCCGGCGCCGGCATAGCACAGCGGTAGTGCAGCGGTTTTGTAAACCGAAGGTCGGGGGTTCGATCCCCTCTGCCGGCACCATTTCCCGACGACGTCGACCGACCGAGACCGGCGCCCGCGGCGCCGGCGACGTCAGTTGGTCAGGCGAGCCTTGTCCGACGACGAGGCGGCGAGCGTGCAGTTGAACTTGTAGACGAAGTCGGCGAAGTCCGAATCGCCGCCGTCCTCGACGTTGAAGGTCGCGCCGGAGCTCGATTCGCAGGTGCCGCTCGACTTGATCCACTGCGAGGCGTCGGACGCGTCGGAGTATTTGGTCACCGGGTTGACCAGCTTGCCGGTGTAGGAATTGTCCGTGTAGATCACCAGACCGACGCCGTAGGTCTGATAGGCGCCGACCGTCATCGTCTTGGTGACGCCCGCCGCCGGCGTCAGGGTCGAGCTGCCGGTGCCGTACTTGTAGGTGTAGCGGTAGGTCAGGACCGTCGTCTGGCTGATGATCTTGCCGGACGCGTCGCGCGTGAACAGGAAGATGTCCTTCGAATAGGCGCCCTTGGCCGACACCGACTTGAAGGTCGCCGAGGTGATCGTCTTCGCCGGCATGGCGGCGGTCGACGTCAGCGTCGCGTCGAAGGTCTTGGTGGCGACGATGCCGGCGAAGGTCGTCGGGATCGACACCGTCACCGTGCCGTTGATGTTGTCGCCGACCGCGGCGAAGGCGAGGTCCGAAACCGTCGCCCCGAGCCCGGCGATGTTGGCGTTGAAGACGTTGGTCGACAACGCCGTGTCGAGCTGCGCCTTGGCGGCGCTCGCCAGCGTCGCCGCGTCGAGCGCGCGCTGGACGCCGTCGCGACCGCGCGACAGGCGATCGTAGTCGATCGCCAGGCCGACGGTGGCCACCAGCGGCACGAAGGCGAGCGTGGCGGCGACCGCGACATTGCCGCGCCGATCACACAACAGCGCCCGCAGGCGGGCGACCGTGCGACCGCAGACGGCACGAAAGGGCGAGATCGGGGAGGAGGCACGAAGATCGGACATGGTTTTCCCGAACATCCCGGACTTTTTTCGAAATCTTGGCGAAAACGATAACGATCGAGTTCCTTACGTTTCCCCTACGCGATGCCGACAATTCGAACTGTCGTCGCGGAAAGTTCGGCGACCCGGGTCCGCTCCCGGTCGCGACGCCGCGGACGCGAGGTTCCGCTGCGTCATGATGCACCGCCCGAAGTCTCGGATTTCATTGCCGGTTTCAGCAGGGCGTTAATTCCCCATTGGGGTTTGTCGCTTAGCTTTTCCGGAAGGCACAGTGGGAGAGATCTCGGGCGTGGCGGACAGCGATCAGGAACCCGCATCGAAATACGATCGCATAGCCAGGACGCTGTCGGGCGAACGCACTGCCGCGTCGCCGATCGACGAGGAAACCGCTCGTCGGATCCGCGGCGAACAGGTCGCCGCCATCGTCGAACTGACGCCGATGTCGGCGACCGTCAACGTCGTCGCCTCCGCGGTCGTCGTCGCCGCCTTCCACGATCGTACCTCGCCATGGTTTCTCGGACTGTGGTTCGCCGCCGTCGTGGCCTTCACGCTGGTCGCGATGCGCGGCTGGTGGCGGTCGCGTGGGCGGACCATCGCCTCGGCCTCGCCGCGCGCGCTGCGGCGGACGGCGTTCAATGCCGTATTGCTCGCCGTGACCTGGGGCATTGCGCCGATCGCGCTGCTGCCGGGGTCCGACACGTTCCACCAACTGATGATGCAGATCCTGCTGACCGGCATGATCGCCGGCGGCGCCTTCGGGCTGGCCACGGTTCCAACGGCCGCGCTCAGCTATTCCTGGATCATGATCGCCTCGGGTCTCTTCGCGATGATGGTGTCGACCGACACGGTCAACACCGTCAACACGACGATGGTGATCGTGCTCTGGCTGATCTACGGCACCTATCTGTCGCGCAACGTCCTCATCCATGCCGCCCGCTTCTTCGAGAATGCCCGCAACCGCGCCGAGCTGACCGACAAGAACGAGGTCATCAGCCTGCTCCTCAACGACTTCCACGAACACGGCTCGGACTGGCTGTGGGAGGTCGACGCCCAGGGCAAGATCGTCGAGCCGTCGCGACGGTTCTGCGAGGTCGCCGGCCGCAGCCGCGAAGAGCTGTCGGGCATGCCGTTCCGAGCCCTGCTGTCGTCTTCGACGGCCGAGAGCGTCACCGACATGATCGAGGCGATGGAGTGGTTCGAGAACTTCCGCGACCATGTCGTCGATCTGGTGGTCGGCGGCGAGATGCGCAGCTGGAGCGTCACGGGCCGTCCGATCTTCCGCTCCAACGGTCAGTTCTGCGGTTATCACGGTGTCGCCTCCGACGTCACCGAGCGGCGGGCGGCGGAGGCGCGCGTCGCCTATCTCGCCGAGACCGATCCGGTGACGGGCCTCGTCAACCGCTCGAAGTTCGCCCAGCAGCTCGACCATGCGCTCGCCCGGTCGGGTGGCGACCATCGCAACGGCGCGACGCTGATCTGCATCGACCTCGACCGCTTCAAGGCGGTCAACGACACGATGGGCCATCCGGTCGGCGACGCACTGCTCGCCGAGGTCGGCCGTCGGCTGGTCGACACGGTCGGCGAGGGCTGGGTGGTGGCCCGCATCGGCGGCGACGAATTCGCGCTGCTGCATCCCGCATGCGACCGGCCCGACTTCGCCTCCGACATCGCGCTCGCCATTCTCGCCCAGTTCGACCGCCCCTTCACCCTCGACGGCGCCGACTTCTCGATCGGGGCCTCGATCGGCATCGCGGTGGCCCCCGACGACGGCGAGACACCGGCCGACCTGATGAAGAGCGCCGACCTCGCACTCTATCGCGCCAAGGAAGAGGGCCGCGACACCTACCGCTTCTTCGAAGCCGGCATGGACGCGCGCGCCGACCGTCGGCGCCGGCTCGAACAGGGCCTGCGCGGGGCGCTCGATACCGACCAGTTGCGGCTCGTCTACCAACCGATCGTCGATCTCGCGACCAACCGGGTCTGCGGCTTCGAGACGCTCATCCGCTGGACCTCGCCGGACTACGGCGTGGTGTCGCCGGGCGAGTTCATCCCGATCGCCGAGGAGTGCAAGCTGATCGTGCCGATCGGCGAGTGGATCCTGCGCTCGGCGATGCGCGAGGCGGCGACCTGGCCGCCGGACGTGCGCGTCTCGATCAACCTGTCGCCGGTGCAGTTCCGCAATCGCCGCCTGCTCGCCGTGATCGTCGACGCGCTCGCCGAGAGCGGACTGACGCCCAACCGGCTGCAGGTCGAGATCACCGAGACGACGCTGCTCGACGCCGGCGAACAGACGCTGTCGATGCTGCGCGACCTGCGCACCCTCGGCGTCCGCGTCGCCCTCGACGACTTCGGCACCGGCTATTCGTCGCTCAACTACCTGCGCAAGTTCCCCTTCGACAAGGTCAAGATCGACAAGAGCTTCGTCGACGACATCGACGCCAACCCGCAGAGCCGGGCGATCGTCAGGGCGATCATGGAGCTGACCACCGCGCTCGGCATGACCACCGTCGCGGAAGGCGTCGAGACACTGTCGCAGCTCTTCGAACTCAGGGCGCTCGGCTGCGACGAGGTGCAGGGCTACGTCATCTCCGCCGCCATCGGCGCGGCGTCGGTTCCCGACTACATCGGCTTCGACCTGGGCCGGCTGACGTCGGATCTGGTCGAGCCGATCGATCTCGAACTGGTCGACGCCTCGGGCAGCGCGGCGGCGTGAGCGATCAGGCCCTGCTGCCGGCGAGTCGTGCCTGCAACGCCGCCAGACCGACCGCCGCCGCCAGATAGACCGGTGCGGCGATCGACAGCGAGAAGAGCAGCGCGACACCGGCCTGGGTGCCCTCGACCGTCTTCGAATAGGCACCGCCGACGATCGCGGCACCGACGAAGGCCGCGATCAGCGCCAGACCGCCGCACAGCGCCGCCCCGCCGATCCGCCGCGACGGCCGTTGCAGCACCAGCGGCGTCCAGCCGGCCGCGGCGACGAGACCCGCGCCGAGCAGAGCACCGAGTGCGGCCGGCCATTCCCCGAGCATCTGCAGCATGAGAACGGCGGCGAAGACGGCGAGCACCGCCGGCGGCACGAGGCGTGCGGCCGGCGACACGGCGGCGGCGAGCGGGGGCTGGGTGGGTTCGGTCACGGCACGTCTCCTGTTCGCTCTCTCCTTCCCCCGTAGCCCGGGCCCGCCCCCTTCCGCAAGGACGGCGCGACGACGCACCGCGTGCCGAGGGCCGGGACGCGCCTCCTCACACATCCGTGACCGCCCACCGGCCGCGCGGCATGCGACGCTTCGCGGCCGGCACGGCCGGGACGAGGTCGTCCCTCCCGCCGTGCCGGCACCATGCCGCATCGCATTCGAGGAGGACGCCATGACAGGACTTCGGACGGGCCTCGCCGCCCTCGCACTCGCATCCATCCTGGGCACCACGACGGTCCAAGCCGCCGACCCGATCGAGACCCGCAAGGCGACGATGAAGGCGATCGGCGGCGCCTTCGGCGGGGTGCTGCTCAAGATGCTGAAGGGCGAGATCCCCTACGACGCCGCGCAGGCGACGGAGGCCCATGCCAAGATCACCGCCGCGGCCGCCTCGATCGACGTCGACGCCGCCTTCCCTGCGGGGACCGACAAGGGCGGCGACACCGCCGCCTCGCCGAAGATCTGGAAGGACATGGCCGGCTTCAAACAGGCGATGGCCGACTTCCGCGCCGCGCTGCCCGCCCAGGCCGAGAACGTCGGCAAGGGCGTCGACGGGCTGAAGGTCGCGCTCCCGGCGATCGGGCGGACCTGCAAGGCCTGCCACGACGGCTATCGTCTGGAGAAGAACTAGACCGCGGCGCCCGCCGTCTCCGCCGCCACCCAGGCGGCATAGGAGGCGGCGACCGCCTCGACCGAGAGGGCGAGCACCGCCGGCACCTCGTAGGGGTGAGACCGGGCGATCGCGTCCATCGCGGCGTCGCGCAGGTCGGCGCGGGTCTTGGCGATCATCACGACCTCGCGTTCGGTCTCGACCCTGCCCTGCCAGCGATAGATCGAAGCGAGGCCGGGGAGGACCACGACGCAGGCGGCGAGCCGTGCCTCGACCAACGCCCGGCCGGCCTTTTCCGCGGCGATTTCGTCGGGAAAGGTCGACCACAGGGCGACGAGAGCCGTCGCCTCCGGGGGCTCGGCCCGTCGATCGTCTGCGTCCATCGTCTCGTCCCTCCCGCGTTGACCCGCCGGCCCCGATCGTGTGATCACGGGGAAGGAGCATATCGCGAACGTCAACGGCCGGACACGTCCGCAACAAGATCGATTCCCTCGGAGAAGACGCCGCCATGACCGGTTCGCAGCCCGTGGCCCTCAACCGCATCGAGAACGTGGCCTTCGTCGCCTCGGCGACCGAGGAGGCGGAGACCGCCAAGCGGCGGCTGTCGCATCGCTACGGTTCCTCGCCGCCCGACATGGCGGACGTCATCGTCGCGCTCGGCGGCGACGGCTTCATGCTGACGGCGCTGCACCGCTTCATGAACACCGGCAAGCCGATCTACGGCATGCATCGCGGCACCGTCGGCTTCCTGATGAACGAGTTCGACGAGGACGGGCTGATGGAACGGCTGGCCCGTGCCCAGGTCACGTCGATCCGACCGCTCCTGATGAAGGCGACGACCCGCGACGGGACGGTGAGCGAGGCACGTGCCTTCAACGAAGTGTCGCTGTGGCGCCAGACCTATCAGGCGGCCAAGCTCGGCATCGCCATCGACGGACGGCAGCGGATGGAAGAGCTGATCTGCGACGGTCTGATCGTCGCGACCCCGGCCGGCTCGACCGCCTACAATCTCTCCGCCCACGGTCCGATCATCCCGCTCGGCGCGCCGCTGGTGGCGCTGACGCCGATCAGCCCGTTCCGGCCGCGGCGTTGGCGCGGGGCGCTGGTGCGCGAACGAGCGGAGATCGTCGTCGAGGCGCTCGACACGATGAAGCGGCCGGTCGGCGCCGCCGCCGACCACACCGAGATCCGCGACGTCACCCGTGTCGTGGTGACGCAGGACACGGCGTCGGAAAGCCTGCTGATGTTCGATGCCGACCACGGCTGGGAGGAACGCATCCTCGCCGAGCAGTTCCAGTATTGACGGAATTCGCGGGATCGTCTCGACGTCACCAACCAAACGTTAAGAGTACCCCTCCATGCTCGGCTCCGACGCCCTGCGGGTTCTTCCCGCCGCGCGACCAGTCCGGAGACCACCATGGCCAAGCGCTCGAACACGTCGAAGTCCGCCGAACCGGCCGAGACCGAGGTCGTCGACCTCGACGGCATGGACGGCATGGACATCGGCCCCGACGCCGAATTCATCGAGCCCAAGAGCGACCTCAGGTCCAAGACCAAGCCGAAGCCCGGCAAGGCGAGCGCCGGCGATCCGGTCGAGGCGGCGGAAGCCGCGATGGCCCGCATGGCCGAGAGCTTCGACGGCTGGATGGCGGAGGAAACCACGCGTCTGGTCGAGCTCTTCGCCGAGGCCGAGGAGACCGGTTTCGACGGCGACGCGCTCGAGGCCTTCCACCGCGCCGCCCACGACATCAAGGGTCAGGCCGCCACCCTCGGCTTCCCGCTCGCCGGCCGCATCGCCGCCGGCCTGTGCAAGCTGATCGAGGCGAAGTCGGCGACCGGCCGCTTCTCCGGCGAACTCGCCCTGCAGCACGTCCAGTCGGTGCGCGCGATCATCCGCGAACAGGCCCGCGACGACGGCTCGCCCACCGCCCGCCGCCTCGCCGACAAGCTCGACGAAGTGACCGGCGACTGGCTGGAGCAGATCGGCACGGCCGCCTGAGGCGCCGCCCCCATCGAGACACGAAGAACGCCGCCGTGGGAAGCCCCACGGCGGCGTTCTTCTTTGCCCGTCGAGTGCCTCAGGCGGCGATCGAACCGCGCAGATGGTCGGTGAAGTCGAAGGCGATGTCCTCGGGAATGGGCGAGGCCTCCTCGTGGAGCCATTCCTCCGGCACGTCGGCGAGGTCGACATGAGAGAAGAGACCGATCGGCTCGTCGAGGTCGTCGGGGGCGGCGCGAACCGCCACCTCCTCGGCATCGAGCACGAAGGCCGGCGCGGCGTCGGCCACTTCGACCGTCGGCGCGACGACGTCGACGACGGCTCCCTGCGGGATCGCCTCCGTGGCGATGCGGTCGCGGATGGGATCGATGCGAATCTCGTCGAAGGCCGGATCGGCAGCGGACGCTTCGGCCGCCTCGGCCACCGGCGCCGCAAGCGCCAGGGTCACGGTGCGGGTGCGTTCGGCGACGAGGGCGCGAGCCTGCTCGCGGGCGGCGTCGGCCGAGAAGCGGCGCAGCAGCACCATCAGATCGTCGGCGTCGCGCTCGCCCGGCACGGCGAGGCGGCTCAGGACGCGCTCGACCAGCCGGCGCGAGAAGCGGGCACGATCGCCGGCGCGACCGTCGAGGCCGCCGGTCTCGGCAACGAGCTCGCGATGGATCTCCAGCGCGGCGGCGAAGGCCGGATAGGCGCGCTCGGGCATGCGGGCCTTGCGATAGAGCGCGCGGAAGGCACTGTCGCGGCCGTCGGCGACGAGGGCGGCGACGCGGCGCAGCGGCACGTCGGCGAGCACCGCGATCGCCTCCTCGACGAAGCGCAGGTCGCCGACGCAGACGGCGCGCAACACGAGACGGGTGGTGAGCTGGCCGGACCGGCGCAGATGGTCGATCAGGACCGTCAGTTCGGCGTCGTTGGCGGTGGCCGAGAGCTGGACCGTGGCGCGGTCGCGGGCGTCGCGGGTCAGCGTCTCGGCGCGGCCGGTACCACCGGAGCGGTCGAGCACGACGAGATTGCCGATCGCCTCGGCGAGCTTCTCCAGCATGCGATGGCGCACGGTGATCGGCACGCGGTCACGCGAGGCCACCGCATCGCGCAGGTCGGCATATTCGCCGAAACGGTCGACGAGGCGCAGCAGGGTGGCGGCCGAGAGATCGGCGCCGGGATTGGCGGCGAGAACCACCGCGCCTTCGCGATCGACGGTCTCGGCGAGCGCGGCCGAGAGGCCCGGGCCGACGCGGCGGCGCGACGCGAGCGCCCGGCGGACGGTGTCGTGGGCACCCGCCGCCAGATCGATCAGCTCGGCCTCGATCAGGTCGTCGCAGCGGGCGGCGAGGACGGCGGCGATCTCCGGCATGTCCCAGACGAGATCGAGCAGCAGATGGCGCGGAGCGGCGGGGCTCGCGCAGAGCGCCGCGGCCAGCGCGGCGCGCACCGCCGGTTCGGGGTCGGCGGCGAGCACGGTCAGGGCCGCGTCGAGGGTCTCGCGCTCGTCCTCGCTCGACGCCGCCTCGGCGTGTGCTCGGACCATCGGCGCGACGATGCGCAGCCTCTGCTCGGCGGTGGCCTTCCTCACCCAGACGAAGAAACGGTCGACGATCATACTCGGCACCACGCGATCTCGTCCTCGAACACCAGAGGACAGGTCGTTTCATGGCACCGAGCATGGCACGGCAGTCATTAACGAGCGGTTCACCACGCTTTTTGGGGCTTTCTTCACCATGAAACGGGCGCGGCGGAGGGCTGCGCGCAGGATCTCACTCGGTCTCGGTGCGCCCGCGCGACGGTGTGCGGGCGACCTGGAACAGGTCGAGCGGCAGACGGTTGCCGCGCGGGCCGGCGCGACGGACGGTGATGCGCGTCGGGTCGGCGTCGGTGGCGGCGGTCTGGCCGGCAGCGGCGGTCTGACCGGCGGCCGAAGCGGCGGGCGGCGAGGCGACCGAGGGAGTGCCCGTCGGCACCACCGACGTGGTGCGGACGCGCACGACGCCGGCGGCGAGGGCCTCGTCGGAGGGCGCGGTGAAGGTACCGAACAGCAGCCGGCTCGGCCGCGTCGCGCCGGTCGCGGCATCGACCATCGGCAGCGGCGCGGCGAGCGCCTCGGCCTGGACACCGGTCAGGATGCGGCTCGGCCGGACCTCCGGAGCGGCGCGATCGATGGCGGCGAGCGAGGCGGCGGCGGGAGCCGTCGGTGTGGGCGGCGCGGGCGCGAGGCTCATCGGCTCGGCCGGGTCGACGCGGGGGATGCCGCCGAAACCGGCCGGCGCATTGCCGGTACGGGCGGCGGCGAGGGCCGCATGGGCGGCGGTGGAGCCGGCGACGCCGGGCAGTGAGCCGGTCGCCCCCAGCACCGCCTGCGCCTGGGCGCCGGTGCCGTCGTCGCGCACCAGGCCTGCGAAGGCGTCGCGGGCGACACGGCTGCGCCAGCCGTCGAGGCGACCGGCCTGACGGTCGGAGGCGCCGGGGATCGGCATCTCGGCGAGCGAGGTCTTGAGCAGCGCGCGATCGGCGGCGTCGGGCAGGCCGGTCGCGGCACCGCCCGGCTTCTCCTGACCGACCGTGGCGGCGGCCTGGGCGCGCAGCAACAGCGCCACCGTCGCCGGGTCGGTGCGCTGGCTTCCGGTCTGCAGCGCGGAATGGACCGCGGCGATGCGCGCCGTCGTCGGGTCGGAGCCGTCGGGCATGCGGGTCAGCCGGTCGAACAGTTCCGACACCGTCTTGGCGCGGCCGGTCTTGTCGTAGAACAGGCCGAAGTTGGCGGACGCCGCGCGCGGGAAGGCGACGGAGGCGGCCGTCTGCGGCTCGGTCGAGACGAGGCGGAAGAGCTTGGTCGCCCCCGCCGGACCGAGAACATGCGCGGCGTAGAGCTCGCCGTCGGAGGGCGGCCGGCCGAGCGCCTCGGTCAGGCGGCGGGCGTTCTCCTGGGTGATCTTGCCGGCCATGACGGCGGAGACCAGCGGATCGGAGCGCAGCGCCAGGATCTTGGCGCGATCCTTCGGATCATTGACCGTGAAGCCGCCCTTGCCGTCCGGCACGATCTTCTCGGAGATGCGCTCGAGGCCGATCGACGGCCCCTCCTTGCGCAGCGTCTCGAACCAGGTCTGCTCCAGGAACTGGAACAGGCCCTTGGCGGTCGAGGTGTCGGAGCCGAGTTCGGGGCGATGGTCGCTCTCGCGCTCGGACGTCTTCAACAGGAAGTCGAACGACGTGCCGGTGGCGTCGGACGCGGCCTTGAAGGCCCCCGCGATCCGTCGCTCGACCGAACTCTTGCCGTCGACCTGCATGTCGGCTCCAATGTCCACGCACCCGCCGCGGAGCGGCAAAGAACCACCCGGACGCCGGATACGATTCCTCCGAGCGATCCGGCGTCCCGGAGGAACACCCGATGCCCGGTCTCTATCTCGAAGAGCTCGTTCCCGGCACCGTCATCAAGCACGCCCTGACGCGCTCGGTGACGGAGATGGACAACGTCCTCTTCTCGAGCCTGACCTTCAATCCGCAACCCCTGCACGTCGACTTCGATTTCGCCTCGAAGTCCGAGTGGGGGCAGCCCTTGGTCAACTCCCTGTTCACGCTCGGGCTGCTGATCGGTCTGTCGGTCCACGACACGACCCTCGGCACCCTGATCGGAAATCTCGGAATGACCGACGTGAAGTTTCCGGCTCCGGTCTTCCACGGTGACACGATTCGCGCCGAAACGGAGGTGATTTCCACAAGATCCTCGAAGTCGCGACCGGATGCGGGCATAGTGGAGTTCCATCATCGGGCCTACAAACAGGACGGAACCCTCGTCGCCGAGTGCCGTCGTCAGGCCTTCATGAAGCGCAGGCCCAATGATCCGACACCCGCCTGACGGCGGATTTCGCCTCGTTTACTTTGCGTAAGGCGTGACGAATTCTCTGAGCCCTCCGCCTCCCCTCCCCGATCCCATCGAGCCAAAGACGGTCGCCATGCGTTCGCTGCTCTTCGTTCCCGCCACCCAGCCCGCCAAGCTCGACAAGGCGCTCGCCAGCGGCGCCGACGTGGTGATCGTCGATCTCGAGGACTCGGTCGCCGCCGACGCCAAGGGCGCCGGGCGCGCCGGCATGGTGGCCTTCGTCACGGCCCACGCGGCGAGGACCGACCGCCCGGCGATCCACGTCCGCGTCAACGGCTTTTCGAGCGGCTTCGCCGATGCCGACATCGACGCCGCGGTGGCCGCCGGGGCCGACGGCATCATGCTGCCCAAGGCCGGCGGCGGGGCGGACGTGACGCGGCTCGATGCCAAGATCGCGGTGGCCGAGGCCGTCCACGGCGTGCCGGAGGGGCGCACCCGGATCGTCGCCATCGTCACCGAGACGGCGCATGCGGTGTTCCAGACCGGCACCTATCGCGGTGCCTCGCGCCGTCTCGCCGGCATGGCCTGGGGGGCGGAGGATCTCTCCGCCGATCTCGGCGCTGCGACGGCGCGCGACGAGACGGGCGCCTATCACGACGCCTTCCGCCTCGCCCGCACGCTGACGCTGCTCGGCGCCGTGGCGGCCGAGACGGCGCCGATCGACGGCGTCTTCACCGACTTCCGCGATCTCGAGGGGCTCGCGGCGGAATGTCGGGCGGCGGCGCGCGACGGCTTCACCGCCAAGATGGCGATCCATCCGGCGCAGGTCGCGGTGATCAATGCCGCCTTCACGCCCTCGGCCGACGAGGTCGCCGAGGCGGAACGCATCGTCGCGGCCTTCGCGGCGGCGGGCGATCCCGGCGTGCTGGCGCTCGACGGGGTGATGCTCGACCGGCCGCATCTCGTGCGGGCGAAGCGGACGCTCTCCCGCGTGGCGCGCTGATCAGCCGCCGGCGCGCTCCTTCGCCGCCTTCTCGCGCAGGGCTCGCGCCGCCGGCAGGGCGTCGCGGCAGGGCTGCGACAGCTCGGCCGCATGGGCCTCGAGACAGGCGAGACCGCGACCGCCGCCGGGGGCGACGAGCGCGCAGTGGCGGATCCAGTCGCCCTTGCAGAGTTCCTTCATCCGATCGGCCTCGGCCTTCGTGGCAGGGTCGACGGCGTGGGCGGGGACGATCGCGAGAAGCGTGAGCAGGGTGGCGACGGCGATACGCATGGGCGAAGCTCCGAGAGTGTTCGGACTCGTTGTCGCCAGCCGTTGTGTCGCGGGCATGGCGCCACTGCGGCGTCTCTGCGATCGACGTTCCGCGGGCGCCGCGGGTGAGCCCTCAACGGTTCAGCCACCAGACGCCGACGTTGAGTGCCGTCGCCCAGCCGATCCAGGCGAGATAGGGCACGAGCATCAGCCCCGCGAGCCGATCGCGGCGCAGGAAGGCGACGATCGTCGCCGCCACCGCGAGGTCGAGCGCCAGAATGACGACGACGCCGGCACCGGGCGAGCGCAGGCCGAAGAAGGCGACCGACCAGAAGGCGTTGAGCGCCATCTGGCCGAGGAAGAGCGCGATCGCGATCGCCCTGCCCTCGCCGCCGCGCCCCACGAGGATGCGGCGAAAGGCGACGATCATCAGCACGTAGAGCGTCGTCCACACCGGACCGAAGACCCAGTTCGGCGGCGTGATCGCCGGCTTGGCGAGGCCGGCGTACCAGTCGGGGATGGCCGGCAGCGTCGCGCCGTTGCCGATTGCCGCGGCGACGACGACCGGCAGGGCGGCGAGGAGCGTCGCCGTGACGGGACCGAGGCGGGACGGCGCGTCGTTGTCGTTCATCGGCTCGGCCTCGCGGTTCATTTCGGGCGGGTCATCCGGAACAGGCCGTCGAGCCCGAGGAAGTCGTTGCCGCCGCAGCGGGCGATCGGCCGGGCGCGGGTGATGTCGAAGACGCCGTCGACGATGCAGCGTTCGGCGACATGGATGCCGACCACCTCGCCGATGACGATCACGTTGGCGATCTCGCGGCCGTCGAGGCCGCGCGGCGAGAAGATCTCGACCACCTTGCACTCGAGCGCCGCCGGAGCCTCCAGCACGCGCGGCGCCCTGACCAGCCGGCAGGGGGTCGGCGTCAGCCCGACGTGGGGAAACTCCGAGCGGTCGCGCGGCAGCGGCGCCGAGGAGGCGTTCATCTCCTCGCGCAGTTCCCAATTGGCGAGATTGACGACGAATTCGCCGGTCTCGGCGCAGGCGGTGGCGGTGTCCTTCCAGCCGTCGGAGGAGAACATCACCATCGGCGGCTCGGCCGAGATCGCGTTGAAGTAGCTGTAGGGCGCGAGATTGTGCATGCCCGAGCGATCGACCGTCGAGATCCAGCCGATCGGCCGCGGTGCGACGATCGCCTTGAACGGGTCGTGGGCGAGTTCGGGATGGCCCTCGGCGACGGCGTAGAACATCGCCTCACGCGCTCCATTCGGTGGCGACGTCCTCGTAGGCCGGACGCGGCCGGTCGACGATCGGAACCGTCGGCGTGCCGATCGCCACGAAGCCGGCGATGCGTTCGCCGTCCTTCAAGCCGAGCACGGCGCGGGCCTCGGGCTGGTAGCACAGCCAGCCGGTCAGCCACTGGCCGGAATAGCCGAGCGCATGGGCGCCGAGGAGCAGGTTCTGCGTCGCGGCTCCCGCCGACATCTCCTGCTCGAACATCGGGATCTTGACGTGTTCGGCGGCGGTCGAGACCACCGCGACGGTCAGCGGCACGCGCTGGAAACGGGTCTCCTCGAGCCGGGTCTTCTCCGCCGTCGCCTCGGGGAAGCGGGCGCGGTAGATCGGGCCGAGCCGGGCATCGAGGGCGGCGCGCGCGGCACCGTGCACGACGATGAAGCGCCAGGGCGTCAGCTTGCCGTGGTCGGGCACGCGGGCGGCGATGGCGATCAGGCGGCGGATCTCGGCTTCGTTCGGACCGGGCTCGCCGAGCGAGACGTTGGCGACGGTGCGGCGGGTCTCGAGCAGCTCGAGAGCGCCCTGGTTGACGGTCGACATGGAATCCCTCGCTTGCTGCCGGTCCTGTGGACGGGCGAGGGAAGCCCGTCGACCGACCCTTGTCAACGATCGGCACGGAAGCCCTGCCGCGCCGCCGCGACGGGCCGGCGACTTGATCTCGCCATGCTGATGGGGTTCTCCTCGTTCGGGAATACGAGTCGCGCCGGCCCGCGGGCGAAGCGGCTGCGCGAGAACGGGACATCATGGGCACGACATCGGCCAATCGACACATCGCCGGCGGCATTCTCCTCGCGGCGACACTGGCACTCGCGCCGGCGGTCGCCGTCGCGCAAGGGTCCGGCCAGCCGCTGCCGCTCGGCGATTCGCTCGGCTATGCCCCCAATCCGCCGCCGGCCGCCGCATCGCATGCGCCGACCGCGCCGGCCGCCACCAGCGCCGACGTGGCGAAGTCGCTGAAGGCCACGCTGAAGCTCTCGGCGCTGGTCACCGATGGGGCGCCGGCGATCCGCACCGGTCTCGTCTGGCGCATCTTCCGCGAGAAGGAGAAGCCGGCCAACGGGCAGGACAAGCTGGAGCTGGTCGTCACCTCGTCCGGCGGCGACGGCGAGTTCCATCTCGAACCCGGTTCCTATCTCGTCCATGCCGCCTACGGCCGGGCGGGCGCGACGACGCGCGTCACCGTCACCAAGGAACAGACCCGCAAGGAGACGCTGATCCTCAACGCCGGCGGTTTGAAGCTCGCGGCGCTGGGCGCCGGCGACGCGCCGCTGCCGGCCGACAAGCTCTCCTTCGACGTCTATTCGCTCGAGGCCGACCAGCGCGGCGATCGTCAGGCGCTGGTGATGGGCATCGGGCCGGGCAAGATCGTCCGTCTCAACGCCGACACCTACCGGGTGGTCGGTCACTACGGCGACCTCAACGCCGTGGTGCGGGCCGAGATCCACGTCAATCCGGGCAAGCTGACCGAGGCGACGGTCTATCACCGCGCCGCGCAGGTGACGCTGAAACTGGTCAACGAGCCGGGCGGCGAGGCGCTCGCCAACACCTCGTGGCTGGTGCTGACGCCGTCGGGCGACGCCATCACCGAGAGCGTCGGCGCCTTCCCGACGATCGTTCTGGCCGAGGGCGACTATTCGCTGGTCGCCAAGAACCAGGACCGCATCTTCACCCGCAACTTCACCGTCCAGTCGGGCTTCGACCGCGAGATCGAGATCGTCGCCGACGACAAGCCGAAGAACTGACGGCTCAGGCGACCGTGTCGGACGTCGTCAGCACGACGCCGGCCGCCCGCATCGCCGCGCGCGCCGCCTCGAGCGAGCCGCCGAGGTCGATGGCGCGGGAGAGATCCTCGAGCACCACCGTCTCGAAGCCCTCGGCGCGGGCGTCCATCGCCGTCCAGGCGACGCAGAAGTCGGTGGCGAGCCCGCAGACGAAGACCCGCTTCACCCCGCGTGCCGCGAACAGCGCGCCGAGACCCGTCGTCGTCGTGCGGTCGGCCTCGCGGAAGGCCGAGTAGCTGTCGACGCCGCGGTTCATGCCCTTGCGGATCACCGCGAAGGCGGCGACGCCGTCGAGCCCGTCGGCAAAGGCGGCGCCCGCGCTTCCCGCGACGCAGTGGACCGGCCACAGCACCTGCGGCCCGTAGGCGAGATCGATGGTCTCGTAGGGCGCGCGGCCGGGATGCTCGGCGGCGAAGGAGGCGTGATCGGCCGGATGCCAATCCTGCGTCAGCACGACCTGGGCGAAGCGGCGGGCGAGCGGACCGATGCCGGCGACGATCTCGTCACCCTTGGGCACGGCGAGCGCGCCGCCGGGCAGGAAGTCGTTCTGGACGTCGACGACGATCAGGCAATCGGTCGGACCGGGCACGGCACAGGCTCCTCTCGCGGATGTCGGGGCGACTGTGTCACGGACGAATCCGGTGTACAACGGGCGGGGTTCGCCACCGGGGCGAACCGCCGCAGACGGACGCCGCCCTTGACCAAGCCGACCTCCCCCGCGCCGCTCTTCACGCCCCCGCCGCCGCCCTCCCGCTTCCAGCGTATCTGGCGCTGGGCGCTGCCGACGGCACTGGTGATCATCGCGCTCGCCCTGGCGCTCGGCCTCTTCGACACGACGGGGCGGCCGGCCTGGCTGTTCCTGATCGGCCTCGGCTTCGGCCTGCTGGGCACGGCGTCGCTGCTGACCTATTTCACCACCAAGAGCCGCGAGGGGCTGGCGGTGCTCGAGGAAAAGATCGAGTCGGGCCTCGGCCGGGAGGAGAAGAAATGAACCACGACGCCTATTCCGACGATCACGTCCGTTCGGTCCTGACCTCGGCCAAGACGATCGCGGTCGTCGGCTTCTCCAACAACCCCGACCGCGCGTCGCACCACGTCACCGAGTTCCTGATCCGCAGGGGCTACGAGGTATGGCCGGTCAATCCGGGGCTGGCGGGGAAGGAAGTTCTCGGCCGCACCGTGGTGGCGAGCCTCGCCGACGTGCCGGTGCCGATCGACATGGTCGACGTCTTCCGCAACTCGGAAGCGGCCGGTGCCGTGGTCGACGAGGCGATCGCGGTCGGCGCCAAGATCGTCTGGATGCAGCTCGGCGTGCGCAACGACGAGGCGGCGGCGCGTGCGGAGAAGGCGGGCCTCACCGTGATCATGAACCGCTGCCCGGCGATCGAGATCCCGCGGCTGGGGATGTGAACCACCTGGACGTCGGAGATCTCCGTTCACTGTTCGGCTTCACCCCGAGGTGCCCGGCAACGCCGGACCTCGAAGGGCGAAGCCTCGACGAGCCGTGCCATTCGGCCCTTCGCCCTTCGAGGCTCGCTTCGCTCGCACCTCAGGATGAAGGGCCTCCGCAACGCTCCCGAAGACGCGGAGTGTCGTCGGTCGGCCTATCGCCTCACGGCATCGCCAGGATGTCCTTCAGGCTCCAGCGGTCGCCGCCGGTGGAGCCCAGGATGTCGTCGATCTTCCAGCCCTTCTCGTCGACCAGATCGAACACCAGTTCGCCGCCCTCGCCCTCGTAGCCGGGGCCCTTCAGGCGGACGCGGACCTTGGTGACCGGCGGCAGGGCGTCGAGCTTCTCGAGGGAGAAACCCTTGAGCTGCGGGTCCTGCGAGTTCGTGAAGGGGTCGAAGTCGACCGGGCCGATCTCCTCGCCGCGCGACTTGGCGCGCGTCTCGGCCTCGGCCCAGCGCTTGACCAGCGCGGCAGAGAACCATTTGACGCGATCCTTGGGCTCGACCCACATCGACTGACCGCCGGAGGTGCCGCCGCCGCTCACGAGCTTTCGGTAGATCGCCTCGAGATGGGCCTCGGCGGAGCCGGCGGCACGGGCGGCGGATGCCAGCGAAAGCGCTGCGATCGAGAACAGCACGGTACGACGTGTCGGCATCGAATCCTCCCGACGAGCTTCCGGCGACACGACGAAGTCTAGCCCCTCCGCGCGCGCCCCGCCAGCACCGCGGGCGGCCGCGCGGTGGACGACGAGGCCCCGCGATCGACCGGATCGAACGAAATCCCGTTCCGGTGAGAGGTGATGCAACAGAATTTCATGCTTTGACGCAGCGTCGATGTTGCTCGAAAAAGGAACACCATTTCACGCCCACACTGCCGATCGGCAGTCATCCGAGGAAAACGTCATGTCCGAGAAGAAGCCCGGTTTCGCCACGCTCGCCGTCCATGCCGGCGCCAAGCCCGACCCGACGACGGGCGCGCGGGTGACGCCGATCTACCAGACGACCGCCTTCGTCTTCGACGACGTCGACCATGCCGCCTCGCTGTTCGGGCTGCAGGCCTTCGGCAACATCTACACCCGCATCACCAACCCGACGACGGCCGTGCTCGAAGAGCGCGTCGCCGCGCTCGAGGGCGGCACGGCGGCGGTGGCGGTGGCCTCTGGCCATGCGGCGCAGCACCTGATCTTCCACACGATCATGGCGCCGGGCGACGAGTTCGTCGCCTCCAAGAAGCTCTACGGCGGCTCGATCAACCAGTTCAACCACGCCTTCAAGAACTACGGCTGGACGGTGAAGTGGGCCGATCCGGACGATCTCTCCTCCTTCGAGGCGGCGATCGGGCCGAAGACCAAGGCGATCTTCATCGAGAGCCTCGCCAATCCGGGCGGCGTCGTCACCGACATCGCCGGCGTCGCGGCGATCGCCAGGAAGCACGGCCTGCCGCTGATCGTCGACAACACGCTGGCCTCGCCCGCGCTGTGCCGGCCGATCGAGCACGGCGCCGACGTGGTCGTCCATTCCGCCACCAAGTTCCTCGGCGGCCACGGCAACTCGATGGGCGGCGTCATCGTAGACGCCGGCACCTTCGACTGGCTGAAGTCGGGCAAGTACCCGATGCTGTCGGAGCCGCGTCCCGAGTACCAGAACATGGTGATCGGCCAGGTGTTCGGGCAGATCGCCTTCGCGATCGCGGTCAGGGTGCTCGGCCTGCGCGACATCGGCCCGGCGATCTCGCCGTTCAACTCGTTCCAGATCATCACCGGCATCGAGACGCTGGCGCTGCGCATGGAGCGTCACTCGTCGAACGCGCTGGCGGTCGCGAAGTGGCTGAAGGCGCGGCCGGAAGTGGCCTGGGTCTCCTACGCCGGCCTCGAGGACGACCGCTATCACGCGCTGGCGAAGAAGTACGTGCCGAACGGCGCCGGCGCCGTCTTCACCTTCGGCCTGAAGGGCGGCTACGAGGCGGGCGTCAAGCTGGTGTCGGGCGTCAAGCTCTTCTCGCATCTCGCCAACATCGGCGACACCCGCTCGCTGATCATCCACCCGGCCTCGACCACCCACCGCCAGCTCGCCGACGCGCAGAAGATCGCCGCCGGCGCCGGACCGGACGTGGTGCGTCTGTCGATCGGCATCGAGGACGTCGCCGACATCATCGCCGACATCGAGCAGGCGCTGGTCGGCTGAGGCGGCACGTCGCCCTTCAGCGCCCACGTATCCCTGACCGGCTTCACCCTGAGGTGCCCGACCGCGAGGTCGGGCCTCGAAGGGCGAAGCCGCGACGGGCGTTGCCGTGACGAAACAGCCGGGGCCGTGCCACTCGGTCCTTCGCCCTTCGAGGCCCGGCTGCGCCGGGCACCTCAGGATGAAGGACCTCCGCGAGAAGCGGAGCGGGATCCGAGAAGCGACCTGTCGCCCTCAGCGGCCGTCGTGGGCGAGCAGCGTCGTCTCCATCCGCCCGGGGGCGAAGACCGAGACGGCGTGGATCACGGCGCAGGTCAGCACCGCCATGGCGGTCGCCTGATGGATCAGCGCCAGCGCGAAGGGCACGTGCATCAAGAGCACGGCGATGCCGACGAGGATCTGGAACAACACCGCGAAGCCCAGCGCGAAGGCCGAGACGCGGGCGGTGGCGGTGCGGGCGGTGACGACGATCGTCACGAACTGGATGATCACCAGCGCGAAGAGCACATAGGCGCCCATGCGGTGGAGGAACTGCACCGTCGCCTGGTTCTCCACCAGATCGCGCCACAGCGGCACCATCGAGAAGGTCTCGCCCGGCATCAGACGGCCGGCCATCAGCGGCCAGGTGTCGTAGACGAGTCCGGCGCGGTTGCCCGCCACCAGGGCGCCGAGGAAGATCTGCAGCAACACCCAGCCGAGCACCACGCCGGCGCCGATGCGGCGGATCGGCGAGGGCCGTGGCGTGCGCCCTTCGGGCCCGAGCGTCAGCGCGGTCCACAGGACGGCGGAGAAGATGACGGCGGCGAAGGTCATGTGGATCGCCAGACGCAGCGGCGCCACCTCGGTGCGGTCGACGAGGCCGGAGGCGACCATCCACCAGCCGACGGCGCCCTGCAGCCCGCCGAGCGCGAAGAGGCCGAAGAGGCGCGGCAGGCGATCGCGGCCGATCCGGCCGGTCGCCCAGAACCACAGGAGCGGCAGGGCGAAGGCGACGCCGATCATCCGGCCGAGCAGCCGATGCGACCATTCCCAGAAATAGATGAAGCGGAACTCGTCCAGCGTCATGCCGGCGTTCATCACGTGGTACTGGGGGATCTGGCGATAGCGCTCGAAGGCGGCGTGCCAGTCGGCGTCGTTCAGCGGCGGGATCACGCCGAGCAGCGGCTGCCATTCGGTGATCGACAGGCCGGACTCGGTCAGCCGGGTGATGCCGCCGACCACCACCATGGCGAAGATCATCGCGGCGACGACATAGAGCCAGACGCGGATCGGGCGATCCGCATCCAGACCCGCACGTCTCGTCGCCGGGATTCGCTCGAGGGTCATCGGCACCATCGCCATCTTCACTCCACGTCTCGATCCGAGATATAGACCGGGACGAAGGTCGTCACCAGCGACGGGGCGTCACGCCCCCGCTGGTCACGACCTCTCCAAGCAGCGACACGTCGTCGCCGTCCGGCCACGAGCCGAGAGGAAAGGCAGTCCATGACCTCCGCAACGCGACGTTTCGTCGGGTCCGCCGTGCTGGTGATCTTCCTGCTGATCTATGTCTTCTTCGCAACTGCGGTAGGTGACGTGGTGGTGGCGAGCAAGTCGGGCTGGGTACAGTTCGCGTATTTCGTCGTCGCAGGACTGGCCTGGGTGCCGCCGGCGGCGATGATCGTGCGCTGGATGTATCGCCCGATCGCCCCCAAGGCGTGAGGCGCGGCGCCGTCCCGCCGCCTCAGGCGGCGAGCGGACGGCGGGCGGGCGCGGTCGTGACCGGCGGATCGAGCAGCCAGACCGAGCGGCCGGCAGCATCGAGCCCGTCGAAGGCGGCGAGCGCACGCGGATCGTCGGAGGCGTCCTCGGCGAGGATCACCGCGTCGGCGCCGGCGATCAGTGCCGCCATGCCCGGACCGGCGGCGAGACTGCCGGCGTCGATCACCAGAACGTCCCAGGTCTCGGCGAGGGCATCGAGCAGCGCCGCCGTCCGCACGGTTTCCAGTTCGGCGTCGCGCAGGCGGCGCGTCGCCCCGGCGAGCACCCAGACGCCGGTCGCGGCATCCGGCCGGATCGCCGCGGAGCAGCCGACGCGGCCGTCGACGATGTCGGCGAGCGCCAGTTCCTCGACCAGACCGACGGTCGCGCCGGACCGGGCGATGTCGGCGGAAAGCGCACGGGCCGCGCCGAGCGCCCTGGCGGCATCCGACGTCGAGGCGACGACGATGCGGCCGCGGCGGCCGATCTCGGCGGCGATGCGACGACGCAGACCGCCGATCAAACCACTCGCGAGGCGCTCGTAGGCGACCGCGCGGGGTTCGAGATCGAGCACGTCGGAGACCGGGCCGCGGCGCGGCGGGGCGAAGACGGCGGGGGCCGAGACCGGCGGGGGCGGCGCGACGATCGCCTCGGGCACGGGCTCGACGGCGACCGGATCGGCGTCGTCGCAGGTGACTTCCGCGGTGTCGGGGACGTCGGCGTAGTCGGCGGAAACGTCGAAGGTCGGCTCGACGTAACCCCGCTCGGCGATCGGCCGGCGAGCGCCGCGCAGCGCGGTGACGAGGAAGCCGACGAAGAGACCGAAGGCGGCGGCGACGGCACCCCAGATCAGCGGACGCAGCGGCGACGGGCCTTCCACCACCAGCGGCGGCTCGACCAGACGCGCCTCGACCGTCTCGCGGGCGAGCGCCTCGGCGACGGCCGTCTCGCGCCGGGCGACGACCGCCGCCACGGCGGCATCGGCGGCGGCGGCGGGGTCGGCCGCGGCCGGCGTCGCGGCGGGGACGCTGGCGGTGGTCTCGGCGGCGAGGTCGGCGATGCGGCGATCGATCTCGGCGAGCGCGGCCCTGCGGGCGGCGAGCGCGCGCGGCAGCTCGGCCTTCGCCTCGGCGCGCAGGGCCGCCATCTGCTCGTTGGCGTCCTTCAACAGCGGGTGCTTCTCGAGATAGGTCACCGACAGTTCGGCGATGCGGGCGCGCAGCGCGGAGCGGCGGTCGCGCAGGCGCGCGAGCATCGGCGTCGCGGCGCTGTCCATGGCGCGTTCGACGTCGCCGGAGGCTGCGAGCTTGCGCAGGCGCTCGACCATCTGTTCCGCCTCGTGGCGTTCGGCGGCGAGCGCGAGGCGATCGGCGCGTTCGAGCGGCATCGCCGTCGAGCCGGTGGTGGCGGCGGCGAGCGAGCGCGCCTCGACGGCGGCGGCACGGGCGGTGCCGAGTTCGAGGGCGAAGCCGCGTTCGACTTCGGCGCGGACGCGCTCGGCGGTCTCGGCGAGGACGGCGGCGTGGCGGCGATGCAGGCCTTCCAGCAGACGCCGGGCGGTGTCGGTCTCGGTGGTGCGGATCTCGAGCACGAGCTGGCCGGGCACGGCGGCGCGGCGGACGGCGAGATGGTCGCGCAGCAGACCGACGCGGTGTTCGCGTTCGTGGGTAGCGCGGCCGGCGGCGCGGGGATCGGCCTCGTCGTCGCCGGCGGCGACGCGATCGAGGAAGTCGGGCGAACCGAAGAGTTCGAGCTGGGCGGCGATCAGGCGATCGTCGAGGGCCGTCGCGGTCGCCCCCTCCCCTTCGGCCTCGGTCGCGGCGGCGGGTGCGGGACGGGCGGGAGCGGAGAGCTGGACGCGCGCCTCCACCAGCGACGGCTCCGGCCGGTTCGCCGCCCAACCGGCGCCGGCGAGACCGGCGGCGAGGGCCACGACGAGAATACGGCCGCGCGCGGCGGCGACCGCGTCGCGGGCGGTGCCGAGATCGATGGTGGTGGCATGGGGTTCGCTCAGCGACATCGTCCGCCGTCTCCTCTTCCCCCAACTTGCGAGCTGCTGGTTAGCATCGCGTTAACCATGATCGGGGACATCGGCAGAACGACGCGAGGCATGGGTTCAACGTTCATTAACCATATCCGCCCAATCTCTCGACGTGACGGAATCGAAGGATCGCGTGATGTTGGTTCGTTTGGCGCAAGTTCTGCTCGTGGCGAGCCTCCTGGCGGGGTGCTCCGGCTACGTGCGCCCGGCGCCGGCCTTCCACGAGGTGCTGAACCAGCCCTACACGTTCGATGCCGGCGACCGCCTGCGCATCACCGTGTTCGATCAGGCCAACCTCACCAACGTCTATACGGTCGACGCCTCGGGCAACATCTCGATGCCGCTGATCGGCGGCGTGCCGGCGCGCGGCCGCAAGGCGCCCGAGCTCGAGCGCGACATCGCCGCCCGGCTGCGCAACGGCGGCTACCTGCGCACCCCCGACGTCTCGGTCGACATCGACCAGTATCGCCCCTTCTTCATCATGGGCGAGGTCAAGAACGCCGGTCAGTACCCCTACGTCGCCGGCATGACCGCCCAGACCGCCGTCGCCATCGCCGGCGGCTACTCGGCGCGCGCCGACCAGCGCACGCTCGACGTCACCCGCCAGATCAACGGCGAGGTGCTGGTCGGCCGGGTGCCGGTCACCGACCCGATCCGTCCGGGCGACACGATCTACGTCCGCGAACGGCTGTTCTGACTGCGCGCCGCACGAGCGACTCTGCCGCAACGTCAGAGTTGTTGAGAACTTTCTCAACCATATTCGAAACCGTTCGAAACTCCGGGCTTTTCCGGCGCGTCCATCAACGCGCCTTTCACCGTTCCGCGCTCATGATCCGGGCCGTACGAGAGGTGGTTCCGCGCCCGGCTCAGGCCGACGGCAGCGGAAGCGTCGGGTGTGGGGGCGCTCGACGGGGCAGGACGACCGGAGACGGGCATGAAGCAGATCGATCCGAAGACCCTCTATCGACAGAGCGTCGACCTCGCCGCGCTCGGCGGCGACGGTCCGGCCGCCTTCGACGCGGTGCCCGAGGCACCGCGCACGGCGGCGACGCTGTCGGATCAGGCGCGCGAGGTGGCGGCGCTCTTCTCCGATCGGCCGATCTCGCGCCGGCTGCTCGCCGGCTCGGTGCGTGCGCTCGACTTCGTCGCGCTGGCGGCGCTCGGACTGACGACGCTCGCCATCGCCGGCGGTTTCGACGACGGCATCCGCACCGCGGCGGTCGGCATCGGCGCGGCGCTCGCCGTGCTCTTCGTGCAGGCGCTCGAAGGCTACCAGATCGCCGCCTTCCGCAACTTCGCCTCGCAGCTCGGCCGCGTTCTGGCGGCCTGGGGCATGCTCTTCGCCGGTGCGGCCGCACTCGCCTTCTTCACCGGCCGGATGGAGGGCGGCGAAGGCCTCCTCGTCGCGCGCTGGTTCGTCGGCGGCGTGGCGTGGTTCTTCGCCTCGCGGGCGATCCTGACCCGGCTGGTGGTCGGCTGGACCCGCGACGGCCGGCTCGAGCGGCGCGCCGTCATCGTCGGCGGCGGCAAGCTCGCCGAGGAGGTCATCCGCGGCCTCGAGGCGCAGCGCGACAACGACATCCGCATCTGCGGCATCTTCGACGACCGCGACGACGAACGCTCGCCGGCGATGGTCGAGGGCTATCCGAAGCTCGGCACCGTGCCGGAGCTCGTCGAGTTCGGCCGCATCGTCAAGCTCGACATGCTGATCGTGGCGCTGCCGATCACCGCGGCGCTGCGCGTCCAGCAGATGCTGCGCAAGCTCTGGGTGCTGCCGGTCGACATCCGCCTCTCGGCCCATTCCGACAAGCTGAAGTTCCGGCCGCGCAACTACACCTACGAAGGCTCGCTGCCCTTCATCGACGTCGTCGACAAGCCGCTCGCCGACTGGGACGCGGTGTCGAAGCGGATCTTCGATCTCGTCGTCGGCACGCTGGCCCTCGTGGCGCTGGCGCCGCTGATGGTCGGTGCGGCGATCGCCGTCAAGGCGACGTCGAAGGGGCCGATCTTCTTCCGCCAGAAGCGCTTCGGCTTCAACAACGAGGTCATCTCGGTGTGGAAGTTCCGCTCGATGTTCGTCGATCTCTGCGACGCCGACGTCAAGCAGGCGGTGACCAAGGGCGACCCGCGCGTCACGCCGGTCGGCCGCTTCATCCGCAAGACCTCGATCGACGAGTTGCCGCAGCTCTTCAACGTGCTCTCCGGCGAACTCTCGCTGGTCGGCCCGCGGCCGCACGCGATCATGGCGCAGACCGAGAACCGCATGTGGGACAACGTGGTCGACGGCTACTTCGCCCGCCACAAGGTCAAGCCCGGCATCACCGGCTGGGCGCAGATCAACGGCTGGCGCGGCGAGATCGACACGCCGGAGAAGATCCGCAAGCGCATCGAGCACGACATCTACTACATCGAGAACTGGTCGATCCTGTTCGACATCAAGATCCTGGCGCTGACGCCCTTCCGGCTGTTCGACACCAGGAACGCCTACTGAGCCGAAGCCCCGAGACGACGAGAGCCCCCGACCGGATCGCCCGGCGGGGGCTCTTCTCGTTTGGTCCGGGTCAGATCGATCAGGCGCGGCGGATCTGGTCAGCGCCGAGGACGGCGAGGACGACGCCGGCGACGCGGTCGATCCACAGGCGCACGCGACGGCCGAGCGCGGCGCGCAGGCCGGAGACGGCGGCGACGACGCCGACCCACCACAGGAACGAGCCGGTGAGCACGCCCGAGACGGTGGCGAGCGCCGTGACGGGGTCGAAGCCGGTCGTCGGAGCGAGCGCGGTGAAGACCGCGGCGAACATGACGATGGTCGGCGGGTTGGTCAGCGTCAGGGCGATCGAGCCGAGGAAGGCGGCGGCGGGCGTGCCGGCGATGCCGGCCTCGGCGACGCGGCCGTCGTCTTTCGTGAAGAAGGTCTTCAGCCCCAGCCAGATCAGGAACAGGCCGGCGGCGAGGTGGAGCTGCTTCTCCCAGGCGAGCACGAAGGCGGAGACGCCGGCGAGGCCGAGGGCGGCGACCGCGGCATAGATCGCGTCGCCGAAGGCGATGCCGCCGCCGGTGGCGAGGCCCCAGCGCCAGCCCTGCGTCAGGGTCCGGCGCATGCAGAGCAGGCTCATCGGGCCGACGGGCGCGGCGACCGCCACGCCGATGCCGGCGGACTTGAGGAAGAGCAGCAGAAAATCCACGCGACGACCCTCCGTTCCGCCCGCGACGCGCAGGCCGTGTCCTCGGAGCTTAGGAGGTGCCGCAAAAACGGTCCAGCCCGTTCGGCGGGCAGTGCGGCCACGTCAGGAGGCCGTCTCGTCACGGCCTCCCATGCGGGCGAGGAGGCAGGCGCCGGCGGCGGCGACATGGGCGGCGACGGCGGCGGCCGCCGCGTCCGCATCGCCGGCGCGGAAGGCCGCGACGATGGCGGCATGATCGGCGAGCCAGCGCGGCGTCTCGGCGACGAGGTCGTCGTAGCCGGCGGCGTGGAGGGCGCAGGTTTCGCGCAACTCGCGCACCAGCGCCGCCTGCCGCGGCCGACGGGCGACCGCATGGAGCGTCTCGTGGAAGAAGAGGTCGCCCTCGCGCCAGCCGGGGCGACCGGCCTCGAGATCGGAGCGGCGCAGGGCATGGGCGAGCGCGTCGTGATCGGCGGGCGTGGCGAGACGCGTGGCACGCGCCGCGAGATCGGCCTCGAGCAGCACCCGCATGTCCCAGATCTCTTCCAACTCCGCCCGCGACAGCGAGACGACGCGGGCGCCGCGGTTGGGCTCGACCGTGACGAGGCGGGCGGCGGCGAGGCGCTGGAGCAGATCGCGCACCGGAATGCGGCTGACGCCGAAGCGGCGGGCGAGATCGCCCTGCAACAACAGCGTCCCCGGCGGCAGGCGGCCGGAGAGGATCTCGCCGCGCAGCGTCTCGAACGGATCCATGCTTGCATCTCCCATCAATGTATACATTGATACATGTATATAGACTCGACGACAAGGAGCGCGCCATGGACCATCGCTTTTCCTCCCGCATCGTGTGGACCGGCAATCGCGGCGACGGCACGGCGCACTACCGCGCCTATGACCGCACCTGGGACATCGCCGTTCCCGGTCGGCCGGTCGTCCACTGTTCGAACGATCCGCTGCTGGGCGGCGATCCGATGAAGCCGAACCCGGAGGATCTGCTGATCTCCGCCCTCTCGGCCTGCCACATGCTGTGGTACCTGCACTACGCCGCCGATGCCGGCATCGTCGTCACCGACTATGTCGACGAGCCGGTGGGCATCGGCGAAGTCACGGCCGGCGGCGCCGGGCGTTTCGTCGAGGCGGTGCTGCGGCCGAAGATCACGGTGAAGGCGGGGGCGGACCTCTCGCTCGCCGAAGCGCTGCACCACCGGATCGGCGAGGTCTGCTTCATCGCCCGCTCCGTCGCCTTCCCCGTCCGCCACGAACCGACATTCGTGATCGCCGCGTGAGCGGGACGGGATGGTCGGAATCGCGCGGACGTGATGAAACGGAGGACGGCGTCGCGGCGTAGAAGCGACGTCGTCCCAATTCCCGCGAGACCCGATGCCCTCCACCCTCGCCTCCCTCGCCCCGTGGCGCGACCGCAACGGCCGCCTCTCGGCCCTGCGCGTCGCGACGCTCGTCGTCCTCGTCGCCCCCCTCCTCTGGCTCGCCTACCGCACCGCGACCGGCGACCTCGGACCGCGGCCGCTGACGGAAACGCTGCGCTTCTGCGGCGCGCGGGCGATCGAGACGCTGATCGCCTCGATCGCCGTGACGCCGCTACGCCGGCTCTCGGGCTGGTCGAAGCTGGTCGGGCTCCGGCGGATGATCGGCGTGACGGCCTTCCTGTGGACGGCGCTGCACCTCGTGCTCTACGCCGCCGATCAGGCCTTCGACATGGGCAAGGTGGCGATGGAGATCGCGATCCGGCCCTATCTGACGATGGGATTCATCGCCTTCGTCGGCCTCGCCGCACTCACCGTCACCTCGACCGACGGATCGATCCGCCGCCTCGGCGGGGCGCGCTGGGGGCGTCTGCATCGCCTCGTCCACCCGATCGCCATCCTCGGCCTCGCCCACTACTTCCTGCAGATCCGCCTCGATCCGGCACCGGCGGCGATGATCGCCGGGCTGGCGATCGGCGGCCTCGCCGTCCGCGTCGCGGCGGATCGCGGCGAACCGGGGCTCGGCGCGGTCGCGGCGGCCACCGTCTTCGCGGCGGCGGGGGCGGCGGGCGTCGAGCTCTTCTGGTTCGCGGTGAAGACGCAGCGGCCGCTCGCCTTCATCGCCGCCGGCAATCTCGACTGGGCCGACCGGCTGCCGGCTTCGGCGACCGCCGGGCTGATCGCGCTCGCCCTCGGCCTCGCGGCGGTCGGCAAGCGGCAGTGGGAGATGCGTTCACGCAACCGTGATCGCGGCACGTGAGTTTCGAAACTTGCATTTCGATACCATTTCGATATATCTAAACCTATCGAACGTCACATGGACGATCGATGGAACACATCGAAAGGATCGAACACATGTTCGGACATCACATGCGGCGCATGGGCCGCGGTTTCTGGGACCGTCACCACGACGCGCCCGACGGCGGCGCGGAATGCGGCCATCGTGAACGCATGGCCTGGGACGGCGACGAGGGTCGCGGACGCGGCGGTCCCGGCGGCCCGTTCGGCGGCCTCTTCGGACGCGGCGGCGGTGGACGCGGCGGGCGCGGCGGCGGACGCTTCTTCGGCCACGGCGGCCTGCGTCTCGTTCTTCTGGCGATGATCGCCGAGGAGCCGCGCCACGGCTACGAGATCATCAAGGCGATCGAGGATCGCATGGGCGGTGCCTATGTGCCCTCCGCCGGCGTGGTCTACCCGACGCTGACGCTGCTCGAGGAGACCGGCCAGATCGCCGTCGCCTCCCAGGACGGCGCCAAGAAGCTCTATGCCGTCACCGACGCCGGCAAGGCGACGCTCGCCGCCAATCAGGCGCAGGTCGACGCCATGCTCGCCCGGATGAACGAGGCCGGCACCGCCCGCTCGTCGGAACGCGACCCGCGCATCGTGCGCGCCGTCGAGAACTTCAAGCTGGCGCTGCGCCTCAAGCTCGCCTCCGGTCGCCTCGGCGACGGCGAGACCGCCGCCCTCGTCGCCCTGCTCGACGAGACCGCCGCCCGCATCGAGCAGCTCTGAAAGGTGCCCATGACGCGATCGGAATGCGCCGTCCTCACCGAGGCGGCCTCGAAGTACATGCAGCAGCTCTGCAAGCACTTCGCCCACAAGATCCCGGCGGAGGCGACGGCCGAGCGCGGCTCGATCGCCTTCCCCTTCGGGACGGCGCGGCTCGCGGCCACCGACCACGCGCTGACCATCGTCCTCGAGACCGACGACGCCGCCCGCATCGGCGAGCTCGAGGACGTCGTCGCCCGCCATCTCGCGCGCTTCGCCTTCCGCGAGACGCTCGTCTACGACTGGCGCCGCACCGACGACGCCACGGCCGCCTGACCCGAAGGCCCAGCGACAAGGCTTCGGCCGCCCAAACGGCGGCCGGGCGACGACCGCTCTCGAGCGATCGTCACACAAAAGTGACCCCGGCCTATCGACAGGACAGGCCGGGTACGGCAGAGAAGTGGGAGTTTCACCGCCCACCCTGCCGAGACCCATGAACCGCTCCACGGCCAATCTCCTGTTGCTCGCCGCCGCCGCCATCTGGGGTCTCGCCTTCGTGCCCCAGCAGACGGCGATGGCGGTGCTGACGCCGATGTGGTTCCTGACGCTGCGTTTCATCGTCTCGAGCGCGATCATCGTGCCGCTGGCGCTGCGCGAGGGACGGCGGGCGCCCCGCCCGATCGACCGGCGCTCGCTCGGGCTGATCATCCTGGTCGGCCTCGTCTTCTTCGGCGGCAACGCGCTGCAGCAGACGGCGCTGCTCTCGACATCGGTCGCCAACGCCGGCTTCCTGACCTCGCTCTACATCCTCTTCACCCCCTTCGTGGCGGTGGCGATCACCCACGAGCGTCCGGGCCTCGCGGTGTGGCCGGCGGCCCTCCTCGGGCTGATCGGTGCCTGGCTGCTGTCGGGCGGGCTCACCGGCAGCTTCGTCCTCGGCGACCTGCTCGTGACCATCAGCGCCGCCGGCTGGGCGTTGCAGATCGTGTTGATCGGCATCGTCGTGCGCCGGGTCGACCGGCCGATGCTGCTGGTCGCGGTCGAGGGGCTGGTGATGGTCGTCGCCTGCGGCGGCTGGGCCGTCGCCTTCGAGCCGATCTCGTGGGAGGCGATCCGCACCGCCGGCTGGGAGCTCGCCTACACCGGCCTCGTCTCCGGCGTGATCGGCTATTCGCTCCAGGCGATCGCCCAGCGCCACGCCACCGCCTCCGACGCGGCGATCATCTTCTCGACCGAGGCACCGATGGCCGCCGTCTTCGGCTGGGCGATGCTCGGCGACCGTTTCTCGGCGGGGCAATGGGCCGGCTCCATGGCGATCTTCGCCGCGGTGCTGCTCGTCCAACTGTGGCCGTCGCGCGAGGCGGCCCCCTCCGTCAGCGCCGGCTGAGGCCCGCTCTCGAGGCGCCCGCACGCGCATGGCGAGCAGATTGCCCGAAATCGCCTCTTGCCGGGGCGTCACGGAACGATGTTAGGGTATTCACGCATGGGCGGCCGCAGCCACCCCGACCGTGGAGCCCCGATGAACGAGCCCAACGTCCTCCTGGTCTTCCCGCGCTTCGTCGCCAACTCCTTCTGGAGCATGACGGAGGCCTGCGAGCTGTGGGGCGCCAAGGCGAGCTGCCCGCCGCTCGGCCTCCTCACCGTCGCGGCACTCCTGCCGCAGACGTGGAACTTCCGCCTCGTCGACCGCAACGCCGAAGAACTCACCGACGCCGACCTCGCCTGGGCCGACATGGTGATGACCGGCGGCATGCTGCCCCAGCGCGACGACACGCTGCGGCTGATGCAGCGGGTCCGCGCCGCCGGCAGGCCGGTGGTTGTCGGCGGCCCCGATCCGATGGCCTGCCCCGAGGTCTACGAAGCGGCCGACTTCCGCGTGCTCGGCGAGGCCGAGGGGCTGATGGACGCCTTCGTCGCCGCCTGGGTGTCGGGCGCGCGCTCCGGCACCTTCGAGGCGCCGTCGGGCTCGGCCGACATCACCAGGGCGCCGATCCCGCGCTTCGATCTGATCGACTTCTCGCACTACCTCTATGTCGGCGTGCAGTTCTCGCGCGGCTGCCCCTTCACCTGCGAGTTCTGCGACATCATCGAGATCTACGGCCGGGTACCACGGCCCAAGACCAACGAGCAGATGATCGCCGAGCTGCAACGGCTCTACGACATGGGCTATCGCGGCCACGTCGACTTCGTCGACGACAACCTGATCGGCAACAAGAAGGCGCTGAAGCGCTTCCTGCCGGTGCTGGCGGCCTGGCAGAAGGAGCGCGAGTGGCCCTTCGCCTTCTCGACCGAGGCCTCGCTCAACCTCTCCGACGACCCCGAGCTGCTCGCCCTGATGAAGGCCTGCAACTTCTTCGTCGTCTTCGTCGGCATCGAGAGCCCCGACATCGAGACGCTCGTCTCGGCGCAGAAGAAGCAGAACACCCGGCGCGACATCGCCGCCTCGGTCCATCGCATCTACGGGGCCGGCATGTTCGTCGTCGCCGGCTTCATCGTCGGCTTCGACACCGAGGCGGGAAGCGTCGCCGAGGAGATGATCGCCTGCGTGCGCGAGACCTCGATCCCGGTCGCCATGGTCGGGCTCTTGACGGCCCTGCCGGCGACCCAGATGCGCCGCCGGCTCGAGGCCGAGGGCCGCATGCTGCCCGACCCGGAGGAAATCCCGCCGGATCACTGTTTCGGCGGCCTCAACTTCGTGCCCAGGCGACCGGCGGTCGACATCCTGCGCGACTATCGCGAGATCATCCGCACGATCTTCTCGCCGGAAGAGTTCTTCGCCCGCGCCCTCCACGTCGGTCTGGCGCTCGACCGGCCGACCTACTGGATCAGGATCTATCCCCGCCTGCTGCTGCGCGACCTGAGGCTGCTCGGGCGGCTGATCTGGACCATGACGGTGAAGCAGCCGGAGATGCGGCGGCCGTTCTGGAAGACGTCGCTGACGACGCTGCGCAGGAACCCACGCGCCTTCGAGTTCGTCTGCTTCCAGATGGTGATGTATCTCCACCTGCGGCCGTTCTCGAAGACGGTGATCGCCGCCCTCGACGCCCGCATCGCCGAGCTCGTCGCCAACGGCGAGCCGAAGAGCCTCGCGGCGGAGTGACGAGCGAGAGCGTTGCGTTCCGACCCTCGAGGCCCGTCGTGGAGGCCCTTCACATCGAGGTGCCCGGCGCAGCCGGGCCTCGAAATGCGATGGGCCGAGTGGCACGGCCCGTCGTGGCTTCGCCCTTCGAGGCTCGCTTCGCTCGCACCTCAGGGTGAAGCCGAACGAAGATCGAGCCGATCGAAACACCATCGGTTCGACAGGAGCCGCGACACGATGCGCGTGCGGGCGCGCCCCGAGGGGGCGGTTTCTTCGTCGATGGCGAGGATGAATGGTCGGGCAGAGAGGATTCGAACCTCCGACCCCTTGACCCCCAGTCAAGTGCGCTAACCAGGCTGCGCTACTGCCCGTCCGGATCCGAGACGATGATCGACCCTAGGGGGAAGCGTCGCCGCTCCGGGCCGTCGTCGTCGGACGGTGGTTGACTAGACTGTTTCGCCGGACGGCGCAACACCTTTCGGCCCGCCTCCGGCGACGCTCCACACGTGCGACGAAGGCCGCCGCGAAGCGTCGCGGAAAACCGCCGTCAGCGCACCTGATCGAGCAGGCGCTTGCACTCGAGCAGCTCGAACAGCGTCGCCTGCAGGCGGCGGACGTCGTCGCGCGACAGGCCCGAACCCGACGCTTCCGAAGACGGCGCGGCGGTCGCCGGCGTCGCCGGGCGGGTACGGTCGAAGAAGCCCGGGGCCTCCGATCCGCCGAAGCTCGGCGCGACGCGGCGGTCGAAGGGGACGACGCTCGCCGGGCCCGCGGGCTGGACCAGCGACGTCGTCGGCGGGGTCCGCGGCGCAAAGCGCTGGGCGAGGCCGGCGGCATCGGTGCCGAGCGAGGGCTCGACGCGGCCTTCCGGCAGGCCGGCGGCGGGGCCGGGATCGGGCGCGTCGCCGCGATCGGGCACCACGTCGAGACGGTCGTCGTCGAGCGGGTCGGCGGCATCGACGTCGTCGAGCACGGGTTCGGGACCGGGGGCGTAGACCGGGGGCGCGTAGACCGGCGGGGCGTAGGCGGGAGCCGCATGGCCCTCGGGGGCGAAGCCGCCCTCGTCGGTGTCGCTGCCGCGACCGGCGCGCGGCGGCTGCGGGGCGCCCTCGCGCCACACGTCCATGACGAAGCGCACGCCCTCTTCCTTGAGGATGCGCTGGACGCCGCGGATGGTGTAGCCCTCGCCGTAGAGCAGGTGGCGGATGCCCTTGAGCAGGTCGACGTCGTCGGGACGATAATAGCGCCGCCCGCCGCCGCGCTTCAGCGGGCGGATCTGGTTGAAGCGGGTTTCCCAGAAGCGCAGCACGTGCTGCGGCAGATCGAGGTCGCCGGCGACTTCACTGATGGTGCGGAACGCGTCCGGACTCTTGTCCACGGGCGAAACTCACGGGACCGAGAGCGGACGGGCCTCAATCGGCCTCGCCGCCCAGGTGTTCGTTGATCTTCTGCTTCAGCACGTTGGACGGCTTGAAGACCATCACGCGCCGGGGCGAAATCGGCACTTCCTCGCCGGTCTTGGGATTGCGACCGATACGCTCGCCCTTGGAGCGGACCAGGAAAGTGCCGAACGAGGAGAGTTTCACCGACTCGCCCTCGACGAGGCAATCGGAAATCTCGCCCAGGACCATTTCGACGAGATCGGCGGACTCGGTGCGCGAGAGACCGACCTTCTGGTAGACAGCCTCGCAGAGATCGGCACGCGTGATCGTCTTGCCCGTCATGGCCCGGTTCCCTCCTGGACGCGCCGCGTTCGCCGGCGCCCCTCGCCGACCGCCCCTGGTCGAAATGCGCGGTGACGCCAATACGTTATGACCTCACCGCCGGTGGGTCAACAGGCCAACGCGCCGCAATCGGCACGTTCGGCGAGCACTCCGACATCTCACCAGCGCAGCAGCGCCGCGCCCCAGGTGAAGCCGCCGCCCATCGCCTCGAGCACGATCAGATCGCCGCGCTTGACGCGTCCGTCCTTGACCGCGACGTCGAGCGCCAGCGGGATCGAGGCGGCCGAGGTGTTGCCGTGGCGGTCGACGGTGACGACGACCTTGGCGGGGTCGATGCCGAGCTTCTTGCCGGTGGCGTCGATGATGCGACGGTTGGCCTGATGCGGCACGAACCAGGCGACGTCGGCCGAGGTCAGGCCGGTGCGATCGAAGAGTTCCTCGGTCACTTCCGCCAGATTGACGACGGCGTGCTTGAAGACCTCCTTGCCCTCCATGCGGAGGTGGCCGGCGGTGCCGGTGGTCGACGGGCCACCGTCGACGTAGAGCTTCTCGCAGTGGCGGCCGTCGGCGCGCAGATGTGCGGCGAGCAGGCCGTGGTCGTCGTTGGTGCCGGCCGACCACTGGCCCTCGAGCACCACCGCGCCGGCGCCGTCGCCGAACAGCACGCAGGTGGTGCGGTCGGTCCAGTCGAGGATGCGCGAGAAGGTCTCGGCGCCGATCACCAGCGCGCGGCGGGCGAGGCCGGCCTTGATCTGGGCGTCGGCGGTGGACAGCGCGTAGACGAAGCCGGAGCAGACCGCCTGGAGGTCGTAGGCGAAGCCGTGGGTGATGCCCAGCGCCGCCTGGACCTGGGTGGCGGTCGCCGGGAAGGTGTGGTCGGGCGTCGCGGTGGCGACGACGACGAGGTCGATGTCATCGGGCCCCAGGCCGGCGTCTTCGAGCGCGGCGCGGGCGGCGTGGGTCGCCAGATGCGAGGTGAACTCGCCCTCGGCGGCACGACGGCGCTCGCGGATGCCGGAGCGATCGACGATCCACTCGTCGGAGGTGTCGACGATCTTGGCCAGATCGGCATTGGTGACGACTTCCGAGGGCAGATACGAGCCGATGCCGCGGACGACGGATCGCAGAATGCTCACTGGTCACCTCGCGTGTCGCCCGTGACGGCGGAGACCACGCCGACACGGTGGTAATGGGCGAGGCCCTCGACGATCCGGTTGGTCAGATCGGCTGCCGCCATGTCGTAGGCGAGCGCGACGGCGGAGGCGAAACCCTCCGGGTCGGCACCGCCGTGGCTCTTGATGATCACGCCGTTGAGGCCGAGGAAGACGCCGCCGTTGACCTTGCGCGGATCCATCTTCTCCTTCAGCCGGTCGAAGGCGGAGCGCGCGATGGCGAAACCGATCTTGTTCAGCCACGAGCGGTTCATGCCCTCGCGCAGATACTGCGCGAACTGGCGGGCGGTGCCCTCGGCGGTCTTCAGCGCGATGTTGCCGGCGAAGCCCTCCGTCACCACGACGTGGACCTTGCCGCGGCCGATGTCGTCGCCCTCGACGAAACCGGCGTAGGAGAGTTCGGGAATGTCGGCTTCCTTGAGCAGGCGGCCGGCCATCTTGACCTCTTCGTTGCCCTTGACCTCCTCGACGCCGACGTTGAGGAGTCCGACGGTCGGGCGCTCGACGTGGAGGACGGCACGCGCCATGGCGGCGCCCATCACCGAGAAGTCGACGAGCTGCTGGGCATCGGCGCCGATGGTGGCACCGACGTCGAGAACGATGGTCTCGCCGGTCAGCGTCGGCCAGATCGCGGCGATGGCCGGGCGTTCGATCCCGGCCATCGTGCGCAGGCAGAACTTGGCCATCGCCATCAGGGCGCCGGTGTTGCCGGCCGAGACGCAGACGGTGGCCTCGCCGGTCTTCACCGACTCGATCGCCTTCCACATCGACGACTTCCAGCGGCCGGCGCGCAGCGCCTGGCTCGGCTTGTCGTCCATGCGCACCACGACGTCGGAGTGGACGATGCGGGCGGCGGCGGCGAGTTGGGGATGAGCCTCGAGCAGAGCCTTCAGGCGGGCTTCGTCGCCGTGCAGCAGGAAGCGCAGTTCGGGACGCCGCCTGAGCGCGATCGCCGCCCCCGGAATCACCATGTCAGGGCCGGCGTCGCCGCCCATCGCATCGAGGGAGATCGTGATCTGTTTCGACATCTCGAAAATCACAGGCGTCGGACCGACCCGACGGAGGCGGCACAATATCCGTTTTCACCGACGCGGCAAGCGACGGTCGGACGCGTGGAGAACTTCGGAGCGTTCCCCTATCACTCCTTATCCCGGCGCGCCAGTGCGGCGAAGGGCGAGAGTTCCGCCCTGCCGTCGCCGACGCCCGCCGCATCGGCATCGAAAACCGCGCCTTCCTTACGCGGATAGGGATCGAGGCCGACGAGGAAATGTTCGAGCGCCAGGGCGCCGAGGTCGATCGTGCCGTTCTCGAAGATCTCGGGGACTTCCGCCGAGAGATCGATGTCGATCGCCCCTTCCGCGTCCTGCTTCTCCTCCCAGCGGGCGAAGCCCTCCGGCGGCACGAGCTTGATGGAGATGGACTCGTCGACACGGCCGGGGACCGGCTCGAGCGTCACCACGCAGGCCTGCGTCACTTCGGCCTTCACCCGGCCGGTGAGCGCGAAACCGTCGCGGCCCCAGGGCTTGATCTCGAACTCGACCGAGAAGCTCTCGACCGACGGGATCTCGGCGGCGGCGGCGAGCGCGGCGCGCAGGTCGGCGTTGGCGGTGATCGCGACGTGGGTGCCGGCCGGCGGCACGTCGAGGGCGGCGAGGGTGCGGACGATCGGCGACGTCGGCGCGGGAGCGGTCATGGCGTGATCCTCGGAGAAGCGGCGGCCGCAGCGGGCCAGGGAATGCGGCCGGCGAGCACGTCGCCGACGGGAAGGGTCGAAAGCACGTCCGCCGCCGCGCGCACCCAAACGGCGAGCGCCGGAGCGGCTGAGCGGTCGTCGAGGCCGGCGAGCAGATTGCGGGCGAGTGCGGCGGCGAGCGCCTCGTCGTCGCCGGCATCGAGCGCCGCATCATAGGCGATCGCGCGGCCGTTGTAGGCGGCGGCGAGCTTCTTGATGCGCTTGCCCACCGAGACGTCGCCGACGCCGGTCTCGCGCAGCGCGCGATCCATCTCGGTGAAGAACAGGTCGAGCAACTGGTGGCCGAGCTCGTGCGGGTCGGTCGCCTTCGCGCCGCGGCGCACGCGTGTGCCGGGGGCGGGCTTGGGCTCGTCGCGCAGGCGGCGCAGCACCAGCGCGGTGACCAGCACCATCATGTCGAAGCGACCGGTCGTGGTGTCGGGCACCGCGTGGTCGATGTAGAAGGCCGGACGCCGCGCTTCGGCCACGATCGACCCGTAGAGGGCGTGCGTGGTTTCGGCGAAGGTCGGGCCGAACAGGCCGAAGAACATGGGTCGCGATCTCGCGTCTCGTCGCGAAGGGGCCGGGCCGGCCCCCGCGGGCGTTGTCATTCGACCTAGCGCAGGTTAGGGAAGATGCCAAGCGATCGCGGGGATACGGCATCGACGCCCCGCCCGGCATCCCCGCCGCCGCACCCCATCGGGAGGTTGGAAATGCATCGTCGTCCGTCGCGTCCGTCCGCCGTCCTCCGCGCCGCCGCCCTCTCGTTCGCCGTCGCCGGACCCGTCGCCCTGCCGCTGGCGGGCTGTGCCGAGTCCTACCAGCACGGCTACGTCGCGCCCGACAACGCGCTGGAGCAGGTGCAGGTCGGCCAGAGCCGCGAGCAGGTGCTCCTGGTGCTGGGTTCGCCCTCCACCACCGCCACCGTCGGCGGCGAGGCCTTCTACTACATCTCGCAGAAGACGCAGCGCCAGGTGGCCTTCCTCAACCAGTCGGTGGTCGAGCAGAAGGTGCTGGTCGTCTATTTCGACGACAAGGGCCGCGTCCGCGAGATCGGCAACTACGGTCTGCAGGACGGCAAGGTGTTCGACTTCATCGGCCGCAAGACCAAGACGACGGGCTCCGACTACGGCCTCCTGTCGCAGATGCTCAAGGCGACGCCGTCGAACCCGCTGGCCGGCGGCAACTGATCGATCGGCATTCCGCGCTTCCGAAGTCTTTCGCCGCCGCCCCTCGGGGCGGCGGTCTTCGTTCGTGCCGCCCCGAACGCGGAGAGACCCGCGCGGGGGTGCCGCGCGGGTCTCTCGAAGTCGGAAGATGCGCCGGACGGGGAGACCCCGTCCGGAACGCCGCCTCAATGGGCCAGGATCGCCAGCAGCAGCAGAGCCACGATGTTGGTGATCTTGATGGCCGGGTTCACGGCCGGGCCGGCGGTGTCCTTGTAGGGGTCGCCGACGGTGTCGCCGGTGACGGAGGCCTTGTGGGCGTCCGAACCCTTCAGGTGCTTCACGCCGTCCTTGTCGACGAAGCCGTCTTCGAAGGACTTCTTGGCGTTGTCCCAGGCGCCGCCGCCGGAGGTCATGGAGACCGCGACGAAGATGCCGTTGACGATGACGCCGAGGAGCGAGGCGCCGAGCGCGGCGAAGGCCGAGGCCTTGGAGCCGGACACGGCGAGCACGCCGAAGTAGGCGACGATCGGGGCGAGGACCGGCAGCAGCGAGGGGATGATCATCTCGCGGATGGCGGCCTTGGTCAGCATGTCGACCGCGCGGCCGTAGTCCGGACGATCGGTGCCCTGCATGATGCCGGGCTTCTCGCGGAACTGACGACGAACCTCCTCGACGACCGAGCCGGCGGCGCGGCCGACGGCGGTCATGGCGATGCCGCCGAAGAGATACGGGATCAGGCCACCGAAGATCAGGCCGGCCACCACGTAGGGGTTGGAGAGGTCGAAGGTGACCTTTTCCACGCCCTTGAAGTAGGGGGCGCCCGTCGCGATGAAGTGCTGGATGTCGTTGGTGTAGGCGGCGAAGAGCACCAGCGCGCCGAGACCGGCCGAACCGATCGCGTAGCCCTTGGTGACGGCCTTCGTCGTGTTGCCGACGGCGTCGAGCGCGTCGGTGGTCTGGCGGACCTCCTTGGGCAGACCCGCCATCTCGGCGATGCCGCCGGCGTTGTCGGTCACCGGGCCGAAAGCGTCGAGGGCGACGATCATGCCGGCGAGGCCGAGCATGGTCGTGACCGCGATCGCGGTGCCGTAGAGGCCGGCGAGCTGGTAGGTCGAGACGATGCCGCCGACGATGACGAGCGCCGGAAGGGCGGTCGATTCGAGCGAGACGGCGAGGCCCTGGATGACGTTGGTGCCGTGACCGGTGACCGACGCCTGGGCGATCGAGACGACCGGACGCTTGCCGGTGCCGGTGTAGTACTCGGTGATCCAGACGATCAGGCCGGTGACGACGAGGCCGACGATGCCCGACGCGAAGAGGTTGGTGCCGATGATCTTCTGGCCGTCGACGACGCCGATCTCGCCCCAACCGACGGTCAGGGTGTTGGCGATCGCCAGACCGCCGATCGACAGGACGCCGGTGACGATGAGGCCCTTGTAGAGGGCGCCCATGATCGAGTTGTTGGCGCCGAGCTTGACGAAGAAGGTGCCGATGATCGAGGTGACGATGCAGACCGCGCAGATCATCAGCGGGTAGAGCATCGTGGCCGCGAGCGTCGGGGCCGAGGCGAAGAAGATCGCCGCGAGAACCATGGTGGCGACCACGGTCACCGCATAGGTCTCGAACAGGTCGGCGGCCATGCCGGCGCAGTCGCCGACGTTGTCGCCGACGTTGTCGGCGATGGTGGCCGGGTTGCGCGGATCGTCCTCGGGGATACCGGCCTCGACCTTGCCGACGAGGTCGGCGCCGACGTCGGCGCCCTTGGTGAAGATGCCGCCGCCGAGACGGGCGAAGATCGAGATCAGCGAAGCGCCGAAGCCGAGGGCGACGAGCGCGTCGATCACCACGCGATCGTTCGGGGCATAGCCGGCGATCTTGGTGAGGATGCCGTAGTAGACCGCGACGCCGAGCAGCGCGAGGCCGGCCACCAGCATGCCGGTGACCGCGCCCGCCTTGAAGGCGATGTCGAGGCCGGCGGCGAGCGACACGGTGGACGCCTGCGCAGTGCGGACGTTGGCACGGACCGAGACGTTCATGCCGATGAAGCCGGCGAGGCCGGACAGCACGGCACCGATCACGAAGCCGATCGCCACAGCCTTGCCGAGCAGGAAGCCGAGCAGGATGAAGATGACGACGCCGACGACACCGATGGCCGTGTACTGGCGCTTCAGATAGGCCTGCGCGCCTTCGGCGACCGCACCCGCGATCTCCTGCATACGCGCCGATCCGGCATCGGACGCCATGACGGACCGGATCGCCCATACGCCGTAGGCGAGTGAGACGAAGCCGCAGAGAATGACCAGAAGAATTGACATGACGCCTCCCGTGCATGTCGCGGGGCCGGTTCGCGGTCTCACGCCGCTTCCGATCCGGGCACCGCTCAGGGACGATGGTTGAAATGAAGAAGGTGGCCCGCCCCCACGCAGCCCCCCTTCATCGGGCGTCACAGCCTAACGGCAAGCGAGGGGGCGTCAAGGCGTCGCGAGCCCTTCCCACATAGGGAAAAACGCGTGTCGGCCGCGCGGTTTCGGCCATTTCGCAAGATGCGACGGGGCGAAGCGCAAGTGCTTTCGAAAACGATCAGAAATGGCGGTATCCGTCGCCCGCGAGCGTCACGGGAAGGCCGCCGTCGAAGACCGCGAGGCGGCCCCGCGGCCCCTCCTCGATGCGGCCTATCGCCGCCACCGCCACGCCGACCGTCTCGGCCGCCGCCGCGAAACCCGCGAAGCGGTCCTCGGGTACCGCAGCGAGGATCTCGTAGTCGTCGCCGCCGGTGGCGATCCGGCCGCGCAGGCTCGCATCCGCGGCGACGGCCCTGCGGGCGGCCGCCGACAGCGGCAGGCGGTCGAGATCGAGCCGGGCGGCGACGCCGGAGCCGCGAATCATGCGGCCCAGATCGAGGCCGAGCCCGTCGGAGACGTCCATCGCCGCGGCATCGTGATCGCGCAGCAGCGGCGCCAGCGCCAGGCGCGGTTCGGGCAGCAGGTAGCGGCGGGCGATGTGGGCGCGTTCGTCGGCGTCGAGGCCCCAGCTCTCGGCGCGGGCCGGATCGAGCCGGGCGAGGAGGCCGAGGGCCGAATCGCCGAGCGTGCCGGAGACGCAGACGACGTCGCCGACGCGGGCCGCGGCGCGGCGCACCATGCGGCCGGTCGGCACGGCGCCGAAGACGGTGATCGACAGCACGAGCCCGTCGGGCGAGCGAATCGTGTCGCCGCCGAAGAGCGACAGGCCGAAGGTCGCCTGATCCTCGGCGAAGCCGCGCGACAGCGCCGCGAGATCCTCCTCGCGCCAGTCGGTCGGCAGCGCCAGCGTCAGCATCCAACCGATCGGCCGGGCGCCCTTGGCGGCGAGGTCGGAGACGTTCACCCGCAGCGCCTTCTTCGCCACCAGATCCCACGGATCGTCGGGGAAGAAGTGGACGCCGCTCGCCACCGCGTCGGACTTCAGCACCAGATCGCAGCCCGGCGGCGGGGTGAGCGCGGCGCAGTCGTCGACGAGACCGAGCGCACCGGGATCGGTGGCGAGCGGTCGGAAGTAGCGCGCGACGATGTCGTCTTCGCCGGGACGGGTCACGGACGGCTCCTGATGAGCGAGGTTCTCCCGCATAGCCCAGCGGCGCGGCAGGGTCGAGCCCGGAGCGGCCGACGGCGGCGTGCGGCCTACGCATTCGTTTCGATGCCGCGGCGCCCCGCACGCACTACATTGTGGGTCTTCCCGCCGGTCGCCGACCGGCTCGCAGCGCCGAGGGATGCCATGACCGCCCGCGACATCATGACCAGGACGCTCGTCACCGTGAAGCCGAAGGACCCGCTCGCCGCCGTCGCCAAGGCACTGCTCACCGCCCGGGTCAGCGCCGTGCCGGTGGTCGACGAGGCGGGACGGCCGCTCGGCGTCGTCTCCGAATGGGACCTGATCGGCCAGCACGCGCCCGAGCGCGTCCGCCGCCGCGAGCGCTGGCTGGCGCAGCTCGCCCAGGGGCAGTCGCTCTCGGCGGAATATCTCGAGGCCGTCGAGCCCTCGGCGCGGACCGCCGACGAGGTGATGACGGCGCCGATCGTCACGGTCGCGGCCGATGCCGACCTCGCCACGGTCGCCGGCGTGCTGGCGGTGCGCAAGGTGCGTCGCGTCTTCGTGGTCGAAGGCGAACGGCTGGTCGGCGTCGTCAGCCGCGCCGATCTCGCCCGCGCGCTGATGATCCGGCCGGACCCCCGCCCCGCCCGCGCGCCGATGGAGCCGCAAGCCGCTTCCGCCACCGTCCCCGAGGCGCCCGCCGCGCCGGCGGAGCCGGTCGACCCGGGCTTCACCGCGTCGGCCTTCCGCCGCCTCGTCGAGGCGCACGAGGACGCCAAGCGGGAGGCGCGCGAACGCGAGAAGCACGCGATGGAACAGGCGCGGCAGGCGATGGTGGAAAGGCTCGCCGGCGAGCGGCTCGACGAGCGGGCGTGGAAGGATCTCAAGGACCGGGCGCTGGGCGCGGCCGAACGCGGCGAGAAGGACTTCCTGCTGATCCGCTTCCCGGCGGCGCTGTGTTCCGACGGCGGGCGGATGATCAACGCGCCCGACCCGAACTGGCCGCAGTCGCTGCGCGGGCCGGCGGCCGACGTCTTCGAGCGCTGGCGCGACGAGCTGAAGCCGGCCGGATTCGGCCTGACGGCGCGCATCCTCGAGTTCCCCGGCGGCTATCCGGGCGACGCGGGGCTGACGCTGACCTGGGGCGGTTGAGGCCTCAGGCGGCGAAGTCGTCCGGGCGGTAGGTGCGGGCGAGCTTGTCGAGGACCGCGTTGGCGATCTTGGGCTCGTCGCCGTCGAAGAAGGCGCGGGCGACGTCGACATATTCCGAGATCGCCACCTTGGCCGGCACGTCGCGGCGGCGCATCAGCTCCCACAGGCCGGCGCGCAGGATCTCGCGCAGCGTGACGTCGATGCGCTTCAGCGGCCAGTCCTCGACGAGCGTCTGGTGGACCTTGGGGTCGATCACCTTCTGGTCGGCGACGACGCCGGTGACGATGTCGCGGAAGAAGACCGCGTCGGCCTCGCGATACTCCTCGCCGTCGATCTCCTGACCGAGGCGGAAGGTCTCGAACTCGGCGATGACGTCGGCGATCTCGCCGCCGCCGATCTCCATCTGATAGAGCGCCTGGACGGCGGCAAGGCGGGCGGCGCCGCGCTTGTTGGCGGGACGGACCTCGCGAGGGGTGCGGTCGGTGGTCATGCGGGTCACAGTCCGAACTTGCGCGAGAGCGCGATCATCGCGAGGGCGGCGGCTGCGGCCGAGCCGCCCTTGTCGAGACGGGTGGCATCGGCGCGTTCCCACGCCTGCTCGTCGTTCTCGACGGTGAGGATGCCGTTGCCCAGCGCCAGCTTCTTCTCGACGGCGAGGTCCATCAGCGCGCGGTTGGATTCGCCCGCCACCACGTCGTAGTGGCCGGTGGCGCCGCGCACGACGCAGCCGAGCGCGACGTAGCCGTCGTAACGGCGGCCGCGCTTCTCCTCGGAGGCGAGCGCGAAGGCGATGGCGGTCGGGATCTCGAGCGCGCCCGGAACGGTGACGACGTCGTGGGCGACCTTCGCCGCGTCGAGGACGGCGACGGCGCCGGCGCGCAGCGCCGCGGCGAGTTCGGCGTCGAAACCGCCTTCGACGATCAACACGGTCGATCCGGCGACCGCGGCGGCATCGAAGGGGGCATGATGGCGTTGGGTGGACATGGGAAATCCCGGCTGGTCTCGAACGGTTTCCGGCCGATCGCTGCGCGATGCCGGAAACGAACCCGCGAAAACCCCGTGGCCGAAGGCCGGGGTTTTCGGCGGACGGAACAGGAAATCCATTCGGATTTCCTGTCTCGAGCCGGGATCAATGATCGATGGCGGGCCGAATGTCCAGCGTTTCGGCGCGGGACGCAGGCATGAGAAGGTCGGAAGGAGGGACTCCCGAGCCTCCTCTCGGCTTCCGGGCCTCCTCTCGGCTTCATGGTGAGGTGGCCGACCATCGGTCGGCCACCTCACCATGAGCGGGGGTATGGACGCCGTGCCGCAAAAGCCCTGCCACCGGCTTCGCCCTTCGAGGCCCGGCTTTGCCGGGCACCTCGGGGTGAAGTCGAACGATGGAAGTCCGACGTCGCGATCACCCGGCCTGTTCGGCCTCGCGCAGGCGGGCGACGTAGCGGGCCATCAGGTCGATCTCGAAGTCGATCCGGTCGCCGGCCTTCTTCTCGCCCCAGGTGGTGACGGCAAGCGTGTGCGGGATGATCTGCACCGTGAACGTGTCGCCGGTGACGTCGTTGACGGTCAGCGACGTGCCGTCGAGCGCCACCGAGCCCTTGGGCGCGACGAAGCGGGCGAAGGCATGGGGCACGCGGAAGGTGAAGACCGCCATGTCGCCCTCTTCCACACGGGCTTCGATCGTGGCGATCGCGTCGACGTGGCCGGTGACCAGATGGCCGCCCATCTCGTCGCCGAGCTTGAGCGAGCGCTCGAGGTTGACCTTCGAGCCGACCTTCCATTCGCCCATCGTCGTGCAGCGCAGCGTCTCCGGGCTCGCCTCGACGACGTGGAAGGCGCGGCCGTCGGGCAGGCGGCCCATGTCGACCACGGTCAGGCAGCAGCCCATGTGGGCGATCGAGGCGCCCATGTCGATGGTCGCGGGATCGTAGGGGGATGCGACGGTCAGGCGGACGCCGACTTCCGCGCGCTCCTCGAGCGCGACGATCTCGCCGACGGCGGTGACGATACCAGTGAACATGGAGATCTCCTCGAATGGGTCGAGCGCACTGAAAGGGCGGAGACCGGCGAGGTCAAGGCTACGCTTCGCCGCGGCCGTCCCAAATTTCGAGCATGTCGTCGCCCCAGGCCTCGCGGCCGACGCGGCGGAAACCGCCGTCCGGCGCGAGTGCGCCCGCCAGCGACGGCGGGGCGGGAACGCCGTCGGCACCGACGATCACCGACGAGCGGAAGAGCGCGATGCGGTCGACGAAGCCGCCGGCGAGGAAGCTCTCGGCGAGCGCCGCGCCGCCCTCGACCATCAGCGTGTTGATGCCGCTCGCGGCGAGCGATTCCAACGATGCCGCGAGATCGAGGCGACCGTCGGGACGCGAGGAAACCTCGACGCCCGTCGCGCCGAGAGCCCCGAGACGATCGGGGACGCCCGCGCGGGCGACGTCGGCCACCACGCGCACCGGCACGGTCCCGGCCGAACGCACCAGCCGGCTCTCGGAAGAGAGCCGTGCGTCGCGATCGAAGACGACGCGCATCGGCGAGCGATGCTCCATGCCCTCGAGCCGCACCGTCAGTTCCGGATCGTCGAGCGCCGCGGTGCCGATGCCGACGGCGATGGCGTCGGCCTCCGCCCGCATCAGCTGGGCTCGCGCCCGCGCAGCCGGTCCGGTGATCGGAAAATTCGGCACGCCCGGCCTGCCGATCATGCCGTCGGCGGAGACCGCGAGCTTCAACAGCACCTCCGGCCGCGCCCGCGTCACCCGCGAGAGGAAGCCGGACAATCCGTCGTAGGCGGCGGCCGCCTCGACGCCGCGCACCACGGTGATGCCGGCCTCGCGCAGCTTCTCGTAACCACGGCCGGCGACGCGCGGATCGGGGTCGTCGCGGGCGACCACCACGCGGGCGATGCCGGCGGCGACGATGGCGTCGGCGCAAGGGGGCGTCTTGCCGTGGTGGGAACAGGGCTCGAGCGTGACGTAGAGCGTCGCCCCGCGCGCGCGATCGCCGGCCTCTGCCAGCGCTTGCGGCTCGGCATGGGGCCGGCCGCCGGGCGCGGTGACGCCGCGGCCGACGACCCGAACGCCTTCGGCCGTCTCGACGACGCAGATCGCACCGACCGACGGATTGGGCCCGGTCAGGCCGAGATTGCGGCGGGCGAGCCGGATGGCCGCCCCCATCATGCGCCGATCGAGGTCCGTCGCGGCGGAGGGACCGGCGGGACGGCTCACCGGATCGGGCTCTCGACGCCGGAGAGTTCGCCGAGCAGATCCTCGAAGTCCTTGGCCTCGCGGAAGTTGCGATAGACCGAGGCGAAGCGGACGTAGGCGACGTCGTCGAGCCCCTTCAGGCCCTCCATGATCAGCTCGCCGATCTGCTCGGAATTGACCTCGGGTTCGCCGAGGCTCTCGAGCTGACGGACGATGCCGCTGACCATGCGCTCGATGCGGTCGGGATCGACCGGGCGCTTGCGGCAGGCGACCTGGACCGAGCGCATCAGCTTGTCGCGATCGAAGGGCACGCGGCGGCCGGAGCGCTTGAGCACCGTCAGTTCGCGCAGCTGCACCCGTTCGAAGGTGGTGAACCGCCCGCCGCAGGCCGAGCAGATGCGCCGGCGACGGATCGCCGCGCCGTCTTCCGTCGGGCGGCTGTCCTTCACCTGGGTGTCTTCATTGCCGCAATAGGGGCACCGCATCGTCCACTCCCCGTGCCGAAGCACTCCGTTCGTCGCCGACGTTTCTACACGACCTTCGGGGGCGGTGGCGAGGGGGGCGGCGCGCGCACCTCCCCGCGGTGGATTGACCGGACACGATCGGGAGACGATCCTCGCCGCCGGAGGCCCGCCGCCCCCGACCTCGCCGTCCCCAAGCCGGAAGAAACCATGACGTCTCGCCGTATGTCTCTCCTCGCCGGCCTCTGCGGCCTGATGGTCGCCGCCCTCCCCGTCCGCGCCGAGGAGACCGGGCCGATCGCGCTGACGATCCTCGCCATCAACGATCTGCACGGCAATCTCAAGTCGCCCGGCAGGCTGAAGATCGAGGACCCGGCGGACCCGACGAAGATCATCGAGGTGCCGGTCGGCGGCGTCGAGGCGATGGCGACGCTGGTCAAGGAGAAACGGGCGAAGTCGAAGAACACGATCTTCGTCGCCGCCGGCGATCTGGTCGGCGCCTCGCCGCTGCTCTCCGCCCTCTTCGCCGACGAGCCGACGATCGAATCGCTGTCGCTGATGGGGCTCGAGCTCTCCGCCGTCGGCAATCACGAGTTCGACAAGGGCGTCGTCGAGCTCTTACGCAAGCAGAACGGCGGCTGCTCCTCCGACAAGGCGTGCCTGGCGCTCCATCCCTTCATGGGCGCGAAATACCGCTATCTCGCCGCCTCGACGATCGACAGGAAGACCGGCGAGCCGATTCTTCCTCCTTACGCGATCAAGACCTTCGAGGGCGTGCCGGTCGGCTTCATCGGCCTCGCCTTGAAGGGCGTGCCGCAGCTGGTCTCGCCCTCGGGCATCGCCGGGGTCGAGTTCCGCGACGAGGCCGAGACGGTCAACGCGCTGGTGCCGAAGCTGCGCGAGCAGGGCGTCGAGGCGATCGTCGTGCTGATCCACGAGGGCGGCTTCCCGACCGGCGGGCGCAACGACTGCCCCGGCATTTCCGGGCCGATCGTCGACATCGTCGAGAAGCTCGATCCGGCGGTGCGGCTGGTGGTCTCGGGCCACACCCACAAGGCCTATGTCTGCGACATCGACGGGCGGCTCGTCACCTCCGGCGACAAGTTCGGCTCGATGGTGACCGAAATCGGCGTGACGATCGACCGCACGACCAGGAAGATCGTCGAGACGCGCGCCGCCAACCTCGTGGTGCGCACCGACGCGATCGCCCCCGACGCCGAACAGACGGCGCTGGTCTCGGCCTACGAGAAGGTGGCGGGCCCCCTGATCGCCCGCCCCGTCGGCCGCATCGCCGAGACCCTGCGCAAGGAGGACACGCCCTCGGGCGAATTCGCGCTCGGCAGCCTGATCGCCGACGCCCAGCTCGCCGCCACCCGCGAGGCGGAGGGCGCGCGCGCCGAGATCGCGCTGACCAACGCCGGCGGCATCCGCACCGATCTCGTCAAGAAGACCGAGGACGGCACCGTCACCTACGGCGACGTCTTCGCCGTCCAGCCCTTCGGCAACCAGCTGGTGACGATGACGCTCTCCGGCGCCGAGCTGCACGACGTGCTGGAACAGCAGTGGCGCGACCAGCCGAAGTCCCGGGTGCTGCAGGTGTCGAAGGGCTTCACCTATGCGTGGAGTGCCTCGAAGCCGATCGGTGCCCGCGTCGACCCGGCGACGATGAAGCTCGGGGGAAAGCCGATCGAGGCGAAGAAGACCTACCGCGTGACGGTCAACGCCTTCCTCGCCGACGGCGGCGACGGCTTCACCACGCTCCGCAAGGGCCGCGACACGGTGACGGGCATGTTCGACGTCGAGGCGCTGGAGAAGTACATCGCCGGCGCGGCAACGGTGGTCGCGGCGCCGGCGGGGGGGAGGATCGTGCGGGGGGAGTGAGGGGGGAGGGGAGGTCTAAACCGCGCCGTAAGTGGGCGTTCGGTGCTGATTTAGATCGGACCGCAGATCCCGAGGGTAAAGCCACGACCACTGAGGCCAAATGGACCAAGTACACTTACCCAACATCCATTACCCACCGCCAACCATCGCATCTGTTCTAGGAAACGACGTGAACTCCAAGCATCGCCTAGACCGGAGACCTCCTGCTTTTTCCTTGACGAACTTGGTTCCGAACAGCCTTGAATTTAAAAGGCGAGCAGAAGGAAGGGCTTGGGTCTGATCAGGTCCCGAACACGTCCATGCGCAGCCGGTTATAGATAGCCATGCCGGGTTTAATCAGCTTCGACAGCGTATTCCGCGCGAATGCCGGGGCATCGTTGCCCACCTGCGTGAGCGATAGCATCTTCTTAGCCTCGACATAGATGGTGCCCGCCGCTTTCTTAATGTCGTCCGCGGGATGCCCCTGGCTCACCACAGTGGCAATCGCAGTAGCCTTGGCGGCGATCAGGTCGGGCGCCTTCTCGGGCTTCCCCACCGATTCGCAGAGGGCGACTAACACCTCGTCGTCATAGAGGTAGGCCTCCAGATGCCGGAGGCTCAGAACGTGTATGCCCTTGCTTTTATAGGCGATAACGTCAGTCTGAGAATTGTCGTCCAGGTCGATTAGGCGGATGATTTTCATGCCCGAGGCAAGTTTCGGTAGCACAGTCGCCAGTCCTATAAAATCGTTCTGTACTTCCTTCGAATTACCGGCCGAAATGAAGGTCGTGTCAGGCATCTCATCGCCGAAGATCGCTTCGTATATCCGAGCGTCGTGCTCGGTGTTCTTTCCTGGCACTGCGCCCATCGGATTGCCTTCGCAGATGACCACTTGCTTTGGTGCCACCAGTGCGGCGAGATCGTCGAGGGCGACATGCATCACTCCCTCCCAGAAGACACGGGTAGGCTTGCTTGGCGAGAGAGTAATCGCTTGATCGAAATCGTGGCCGCTGAAATCAAGGAAGGCCACCGATGTCGGGTCAGCATCATACATTTCGCGCGACTTCCGCATCATGCCGATCGAGTGCGATGCTATCCAAAGCTGCGATCTTTCGGGAAGTAGACCGACAAGTTCACCAAGGAGCGCCGCCTGCAGCCTCGTGTTCATATGAGTTTCCGGTTCATCAATGCAGTAGATCGCATCCGCATAACTGCGTCGCTTGACCACGAAATCCAGGAGTAAGTCGAAAGCTGCCTTCTCACCGCCGGAAAGGTTTTTATAGTCAAAGCCCTTCGAGGTACCCTTGTCGAACTGGAAGGTACCCTGGTCGAGAGGATTGCCAATACCGACGAGGGTCAGCTCGGGAAACAACCGCTTCAACGGCGATCGGACCTCACCGATCAGCTTCTCGCGGTAGTCGCCCATGGTCGTCCCGGCCGCCTCGTTGACGAATACGTCTTCCATCGCTTGAGAGGCAAGGCGCTGATAGTTGGCGCTGACCGTGGCATCAGGCTCGATCAGTCGATTCAATTTCACGCTGTCGAGGATGGCTCCTTGCCGTGAAAGGGAAGCGATCGAGAATTCGTGGTCGTGCCTGTACGCACTCCGAACGTACAGATTGCCCCGGGTAAAGCCGTTCCCGGCGTCAGTGGTGACGGAGATCCTAGCGCCGAGGCCCTCGATCGGCTCCTGTTGACGATCGTAATACCTGGGGTCGTTATGCCAACCATATCCATTGTCCAAGCGGTATTTCAGAAGCAGAGCGTCAAAGAGCGCTGATTTGCCGGAACCATTCGGACCTGCAAGCACGACTACCTTGGCACTTGTTGGGATATTCTGAATGGTCAAATTGGCAAACCGACGGAACCGAGTGATATGTATTTTGAGTAGGCGCATGGAAAAGCCCTTCGAATCAACCAGAGGAGTAAAGCCCGTAAACTACCGCCCGACGAGCCCAGTCGATGCTCGTTGACCTGCGTCATTAACTGCATCGCTTAGTTGTAGCGGCAAACGCTGACACCATGCAATGAGTTCGCCTCGACCTCCGACAGAAGATGTTCACCGCAGGTCCGATCTCGCAACCATGTCGGCGTTTTATGAGCGTCCGCTTAGGGTCGTATTAGGACACCGTGCCGTTCAACCTGAACAAATAAAAAGGCCGGGATCCCTCCCGGCCTCTTCTGTCTCGTCTCGTCTCATCTCGTCGCATCGGCCGCTGAGACCGACGCCCGCCGGCTTCACCCGTAGATCGGGAAGCGGCGGCAGAGCGCCGTCGCCTGTTCCTTGATGCGGGCTTCGATCTGGCCGTCGCCGTCGGGGCCGTTGCGCATGATGCCGTTGACCACTTCGCCGATCATCAGGCCGATCTCGCGGAACTCGGCCTCGCCGAAGCCGCGGGTCGTGCCGGCCGGCGAGCCGACGCGGACGCCCGAGGTCACCATCGGCTTCTCCGGGTCGAAGGGAATGCCGTTCTTGTTGCAGGTGATGTGGGCGCGCTTCAGCGCCTTCTCGGTGACGTTGCCGGTCGCCTTCTTCGGGCGCAGGTCGACCAGGATCAGGTGCGTGTCGGTGCCGCCGGAGACGAGGTCGAGACCCTGCTCGAGCAGCGCGCCGGCCATGGCCTGGGCGTTCTTCACCACCTGGGCGGCGTAGGTCTTGAACTCGGGACGCAGCGCCTCGCCGAAGGCGACCGCCTTGGCGGCGATGACGTGCATCAGCGGGCCGCCCTGGAGGCCCGGGAAGACGGCCGAGTTGATCTTCTTGCCGATGTCGAGATCGCGCGAGAGGATCATGCCGCCGCGCGGACCGCGCAGCGTCTTGTGGGTGGTGGTGGTCACCACATGGGCATGGTCGAGCGGGTTCGGGTGGGCGCCGCCCGCCACGAGACCGGCGAAATGCGCCATGTCGACCATGAAGATCGCGCCCACTTCGTCGGCGATCTCGCGGAAGGCCTTGAAGTCGATGCGGCGCGGATAGCCCGAGCCGCCGGCGATGATCAGCTTCGGCTTCTCGGCGCGGGCGAGGGTGCGGACCTCGTCCATGTCGATCAGGTGGGTGTCCGGGCGCACCTTGTAGGGCACCGGACGGAACCACTTGCCCGACTGGTTGACCGGCGAGCCGTGGGTGAGATGGCCGCCGCAGGCGAGGTCGAGGCCCATGAAGGCGTCGCCGGGCTGGAGGAAGGTGAAGAACACCGCCTGATTCGCCTGGGCGCCCGAGTGGGGCTGGACGTTGGCGTATTCGGCGCCGAAGAGCTGCTTGGCGCGCTCGATCGCCAGCGTCTCGGCGACGTCGACCCATTCGCAGCCGCCGTAGTAGCGCTTGCCCGGGTAGCCTTCGGCGTACTTGTTGGTCATCACCGAGCCCTGCGCCTCGAGAACGGCGCGGGAGACGATGTTTTCCGAAGCGATCAGCTCGATCTCGTCCTGCTGGCGGGCGAGCTCGTCCTCGATCGACTTGAAGAGCGCAGGGTCGCTTTCGGCGAGGCCCTTGGAGAAGAAGCCGGGGAAGAGCGTGTTGGCGGACTGGGTCATGGGCACCTCGTCGTTTCTTCGCCGGCGTCACCGGCCTCGGTCGCGCGGGCGATACCACGAAACGCGCGGCGAATCTCCCCCTCGCGTGTCGCAGTGACGAAATTCGACGGAGCCATCACAATAATGCATCGCTCCGGGGCTCGCCCCTCTCCGTCAGGCGGCGAAGGCGAGCGCCGTGAGAACGACGCCGAAGAGCAGCGTTCCGCCCATCCACAGATGGAAGTGCCGTTCGATGCCCATGGTCGTCATCAGCGATCCGACGCGATCGGCGGGCAGGACGAGCAGCGTCACCCCCTTGGCGAGCGCCGTCCAGCCGGCGAGCGTGACGAGGATCGCGAGCGGCCCGCCGTGCCAGACCTGATGGCCGAGGACGATGGCGAGGCCGGCGACGCTCGCCACCATGCCGGAAAACAGCATCCAGGGGCGGCTCGCCGTCATTTCGGCGAAGACGGCGAGCATCTGCCGGCGGTTCAGGACCATCGCCAGCGAGACGATCACGATGTAGAGGCCGATGAGCCGGCCGAGGAAGATCGTCGTGGACATGGTGCCCTCCCGCGATCGAACCAATCGAAGGGCAGATGGGGCGCGGGGGCCCGCCGGTCAACCGGGCGGGGCGACGTGTCGCGGGCGCGATGCGCGGCGGCGCCCGTCCTCGACGGGGGGAAATTGCGGATCCCCCTTGCGGGCGGATCGGCCGGCCCGCATTCTCCGCCGACCTGCAAAATTTCCGGACGCCATGCCCGAATATCTCACCACCCGCGAAGTCGCCGCGCTGCTCCGCGTCAAGGAGCGCAAGGTCTACGATCTGGTCGCGACCGGCGCCATTCCGTTTCGCAAGGTGACGGGCAAACTCCTGTTCCCGGAAGCCGAGGTCACCGCCTGGATCGCCGCGACGCAGGCGGGGCCCGAAGTTCCCGCGAAGGCGCCGAGCGATCGCGCCGAGCTGCCGGCGGTGATGGCGGGCGGGCACGATCCGCTGCTGGAATGGGCGCTGCGGCGGTCGCGCTCGGGCATCGCCGCCTTCCTCGACGGCGCGCTCGACGGTCTGGCGCGGGCGCGGCGCGGCGAATGTATGGCGGCGGGCCTGCACCTGCCGCAGGCCGACGGCGACTGGAACGTCGAGGCGGCGCGCGAGACCTTCGCCGGCGCGCCCTGGGTTCTGATCGAATGGGTCAAGCGGCGGCGCGGCCTGTTGCTGGCACCCGACACGATCCGCCAGCCGCGGTCGCTCGCCGAGGCGCGCGGCCTGCGCTTCCAGGCGCGCCAGCCGGAAGCCGGCAGCCAGATGGTGCTGACCCGCCTTCTCGCGCGCGAGAAGATGGTGCCGGCCGACCTGCATTTCGTCGACGGCTGCGAGCGGTCGGAGAGCGACCTCGCCGAGGCGCTGGCGCAGGGCCGGGCCGACGTCGGCCTCGGCATCGAGGCGGCGGCGCGCGCCCACGGACTGCGCTTCGTGCCGCTGATCGAGGAGCGGTTCGACATCGTGGTGGCGCGGCGGTCGTGGTTCGAGGAGCCGTTCCAGACCTTCTGGCGCTTCTGCGGCACGGCGGAATTCGCCGACAAGGCCCGCGCGCTCGGCGGCTACGACCTCTCCTGTCTCGGCCGCGTCCGTTTCAACGGATGAAGACCCGCCCGGCGGCGGGGAGGACCGGGCGACGCGTCGGCGCCGCCCGGATCGTCGTGTCGGTCCGCCTCAGGCGCGGATGATCGTGCCGACGTGCTCGCCGCGCAGTGCCGCGGTCAGGCGGCCCGGCACCAGGCCGTTGACCACCTGGACCTTGGTCAGGTTGCGGGCATTGGCCATCACGTCGAGCAGGGCGCGATCGACCGGCAGCGTGCCGGTGGTCTTCGCCAGTTCGGCGGCACCGGTCTCGCCGATCAGCTTCGCCGAGGCGGCGTCGGGACCGTTCGGGTCGGCGGTGTAGACGCCGTCGACGTCCTCGACGATCGTCAGGCCGGCGGCGCCGAGCGCATCGGCCACCAGGAAGGCGCCGGTGTCACCGCGGTGCGGCGGGATGCGCGAACCGGGGAACTCATGGTGGTGGTAGGGCGGGAAGGCCGAACCGACCACCGCGCGCGCCGCCTGGAGGTAGAGCGAGAGCTGGTTGGCGATCGTCGGATGCTCGACGTAGGAGACGCCCTCGGAGGACAGCATGGCGGCCAGGATGTGGCCGTTCTGCCCGGCTTCGGAGGCCGCCAGCGGGGCGAGCGAACCGACCGGCAGGCCGAGATCGAGGCCGACGCCGAAGACGTGGCGGGCACGGATGCCGGCGCCGGTCAGGATCAGCAGGCGATGTTCGGGCAGCAGGGCGCGGATCTCGGCGACGATCGGCAGGATCGCCTCGGCGCCGCGGTCCATGATCGAACGGCCGCCGATCTTGACCACCTGCAGCCAGGGCAGGAGGCGGATCGGCCGGACGCCGGCGACCGGACGGGTCAGTGTACGGTCCTGAAGGGTCTGGCGGGCGAGCGCGGAGGCGACGTGCTTGATGGCGTTGTCGGTCATGGCGTTGCCCTCAGTTCGCGGTGATGATGGTGCCGACGTGCTCGCCGGCGAGCGCGCGCGTCAGGTTGCCGGGAACGAGGCCGTTGATCACCTGGACCTCGCGGACGTGGCGGGCCGACTTCAGGAGATCGAGCACCGGGAATTCGAGGATGGAATCCTGCAGGCCGCGCTCCTTCATCTCGTCGACCGAGATCTTCGGAATGAAGGTGGCCTTCTTGTCGGTCTTCGGATTGGCGGTGAAGAGACCGTCCTCGTCCTTCACGAAGATCATCGACTTGGCGCCGAACTGCTCGGCGACGAGGTAGCAGCCCGCGTCGGTGCGATAGGGCGGGATGACGCCGTCGGTCGACGGGCGGATCCACAGCTTGTAGGGCGGCATGCCGGGGAAGATCACGGCGTTGACCCGCTCGAGGTAGAGCGGCACCGACGACAGGCCGGAACCGTCGATCGACGAGATGCCGTACCGCGCCAGCAGCTGGCCGAGGATCGAGGCGTTCTGCTCGGAGACGGCGGAGGCGAGCTGCGCCAGCAGGCCGGCCGGCAGGTTGAGACCCGCCGCCACCGAATAGAGGTGACGGGCGCGGGTGCCGGCGCCGGTGCCGATCAGCATCTTGTGCGTCTTGCGCGCGGCGGCGATCTCGTCGACCAGCGGCAGCACCGCGGCGGCGCCGCGATCGATCACGCTCTGGCCACCGATCTTGAGGACGATCGCGTCGGGCAGAATGCGGTAGTCGGCTGCCTGGTCGGCCGCCGCCGCGAGGGCCGCGTCGGTCAGACTGCGTTGCATGAGGAGCGTTTCGAGCTCCGTCGAAGTTTCGGCCATGGGATCCCCTTTCGCCGTCGTTGTCGTCGGCATTCCTGCCCTCGACCGCGCGTTCCGGAAAGTGGCGGGATCATGTGAAATTTCCGGGACGAGCGGGAGATGCTCATACGCGGGCAAAGCGTGCCGCTCGGTCTCGGATCGGCGCCGGCCGCCCCGCGTCGAACGCAGGCCGCTCGCGGCGGTGTCGGGGGGCGGGATCGACCCGTACGGAGGCGAGGCGGGACGGGCGACACGTGGCGGCACGGCGCCCACAGGCGACCGACGAGCGGCGGCCCGATGCCGCCGGGCTCTCGCGCCCGAACCGCACCCCGCGCGCTCGTCGGGCGCGGGGCTTCCATCGTTCGCGACGCTCCACGGGAGCGTCACACGTCCCGGCGCGGACCGCGCCGGGACGGGGGCTCACTCCTGCGCCACCAGCATGCCGACGCCATCCTTGTTGTAGATGTCGTCGCGGAAGTGGATGGCGCCCTCGGTGGTCGCCCAGGCGGTGATGTAGTTGATGTAGACCGGCACCGGCGTCTTCAGCTTGGCGTCGAGGCGCTGGCCGTTGGCGAGCGCGTCGGCGACCGCCTCCGGCGTCCAGCCGGCGGTGTCGCGCAGCAGCCAGGTCACCAGACCCTGGATGTTCTGGATGCGCATGCAGCCCGACGAGTAGAAGCGGTTGTTGTCGCCGAACAGATCCTTGAACGGCGTGTCGTGCATGTACACGTCGTCCTTGTTCGGGAAGGTCACCTTCACCGTCGACATGGCGTTGTCGCCGCCCGGATCCTGACGGAACTGGTACTGCAGCGCCTGAGCCGAGTTCCAGTCGACCGCCTGCGGGGGAACCTCCTGGCCGCGACCGTCGAAGATCCGGATGTGGTTCTTCGCCAGATAGTCCGGCTCGGTCTGCATCTTCGGGATCAGGTCCTTCTTGATGATCGAGACCGGCACGTGCCAGTAGGGGTGGAAGTTGATCTCGCGGACCTGCGAGGTCAGCACCGGGGTCTGGCGGTCGATCTTGCCGACCACCGCGTTGTGACGCTCGATCACCCGGCCCTGCTCGACCATCTCGAGCTCGGCGCCCGGGATGTTCATGAAGATGTAGCGTTCGCCGAGGAAGCCCGACATCGAACGGATGCGGACGAGGTTCATCTCGAGCTGCGAGATGCGGGTCTCGATCGGAACGTTCATCACCTCGATCACGGTGTCGTCGACGACGCCGTCGGGACGCAGACCGTGGCGCACCTGGAAGTGGCGTACGGCGCTGTCGACGTAACTGTCGAACGTGTCGTGATAGCCCATGCGGGCCTGCTCCGGCGACATGTCGCCGGAAGCGACCAGACGCTCACGCAGACGCGGCACCGCTTCGGAGCGCGAACCGACCTTGAGGCGCATCGACGACTTGATCTTGGGCCAACCGCCGCGGGCCTGCTGGGCCTGGAGCTGCGGGATGGCGGCCTCGATGGCGGCGACCGTCTCGGGCGAGAGCAGCGGCGTCTCGGACTTGATGCGTTCGGCCTGCGCGGCATTGTTGCCGGCATCGAACTTCTGCTGCCATTCGCGCACGGCCTGCGAGCGCGTCAGCGCCTCGAGCGGCGTTTCCCCGGCCTGGGCGAAGGCGACCGGCGCGACGGTCCAGCCGGCGAGACCGGCAAGCAGCGCACGGCGCGAGAGACGGCCGGCAGAAGTGGCGTTGGGGCGATGCACCGCTTGGTTCTCCATGATCGCTGTCCCGACGACGAACGCATCGATCGAAGGCCTCGGCCGGGATCGTCACGCATGCCTCTCGCAGGGAGAGGTCGACATCGGCGTCCGCCCGGCTCGCCCGGCTCGTCGCGCCAGCGACGGACACGACCGGGAATGCGGCGGACCACTGTTTCCAAGGTGTTGGTTACCCATTCCAATATGGCCGAAACATGTCGCCGGCCAGCCCCGGCACGCCGCCGGGATCGCACGACGGAGAAGTGTTGCAGCAAATCCGCGCGGCAAGGGCCGGTCACGCCTTTCCGGCCGGTTTCCACTTCGCGAGGATGTGAACCGCGAGGCCGGCGACCAGCGCCCAGAAGGCCGACCCGACGCCGTGGAACGACAGGCCCGACGCCGCGACCAGGAAGGTGACGAGCGCGGGGATTCGATCCTCCTCGACGTCGAGCGCCGCCTTGGTGGCGCCGCCGAAGGCGCCGACCAGCGCGAGGCCGGCGGCGGCCTCGATCAGCTGCGGCGAGGAGCGCATCACCAACGCCACGGCGACCACCGCGACGATGCCGAGGAGGCCGTGGCCGATGCCGCCGATCGAGGCGACGATCCAGCGGCGCGAACGGTCGGGACCGGCCTCTTCGCCGGCGGCGAGCGCCGCGGTCAGCGCCGCCAGATTGACCACCGGCATGCCGAGCGGCGCCAGCAGCGCCGAGACGAAGCCGGTCGCGATCAGGAGCGGGCGGAAGGGCGGGTGGTAGCCGAAGGCGCCGATCACCGCGTAGCCGGGGATGTTCTGCGACGCCATCGTCACCAGGAACAGCGGCAGGGCGATCGAGATCGTCGTCTCGAGGTCGAAGACCGGAGCGATCAGCACCGGCTGCGGCCAGGCGAAGGCGAGGCCGTCGAAGGCGCCCTGGCCGCCGAAGGCCATCAGCGCCAATGCGACCGCCGCCGCGGCCGCCGCCGCCCACAGCCGGACGAAGCGCATCAACACCACCCAGGTGACGACGATGGCGCCGATCTCGAGCGGCATCTTGGCGAGCCCGACGAAGGGGGCGACGCAGAACTTGAGCAGCACGCCGGCGAGCATGGCGTTGGCGACCGGCTTCGGGATGGCGGCGACGAGACGGCCGAGCGGCTCGAACATGCCGGAGGCGGCGATCAGCAGCCCGGTCGTGACGAAGGCGCCGACGGCCGAGGGAAATCCGCCGGCGCCGACACCGACCGTCGCCAGCAGCACCATGCCGGGGGTCGACCACGCGATCGAGATCGGCATCCGCGTCCACACCGAGAGGCCGACCGCGAGGCCCGCGAGCGCCAGCGCGATGCCGACCATGGCCGAGACGATCTCGCCCTCGCTCGCCCCGACGTTGGCGAGGCCGCGAATGACGATCGCGCCGGAGGAGGCGTAGCCGACCAGCGTCACCAGGAGGCCGGTCAGGATTTCGTGGGGCAGGACGAGGGGGGCGCGGACGGAGGGCTGCAAGACGGAGGCTCGGCTGGTGAACGGGTACCGCAACCAGAGCCCGAGCCGCGCCGGAAGGCAAGCGCAGAGCAGCCGCCCGCGACACATGATCGCCGGGCGAACGCGAAAGGCCCGGACGGATGTCCGGGCCTCTTCGTTTCTTCGGGTGTCTCGCGTAGAAGAAGCCGGCTTCCTCAGAGGCGATAGAGGATCTGGTCGGTCCAGAACCGTTCCAGGCGCTGGAGAGACTTGTTGATCGACACGAATTCCGACTGGCCGATGCCGCCGACCTGTTCGATCGAACGCAGCTGACGGTCGTAGAGGCGATCGACGATCTCGGCGATCTCGCGGCCCTTGTCGGTCAGCGACACGCGCACCGAACGACGGTCGACGCGGGAGCGCTCGTGGCGAACGTAGCCGCCCTCGACCAGCTTCTTGAGATTGTAGGAGACGTTGGAGCCGAGGTAGTAGCCGCGGGTGCGCAGCTCGCCGGCGGTCAGTTCGGCGCCGCCGATGTTGAACAGCAGCAGGGCCTGAACGGCGTTGACGTCGTCGCGGCCGACGCGGTCGAACTCGTCCTTGATGACGTCGAGGAGACGACGATGCAGACGCTCGACCAGGGTCAGGGCTTCGAGGTAGAGGGGCCGGATCGCTTCCTGTTCCTCGGTGCGGGGAATGGCAACCGCCGCCTTCTTCACAGTGTTCATTGAACTACGCCTCACTCAGCTCGCCTATACTTGGGGCTCTATTGGCCCTTTCATGGAGCGAATGTAGCGGGGTCCATCTAAAATCGCCTTAAATTGCATCATGAAGTTTTGGTAAAACCCTGGATCCGATTGCTTTGATGAATATCTTCTGAATCGCGAAGACAGTATTCGATTCAGATTCTCTCAACCGAAGACTCGAAGGTTTCGGAAAGCATCTTCGTCGACGAAGCGGAAAGGACGTCAGCCCAGCCGCTCGCGGCCGGAGGCGCCGACGACGAGGCCGACCACCAGCAGGGCGAAGACGACGGCGTCGCGCCAGTCGGCGCCGCGGAAGGCGGTCCAGCCGGCTTCGACCAGTCCGAGCGCGACGCCGCCGAGCGCCGCACCGGGCAGCGAGACGAGGCCGCCGATCAGCGCGGCGATCGCCGCCTTGACGCCGAGCGCCGTGCCCATGTGGAAGGAGATGCCGCCCCAGGCGAGCGTGTGGACCGCACCGGCCAGCCCACAGAGCGCACCCGCGAGCGCCATCGTCGCCACCAGCACGCGGGCGGGATCGACGCCGAGGAGGCGCGCCATCACCGGATCGTCGCCGACCGCCCGCCAGGCGCGGCCGAAGGCGGTGCGGGGGAAGACGACGAGCACGGCGGCAATGGCGGCGAAGGCGGCGGCGACGAGGACGAGGCGCATCGGCGTCGCCAGCACCTCGAAGGGTCCGTCGGCGACGAGCAGCGGCGCACCGGCCGGCGGCGGCACCCAGAGGTCGCGTACGCCGTGGGTGCGGGCGACGAATTCCTGCAGCGCGATCGCCAGACCGACGCCGACGATCACCACCGGCCGCGAGGCGCGGAAGGCGACGCGGGAAAAGACGGCATGGCCGATCGCCCCGCCCCACAGAGCGACGGCGAGGGCCGCGGCGCCGCAGGCGGCGGCGACGGCGACGATCGCGGTGTTCCACGCCCCCTCCCCGATCGCGACGGCGACGGTCGGCACGACGAAGGCGCCGAGCATGGCGAGTTCGCCGAGGAAGAAGACGATGCGGCCGACGACACCCCAGACGAGAGCGAAGGCGAGGCCCATCAGGGCGTAGAGCGCCGCCGGGGCGAGCGCGTCGAGGACCTGTTGCAGGCGGAGACCGCCTTCCGCGTCGAGCGTGACGAGACCACGACCGAGCGCACCGGGCGTGATCGTCACCTGCCCCATGCCGCTCGCGCGGGCATCGGCCTCGGCCAACCAGAAGCGGCGCAGGAAGACGAGGCGGGCGGGCGCGAGATCCCCCGCCTCGCTGCGCACGCCGTCGAGAACCGAAAGGCCGGCGGAGGCCTGATCGGTGCGGAAGTGGCAGGCGATGCGGTGGGGGCCGGTCTCGGGCAGCGGCGACGCCAGCCCTTCGACGGAACGGCGTCGGACGTAGTCGACGGCGACGGCCGCCGGCGCGCCTTGCGGGCGCGAGACGGCGGTGATGCGGATCGCGGTGCCGGGTGGCTCGAGCGCCGGCACCACCGCGATGCAGGCGTCGCGTTCGAGCGGCGCGATGCGCTCGCAGGCGGCGAGGACGAACGCCGACACGAGCACCGCAATGGGAAGCAGGAAGCGCTGCACGGCACGGACGAACCGAGCGGGCGGCGCGAAGCTCAACGGCCGGCCTTCAGGATCTCGGCCACGAAGGGCGCGAAATAGGTGAGGATGCCGTCGGCGCCGGCGCGCTTGAAGGCGAGCAGGCTCTCGAGCATCGCCCGGTCGTGGTCGAGCCAGCCGTTGCCGGCCGCCGCCTCGATCATCGCGTATTCGCCCGACACCTGATAGGCGAAGGTCGGCACGCCGAAGGTGTCCTTCAGGCGGCGGACGATGTCGAGATAGGGCATGCCGGGCTTGACCATGACCATGTCGGCGCCCTCTTCGATGTCGAGGGCGGTCTCGCGGATGGCTTCCTCGGTGTTGGCCGGGTCCATCTGATAGGTGCGCTTGTCGCCGCGCAGCGTCTTGTTGGTGCCGACCGCGTCGCGGAAGGGGCCGTAGAAGGCGGAGGCGTACTTGGCCGAATAGGCCATGATCTGCACGTTGTCGAAGCCCGAGGCGTCGAGGCCGCGGCGGATGGCGCCGATGCGGCCGTCCATCATGTCGGAGGGCGCGATGACGTCGGAGCCGGCCTCGGCCTGGACCAGCGACTGGGCGACGAGCCGGGCGACGGTGCGGTCGTTGACGATCTCGTCGCCTTCCATCAGGCCGTCGTGGCCGTGGGAGGTGTAGGGATCGAGCGCCACGTCGGTGACGAGGCCGATCTCCGGCACTTCCTTCTTGATGGCGCGGCAGGCGCGGCAGATCAGGTTTTCCGGGTTCAGCGCCTCGGTGCCGTCCTCGTCGCGCAGGTCGGGGTCGGTATAGGGGAAGAGCGCGAGCGCCGGGATGCCGAGCTTGGCGGCGCGTTCCGCCTCGCGCACCAGGAGATCGACCGACAGGCGCTCGACCCGCGGCATCGAGGCGACCGGCCGGCGCAGCCCCTCGCCTTCCAGCACGAAGAGCGGCCAGATCAGGTCGTCGACGGAGAGCGCGTTCTCGCGGACGAGGCGGCGCGACCAGTCGGTGCGCCGATTGCGGCGCATGCGCCGGCCGGAAAGGATGGACCCCATGTCCGCCGCGGCGCGGCCGGCTTCCAGATGCTTCTCGCTCATCGTCGAAATCCCCGAGGGCCTCACCTGCCCGCACGGACGAGGGGGCGTCGTGGACCTGGCCCAGCTCGTCTTTCGAGAGGCCTTCTAACATGCGAGACAGCGAGGGTCATCCGGATGGGCGCGGATGGCGTGCGTTCGGACGGCAAGCGAACGAACCGCCCCCTCACCCGCCGCGCAGATCGGCGCCGAGCCGTTCGACCTCGTAGTCGAGGGCTTCCAGCGCGGCGATGATCTCCTGGGCGTGCGCCCCGTCGCGGACCTCGAAGACGACGTCGAGGGTGGCGCCCTTGGCCGGGACCTTGAGCATGGTGCGGTGATGCTCGACCTCGAGCACGTTGCCGCCCATGCGGCCGAGCACGGTGGTGATCTCGCCGAGGACGCCCGGGCGATCGGGGATGATCATGCGGATCGCGACGATCTTCTCCTCGCGGGCGAGCTCGCGCACCATGATCGAGGACAGGATGCGCGGGTCGATGTTGCCGCCCGACAGGATCAGCCCGACCCTGCGGCCGCGGAAGCGATCCGGCGAGACCAGAAGGGCCGCGAGACCGGCGCCGGCGGCGCCCTCGGCCATGGTCTTCTGCTGGGTCAGATAGAGGTTCACGGCGCGCTCGACGTCCATCTCGTCGACCAGCAGCAGGTCGTCGAGGAGCCGCCTCGCGATCTCCAGCGTCAGGCGGCCGGCGCGCTTGACGGCGATGCCTTCGGCGAGCGTCGTGCCGCCGGCATGGATCGGCAGGTCGCGCAGCTCGGCCCACATCGAGGGATAGGAGCGGGTCTCCACCCCGATCAACTCGATGCGCGGCGACAGCGCCTTGGCGGCGACCGCGATGCCGCCGAGCATGCCGCCGCCCCCGACCGGCACGACGATCGCGTCGAGGCTCGGCAGATCCTCCAGCATCTCGAGCGCGATGGTGCCCTGGCCGCGGATGACGTCGAAGTCGTCGTAGGGGTGGACGAAGGTCAGACCGTCGCGTGTCGCCAGCCTCGCCGCCTCGATCTCGGCCTCGGCGACGGTCTCGCCGGAGAGCACGACATGGGCGCCGAAGGCCCGCGTCGCCGTCACCTTCACGTGCGGCGTCGTCTCGGGCATGACGATGGTCGAGGGGATGCCGAGCCGGGTCGCGTGATAGGCGACCGCCTGGGCGTGGTTGCCGGCCGACATGGCGATGACGCCGGCGGCGCGCTCCTCGGGCGTCAGCGACAGCAGCTTGGTCAGCGCGCCGCGTTCCTTGAAGGCGTTGGTGACCTGCAGGTTCTCGTACTTGACCCAGACCTCGGCGCCGGTCAGCCGCGACAGGCGCGGCGCCGGCAGGAAGGGCGTGCGCATGACCTGCCCGGCGATCAGCCGCGCGGCATCGCGCACGTCGTCGAGGGTCGGCAGGCGGAAAGTGTCCGGGGGATTCATCGGCGCGGCCTTCGGCTGAGGAGAGCCGAAAGGTCTAGCCGATCGAGGCGAGCGTGGCGAGACGTCAGATCTCGCCCTTGCCGAGGACGATCGACAGGTTGAGGCCGCCGAAGGCGAAGGAGTTCTTGATCGCCACGTCGATCTTGGCGGCACGCGGGCCCTCGGTGACGGCATCGACCGGGCATTCCGGGTCGGGCTCGACGAAGTTCAGCGTCGGCGGCAGGATGCCGTGGTTCAGCGCGGCGAGGGTGGCGATCGTCTCGATCGCGCCGGCGGCGCCCATGGCGTGGCCGACCTGCGACTTGGTCGCCGAGATCGGCGGGCAGGCCGAGCCGAAGACGTCGAGGCAGGCGGCAGCCTCGCACTTGTCGTTGAACTGGGTGCCGGTGCCGTGGGCGTTGATCCAGCCGACCTGGGCGGCGTCGACGCCGGCATCGGCGAGGCCGGCGCGGATCGCCGCCTTCATGCCTTCCGGATCGGGGGCGACGAGATCGCCGGCATCCGACGACATGCCGGAGCCGAGCCAGCGGCCGAGCACCGGCTTCTTGCGGGCGGAAGCGCGGCCGGCGCGCTCGATGACGATGACGCCGGCGCCCTCGCCCATGATCAGGCCCTTGCGGCCGAGCGAGAAGGGACGGCAGGTGTCGGCGGAGACGACGCGCAGCGCCTCCCAGGCGCGCAGCAGGCCGATCTCGAAGCAGCTGTCGGTGCCGCCGACGATCGCCACGTCGATGATGCCGGCGCGGATCAGGCCCTCGCCGACGATCATCGCATGACCGGCCGAGGCGCAGGCCGAGGTGACGCCGAAGACCGGGCCCTTGGCGCAGAGCTCACGGGCGATGCGCGAGGCGGGCGCCGAACCCATGATCTGCGGGATGGTGAAGGGCGAGGGCTTGCCGCCGTCGATGAAGATCTTGCGGAAGGCGCGCGCGGTCGCGTCGATGCCGGTGTTGGCGGTGCCGATCACGACGCCCACGCGATGGGGCTGCGGCGGATCGACGTCGAGCCCGGCTTCCTTCCACGCCTGACGCGCCGCGACCGCGGCCATCTGGGTGTAGCGGTCGATGTGGCCCTGGACCTTGTCCTCGAAGTGCTCCGAAGGGTCGAAGTCGCGCACCGGCGCGCCCTTGGTGAACTTCAGCCCGGGCAACATGTCGGTGATGTCGCCGATGCCCGAGCCGCCCGAAAGCAGGGCCTTCTCGAAGGCCTCGATCGAGGAACCGAGGGAGGAGACGACACCGCGCCCGGTGATTTCGGTCTTGGAGGACGACATCGACAACCTCTTCGGCACAACGGATGCGGAGAGGCGCGCCGCGAATCGAGATTCGGGCGCGCCGTTTTTGTTTCCGCCGCATGGCCGGTAGCACGATCGGAGCCCGCTGTTAACCCGGGCAATCCGGCTTATTCGCCGCCCATTGGTCCATTCACCGGGTGCCGCGCAGAAATTCCACGATGCCGGAGAAGTCGCGGCCGGCGTTGCCCTGGTCGACGTACAGCCGATAGAGCTGCGCCGCCTCGGCGCCGAGCGGCGTCGCCTGACCGGCGGCGGAGGCGACGTCCTGGGCGAGCTTCAGGTCCTTGAGCATCATCGCCGCGGCGAAGCCGGGGGCATAGCCGCGGTTGGCGGGGCTCGCCGGCACCGGGCCGGGCACCGGGCAGTAGCTGGTCAGCGACCAGCACTGACCCGACGAGGTGGAGGCGATGTCGAACAGTTTCTGCGCCTCGAGGCCGAGCTTCTCGGCGAGCGCGAAGGCTTCGCAGACCGCCACCATCGAGATGCCGAGCACCATGTTGTTGCAGATCTTGGCGGCCTGACCGGCACCCGCGTCGCCGGCATGGACGATGGTCTTGCCCATCGCCTTCAGGATCGGCTCGGCGCGGGCGAAGGCGCCCACCGAACCGCCGACCATGAAGGTCAGGGTTCCGGCCGCGGCACCGCCGACGCCGCCCGACACCGGCGCATCGACCATGTCGAAACCGCGGGCGACGGCGAGGCCGGCGACCTTGCGGGCGCTCTCGACGTGGATGGTCGAGCTGTCGATGAAGAGGCATCCGGCACGGGCATGGGCGAAGACGCCCTCCTCCTCGCCGTAGACGGCCTCGACGTGGCGGCCCTCCGGCAGCATCGACACCACCACCTCGGCCTCGGCGACGGCACCGGCGAGCGACTCGCCCGCCTTGCCGCCGGCCTCGACGAGCCGGGCGAGCTGGTCGCCCGAGAGGTCGAGACCCGTCACCTCGTGACCGGCGCGGACGAGATTGGTGGCCATCGGCAGACCCATGTTGCCGAGGCCGATGAAGACGATCTTCGCCATGACTTCCTCCCTTGGCGCCTTGGGCGCGTCTTGTCTCGCGCCGCGTCGAGGCGGCGCCGATCGATACGGATGCCGGGCCGGCTCACTCGGGGCGGCGGCGACGGCGCAGCCCTTCCTCGCGGTCGGCGCGTTCCGACAGGAAGAAGAGCAGGAGATAGACGGCGATCGTGCCGAGCTGCAGCATCGTCCACGGCAGATCCCAGTCGAAGATGCCGGCATAGGCGGTGTGGATGATGATCCGCGCGAAGGTCGCCACCAGCCAGGTCGCGGTGCCCCAGGTCGAGCCCAGCCACAGGCCGACCGCGGCGATCGGATCGACCCCGGCGAAGAAGAAGGCGGCGCCCTGACGTGGCAGGATCGCGCGGGTCGTGGTGCCGCCGATCGGCGGGACGATGCCGATCAGCGCCGCCCATTCCCACAACGCCCACAGGAGGTGGCAGACCGAGACGACGCGGAGATAGGCCGTCAGCACGAAGCGCCAGCGCACCGCCGGGCGGTCCTCCACCCAGGCGCGGGTCGATGCCGATGCCGCCGTCGTCTCGATCCGGGCCATGCCTGCCTCTCCTTCACGGACGGACGAGATCGCCGTCCGCATTGCCTTCACGGACCGAAGACGAGATCGCCGTCGGCCGGTACGGTTTCGAAATGCGCCGCGATCGTGGCCGCGTCGAGATCGGCGAGGGTCGCCGGAGCCCACGCGGCCGCGTTGTCGCGATCGATCAGCACCGACCGCACGCCCTCGTAGAAGTCGTGGCCTTCGAGGATGTGCGAGACGATGCGATATTCGATGCGCATGCACTCTTCGAAGGAGAGAGAACCGCCGATCCGCACCTGGTGCAAGGCGATCGCCACCGAGGTCGGGGATTTCGCGGAAATCAGCGCCGCGGTCTCCCGCGCCCAGGCGGCGTTCGCGCCGGTCTCGGCGGAAAGCCCCGCGAGAATCGCCTTCGCGTCGTCGCCGGCGAAGAGCCGGTCGATGTCGGCGCGCAGCGGGCCGAGCGGCGCCTCGCCGGGGTCGGTGTCGAAGGCGTCGAGCACCGCCTGCGGATGATCGGCGGCCGAGAGCGCCTCGGTCAGCTCGGCGAAGCGCGCGGTCGGCACGGTGTGGGAGAGGAAGCCGACATGGCGGCAGTCGGCCCATTTGATCCGCGCGCCCGACATGGCGAGATAGGCGCCGGTGCCACCCGGAAAGCGGGAGAGCATGTGCGTGCCGCCGACGTCCGGAAAGAAGCCGATCGACACTTCCGGCATGGCGAAGAGCGTCTTCTCCGAGCCGACGCGGAAGGGCGCATGGGCCGAGAGCCCGACGCCGCCGCCCATGCAGATGCCGTCGATCAGCGAGGTGAAGGGCTTGGGGTAGCGATGGATCTGCCGGTTCAGGCGATATTCGTCGCGGAAGAAGTCGGTCAGCCCCTTCTCGCCGGCGCGGCCCATGTCGTGGATGCGGCGGATGTCGCCGCCGGCGCAGAAGGCCTTCTCCGAGGTCGAGGCGAGGACGACGTGGGCGACGCGCGCATCCCCCGCCCAGTCGTCGAGCTGGGCGGCGATCGCCGTCACCATCGGCAGGGTGAGGGCGTTGAGCGCCTTGGGACGATCGAGCAGGATCACGCCGGCGCGGCCGCGGAGCTCGAAACGGACGTCGTCGATGGAATGGTCGGACATCGCGGGGGCGTTCCTCACTCGTCGATCAGCATGCGGGAGACGATCAGGCGCATGACCTCGTTGGTGCCCTCGAGGATGCGGTGGACGCGGGTGTCGCGCGCGAAGCGCTCGATCTCGTAGTCGGCGAGATAGCCGTAGCCGCCGTGGAGCTGCAAGGCTTCGTCGACGATCTTCCAGCCGGTGTCGGTGGCGAAACGCTTGGCCATGGCGCAGGCGTTGGTCACCGCCGGATCGGCTTTCTTCGGGTCCTTGCCGTCGAGCATCCAGGCGGCGCGATGGAGCATCAGACGGGCGGCCTCGAGCTCCGTCGCCATGTCGGCGAGGCGGAAGCGCAGGGCCTGGAAGTCGGAGAGCGGCTTACCGAACTGGCGGCGCTCCTTGACGTAGGCGACCGACCGGTCGAGGCACTCGGCCGCGGCGCCGAGCGAGCAGGCGGCGATGTTGAGGCGGCCGCCGTCGAGCCCGGCCATGGCGATGGCGAAGCCCTCGCCCTCGGCGCCGATGCGGTTCGAAACCGGCACGCGACAGTTCTCGAAGATCACGGCCGACGTCGGCTGGCTCTTCCAGCCCATCTTCTTCTCCTGCGCGCCGAAGGAGAGGCCGGGCGTGCCCTTCTCGACGACGATCGCCGAGATGCCCTTGGGCCCGGGACCGCCGGTGCGGGCCATGACGACGTAGAGATCGGAGACCGAGCCGCCGGAGATGAAGGCCTTGGAGCCGTCGAGCACGTAGGTGTCGCCGTCGCGTACCGCCCTGGTCGTCAGGCTGGCGGCATCCGATCCGGCGTTGGGCTCGGTCAGGCAGTAGCTGGCGACGAGCTCCATCGTGGCGAGACGGGGGAGCCACTTCTCGCGGTTCTCGGCGCTGCCCCACTTGTCGATCATCCAGGCGGCCATGTTGTGGATCGACAGGAAGGCCGAGGTGGAGGTGCAGCCGCGCGACAGTTCCTCGAAGATCACCGCGGCGTCGAGCCGGCCGAGGCCGGAGCCGCCGACGTCGTCGCCGACGTAGATGGCGCCGAGGCCGAGGGCCGCGGCGGCGCGCAGCGTCTCGATCGGAAAGATCGAGCCTTCGTCCCACTCCCGCGCATGGGGCGCGAACTCGGCACGGGCGAAGGCCGCGGCCATGTCGCGGAAGGCGCGGGTTTCCTCGGAAAAGGCGAAGTCCATGGCGTTTCTCCCGCGCGCCGGCGGTGGCGCCTCTCGGGGGCTGCCTTCGAACGCCGGCGTCTGTCTCGCCCCCAAGCGTTAGTGAGCATATCCGCACGGGTCAATCGCAGGACGGGTGGGTAGCCATGAGGATTTTCGCACGCCCCTTGTGGCGGGCCGCGACACCCCCCATCTTCGGCGACGTCGCCCGAACGAGGCCCGAGCCATGCAGCCGATCCGCGAAGTCAACATCCGCCACCTGTTCGATCCGGCGCTCGAGCCCGATCTGTTCCAGGACGTCCTGCGTCGTCGCGCGATCGCCTATCTGTTCGATCTCTTCGCGATCTGCCTGCTCACCGGCCTCGCCTGGATCGTCGTCGCCTTCCTCGGGCTCGCGACCTTCGGGCTCGCCTGGCTGCTCTACCCGGCGATCTTTCCGGTGGTCGGCGTGCTCTACACGATCTCCTCGCTCGGCGGGCCGACCAGCGCCACGCCCGGCATGCGCGCCATGGGTCTCGCCATGCGCCACGCCGACGGCCGCCGCCCCGACACGCTGACGGCGCTGATGCACGTGGTGATCTTCTACGCGCTCTCGGTCACGCTGACGCCGCTCGTCCATCTCGTCGGCCTCTTCACCGAACGCCGCCAGCTGATCCAGGATCTGGTGATCGGCGTGCTGGTGATGGACGCCCGCGTGCTCTACTTCACCGGCCGCTGAGGCCACCTCTCCCGCCGCCGCCGATTGCACGGCGAACGGGCATCCGCCCTCTTCTCGGCGGCGGGTCGGCGCGCTATCGTTTCACGGGGACGGCCTCGACGGGTTCGAGGCGTGGGACGCGCGGGCGATCGTCGGCGCGCCCCGACAGGCAGGGCATCGCGGGGCTTCCCCGCGGTTCGAACCGGGAGGCGAGATGACGCAGCATCCGCTCGATGCACCGCAGTTCTATCTGACGGCGCCGGCGCCCTGCCCCTATCTGCCCGACCGGTTGGAACGCAAGGTCTTCACCCACCTCGTCGGCCTGCGTGCTCCCGGGCTCAACGACGTGCTGACGCAGGGTGGCTTCCGCCGCTCGCAGAACATCGCCTATCGCCCGGCCTGCGACGGCTGCCGGGCCTGCGTCTCGGTGCGCATCGACGTCGAGAAGTTCCTGTGGACCCGCGGCTTCCGCCGGGCGCTCAAGACCAATGCCGACCTGATCGGCTCGGAACAGGGGGCGCTGCCCTCGTCCGAGCAGTATGCCCTCTTCCGCGACTATCTCGACGCCCGCCACGCCGACGGCGGCATGGTCGACATGACGGTGATCGACTTCTCGATGATGATCGAGGACACCCACGTCGACACGATGGTGGTCGAGTACCGCCGCCACGGACCGGACACGGCGATCACCGGACGCGGTCAGGGACCGCTCGTCGCCGTGGCGCTGACCGACGTGCTCGCCGACGGGCTGTCGATGGTCTACTCGTTCTACGACCCGGCGCTCGAGGCGCGCGGGCTCGGCACCTTCATGATCCTCGACCACGTCAAGCGGGCGGCGAAGCGCGGTCTGCCGTGGGTCTATCTCGGCTACTGGGTCGATGGCTCGCGCAAGATGGACTACAAGCGCCGCTACCTGCCGCAGGAACACCTCGGCCCCGACGGCTGGGAACGCCACGAGGCGCCGCCGGAGCGGTGAGGCGCCGGGCGAGCCGGTGCGTGGCGACTTCGGTGCGCAATGCCGAGACGCGGGTCTGCGACCCGCTCCTCAGCATGAGGCGTATGTGCTTGTCTCGAAAATGAAAAACGCCTCATGCTGAGGAGCGGACCAGAGGTCCGCGTCTCGAAGCATCGCGCACGGCATCCGACGCGGGAACGGCCGAACGCCTTCAGCGGCTGCCGCCGGGCAGGAAGCGGCCGATCAGACCGTCGCGGAACCAGTCGGCGACTCCGGGGCGGCGACGCGGCGGGACGGGCTGGAGGCGGGCGGCGTATTCGCGCCGGAGATCGGCGGGAACCGCGGCGCATTCGAACTGGATCATCGCATCGACGTCGCCGCGGGCGACGAACTTGCGGCCACCGCGCAGCAGCACCACGAAGAGGCGCTTGTCGCGCTCGCCGGCACGAGCCGCGTCGCGGCCGCCGTCGCCGGCCTCGGCCGCACCGACCACTTCGCTCTCGAGGAACAGGTCCTCGACCTGGCCGTCGGCGGAGCGCAGGCGCAGGAAGGCCCGACCCGCATCCGAATAACGGATCCGCGTCGTCTCGCGTTCGAAGTCGCCGGAAAGAATCTCGATCGTCGCCATCGGACCAGCCCCCCACGCCCGGAATTCACCGGTCGCGTCCGTACTCGGCAATCGACGCCCCCACCCCGAGCGTCGGCATCGGGCGAGCCCCCGAAGCCGTCGAAAGATTAGCCATAGGTCGAAGGCGGCGCAAGCCCGCGCAGAACACGTGCATCGCTACCGAAGGGTGTTTTCCACCTCCATGACGCGAGCCCCACGGGCGCCGAGAAATGTCAGGGAATCCGCGGCGAAAACGCAAGGAGCCGCCCGAAGGCGGCTCCCGATGCGAAAGGTCGGAACGGACGGTCTCCCGATCAGGAGAACCAGCCCTTGACCGTCGACCAGACCGACTTGGACGGCGCCGGTTCGCCGTCCGGGCCGGCGGCCTCGCCGGTCGGGGTCGAGCCGGCCGGGGCCTCCGAGGCGGCGACGGCGGCCGTGGTCACCACGCCGGCGAAGGCCGAGATCTTGGCGAGCGTCGCCGGGCCGGCGAAGCCGTCGGCGTCGAGGCCGTTCTTCTCCTGGAAGGCGACGACGGCCGCCTTGGTGCCGGGGCCGAACTTGCCGTCGGCGCCGATGCCGAGGGCGGTCTGCAGCTTCTTCACCGCCTCGCCCTTGGCGCCCGGTCCGAGCAGGACGAGTTCGGCCAAGCCGATGGCGAGGAACGTGTCGGGACCGGCGATGCCGTCGGCGGCGAGGCCCTTGGCGGCCTGGAACTCCTTCAGCGCCTTCTCGGTACCGGGACCGAATTCGCCGTCGGCGGTGACGCCGAGCTTGGCCTGGAGGATCTTCACCGGCTCGCCGGAAACGCCCTTGCGCAGATAAGACATGTGCTCATACCCCTGTTCGATGCGCCGTTCACGGCGTCGTTTCGAAACTCCGTCGCGTCGTCGGCGATCCACCCGACCGACGTCCGGCGACGCGCCATCTTATCGCAACGTCTTGTGACCACCAGACGTCGCGTCACCATCCTCGTTCTTTTTCGGAAACGAGAACTCTTCTGGACGCGGGCGAGACGAAACGCGCGTTCGACCGGTCGATCAGGCGTTGTCGAAGCGGTTGGTCTTGGGGAAGCCGGGCGGCGGCAGGCGACCGGCGTCGCCGCGGTTGCCGATCCAGTCGGCGAGCTCGGTCAAGGACCGCACGTACTGCCGGCCGGCGCTGTCGGTCCAGGTGAGACCCTCGCCGCCGGCGAAGCACTTGAGGCTGGCGATGCCGCCGTCCTTGTACTTCTGCAGGCGGACGCCCGAGCCGCGCGTCATCTCCGGCACCTGCTGGAGCGGGAAGACGAGCAGCTTGCGATTGTCGCCGATGACGGCGACGTGGGTCGCGGCCTCGGCCACCTCGACGCAGAGACGCGCCTCGTCGCCGGCGGCGACGTTGAGGATCTGCTTGCCCTTGCGGGTCTGGGCCATGACCTCGCTCTCGGCGATGACGAAGCCGCGGCCGGACTTCGAGGCCATCAGCAGCTTGCGGCCGGGGACGTGGACGAAGACGTCGAGCACGTCCTGATCCTGGTCCATGTCGCACTGCAGGCGGATCGGCTCGCCGTGGCCGCGGCCGCCGGGCAGTTTCGAGGCGTCGAGCGTGAAGAAGCGGCCGCCGGTCGAGAAGACGATCAGCTTGTCGGTGGTCTCGGCCTTGAAGGCGATGCGCAGCTTGTCGCCCTGCTTGAACTCGAGCCGCGTGAGGTCGTCGATGTGGCCCTTGAGGGTGCGCACCCAGCCCTTCTCGGAGACGACGACGGTGATCGGCTCGCGCTCGATCATCGCCATCTCTACCGCCGCGGTGTCGTGCTCGGGGGCGTCGGCGAAGGTGGTGCGGCGCTTGCCGAGCGCGGTCTCGGGGCCGTATTTGGCGGCGATGCGGCGGATGCCCATCGCCACGATCTTCCACTGCTTGTCGTCGGAGGCGAGCAGCGCGCGGATCTGCTCGGCTTCCTTGGTCAGCGCCTCGTGCTCCTTGCGGATCTCGAATTCCTCGAGCTTGCGCAGGTTCTTCAGGCGCATGTCGAGGATCGCCTGGGCCTGCACGTCGTTGATGGAGAAGCGCTCCATCATGACCTGCTTGGGCTCGTCCTCGGTGCGGATGATGTGGATGACCTCGTCGAGGTTCAGGTAGGCGACGAGCAGACCGCCGAGGATCTCCAGCCGCTTCTCGATCTGGGCGAGGCGATGCGACGAGCGGCGGACCAGCACGTCCTTCTGGTGGTCGAGCCACTGGACGAGCACGTCCTTCAGCCCGAGCACGTTGGGGATCGTGCCCTGCGACAGCACGTTCATGTTGAGCGAGATGCGGCTCTCGAGCTCGGTGAGCTTGAAGAGGCTCTCCATCAGCAGCTCGGGGTCGACGTTGCGGCTCTTGGGCACCAGGACGATGCGGACGTCCTCGGTGCTCTCGTCGCGCACGTCCTCGAGCAGCGGCACCTTCTTCTCGTTGATGAGGTCGGCGAGCTTCTCGATCAGGCGGCTCTTGGCGACCTGATAGGGGATCTCGGTGACCACCACCTGCCAGGTGCCGCGGCCCTGATCCTCGACCTCCCAGCGGGCACGGACGCGGAAACCGCCGCGGCCGGTGCGATAGCTCTCGAGAATCGAGGACTTCGATTCGACGATGATGCCGCCGGTCGGGAAGTCGGGACCCTGGACCACGTCGACCAGTTCGCGCACGCCGGTCTCGGGGTTCTCGATCAGCTTGAGCGCGGCCTGACAGATCTCGAAGGCGTTGTGCGGCGGGATCGAGGTCGCCATGCCGACGGCGATGCCGTTCGAGCCGTTGGCCAGCAGATTGGGGAAGGCGCCGGGCAGGACCGCGGGCTCTTCTTCCGATCCGTCGTAGTTGGGGCGGAAGTCGACGGCGTCCTCGTCGAGGCCCTCGAGGATCAGCACCGCGACGTCGGTCAGGCGCGCTTCCGTGTAGCGCATGGCCGCCGGGTTGTCGCCGTCGATGTTGCCGAAGTTGCCCTGGCCGTCGACCAGCGGATAGCGCTGGGCGAAGTCCTGCGCCAGACGCACCATGGCGTCGTAGACCGCCTGGTCGCCGTGCGGATGATACTTGCCGATCACGTCGCCGACGACGCGGGCGCATTTCTTGAAGGCGGAGGACGGGTCGAGCCGCAGCTCGCGCATGGCGAAGAGCAGGCGGCGATGGACCGGCTTCAGGCCGTCGCGCACGTCGGGCAGCGCCCGGTGCATGATGGTCGACAGCGCATAGGCGAGGTAGCGCTCTTCGAGCGCCTCGCGCAGGTTGACCGGCAGCACCTCGCCGCCCGGTCCCGGTCCGTCATCGTCGCCATCGCCCGAGGGCGGAATCACGCGCTTTCCCATGGGAGGAGCTAGCCCGAAGGGAGGTGAAGGGGCAAGCCTCGTTCTCGATTTTCCCCATTTCGCACGGCCGGGCGCTCCGCACGAACACCGATGGCAGCCTCCCCACTGGAAGGATGAGAGACGAACGTCGATAACCAGCGGGTAGAATGTCGATCGAGCGGGCCTCGAATCGCCGCCCGCCGGTCGAGGGGGGCAGAGCAATGGTCTTCGAGTTCGTCGCCGCGATGCCGGCCGTCGCCAAGGCGGTCCTGGCGTTGTCCATCATCGGCACCGCCGGTCTCTTCATCGGACGACTGAACTTCCGCGGGGCCGGTCTCGGCATCGGCGGCGTGCTCTTCGCCGGCCTCGTGGTCGGCGACGTGTTCAAGCGCTTCGGCCTCCATCTCGAGGCGGAAGTGCTGGATTTCGTCCGCGAATTCGGCCTGATCCTGTTCGTCTACACGATCGGCATCCAGGTCGGTCCGGGCTTCTTCACCGCGCTGAAGAAGTCGGGCCTCAAGCTCAACCTGATCGCCGCCTCGATCGTCGTGCTCGGTGCCGCCACCGCCTCGGTGATCCACGTCGTCGGCGGCGTGCCGCTGCCGGCGATCCTCGGCATCATGTCGGGCGCCGTCACCAACACGCCGTCGCTCGGCGCCGGCCAGCAGGTGCTGGCGGAAATGGGCATGTCGACCAAGGACGTCGGCATGCTCGGGCTCGGCTATGCGGTGGCCTATCCCTTCGGCATCGTCGGCATCCTGATCACCATGGTGACGGTGCGCGCCGTCTTCCGCATCGACCCCGACCGCGCCGCGGCCGAGTTCGACGCGCGGCGCAAGGAGGAGGTCGCCGAGATCGAGACGCTCGACGTCGTCGTCACCAAGCCCGATCTCGCCGGCCACACGCTGGTGCAGCTGCCCGGGCTCGAGAGCGGTGCGGTCGTCGCCTCGCGGCTGCTGCGCGGCGGCCATCTCCGGGTGCCGCACGACACGACCTGGGTCGAGATCGGCGACGTGCTCCATCTCGTCGGCCCGCGCGAGAAGCTCGGCGCGGTGGCGCAAGCGATCGGCGAGGTCCACGACACGCCGCTCACCACCAAGGGCACCGAACTGACCTGGGAGCGCATCGTCGTCACCTCCGACCACGTGCTCGGCCATTCGATTGCCGCACTGAACCTCGAAGGCCGTTTCGACGTGCGCATCTCGCGCGTCGTGCGCACCGGCGTCGAGCTGGTCGCCCCGCCGGCGCTCCGGCTCGAGTTCGGCGACATCCTCAACGTCATCGGCCGGCGCGAGGACCTCGAGAAGGTCGCCGGCTTCGTCGGCAATTCCGAGCAGCGGCTGAAGGAATTCGACCCGATCCCGATGTTCATCGGCATCGCGCTGGGCATCGCGCTCGGCTCGATCGACCTGTCCTTCGGCACGCTGTCGAGCGTGCCGGTGAAGCTCGGCATGGCCGGCGGCCCGCTGCTCGCGGCGATCATCCTGTCGCGCATCGGCCACGTCGGCCATCTCGTGTGGTTCATGCCGCCGATCGCCAACCACGCGCTGCGCGAGCTCGGCATCGTGCTGTTCCTCGCCGTCGTCGGCTTCAAGTCGGGGGCGAACTTCCTCGACACGCTGATCCACGGCGACGGCTTCGCCTGGGTCGGCTGGGGCGCGGTGATCACACTGGTGCCGCTGCTGATCGTCGGCTTCGTCGCCAAGGCGATCCTGAAGGTCGACTATCTGACGCTGTGCGGCCTGCTCTCCGGCTCGATGACCGATCCGCCGGCGCTCGCCTTCGCCAACGCCATGGCGCGGAATTCGGAGGCGCAGTCGCTCGCCTATGCCACGGTCTATCCGCTGGTGATGGGCCTCCGGATCCTGTCGCCGCAGATCATGGCGCTGATCCTCGTCGGCATGGGCGTACCCTGACACCACTTTCGTACTTTCGACCCCCATTTCGCACATCGAGGGCGCCTTCGGGCGCCCTTTTCGTCTTCGACCGACGTCGTACGGCGTGATGCCGATTGGCGCGACGCGACTTCGTAGGCATGCTCGACGAAACAGAGATTCGCACGCGAGGCATGATGGATCCCGTTTCCGCCCCGGTCCCGATCGCCGATCCGATCGCGGCCCCGTCGATGGATGATCTCGGGACGCCGCTGTGGATCTACGACTTCGACGGGGCGCGGGTGATCTGGGCCAACGCCGCCGGTCTGCAGCTGTGGCGGGCGGCGAGTTGCGCGGCGCTGGCGGCACGCGATCTGCGCGCCGACATGACGCCGTCGATCGAGGCGCGCCTGCTGCAGTTCCGCGACGACTTCCTGCGCGGCGCCGGACGCCAGTCGGAAACCTGGACGCTCTATCCCGGCGGACGGCCGACGACGCTGCGCGTCGTCTTCTCCGGCATCCGCCTCGCCGACGGCCGCATGGCGATGCTGTGCGAGGGGCGGGCGGAACTCTCCGAGACGCCGGAGCGCATCCGTTCGGCCGAAGCGCTGCTGCACACGCCGGTGATGATCTCGCTGCACGATCCGAGCGGCCTGCCGCTCTATCGCAATCCCGCCGCACGACAGGCGCGGGCGAGCACCGAGAGCCGCTTCGCCGAACGGTTCGTCGACCCGGCCGACCATGCCGCGCTGACGAGCGACGTCGCCACGCACGGCCACGGCGTGATCGTGGCCAGGGTCGCGACCGCAGCCGGCACCCGCTGGCACGAGATCTCGGCCCGGATCTGCCACGACGCGGTCGACGGTGCGCCCGCCCTGCTCGTCACCGAGACCGACGTCACCGCCCACAAGACCGCCGAGATCCGCATCCGCTATCTCGCCGAACACGACACGCTGACCGGCCTGCCCAACCGCTCGGGCCTGCGCGACGAACTCTCCCGTCGGATCGTCACCGCCGAGGGACGTCCCGACTCGCTCGCCGTGCTCTTCGTCGATCTCGACCGCTTCAAGACGATCAACGATTCGCTCGGCCATTCGACCGGCGACGGCATCCTGGTCCTGGCGGCGGAACGGCTGATCGACGCCGTCGGCACCCGCGGCTTCGTGGCGCGGTTCGGCGGCGACGAGTTCCTCGTCGGTCTCGATCTCGGCGGCAACGAGACGGTGGCGGGCGAGACGGCCGACCGCATCCTCGTCGCCCTCGAACGTCCGATGCGGGTCGGGTCGCGGGAACTCGCGGTCTCGGCCTCGATCGGCATCGCCGTCCATCCGCGCGACGGCGCCGACGTCGACACGCTGGTGCGCCATGCCGACGTCGCCATGTATGCCGCCAAGGAACACGGCGCCGGGCGCTGGGCGGTCTTCGATCCGTCGATGATGGTCGACGTCGAGCATCTGCTGCACTACGAGACGCAGCTTCGGCGGGCGCTCGATCACGGCGAGTTCGAAGTGTGGTGGCAGCCGCGGGTGTCGATCGCCACCGGCCGCATCGCCGGCGCCGAGGCGCTGCTGCGCTGGCATCATCCGACCCAGGGGCTGGTGATGCCGGGCGCCTTCATTCCCGTCGCCGAGCGGACCGGGCTGATCGACAAGATCGGCGCCTGCGTGCTGCGCGAGGCGGCGTTGCAGCAGCGGGCCTGGGCGGATGCCGGCCACGATCTCACCGTCTCGGTCAATCTCTCGGTCCGCCAGTTCCGCGATCCGGCCCTGCCGCGCATGGTCGAGGAGGTGCTGCGCGAGGCCGACTGTTCGGCCAAACGGCTGCAGCTCGAGATCACCGAGTCGCTGCTGATCGGCGACTGCCGCACCTCGGCCGCCAATCTCGACGCGCTCGCGGCACTCGGCCTGTCGATCGCCATCGACGACTTCGGCACCGGCTATTCCAACCTCGCGACGCTGCAGCGCCACCCGATCGACACGCTGAAGATCGACCGCTCCTTCGTCGCCACGCTGGAGACGCGGCCGGCGCTGGCCGAGCTGATCATCGGCATGTGCCGCCTGCTCGACATGCAGATCGTCGCGGAGGGCGTCGAGACCGAGGAGCAGCTGGCCTGGCTCGAGGCGCGCAACTGCCACGAATACCAGGGCTATCTCTTCAGCCCGGCGATCCCGGCCGACGACTTCGACAATCTGCTGCGCCGTCAGGACGAGCTCCTCGCCGCACCGCGGACCGACGAGGGCCGCTCGCCGCTGTGGGACCTGGTGCCGCTGGTGCGCCGGGAGGGCGATCTCGAATGGCAGGTGCCGGGCGAGGCGCCCAAGGTGCGCCGGCTGGCGATCGCCGGCGCCGTCGAGGCCTTCGTGCGACGCGAACAGCGCTGAACCCGTGATCAGTCCCCGAGGGCACGCCACAGCGCCACGAGGAAGCCGTCGCGGGTGGCGGGCGGGGTGATACCGCGCGTCTCCCAGACGTGGCGGGCGAGGAAGTGGCGGGCGAGTTCGAAGGCGGCGCGCAGCTCGGGCGTCGCCACCTGCCCCCAGGTCGCCGGATCGTCGGCATCGGCGACGGCGAGGAAGCCCGGCAGCGGCAGCAGCCGATCGGCCCAGCGGGCGCCGGCGATGCGCCCGGCGGCACGCCCCGTCCTGGGGCTGACCCAGGCGAGATCGGCGACGTCGGCCCCCTCCCCGGTCAGCGCGCATTCGGAGAGATCGAGGCCGAAGCCGAGCGCCTCGACGATCGCCAGTTCGAAACGCACCACCAGTTCGGCGGCGAGCCGCGGCCGGTCGAAGTGATCGAGGATCACCTCGAAATGCTCGAAGAGCTCGGGATGGGGGTCGCGCTCGGGCAGCAGGCGCAGGTGGGCGGCGAGCGTCTGGACGGCGTTGAGCGCCAGCGGATCGGCCATCAGCCCGGCGGCGCGGGCATCCGTCGATTCCACCGCGAAATGGCCGAGGTGCTCGTCGAGGCGGGCGCGCCAGACGACGTCGAGACGGTTGCCGATCTGGAGGTGGGGCGCGTGGCGCCGCGAGCGGCCGCCCTTGACGACGCCGAGATGGCGGCCGTGGTCGCGGGTCATCAGCTCGACGAGCGCATCCGCCTCGCCCAGCCGCCGCGTCCCCAGAACCCGTCCGACGTCGCTCCACTCCATGGGCGCCCTGCCCTCTCGATGCTGCCGGGCGAAGCCGGAACAGCCGTCGTCCCCGGCCGGGAGCCCGTCACTCCTTCGGCAGTTCCAGGCCCATCTGGCGATAGCGCTCGGGGTCGTCGGACCAGTTCTCGCGCACCTTGACGAAGAGGAAGAGGTGGATCTTCTGTTCCGCCGCGTCCTCGATGTCCTTGCGTGCCGCCATGGAGACGGCCTTGATCGTCTCGCCCTTGTTGCCGATGACGATGCGCTTCTGGCTCTCGCGAGTGACGAAGATCGTCTGCTCGACGCGGACGGAACCGTCCTTCTGCTCCTTCCAGAGTTCGGTCTCGACCGTGGACTCGTAGGGCAGTTCGTCGTGGACGCGCAGGAACAGCTTCTCGCGGGTGATCTCGGAGGCGAGTTGGCGCATCGGCAGATCGGAGATCTGATCCTCCGGATAGAGCCACGGCCCCTCCGGCATCTCGCCGGCGAGCCAGGCGAGCACGTCGGCGACGTGGTCGCCGGTCAGCGCCGAGACCATGAAGGTGCGCTCGAAGGGGATGCGTTCGTTGAGCGCGGCGGTCAGCGCCAGCAGCGCCTCGCGACGGACCAGATCGACCTTGTTGAGGATCAGCACCTTGCGGTGGTTCATGCCGGCGAGGCGCTCGATCACCGCCTCGGCGGCCTCGTCGAGGCCCTTCTTGGCGTCGATCAGACAGCACACCAGATCGGCGTCGGCGGCGCCGCCCCAGGCGGTCGTGACCATCGCCCGGTCGAGCCGGCGGCGCGGCCGGAAGATGCCGGGCGTGTCGACGAAGATGACCTGGCTCGGCCCCTCGATGGCGATGCCGCGCACCAGCGCGCGCGTCGTCTGCACCTTGTGGGTGACGATCGACACCTTGGAGCCGACGAGGGAGTTCAACAACGTCGACTTGCCGGCGTTGGGCGCGCCGATCAGTGCGACGAAGCCGGCGCGGGTGGCGGCGACCGGTACGGTCGCATCAGGCTCGGTCATCGCTTTCGTCCTTCCACAATCCCTCGCGCACCAGCACGCGGGCGGCGGCGTTCTGTTCGGCTTCTCGCTTGGACCGGCCGGTGCCGATCAGGCCCTCGACCGGGCCGGTGATGTCGACGGCGATCTCGAAGCGAGGATCGTGGTCGGGTCCCGTACGGGAGACCTGTCGGTAGACCGGCGCCGAGAGGCCGCGGCCCTGCAGCCATTCCTGCAACGTCGTCTTGGCGTCGCGCAAGGGGCCGCGCGCCGCCTTCATCCGCTCGCTCCAGTGCTTCTCGACGAAGGCACGGGAGACGTCGAAGCCCGCGTCGAGATGGATCGCGGCGATCACCGCCTCCATCACGTCGGCGAGGATCGCCGCCTTGGTGCGTCCGCCCGACTGGGCCTCGCCCGAGCCGAGCCGGATCGCCGCGCCGAGACCGAGGTCGCGGGCGACGTCGGCGCAGGTTTCGCGCTTGACCAGCGCGTTGAGGCGGCGGGCGAGTTCGCCCTCCTCCGCGTCGGGGAAGCTCGCATAGACCATCCCGGCCACCGTCAGCGCCAGCACGCGATCACCGAGAAACTCGAGACGCTGATAGCTGTCGCCGGCGATCTGCACGGCGCTGGTGTGGGTCAGGGCCCGGACGAGGAGATCGCGATCGGCGAAGCGGTGGCCGATCTTCTCCTCCACCGCCTCCAGAGAGACGTGCGTCTTCATCACAGCAGTCCGAAGAGGCGCTTCCAACGGACCTCCCACGGCCAGGTCCAGACCTGCCAGGCCTGCGCGCCCTCGTCGATCGAGAAGAACACGATGCGGGCCTTGCCGATCAGGTTCTCGTAGGGCACGTAGCCGACCGCGTCGAGGAAGCGGCTGTCCTGGGAGTTGTCGCGGTTGTCGCCCATCATGAAATAGTGGCCGGAGGGCACGACGTATTCGGGCGTGTTGTTCTGGAAACCGCCGTCCTCGCGCTTGAGGATGGTGTGGGTGACGCCGCCGGGCAGCGTCTCCAGATAGGCGCGGGTCTTGATCTTGACGCCGTAGAAGTCGTTCTCGACGAAGGGCTCGGCCGCCTCGACCTTCACCGGCTCGCCGTTGATGTGGAGCAGGCCCTGCTTCACCTGGATACGGTCGCCGGGCAGGCCGATCACCCGCTTGATGTAGTCGGTGGCGTTGTCCTTGGGCAGCTTGAAGACGACGACGTCGCCGCGCTTGGGCTCGGAGCCCCAGATGCGGCCGGAGAAGTTCAGTCCGTCGAGCGGCCAGGGCAGCGAGAAGCGCGAATAGCCGTAGCTGTACTTGGAGACGAAGAGATAGTCGCCGACCAGCAGCGTCGACTTCATCGATCCCGAGGGGATGTTGAAGGGCTGGAACAGCAGCGTGCGGACGACCAGCGCCAGCAGAAGTGCCTGCACCACCACCTTCACGGTTTCGCCCCAGGAATTCTCCGCCGCCGGCTTGTCGGTCACGCTCATCTCTCTCGTCTTTCCGCGCCGAAGGCGTGATAGCGCGCCGGGGGCCGGCACGCAAATGAATCAACCGGTCGTTCGTCCGCCCGGACCACCGCCCGCACCGGCGGTCGGCCAGTCGCCCGGCGAGGCCGAGATCACCACGAAGGCCTGGGCCAACGGGTGGTCGTCGGTGATGGTGAGGTCGATCCTCGCGACGAATCCGGGCGGCGTCATGGCCGCGAGCCGTTCCGATGCGCGGCCCGAGAGGTTCATGGTGGGCCGGCCCGAGGGTTCGTTGACCACGCCCATCTCGGTCCAGGACACGCCCTGCGCGATGCCGGTGCCGAGCGCCTTGGCGCAGGCCTCCTTGGCGGCGAAGCGCTTGGCGTAGCTCGCCGCGCGGTTCTTGCGGCCGTCCGACTTGCGCCGTTCGACCTCGGTGAAGCAGCGGTTGGTGAAGCGCTCGCCGAAGCGCTCGAGCGAATGTTCGATGCGGCGGATGTCGATCAGGTCCGAACCGATGCCGAGGATCATCCGGCCCTCCTCAGGCTCTTGCGGCGTCCATCAGCCGGCGCATCTCGCGCACCGAGGTCTCGAGGCCGACGAAGATCGCCTCGCCGATCAGGAAGTGGCCGATGTTGAGTTCGCGGATCTCCGGCATGGCGGCGACCGGGGCGACATTGGCATAGGTCAGGCCGTGACCGGCGTGGACCTCGAGGCCGGCCTTCGCGCCGAAGGCGGCGGCGGCGGCGAGGCGCGCCCGTTCCGTCTCGGCTTCGGCCGCGCGGCCCTCGTCGAGCAGGTCGCAGTACTTGCCGGTGTGGAGTTCGACCACCGGTGCGCCCATCTCGACCGCCGCCTCGAGCTGGCGCGGATCGGGCTCGACGAAGAGCGAGACGCGGACGCCGCGATCGCGCAGGCGAGCGATCATCGGCGCCAGATGCGCGCGACCGCCGGCGGCGTCGAGGCCGCCCTCGGTGGTGCGCTCGGCGCGGCGTTCTGGAACGATGCAGGCGGCGTGCGGCCCGTGGCGCAGGGCGATCTCGACCATCTCGTCGGTCGCCGCCATCTCGAGATTGAGCGGCAGGGCGATCTCGGCCATCAGCCGCTCGATGTCGCTGTCACGGATGTGGCGACGATCCTCGCGCAGGTGCGCGGTGATGCCGTCGGCCCCGGCGGCGGCGGCCAGATGCGCGGCGCGCACCGGATCGGGCAGGAGCCCGCCGCGCGCGTTGCGGATGGTGGCGACGTGATCGATGTTCACCCCGAGACGGAGGGTGGCGGAGGATGCGGACTGCGACATCGACGGCTCCCGGCTCTGATTCACCACCGCCGATCGGAACCCGCGGGTACCGACACATAGGACCGCGCGACGTCGGGAACAAGACGGCGTCGCTCAGGCCTGCCCCGATGAGGCGGCCAACTCGGCTTCGACCGCGGCCCGAAGAATCGGCAGAGCTTCCCGAGCGGTTCGCAGAACCGTGCGCGGCGACACGTTGCCATAGTCATGGCGATAGACGTTGCCGGCACCACGCAGATCGCGCCACGGAATCTCCGGGTGGCGCTCCACCACCTCGACATCGAGCCTTCGTGCCGCTTCGGAGATGATCTCGAGGCAGCGGACGACGGCATAGAAAGTCCGCCTGTCCGCCGCGAGCGCGTCCAACGACACGTTGCTCGTGAACTCCTGCGCCAGACAGATATTGTCGAGCATGTCTTCGAGGGCGGCGAGGCTGCGCTCAGAAAGCATGGACCAGATCCCGCTCGATCGACAGGCGCGGGCGCGGGCGCAACCCCTCCCGATGCACCACATCGACACGGGTCGGAAAAAGCTCGCCGACGAAGTGCTGCAGGCCGACGAACTCCCAGACACCGATCGGCGCCGCGGGATCGAGATCGACGAGGATGTCGACGTCGCTGTCGGCGGTCGCCTCGCCACGCGCGGTCGAGCCGAAGAGCGCGGCGTGGAGGACGCCCCGCTGCATCAGTTCGGCGCGATGTTTCACCAAGATGGCGAGCGCTTCGTCCCGGGTCATGGCCGGATTCGACCATTCTTTCCGGCCGAAATCAAGGCGCGGAGCCGCGCCCGCCCGCCTCAGATGTTGCGGCTGCCGGGCTTCACGGCGGGGAGCGCGGCCAGCTCCGGCGGCAGGGCGTCGGCGGGGTAGGCCGGCACCTCGTATTCGGCCAGCGCCACCAGCGGCACGCCGCAGTCGGCCTTGCCGGCGGACCGGTCGATCAGGCAGGCCACCGCCACCACCTCGGCGCCGATGGCGGTCAGCGCCGCAACGGTCTCGCGCGACGACAGGCCGGTCGTCACGATGTCCTCGATGATGACGACGCGGGCGCCGGGCTTCAGTTCGAAGCGGCGCAGCCGCATCTCGCCGCCCTCGCGCTCGGTCCACACGGCGGGCACGCCGAGGTGACGGGCGGTCTCGTAGGCCGGAATGATGCCGCCCATCGCCGGGCCGACGACGGCGTCGAGCCGGTCGATGCCGGCGGCGCGGATCTTTTCGGCGAGCGCCTTGCAGACGATCTCGGTCTTCTCGGGATACTGGAAGACGCGGGCCTTCTGGATGAAGACCGGCGAGCGCAGACCCGACGACAGGATGAAGTGGCCGGTCAGCAGCGCGCCGCAGGACTTGAACACGTCGAGGACTTCGTCGCGGGTCATCATGGATCTCTCGAGGCTGGGAAAGTTTGCCCGTCATCACGCGGGAGCGCGGGCCTGTCAAGGCGAAAGGCCGCACCCCGCCGGGTGGGGACATCCGGAGTGGGCCGAATTGCCGAGGGGTGTGCGATCCCTTTATATCGCTCGCCCACCGGACGACCGGAACCGCGACCCGAAGATCGCCAGAGAGAAGCCGCACCGATGCAGAGCGCCCAGAGCGTCGCCTCCAGCCATGCCGTCCCGACGCTGATCGACGTCGAGGTCTTTTCGTCGATCCCGGAGATGTTCGAGCGTTCCGTCGCCGCCTTCCGCGAGCGCGTCGCCTACGTCAACATGGGCCGCAGCCTGACCTACGACGACCTCGGCGCCAAGGCGCGCGACTTCGCCGCCTTCCTCCAGGGCCATCTCGGTCTGCCGAAGGGCACGCGGGTGGCGCTGATGATGCCGAACCTGCTGCAGTATCCCGTCGCCCTCTTCGGCACGCTCCGGGCCGGCTGCATCGTGGTCAACTGCAATCCGCTCTATTCGGCGCGCGAGCTCGAGCATCAGCTGGCCGATTCCGGCGCCGAAGTCGTGGTGGTGCTGGAAAACTTCGCCCATGTCGTCGCCGAAGTGGTCGGGCGGACGGGGGTGAAGACCGTCGTCGTCACCCGGGTCGGCGATCTCCTCGGCGCCGCCAAGGGGGCGCTCGCCAACTTCATGGTGAAGCGGGTCAAGAAGATGGTGCGGCCGTGGGACATCCCCGGCCACGTTCCCTTCGCCCGCGCCCTCGCCCACGGCGCCCGCCGTGCGCACGAGATGCCGCCGCTCGAACGCGACGATCTCGCCTTCCTGCAATATACCGGCGGCACGACGGGCAGCCCCAAGGGCGCGATGCTCACCCACGGCAACGTCATGGCCAACATGTTGCAGGGTCATGCGTGGCTGGAGCCGGTGTTGCGCGACACCAGGGAGACCATCCTCACCGCGCTGCCGCTCTATCACATCTTCGCGCTGACGGCGAATTGCCTGACGTTCCTCAAGATCGGCGCGACCAATGTTCTCGTCACCAATCCGCGCGACATCTCGGGACTGGTGAAGACCCTGCGCAAGTATCGCTTCACCACGGTGACCGGCGTCAACACGCTGTTCAACGCGCTGCTGCACCACCCGAAGTTCTCGGAGATCGACTTCTCGGCGCTGAGGATCTCGCTCGGCGGCGGCATGGCGGTGCAGAGCGCGGTGGCGGCGAAGTGGAAGGCGGTCACCGGCCGTCCGCTGATCGAGGCCTACGGCATGACCGAGGCGTCGCCCTGCGTCACCATGAACCCGCTCGACGCGCGCGAGTTCAACGGCTCGATCGGCCTGCCCTTCCCCAACACCGAAGTGGTGATCCGCGACGAGGACGGCCGCGACGTGCCGATGGGCGAGCCGGGCGAGCTCTGCGTGCGCGGGCCGCAGGTGATGCGCGGCTACTGGAACAATCCGGAGGAGACCCGCGCGGCGATGACGCACGACGGCTTCCTCAAGACCGGCGACATCGCCCGGGTCGACGCGGCCGGCTACTACTACATCGTCGACCGCAAGAAGGACATGATCAACGTCTCGGGCTTCAACGTCTTCCCGACCGAGATCGAAGACGTTCTGGCCGAACATCCCGGCATCCTCGAGGCCGGGGCGATCTCCGTTCCCGACGAGCATTCCGGCGAGAAGGTCAAGGTGGTCGTGGTCAAGAAGGACCCGGCGCTCGACGCCGAGAGCGTGGTCGAGCACTGCCGCCGCAACCTCGCGGCCTACAAGGTGCCGCGCGTCGTCGAGTTCCGCACCGAACTGCCGAAGACCAACATCGGCAAGATCCTGCGCCGCGCCCTGCGCTGAGGCGGGGCCGGAAGCGCCGTACTCGGAGCGATCCGTCCTCAGGCCGTCGCGGGGTTCGAAGCTCGAGATCGTCCGCCGGAGCTCTTCGAGCGAGACCTTCTGTTCATTCGTCAATTAAACAGAGACCAGCAGGTGTCGGACGTCGACGTCGGTTGGACACTCCCGTTCCCGCTCCGAGCCGCCTCGCGCAGGCCACGAGGATTACAGGCCTTCGGCAACCCGGCCGCCGTCGTCGCACCGGTCCACGGGTCCGGTTCGGGGTCTCTGTGGGCGTGGGTACATTCCGAGTCTGGTGCCGAGCCGGCTCGCCGTGTCCCATGACGGTCGATGCGCCGCTCGTGAAGGGCGCTCTCGGCGTCCGCGCCGCCGGGTCGGCTTCGACCGACGAGACAGGCGGACGTGCCTCGGCCATCGATCCGCTCGATCGGGCCGCGACTTTCCCCCTCCTTCGACGGCCTTCGGCGACGAGGGAGGGCTTCACGTCTCCCGTCCGGCGGTGAAGCCTCCCCGCCCCGGGCCCCAGTTCCGGAAAGGAACTCCCATGAAGACCTTCGACCGCACCCTGCTCGCCACGCTGCTGATCTCCGGCGCCGTCTTCGCTCTGCCGGCGCTGGCCGAGACGACCACCTTCAAGGCCACCCTGTCGGGAACCGAAGAGGTTCCCCAGGTGACGACCAAGGGCACCGGCAGCGCCGACATCACCTACGACGACAAGACCAAGGTCCTGACCTGGAAGGGCACCTATGCCGATCTGAGCGGCGCGGTGACCTCCTCGCACTTCCACGGCCCCGCCGAAGCCGGCAAGAACGCCGGCGTCGAAGTGACGGTCGACGCCGCCGCGAGCCCCTTCTCGGGCAAGGCGACACTGACCGACGCGCAGGCGGCGGACCTGATGAAGGGGCAGCTCTATCTGAACCTCCACACCGCCGCCAACTCGAGCGGCGAGATCCGTGGCCAGGTCCTCAAGGCCAAGTGAGCGTCGCGGCTTCGGCCGAACGCCACCGGGCACGCCTCGCGGCGCCGGAGGGTCTCCTCCGGCGCTCACCACCGTGCCGCCTCCCACGGAACGACCGCACCGCCGGCGTCGACCTCGTCGCACCATACCCGGAACGCCTCCAGCACGTGCGGGCCGAAGGAGTTGACGAGGGGAATGTCGGCGGCGTCGCGACCGCGGGCGATCGGCAGACGCCCGATCCGGGGACGGTTGTTGCGGGGGGTCGAACGTGTACCAGCGGCCTCCCAGCCAGACCTCGATCCAGGCGCTGAAGTCCATCGGATCCGGGCTCGGCGGCACGCCGACGTCACCGAGATGGCCGTTCACGTAGCGCGCCGGGATGTTCATGCAGCGACACAGCGTGATCGCCAGATGGGCGTAGTCGCGGCAGACGCCGACGCGCTCGTGGAACGCCTCGAAGGCGGTGCGGGTCGGCCGGGCGCTGGCGTAGTCGAAGGCGATGCGATCGTGAACGAAGTCGCAGATCGCCTGCACTCGGCCCCAGCCCGGACTCACGCCACCGAACAGATCCCAGGCGATCTGGCTCAGGAGGTCGGTCTCGCAGTAGCGACTGCCGACCAGATGGATCAGACAGGCGTCGGGAAGGTCGGCGACCGGCACCTCTTCGGCGAAGGGCGCGACCGGGTCCGCCTGCCCGTCGTCCTCGATCACGCCGCCGGCGGAGATCCGCAGGCGCCCCGCGGGAGCCACGAAACGACGGCAGCGATTGCCGAAGAGGTCGAAATAGAGCCGCGATCGGATCGGCGGTTCGGAGGTGAACGGTATCTCGGTTCGGATCGCGGGCAGGATGCTGCGGTGGAGGTCCAGCAGGCAGACCATCGGGGTCGGCGCGGCGCAGACGAAGGTCATCTCCCAGCCGTATCGGATCAACATGTCGCCCCCTTTCTCGACGGGTGTTCGACCGCCCCGCCGGGGGCAGGACGGTCGACGGCACCCATGGCGAGCCGGCCCGGATCCGGCGCTCAGGCGACGGCGGGACGGCCCGTCGCGCCGTCCGGTACCGCCGCGACCGGTTTCGCGTGCGTGTGGACGTCGATGCTCGCCGGGCTGGTCTGGTCGAGGATGGCGCGGGCGCGCGCGATCTCGTCGGCCGTCCCGTGCGCCGACACCAGGAAGCCGTCGGCCTTCACCGCGCCCTCGTAGCGGATCACGCTGTCCTTGGGGATGCCTAGTCCGTAGAGCGCCGCGCCCAGCGCGCTCAGTCCGCCGACCACGACGGCGTTCTCGAGCACCGAGACCGACACGGCGGCGAGATAGCCGAGGACGATCACGTGACCGACCAACGGAACGGTCAGGAACAGTCCACCGAAGAACAGGCCCCAGAGCGCGCCCCAGAAGGCGCCGCGCGTGCCCCAGAAGCGGACGCGGTCGCCGGTGTTGTAGAAGCCGACGACCTTTTCCTCGGTGTGGAAGCCCCGGCCGATGAGGCTGAGCTTCTTCATTTCGAAGCCGCCCTGGCTCAGCCTGTGGATCGCGGCCTCGGCGGCATTGTGGTCGGCGAAGACGGCGATGACGGTGTCGGTGATCTTCATGGTGCTTCTCCTCGGTGCGCGCTCGTCGCGCCGCCGCGAGGCTGTCCCGCCGACGGCGACGGACCGCGCGCCGCGCCGCGACCGCCCATGAGGACGTCCGGCACGTCGCGCCGCCCTTCGCTCCGACCCTAGAGACCGGTCCGCGCTCTCGGCAGGATCGGAAAGTACTCGAGCCGAGACGGGCGCCGCGCGGTTCTACGCGGCGGCGTCCGACGGGCGTCGAGGCCCTCGCCCATCGCCCGGAAGGCGACGCGTCGTGGCGAAAGACGTCGCGGGCGTGGTCCACCGTTCCCGCGCCGAGGTCGCGTCACTTGAACAGGCCGAGGCCGAGAAGGCCCGAGACGATCAGGAAGCCGGCGACGATGTAGTTGAGCAGTCGCGGCATCACCAGGATCAGGACGCCGGCGATCAGCGAGACGACCGGCTGGAGGTGTCCGATGGAGATGGTCATGATGGCAGTCCTCTCGTTCGATGGGTGAAGGAAGGCGGGCCCGCCGTCAGGACTTCTTCGTCGCGGCATCGACTTCGAAGATCACGTCGAGCTCCGCCCGCAGCGTACGGATCTGGACGCCGATGGCAATCGCACGGTCGACCGCCTCCTTCCGGCGCTCGGCCTTGACGGCCCGGAACGCCTTGCGGTGCTCGCCCGAACGCATGCCGCGCAGCGTCCGTCTGATCGCCTTCCTGGCCAGTTCGAGCGTGGTCTCGACCACCTCGAATTCGGCTTCGTCGTTGTCTCTGGACATCTCGTTCTTCTCCTCGATCGTCGGGCACGCGCGGCACCGACCTCGCGTCGTCTCAGGGACGGCCCGCCGCGACCGCGGCGACGGGGGCCGTGACGAGCGTGGTCACCGAACCGACCGTGCCGACCAGGACCGCGCCGAGCCGGTCGCCCAGACCGACCCGCGCATCCGAGACCGGTTGGCCGGCGAGAAAGCGTTCGCCGAGCAGACGCACCACGCCGGGGCTCTTGGCGAACTTGCCGTGGTTGAGCGCACCGCCGCCGTCGAGGGCGGTCAGATCGATGACGTCGACGCCCCGCTTCTCCAGCAGCGCGCGGTTGGCGGGGGTGGTCGGGTCGATCGCCCCGAGGCGCGCGCCGCTGCCGGCGACGAACGTCGCCAGTTCGAGCGCGTGGTCGTCGCGCGAGACGAAGAGCGTGAAGCGCGGATGGCCGCCGATCCGATCGAGCTGGGCGCGGAAGACGTCGACGTCGAGATCGGGCGAGGCGAGGATCACGTTGCCGATCTTCGCCGAGACGCCGCCGTCGCGGATCGCCATCTGCCGCAGCGCCTCGACGGCCGGCCAGCTCCCCATGGAATGGGCGAGCACCGTGACGTCGGTGACGCCGGGATCGGCGACGGCGGTGCGCAGCAACCCTTCGAGCGCATCGCGCGACACGGTGGCGCTGTCCTTGTCGTAGTCGTAGGCCCAGGCCGAGCCGCGCGAGGCCCACGAGAACAGGACCGGCAGGAACGCGGTGCCGCTGTCGTGGACGAGCTGGGCGAAGCGGAACACCGCTTCGTCGTGGCGCGTGTCGAAGCCGTGGACGAAGATCAGCACGCGATGCCGGCCGGATCGGTGGAACCAGGACTTCACCGCCTGCGGCTCGACCGGGTCGGAGCGCAGCACGGCGAAGCCGAGCGCCGGGTCGGCCGGCCGGCCGGAGGGCCACTGCACCGTACCGACGGTCCGTTTCGCCTCCGGCGGAATCGACACGACGAGGCGGTCGATCCGGACCGACGTGCCGCGGTCGCCGTCGAAGGGCGCATCGACCTGCCCGGTCGGGGCGCGGGTGGTCACGGCCAGCATGTCGACGCGCGACGTGTCGTCCGCTCGCAGCGCGGTCGGCGCCAGCCCGCCTTCGGCATGGCCGGCACAGCCGGCGAGGCCGAGACCGACGGCGACGACGGTGCCCAGATGACCCCTGACGCGGTCGCGAGCCATGGCGTCACAGCCGGCCGAGCAGCAGCAGCACGACGACGATGACCAGGACCAGTCCGACGCCGCCGCTCGGGCCGTAGCCCCAGTTGGCGCTGTGCGACCACGTCGGCAGGGCGCCGACCAGGAACAGGATCAGGATGACGAGGAGGATCGTACCGAGGCTCATGATGGTCTCCCTTCGAGGAATGGCGCGTCGTTCCCTCGGAGCGCTTCCGCCCCGAGGGAACGACGACGGTGCGGTCACTTCTTCAGAGCGTCGCGGGTGCTGCCGACGAGGTTCTGGACCTTGCCCTCGACCTTGGCGGCCTTGCCGTCGGCGACGAGCTTGGCGTCGCCGAGGAGCTTGCCGGCCGTCTCTTCGACGGCACCCTTCACCTGCTTGGCGGAACCGACGATACGGTCCTTGTTCATGGTCTCTCTCCTGTGTCTCGAGGTTTCGCGGAACCGGCGGGGGTGCCGTCCGCGATCGAAAGCCGCGCCGGAGGCGGACGATCCGGCGGACGGGCTCGTGCGGTCGACGACCGTCAAGCTCCCGACGCCTCGTCGGGTCGGCCGGGGATGTGGCCGTGGGCGGTGACGGCGAAGCGCCGCGCGAGGTCGCTGTGTTCCAGGGCCGCCGTCGCGTGGCGATCGGCGGATGCCGGGTCGCCGAGGTCGTAGAAGTGCGAGGCCTGGTGATGGTGATGGGCGGCGGCGTGATGGTGCGACGCGGCCTGATCGTGGTGTTCGGCGGCCAGATGCCGGATGGGCGATTTCATCGATGTTCCTTCCACCCCCACCGGGCGACCGTTCGATCGCCGTCCGTGAAGTCGAGGCACCACCGACGATCCCGGATGCGACCGGGAGGGCGCCGCGCTTTCGGGAGCCATCGTTCGGGCAGCGACACGGGGGGACGAGATCGAGCCTAGGAGGGGTGCAGGCGCGCGGGCAGCCTCGGAAACTACTCGAGCGTCCCGAAACCGCACCGACGCGGCGTCGCGTGAGCGGCCGGCGACGAACCGTCGGGACGGCGTGCGCGGTCGGCGGGCGCTCGCTCGAGTAGATTCCGTCCCTGCTCGACGCGGGGGCGGTCTGTCTAGGATCGCTCTCGGCCCCTTCGTCGTTCGGAGCCTCCCGCGCCGACGTGCCCCCCGAACGGGGTGGCGTCGACAGGTTCGGGAGTGCCGCCGCCGCGCTGCCGGCCGGAGGATTCCTCCATGAACACTGCCACCGATCCCGACATCGCCAGCCTGCGCGAGGACCTCGCCGCGCTGAAACGCGACTTCGCCGGTCTCCTCGATCACTCGAAGGACCGCGTCGGCGACAGCGTCGGCCGCGCCGCCGCCTCGCTCGACGACGGCGCGCGCCGTATCGCCGACGAAGTCGGGACCGAGAGCGCGCGGGCTGCCGATGCGCTCGGCAAGGCGATCGAGGAGCATCCGCTCGCCGCCCTCGCCGTCGCCGTCGGGGTCGGCCTGATCGGCGGCCGGCTGTTGCTGCGGTGACCGGACTTCCGACATGGCTCGGCCTCGCCGTGCGGGTCCTCTCGGCGACCCGATCGGCGGGGTCGGTCTGCCCCGAAGCCCGCTCTCCGACACGCTTCGTCGCGGTCGCCGGGCTGGGGCTTCTCGCGGCGGCCTCCGCTCTCGCGGCGCTCGGCTGCGCGACCGCGGCGGCTTGGATCTGGCTGCACCCGCTGGTCGGTCCGGTCGGCGCACCGCTGGTCGTCACCGCCGGTCTCGCCATCGTCGGACTGATGCAGGCGCTGCTGATCCGCCGTCTCCTTCGCGATCCGTCCCCGTCCCGGTCGCCGCCCTCGACCGACGACGCCCTGCTCGGCGAGGTCAGTCGTCTCGTCGTCGCCCACAAGATCCCGATGCTGATCGCCGCCGTCGTCGGCGGCGCGATCGTCGGCTCAACCAGGAAGTGAGACCAACATGACCTCGTCGCCCACCTCGCCCAAGCCGCGTTCGATCGCTGCCGTCGCCCCGTCGCTCGCCCCGGCACCCGCCAAGGCCGACACCGGCCGTGCCGATCGCGAGCAGACGGAATTTCCCCTGTCGACGACCCACAACACCCTCCACGCCGACATTCGCGCCCGCTCGATCGAACTGCTCAACCTGCACCTGGCCGCCTCGATCGATCTCCAGGCACAGCTGAAGCAGGCGCATTGGAACGTGCGCGGTCCCGGCTTCATCGCCATTCACGAGCTGTTCGACCGCATGGCCGAGACCGTCGCGGCCTGGTCCGACGTCCTCGCCGAGCGCGCCGGAGGGTTGGGCGGCACCGCCCACGGCACCATCCAGGTGGCGACCGTCGGCTCCTTCCTCGTTCCCTACGACCTCGGCCTCGCCGACACCACGAAACACCTCTTCGCCGTGGCGAGCGGTCTGGCCGCCTTCGGCCAGTCGGCCCGTCGGGCGATCGATCAGGCCGAAGGCTTCGGCGACGCCGACACCGCCGACATCTTCACCGAGATCTCGCGCGAAGCAGACCGCCAGCTCTGGTTCGCGGAATCGCACAACGTCCCGCATCGCGGCGCCACCACCGGATGAACGACGGCGCCACACCCGAACGGGTCGCTCGACCCGTGGAAAGAGAGATCCCATGTCGACCCGCTCCACGACGTCCGCCCTCGGACTGGTCCTGACCCTCCTCGTCGTCCCCGGTGCCGCTCTGGCCGCCGAGGGCTTCGCCCGCTCGTCGTCGTCCCTGCGCGCCGGGCCGGGCACCGACTACCCGCGCGTCGCCCGCGTCGCCTCCGGCGAGAGCCTCGAGATCTTCGGCTGTCTGCGTCGCGCCACCTGGTGCGACGTGTCGGCCGACGGCGAACGCGGCTGGTTCCCCGGCAACCGCATCGACTTCGTCCAGTCCGGACGGCGCGCGCGCCTGTCGAGCGACGGCGCCATGTTCGGTCTCTCGGTCCTGACCTTCGGGATCGGCGACTACTGGGGCGCACACTACGGCTCGCGCCCCTGGGTGAACGACCACCGCTGGCGCGGTGGTCCCCGCGGTGATCGCGGTCCCATCGTCAACCCGGCACAGCCGCCGCACAAGCCGGGACCGCCGCCGGACATCACCGGAGGCGGCCCGCCGCCGGCGGCGACCGCGCCGGTCGAGCGTCCGCCGAAGCAGGCCTCGCCGATGCGCGAGCCGCCCGCCGCGCGGCGTCCCGACGACGCCACGCGCCCGAACCGGGGACCGGCCGCACTGATGCCACGGGACGGTGGCACGATGCCCGGGCCGGCCTCGAAGGACACCGCACGCCCGCAGGATCGGCCCCGCCCTGCGACGGGCGGCGCGCCCGAACTGCTCCGCACGCCCGGCCAGCCCGATTGACGTCCCGGTCGCGACGACCGTTCCGGTCGTCGCGCCACTCCGATCCCGAAGAGGATTTCCCCATGAAGACCTCCCTGAAGACCTTCGCCGTCCTGACCGTCGTCGCCTTCGGTCTCGCCGCCTGCGCCAACGCCCGTGACACCCGCATGGCGGAGGGTGCCGGCATCGGCGGTGTCGGTGGAGCGATCATCGGCGGTGCCGCCTCCAACAGCGTCGGTGGCGCTCTGATCGGCGGTGTCGCCGGTGCCGCCGCCGGCGCCGTCATCGCCGACGCGACGCGGCCGCATCATGCCGGCCGCTACTGCTACTACAGCCGCGCCGTCGGTCATCGCGTCTGCCGCTACCGCGACTGACACGGACGAGACATCGGTCGATCGTCGCCGCGACGGTCGATCGAACGCCGAGGGTCGGATGCCTCCTCCGATCCTCGGCGGCCCACCGGATAGACGAACGCCGTGCGGTCCGATCCGACCGCACGGCGCTTTCGTTCGAACTCACTGCCGCCCCGCCATCGCGGCGCCCCGGTCCCGACGCCGTGAGGGCGGCGGCGGGGGCCGGGGACGCCGCACGCGCGGTCAGGCCTCGGGCAGGAGAGCCGCACGCTTCTCGAACCGCGCACGCAGGTGCGGCGCGATCATCCACGACAGCGGCAGGGAGACCACCGCGCTGACGCCGATGAACCACGGGAACAGGCTCATCGCGTGGCTGGTCAACGGCGTGGCCAGGATCAGGATGGCCGCGGCGCCGAACAGGACGGCCTGCACCATCATGTAGACGAGCACGGAGATACGCAGTCGGGTGTCCATGGCACTCCTCCTCGAGCGTTGCTTTCGGTCGTCGGCCGAAACGGTTCTTCGTCGGCGACGCATGCGATGACTTGCCGAACGAACGGGTGAAACGTCGCGGGGCCGGGGCCGGGCACCTTCGCCTCGAAGGTCGGGCGGCCGGGGCCGACGGGACGAGGGGCCGCCGGACGATCGCCCAGGGGGGAGGTGGGCGGTCCGACGGCGGGACCTCGAGGTCCGGGTCGAACCCTCGGCGGTCGAACGGGGCGAGAGTCGGGGGAGAGCTTCGCGCCGCCCGTCGAGGGCACGACCCATCAGAGACCATCGATCGGACGCCGGCGTCAGCCTCGGAATGTACTCGAGACGCCGACGGCCGCGTCGACCCGGTCCCACGACGTCGTCGGCGACGCCGTTGCCACCGCCACCTTCGCCGCGACGGCGAACATCCCGGTGATCGACCGTCGGTCGGGTCCGACCGCTTCCGGAGTGTGCCCGGAGGGCGCGCGGCGTCCGAGTATATTCCGACCTTCCCGAGCCGGGCTCGCGGGCCCAGACTCGGGCGCCCGCGATCCGTCCGCTCGTCCTCCGCGATCGGTGGTCGATCGGCGAGGCGGCACCGCCGGAGGGCTCGCCGTGAACGTCACCATCTTCAGCACCAAGTCCTACGACCGGCAGTTTCTCGCCGCCGCCGCGGGGTCACACCGGCTCGTCTTCCTCGAGGCGCACCTCTCACCCGAGACCGCCGTTCTGGCGCGCGGGGCCGGCGCCGTCTCGGCCTTCGTCAACGACCGGATCGACGAGGCGGTGCTGGCGACCCTCGCGAGCCTCGACGTCCGCCTCGTCGCCCTGCGGTCTGCCGGTTTCAACAACGTCGATCTCGCCGCCGCCGCGCGCCACGGCGTGGCGGTCACCCGGGTGCCGGCCTATTCGCCGGAGGCGGTGAGCGAGCACACGGTGGCGCTGATCCTGGCGCTCGACCGCCACATCCACCGTGCCTATGCCCGTGTCCGCGAGGGCAACTTCGCGCTCGAGGGGCTGCTCGGCTTCAATCTGCACGGCCGCACCGTCGGCGTGGTCGGGACCGGGCGGATCGGACGCGGGGTGGCGCGGATCATGGCGAGTTTCGGCTGTCGCGTCGTCGCCTTCGACCCGACGCCCGATCCCGACTGCGTCGCCGCGGGCGTCATCTACATGGACCTGCCGGATCTGCTGACGATCGCCGACGTCGTCAGCCTGCACTGTCCGCTGACGCCGCAGACGCGGCACATGATCGACGCGACCGCGATCGGCAGCCTGAAGCGGGGGATGATGCTGATCAACACCAGCCGCGGCGGCCTGATCGACACCCGCGCGGTGATCGACGCACTGAAGGAGGGCACGATCGGCCACCTCGGGCTCGACGTCTACGAGGAGGAGGCCGACCTGTTCTTCGAGGATCTCTCCGACCAGGTCATCCGCGACGACGTCTTCGCCCGGCTCCAGACCCTGCCGAACGTCCTGATCACCGGCCACCAGGGCTTCTTCACCGTCGAGGCCCTGCGGGCGATCGCCGAGACCACCTTCGCCGACATCACCGCCTTCGAGACGACCGGCCGGGCGATCCACGAGCTGCGGTGAATGGGTAGATTCCGAAGCTGCCGACGGGTCGGAGCGTCGGTCATGCTGCGGTCCGTCGTTCCGTCCACGCGGGGCCGTGGATCCGGATCGCGTCTCGAACGCGACGACGGGAGAAGGCCATGCAGACGTGGATCCTCGCCGCCTCACTGGTCACGATGCTCGCCGTTCCGATCGCCGTGGCGGCCGGGGACGGCAGCTTCGCCGACGGGCTGTTCGGCGCCGACCAGCGGCCACGGTTTCGCGAATACGTCGTCCGCCGCCACCCGGTCTCCTTCGCCTACGGCCGAAAGCTGCGGATCGGGACGATCCTGCCGGACCGGGGCGTGACCTATCACGACGTCCCGGCGGAATACGGGGTTCGCGCCTTCCGCTACACGATCGTCGATCACAAGCCCGTCCTGGTCGATCCGACCACACGGCGCGTCGTCGACATTCTGGAATGACCCGCTTCGAGACCGAACCGAGATCGTCAGTCGTCGATCTCGGCGATCAGGCGCACGAGGGCGGGCAGCGACGTCGCTCCGGTCTTCCGCATGATCGCGGCGCGATGGTTCTCGACCGTCCGCTGGCTGATGCCGAGATCGACGGCGATGTTCTTGCTCGGATGCCCGGCGAGGACCATCTCCATGATCTGGATCTGGCGCGGCGTCAGGTCGGCGACGCGGCGTCCTGCCGCCGTGCGTAGAGCCGCATGCATCTCGTCGTCGCGCGCATGGTCCAGCGCCCGCCGGACGCAGGCCAGCAGTTCGGCACGGCCGACCGGCTTCTCCAGGAAGTCGACCACGCCCAGTTTCATCGCCTCGACCGCCTTGGCGACGTCGCCATGGCCGGTGATCATGATCGACGGCAGCGAGAGCCCCTCGGCGTCGAGCCGGCGCAGCAGCTCGAGACCGCTCATGCCCGGCAGCGAGGCGTCGATCAGCAGACAGGCGTCGCCGCTCGACCGGTAGGCCGCGAGAAAGGCCTCGCCGCTGTCGCAGGTCTCGACCGACAGCCCTTCCGACTCCAGCGTCGCCCCCATCGTCTCACGGACAGCCGCGTCGTCGTCGACCAGCCAGACCTGAACCGTCGGCACGGGCGGTGGCGCCGGGCCGACCTTCGGCGCGCGTTCGCCCGGTCTCGACGGCTGCGACAGCAGACGGTCGACGACGTCGAGCAGGGCCGCGGTCGTCACCGGCTTGTCGATGTGCACGCAGCCCCGGTCGGTGATCTCGCGCAGCGTGTCCGGCGAGATGTCTCCGGTCAGGATGATCGCCGGCACGGCGTGGCGGACCGCCTCGCGCAACCGCGTCACGACCTCGAGCCCGTCGATGCCGCCCGGCAGATTGAGGTCGGCGAGCACCAGATCGGGCCGCGATGTCCCCTGGACCACCATCTCCAGGGCGGCGACGCCGTCGGTCGCGGCGATGACGAAATGACCTTCGCGCTCGAGCACCAGCTCCAGCAGATCACGCACCTCCGGCTCGTCCTCGACCAGCAGGATCGATCCGATCCGCCGTCCGCCCTCGGTCTCCGCCGCGCGCGGCGGGGCCGTGTCGGCGGCGAGGTCCGGCCGACGCGAGGTCCCGTTCGTCGTCGGCGGCACGTCGATCGTGAAGACCGATCCGCGCCCCGGGCGCGATCGGACGTGGATGCGATGGCCGAGCAGATCGCCGAGCCGCTGGACGATCGACAGGCCGAGGCCGAGGCCCCGGGTGCGGTCACGTCCGGCGTTGTCGATCTGATGATACTCGTCGAAGATCGTCCGGAGTTCGTCGGCGGGAATGCCGATGCCGGTGTCCCAGACCTCGATGCGCACGGTCGTGCCGCGCCGTCGGCAGCCGAGCAGCACCTTGCCGTGCTGCGTGTACTTCAACGCGTTGGCCAGGAGATTGCGGAGCATCTGCTCGAGCAGCCGCCGGTCCGTGCGCACCGTCCGCGTCGACGGGAAGGCCCGAAACGTCAGGCCCCTGGTCTCGGCCGCATAGGCGAATTCGCCGCTCATGCGGGCGAAGACGTCGCCGAGCGCCACGTCGTCGACCCTGACGTGGACCGTCCCCGCCTCGATCTGGTTCATGTCGAGCAGCGTGTCGATCATGCCGGTCATGGCGCCGAGCGCATCCTCGAGCCGACCGACCAGCCGCTCGGCGCGCGCGCCGGTGACCGCCTCGGCGAGCAGGCCCTGCAACAGGCAGAGCGTCTGCAACGGTTGGCGCAGGTCGTGGTTGGCGGCGGCGAGGAAACGCGACTTGGCCAGACTGGCCTGTTCGGCACGGCGCTTGGCGGCGTCGAGCGCCTCCGCCGTACGCCGCCGTTCGGTGACGTCGACGAAGGTGATGACCACACCGGCGATGCGGTCGTCGAGCGTCCGGTAGGGCAGCACCCGGCGGATGAACCAGAGATCGTTCGGCGCCGCGATCTCGCGTTCGATCGGCGTCGCGTCGCGCATCACGGCGCGGGCGTCGGCGAGCAGGGCCTCGTCCGTGGCGAGGAAGCGCAGATCGGCGAGCGGCCGTCCGACGTCGCTGGCGATGATGCTGAAGAGCAACCGGATCGCCGGCGTGAAGAAGCGGATGTCGAGGTTTGTGTCGAGGAACAGGGTCGCGACGTCGGTCGAGTTGAGGACGTTCTGCAGATCGTTCGAGGTGGTGCGATGGCGCTCCAGCGTCTCCTGGAGCTGGCCGTTGAGGGCGGTCAGTTCCTCGTTGAGCGACTGGAGCTCCTCCTTCGAGGTCAACAGCTCCTCGTTGGTCGACTGGAACTCCTCGTTGGCCGAGAGCGCCTCCTCGTTGACCACCTTCTGCTCTTCGAGCGAGATCTCCAGGCTGGCGATCGCCCCCTGCAGTTCCCGCCGCGTGGCGTCGAGCTCGCGCTCGGCGACGCGTGGGTCGCCGTCGGCATCGACCGGTCGGTCGTCGTGCCGGGGCGGCCCCGGAACGTCGACGAAGCAGACGAGGAACATCGTCTCGTCCGGCTCGTGCACCGGCCGGACGTCGATCGTGAAGGCCACGTCCTCGCCGTCGCGCTGGAAGACTCCGCCGTCGACGACGACGCGGGCGTCCTCCTCGGCGGCGCGCCGGATCGCCGAGCGCAGCTTGATGCGCAGGGGATCCGCCACCAGCGCGAGGAGGTCGTGGCTCGGTGAGCCCGGCGCCAGGCGCAGGTGACGGTCGATCGGCCCGAGCGTGAAGAGGCATTCGTAGGCGCGGTCGATCAACACCGCCGCGGGCGCGTGGGTTTCGATCACCAGACGACGGCAGAGATCGGCGAGCGACGACTGGCGCTTCGGCGTCCGCTCCGAATGGCGGCGGAGCGCCGGAGCGATGCCGGCGCCACCCGGCACCGGACCGAAGTCCGCCGAGCGGCCGGGGCCGATCCGGCGGAAGAGACGCCCGGGCTTGGGCAGCGCCTCGAAGCGGTCGTCGTCGCCGGCGGTCTCGGCGTTGCCGAGCAGCAGCAGGCCGCCCTCGCGCAGGGCGAAGTGGAACAGCGCCAGGACCTTCTGCTGCGCCTCGCTTCCCAGATAGATCAGCAGGTTGCGGCAGGACACCAGATCGAGCCGGGAGAACGGCGGATCGGCGAGCACGTCCTGCACGGTGAAGACCACGACGCCGCGCAGATCGGGCGAGACGCGGAAGCCGTGCTCCTCCCGGGTGAAGAACCGGGCGAGGCGCTCGGCGGAGAGGTTGGCCGCGGCGGTCGTCGGATAGAGCCCTTCGCGCGCCGCCGCCACCGCGTCGGCATCGACGTCCGATGCGAAGATCTGGAGGCGGATGGTACGCTTGGAGGCCTCGATCGCCTCGAGGAACAGCATGGCGAGGGAATAGGCCTCCTCGCCGGTGCTGCATCCCGGCACCCAGACGCGGATCGGGTGATCGGGCGAGCGGTCGCGCACCAGATCGGGCACGATCGTCGTCGCCAGACGCTCGAACACCTCGGCGTCGCGGAAGAACTCGGTGACGTTGATCAGCAGGTCGGCGGCGAGCACGCTCAGTTCCTGCGGATCGCCGCGCAGGGTCGCGAGATAGGCGTCGACGTCGGCCGAGCCGGTCGCCGCCACCCGCCGCTCGATCCGGCGTCGCAGTGTGCCGGGCTTGTAGAGGCGGAAGTCGTGCGGCGTCCGCGTCCGCAGGAGTTCGACGATGTCGGCGAGGCGATCGGGCGAACCCGACGGGACCGCCTCGACGCCGCCGCGCTCCGCCGCCGCGCGACAATGGGCGATCAGGGCCGGTCCGATCTCCTCGACCGGCAGGACCCTGTCGACCGTGCCGGTGGCGATGGCGCTGCGCGGCATGCCGTCGAAACCGGCCTCGCCGGGGTCCTGGACGACGACGAAGCCGCCGGCGTCCTTCACCGCCTTCAGACTGCCGCTGCCGTCGGCGCCGGACCCCGACAGGACGACGGCGATCGCCCGTTCCCCGCAGGAGCGCGCCAGCGAGGCGAGGAAGGCGTCGAAGGGCAGCCGCGCGCCGTGACGGGCGGCCGGGCGGGAGACGCGGAGCACGCCGCCGTCGATCGTCAGCTCGGTGCCGGGCGGAATGAGATGGAGGTGGTCGGGGCGGAGCGGTTCGCCGTCGCGCGCGGCGGCGACGGTCATCGTGGTGTGACCGGCGAGGAGATCCGCCATCAGGCTCTCGTGGTGGGGGTCGAGGTGCTGCACCAGCACCATCGCCATGCTGTGATCCGCCGGCAGGCAGGCCAGCATCCGCCGACACGCCTCGAGCCCGCCCGCGGAGGCGCCGATGCCGACCACGGTGAGGTCGTCGCGCGGCTCGGTCGGTGGTGTCGCGGGATCGGAGGGCGGAGCCGGCTGGTCGTTCGACATGCGACGCGCGCTCCCCGAGGGATCCACTCCGAACGGAGGATCCGTCGCAATCGTAACACGCTCCGGTGTGTCCGGCGAGAATGCGGCGGGCGCATCACTTCGTACGGGGTGACCGGTCGTGACGGCAGCCGCGAGGACGCGCCGTCAGGCGGGGCGCGAATCCGCTTCGAGGATGGCGTCCAGTTCCGCCGGGTCGATGGCGACGACCTGCC
>NZ_JBQUZT010000006.1:0-147149 GCF_056313705.1 Pinisolibacter sp. DMC100 | reverse complement strand
CGCCGCGACCTCCCGGATGATCCGGATCGACTCCGCCTCCAGGGCCTTCAGATGCGTGTGACGTGCGACCGACATGGAAACCCTCGATGATCCGCCGGACGGAGATCCGGCGACGAGGGCACGAACTAGAATCGCTTTCTCCCGAACCCAAGCAATCGCCGTTCGCCGCCGCTCCGCGCGGGCGACAGAAAGGCACACGCCTTTGCGCCGAACGTCGATGGGCGACGGCACGATTGCGCCGAGAGTGGTTGCACGAGCATGGCATTCGCCGCGGCGCCCGCGTCGGACAATCGGAATTTTATTCTCGAGGGATCGCGCGATCGGCCGCCGTCGACGCCGTCACACCGTCTCGGTGTAGGCGATCCGCTCCAGCGCCGTGATCTCGGCGGCGAAGCGGCGCCATTCCGCCCGCTTCAGCGCGACGAAGACGTCGCGCATCCGCCGCCCCAGCGCCTCGGCGAGAAACTCGCTCTCCGCTGCCCGCTCGATCGCCGCGCGCCAGTCGTCCGGCAGCGCGGCATCGCGCTCGCCGGCATAGCCGTTGCCGGTGATCGGCGGCTCCGGCTCGCTGCGTCCGGCGATGCCCTCGAGCATGGCGGCTATGGTGACGGCCGCGACCAGATGCGGATTGGCGTCGATGCCGGCGACGCGCTGCTCGAGGTGCCGCGTCTTGGCCGCCCCCTCCGGCACCCGGACCGCCACCGAGCGGTTGTTGACGCCCCAGGTGGTGCCCATCGGCGCATAGCTCTCGGCGGCGAAACGGCGCCAGGAATTGAGATGCGGCGCGAAGACCAGCATCGATTCCTCGATCCGCTCGACCAGCCCGCCGATCGAATGACGAAGCAGCGGCGCGAGCTGCCCCGCCTCCGGGTCGGCGAAGAGATTGGCGCCGTCGGGACCGGCGAGCGAGGCGTGACAGTGCATGCCGGAGCCGGCGCGGTCGGCGAAGGGCTTCGCCATGAAGGAGGCGACCATGCCGTGACGCGCCGCGATCGCGCGCAACATGCGTTTGGCGCGGGAGAGGTCGTCGGCGGCGGCGAGCGCATCGGCGCGGTGGCGCAGCGTGAACTCGTACTGGCCGCGGGCATATTCCGAGATCATCGTCTCGAGCGGCAGGCCCATGGCTTCCGCCGCGCGATAGACGTCGCGGGTGAAGGGCTCCAGCCGGTCGAGCGCGTCGAGCCCGTAGACCTGCGTCGCCATCGGCCGCTCGCCGGTGAGCGGCAGACGGGCGGCTTCGACCTCGCTGCGATCGAGCAGGTAGAACTCGAGCTCGAAGGCCATCACGGGGGTGTAGCCCTCGGAGGCCGCCACCGCGACCTGGGTCGCCAGCGCATGGCGCGGATCGGCACCCATCGGCCGGCCGTCGAGTTCGTGGAGCGTCAGCTGGACCTCGCCGCGCGGCGGATCGGTCCACAGAAGCGGCCTCAGCGACCCCGGCACCGGCCAGGCGCGGCGGTCGGCATCGCCGTCGGACCAGACGAGGCCCGTCGCCTCGACGTCCTCGCCGAAGACGTCGAGCCCCAGGATCGAGCCGGGTAGATGGCGGCCTTCGCGATAGATGGCGAGGAGTTCGTGGCGGCGGACGATCTTGCCGCGGGCGATGCCGTTGGCGTCGATCAGGACGAGGTCGAAGGCGACGATCTCGGGGTGGGCGGCGAGGAAGGCCTCGGCCTCGTCGACCGTCGATCCGCTCGGGGACACCATGATGCGCGCGCTCCGTGATTGAACCGTCCCGACGATACGCCGGATGCCGCCGCATATCCAAGCACCGCCCGACGCGCTGGACGAGAGGCGCGCGACGACCGATCATCGGGCCACGGGGAAGGAGGTCCGCCTTGTCGAAATCGCCAGCCAGCCTGTCGCCGACCGGCGTCGTCGCCCTCGATCTCGAGATCCTCGGCGAGGAGGCCGCCGCCCTCGGCCGTGCCGGACGACGCGTCGAGGAGACCCTCGCCGACCTCGCCGCGGCATCGCCCGCCATGCGCGAGGCGGCGCTGCACGAGGCGGCGGAGGCGGTGCAGCACTATTTCATCCTGCGCGAGACGCGCGGCTTCCGCCGCCACGACGACGCCATCGCCGAGTACGGCATCCCGCGCGCGGTGATCGCCCGGCTCGGGGCGTCGTGAGAGCGACCGGAAACGCCTCCTCTTTTTCCGACGGGCGATGCCGCTTCGTCCCCTCCCCCTCGGAGGGGGAGGGACAGGGAGGGGGGGATGAAGCCTCTCCGCGAGGAATGCCGACGGGCAAGCTCGCCCCCCTCTCTGTCTCTCCCCCTCGCGGGGGGAGAGGACCGGAGGCACCGGCCATCGGATCGCAACTGCATCGGATGCCGAAACCTCGCGGTCTCCGCGGGGAGGCTCAGCGCTGCGGCACGGCGGCGGGCGCGGCATGCGTCGCCCCGACCGGCCGCAGGAACGGTTCCCGCACCGCGATCACCGACAGGCCGACGATCGCCACCACCGCGACGATCGGCACGGTGAAGCCCGAGAGCCAGCTCGGCGCCGTCTCGAGCCTCAGATAGCGGGCGAGGATCAGCCGCGCCTTGGCGATCGTCACGAGGCCGAGTGCCGCGACGAGCAGCGCGCCGAAGCGCCCCGTCTCGAGGCCGGCATTGACGAGGCCGGCGGCGAAGGTCAGCCCCATCAGCATCGCCCAGGTCAGGAAGAGCCGCATCGCGTGCCTCACCGCATCAGATAGATCACCGGGAAGACCACCACCCAGACGAGGTCGACCATGTGCCAGAAGGCCGTCCCGGTCTCGATCGTCTCGACGTCGTCGAACCAGGCGACGACCCCGAGAACGACGATGCCGAAGGCGACATGGACGGCGTGGAAGCCGGTGATCAGGAAATAGAGGGTGAAGAACCCGCCCTCGTCGAGCCCGTGGCCCGCCGCGATCTCGACCCCGTATTCCCGCGCCTTGACGACGAGGAAGACGACGCCGAAGGCGGCCGCGGCGCCGAGCATCGCCCGCGCCACCCCGCGCCGTCCCGCCTCGCGCGCCGTCACGGCGAGGGCGGCGAAGAGGCCGGAGGTGAGCAGAACCGCGGTGTTGATCGTGCCGGCGACCCGGTCGAGGCTCGACTGGGCGGCGAGGAAGCCGACCGGATCGAGCGCCCGAGCACCGGCGAAGGCGAGGAGCCCGCCGCCGAACACCATCAGCTCGGCGGCGATCAGCAGCCACATCATCGGATTGCCGGGAAGCGTCTCGCGGCCGGCGGGCGGATGCGCCCGGGACGATGGCTCGGTCACGGTGTTCCCCTCAGGCGCCGACGACGTGGCGGTAGAGCACCGGCAGCGCCTCGACGAGTTTGCCCGGACGGCCGATCACGGCGAAGCCGTTCGCCCCGAAGAGCCGCGGCACGTAGGCGCGCGCCTCCTTGTCGACGGTGATGCCGAAGACGGAACAGCCCGCGGCCCGCGCCTCCTCGACGGCGCGACGCGAATCCTCGATGCCGAAACGGCCCTCGTAGTGGTCGAGATCGTTCGGCTTGCCGTCGGTCAGCACCATCAGCAGGCGCCGCCGGTTGGGTCGCTTGGCGAGCCCCACGGTGGCATGGCGGATGGCGGCGCCGAGCCGGGTGTAGTGGCCGGGCTTCAGCCCGCCGATGCGGGCCCGCACCAGCGCCGACAGCGGTTCCTCGAAACTCTTCAGCGTCTCGACCCGCACGCGGCTGCGCTTGAGCGAGGAGAAGGAGAGGATCTCGTGATCGTCGCCGAGTGCCGCGAGCCCCTCGGCGAAGGCGATCAGCGCCTCCTTCTCGACCTCGATCACCGGCCGGTCGTCGGCATAGGCCTCGGTCGAGCGCGACGTGTCGACGAGCAGCGTCACGGCGAGATCGCGGGCGGTGTTGCGCACCTGCTCGAAGACCCGGTCGGACCCCTCGCCGCAGGAGGCGATGTCGGCGGCCGAGCGGACGACCGCGTCGATGTCGAGCTCCGACCCGTCGATCTGCGCCCGATGGCGGACGCGGCCGGCGGTCAGCGCCTCGAAGCGGCGCTTGACCTCGCGCACCCGCCGCCGCGCGGCGGGATCGAGGCTCCACGTCCCGTCCGCCGCCGGTTCCGCCACCCCGGCGAGAACCGAGACGTGATCGGGCAGATAGACGCCACGGCGGCAGTCCCATTCGGGATAGAGGAGGCGCCCCGACAGCCGGTCGCGGGCGACCTCCTCCGGCGCCAGATCGAGATCGAAGGCGAGTTTCGTCGCCGCCTTGCGCTTGACGTCGGCGAGCCCGATCTCGTCGTGGTCGTCGGCGGCCTTCTTCGCCTGATCCTCGTCGTCGTCCTCGACGTCGCGATGCAGGTTGAGGAACTCCGCCCAGCTCAGGATCTTGTCGAAGCGATGCATGAAGAAGGCGTCGGGCCGCTCGACCTGATCGCTCGTCCGTCGTTTGGCGCGTCGCGTCTTCTTGCTCTCCTCGCCGCTCGACCCGCCGGAGGCGGCATCCTCGCCGCCCTCGCGGCGTCCCGAACCGGTCGGGCGCACCAGATCGACCTCGCCCCACAGCACCACCGGCAGCGCCGGGCGATACTTCGGCGGAGCGACGAAGTCGTCGAGCGGACGGGCGGGATCGCGGACCGCGGCGAGGATGCCGTAGCTGTCGACCGCCGGTTCCGGCCCGCCGAGGAGGCGCCGGATCGCCAGTTCCACCGCCGTCTCGTGGGCGGGCAACGCCCGCTTCGGCCTGAGCTCGAGCAGACGACGGGCGAGCCCCGCGCCGGTGGCGGCGAGGCCCGGAAACCGTTCCTCGACCGCACGGGTCAGCGCATGCGCCCGGCGCAGGCGGGCGACGTCGGCGGCGAGAGGATCGCGCGGCAGGCGCTCGCCGCCCTCCGCCGCGATCACCGCCCAGGCGGCGAGCCAGCGATAGAGCGCACGGTTGTCTTGCGTCTCCGGAAGCAGCGCGATCTCGGCCGGCAGCAGCAGTGCCTCGCCGGTGAAGCGGGCGAGCGTCACCCGCTCGTCGTCGCGACCGAGACGACGGCGCAGCGACAGCCGGTGATGCGAGACGGTGTCGTCGGCGGCCTTGATCTCGATCGCGGCCGACCCGCCGAGCCCGCGATGGAGCACGCCGAGCGATCGCGCCACCGAGGCGAGATCGACGGAAGCCCCGGCGAAGCGCGGCAGCGTCGGCGGCGCGCTCGCCAGCCGGTTCCACAGCCGCCCGACGGTCTCCTCGGGCTCGAAGAAGGCGTGCCAGTCCATCGGTCTCGCCTCCGGGCGTTCAGCCCCAGACGGCGACGACGAGGTCGCGCAGGCCCTGTTTGACGTCGCGATCGTCGGAAAGCGGCTCGATCATCGCCGTCTCGAGCGCCTGCGGCACCGGCAGACCGTCGGCGATCAGCGCGGCGGCATAGACGACGAGCCGGGTCGAGCAGCCCTCTTCGAGGTCCTGCCCCTTGAGGGCACGGAAGCGTCCGGCGAGATCGACCAGACGCCGCGCCTTGTCGCCGGAAAGGCCGGTCTCGGCGACGACGATCTCGGTCTCGACGGCAGGCGCCGGATAGTCGAATTCGAGGCTCAGGAACCGCTGGCGCGTCGAAGGCTTGAGCGACTTCAGCAGGTTCTGGTAGCCGGGATTGTAGGAGACGACGAGCATGAAGTCGGCGGGCGCGGAAAGCGTCTCGCCGGTGCGCTCGAGCGGCAGGATGCGACGGTCGTCGGTCAGCGGATGCAGTACGACGGTGACGTCCTTGCGCGCCTCGACGATCTCGTCGAGATAGGCGATCCCGCCCGAACGGACGGCCCGGGTCAGTGGTCCGTCCGCCCAGACGGTCTCGCCGCCACTGAGGAGCCAACGCCCCGTCAGGTCCGCAGCGGTCAGGTCGTCGTGGCAGGCCACGGTGTGGAGGGGAAGGCCGAGCTTCGCCGCCATGTGGGCGACGAAACGGGTCTTGCCGCAACCGGTCGGCCCCTTGAGCAGCAGCGGCAGGCGCAGCCGATGGGCCCGTTCGAAGATCTCGCATTCGTCGCCCACCGGCCGATACCAGGGTATGTCGGCCATGGTGGTCGCCTCGCGCACGGGATGGTTCGGATGAGCGTTCATCGCTGTCTCGTCGCTTCGCCCCGCAGGGCTTCGGATCGGGAAGAAAGTCTCCCCGGGAGCGCGCCCCCGGGGAGAAGGTCGGTCGGGCTCACTCCGCCGGAGCGGAGGCGCCGTCGCGGGAGATGAGTTCGCCCTTGACCGGTCCGAGGATCGACCAGAGGTACATCAGCGCGCCGATCACCACGACCACGCCCGAGCCCAGACGCAGCACGTAGAAGAGCTGCAGCTGGTCCTGCACGTCCATGTAGCCCTGACCCAGCACGCGCTGCAGATGGGTCTGCACCACGCCGGCGAAGGTGAGGGTGAAGGTCATGAAGGCCATGGCCGAGGAGATCACCCAGAAGCTCACCATGTTGAGCACCTGGTTGTAGGGTTCGCGGCCGCGGAGATACGGCATGGCGTAGGTGAACACCGCCAGATTGAGGCAGACGTAGGCGCCGTAGAAGGCGAGGTGCCCGTGCGCCGCCGTCACCTGGGTGCCGTGGGTGTAGTAGTTCACCCCGTGCAGCGTGTGCATGAAGCCCCAGACGCCGGCGCCGAAGAAGGCCAGCACCGCGCAACCCAGCGACCACAGCAGCGCCGCGTTGTTGGGATGATCGCGACGACGCTTCCACACCATGTTGAAGGTGAAGAGGACCATCGCGAAGAACGGCAGCACTTCCAGGCTCGAGAAGATCGAGCCGATCCACTGCCAGTAACCGGGCGTGCCGATCCAGTAGTAGTGGTGGCCGGTACCGAGCAGGCCGGTGAAGAGCGACAGAGCGACGATGGCATAGAGCCACTTCTCGATCACTTCACGGTCGACGCCCGTCATCTTCAGCATGAGGAAGGCGAGGATCGAGGCCATGACCAGTTCCCACACGCCTTCGACCCAGAGATGGACGACGTACCACCAGTACATCTTGTCCACAGACAGGTTCGACGGATTGTAGAGCGAGAACAGGAAGAAGATCGCGATGCCCCACAGGCCGAGGAGCAGCACGTTGGTGATCGCGGTCTTGCGGCCCTTCAGCACCGTGACGGTGAGGTTGAAGAGGAAGATCAGCGCCGCCACGATGATGCCGAGCTTGACCCAGAGCGGCTGCTCGAGGAACTCGCGACCTTCGTGGATGCGGAAGACGTAGCCGATCACCGCACCGAGCGCGCCGACCACCAGGATGACGAGCTGGAGATAGGCGAGCTTGACCGAGTGGATCTCGGTCTCGGACTCTTCCGGCACCAGATAGTAGGCGGCACCGAAGAAGCCGACCAGCAGCCACACGATCAACGAGTTGGTGTGGATCATGCGGATGAGGTTGAACGGAAGAAGTTCCGACAGGAAGTTCGGAACGACGTAGACGTAGCCCGCGAGCAGGCCGACGGTGACCTGGACTCCGAACAGGGCGGCCGCGACGATGAAGTACGCGAGCGCCACTTTCTGGCTTTCGTATTTCATGACATCTCCCCCCGTCAGCCCGAGACCTTCGGCGGCCAGTTCTGGGTGTCGATCTTTCCGACCCAGGCGAAGAAGTCGACGAGATCGTCGAGATCCTGAGCCGAGAGGTCGAAATGCGGCATCTGGCGGCGGCCGGGGATGCCGGTCGGCTGCGCCTGGATCCAGCCCTTGATGGCGTCGCGGGCTTCGGCAGCGTTCTTGTCGCCGCCGAAGCGGACGAAGACGTTGCCGATCTCGGGCGCGTAGTAGGCGCCCTCGCCGAGGATGGTGTGGCAATCGATGCAGGCGTGCTTTTCCCACACGGCCTTGCCTCGAGCGACGGATTCCGTCAGCGGCGCCTTGGCCGTCGACTTCTGCACCACGTAGAAGTGGCTCTGGGCGGTCAGCGAAACGAAGATCAACAGGAAGGCCAGCGACCCCCCGTAGAAGATGTTTCGCGCCGCGGATTTCGTGAGCGCGTCGAACATAGAGTCCCCCGTGACTTCGGAACAGCTCCGGCGCGACGATGCTGGGAGCCGCATGGGCTCTCCTTGATTTCGGGTAATCACCCCCCGAGACCGACCGAAAGTCCAAGTCGCGTACGACAAAAAAGGCGGCGCACGTGCATCCTCGCGAATGCAGCGGCGCCGCCGAAGTCGATTGGGGCAATCCGATGGACCACGTCGAGAATTCGGCGCAACCCATGCACCCTCTTGTCCTACGCCCGCGTCCGCGACGTCTTGACCGGCGTCAAGTGCGTGAGAATTCGTGCGGCGATTTGGCGGCCGACCTCAACGGCACCAGGAAAACCGCGCGATTTCGATGGACGCGGCGGGCGTCGCGACCGCGGCCGCGGCGACCCGTCTCCGGGCCTCCTCCTCCGTGACGGCCGGTCGCCCGTCGGCGCCCGGCGGCACCCAGAGCCGCGCCAGCACCCGCCCGCTCGGCCGGTCCGACGCCACGGCGACCAGCCCGCCGCCGGCGACGAGGTCCGGCCGAGTGGCGGCGCGATGACCACAGTCGACCCCCGCCTCGCCGATCTCGCGGCCGGCCGGATCGAAGAACAGACGGCGATGACGAGCCTCGTCGGCGGGGTCGCGCAGCGCGTGCTCGGCGGCATGGCCGCGAAAGGCCGGCTCGTCGCGCGGCGGTGCGAAACGGTCGATCGCGCCCGCCGACACGTCTTGGGCGACGAGAAGCATGAACATCGAAGTTGCACTTCGAATATAACAATGCTTTCGCCCTGAAATCGATTTCAGATCATCTTGGTTCATCACGTCATCTTTTCGGCGACCCGACGTTTCGACTTGACGGTTTTCAAGGCGACCTCACGTGGCCGTGAACACCCTCGCGCGTCGATCCCGTTCAGGAGAGGGACACATGACCCACGCCGTAACCCGCACGGCCAAACTCCTCGGCGGCGCTGCCTTCGCGAGCCTCATGCTCGTGGCAGCGCCGTCGTCGAGCTTCGCCCAGTCCGCCGAAGCCCCGGCCGCCCCGACGCTCACCAAGGAGCAGATGGAGCAGGGCAACACGATCTACTTCCAGCGCTGCGCCGGCTGCCACGGCGTCCTGCGCAAGGGTGCCACCGGCAAGAACCTCGAGCCGGCCTGGTCGAAGAAGGCCGCCGACGGCACCGTCACCGAGGGCGGAACGCTGAAGCTCGGCCAGTCGCGTCTCGAGAAGATCATCGCCAACGGCACCGACGGCGGCATGGTCAACTTCGACGACATCCTCACCAAGGACGAAATCAAGCTGATGGCGTCCTACATCCAGCAGTCGCCGGTCGCCCCGCCCGAGTGGGGCCTCAAGGACATGACGGCGTCCTGGAAGAACATCGTGCCGCCGGAGAAGCGGCCGACCAAGCAGTTGAACAAGATCAATCTGTCGAACGTCTTCTCGGTGACGCTGCGCGACGCGGGCCAGATCGCCCTGATCGACGGCGACACCAAGCAGATCGTCGCGACGGTGAAGACCGGCTATGCCGTCCACATCTCGCGTCTGTCGGCCTCCGGTCGCTACGTCTACGTCATCGGCCGCGACGGCCTCCTGTCGCTGATCGACCTGTGGATGGAGACCCCCGCCGTCGTCGCCGAGATCAAGGTCGGCCTCGACGCGCGTTCCGTCGACACCTCCAAGTTCAAGGGCTTCGAGGACAAGTATGCGATCGCCGGTTCCTACTGGCCGCCGCAGTACGTGATCATGGAAGGCGAGACGCTGAAGCCGCTCAAGGTCGTCTCGACCCGCGGCGTCACCGTCGACGGCGAGTATCACCCCGAGCCGCGCGTCGCCTCGATCGTGTCGTCTCAGATCAAGCCGGAATGGGTGGTCAACATCAAGGAGACCGGCCTGATCCAGCTGGTCGACTATTCCGACATCAAGAACCTGAAGACCACCACCATCGAGTCGGCGAAGTTCCTGCACGACGGCGGTTGGGATTCGACCGGCCGTTACTTCCTGGTCGCCGCCAACGCCTCGAACAAGGTCGCGGTCGTCGACACCAAGGAAGGCAAGCTCGCCGCCCTCGTCGACACCAAGAAGATCCCGCACCCCGGTCGCGGCGCCAACTTCGTCCATCCGAAGTACGGCCCGGTCTGGGCGACGGGCCATCTCGGCGCCGACGTCGTGACCCTGATCGGTACCGATCCGGCCAAGCATCCGGAGAGCGCCTGGAAGGTGGTGCAGGAGCTGAAGCACATCGGCGCCGGCAACCTCTTCGTCAAGACGCATCCGAAGTCCAAGAACCTGTGGGCCGACGCGCCGCAGAATCCGGAGAAGGACATCGCCGAGTCGATCGCGGTCTGGGATCTGACCAACCTCGACAAGGCGCCGGAGGTGATCAACGTCGCCAAGCTCGCCGGCCTGCCGGAATCGAAGTCGATCAAGCGCGTGACCCAGCCGGAATACAACAAGGACGGCACCGAGGTGTGGGTGTCGCTGTGGGCCGGCAAGACCGAGCCTTCGGCGATCGTCGTCTTCGACGACGCCACCCGCAAGGTGAAGTCGGTCATCAAGGATCCCAAGCTGATCACCCCGACCGGCAAGTTCAACGTCTGGAACACCCAGCACGACGTCTACTGACGCCCGAACGCCCGGGGAGAGCGATCTCCCCGGGCGCCCTCGACTTCTCGTGAAACCGTGCAAGGGGAGCGGCCGGTCATGAGCCTCGCCGAGCGTGCAGCCGAATTCTTCGCGTTTCTTCGTCGCCCGAGCGTCAGATACTCGATCCTGACGCTGGTCGGAGGCGGCTTCGTCGCCGGCATTCTCTTCTGGGGCGGCTTCAACACCGCGATGGAAGCGACCAACACCAAGGAATTCTGCATCTCGTGCCACGAGATGAAGAACACGGTCTACGAGGAGTACAGGACCACCATCCACGCCGCCAACCGCACCGGCGTCTCGGCGGTCTGTTCCGACTGCCACGTTCCCAAGGACTGGACCCACAAGATCCTGCGCAAGATCCAGGCGAGCCAGGAGGTCTGGGGCAAGATCACCGGCTCGATCTCGACGCCGGAGAAGTTCGACGCCCGCCGTCTCGAACTCGCCAAGCACGAGTGGGACCGCATGAAGGCGTCCGACAGCCGCGAATGCCGCAACTGTCACACCTTCGAGGGCATGAACCCCGAGAACCAGCGTCCGCGCGCCCGCAAGCAGCATCTCGCGGCGATGGAATCCGGCAACACCTGCATCGACTGCCACAAGGGCATCGCCCACAAGCAGGTTCGCAATCGTCTGACCGACGCGGAGATCGAGGCGCTGGAAAAACCCGTCGCCGCCTTCGCCCGGCCGGTGCCGGAGACCTATCGCGAGGGTCTCGCCCGCGCAGAGGCCAAGGAAGCCGCCGCGGCGGAAGTCAAGAAGGCCGAGATCGCCGCCGCCGCCGACGCCATCGCCGCCGACCGCATCGCCGCGATGAAGGCCGAGGCCGCCAAGGCCGCGACGCCCGCCGGCGCCGCCCCGGCCGCGAACGCCGCCGCTCCCGCCGCGGGCGCCCTCGACTGGACCGGCGTCCCCGCCCAGACCGTCAACCTCTTCTATCCCGGCACCGCCTCCTTCGAATGGGTGCAGAACGGCCGCGAGCACGGCGGCGCCCGCACCTTCCTCAAGTCCGGCGATCGCTGTGCCGATTGCCACCTGAAGGAAACCAAGGACATGGGCGCCAAGATCGTCTCGGGCGAGAAGGCCGAGCCGACGCCCATCCCCGGCAAGCGCGGCAACGTCGACGTCTCCGTCCAGTCGGCCGTCGCGAACGATCGCCTCTGGTTCCGCTTCCAGTGGAAGAACGGCCCGCATGCGCCCGTCCCCTTCGCCGAGGGCGGCAAGATGGACCCGCAGAACCAGGTCAAGTTCACCGTCTCGCTCGCCAATCTCGAGGGCATCGAGCGCATCGACCAGGCCGGCTGCTGGACCTCCTGTCACATGGACGCCCGCTCCATGCCCGACACGCCCACGGCCGAGGCGACGAAGTCCGCCCCCACCGGGCTCGACCTCGCCGACGGCGTGCGCAAGTACCTCGCCGACACCCGCACCGAGATCGACATCAAGGGCGACAAGGGTCCGCGCGGCGGCTGGGACAAGCTCAAGTCCGCCGACGAGATCGAGGCGCTGCGCAAGGCCGGCGCCTTCCTCGAGCTGATGCGCTTCCGCTCCGGCGCGGCTCCCGAACACGGCACCGTGCTCGCCGACCGCGTCATGAAGGACGCCGGCTCGGTCGAGGCGACCGGCACGCTCGAGGGCGACACCTGGACCGTGGTCCTGTCGCGCCCACTCGCGTCTTCCTCGCCCGACGAGATCCCGCTGGCGCTCGGCAAGGTCTACGTCGTCGGCTTCGCGCTGCACGACGACCACGCCGCCGCCCGTTTCCACCACGTCTCGCTGGCGCTGAAGCTCGGCCTCGGTGGTGGCGAGGCCGACCTCCAGGCGGTGAAGAAATGAGCGCCCGGCGGCCCCGAACCCTCCCGGCCGCGGCCCGGGTCTCGGGGCTCCTCGCCGCGCTCGCCCTCCTCGCCCTCCTCGGCGCGGAGACCGCGGCGGCACAGGGTCGGGTCACCGAGGAGGAACGCGAGGCGAACTGCCGCGAAGGCGCGCCCCGCCTCGCGGACGCCCTCGCCGAGGCGCCGGCGCGGGAGGGCGCCGTCGTCGTCTACACCTTCAAGGAGACCTTCTGCCCGCGCGTGCTCGACGTTCCGGCGGGTACCCGTCTCCACGTCGTCAACGTCGAGAAGCGCACCTCGCACAGCATCTGGTTCCAGGCCGACGGCCGGCCGGAGAGCGAGCGCTTCCTGCCCGGCGAGAGCGTCGACCTGACGCTCGATCTCGCCGTCGGCGAACACGTCTACGTCTGCGGCCCGCATCCCTGGATGAACGGCCGCGTCATCATCACGGAGGGGAAGCGATGAGCGAGCCGAAGGTCCATCTGGTGGGTGCCGGCCCGGGCGATCCCGAACTCCTCACCCTCAAGGCCGCCCGCCTGATCGGCGCCGCCGACGTCGTCGTCCACGACCGCCTCGGCGCCCCCGCGGCGCTGGCGCTCGCCCGCCCCGACGCGAAACTCATCGACGTCGGCAAGGAGCCGCGCCGCCATCCGGTGCCGCAGGAGGCGATCAACGCCATCCTGATCGAGGAGGCCCGCGCCGGCCGCCGCGTGGTGCGGCTGAAGGGCGGCGATCCCTTCGTCTTCGGTCGCGGCGGCGAGGAGGCGCTGGCGCTGGCCGCCGCCGGCATCGACTGCGCCGTCGTCCCCGGCGTCACGGCGGCTCAAGGGATCGCGGCGAGCGCCCGCGTGCCGCTGACCCATCGCGGCATCGCCGAGAGCGTCCGCTTCGTCACCGGTCACCGCAAGGGCGACCAGCCGCTCGACTACGACTTCGCCACCCTCGCCGACCCCGGCACGACGCTGGTCGTCTACATGGGCGCCGCCTCGATCGCCGAGACCGCCGAGCGGCTGATGGCCGCCGGCCGCTCGGGCTCGACGCCGGTGCTCGTGGTGGTCGACGGCACCTCGCCCCGCGAGATCCGCCGTGTCTCGACGCTCGCCTCGGTCGTCGGCGACGCCGCCGCCATCGGCCGCCACGGGCCGACGCTCTTCGTCATCGGCGAGGTGGTCCGGCTCGGCGCGGCGATGTGGCCTGCCACCGCCGAGATCGAACGGGAGGCTCGCCATGTCGAGCGCGCGGCGACCCTCTGACGGGCACTTCGCGGCGCTCGTTCTCGCCGCCGGCCTCCTCGCCGGTGCGGGCACGATCGCGCACGCCGACACGCCCCGCCCCGACGCCGCCCGTCGCGGCGCCCTCGTCCATCTCCTCGTACAGGACTGCGGCTCCTGCCACGGCCTCACCCTGCGCGGCGGTCTCGGCCGGCCGCTGCGGCCCGAGGACGTCGCCGACCGCGACACCGACCTGCTCGCCGCCGTCATCCTCGACGGCCTGCCGGGCACGCCGATGCCGCCCTGGCGCGGCCTCCTCGACGAGGCCGACGCGACCTTCCTCGCCGAGGCATTGAAGAAAGGCGTCGTGCCGTGACCGAGAAGACCAACGACCTCACCGCCCGCCCCTCGCGGCGCGGCCTCTTCGCCGGCCTCGCCGCCGCCGCCACGACGCCGATCCTGCCGGCCGCCGCCGCTCCGACGCCGCTGCCGCGCGGCACCGGCGATCTCGGCCTGATCGTCGAGCGCGCCACCGGCTCGCTCCTGCTGATCGAGACGACCGGCCGCTCGATCCTCGCCCGCGTCGAGGGTCTGGGCGATCTCTCCCACGCCTCGATCGTCTTCGACCGTTCGGAGCGCTTCGCCTTCGTCTTCGGCCGCGACGGCGGCCTGACCAGGGTCGATCTCCTGACGGCGACGATCGCCAAACGCGTCGTCCAGGGCGGCAACGCCATCGGCGGCGCGATCTCCGACGACGGTCGCCTCGTCGCCGTGTCGAACTACCAGCCCGGCGGCGTCCGCGTCTTCGATGCCGAGACGCTGGAGCTGGTCGCCGACGTGCCCGCGATCGGCGCGAACGGACAGGCCTCCAAGACCGTCGGTCTGGTCGATCTGCCCTATCGGACCTTCGCCTGGTCGCTGCTCGACGGCGACGAGATCTGGATCGGCGACTTCACCGACCCGAAGGCGCCGAAACTGACCAGACACCCGAAGATCGGCCGCCTGCCCTACGACGGCGTCGCCACGTCCGACGGCCGCTGGTACGTCGCCGGCCTCTTCGGCGAGGACGCCCTCGTCCGCCTCGACCTGTGGGCGGACGGCGCCCGCCCCGAGAAGGTCCTCGTCGGCTACGGCAAGGGCGAACAGCCGCTGCCGGTCTACAAGATGCCGCACATGGAGGGCTGGGGCGCGGCGGGCAATCTGCTGCTCATCCCCGCCGTCGGCCGCCACGAGGTCCTCGCCGTCGACCGCGACACGTTCCGCGAGGTCGGCCGCATCCCGGTCCACGGCCAGCCGGTCTTCTGCGTCGCCCGCCCCGACGGCCGGCAGGTCTGGGTGAACTACGCCCACCCGGCCAACGACACGGTCGAGGTGATCGACGTGCCGAGCCTGAAGGTCGTCCATGCCTTCCGCCCGGGACCCGCGGTGCTGCATCTCGAGTTCACCCCGCGCGGCCACGAGGTCTGGATCTCGGTGCGCGACGAAAACCGCGTCGACGTCCACGAGACGAAGACCTTCGGCCGCATCGCCTCGCTGGCGGCGAAGAGCCCGTCGGGCATCTTCTTCACCCCGCGCGCCCATCGGATGGGGGTGTGACGATGCACGCACCGCTGCTCTCGCCCCTGCAGAAGCGCCTCCTCGACGGCTGGCAGCGCGACCTGCCGCCGGTCGCCCGACCCTTCGCGGCGATCGCCGAGACGCTCGGCCACGACGAGGACGCGGTGATCGCCGCGAGCCGCGACCTCCTCGCCCGCGGCATCGTCGCGCGGATCGGCCCGGTGGTGCGCCCCAACACCGCCGGCGCCTCGACGCTCGCCGCACTCGCCTGCGGCCCGCAAGAGGTCGAGGCCTGCGCCGCGATCGTCTCGGCGGAGCCGGGCGTCAACCACAACTACCGGCGCGAAGACCCCGAGCTGCCGTTGTGGTTCGTGGCGACCGGCGCCACCCGCAGCGACGTCGACGCGCTTCTCGCCCGCGTCGCCGCCGCGACCGGCCGCGAGGTGCTCGATCTGAGGCTCGAGAAGGAATACCGCATCGACCTCGGCTTCGCCCTCGACGGCAGCCGCCGACCGAGCGACGACCCGCCGGTCCGCCGCGCCGCGAGCCAGGCCGAACGCCGCCTTCTCGCGGTCCTCGCCGAAGGCATCGCGCCGGTCGCGTGTCCCTTCGCGACGATCGCCGACCGGCTCGGCCTCGACGAGGCAAGGGTGCTCGCGACCCTCGCCGCGGCGCGTGCCGCCGGTATCGTCAAGCGCTTCGGCTATGTCGTGCGCCACCGGCCGCTCGGCTATGCCGCCAACGCCATGGTGGTCTTCGACCCCGCCGAGGACGAGATCGACGCCGTCGCCGAAGCCTTCCTCGCCTCCGACGCGGTGACGCTGCTCTATCGCCGCCGCCCGGCACCGCGCTGGCCCTGGCGGCTCTACGCCATGATCCACGGCCGAGAGCGGACGGAAGTCGAAGCGGAAGTCGCCGCCCTCCTCGCCCGCTGGCCACGGCCGCTCGACCACCGCGTGCTCTTTTCCACCCGCTGCTTCAAGCAGACCGGCGCGAGGCTCGCCCCATGAGACGACCGCACGAAGCCCTCGTCCTCGACGAGATCGACCGCCGCGTCGTCAACGCCACCCAGGGCGGTTTCCCGCTGGTGTCGCGGCCCTATCTGGCGGTCGCCGAGAGCCTCGGCATCGAAGAGCAGGACCTGATCGAACGGCTGCGCCGCCTGACCGCCGCCGGCGCCCTGTCGCGCTTCGCCCCGATGTTCGACGCCGAGAAGCTCGGCGGCGCCGTGTCGCTCGCCGCGATGGAGGTGCCCACCCACCGCTTCGACGCGGTCGCCGAGATCCTCGCCGCCATGCCCGAGATCGCCCACAACTACGAGCGCGATCACCGGCTCAACATGTGGTTCGTCATCGCCACCGAGGAAACCGCCGGAATCGGCCGCACCCAGCGCGCGATCGAGACGACGACCGGGCTGACCGTCCATCTCTTCCCGAAGGTCCGGGAATATTTCGTCGGCATGAGGGTCGAGGCATGACCCACAGGCTCGACACCGTCGATCGCGCCCTGATCGCCGCCACCCAGGACGGCCTGCCGCTGGTGCCCGAACCATGGAAGGCGGTGGCGGAGACGGTCGGCCTCGACGAGGCCGAGGTCATCGCCCGCTTCTCCGCCATGCTGGCGCGTGGCGCGATCCGTCGCATCGGCGCGGTGCCCAATCACTATCGCCTCGGCCTCGCCTTCAACGGCATGACGGTCTGGGACGTCGACGATCGCGAGATCGACCGGCTCGGCGCGCTCGTCGGCGCGCTTCCCTTCGTCACCCATTGCTACCGCCGGCCGCGGGCGCTGCCGGCCTGGCCCTACAATCTCTTCGCCATGGTCCACGGGCGGACCAACACGGAAGTCGTCGACAAGCGCGCCGAGATCGCCGCCCTGCTGGGCGACGCCGTGCGCGGCGCCGACATCCTCTATTCGAAGCGGATCCTGAAGAAGACCGGTCTCCGGATCGCCGGCACCGGGCCGACATCCGTCAAGGCCGAGGGCGGGTCGGACCGTCACCATCGCGACGACCGATCGGGGAGGGACGGATGTTTCGACTGACACGATTCCTGAGAGAGCTCGACCGCCCCACGCCCGTCGGCCCGCGGCGCGATCCGCCCGGCCCAGTGGTGATCTGGAACCTGATCCGGCGCTGCAATCTCCTGTGCCGGCACTGCTACTCGATCTCCGGAGACGTCGACTTCGCCGGCGAACTGACCACCGCCGAGGTCATGCGCGTGTTGGAGGATCTGAAGGCGGCGCGCGTGCCCGCCGTCATCCTGTCGGGCGGCGAACCGCTGCTGCGCGCCGACGTCTGGGAGATCGCCGCGCGGGCGAAGGCGCTCGGCATCGCCGTGTCGCTCTCCTCCAACGGCGCGCTGATCGACGACGTCCATGCCGACCGCATCGCCGAAGCGGGTTTCGACTATGTCGGCGTCAGCCTCGACGGCATCGGCGAGACGCATGATCGCTTCCGTGGCCGCAAGGGCGCCTTCGACGCCTCGATCGCCGGCATCCGTCGACTGCGTGCCCGCGGCGTCCGCGTCGGCCTGCGCTACACGCTGACGACCGACAATCAGGAGTCCTTCCCCGAGCTCCTCCGGCTGATGCGCGCCGAGGACGCCTCGAAATTCTATCTCTCGCACCTCGTCTGGTCGGGCCGCGGCAACAAGAACCGCACCTCCGACGCCGAGCACGCCGTCACCCGCGCCGTCATGCGCCGCCTCTTCGCCACCGCCTGGTCCGACGTGCTGGCCGGCTCCGACCGCGAATACGTCACCGGCAACAACGATGCCGACGGCGTCTTCCTGTGGATGTGGGCGAAGGAGGTGATGCCCGAGGCGGCCGAGCATCTGCGCGCCAAGCTCGCCGAATGGGGCGGCAACGCAACCGGCGTCAACGTCGCCAACATCGACAATCTGGGCGTCGTCCACCCCGACACCTTCTGGTGGGACCATGCGCTCGGCAACGTCCGCGAACGGCCCTTCGGCGACATCTGGGCCGACACCTCCGATCCGTTGATGGCCGGCCTCAAGGCGCGACCGCGCGAGATCTCGGGGCGCTGCGGCGGCTGCGCCCATTTCGACGTCTGCGGCGGCAACACCCGCGTCCGCGCCTTCCGCCTGACCGGCGACGCCTTCGCCGAGGATCCCGCCTGCTATCTCGACGATGCCGAGATCGGCCTTTCCGCGCCCGCGCCCCGTCTCGCCGTCACACCCTTTCGAGGTCTCTCCCATGAGCCGCCCGCAGCGTACTGACCGGCTTCTCGCCGCCCTCGCCGTGCTCGTCCTCTCGGCGCCGCCCGTCCGCGCCGAGCCCGACGCGGCGAAGCTCTACGCCGAGGCCTGCGCCGTCTGCCACGGCAACGCCCGCACCGGCGGCCAGGGCCCGGCGCTGCTGCCCGTCTCGCTCGGCCGCATTCGGAAGGCCGACGTGGTGGCGACCATCCGCGACGGCCGCACCGCCACCCAGATGGAGGGTTACGGCACGAAACTCTCGGGCGAGGAGATCGAGGCGCTCGCCGCCCATGTCCTGACCGAGCCCGAGGTCCAGCCGACCTGGAGCCTCGACGACGTGCGCGCGAGCCGCGAGACCCATGCCGCCCCCGCCGCGACGAAGCCGGTGTGGAACGCCGATCCGATGAACCTCACCGTGGTGGTCGAGGCCGGCGATCACCACGTGACGCTGCTCGACGGCGACACGTTCGAGCCGATCACCCGCTTCCCCAGCCGCTACGCGCTGCACGGCGGGCCGAAGTTCACCTCGGACGGCCGCCACGTCTTCTTCGGCTCGCGCGACGGCTGGATCACCAAATACGATCTGTGGACGCTGACCGTCGTGGCGGAGGTCCGCGCCGGCCTCAACATGCGCAACATCGCGCTGTCGGCCGACGGCCGCTTCGTCGCCGCCGCCAACTACCTGCCCTCGACCCTCGTCATCCTGAAGGCCGACGACCTCACCCCCGTGACGTCCCTCGACGTGAAGGACGACGAGGGCACGTCCTCGCGCGTCTCCGCCGTCTATCAGGCGCCGCAGCGCAAGAGCTTCGTCGCGGCCCTCAAGGACGTCGGCGAGGTCTGGGAGGTCTCGACCGAGGGTGAGACACCGAGCTTCGCGCCGCGCCGCATCACCGTCACCGAGCCGATCGACGACTTCTTCTTCGACCAGGGCTATCGCCACCTGCTCGGCGCCTCGCGCGACGGGGCGAAGGCGGTCGTCGTGCGGCTGGAGGACGGCGCCACCGTCGCCACGCTTCCCCTGCCCGGCATGCCGCATCTCGGCTCCGGCATCTCCTTTCTGCGCGACGGCCGCCGCGTCATCGCCGCGCCGCACCTGAAGGAGGGCAAGATCTCGATCATCGACACCGAGACCTGGACGGTGACGGCGACCATCGCCACCTCCGGCCCCGGCTTCTTCCTGCGTTCGCACGAGAAGACGCCGTGGATCTGGGCCGACGCGATGATGGGGGCGAAGAAGGACGGCATGCAGATCATCGACAAGCGGACGCTCGAGGTGAAGACGGTGCTCGTCCCCGAGCCCGGCAAGATCGCCGCCCACACCGAATTCGACCGCTCCGGCCGCCACGCCTTCGTCTCGGTCTGGGAGAACGACGGCGCGCTCGTCGTCTACGACACCGAAACCCTGCAACCGGTGAAACGCATCCCGATGAAGAAGCCGGTCGGCAAGTACAACGTCTGGAACAAGATCACCTTCTCGGAGGGCACCAGCCACTGAAGGCGAGACCGGGCCCCGATCGCTCCCGTTGCGCGGCCCGCGCCGCCGATCGACAATGCCCCGTGGCGGGATCTCCCCGTCGAACGGAGCCGATCCCATGTCGACCCCTGCCCGCCTCCTCGCCCTGCCGCTCCTCCTCGTCGCGACGCTTCCCGCGTCGGCCGCCGACGCGCCCGACCGTGTCGTCGCGAGCATCCGCAAGGCCTGCATCGCCGTCGGCGGCAAGCCGCGCGTCGATGCGAGCGCCGCCCTCGCCCAGCCGTCGCTGCGCGGCGGCGACGCCACCGACTGGGTGATCCCCGCCGCCACTGTCCGATGCGACGGCGTCTCGGGCTTCCATCCCCACGACGCGCTCTATGCCGCCGACGGTACGCAGCTCGTCGACCGCCTGCCGGCCGAACGCACGCTCGTCGACGGCGAGCCGCGCCGCTTCGCGCTTCGGTGGCCGGCGGCCGACTGCGCCACGGGGCGCGACTGCATCGTCTGGAAGATCTGGAACGGTTCCCGCGTCGTCGACGAGGTCGTGCCCTACGGCGAGACCACGACGCCGCCGGCGGTCGAGGCGCCGATCGTCCGCCTCGCCGGCCGGCTCGGCGACTGGACCCACAACGGCTCGACCGTCTTCTTCGACGTCTCCAACCGCCGCATCGTCTACACCGAGCCGAAGCCGGCGATCGCCGGCACGATCCGGCCGGGGCAGGTGATGTATGTCGGCGACCTGCCGGGCGAGTTCGGCCGCAAGGTCGAGGGTGTCGCCTTCACCTTCCGCAAGGGCTGCCCGCCGGCGCCCTACCGGGTGAAGGGCGAACATCTCGACGGCTGGCACTGGCGCATGGCCGGCGCCGCGCCGATCCGCGCCGCGACCGGTTGCGCCATCGTCGACTACGACAAGGCGAGCCCCAACGCCGTGCTGCTGTTCGAACGCCTCTCCGACTGACGGGATCACGCCCCCTCGCGGATCGCGGCGGCGATCACCGTGCCGACCCGCGCCATCGCCTCCGGCGTCGCGCCGGAGAAGCCGACGACGAGCCCCTGCCGCGCCGGCCGGTCGACGCCCATCACCGAGAGCGCCCGCGCCCCCACCCCGCGGGCGACGATCCGCGCCGCGAGCGCCATGTCGTCGTCGATCCGCGCGTCCGAGACGATCAGATGCAGCCCGGTGTCCGGCGCCGCGACGTCGACCCCGCCCGCCCGCAGTGCCGCGACCAGCGCATCGCGGCCGGCACGGCTGCGGCGGCGGGCGCGGCGGACATGGGCGGCGAAATGGCCCTCGTCGAGCAGCGCGGCGAGGGCCGCCTCGCCGAGCATCGAGGGGAAACGATCGGTCCGCTCGCGGATCTCCAGCACCGGCTCGACCAGCGCCGGCGGCAAGACCATGTAGCCGACGCGGAGACCCGGAAAGAGCGCCTTGGAGAAGGTGCCGAGGTAGATCACCCGATCGGCGTCGTCCATGCCCTGAAGCGCCGCGAGCGGTGCGCCGGCATGACGGAACTCGCTGTCGTAGTCGTCTTCGAGGATCCAGCCGCCGGTCCGCCGCGCCCAGCCGACGAGCGCCAGCCGCCGCCGCATCGACAGCACGACGCCGGTCGGAAACTGGTGCGACGGCGTCACGTAGACCGCCCGGGCATCGGGTGCCGACGCTGCGGCGATGTCCGGATCGATCCCCTCGTCGTCCATCGGCACACCGACCGGCCGCAGCCCCGCCCCACGGAAGGCGGCGAGCGCCATCGGATAGCACGGGTCCTCGACCCCGATCCGGTCGCCCGGCGCCAGCACCGCCCGGATCGCCAGATCGAGCCCGTTCTGCGTGCCCGAGGTGACGACGACGCGATCGGGCGTGCAGCGCACGCCGCGCGCCGCACCGAGATAGGCGGCAATCGCCCGCCGGAGCCCCGCCCCGCCGCGCGGGTCGCCGTAGGCATGGGCGGCGGGATCGGTGGCGACGCCGTGGCGCACCAGAAGCCGGCGAAAGATCGCCTCCGTCCGCGGATCGAAGGACGACAGCCCCAAGGCCCCCGGCAGCGGCGCGCCGACCGCGCGTGGCGACGGCACGTCCGGCGGCGCGGCGGCGATCCGCGGCACCATGGCCGCGACGAAGGTCCCCGCCCCCACCCGCGCCTCGGCGAAGCCCTCGGCGATCAGGGTTTCGTAGGCGGCGACCGCCGCCCCGCGCGCCACGCCGAAACGCGCCGCGAGCTCGCGCGTCGTCGGCAGTTTGGCGCCGGGGGCGACGAGCCCGGTCTCGATCGATCGCCTGAGCGCCGCATAGAGCGCCGCCCGCCGCGGCCCGGCCTCCGGCAGCACCGGGATCAACGCCGACCAGTCGGAGACATTGGTTCGTGAATTCGGCATCGAATTGGATCTTTTTCGGACCATTTCTTCGGCCTATCGATGCGTCGAACCATCGGAGAAAGCAAGCCATGTCCGACACCACCCCTTCCGCCTACCCGGTCGGCGACCTGAGCCGCGTCCGCCGCCTCCACGAGCGCGGTTCGCACGAGCGCGCGGCCGTCCACGCCATCCTCGACGCCGCCATGCTCTGCCACGTCGCCTGGGTGCGCGACGGCCAGCCCTTCGCCACGCCGACGATCCACTGGCGCGACGGCGATCGGCTCTACTGGCACGGCTCCTCGGCGAGCCGCATGCTGCGCTCCGTCTCCGACGGCGTGCCGGTCTGCGTCACCGTCTCTCATCTCGACGGGCTGGTGCTGGCGCGTTCAGCCTTCAACCACTCGGTCAACTACCGCTCCGCCATGTGCTTCGGCACGGCGCGGATCGTCGCCGACGGGGCCGAGAAGATCGCCGCCCTCGACGCGCTGGTCGACCGCTTCTATCCCGGCCGCGCCGCGACGCTGCGCCCGATGACGGCGCAGGAGATCAAGGCGACGACGGTCGTCGGCATGACCATCGAGGAGGCCTCCGCCAAGGTCCGCGCCAAGGGCTGCGGCGACGACGAGGAAGATCTCGCCCATCCGGTCTGGGCCGGCGTGCTGCCGATGGTCACGACCTTCGCCGCGCCGGAACCCTGCCCGCGCGGCCCCGTCGCCCACCCCTTCCCCGAGACGCTCGCTCCCTACGGCGCCGGCGCCCGCGCCGACGAGGCCTTCGCCGCGACGGCACGGCTCTACGAGGAACGCGGCTGACGCGGCACGAAAATGCCCGACCCGCGGGGAACGCGGGCCGGGTCGAGGCGGGGGGACGATGGTCTCAGGCGCGTTCGAGCCGTGCCGGGATCGCCTGCCGGACCGCCGTTCCGGCGATCGGATCGACGTGGACCGCCGGGCTCGACCGGGTCGGATCGAGGAGGCCGAGGTCGTTCAGCGCGAAGCCGGCGGCGATGCCCGGATCGTGCGGCTGGAGGCGATCGCCGATGCGATGCGGCCGGGCGCCGAGCTCCTTGTGGCCGAAGCCGTGCTCGACCGCGATCACGCCCTCGCGCACGCCGTGGCGCACCTGCGCCGTGGCGACGACCGAGCCGGTCGGCGTGGCGATCCGGACCTTGTCGCCGGTCTTCACCCCGAGCCGGGCGGCATCCGTCGCCGAGATGCCGGCGGCGTTCTCGGGATGGAGCCCGCGCAGGCGACGCCCGACGATCGAATAGGAGTTCTGCAACGGGCTCTTCTGGCTGACGAGCCGCAGCGGCCATTCCTTGTCCGGGTAGCGGGTCGAGACCGCCGTGCCGTCGGCGAAGCGGGCCGGCACCCAGCCGGGAACGCCGGAATTGCGCTTGCCGGTCATCGCGTCGCGCGAGGTGCCGACCGCCTCGTTCCACACCTGCAACGGCTTCTCGAAGGGCCAGGCCGCCTTTCCCTCGGCCGACCAGGCTTCCGCCGGCGGCTGGTGCCGGCCGCCGCGCGAATAGAGGAAGGCGACCTTCTTCACCTCGTCTTCCGGCAGCATGGCCTTCAGCGTCGGCATCATCCGCGCGACGCCCGCGAGCGCCACGTCGTCGTCGGTCGCGTCGCCCACCGGCGCCTTGCCGGTGAAGCCGAGATTGGCGGCGGCGCGGACATACCAGTCCTCGGCGCGGTCGAGCGGCAGTTTCCGCCCGTCCGCCGCGGTGATCGCGCCTTCGCCGAAGCCCGGCAGCGCCATCGCCTTGGCCACCGCGATCAGGAAGGTCTCGATGCCGATCGGCTGACCGTCGGCGGTCTTGGCGGTCTTCGGCTCGACCACCGGCCAGCGCGCCAGCATCGACTTCGACGGCACACCCGCCCAGGGCGCGGCGAAGCCCCAGCTCTCGTACATCGTCGTGTCCGGCACGACGTAGTCGGCGAAGCAGGAGGACTCGTTGATGAAGGGATCGACCGCGACGATCAGCGGGATCGTCTTCGGATCGCCGAGCGTCTTCTCGGCGATCGCCCGGACGCCGGGAATGCCGTAGACCGGATTGGTCGACCACAGGATCAACGCACCGAGACCGTAAGGATAGCCGGACAAGGCCGCCGGCAGCCATTCGGTCGACAGTTGCCCCGCGGTCGAGAACCACGGCGCCTCGGCCGGATAGGGCCTGCCCGCCGCCTTCTTCTCCTTGAATTCGCTCGTCTTCTCGTAAGGGAAGTTGCGCGACAGCGGCACGCCCGAAGGCTTCACCTCGCCCTCGAAGGCGTCCATCTTGTAGCGCGGCCCGGCATAGGGGTTGAACCCGCCGGCGCCGACGAAGGTGCCGCCCTTGCGGTTGAGATTGCCGACGAGCGTGTTGAGCATGACGATGGCGAAGGCCGACTGGAAGCCGTTGCCCGCCATGGTGCCGCCGTGGCTGGAGATCGCCGCCTTCTTGCCGTGGCTGGTGAACTCGCGGGCGAGGCCGACGATCACCTCGACCGGCACGCCGCAGATCGCCGCATAGTCGTCGAGGCTCATGGCCCGGGCGGAGGCCGCGAGCAGCGCGAAGCTCGAGGCGACCCTGACCGGCCGGCCGGCGATCTCGATCGACCGTTCGACGTCCAGCATCGCCGGACCCGTCGCGGCGGCATGGGCGACCGGCGCATCGCTCGCCGGATCGACGACGACGAAGGGATCCGCGTCCTTGTACTTGTCGGCGTCCGCGATCGGCAGGCCGACGTCCGAGCCGCGCAGGAAGAAGCCGCGACGCGGGTGGTTCTCCTCCGTCACGACGAGATGGGTGGCGTTCGACCACGCCGTCTCGCCGGCCCCATCCGCCACCGCCTTGTTGGGCGCGGCGAGGAAGGCGGCGTCGAAACGCTTCTCTTCGATGATCCAGCGGATCATCGCCATGGCGAGCGCCGCGTCGGTGCCGGGCTTGATCGGCACCCAACGGCCGCGCTCCTTGGCGGCGAGATTGTCGCTGTGCCCGAGCACCGGATCGACGACGACGTAGTTCAGCTTGCCGTCAGTTCGCGCCTTGGCGAGCAGTGTCCCCTGCCGCTTGAACGGATTGCCGGCATTGGCCGGCGCCGTGCCCATGAAGATCACGAACTCGGCGTTCGGCAGATCGGGCTTGGCATGCGGCATGGTCTTGGTGTCGCCGAAGGCGGCGCCCGAACCGGAGCGGTAGGAGCCGCCGCAATAGGCGCCGTGTCCGGTGTAGTTGATCGAGCCGTAGGCCTTCTGGATGAAGCGCCCGACGAAGGCGGCGCGGCCGTCGTCGACCGAGTTCAACACCGCCACGCGATTGACCTTCGGCCCGAGCTCCGGCCGCTTCGGGTCGATCGGCTCGAAGGAGCGCAGCGCCTTCAGCCCCGCGACCGGACCTTCGCCGAAGAGATCGCCGCCCTCGACGACCTCCCTCACCAGCTGCTCGAAGGAGATCGGCTGCCACCGGCCGGAATTGCGCGGGCCGACCCGCTTCATCGGCTGCGTGATGCGGAAGGGCGAGTTCTGCGCCTCGAGCACGGCATTGCCGCGGCCGCAGGCGGTCGACCGACCGGCGAGCCCCTGTTCCTCGAACCGGGTGAGCGAGGTCAGCGCCTTGCGGACCGGCACGCCCATGGCGACGTGCGGGTCGGCCGACAGCGGCGAATAGGGATTGCCGACGACGCGGGTGACCGTGTCGGTGGCGGCATCGATGCGGACGCGGACGCCGCACTGGGTGGTGCAGCCCATGCACATGGTGAAGGCGACCCGCGCCTCCGGGTTCGGCTGCAACTTGCCGTCGACGAGCGCGAATTCGGGCTTCTGTGACTGGCCGGTGGTGCCGCGGGCATGGGCCGGCGAGACGACGGTCTCGAGCATGCGCTCGCCCGTCTCGGAGAAGCCGGCGGCGAAGGCGGCGCCCCCGCCGATCACGGCGGCGCCCTTGAGAAGATCGCGACGAGAGGTCATGGCATCAGGCTCCCTGAGGCAGGGTCGACGGACGGGCGGCTTCGGCCGATCCGGACCAGGGGACGAGCGTGGCGAGGATCACGGTGACGGCGAGGAACAGGCCGGCGGTGCCGACGATGCCGAGCAGGCCGTCGGGGCCGAGCGCCAGCGGATGGGCATAGAGGCCGCCGCCGTTCTTCGGCATGTCCTGACCGCCGACGAAGATCGTCCAGCGGAAGAGCCAGGCGGCGTTGAGCGCGAGGAGCCCGGTCAGCCAGCCGGTCCCGACCGGCCGCAGGGCGGCGATCGCGAGAGCGGCGAACGTCGCGCCGCCGAGCCACAGCGCCGAGGTCAGCCAGTGCATCGACCCGGCGACCTGCGCGAGAGCGCGGCCTTCGGCGCCGTTCGGCACGAGAAGCGCGAGCGCGAACCACGCCGCGCCCAGCGCAAGCACGCACGCCGAGGTCACGACGAGCAGGCGATTGCCGAGCGCGTCGACGGCGGCCCCCGCGCCCGTCGCGACCCGGGCGAGGATCATCGCGAGACCGATCGACCCGGCGATCGCCGTCGCCGCGAACTGCCAGGGCAGCAGCGCCGTGTTCCACAGCGGCCGGGCGCGCACCACCATCACCTCGACGCCGGTATAGAGCGCGACGGTGAAGGCGCAGGCCAGCGTCGCGAGACCGAGCACCGCGACGAGGCGCGGCCGAGCGGGACCGGCGAGCAGCCGACGCACGAGCGCGAGCGGGCCGTCGTTGCCGGCCGCCGCGAAGTCGGGCGCGAGCGCCGCCCAGGCATAGAGCAGCAGCGCCCCGACATAGGCCGGGATGAAGAACGCGCCCCAGGCCATCCACGACGAGCCCGCCGGGTGGAGATAGAAGTTCAGGAACCGTCCCGGCTGGTTGAGGTCGGAGACCAGCGCCACCGGGGCGACGAGGCCCGAGACCAGCGCACCCAGAAGGGCCGCGCGGCCGAGCGGCCGCCAGTCGGCACGGCCGAAGGCGATGCCCGGCAGCGTGAGGAGGAACGAGCCGAAGGACAGCCCGATCAGGAAGAAATACTGCACCGCCCACGGCGCCCAGGCCGGGTCGCGGGAGACGTGGAGGAGTTCGGTGATCTCGGTCATGGTCGTCTCCTCACGCCTCGGTGCCGGTGGGATGCCAGAGGGTCGGAACGGCGTCGACGCGGGTGGCGAAGCGGTCGTCGAGGCCGAGATAGAAGACGTTCGGCTTGGTCTTCTCCTCGGGCTTCAGCACGCGGACTTCCGCCGCGCGTTCCTTCAGGAGTTTCGAGACGGTGCTCTTCGGATCGGCGAGATCGCCGAAGATGCGGGCGCCGCCGACGCAGGTCTCGACGCAGGCCGGCAACAGCCCCGCCGCCACCCGATGGGCGCAGAAGGTGCACTTGTCGGCGGTGCGGGTCTCACGGTTGATGAAGCGCGCATCGTAGGGGCAGGCCTGGACGCAGTAGCCGCAGCCGACGCAGCGATCGGCGTCGACCAGCACCTCGCCGTCGGCCGCCTTGAAGGTCGCGCCCACCGGGCAGACCGGCACGCAGGGCGGCGCGTCGCAGTGATTGCACAGCCGCGGCAGTACGGCGGTCGAGACGCGGTCGGCGTCCGCCACCTCCCAGGTGGTGACGAAGGTGCGGAAGCTGTCCTCCGGTACCCGGTTCTCGTGGATGCAGGCCACCGTGCAGGCCTGACAGCCGATGCACTTGGCGACGTCCACCACCATCGCCCAGTGACGGGTGGGCGCGGCCTCGGCCAGCGCCGGCACCACGCCGGCGGCGAGCGCGACGGGCGCCCCGGCGGTCACCCGCCCGAGGCTCCTCAGGAAATCTCTGCGCGAGCCGGTCATCGCGACCCTCCTCTCGATGTCGATCGAGGAAGGCTTACGCTCGCGTCTCGCCCGGGACGATCCGGGCCGAACCCCGGAACGACGAGGGTAAACCCTCGTTGCGCGGCGAAATACGTAAGGGATTTCAGCAGGTTCCGGATGCGCGCCGGATTCTTCCGGCGGGAGGTCCGGCGGTGCTCGGGCCGCCGTGGCGCGACGGCGTGATGCAGTGGGATCGTGCGCGATGCTTCGAGACGCGGGCCTGCGGCCCGCTCCTCAGCATGAGGCGTTTCTTGTTCTTCAAGGCAAAAAACAGACGCCTCATGCTGAGGAGGGCGACCGTCGGTCGCCCGTCTCGAAGCATCGCGCACCCACATCGCCTCGTCGAACGACCAGGGCCGCGCCTCATTCCGCGTCGGCGACCATCCGGGCGAGTTCGGCGAGCGAGCCGGCATCCATCTTGGTCATGACCGAGGCGCGATAGGCCTCGATCGTCTTGATCGAGAGATCGAGCTCGAAGGCGACCACCTTGTTGGGCTTGCCGGCGAGCACGCCGTCGAGCACCTCGCGCTCCCGCCGGCTCAGCCGCGCCAGCCGCTCGGCGACGGAGCGCCGCCGCTCGACCTTGGCGAGACGGTCGCGCGACAGGCGGATCGCGCCCTCCACCATGTCGAGGAGATACTGTTCCTTGAACGGCTTCTCGATGAAGTCGTGGGCGCCCGCCTTCAGCGCCGCCACCGCCATCGGCACGTCGCCGTGGCCGGTGACGATGACGATCGGCAGCGGAAACTCGCGCTCGACGAGGATGCGCTGCAGCTCGAGCCCGCTCATCCCAGGCATCCGCACGTCGAGCACCAGCGCACCGGGACGCAGTGGCGCCCCCGCCGCCAAGCGGTCGAGGAAGGCGTCGGCCTGGGCGAAGCTCTCCGCCTCGAGCCCGACCGAGGCGAAGAGGAAGGCCATCGATCGGCGCATCGCCTCGTCGTCGTCGACGATCAGGACGAGCGGTGCCGCGGTCTCGGTCATGTCGCCTCCTTCTCCGCGACGGGCAGGGTGAAGCGCATGGTGAGCCCGCCGTCGTCGTTGTCGGCCGCCCACAGCCGCCCGCCGTGGCTCTCCACGATGGTGCGGCAGATCGAGAGCCCCAGCCCCAGCCCCTGCGGCTTGGTGGTGAAGAACGTGTCGAAGAGATGGGCCTCGACCTCGGGCGTCAAGCCGGGTCCGTGGTCGCGCACCGCCACCTTGACCACCGTCCCGTCCGACGACGTGCGCACGGTGATGCCGCGCTCGCGCCCCTCGTGGTCGATCATCGCGTCGACGGCATTCTGCAACAGGTTGAGCAGCACCTGCTCGATCTCCACCCGGTCGGCGGCGACCTTCGGCAGATCGCCGGCGAGATGGACGCGCAGCGCGATGCCGCGCCGTGCCGCCAGCCCGTCGAAGAGGGCGAGCGTGTCGCGCACCACCTCGTCGACGTCGAGCGCCTCGCGCGACGCCTCGCGGCGGCGGACGAAGGCGCGGATGCGGCGGATGATCGAGCCCGCCCGTTCCGCCTGACCGATGATGCCGCGCGCGCCGTCGCGCAGGAAGGCGGGGTCGAGCCGGCCGCCGTCGATGAAGCGCGTCATGCCCTCGGCATAGTTGGTGATGGCGGCGAGCGGCTGGTTGAGTTCGTGGGCGATGTTCGAGGCCATCTCGCCGAGAATGCCGAGACGGGAGAACTGATCGCGCTCCTCGCGGTGGCGCCGGGCGTCCAGCTCGGCCTTCTCGCGTTCCTGGATCTCGCGCGTGAGTTCGGCCGTGCGCCGCCGCACCAGCGTCTCGACCCGGGCGACGTGGACGATCCACCAGCCGATCGCCACGCCCGCCACCAGGAACCAGTGCCAGTAGGCTCGGAGGAAGCCGAGAAGCGTGGTGCGGGCGAGATAGTCGTAGGGACCGATCTTCAGCTGGCGAAAGAGCGCGTGGACGGAGGTGTAGTCCTGCGGCGCGGTCCAGGCCCCGCCGCCGACCGCCGGCATGGTCAGCAGGCTCGCCGCGACCACCTTGGCGAGGTCGGGCGAGGTGCCGGCGAGCCGGGCGAAGGGCCAGTCGGGATAGAGCCGCGACGACAATCGACAGGGAAAGCCCGGCACGGCGCGTTCAGCCACCACCGCGAACTCGCCCTCCCGCGCCCGCCCGGCGGCGATCGCGTCCTCGAGCACGCAGGCGCGCAGCACGCCGGCGTCCGCCCTGCCCTCGCGGATGGCGACCAGAACGTTCTCCATCGGAAAGCCGGTCTGGGTCAGCGCCGCGAGCTTGGCCGGCGGGAAGCCGACGTCGTCCATCTCGCGCCAGATCACCCGCCAGCCGCCGAAGGCCTGTTCGGAGACGACCGCCAGCCGGAGCCCCGAGAGATCGGCGAGCCGTTCGGGTCGCCCCGGCCGGTTCGGCACCACCACGACCGAGCCGATCGTGTCGGTCGGCGCGGCGCGGTCGCGGCTCTCGAGGGTGGCGATGCGGGTGACGCCGAAGCGTTGTTCGAGATCGACGTAGTCGCCGGGATTGGTGACGACGAAGTCGATCGTCCGCGCCGCGACCGCCCGGGAGATGCCGTCGAGATCGAGCGGCACCATCGCGAAGGCGTGCATCGGCAGGCTGCGCCGGAGATGGTCGATCGTCGCCTCGAAGTCCTGCGCCGCCCGCTCCGAGCCCTGGAAGGCGAGCACGCCGATGCGCACGTCGTCGGCGCGCGCCGACCCAAGGGCGGCGACGACGACGACGAGGGCGGCGAGAAGGCGGCGGATCATCCCGCGAGAATGCCGCCCCGCCCGGACCGAGGCAATCGAGGGAATACCCTCGCGCTCGCGACATCGCGACTTCCCGCCGTCACCGCCATCGGCCATCGTGGCGGCGGACAACGCGAGGAGCGTCGATGACCACCGAAGAATACCACCGCTGGAACGAGCGCTTCGCCCATCCCGACTACGTCTTCGGCACCGAGCCGAACGCCTTCCTCGCATCCTGCGAGCCGCTGCTGCCGACGTCCGGCCGGGCGCTCGCCATCGCCGACGGCGAGGGACGCAACGGCGTCTTCCTCGCCGAATGCGGCCTCGACACGCTGTCGGTCGACTTCGCCCCCAATGCCCAGGCCAAGGCGCGGGCGCTGGCGGAAACCCGCGGCGTGACGCTCGACACGCGGCTCGTCGACATCGTGCATTGGGACTGGCCGGAGGCGGAATTCGACGTCGTCGCGGCGATCTTCTTCCAGTTCTGCGGCCCCGAGGACCGGGCGACGATCTTCGCCGGCATCCGCCGCGCCCTGAAGCCCGGCGGCCTGCTGATCCTCGAGGGCTACCGTCCCGAACAGATCGCCTACGGCACCGGCGGGCCGAAGGCGGTGGAGAACATGTACACCCGCGAGATCCTCGAGGCGGCCTTCGGCGACTTCGTCGATCTCTCGATCCACGCCCACGACCGGGAGGTCGACGAGGGCCACGGCCACGTCGGCCTCTCGGCGCTGATCGACTTCGCGGGGCGCAAGCCGGGCTGAGGCATTCCCCGCCGGGCACAGACGATCCGCCCGGCGGAGCATGGTTTCGCGCGATCGTTTCGTTTTGCGGAACATCGTTTTCCAAATCCAGCGATGGACGCGACGCGCATTGCGCGGCTTGTCTGGGGCAACAACCCCGGGAGCCGCCGATGGCCACGTCCACTCTGTCCCTGCTCGATGCCCCGCGCCGGCTGCTGCCCGGCCTGGCGCTCGCCGTCGCGGTGGCCGTCGCCGCCTATTACGTCCGGAAGATCCCGGGGCTCGCGGTCTTCTCGCCGATGATCCTGGCGATCCTGATCGGCATGGCGGTGGCCAATCTGGCGCCCCTGCCGGCGGCGTGTTCCGGCGGTCTCGCCTTCGCCATGCGGCCGGTGCTGCGTGCCGCGATCGTGCTGCTCGGGCTGCGCATCACGCTGGGCGATCTCGCCGCACTCGGCTGGCAGAGCCTCGCCTGTCTCGCCGCCGGCCTCGTCGCCACCTTCGTCGTCACCGCCCGCATCGGCCGCGCCATGGGCCTCGCCCGCGAGACCGCCGAGCTGGTCGCCGCCGGCACCGCCGTCTGCGGCGCCTCGGCGATCGTCGCCATGAACGCCGTCACCGGCGGCCGGCGCGAGGACGTCGCCCATGCGGTCGCCACCGTGACGCTCTTCGGCACGCTGTCGATGTTCCTGCTGCCGGCGCTGGCGCCGCTCCTGCATCTGTCGCCCGCCTCCTTCGGTCTGTGGGCCGGCGCCTCGATCCACGAGGTGGCGCAGGTGGTCGGCGCCGGCTTCCAGGGCGGCCCCGAGGCCGGCGAGGTCGCCACCGTCGCCAAGCTCGCCCGCGTCGCCATGCTGGCGCCGCTGGTCTTCGCCGTCGGCTGGCTGCGCGGCCGCGGCGTCGAGGCGACGAGCCGCCCGCCCTTCCCGTGGTTCGTCGCCGGCTTCCTCGCCATGGTCGTGATCGGCAGCGTGCTCCACCCCGACCGCGCGATGCTCGCCGCCGCCGGCGACCTGACGACGATCCTCTTCACCGTGGCGCTGGCCGCCATGGGTCTGATGGTCGACGTGCGCGCGCTTCTCCGCGACGGATGGAAGCCGATGGCGCTCGGCGCCGTCTCCTGGCTGTTCGTCACCGGCTTTGCTCTGCTATGGGTCGAGGTCCTCGCCCGGAGCGCTCCATGAACCTCGACCAGCTTCGCATCTTCGTCGCCGTCGCCGAATGCGAGCACCTGACCCGCGCCGCCGAACGACTGGCGCTGTCGCCCTCCGCCGTCTCCAACGCCATCCGCGCCCTCGAGGAGCGCCACGACGTCGCCCTCTTCGACCGCGTCGCCCGCCGCATCGAACTGACCGAGGTCGGCCGCGCCTTCCTGGTCGAGGCGCGCGAGGTGATCGCCCGGGCCGAACGGGCCGAGGCCCGCCTCGCCGAACTCGCCGGCCGGGTCGGCGGCACGCTGCGCATCGAGGCGAGCCTGACCACCGCGGCCTGGTGGCTGCCGGCCCGGCTGGTCGCCTTCCGCCGCGCCCACCCGCAGGTGACGATCGACCTCGCCGTCGCCAACACCACCCACGTGGTACGCGCCGTCTCCGACAACACCGCCGACGTCGGCTTCGTCGAGGGCGACTGCGAGGGCGCCGCGCTGGCCGTCCGCACCGTGGCGCGCGACCGCCTCGTCCTCGTCGCCGATCCCGAGACCGCCGCCGGCCTGCCGAAGGATCCGGCCGCGATCGATCTCGCCTCGCTCGACTGGGTGATGCGCGAACCGGGCTCCGGCACCCGTCAGGTGCTGGAGGACGAGCTTTCCCGCCGCGGCGTCGACCCGCGCGGGCTGAAGGTCTCGCTCACCCTGCCGAGCAACGAGGCCGTGGCGACCGCCGTCGTCGCCGGCGGCGGCGTCACCGCGCTGTCGGCCGCCGCCGTGCGCTCCGCCGTCGCGATCGGACAGCTGACGGTGATCGACCCGTCGTTCCTCGAGCGCCCCTTCCGCCTGCTGCGCCGTGCCGACCGCACCCCGAGCGGCGCGCTGAGGGCCTTCCTCGCCTTCCTCGAAGCCGAACCGCACGGCGACGCCTGAGGCGGCGGTCGCGAGGCAGCGGACGTCAGAACTGCGCCTGCTCGGCCTCGAGATAGGCGAGGCTGACGTATTTGCCGATGTTGCGGTCGAAGCCCTTGGTCTCGGCTGCCCGCGAGGCGACGCGCGGGTCCTTCATCACCTCGGCCAGCGCCCGATCGAGCGGGATCGACTTGTCGACCGCCTCGACGCAGCGCTCCCAGATGCCTTCGAACAGCTCGCGGTGCCATTGGGCGACACCCGGCCCCGGCTTGCCGTGCGCCGGCAGCCAGATCTTCGGCTTCGCCGCCGCCGTCAGCTTGTCGATGGTCTCGAAGGTGCCCTTGTAGGAGCCGTCGTCCATGTTGGCGATGCGGCGATCCATCAGCACGTCGCCGACGCAGCAGACGCCGTCCTCCACCACCTCGACGTCGATGTCGGCGGGCGTGTGGGCGCGACCGTAGTGATGCATCCGCAGCGTCACATCGCCGAGCGAGATCTCGAAACCGTGTTCGATGTCGGTGTTGGGCGGCACGATCGGCGTGCCGAGCGTCGCCTGATTGGTCCATTTGATCATCGAATCGTGCCACAGCGTGCCGGTCGCCCCGGCGATCGCCGCACGCGTGCCCGCCCTCGCCCAGATCGGCAGATCCTTGCCCCACTTCTGCACGAAGGCGTCGTTCCCGAGCCAGTGATCGCCGTGATAGTGGGTGTTGACGATGCCGACGACCGGCTTGCGGGTCATCGCCTCGAGCTGGCGGATCGCCATCTCGGCGATCTGCACCGAAGCGCCGGAGTCGACCACCACCACGCCCTTGTCGCCGACCACGAAGGTGACGTTCGACATCAGGCCCTGGTTCTCCGGGGTCGGAAAGCCGTCCGGCGCCTCGATGACGAAGACGTGGCGACTGATCGCCGTCAGCGGCCGGTCGGGCACCGGCGGCCCCTTGACGAAGGCCTCGATGTCGTTGGCGGCGCGGGCGATGCCGGACCACAGGTCGGTCACCGCCAGGGTCAGCGCACCGCCGGCGGCGGCGACACCCGCCAACAGGCCGCGTCGGTCGATCGTCATGGGCCGTCCTCCCGCCGGTCTCGCGCCGGCTCAGTCGAAGCGATAGTGATCGTGATCGAGCGCGGCGGTGACCGAGCCGATCTCCTCGGAAAAGATCATCGAACCGAGCCGCGACACGCAGAAGGCGACCTGCCGGTCGAGCTCCTCGCGCGACTGCACCCGCCGGTCGGCACGGCGGTAGATCGCCGTCGGATCGGCATCGCCCGCCCGCGCCCGATGGCAGGCGCCGTCGCAACCGTTCTCGGCGAGAAGCCGGCGTCCCACCTCGACCGACGGCACCTCCGCCTCGCCCGCCCGCGGTGCCCGCGACGCGGCGGCGAAGAGGCCGACGGCGAGAAGGCTCGCGCCGACCGCGGCTAAGGCGTCACGACGCGGCATCGGCTATCTCCGCTCTGAAGGCCCGCTGGTCGACCAGCCGGTCGGTCAGCACCGCCCCGATCCACATCGACCACAGCACGATCCACGAGGTGACGGCGAAGACCGAGGCGCCCGAGACGCCGGCGCCGACGGCACAACCGCCCGCCATCACGCCGCCGAAGCCCATCAGGCAGCCGCCGGCGATGTAGCGGCGCATCGACGCCCCGCCGTCGAAGCCCTCGAGCTTCAGGTCGCCGCCGAGCGCCCCGGCGACGAAGGACCCGATCACCACGCCGGGGATCAGCCCGAGATCGAAGGTCAGCGGCCCGCCCGGCGGCGACAGCACGTACATCAGCGTGTCGGCCGAGGGCGAGGTGAAGGAGAGCGCGTGGACCGGCACCATCTCGAAGGAGGTCGCCGCCATCGCATAGTTGAACCACCAGGCGACCGCGACCATCAGCCCGACGCCCGCCGCCCCGAGCCACGCCCAGAGCGAGACGCGGTTCCTCACCGCGATGGCGATGCCGAGCGCCAGCCACAGCCCGCCGAAGGCCGCCGCCCCGCCGTGACCGATGCCGAACATCGCCACGAGATCGCGCGACGACCCGTCGATGGTCCACAGCCCGTTGATCCACTGGCGGAAGGGCGACAGCACGCCGGAGAGCGAGGTCTGCGCCACCACCGCGAAGACGAGGCCGGAGAGCAGCGCCCTGAGGTTCCCCGTCGCCGAGAGCACCAGCATGCGGCTGCCGCAGGCGCGCGTCAGCGTCATGCCGCAGCCGAACATCAGCCCGCCGAGGATCGCTCCCGAGAGCGATCCGGTGTTGTTGAGCTGGCGCACCTGACCGGTGTCGAACAGCGCGAAGACGATGAGCAACTGCGTGGCGATCAGCGCCGTCGCGAAGGTGAAGAGCCACACCGCGAGCTTCGGCCCGAGCGTGCCGTGGGCGACCTCGAGCGTCGCCGCGCGCAGGCAGAAGCGCGAGCGCTGGGCGAGCGCGCCGAACAGGATGCCGATGACGAGGCCGCCGAGCGCCAGCACCGCACGGTCGCCGAGAAGATCGACCAGAGCCTCGAGCATGACGGCCTCCTCGCCCGTGTCACGGCTTGATGTAGGCGTAGTGTTCGCGCGCCTGCAGTTCGGTGATGCGCACCACGCCCGAGGGCGTGAAGTCGGCATCCATGTTGAACTGCTCCTTCTTGAGATTGCGCCGCTTCATCGTGATCTCGCAGACCTCGAAGGTGACGCCCGCCGCCTTCAGCCCCGAGATCAGCGGCGCGTAGTCCGCCCCGCTCTTCGGGTCCTTGGCGCCCTCGAGCAGGAAGTCGACACCGTCGGCATGGGCGACGGCGACGATCTTGGTGTCGGGCGCGACGTCGAGATGGTTGCGGATGTTCCGGAGCCCCTTCAGCCCCTGAAGCCCGGCGTCGTCGAAGTGATAGACGACCTTGTCGCCGGCGAAGGCCGGCGTCGCCCCGAGGCAGAGCGCGAGCGCCAGCAGCACTCGCCGCAGCATGATCCACAGTCCGTTCATGGCCTTCCCTCCCCTCGTCGGTCCGCTCGCGGAGCGGCCGACGTTGTCGTTCTCGATCGGAGCGCTCACAGCGCGGCGCCGACGTTGCCATCCATGTTCTTCAGCGTCGGCAGATTGAGCTTCGGCGACGCGACGGTCTTCTTCGCCTTGAGGTGCCGGGCGACGAGATCCCAGATCGGTTCGCCGCCGGCATCGCGCGCGGCCTCCGACACCGGCGCCCAGCCCGCCACCCGGTAGGACTTCGAGGCGTCGACCGGCTTGTCGCCGATCCGCATGTCGCCGATGCGGTGGCCCATGGCGGCGGTCGGATCGCAGGACCAGCTCATGCCGCCGACGCGAACCATGTCGCCGCCCTGCTGGTAGTAGGGATCGGTGTTGAAGAGATTGTCGCAGACGTCCTCCAGCACCTCCTTGATCTGCGCACCGGTCATCGGCGTCAACGTCGTCGTCGGATAGGTGATGGCGGTCTGGTCGAGCACGTTCTCCATCGTGATCGCCTCGCCCGGCAGGATCGTCGTCCCCCAGCGGAAGCCGGGCGAGAAGGCGATCTCGGCGTCCTTCTCGGCGATCAGCGCATCGAGGATCAGCTGGTCGAACGAGCCGTTGAAGTTGCCGCGGCGATAGAGGAGCCCCTCGGAGACCGCCAGCTTCTCGGAGAGCTTGGCCTCGAAGGGCGCGCGGATCTTGCCGATCAACGCATCCATCTCGGTGTCGGCCTTCAGCAGATTGGCGAAGACCGGCAGCAGCCGATAGCGGAAGTCGGAGACCTTGCCGCCCTTCACGTCGAGATCGAGCACGCCGAGGAACTTGCCGTTCGATCCGGCATTGGTGACGAGCGTCTTGCCGCCGGGGTTCGCGACGATGGTCGGCTTGGGCATGCCGTCGTGGGTATGGCCGCCGAGGATCGCGTCGATGCCGCGGACCCGCGACGCCATCTTGAGGTCGACGTCCATGCCGTTGTGGGAGAGGACGATGACGACCTGCGCCCCCTGGGCGCGGGCGTCGTCGACCGTCTTCTGCATGTTCTCTTCCTGGATCCCGAAGGTCCATTCCGAGACCATGTATCGCGGATTGGCGATCGGCGTGTAGGGGAAGGCCTGGCCGACGACCGCCACCTTGACGCCGTTCACCGCGCGCATCGAGAAGGGGGCGAAGACCGGGTCGCCGAAGTCGGTGGTCTTGATGTTCTGCGCCACGATCTCGATGTGGCCGGCGAAGTCCTTCTCGGCGATCTCCTTCACCCGGTCCTGACCGTAGGTGCACTCCCAGTGCAGCGTCATCACGTCGACGCCGAGGAGCTTCGCCGCCTCGACCATGTCCTGACCCTTGGTCCACAGGGCCGTGCCCGACCCCTGCCAGGTGTCGCCGCCGTCGAGCAGCAGCGCGCCCGGACGGGTCGCGCGGATGCGCTTCACCAGCGTCGCGAGGTGCGAGAACCCGCCGACCCGGCCGTAGACCTGCGCCGCCTTCTCGAAGTCGAGATAGGTGAAGGCATGCGCCTCCGGCCCGCCGGCGGGGAGGCCGAAGTGGTCGAGAAAGGCCCTGCCCACCACGTGCGGCGCCTGCCCCTTCATCGCGCCGACGCCGAGGTTGACGTTGGGCTCGCGGAACCAGATCGGCTTCAGCTGGGCATGGCAGTCGGTGATGTGGAGGAGCGACACGTTGCCGAAGGCGGGCGCGTCGTAGAGGCGGTCGGCCGCGGCCTCGGCGCGGACGATCTCGGTCGGCAGGGCCATGCCGGAGGCGGACGCCAGGGCGAGCAGATGCAGGAATTCACGGCGGTTCATGGCGTCGCGCCTCGTCTCGTGTCGGAGCGGGAAGTGTGAGGGCCGATCCGGTCGATCGGCCCTCTCGTCACTTGTTGACCGGGGAGTTCGGATCGAGCAGCAGCGCCATCAGGTCCTTGACCTGCTGTTCGGCGAGGATGCCCATGTGGCCGGCGCGCGGCATGTTGGAACAGGCATTCGACGCCTTGGAGTTCCAGATCTTCGCCCAGGTGGAGCGCAGCGCCTCCTCCGAGGTGCCCTTGATCTTGCCGTAGCCCAGCAGGCTCGGGCCGATCGTGCCGTAGGAGATCTCGGTCTTGGAGATCTGGTGGCAGTTGTAGCAATTGCCGCCGTTGACCTGATCGGCCTTGTCGGTGGAGGTCAGGCCGCGGCCCGACTGGGCGATCTTCTCGCCCTCCTTGAAGTCGCCGAGGAACTTGCCGTCCGACGGCCACTTCACCGTGGCGAGGTTCGCCGCCTCGATCTCGGCGCGCTTCTTGGCCGATTCCTTGGCCTCGGCCACCTTCGGGTCGGAGCAGAAGGCCTGCGTCTCGTCCTGCTTCAGGCGATCGAGCTTGGCGATGCCCTTCTCGCGGAAACCGGACTTCAGCATCGCCTCGAAGGCCGCATCGTCGGCGCCCGGCCCCCACGATCCGCCGGCGAAGGCGGAGGAGGCGAGGAAGAGACCACCGGCCATCGCGGCGGCGGCGAGAGTGGCGGAAAGCGTGGTCTTCGTCATGTCCGCCTCCTCAACGCTTGATGCCGGGGGTGTCCATGGTCGCGCCGTTGGCGGTCGCGGCCATGAACATCGAGAGCGCCACCGTCACGTCCGATCCGTAGATCGGCTCGGGGAAACGCTGCTGGCGGAAACAGTCGGCGAGGCGCCACTGCATGCCCCACATCTGGCCCGCGCTGACCCGGTAGGCCGGCCACGAGGTCCAGCCGGAGGCGGCCCCCTTCTGCGACGGGATGTAGGGCAGTTCCTGCAGGCGGATGCGGGTGCCGTCCTGGCCGTGGCAGGTGGAACACGAGAAGTCGTGCGGACCGCCGGCGTAGTAGAACATCCGCCGGCCGAGCTCGACCATCGCCTTTTCCTTCGGGTGCGCGGTCGAGACGGCGACCTTGGTGCCCTTCGACATGCCCGAGACGTAGGTGGCGATGGCGTTGAGCGCGTCCTTCTCGGGGCTGCCCCAGCCGGCCGAGACGTATTTGGCGACGTCGATGCCCTGGATCGTCGCCATGCAGGTGAGGACGCGGCTCTCCGCGTCCTGCACCCTGTCGGTGTCCTTGAAGTACCGCGGCAGATGGGCATAGGCGTCCTTGACGACGCCCGGGCCCATGCCGAGATCACAGGTCTCGAGGGAGACGTTCTTCGGCCCCGCCGGCTTCTTCCAGAGCTCCTCGCCCTGAGCCTCGAAGAGCTCGGCCGGGTTGCCGTCCTTCAGCGCCTCGCGATAGGCCTCGATGCTCTCGATCGACTTGTCGCCCTCCGCCAGCGCCGCGCCGGCCCAAGGCCCGGCGACGGCGATCAGCGCGGCGAGCCCGACAGCATGCCGTCGTCTCATGGTTCTCCCCTCCCTCGTGGTCTTCTCGTTCTTCTTCCGGGACCGCGCGCGACCGATCAGGTCACGGAGGCCTCGTCGGTGCGGGTGTCGCCCTTGTTGTCGGTCCAGGTGACGGCGATCTTGTCGCCGGCCTTGCCGCCCTTGATCTTGAAGGCGAGGAACGGGTTCTTGGAGACCGAGGGTCCCCACTGCGCCGTCATCACCGGCTTGTCGTTCAGCTTGGCGGTGATCTCGGCGATGAACCATGCCGGGACGAGATTGCCCGAGGCGTCCTTGCGCAGGCCGGTCTCCATCTCGTGGCTCATCAGAACCTTGACTTCGGTGACGCCGTCCTTGGAGGCGGCGCGGATCTTCATCGGATTGCCCATGTCGTGTCCTCCGGTCTTCGATCAGCCGCCGCAGCCGCCGAGCGTGACCTTGATTTCCTTGGTCGCGGTGAAGTACTTGCCGTCCGCCTTGACGAGCACGACGACGTTCGACGTCTGGCCCATCTTGATGCGGGTGGTGACGTCGGGGACCATGTCCGGGCCGATGTCGAAGAGCGCCGCCAGCATGTTCGGGTTCTTCTCGACCAGCACCGAGATCTGCGTCGTGCCGGCGATCTTGGAGACCGCCTGGATCGGCACAACCGCGCCGTTCTCGGCGATGTCGGAGGCGAGGATCTGCACGTCGCCGCTCTCCTTGGCGTCGGCGACGCCCATCGCCTTGTAGGTGTCGGCGAGCGACTTGCCGTCGAAGGCCGCCTTCATCCACTCGGCCCGCGCCAAGTGGGGGGCGAGGGTCGTCCCCAGCGCCGTGGTCAGCCCGAGGGCCGCCGCGCGCGCGAGGAAGCCTCGCCGATCGATCGTCTGCCTGTTCATGTCGTCGTCTCCTCCGTCATTGCGCGCCGCCGGCGCGTCGCTGTGTCGAAGCGCGCCCCGCGCCTCACTTTTCCGGTGCCCCCGCGAGGATCCAGCCGAGGACCTCCTTCAGGTCGTCGTCCCTGATCTCCTCCTGGGGCGGCATGGCCATGTCGCCCCACACGCCTTCGCCGCCGGCGCGAACCTTGGCGAAGAGCTTCGTCGCCGCGTCGCCCGCGCCCTTGTACTTGCCGGCCACCTCGACGTAGCTCGGGCCGACCAGCTTGGCGTTCGGCGCGTGGCAGCCGAGGCAACCGTTCGAATCGGCGATGACGGCGCCTTTCGGCCGCACCGCCACGACCTCGGTCGAGGCCGCCGTCACCTGCCCGCGCACCGGGCCGAACGGGCGGTTCTGGTCGGCGAGATTGCCGTGCGAGGCGAGCGCGTGTTCGGGCAGCATCGAGCCGATCTCCGGCTCCTTCTTGCAGGCCTTCATGCAGGGCTCGGCCTTGACGTCGGGGGCGACCGGTTTGCCGGTGAAGGCCGCCGACGGCCACATGGCGTGATCCCAGGTCATGCCGTTGCGGTTCGGCATGATCTTCTGCACCTCGCGGATCGACCGGTCGTCGAGCACGAAGTCGCCCGGCACCACGTCGGAGAGGTTCAGCAGATAGGCGAGGACCGCATAGACCTCGTCGTCGGAGAGCGACTTCGGCGCGTTCCACGGCATGGCGCGGCGGATGTAGTCGAAGAGGGTGGAGACCGTCGCCACCTTCATCAGCGTCGTGCGCGCCGGGAAGTCGGTGCGCTTCAGCGCGGCGACGTGGCCGGTCTTCAGATCGTCCTTCTCGACGCCGCCGACCAGCGGCGAGAAGATCTTGTTGCTCTCGCCGAAGGTGCCGTGACAGACGGCGCACTTCGCCTCCCACACCTGCTCGCCCTTCTCGACGCTGCCCGAACCCTTGGGCAGGCCCTTGAAGTCGGGGCGCACGTCGATGTCCCACGCCTTGACCTCGGCCGGCGTGGCGGCCCGGCCGATGCCGGCGAAGTCGTCGGTGGCGCGCGCCGCGCCGGCGCCCAGGACGAGGCCGAAGGCGACGACGCCGGCGAGGAGCGAGCCGCGATCAGAGAACCTGAACATTGCTCACCTCGCCGTTCATCGCGACCTTCCAGGACTGGATGGCGTTGTTGTGATAGATCGAGCGGGTGCCGCGCACCGCCCGCAGCGCCCGGTAGCCGGGCTGGACATAGCCGGTCTCGTCCATGGCGCGGGACTGCAGGATCGCCGGGCGACCGTCCCAGTCCCAACCGACGTTGAACCGCGTCAGGCACTTCGACAGAACCGGGGTCTGCAGCTGCGCCTCGATCCAGTTGATGCCGCCGTCGAAGGAGACGTCGACGCGCTTGATCTTGCCGCGACCCGACCAGGCGAGGCCGGTGACGTTGTAATGGCCCTTGTCGAGCAGCGTCTGGCCGCCCGACGGCGAGGTGATCACCGACTTCGCCTCCTGGATCGAGGTGTACTGGCGGTGCTGGCCGTCCGGCATCAGGTCGATGTAGTGGACCGCCTCGTCCTTGGTGGCGTAGGGCATGTCGCCGAGCTCGATGCGGCGCAGCCACTTCACCCACGACACGCCCTGCACGCCCGGCACGATCAGCCGCAGCGGATAGCCGTTCTCGGGGCGCAGCATCTCGCCGTTCTGGCCGTAGGCGACGATGACCTCGCCCGACATGACCAGTTCGATCGGGATGGTGCGGGTCATCGACGAGCCGTCGGCACCTTCCGCCAGCACGAACTTGCCCTTGGTGAAGTCGGCGCCGCAGTCCTCGAGCAGGGTGCGCAGCGGCACGCCGGTGAACTCGGAACACGACAACATGCCGTGGGTGTACTGGACGGTCGGCACCGCCACGTTGCCCCATTCCATGCCGGTGTTGGCGCCGCATTCGATGAAGTGCATGCGCGACACCGACGGCATCCGCATCAGGTCGTCGAGCGTGTAGACCTTGGCCTTCTTGACCATCTCCGGCGACGAGCCGTCGATCATCAGCCGGTGGCGCGACGGGTCGATGTCGTGCCAGCCCTGGTGATGGCGCTCGAAGTGCAGACCCGACGGCGTGATGATGCCGAACATGCCCTGGAGCGGCATGAAGGAGACCGAAGAGCCCGCCACCTGGGTCAGACCCGGGCTCTGGCGCCGCTGCATCGCGGTCTCGTACTTCGACGGCAAACCATACGGCGTCGCCGCGACCGGCTGGCCGAGCGACGTCGACCACGGCGGCAACTTGAGGATGGCGTCCTCGCCGGCCGGCTTCTCCTGGGCGACCGCGGCACCGCCGGTCATGGCGGCGGCGGCGGCGAGGAACGAGCCGCGCAGGAAGCCACGACGGCCGGCCGAGACGGCGGCGATCTCGTCGGGCGCGAGGAAGTTCTCCGGCGCGCGGCGAAGGCGCGGGCGCTCCCGCTCGCTCGTCCAGTCGTCGATGTTACGCGTGCCCTTCGTCATCAGCCCCCTCGCGCATCGTCCCGGTCGCCCGGGAATGTCCATCGAGGGGTGAGCTGAGGCGTTCGCGGAAAGGGCGTTCCGCCCCTCCTCGTCCGGTCGTTTCCTGCCCCTCGCGTCCGCCCGATGCTTTGCCGGGCGGATCTTCGAATGGGTCCAGCCTAAGGGGATACGGGAAAGTTCCTATCGGGGTCGGTGCCGGGGGCGCCTGGGGGTTTCCACCCAGGTGCACTGCAAAACGAGCGGAAACTCAACCCGCCGCCGGCTCCTGAGCCCAGGCGATCAGCTGCGCCACCGAGCCGGCGCCGGCCTTGGTCATCAGATTGTGCCGGTGGTTCTCGACCGTCTTCACCGAGATGTCGAGGTCGAGGGCGATCGCCTTCGACGTCTTGCCGGCGACCACCAGCGCCAGCACCTCGCGCTCGCGATCGGTGAGGCAGCCGAGCCGCCGCTCGAGATCGCTCTTGCGCCGTCGCTCCTCGATCGCCTCACCGCTCGCCGCCAACGCCTCGCCGATGCGGTCGAGCAGGACCTGATCGTCGAACGGCTTTTCCAGAAAATCGAAGGCGCCGAGGCGCACGGCGCGCACCGCCTTGGGGATGTCGCCATGGCCCGAGACGAAGATGATGCCGCAGGGCGAGCCCCGCCGGATCAACTCGCCCTGGAGCTCGAGCCCCGAGATCCCCGGCAGCCGCACGTCGAGCACGACGCAGGACGGCCGGTCGTCGTCGAGCTTCGCCAGAAACTCCTTCGCCGAGGTCGAGACCTCGTGGGCGTAGCCGAGCGAGGACACCAGAAAGGCGACCGCGTCGCGCACGGCCGGATCGTCGTCGACGATGTGGATGATCGGCGTCGGGTCAGACACGTGTTTCCTCTTCGAGTTGCGGCAGGCGGAAACGGAAGACCGTCTCGCCCGGTCGGTCGAGATCGAGTTCGAGCCGCCCGCCGTGGGCTTCCACGATGGTGCGGCTGAGCGACAGGCCGAGGCCGAGCCCCTCGGGTTTGGTGGTGAAGAAGGCCTCGAACAGCAGATCGCGCGCCCCCGGCGCGACGCCCGGACCGTTGTCGGCGACGGCGAAGTCGACGGTGTGGGCGCCGTCCTCGGCGGTGAGGCGAATGCGCGGCTCGGGCCGATCGGCGACCGCCTCGAGCGCGTTCTGCAGCAGGTTCAAGAGCACCTCCTCGATCTGCAGCCGGTCGGCGCGGATGGTCGGCAGCCGCGCCGGCACGTCGGCCTCGATCTTCACCCCGCGCGCCGTCGCCGTCGATTCGAACAGCGCCTGCGCGTCGGCGACGATCGCCGCCGGATCGACCGGCACCTGCCGCGACGGGTTCTTGCGCACGAAGTCGCGCATCCGTCGGACGATCGATCCCGCCCGCTCGGCCTGCACGGCGATGCGGCGCACCCCCTCGCGCACGCCCTCCGGGTCGGTGCCGCCGTCGATCCGCCGTTCGCAGCCGCGCGCATAGGAGAGGATCGCCGCCAGCGGCTGGTTGATCTCGTGGGCGAGCGAACTCGCCATCTCGCCCATCAGCGACAGGCGGACGGTGTGTTCCATCCGCTCGCTCTCGAGCCGGGCGAGCTCGTGTGCCCGTTGCAGTTCCTGCGTCCGCTTGCGCAGCAGGTAGGAGACACGGCCGACATGGATCAGCCACCAGGCGATCGCCATGACGATCGCCGCCCCCCACCAGCGATGCTCGAAGGCGAAGTCGAGCATGCCGAGCCGCGAGAACGGCGTGTAGGGCCCGACCTTGAGGGCGCGATAGAGGTCCTGGACGCGCTGATAGTCGACCGGGTCGGTCCACACCACGTCGCCGGTCGTCGGCTGCATGGCAATGAGCGTCTTGGCGACGTCGCGCGCGAGCGGCGTCGGCGTCTGGGCGACCTTGACGAAGGGCCAGCCGGGATAGAGCCGGGTCGAGACCTGACAGCGCAACGTCCCCGACGCCCGCCGCCCGACGACGCGGAAGGCATCGGCGCGGACCTTGCCCTCCGCCACCAGCTTCTCGAGCAGGCACGAACGGACGACGCCGGCGTCCGCACGTCCCGTGCGGACCGCCTCCAGCACGCCCTCGACCGGAAAGCCGACGAACAAGAGGTTCGCATCCTTGAACGGATCGACGCCGCGCTCGAGGAACTCCGCCCAGGCGGCGCGGAAACCGAAGGCCTCCGAGCCGACCGCGGCGATGCGGTGGCCCTTGAGGTCGGAGAGCTGCTGCACCTCGCCGAGATCGGCCGGCACCACCACCGCCGCTCCGACCGATTCCGCCGCCGCCGTGCCGTCCATGTCCTGTTCGGTGGCGATCGCCGTCGCCGAATAACCGATCGCCAGTTCGAGGAAATGGCCGGGATTGGTGACGAGGAAGTCGAGCCGCTGCGCCGCCACCGCCGCCGTCAGGAAGGCGGCGCTGCCCGGCACCATCTCGAAGCGATACTGCGGCAGCGTCTGCGCCAGATGGCCGAAGGTCGTCTCCCAGGTGGTCTCCGCCTCCTCCGAACCGCGATAGGCGAGCACCCCGACGCGCACCACCCGCGGCTCCTCGGCCGCGCCCGAAGGCAGCGTCGACAGCGCGAAAAGGAGCACCCCGAGCAGGCCGAGAAGGCCACGCCGGACATATTCAAATCGGTTCATGTATTGAAATTGAACCGGCGCGGCGAATTTGTCCACGTGTCCCCCGCTCCGACTTTCGCGATCTCTCAGGCGCAGGCGATCCGGCCGCATCGCCGCATCGCGGCGGCGAAACGCTCGATCGTCGGCCGCCCAGGCCAGCCGACGAAGGCGACGTCGCCGATCACGAAGGTCGGGGTGATCTTCAGCCCGTACCGTCCGGCGAGCGCGCGCTGCGCCGCCACCTCGCCGTCGGCGGCGGCGATCTCCGCCTCGCCGACCGACACGCCGAGATCGCCCGCGATCGACCGCGCCTTCGCCCCGTCGACGAAGCCGCGCGCCTCGAGCAGCGCGACGTGCAACGCCCGCGCGGCGTCGCCCCCGTACCGTCGCAGCACCGCGATCTGGACGCGGGCGGCATCGACAGACCCCGGCGACAGGATCGGCAGATGCAGCGGCACCAGCGCCAGTCGGGAATCGGCCCGGGTCAGATCGTCGAGATCGCGAGCCGCGGCGCGACAGTAGCCGCAGTTGTAGTCGAAGGCCTCGACGATCACGACGTCGGCGTCGGCAGCGCCGAAGCGCTGCGTCGTCGCCACCCGCCGCAGCGCGTCTGCGTCCGGGAGGATCGTGTTCCGCATCGGCGAGCCGTCGTCGGAGACGAGCGGCAGCGACGCCGCATCGGCCCGCCCCGCCGCCAGCACTCCCGCCCACGCCGCGAGCCCCGCCGCGACCCTCCGTCGATCCGTCATCCGCCCTCCCGACCGTTGCCGCCCGGCGGCACCCTCGCGCGCGAGGATCGGCCGAACCGCGGTCGCGATCAACGGAAAGTGCGGAAGTACCAGCCTTCGAAGAGGCGCAATGCGCCCGTCACGGCGCGATGCCTCCGAAGCGCTGACCCGCGGTCCAACGCCGATAGGCGGGCAGATGACGGTCGCGCGAAGCGATCATCAGCCAGGTGAAGAGCTCGGTGACGACCGGCTGGTCGGCGACGGCGGGAAGAAGCCGGTCCTCGTAGAGCACCACGTTGTCGAGCTCGGCCTTGACGGCGATGTCGCAGGCGCAGGCGACGGAGGCCGGCACCAGCCGCGCGATCGCCGCCGAGCCGAGATGGCGATTCTCCGGCACGGCGACACCGCAGGCCCGCAGCACCGCCGCGATCTTGGCGGCGTGGCGCGTCTCGGCCCCGACCATGTGGGCGAAGGGCATCGCGGCGGGAAAGCGATCCAGCACCGCGGCACAGAAGGCGATCGAACGATGTTCGTCGTCGAGCGCCTCGAGCAGGGCGTCGCGGACGGCCGGTTCGAGCGGCCCGGCGAGCGCGTCGAGCCGCGGTTCGGCACAACCGCACCGGCCCGCCGTGCCGTGATCGTCGTGGCCGCAACCCTTGCCCGACCGCACGTCGCGAGAGGTCACGTACATCGCCCGCTCCCCCGAGAAAGACCCGCCGCCTCTCGGTCGGATCCTCGTCGGTAGGATAACGATTGAAGTTCGATGCGCAATATATGTTTTAGTGGAATGGCGCATCCGCGCGATTTGGACGCGGCCGCGGGCGCGATCGCCGACGAGAACGACGAAGCGGCGCGAGCTCTCGCCCGCGCCGCCGTTTTCCGTCGTCGAGACGGTGCTCAGTACTTGTAGCGGACGCCGAACGAGGCTTCCCACTGCGACATCGAGAGGGTGATCGTGTCGCCCGGCGCGCCGAACGGATCGGGACCGGTGACCGACGCCTTCGGCACGTAGGCGGCGGCGAGATCGATCGTCAGGTTCTTCGTCCAGTCGTAGGAGGCGCCGAGCGAGATGTGGTCGGTGACGACGCCGGGGGCGACGGTGTTGAAGAACACCTGATCGGAGCCGATCGGGCTGTTGTTGTGCGAATAGCCGGCGCGCAGGGTCAGGTCCTTCGTCGCCTTCCAGGCGGCGGCGACCGCGATCACGTCGACGTCCTTCCAGCCGAAGCCCGCGCCACCGGAGGCACCGAGCGGAACCGGCCCGCCGAGCGCCGCACCGGAATTGGCGATCGCCGGCACGCCCGAATAGAAGATGTGGCGATAGTCGACCATCACCGTCAGCGTCGGCAGGACGTCGTAGGCGATGCCGACCGTCACGTTGGCGGGAATGTCGAACGAGCCGCCGTCGGCATAGAGACCGGCATACTTGTCGAACTTGGTCGACCAGATCGGCGTCTGGCCGGAAGCGCCGATGCGGAACTCCTTGGTCAGGCTCCACAGGAAGCCGGCGCGCAGGCCGGCGCCCCAGGCGTAGTCGTCGCCGTTGTTGGTCAGGCTGCCGGGCTTGGACGTGAAGGCCGCCTGGTCGAAGAAGCCGAAGCCGGTCGCCCGGAACTTCTGCATCGCCACGACCGGCGCCACGCCGACCGAGAAGTCGCCCATCTTGCGGGCGTAGCCGACGGTCAGGAACATCTGCTCGAGGTTCACGCCGGTCTGGCCGGCGCCGAAGACGCTCGACTGATAGTTGGTGTTCATGCCGCCGTTGCCGAACAGCGCCACGCCCCAGGCCGACTGCGCGTCGATCGGCGACGACCACGCCATGTTCGGCATCAGGAAGATTTCCTGCGTGCTGGTGACCGTTCCGCGCGTCGTCGGGAAGGTGCCGGGGAAGGTGTTGGTCGACGTGAACTCGCGCCGCGGCGAGAACAGCGTGAAGGCCGCCTCGAACTGGCGGCCGACCGAGGTCAGGCCGGCCGGGTTGACCGAGAGCGTCATCGCGTCTTCCGGATGGGCGACGCCCGCGCCCGACTGGGCCTTCTGGATCGTGCCGTAACCGGTCTGGAAATAGCCTTCCGTGGCATTTGCCGCGGTGGCGAATCCGAAGGCGACCACTGCCGGCACGACCACCCGAGCCGCTCGACGCATCTTGCTCATGACTTTCCCCCAAGCCGTCCGCCCCTCGTCCGAGCCCCCCGGCCCGCGCACGGCCCGGCGGGCCGCTGAGGAAAGACGTTCCAGATTCGACACTGAACGCTACGATGAATCCCCGATGACACGCGGTATCCCGCGCCTCATCAGCAAAAATTTCTCACGATGCCCGGCGAATGACGAAGCGGAAAACGCCGCCGTCCTGGCCCTGCTCGGCGAGTTCGTTGCCGGTGGTGCGGCAGAAGGCGGCGAAGTCGGCGACCGAACCGGGGTCCGTCGCCAGCACTTCGAGCGTCCCGCCGACCGGCAGGTCCTTGAGCATCTTCTTGGTCTTGATGATCGGAAGGGGGCAGTTGAGGCCCTTCGCGTCGAGAACCTGATCGGCCATGACTTGTCTCCTCGGCTCGCCCGACGCCGCGCTCGCGGCCGCGTGGCGATGTCAGATGTAGAGGTTGATGTTCGATTTCAGGGCGTTTTCCATGTAGGACGCCGCGCCGCCGAGCGTGATGCCGTCGATCATGTCCTCGAGCTTGAACTCGAACAGATCCATCGTCATCTGGCAGGCGATCATCTTGACGTCGCACTCGATCGCCATGTCGCGCAGCTCTTCGATCGAGGCCACGCCCTTCTTGGCGATCATGTCCTTCATCATCTTGGTCGCGGCGGCGTCGACGCCGGGCAACGCACCGATGAGATTGGGCATCGAGAGATGCATGCCGCCCATCGGCATGACCATCGCGGGGTTGCCCAGCGTCGTCACCTGCAGGTCGAGCTTCTTCTTGAGAAGACCGAGACCGTAGAAGGTGAAGAACAACGTCACGTCGACCCCCATCGCCGCCGCGGTCGTCGCCAAGATGAAGGGCGGATAGGCCCAGTCCAGCGACCCCTTGGTGACGATGATGGTCATCGACTTGGTGGAATTGTCGTCGGTGGTGGTCATGGACGTCGATGCCCTTTCGACCGGAGCGAGGCCACGCGATACGATACCGCGACCCACTCATGAAAACATTCGTATTTTCGAATTTGAGTGCTATGCCTGTGCGGATCGAGCGGCAAGTCTGTGTTTCTGCGATGGAAATCTGCTTACCGCCCGGTCGGGGAAGACGGGATCGGCGCCATGACGGAAATTACGGCCGGTTTTCAGAATGATGCCCTCGTCGTGATGTCCGAAGTCTATCGGCGTGCGGCGTACGGACGCAACCACCCGCTCGCGATCCCGCGGGTCGAGACGGCGCTCGATCTCGCCGCCGATCTCGGCTGGCTCGCCGGCCGGAATCGCCCCTCGCCGGTCGCCGACGAGGAGCTTCTGTCCCGGTTCCACACCCCCGCATGGATCGCCGCGCTGCGCGAGGCCGACGCCACGGGGGTCGTGTCGGCCGCCGTTCGCAGCCGCCACGGCCTCGGCACGATGGAGAATCCGCTGTTTCCCGGCGTCTTCGAGCGCGCCGCCACCAGCGTCGGCGGCTCCTTCGAGGCGGCGCGCCTGGCGCTCGACGGCCGCATCGTCTTCCACCCGGCCGGCGGCACCCACCACGGCCGGCCCGACGGCGCCTCCGGCTTCTGCTACTTCAACGACCCGGTCTTCGCCGTGCTCGGCCTCCTCGACGCCGGCCTCGACCGCGTCGCCTATGTCGATCTCGACGCCCACCACGGCGACGGCGTCGAAAATGCCTTCGCCGCCGATGCCCGCGTCCACACCATCTCGATCCACGAGGCCGGCCGTTTCCCCGGCACCGGCGCGCTCGACGACCGCCGCGAGGGCCGCGCCCGCAACCTGCCCGTCCCGCGCGGGCTGGTCGACGACGAGTTGGCGCATCTGATCGACGAGGCGGTCGTGCCGATCCTCGAGCGCCTCGCACCGCAGGCCGTCGTCGTCACCTGCGGCGCCGATCCGCTCCTCGGCGATCCGCTCTCCGCCATGCGGCTCTCCAACCGCGCGCTGATCGCCGCGACGCTCGCCGTCGTCGCCCGCGCGCCCCGCGCCGTCGTGCTCGGGGGCGGTGGTTACAATCCGTGGACACTCGCTCGCCACTGGGCGGCACTCTGGGGCGCGCTCGCCGGCTTCCCCGCGCCCGACCGCCTGCCCGAGGTCTCGCGCCGCCGCCTCTCGGCCCTGGACTGCGACCTCGTCGAGGAGGAGGATCGCGATCCGGCCTGGTTCGAGACGCTGATCGATCACCCCTCGAACGGTCCGGTGCGCGACGAGATTCGGGCGATCGCCGCGGCGATTCGGACGCCGTGATGGAAAGCGTCTTTCCTACGTGCTGCGACGATCGAGACCTTACCGGAACGCGTTCCCCCCGATTGCGCCAGCCCCCGAAGCGTCGTTTTGTCTTCGGAAATATCAGCGAAGACGAATATGATCCGCCCTGCGGGTCGAGCGGAGGAAACGATGGGCTGGAGCGAGATCCTCGACGCGATCGAGCCGTTGGAGGATGCCCCCTTCGACGCGGCGCTGGTCGCCGCGATGGAGGCCCGTGCGGGCGCCCGTCCTCTCGGCGCGCTGCGCTTCGCCACGCCGACCTTCAAGGAATACGAGACGAGCGAGCTCTCCGGCTGTTCCAAGGCCTCCTTCCCGGCCTTCTCGATCACCGGCTCGGCCTGTGCGCTGAACTGCGAGCACTGCCGCACCGAGATCCTGAAGCCGATGATCCCGGCGCTGCGCCCCGAGGATCTCGACACCCGCGTGCGTGACCTGATCGCGCTGAAGGGCCTCTCCGGCTTCCTGCTGTCGGGCGGCTCCGACCGCCGCAACGAGATCCGCTACGAGCGTTTCCTGCCGGTGATCGAGGGACTGAAGCGCGACTTCCCGCGGCTCGAGATCGCCGTCCACTCCGCCCTTCTCGATGCGCCGCGCGCCCGCGCCCTGCAGGACGCCGGCGTCGACACCGTCATGCTCGACGTGATCGGCGCGGAAGAGACGATCCGCGACGTCTACCACCTCGACCGCCGGGTCGAGGACTTCGAGGAGACGCTCGCCCATCTCTGCGCGACCTCCATGGACGTCGTCCCCCACGTGGTGATCGGCCTGCACTTCGGCCGCATCCTCGGCGAGGCCCGCGCCCTCGACATCGTCGCCCGCCACCCGGTCCATTCGCTGGTCTTCGTGGTGATCATGCCGTTCCACGCCGCGCCCGGCACCTTCGAGACGCCGGATGCCGCCGAGGTCGGCCGCATCTTCCTCGAGGGCCGCGCCCGCATCGCCGATCGCGAGGTGCTGCTCGGCTGCGCCCGGCCGGCCGGCATGCACAAGCGCACCGTCGACGCCTATGCCGTGATGGCCGGCCTCGACGCCATCGCCTTCCCCGCCGACGGCGCGGTGGAACTCGCCACCCGCCTCGGCCGCCCGGTCGAACGCCAGACCGCCTGCTGCTCGATGCGCGAGAGCATCGACGGCGGTATCGAGAGGAAGGGGCGCTCCACCCCTTGCGCGGCATGAGAGAGCCCCTCGCCTGCGACGTCGCCGTCATCGGCCTCGGCCCCGCCGGGGCGTCCGCCGCCCGCGCCGCCGCCGCCCGCGGCGCCCGGGTGATCGGCATCGACCGCCGCACCCTGCCGGGCCTGCCGGTGCAGTGCGCCGAGTTCGTGCCGCGCTCGCTCGGCTCCGAAGTCGCCGGCCTCGGCCGTTTCGTCGTCCAGCCGATCGAGGCGATGGACACCTATGTCGAGGACGGCGCCGCCCGCCGCGATCCCCTGCCCGGCCATATCGTCGACCGCGCCCGCTTCGATGCCGGTCTGGTCGAGGCCGCCCGCGAGGCCGGCGCCACCTGCCTCTTCGACCGGTCGCTCGCCGCGATCGACGAAGCCGGCATCACCCTCGCCGACGGCACCCGCATCGCCGCGAAGGTGGTGATCGGCGCCGACGGCCCGCGCTCGCGCGTCGGCCGCACGATCGGCGCGATCAACACCGAACTCGCCCAGACCCGTCAGGTGACGGTGCCGCTCCGCGTGCCCCATGCGGCCACCGACATCTATCTCTCGACGGCGATCCCCGGCGGCTACGGCTGGCTCTTCCCCAAGGGCGACGTCGCCAATCTCGGCGTCGGCGTCGACGCCGCCGACCGCGACCGCCTGCCCGATCTGCTGGACGCCCTGCGCCGCCGCCTGATCGACGAGGGCCGCATCGGCGAGACGACGACCGCCCTCACCGGCGGGGCGATCCCGGCCGGCGGCCTCCTCGCGGTGACCGGACGGATCGGCGCCCTCCCCGTGCTGCTGGCCGGCGATGCCGGCGGCCTCGCCAATCCGGTGACCGGTGCCGGCATCGCCGCCGCCGTGATCTCCGGCCGCATGGCGGGCGAGGCGGCGAGCGCCCTCGCCGCGGGCGAGACCGCCGCCGCCGCCGACTATGCCGAGGAAATCGCCGATCTCTTCGGCGCCGCCCTTTCCCGCGCCGCCCACCGGCGCGCCGAAATCCTCGCCGCCTGCCGTGCGGCCACCGCCGGACCCGACGATCTCGCCCGGTCCTGGATCGCCTTCGACGCCTATTGGGAGCCGCTCGCCGACGAGGCGACCGCGTCCCCGCCCGCCAAGGGAGTTGCCGCATGAGCTGCCTCGAAACCCCGGCCCGCCCGCGCGCCACCGCCCCCGGCGAGAGCGACGTCAACGCCTTCGAGGCGATGACGCCGCGCGCGCCCGCCGCCGTCCCCGCCGATGCGAGGAACGGCGCCCGCGTCAGGCAAGCCGGCGCCGCCCCCGCCGGCGTCTACATGCCCAACGCCAACATCCAGACCCCGGACATGCGCTCGCCCGACTACGTCCAGGTCTCGACCGCGGCGGCGATCTCGCTCGGCCTGATGGGCGGGCGGATGCATCGCTGCAGCTGCACCCATTGCCTCAACCTGCTCTTGACCTACCCCGAAGGCTGCCGCGCCAACTGCGCCTATTGCGGCCTCGCCCGCCACCGCGAGGCGGAACGCGACTACGCCGACCGCAACTTCATCCGCGTCGACTGGCCGGCGGTGCCGATGGTCGAGGTGGTCGATCGGGTGAAGGCGCAGGGGGCGAAGACCAGCTTCCACCGCATGTGCATCTCGATGATCACCCATCCGAATTCGGATGCCGACACGCTCGCGGTGCTGAAGACCTGGACCGACCGGATCGATCCGGCCGACATCCCGGTCTCGATCCTGTCGAACCCGACCTCGATGGACCGCACCGACGTGGCGCGCCTCAAGGACCTCGGCGCCGAGATGTTCACCGTCGCCTTCGACGCCGCGACGCCCGAGATCTTCGAGCGCACCCGCGGCAAGTCGGTCGACGGACCGCATCGCTGGGAGCGCTACTGGGACGTGCTCGGCCACGCCGCCGAGATCTTCGGCCCCGAGAAGATCGGCGTCCACCTGATCGCCGGCATGGGCGAGACCGAGGCCGAAATGCTGGCCATGGTGCAGAAGGTGAAGGACTTCGGCGGCCATTCCCACATGTTCGCCTTCTTCCCCGAACAGGGCTCGCTGATGGACCACCTGCCGGCGACGCCGCGCGACCAGTGGCGCCGCGTCCAGCTCGGCCGCTATCTGATCGACTACGCCGGCGTCCGCCTCGACCACATGCGTTTTGACGACCACGGCCGGGTGATCGACTTCGGTCTGCCAAGGGCGGACGTCGAGGCGGTGATCGAGGCCGGCACCGCCTTCCGCACCTCGGGTTGCCCCGGCAAGGGACCGGAGGACGTCTCGGCCTGCGACCGCCCCTACGGCGACGGCCCGCCCTCGAACATCGCCTCCTACCCGTTCCCGCCCAACAAGCGCGATCGGGCGAAGATCCGCCGCCAGCTCGGCCTCGCCAAGGTGGAGGCGTGACATGGGCGTGCCCTTCGGCGTCGTCGACACGGGTCTGCGCGGCGGCCGCGCCAACATCGCCTTCGATCAGGCGCTGATCGACGCCCACCGCGCCGGCGAGATCGGCGACACCGTCCGCTTCCTGACCTTCCCGCCTTCGGCGCTGGTCGGCCGGCATCAGTCGCTGTCGCGCGAGATCCGCCTCGACTGGTGCCACGACAACGGCGTCGAGACCGTCCGCCGCATCACCGGGGGCGGCGCGCTCTACATGGACGAGGGCCAGTTCGGCCTGGAACTGGTGTTCCATCGCCGCAGCCTCGACCTGCCGAGCCTCGGCGACGTCGCCCGTGGCGTCTGCGAGGCGATCGCGCTGGGGCTGACGAGGCTCGGCGTGCCCGCCCGTTACCGGCCGCGCAACGACATCGAGGTCGACGGCCGCAAGATCTCCGGCACCGGCGGCTTCTTCGACGGCGACACGCTGTTCTACCAGGCGACGATCCTCGTCGACATGGATGCGTCACGCATGTTGAAGGCACTGAACGTGCCCGAGGCGAAGCTCGCCAAGCGCGCCCTCGACGATGCCGGCGCCCGAATCACCACGCTGCGCACGCTGCTCGGCGAAGCCCTGCCCTCGACCGCGGCGATCCGCGAGGCGCTCCTCGCAGGTCTCTCCGAACGGCTCGGCATCGACCCGACGCCGGTCGCCATCGACCCGCGCCTCGAGGCCCGCGCCGCCGCCGTCCTCGCCGAGGAGATCGGCACCGACGCCTTCGTCGCCGAGATCGACACGCCGCCGGAGGAATCCGGCCACGCGATCGCCACCGGTCCCGGCGGCACGATCGAGGCCTGGGTCCGCCGCGAGGGCGCGGCCTCCGACCGCATCCGCGAAGTGCTGATCACCGGCGACTTCTTCGTCACCCCGCCGCGCACCGTGCTCGACCTCGAAGCGGCGCTGCGCGGCACGCCCGTCGCCGAGATCGGCGAAAGAGTGGAAAGTTTCTTCGCAACCGCCGGCGTCGGGCTTCTTTCGGCGAAACCCGCCGATTTCGCGGTCGTCATCGCGGAGGCCGCCGCGAACATCGCCTGACGGAACGCAGCGTCGCCACCGAAATGGATCGAAGCTTTCCACCATCACCGGATGTCACAGCGGGGAAAAGACGGACGCCCATCCGACACGGAAGCAATAGATTAGAACATCATAATGTTACGAGATCGGGCACCGGCGCGCTTCATCCCCGGCCGCCCCCAACCTCGAGGGAGAGAGAAGTGGCCAGCAAGCTCCTGATCGTCATGTCCAACACCGACCCGCGCAACGGCGAGGAACTCGGCGCCCCCCTCTTCCAGGCCACCGTCGCCGCGGCGATGGACTACGAGGTCGAGGTCATCATGACCGCCACCTCCGGCATCCTGCTCAAGAAGGGCGTCGCCGAGAAGCTGGTGGTCAAGCCGGGCAGCCCGAAGACCGTCTACGACTTCATCAAGGACGCCCACGGCGCCGGCGTCGTCTTCAAGTCCTGCTCGCCCAACCTCGATCTCTTCGACATCACCGTCGAGGACCTGATCCCGGAATGCTCCGGCGTGGTCGGTGCCGCCTACATGCTCGAGAAGATCATGGAAGACGACGAGGTCCGCGTCCTGACCTACTGAGTTGTCCGGCGTCGCCGGGCCTCGAGGACCGGCGACCGCCCTTGCGGAGAGGTGAAATCCCATGCCCGTGGTCCGTGGCTGCAATCTTCCCGACGACCTGCTCTACGACGTCGAGAGCCATACCTGGTATCGCGAACTCGACGGCGGCAAGGTGCAGATCGGCATGACCCAGGTCGCCGTGGCGCTCGCCGGCAAGCTCGTCGCCTTCACCCCGAAGAAGGCCGGCAAGCCGATCGCCGCCGGCAAGTCCTGCGCGACGGTGGAGAGCGGCAAGTGGGTCGGCCCGGCCAAGTCCGCCGTCGGCGGCAACGTCGTCGCGGTCAACGAGGCCCTCGTCGCCACCCCGACGATCGCCAACGAAGACCCCTACGTGAAGGGCTGGATGATCGAGCTCGAGCCGGAAGGCTGGGCCGACGTCAAGGCGACGCTGACGCCCGGCACCGCGGTCTCCGACAAATACGAGGCCAAGATGGCCGCGGACGGGTTCGCCGGCTGCGCCGGCTGATCCGCCCACGCCTCCCATGACGACGATCGATGGAGCGGATCCCCGTGCGGGATCCGCGACGGGTCGTCGTGTGCCCGAAACCCGACGCGCTCGGGGGCTCTCATGCAGATCGAACCCGCCTCTCCCGACATCGTCGTCCTCGGCGTCGGCAACACGCTGCTCACCGACGACGGCGTCGGCGTCATGGTGGTGCGCGAGCTGATGGCCGAACGCGACGCCGCCCCCGCCGACCCGTCCGTGATCTTCCACGACGGCGGCACCATCGGTCTGGCGCTCTTGCCGCTGATCGAGAACCGCAAGGCGCTGATCCTGGTCGACGCCGCCGACTTCGGCGGCGCGCTCGGCGAGGTGCGCCTCTTCGAGGGCGACGACATGGACGCGCTGCTGCGCGTCAAGCGCTCGACGCCGCACGAGATCGCCGTCTCCGACCTCGTGCTGACCGCCGAACTGATCGGCACCAAGCCGGAACGCCGCGCCATGGTCGCCGTCCAGGTCGGCGACATCACCCTCGGCGCCGAACCGCAGCCGCAGGTCTTCGCCGCCGTACCCGAGGCCAAGGTCCGCGTCGCCGAACTCATCGAACGCTGGGGAGGCCAGGCATGAACGTCCACGACCCCGTCCCGGAACGCGAAGAGGCCGGCGAGACCCGCCCGATCGTCCGCGCCCTGCTCGGCGAGCTCGCGACGGCGCTTTCCCGCCTCGCCGCCGACGGCGAGGAGACGATCGTCGCCCTCGACGCGCTGACGCTCGCCGAGGCCGATCTCGCCGCCCTCGAAGAGGTGCTCGGCCGCGGCGAGGTGACGTGCGAACTCGACGTCGCCGGCCGTTCCGAAGTGGTCGAGACCGGCTTTTCCGGCGTCTGGTGGATCCGCCACTACGCCGCCGACGACCGCGTCGTCACCCGCGAACTGGCGGTGACGCGCTCGCCCGACATCCTCGCATCCCATCCCGACGACGTCGCCGCCGCCAGTCTCCGGCTCAACGGCCTCGCCGCCGCCCCGCTCCCTCTCGTCCCGGTGGAGGAACCGTCCCGTGGCTGACTTCGAAACACTCGGCGAACGACTGGCGGCTCACGGCGTCTCGCGCCGCGCCTTCGTCAAATATGCCTCCTGGCTCGGCTCCATGATGGCGCTGACGCCCGCCGCCTCCCGCGCGATGGCGGAGGGCCTCGCCAAGGCCAGACGGCAGTCGGTGATCTGGCTGTCGTTCCAGGAATGCACCGGCTGCACCGAGTCGATCACCCGCTCCTTCGGGCCGACGCTCGAGGACCTGATCTTCGACTTCATCTCGCTCGACTACCATCACACGCTGATGGCCGCCTCCGGCGAGGCGATCGAGCATGCCCGCCATCAGGCGATGGAGGCCAACAAGGGCAAGTACATCGTCGCCGTCGACGGCGCGATCCCGCTCGGCCTCGACGGCATGTACTCGGCGACCGCCGGCGAATCGAACCTCGAGACGCTGAAGGCCACCTGCAAGGACGCCTTCGCCATCATCTCGATCGGCACCTGCGCGGCCTACGGCGGCATCCCCAAGGCCAGTCCCAATCCCACCGGCGCGGTCTCGGTCGGCGACATCGTCAAGGACAAGCCGATCATCAACATCCCCGGCTGTCCGCCGATCCCAGAGGCGATGACCGGCACGATCGCCCACCTGCTCGCCTTCGGGAAGATCCCCGAACTCGATCACCTGGGCCGTCCGAAGGCCTTCTTCGGCGACAACATCCACGACCGTTGCTATCGCCGTCCCTATTACGAGCGCGGCCAGTTCGCCAAGAGCTTCGACGACGAGGGCGCGCGCAACGGCTGGTGCCTCTACGAGGTCGGCTGCAAGGGCCCGATCACCTACAACGCCTGCGCCACCACCAAGTGGAACGCCGGCGTGTCCTTCCCCATCCAGTCCGGCCACGGCTGCCTCGGCTGCTCCGAGCCCGACTTCTGGGACAAGGGCAGTTTCTACACGCCGCTCTCCGGCTCGATCGGCCCGACCGCCAAGCTGGTCGGCGGTGCCGCACTCGCCGGAGCGGTAGCCGGTGTCGCCGCCGCGGCCGTCGCCCGCAGCCGCAAGTCTTCGCTCAAGAAGGGGTGAGAACCATGGATCTGCTCGACTTCGCCCGCGGCCCCGCGATCAACGTCGCCATGGCCGTCATGGTGTTCGGCGTCCTCTGGCGCCTCTTCGCCATCCTCTTCCTCGGCAAGCCCGCCGACCGCACCGTGCCACGTCCCGGCACGCCCGGCCCCTTCATGGCCGGCCTGCGCGAGATCGGCCGGCGCATGGTGCCGCATCCGACCTTCGCCTTCGCCGAGCGCTTCGCCTTCGTCAACGGCTGGGTCTTCCACCTCGGTCTGGCGATCGTGGTCTTCGGCTTCCGCCCGCACATGCTCTTCATCAAGAACCTGACGGGCCTCTCGTGGCCGACGCTGCCTTCGGGCCTCGTCTACGTCGTCGGCGCGGTGACGGTGCTGAGCCTCGCGGCGGCTCTGGTCAAGCGCATGACCAGCCCGGTGCAGCGCTTCATCTCGAACGCCGACGACTACTTCTCGTGGTTCGTGACCCTGGCGCCGGTCGTCACCGGCCTCGTCGCGGTCGGCCACGTCGGCGCCCGCTACGAGACGCTGCTCGCCATCCACATCCTGTCGGTGGCGCTCCTGCTGATCTGGCTGCCCTTCGGCAAGCTCTTCCACGCGGTGCTGGTCTTCGTCTCGCGAGCCACCACCGGCGCCTTCCTCGCCCGCCGCGGCGTCTGAACCGAGTCTCGGGCGCCCCCGCCCGACCCCCTTCCTCGTCCCGCGCGGCACCCGCCGGGACGGCTGAACCGGAGCGCGATCCATGACGGAGCGTGTCGTCGTCGACCCCATCACCCGGATCGAGGGTCATCTTCGCATCGAAGCCGAGACCGGCGCCGACGGCGCCATCTCCAAGGCGTACTCGTCGGGCACCTCGGTGCGCGGCATCGAGATCATCCTGCAGGGCCGCGACCCGCGCGACGCCTGGGCCTATGCTCAGCGCATCTGCGGCGTCTGCACCCTGGTGCACGGTCTCGCCTCGGTGCGCGCGGTGGAGAACGCGCTCGGGTATGAAATTCCCGAGAACGCCCAACTCATCCGCAACCTCATGGTCGGCGCGCAATACGTCCACGACCATGTCATGCACTTCTACCACCTCCACGCCCTCGACTGGGTCGACGTGGTCTCCGCTCTCAAGGCCGACCCGAAGGCGACGTCCGCGCTGGCGCAGTCGATCAGCCCCTGGGCCAAGTCCTCGCCCGGCTACTTCGCCGAGACGCAGAAGCGGCTGGCGAAGTTCGTCGAGGCGGGTCAGCTCGGCATCTTCTCCAACGGCTACTGGGGCCATCCGGAATACCGGCTGCCTGCGGAAGCGAACCTGATGGCGGTCGCCCACTATCTGGAAGCGCTCGCCTGGCAGCGCGAGGTGGTGCAGGTCCACACCATCTTCGGCGGCAAGAACCCGCACCCGAACTTCCTCGTCGGCGGCGCCCCTTCGCCGATCTCCTCGGCGCCGGTCGCCGGCTCCGGCTCGGCCTCGACCGCCGTCAACGTGCTCGGCCTCGAGCATGTCCGTCAGCTGATCCAGAAGATGAAGACCTTCGTCGACGAGGTCTATGTGCCGGACACGCTGGCCATCGCCTCGTTCTACAAGGACTGGTTCGCCCGCGGCGAAGGCCTCGGCAACTTCATGACCTTCGGCGACTTCCCCGAGAAGGGCTCGGGCGATCCGTCGTCGAACCTGATCCCGGCCGGCGTCATCCTCGGCCGCGATCTCTCCAAGATCCACCCGATCGACCTCGGCGATCCGACCCAGGTGCAGGAGTTCATCGGCCATTCCTGGTACGACTACGCCGGTGGCAAGGACAAGGGCCTGCACCCGTGGGAGGGCGAGACGAAATTCGCCTACACCGGGCCGAAGGGCAGCTACAGCCATCTCGACGTCGACAAGGAATATTCCTGGCTCAAGGCCCCGCGCTGGCGCGGCCATGCCGTCGAGGTCGGCCCGCTCGCCCGCGTGCTGATGCTGCTCGCCAAGGGCCATGCCGAGACCAAGGATCTCGCGACCATGGCGCTGAAGAAGCTCGATCTTCCGGTCACCGCCATGTTCTCGACCATGGGCCGCACCGCCGCCCGCACGCTCGAGACCAAGCTGATCGCCGATCGGATGGACGGCTGGCTCGCCCAGCTCACCGCCAACATCAAGGCCGGCAATCTCGCGGTCCACAATCCCGCCAAGTGGGAGCCCTCGACCTGGCCGAAGCACGCCAAGGGCGTCGGCTACATGGAGGCGCCGCGCGGCGGTCTCGCCCATTACATCGTGATCGAGGACGGTAAGATCGCCAACTATCAGGCGGTCGTGCCCTCGACCTGGAACGCCGGCCCGCGCGACCCCTCCGGCCAGCCCGGTGCCTACGAGGCGGCGCTGATGGATCGCCATCGGATGCACGATCCCAAGCAGCCGATCGAGATCCAGCGCACCATCCATTCCTTCGATCCGTGCCTGGCCTGCGCGGTCCACGTCACCGACGCGGACGGCGAGGAACTGATGCAGATCCGCGTGAGCTGAGCCCGAGGAGACGTCTCCCATGACCGACCAAGTCAACGTCCAGGCCGCCGTCGACAAGTTCGTCGGCCTCGTCGGCCGACCGCTCGCCACCTGGGCGGAATCCTGCGTGCGCTGCGGCCTCTGCGCCGAAGCCTGCCACTTCTATCAGGCGACCAAGGACCCGAAGTACACGCCCGCCTGGAAGCTGCAGCCGATCCTCAAGGCCCACCGTTCCAAGACCGGCTTCCTCGGCCTCCTCGGCATCGCGCCGAAGGTCACCGAGGCGGATCTGACCGAGTGGGAAGAGCTGATCTTCGACACCTGCAACATGTGCGGGCGCTGCACGCTGGTCTGCCCGATGGGCATCGACATCGCCTCGATCACCGGCGCCACCCGTCAGGCGCTGGCCTCTGCCGGCATCGGCCCGGCCGACCTCTTCGCCGCAGCCGAGAACAGCCGCGATCGCGGCAGCCCGCTCGGCCTCACGCCGGAGAAGCTCGAAGACCGCCTCGAATGGCTCGCCGACGACAACGAGATCGACCTGCCGCTCGACAAGGAAGGCGCCGAGGTGCTGCTCACCGTCTCGTCGATCGAGATGATGAAGTACCCCGACAGCATCGTCTCGATGGGCAAGCTCCTGAACCATGCCGGCGTCAACTGGACCTTCTCGTCGAAGGGCTACGAGTCGACCAACTTCGGCTACCTCTCCGGCAAGGCCGACATCGCCAAGACGATGACCATGCGCATCGTCGAGGCGGCGGAGGCGCTGAAGGTGAAGACGGTGATCATTCCCGAATGCGGCCACGCCTATGGCGTGATGCGCTGGCAGGCGGCCAACGTCATCGGCCGGCCGCTGCCCTTCGAGGTGTTCCACATCACGGAATATCTCGCCAAGCTGAAGCGCGAGGGCAAGTTCGAGTTCAAGCCCTTCGACGAGCCCTGCACCTACCACGACCCCTGCCAGATCTCGCGGCGCGGCGGGGCGACGGAAGATGCCCGCTATCTGCTCGAAGGGCTGATGAGCGACTTCCGCGAGATGACGCCGACCGCCAATTCCAACTGGTGTTGCGGCGGCGGCGGCGGCGTCCAGGCGATCGCCCGTTCGGCGCCGATCCGCTACAAGGTCTTCAAGATCAAGACCGATCAGGTCGCCGAGACCGGCACGGACACCCTCGTCTCGGCCTGCGCCAACTGCCGCCTGACCATGGACGAGGCCAAGGCCGCGACCAAATGGGGCGGCAAGCTCGAGAGCATCGTCGAGATCATGGCCTCGCATCTCATCGAGAAGGACGACGACTGACCACGCCGTCCGATGCGCCCACGGGAAGCCCCGGCCGCGAGGCCGGGGCTTTCGCGTGTCAGAGGACGCCGCCCGTCTCCGTCGGCCCCCGACACCCCTCGCGCAACCCGTCCGCCAGCTCCGCATAGCGCACGCCGAGCGGGTTGGAGCGGCGCCAGATCATGCCGATCGTCCGCGTCGGCCGCGGCTCGGGCAGGCGCTGGGCGACGACGCGGGCCGACCGCGTCTCGACCGAGACCGCCATCTCCGGCACCAGCGTCACGCCGAGCCCGGCGCCGACCAGTTGCACCAGCGTCGCCAGCGTGCTGCCCTCGATGACGTCGCCCGACCGCACCGACGGCAGGCGGCAATAGGCGAGCGACTGTTCGCGGAAACAGTGCCCCTCCTCGAGCAGGAGGAGCCGCCGCCGATGCAGGTCCTCGACCGAGAGCACCGGCTCGTCGCGCTCGGCCTCGGGGCGCACCAGCATGAACTCCTCGTCGAAGAGCGGATGCTCGGTAAGCCCCGGTTCGGAGATAGGCAGGGCGAGGATCGCCGTGTCGAGCCGCCCGTCGAGGAGCTCGGCGACGAGCGTCCCGGTCACCGCCTCGCGCGGCACGACGTCGAGCGCCGGATGGCTCGCCGCCAGCGTCGCGATCAGGCGCGGCAGGAGGTAGGGCGCGATCGTCGGGATGACACCGATCCGCAGGGGCCCCGCAAGCGGCCCGCGGAAGACCCGCGCCAGATCGGCGAGATCGTCGACCGAACGCAGGATCTCCGAAGCCCGCGCGGCGAAGGCCTCGCCGAAGCGGGTCGGCCGGATCTGCCGCCCGCCGCGCTCGACCAGCGGCGCCCCGAGGATCGCCTCGAGCTCGCGGATCTGCAACGACAGGGCCGGTTGCGAAATGTTGATCGCCTCCGCCGCCCGGCCGAAGTGGCCGTGACGCAGGAGGGCCTCCATGTAACGGAGATGGCGCATTGAAATCGGGTTCATGAGTTTTTCTTATCACGGAAATAGGAAGTTCAAAATTCTCCTTATCGATGACCGGTGCTACCCCATTCACACCGCAACGAAGCCGCGACACGCGGCCGAGGGAGACGACGATGACCGGATCTGCCGAGACGCCCGCGGGCAAGTGCCCCTTCATGCACGGCGCGACCACCCGCGCCGCCGAGCCCGTCACCAAGTGGTGGCCGAACGCACTCGACCTCGACATTCTCCACCAGCACGACGGCAAGACCGACCCGATGGGCGCCGGCTTCGACTATGCGAAGGCGGTCGCCACCCTCGACGTCGCCGCGCTGAAGGCCGATCTGAAGGCGCTGATGACCGAGAGCCAGGCCTGGTGGCCGGCCGACTGGGGTCACTACGGCGGCCTGATGATCCGCATGGCCTGGCATTCGGCCGGCAGCTATCGCAGCGCCGACGGCCGCGGCGGCGGCAACACCGGCAACCAGCGCTTCGCGCCGCTGAACTCCTGGCCGGACAACGGCAATCTCGACAAGGCCCGCCGCCTGCTGTGGCCGATCAAGAAGAAGTACGGCAACAGGATCTCCTGGGCCGACCTGATGCTGCTCGCCGGCACCATGGCCTACGAGTCGATGGGCCTGCCGAGCTACGGCTTCGCCTTCGGCCGCCCCGACATCTGGCATCCCGAGAAGGACGTCTACTGGGGCGCCGAGAAGGAATGGCTGGCGCCCTCCGACGGCCGTTACGAGAACGTCGCCGATCCGGCGACCCTGGAGAACCCGCTCGCCGCGGTGCAGATGGGCCTCATCTACGTCAACCCGGAAGGCGTCAACGGCAAACCCGATCCGCTCGCCACCGCCGCGCAGGTCCGCGAGACCTTCGCCCGCATGGGCATGGACGACGAGGAGACCGTCGCCCTGACCGCCGGCGGCCACACCGTCGGCAAGGCCCACGGCAACGGCCGCGCCGAGAATCTGGGTCCCGCCCCGGAAGGCGCCGACATCGCCGAGCAGGGTCTGGGCTGGGTCAACCACACCTCCCGCGGCGTCGGTCGCGACGCCGTGACGAGCGGCCTCGAGGGCGCCTGGACGACGCACCCGACCCGTTGGGACACCGGCTATTTCGACATGCTGCTCGGCCACGAGTGGGAACTCAGGAAGAGCCCGGCCGGTGCCTGGCAGTGGGAGCCCGTGTCGATCCGCGACGAAGACCGCCCCGTCGACGTCGAGGACCCGTCGATCCGGAAGAACCCGATCATGACCGACGCCGACATGGCGATGAAGCTCGACCCGGCCTATCGCGCCATTTCCGAGCGCTTCCACGCCGACCCGGCCTATTTCTCGCAGACCTTCGCCCGCGCCTGGTTCAAGCTGACCCACCGCGACATGGGACCGAAGTCGCGCTGGATCGGCCCGGATGTTCCGGCCGAGGATCTGATCTGGCAGGACCCGATCCCCGCCGGCCCGAAGAGCTTCGACATCGGGGCTGCCAAGGCGAAGATCGTCGCCTCGGGTCTCTCGATCGCCGATCTGGTGACGACCGCCTGGGACAGCGCCCGCACCTTCCGCGGCTCCGACTTCCGCGGCGGCGCCAACGGGGCCCGCATCCGTCTCGCCCCGCAGAAGGACTGGGAGGGCAACGAGCCCGCCCGCCTCGCCAAGGTGCTGACGGTTCTGGAAGCGATCGCCCGGGACGTCGGCGCCAGCGTCGCCGACACGATCGTGCTCGCCGGCAACGTCGGCATCGAACTGGCGGCCAAGGCCGCGGGCTTCGACGTCGCGGTGCCCTTTGCCCCCGGCCGCGGCGACGCGCGCCAGGACCAGACCGATGTCGCCTCCTTCGCGGTGCTGGAGCCCGTCCACGACGGCTTCCGCAACTGGCTGAAGAAGGACTGGGCGGTGCCGGGCGAAGATCTGCTGCTCGATCGTGCCCAGCTGATGGGCCTGACCGGGCCGGAGACGACGGTGCTCGTCGGCGGTCTCCGGGTGATCGGCGCCAACCACGGCGGCAACCGCCACGGCGTCTTCACCGACCGGGTCGGCGCGTTGACGACGGACTTCTTCGTCAACCTCGTCGACATGGCCAACACCTGGGCCCCGACCGCCTCGGGCACCTACGAGATCCGCGACCGGGCGACCGGAGCGGTGAAGTGGACGGCGACCCGCGTCGATCTGGTCTTCGGCTCGAACTCGATCCTCCGGTCCTATGCCGAGGTCTACGCCCAGGACGACAACCGCGAGAAATTCGTCAAGGACTTCGTCGCCGCCTGGGTCAAGGTGATGAACGCCGATCGCTTCGACCTCCGGTGACGGCGAGACGTCGTCCCCAGCGATGCCCCGCCCGAAGGAACCGCCCGGCGCCCCCCATGCGCCGGGCGGTTTCGTTCGCACCTCGCCGCCACGACGGAACCGACACGTCATGTCGGAAAAATCCAAGCCGACGTCGCGCGCCTGCAAGCCCCGCGCAGACAAACCCGCGACACTGTCGCCGTCGCGCCCGCCCGGCCGGTCGGCACGACGTTCCGCGGTCGACGGCGAAAGAGCGAACGATGCGAAGGTTCTCCCTCTCCTCCCTGGTGGCCCAGGCCTTCGGCGCCCATCTCGGCTGGGGCGAGCAATGGCGCAAGGCCTCGCCGAAGGCGTCCTACGACGCCGTGGTGATCGGCGGCGGCGGCCATGGGCTGGCCACCGCCTACTACCTCGCCAAGGAACACGGCATCACCAATGTCGCGGTGCTCGAGAAGGGCTGGATCGGCGGCGGCAACTCGGGCCGCAACACCACGATCGTCCGCTCGAACTACCTCTACGACGAGAGCGCCGCGATCTACGAGCATTCGCTGAAGCTCTGGGAGGGCCTGTCGGCCGAGCTGAACTACAACGTGATGTTCTCCCAGCGCGGCATCCTGATGCTGGCGCATCACCACCGCGACGTCGCGAGCTTCCGCCGCCACGTCCACGCCAATCGCCTCAACGGCATCGACAACGAGTGGCTGACCCCGGAAGAGGCCAAGGCCTTCTGCCCCGAGCTCGATATCGCGCCGGGCAAGCGTTACCCCGTCCTCGGCGCCGCCCTGCAGCGGCGCGGCGGCACCGCCCGCCACGACGCCGTCAACTGGGGCTTCGCCCGCGCCGCCTCCGCTCTGGGCGTCGACATCGTCGAGAACTGCGAGGTGCTCGGCCTCGAGCGCGACGCCTTCGGCACCGTCTGCGGTCTCGTCACATCGCGCGGGTCGATCGCCACCAAGCGCGTCGGCGTCTCCGTCGCCGGCCATACCTCGCAGCTGATGAGCCTCTTCGGCGTGCGCATGCCGCTCGAGAGCCAGCCGCTCCAGGCATTGGTCTCCGAGCCGATGAAGCCGACCATGCCCTGCGTCGTCATGTCGAACGCGGTGCACGCCTACGTCTCCCAGTCCGACAAGGGCGAACTGGTGATCGGCGCCGGCACCGATCAATACGTCGGCTATTCGCAGCAGGGCGGCCTGCAGATCCCGATCCACACGCTCGACGCCATCTGCGAGCTCTTCCCGATCTTCACCCGGGTCAAGATGATGCGCTCCTGGGGCGGCATCACCGACAACACCGTCGACCGCTCGCCGATCCAGGGCCTGACGCCGATCCCCGGCCTCTACGTCAACGCCGGCTGGGGCACCGGCGGATTCAAGGCGACGCCGGGCTCGGGCAACCTCTTCGCCCACTGTGTCGCCAAGGGCGAACCCCACCCGATCTCCCGCCCCTTCTCGCTCGATCGGTTCGTCACCGGCCGACTGATCGACGAAGCCGCCGCCGCCGCGGTCGCGCACTGAGGACCCCGAGATGCTGCTGATCGACTGTCCCTTCTGCGGGCCGCGCGCCGAGACCGAGTTCCGCTGCGGCGGCGAGGCCCACATCGCCCGCCCCGTCGACCCGTCGGCCCTCGACGACGTCGCCTGGGCGAACTTCCTCTACATGCGCTCCAACACCAAGGGCGTGCTGGCGGAACGCTGGAACCACGTCCACGGCTGTGGCCGCTGGTTCAACGCCCTGCGCGACACGGTGAGCGACCGTTTCCTCGCCACCTATCGCAGCGGCGAACCGCGCCCCGACCCGACGCGCGCGGAGACTGCCCGATGACCGCCCCCCGTCGCCTCGCCTCCGGCGGTCGCATCGACCGTTCGAAGCCGATCACCTTTTCCTTCGACGGCGAACAAATTCCCGCCTTCCGCGGCGACACGCTCGCCTCGGCGCTGATCGCCGCGGGCCGCCACCTCGTCGGCCGCTCCTTCAAGTACCACCGCCCGCGCGGCATCCTGACCCACGGGTCGGACGAACCGAGCGCGCTGGTCGCCGTCGATCGCGGCCCCGGCCGGGTCGATCCCAACAACCGCGTCTCGGTGATCGAGGCGACGAACGGGCTGAAGACCACGAGCCAGAACCGCTGGCCGAGCCTCGCCTTCGACGTCGGCGCGATCAACGATCTCCTGGCGCCGCTCTTCGTCGCCGGCTTCTACAACAAGACCTTCATGTGGCCGAAGTCCTTCTGGACCAGGGTCTACGAACCGATCATCCGCGCCGCCGCCGGCCTCGGCAAGGCGCCGACCGCCCCCGATCCCGACCGCTACGCCAATCGCCACGCCCATTTCGACGTGCTGATCGTCGGCGCCGGCCCCGCCGGCCTCGCCGCGGCGCTCGCCGCGAGCCGTTCGGGCAGGCGCGTGGCGATCGCCGACGAACAGGCGGAGTTCGGCGGCTCGCTGCTGCACGACCTCACCTCCGAGATCGACGGCAAGCCCGCGGCGCAGTGGCTCGCCGAGACGGTCGCCGAACTGGCGGCGGCTTCGAACGTCACCTGCCTGCCGCGCACCACGGTCTTCGGTTACTACAATCACAACCACGTCGTCGGCGTGGAGCGCGTCGCCGACCATCTCGACGCGCCCGACGGGCGGGTGCGCGAGCGGCTGTGGCAGATGCGGGTGGGCGAGGTCGTGCTGGCGACCGGGTCCTTCGAGCGGCCGCTGGTCTTCGCCGACAACGACCGCCCCGGCATCATGCTGGCCGAGAGCGTCCGCGCCTTCGTCAATCGCTGGGCGGCCCTGCCCGGCACCCGCGCCGTCTTCGCCACCACCGGCGCCTCGGCCTATCGCGCCGCGCTCGACGCGGCCGCCGCCGGCATCGCCGTGACCATCGTCGACCTGCGTGCCGCCGAGATCGCCGGCCCCGAACGCGCCGAGGCGCTCGCCGCCGGTGTGACCGTGCTCTCCGGCCACACGGTGATCCGCGCCGAGGGCAAGACCCGCCTCTCCGCCCTCGTCGTCGCCCCGATCGACGCGACCGGTCGCATCGTCGGCCCGCGCCGGTCGCTCCCCTGCGACTGCGTCGGCATGTCGGGCGGCTGGACGCCGAGCGTCCATCTCTTCTCGCAGTCGCGCGGCAAGCTGGTCTTCGATGCGGCGATCGACTGTTTCGTCCCCGGCACCTCGGTGCAGAAGGAACGCTCGGCCGGCGCCTGCCGCGCCCGTTTCGACCTCGCCGCCTGCCTCGCCGAAGGCTGGTCCGCCGGCGCGGAAGCCGCCGGGGTCTCCGAGACCCGGAGCTTCTCCGCCACGCCGACGCCGACCGGCTTCGTCCCCGTCCGCGTCCTGCCGACCGACGAGAACCCGGTGAAGGTCCGCGCCTTCGTCGATTTCCAGGGCGACGTCACCGCCAAGGACATCCGTCTCGCCGTGCGCGAGGGCTTCCATTCGATCGAGCACGTCAAGCGCTACACCACCACCGGCATGGCGTCGGACCAGGGCAAGACGTCCAACATGAACGCCCTCGGCCTCGTCGCCGAGCTGCTCGACCGCGAGGTCCCGGCGGTCGGCACCACGACCTTCCGCCCGCCCTTCACGCCGGTCTCCTTCGGCGCGCTGGTCAACATCAACCGCCACGACCTGTTCGAGCCCACCCGCCGCACGCCGATCCACGACTGGGCGGAAGAGCGCGGCGCCCTCTTCGAGCCGGTCGGCCAGTGGCTGCGCGCGCAGGCCTTCCCCTCGGCGGGCGAGGACCTGCACGCCGCCGTCGCCCGCGAATGCCGGGCGGTACGCGCGAGCGTCGGCCTCTTCGACGCTTCGACCCTCGGCAAGATCGAGGTCGTCGGCCCCGATGCGGCGGAATTCCTGAACCGGCTCTACGTCAATGCCTTCGCCAGGCTCGAAGCGGGGCGCTGCCGCTACGGACTGATGCTGAAGGAGGACGGCTTCGTCATGGACGACGGCGTCGTCGCCCGCCTCGCCGCCGACCGTTTCCACGTGACGACGACGACCGGCGGTGCCGCCCGCGTCCTCGCCCACATGGAGGACTATCTCCAGACCGAATGGCCGGAGCTGCGCGTCCACCTGACCTCGACCACCGAACAATGGGCGGTGATCGCGGTGCAGGGTCCGAAGGCCCGTGCCGTGCTCGAAAGCCTCGTCGAGGGGATCGATCTCTCGGCCGCCGCCATGCCCCACATGAGCGTCCGCGAGGGCCGCATCGCGGGCGTGCCGACCCGGCTCTTCCGCGTGTCCTTCACCGGCGAACTCGGCTTCGAGATCAACGTGCCGGCCGACCACGGCCGTGCCGTCTGGGAGGCGGTCCATGCCGCGGGTGAGCCCTTCGGCATCACGCCCTACGGCACCGAGGCGATGCACGTGCTGCGCGCCGAGAAGGGCTATCTGGTCGTCGGTCAGGACACCGACGGCACGATGACGCCCGACGACGTCGGCTATGGCGGCATGATCGCGCGAGCGAAGCCCGACTTCGTCGGCAAGCGCTCGCTCACCCGCCCCGACATGCTCGTCCCCGATCGCCGCCAGTTCGTCGGCCTCCTGCCGGTCGATCCGAAGGAGGTACTGGTCGAGGGCGCCCAGATCGTCGCCACGCCGAGCCAGCCGATCCCGATGAAGATGATCGGCCACGTCACCTCGAGCTACGCCAGCGCCGTGCTCGACCGGTCGATCGCGCTCGCCGTCGTCGCCGGCGGCCGCGCCCGCATCGGCGAGACCGTGTGGATCTCGACCGACGCCGGCGGCTTCACCCGCGCGGTGGTCGCCTCGCCCGTGTTCTTCGACGCGAAGGGAGAACGCCTCGATGGCTGACCCGACCCCGATCCGCCGCCCCGCCCTCGGCCCCGCGGCGACGCCCCTTCCCGGCGTGACGATCGAACCGGCCCCGCTCGCCGCCCGCCTCGTCCTGCGCCTCGCCCCCGAGATCGCAGCGACCCGAACCGACGTCGCCGGCTTCGACCTCACCGGCGCCATCAACACGGTGCGGGGCACCGCCGATCGTTTCGCCGCGCGGCTCGGCCCCGACGAGTGGCTGCTCGTCGCCCCCGAAGCAGAGGAAGCGACGCTCCCCGCCGCGATCGACGCGGCGCTCGCCGACACCTTCCATTCGGCCGTCGACGTCTCCCACCGCAACGTCGGCCTCGCGCTCGAGGGCGAACGCGTGCCCGAGATCGTCAATGCCGCCAGCCCGCTCGATCTCGCCGATCACGTCTTCCCGCCGGGATCGGCGAGCCGCACCGTCTTCGCCAAGGCCGAGATCGTCCTCGTCCGCCCCGAAGGCGCCTCCTGGCGGATCGAGACGGCGCGGTCCCTCGCGCCTTACGTCCTCGGCGTGCTGAACGAAGCGGCGCGCTGATCGCCCCGCTCGGGCTGTGCCCCACCGCGCAGGTCGGAGGGCGCCAGCCCGAAGACGGCGCGGAACTGGCGCGAGAAGTGCGAGGCGTCGCAGAAGCCGGTCTCGACCGCCACCGTCGTCAGGCTCTTCGTCGTGTTCTCGATCAGCCAGCGGGCGTGCGAAAGCCGCAGCCGGCGGTAGACCGCGGCCGGCGACGCGCCGAGCGTCGCGCGGAACAGGCGCTCGAGCTGGCGCGCCGAGAGCCCCGCCCGTTCGGCGATCGTCTCGATGGCGATCGGCTCGGCGATCGCCTGTTCCATGACGAGGAGCGCCCGGCGCACCCGTTCGTCGCCGACCGCCTCGTCGAGCGGCGGATGCGGCTGGGCGGCATCCGCCCCGCGCGCCGCCTGCAACTGCATGACGTGCAGCGCCTTGAGCGCCGGCGCCCGGCCGATGTGGCGTTCGACGAGGTGCGCGGCAAGATCGGCCACCCCCGCCCCGCCGGAACAGGTGACGCGGTCGCCGTCGTCGACGAAGAGCCGATCGGCGACCGGGATCTGGTCGGGGAAGGCCTCGGCGAAGTCGGCGGCGTGATACCACGAGACGCAGACCCGCCGCCCGTTCATCAAGCCGGCGCGCGACAGCACGAAGGACCCGGTGCAGACACCGACCAGCGTCACCCCGGCCGCTGCGACCTTCCTCAGCCAGGCGAGCGTCTCGCCGTCCATCTGGTCGCCGCCGTGCAGGATGCCGCCGACGACGACCACGTAGTCGAAGTCGGTCGGCTCGCCGAGCGGCGCGGTGCGGTTGACGGTGAGGCCGCAGGAGGCGCGGATCGGTTGCGGGCTCGCCGCCATGATCGACCAGTGGCAGCGGATCGGGCGCGAGCGGTCGCCCTCGTCCGCCGCCAGTCTCAGCGTGTCGACGAAGAGCGACAGCGCCGAGAGCGTGAAATTGTGCGCCGGCACGAAGCCGACCCGGAGCACCGGAGCCGCCGTCATCGCGTCTCGTCCACCTGGAGGGCGAGGTAGAGCAGCATCAGATCCGCCGTCGCGCCGAGATCGACGCCGCAGATCTCGGCGATCCGCTTCATGCGATAGTCGAGCGTGTTGCGGTGGATGCCGAGCGCCGCGGCGGTGCGGGCATGCTGCATGCCGTTGTCGAACCACGCGGCGAGCGTGCGGGCGAGTTCGCCCTTGCGATCCGCCGCCGCCAGCCGCCGGGCCGGTTCGGCGAGTTCGTGCCGCTGCCAGCCGTCGCCGAGCGAGGCGACCAGCACCGGCAGGCGCAGGTCGTCGTAGACGAAGACGTCGCCCGCCCCGCCGTTCCGCCTGCCGACCGAGAGCGTCGCCGTCGCCACGCGGTAGGACCGGGCGACGCCGTCGGCACCCTCGAAGGCGCGGCCGAGCGCGAACTGCAGGCCGAGCGGGCTGCGACCGCGCAGCCGACGCGCCAGATCATCGACCAGCCGGCGATGGACCGCCGGATCGGCGGCCGCCGGCATCAGTACGACGACTTCGTCGAGCGACAGGGTGGCGGCGAGATGGCCGCGCTGCGGCGTCGCGATCAGCGTGTGCAGCCGTTGCAGCTCGACGAGCAGCGCCTCGCGCTCGAGCCCGCCGCCGTCGACCTCGATCACCACGGCGACGCGCGGCAGCGCCGGATCGAGGCCGGAACGCGTCGCCCATTCGAGCCGCGAGGGCTCGAGCGCCTCGCCGCGCACCAGCGCCAGCACGAATTCCTCGCGCATGCGCGCGTCGCGGGCGACGAGGTCGGCGAGCCGCGCCTGTTCCAGCATGGTCTCGGCGGCGAGGCGGACGAGTTCGGCGAACCGCGCCACCTCGGCCGGATCGCCGGTCAGGCCGATGCAGCCGACCACCTCGTCGCCGGCCCGGAGCGGCAGGTTGACGCCCGGGCGCACGCCGTCGAGCTTCGGCGCGAAGGCCTCGTCGATCTCGATCACCTTCTGGCGCGACAGGACCAGCAGCGCGCCCTGATGGATCTCACCGACGCGCGCCGGATCGCCGCTGGCGATGATCACGCCGCGGGCGTCCATGATGTTGATGTTGCAGTCGATGATCTGCATCGAACGGTCGACGATCGACTGGGCCAGCTGACGATCGATGTTCACGCGAGATCCTCCGGTCGCGCGCCGGCGGCACGGCGCGTCGTGTCCCGACCATAGCGCAAAAAAGTGCGCGGGAGAGGCGGAGGGTCCTCTCCCGCGCCGACCGTACGGATGCCGACGGCACCGTCCGGCAGGGTTCAGGCGACTTCGACGACCCGGAGATTGTTCGTCGAACCCGCCACCCCGAAGGGAATGCCCGCGACCGCCACGAAGTTGCGGCCGCGTTCGACCAGCCCCTCGTCGAGCGCCGCGCGGGTCGCCAGCGAAATCATTTCGTCGTAGCCGTGGGCGCCGTTCGACGGCAGGCCCTGCACGCCCCACATCAGCGCGAGACGCCGCGACACCGTGCTCGACGGCGTCAGCGCCAGGATCGGCAGCGCCGGCCGCTTGCGGGCGATGCGCGCCGCGGTCGCCCCCGACGAGGTGAAGGCGACGATCAGAGCGGAATCGATCGACACCGCGAGATCGGCCGCCGCCGCCGCGACGCCGTGTTGCGCCGTGCGCTCGTCGTGCGTCGCCGAGGCATGGACGATCGAAGGATAGAGCCCGTGGGCCTCGGTCGCGCGGATGACGCGGTCCATCATCGACACTGCCTCGACCGGATACTGGCCCGCCGCCGATTCCGCCGAGAGCATGACGGCGTCGGCGCCGTCGTAGATCGCGGTCGCCACGTCGGAGGCCTCGGCGCGGGTCGGCGTCGGCGAGGTGATCATCGAGTCGAGCATCTGCGTCGCCACGATCACCGGCTTGCCGGCGAGGCGGCAGGCGCGCACCAGTTCCTTCTGCCGGCCCGGCACGTGCTCGTGCGGGATCTCGACGCCGAGGTCACCGCGCGCCACCATGATGCCGTCGGACATGGCGATGATCGCGTCGATCTCGTCCAGCGCCGAGGGCTTCTCGATCTTGGCGACGAGACCGGCGCGATCGCCGATCAGCGCCTTCGCCTCGATCACGTCGGAGGCCTTCTGCACGAAGGAGAGCGCCACCCAGTCGACCCCGAGCTCGAGGCCGAAGGCGAGGTCGGCGCGGTCCTTGGCGGTCAGCGGCGACAGGTCGAGCACGGTTCCCGGCAGGTTGACACCCTTGCGGTCGGAGAGCGTGCCGCCGACCACCACCTCGGTCGCGATCCGGTCGGCCGCGACCGCGACGACGCGCAGCCGCACACGGCCGTCGTCGATCAGCAGTTCGTGACCCGGCAGCACCGCGGCGAAGATCTCGGGGTGCGGCAGCGGCAGGGCGTCGACGCCGCCCGGCTCGGTGCCGGGGCGGAAGACGACGCTGTCGCCGGCCGCGACCGTGACCTTGCCGCCGGCGACCCGGCCGATGCGGATCTTCGGACCCTGGAGGTCCTGGAGAATGCCGATCGGTGCCTTCGTCTCGCGCTCGAGATCGCGGATCGCGGCGAAGACCGCGGCGTGATCGGCGTGGGAGCCGTGGCTGAAGTTCAGACGGAACGTGTCGACGCCCGCCTCGAACAGGCGCTTCAGCATGGCCGGATCGGCACTGGCCGGTCCGACGGTGGCGACGATCTTGGCTCTGCGCTGGCGTTTCATCGATCGAATCCTCGACGCCCGGAGGCGGATGGAGTGGGGGCCGCTCAGTCCTTCGCGCCTCGGCCGAAGCCGCCGAGCGCCAGGGTGGCGGCGACGTTGCGCGCCGTGCGGCGCAGGTTGGGTTCGGCCTCGGCGAGTGCCTCGGCGAGGGTGCAGGGGCGCGGCAGGATGCCGAAGACGGCGTCGATGCCGTGGGCGTGGACCGCCTCGGCGCCGGCGCCGACCGAGCCGGCGATGGCGATCACCGGGCAGCCGTGGCGGCGCGCCACCGCGGCGACGCCGACCGGCGTCTTGCCGTGGACGGTCTGACCGTCGATGCGGCCCTCGCCGGTGACGACGAGGTCGGCGTCGGCGACGATCGCATCCATGCCGACCGCCTCCATGACGATCTCGACGCCCGGCCGGAGCGTCGCCCCGACCACCGCGCGCAGGCCGGCACCGAGCCCGCCGGCGGCGCCGGATCCGGGGAGGTCGGCGACGTCGAGGCCGAGCTGCGCCTTCACCACCGCGGCGAAGCGGGCGAGGTTGCGATCGAGGGTCGCGACCATCTCGGGCGTCGCGCCCTTCTGCGGTCCGAAGATCGCCGAGGCGCCCTTGGGGCCGCAGAGCGGATTGTCGACGTCGCAGGCGACGTCGATGGTGCATTCGGAAAGCCGGGGATCGAGCCCGGAGAAATCGATCCGCTCGAGCGACGCCAGCGCGCCGCCGCCGGGGGGCAGATCGCGGCCCTCGGCGTCGAGCAGCCGCCCGCCGAGCGCCTGGATCATGCCGGCGCCGGCGTCGTTGGTGGCCGAGCCGCCGATGCCGACGACGAAACGCCGGGCGCCGGCGTCGAGCGCCGCGCGGATGAGCTGGCCGAGGCCCCAGGTGGTGGTGACCAGCGGATTGCGTTCGGCCGGCGGCACCAGCATCAGTCCTGCCGCCGCCGCCATTTCCACGATCGCCAGTTTGCCGTCGCCCGAGAGGCCCCAGAAGGCCTCGATCTGGTTGCCGAGAGGGCCGACGACCCGCGTCGCCACCCGCTTGCCGCCGGTCGTGGCGACCAGCGCGTCGACGGTCCCCTCGCCGCCGTCGGCGACCGGCACCAGCGCGTAGTCGGCGTCCGGCCACACCTCGGCGAAGCCGTCGCGGAGCGCGTGCGCCACGTCGAGGGCCGAGAGGCTCTCCTTGAACGAGTCCGGCGCGACGACGATCTTCATGGGTCTCTCCCTGGCGCGACGATCTGTCTCCGTGCCGTAACGGCACGATTTCGACCTGCGCCGAGACTACGCCGAAGCGAACGCCTCGTCTTCGTGCGAATGACCATGAAATTTTGATGGTGAAACTCACAAATTGGGCGTCATCACCATTTTGGTGATGCGGCACCCGTCCCCCGCTGGCAACGGCCGCGCGATCCGCCGACGCGCCGGGCGCGTCGCGCGGCCCGGTCGACGGGGAGACCGTCATCAATCGGCAACGAAGACCGTCGCAGGCTCGTCTCGAAGCGCGAGCGCGCGGACCCGAGCCACGGCAGAGGGATGATGAGCGAAGAACAGATCGACAAGCCGCGGCTGAACTGGCGCCCCTTCGGCAGGTCCGAAGGTGAGCGCAGGCCGGATTTCTTCGCCTCGATGGCCGGCGTCGGCTACGGCCGCGTCCATCGCATCGTCGGCGGTCCGGACGCCGGCCGCTGGCATTGGACGGCGTCGTCCTGGGACATGAAGGAAGTGTCGGGCGTAGCCGACGGCTCGCGTGCCGCCGCCGTCGCCGCGGAACGGATGCTCGAACGCATCGCGGCCCGCGACGGCGGACGGAGGAAGGCCGATCGCGCGAGCGCCGCTCAGGGGCCGGCGCAGAACGTCGCCTTGGCCGTCGGCGTCTCGCCGACCTCCGAGGCATAGGCGCGGAAGCCGAAGTCGTCGATCACCAGCACCCGGTAGCACGGCCGACCGTCGGTCCAGGCCGGGCACAGATCGTCGATGTCGGTGACGAAGCGATGGGCACAGGCCTGACCCGAGGAGAAGGCGATGCCGTGGCGGTCGTTGCCGGCGATCGGCACGTGGACGTGACCGAACACCACGTGACGCACGCCGGGCCGATGAGCCCTGAGCCGCGCCATCACCGCGCCGTCGTCGTGCAGGCCGATGTTGCGGAAATGGGCGAGCCCGTCGGGGAACGGCGGATGGTGGAGGAAGACCGTCACCGGTTCCTCGCCCGCGCCCGCCAGCGCCGCGTCGAGCCAGGCGAGCCGATCCGGCCCGTAGATCCCACCGATCACCCCCGCCTCGTGCGTGTCGAGGAAGAGCAGCCGCCCGTGCGCCGTGTCGAGCCACGACTGGACGTAGCCGGCCGCGTCGCGCGGGTGATGCGGAAAGGCGCCGACGAAGGCCGGGCGATGATCGTGATTGCCGAGCATCAGCCGATAGGGGAAGGGCAGCGGCGCCAGGATGTCGTCGAGCAGCCCGTAGGCTTCCGGATCGCCGTCGTCGCAGAGATCGCCGGTGATCGCCAGGAGTTCGGCGTCGGCGTGACGATCGACGATGTCGGCGATCGCGGCGCGCAGCTGCGCCTCCGGATCGACGCCGTTGACCCGCCGGCCGGGCCGGACGAGGTGGGTATCGGTGATCTGGATGATCTTCATGGTCGCTTCCGGAACGGCGCGGGGGATGCCCCCACGCCGTCGACCGGATCCCTCGTTCACTTGGTCATCAGGGCGTTGGTCTCGGCGACCATGTCCTTCAGACCCTGCTCGGGCGAGACCTCGCCGCGCATCACCTTGCCGACGATGTCGCGCTGGGTGCGCCAGATGCGGACGGAATCGCCGCCCGGATAGCCCGCCCACGGCAGCGACTTGTCGGCCTGCAGCGACGCCGTCTTCACGTTGGGACGTTCGACGTAGTAGGGGCCGAGATAGTCCGGGCCGGTGGCGTTCTTGTTGGTCGGCAGATAGCCGGTGATGCGGACGATGGTGTTCTGCGCCGCCGGACCGGTGATCCACTTGAGGTACTTCCAGGCCGCGTCCTGCTTGGCCTTGTCCTGGGTCAGCATCACCGCCGAGTTGCCGCCCGTCGGCACGCCGCCCTTGACCTTGTCCTCGAGCGGGAAGGTCGTGGTGACGAGCTTGAAGCGGGTACCGACCAGACCCTCGATGGTCTGGACGTGGGCCGGCGTCGAGAACAGGAAGCCGGTGAGGCCGGCGCCGAACTGCTGGCGCGCCTGATCCCAGTCGAGCACCACCTGGCCACCCTCGGTGACGAAGCGGCGGGTGAACTGCAGCGCCTTGAGGCCGATGGCGTTGTCGAAGCCGGCCTTGCCGGTCGCCGGATCGACCAGCTGGCCACCCTGCGACACGATCAGCGCCTGCCACAGCCAGTCGTCCGGCCAGCCGGCGATGTCGTAGGCGATGCCGGCGACCTTCGCATCGGCGTCGTGGATCTTCTTGGCGAGCGCGATCAGGCCGTCGAACGTGTCGGGCATGTGCTCGGGATCACCGCCCGCCTTGCGGACGAGATCGGCGTTCACGTACATGATCGGCGACGAGGCGTTGACCGGCAGGCCGTACTGCTTGCCGTCGATCACGCCGAGCGCCGCCATGCGCGGCGAATAGTTGGCGTCGAGGAAGGCCTGACCGCCTTCCTTGGCGATGAACGGCCCGAGATCGGAGATCTGGCCGCGCGGCGCCAGCGTGTGGACGAGCTCGGCGGTCAGATTGTAGCCCGAGAAGTAGACGTCCGGCAGATTGCCGGTGACGGCGGCGCGCAGCACCTGCTGCTGGCCCTCGTTGTAGCCGGCGGCCGGCGCCAGGAACTCGATCTTGACGTCCGGGTTGGCGGCCATGAACGCGTCGGCGATCGGCTGATGGAACTTGGTGAAGCCCGGCAGGTTGTAGAGCACCTTGAGGGTCACCGGTTCGGCCGAGGCCGCGGCCGGCAACGCGAGCCCGACCGCGAGCGCGGCGGCGGCGATGCGTTTCACGAACGACATGGGGATCTCCGTTTCGTCTGGTTTGGAGCGGGAGGCGCTTTCCGGGTCACTTGACCCCGGACATCGTGATGCCGGCGACGAACTGCCGCCGGGCGAGAAGGAAGGCGACGACCATCGGCGCCGTGATCATCGTCGCGCCGGCCATCAGCGCGCCGTAGTTGGCGCCGCTCTCGACGTCGGCGAAGATCATCATGCCGAGCGGCGGCGGCGCGAGGCTGGGCGACGAGACGACGATCATCGGCCAGTAGAGGTCGTTCCAGTGGGCGACCACCGAGAACACCGCGAAGGCCGCGAGCGCCGGCAGCGAGCCGCGCAGGACGAGGCCCCAGCAGATCTCCCACTCCGAGAACCCGTCGAGCCGCGCCGCGTCGACGATCTCGTCGGGGTAGGAGCGGAACGACTGGCGGAAGAGGAAGATGGCGAAGACCGACAGGAAGAACGGCACCATCATCGCGAAGTAGGTGTCGAGCAGCCCCGCCTTCGACAGGCCGACGAAGAGCGGCAGCGCCAGCGCCTGCATCGGCACGGCGAGGGCCGCCACCACCGTGGCGAAGAGCAGATCGCGGCCGGGAAAGCGCAGCTTGGCGAGCGCATAGGCCGCCGGCACCGCCGTCAGCACCTGCACCGCGAGGATGCCGCCGCAGACGATCACGCCGTTCGCCATGAACCGCGCCATCGGCACCTGCGCCGCCGCCCGGCCGAAGTTGTCGAGCGCCGCGGCAATGTCGATCACCGGCAGGAGCGAGCCGTGGAAGATCTCCGCCGGCGAGCGCATGGCGGTGAGCAGCATCCACCAGAACGGCAGCAGCATCAGGGCCGCCCCGGCGGCCAGCACCGCGCGTGAAACCCAGCGTCCCGTCGAGCCGCTCATCGATAGTGAACCTTGCGATCGAGGTGGAGGGTCTGGCCGATCGACAGCACCAGGACGACCGCCAGGAAGAGCAGCGTCAGTGCCGCGGCATAACCGGTGTTCGAATATTCGAAGCCCTCGAGATAGAGGTCGTAGAGCATCGTCTCGGTGCCGCCGCGGCCGTGGGTGAGCACGGCGACGGTCTCGAACACCTTGAAGGCGGTGATCGAGGTGGTGACGACGACGAACATCGTCGTCGGTCCGAGCATCGGCCAGGTGACGGTCAGGAACCGGTCGATCGGGTGGCGTGCGCCGTCGAGCCGCGCCGCCTCGTGGAGATCGCGCGGGATGCCCGAGAGGCCGGCGAGGAACAGCACCATGTTGAAGCCGACGACCTGCCAGATGCCGATCACCGCCATGGTCGGCACCAGGAGCTTCGGCGTCGACAGGAAGGCGACCGGCTCGAAGCCGAGCGCGACGATCGCCGCGTTGATCGGCCCGATCGACGGGTGCAGCAGGAACTGGAACACCGTCGCCATGGCGACGAGCGTCGCCGTCACCGGCAGGAAATAGGCGGTCTCGAAGAACGACCGGCTGCGCCGCCGCCCCTCGACCAGGAGCGCCGCCCCGAGCCCGAGGAAGACGCCGCCGGGGATGACGATCGCCGCATAGAGCACGGTGTTGGCGGTCGCCCGCACGAAGACCGGATCGGAGAAGGCGCGGACGAAGTTGTCGAGCCCGACGAAGCGGGTCGCGAGCGACCCGAGCCGATAGTCCGTCAGCGCGAAGCCCGCGAGCACGATCATCGGCACGAGGTAGATCGCGACGAGCAGGAAGACCGCCGGCGCCGCGAAGAGCAGCCCCGTCCGCCGCGCCCGCGCCTCGCGGCCGATCGGTCGCGCCATCGTCCGGACCGCGCCGGAAAGGGTCGCCGCGACACTCATGCCGGCACCTCGACGCGGAAGGCGGTCGGGCGACGCTGCCCGTCGGCGTCGAAGAGATGGACCCGTTCGGCGACGATGCCGAGCGACACGACCTCGTCCGCCCCGGCGACCGCGCTCGGCGCCCGGCGGGCGACGATGCGCAGCGTGTCGTCGGCGAGCGGCGCGTAGGTCTCGAAACAATCGGCACCGTGGCGTTCGACCCGCACCAGCCGCGCCGGCAGGCCCGGCGCCCCGACCACCACGTCCTCCGGCCGAACGCCGAGCACCGCCGGCCCGGCATCGGCCGTCGCCCGGATGCCGAACGGCCGGCCGAAGGCGGTGATCGACCCGCCCGCCTCGATCTCGACCGGCAGCAGGTTGATCGACGGCGAACCGATGAACCGGGCGACGGCGAGGGACGCGGGCCGCTCGTAGAGATCGGCCGCGGTGCCGAACTGCAGGATGCGGCCGCCGTCCATCAGCGCGATGCGGTTCGACATGGTCATCGCCTCGACCTGGTCGTGCGTGACATAGACGAAGGTGGCGCCGAGCCGGCGGTGCAGCGCCGCCAGTTCCTCGCGCATGTGGGTGCGCAGCTTGGCGTCGAGATTGGAGAGCGGCTCGTCCATCAGGAAGGCGGCGGGCGAGCGCACCAGCGCCCGCGCCAGCGCCACGCGCTGACGCTGGCCGCCGGAGAGCTGCGCCGGACGGCGATCGAGCAGGTCCTCGATCTTGAGCATGGCGGCGGCGGCGGCGACTTCCCGGTCGATCGCCTCGAGCACCGCGCCGCGTCCGCGCACGAAGGGGGCGAGAAGCGGCATGCGGCCGGCGAGCGACAGGCGACGCATCCTGAGCGGCGTGGCGATGTTCCGCTTCACCGTCATGTGCGGATAGAGCGCGTAGGACTGGAACACCATCGCGATGTTGCGATCGCTCGGATCGACCTGCGTCACGTCGGTGCCGCCGATCGTCACCCGCCCGCGATCCGGACTCTCGAGCCCGGCGATGATCCTGAGCAGCGTGGACTTGCCGCAACCGGATTCGCCGACCAGCGAGACGAACTCGCCCGGCTCGATCGAGAGGTCGATCCCGTCGAGGACGCGCGCCCCGCCGAAGCTCTTGTCGACGCCCGTGACCGCGACCGATTGGGGGTCCATGACATGCTCCTTTCGTCGAAGACATGCGGGTTTCCCCGAAGAACGCGAAGGCGGCGTGACGGTCCCGTGAACTGTCCATGACAGTGTCACGCCTGCCCCATGGTAAGGCTTGCGCGCCTCACGCGAGGTCGAAGGCCCAGCGTGTCCAGCCCTCACGGACGGCGGCGATCTCACGCAGTTCCGGCGCCTCGGCGAGCCGGGTCCGGGCCTGCGGCGCGCCGTCGAAGGCGACGGTGGTCGGCTTGCCGAGCGGGGCGAAACGCCAGGGGCGTTCGTCGGGCACCGTCACCTCCGGCTGCTCCATCACCCACTTCAGGACGACGTCGCGGTTGCCGTCGGGCGCGCGCAGCACCACTCGGCCGCCGTCCATGCCGGGGAAGCCGCCGCCGCCGTCGGCGCGATAGTTGTTGGTGACGACCAGGAACTCCGACGCCTCGTCGATCGGCCGGCCCTCGTGTTTCAGATCGGAGATGCGTCCGCCCTCGGGCGTCACGATGCGGCCCTGGGCATCGGTGCGCGGCGGGCGCGTGACGTCGATCGTCCAGGTGAGCCCTGAGATCACGTCGAAGTTGTAGGACGGGATCTTCGGCTCGATGAGCGACTGCACCTCGGCCGCGCCCGGCACGATGCGGGCGAAGACGCGGGCGGCATGCTCGAGCCATTCGCGCAGCAGCGCGCCGGTCACCTTCACCACCACCAGCGTGTTGGAATAGGCGTAGAGATCGGCGACCTGGCGCAGCGCCACCGGTCCGGCCGGGATGTCGATCCACGAATCCGGCGTGTAGCCGGCGCGGAACGGCGCCATCGCCGAGAGCAGCGGCAGTTTCTCGTATTCGGTACCGGCGAGGAGCCGGCGGGCGTATTCGGTCTGGGCGCGGTTGACCAGCGTCGTCGCCGGATCGCGCCCCGTCCAGACGAAATAGCTGTCGATCGAACGGGCGAAACGGCCGGCCGGCTGGTCGACATACGCCCGGGTCGCCTCGTGTTCCGGGCGGACGAGGCGTTCGACCTCCGGATCGGGCTCGACCAGAGCGACCGTCTTCTGCCCGTCGCGCCGGGCGATCGGCCGTGCCTCGCAGGCGAAGTCGGCGATCCGCCAGCGGCCGCCGTCCTGGACGAGCCCGAGATCGACGACGCCGAGATGGCTGCCCCAGAAGCCCGGCATCACCGCCGGCTTGCCGGCGAGCGTTCCCTTGACCGCGTCGACGCCCGCCTGTCCCGCGAAGTCGGGGCCGGGCAGCACGCGATGGGAATGGCCGGTGACGACCACGTCGATGCCAGGCACCTCGGCCAGATGCAGGCCGGCGTTCTCCTCGCCCTTGCGACGCGGCCCGCCGCCGACGCCGCCGTGGCAGAGCGCAACCACCACGTCGCAGGCCGCGCGCAGCGCCGGCACGTGGCGTTCCGCCGCCTCGATCACGTCGTCGGTCGTGAGACGCCCCTCGAGGTTCGACTTGTCCCAGACCATGATCTGCGGCGGCGCGAAGCCGATCACGCCGATCTTCAGGTCGTGCGCCGTACCGGCCTCGTCGACGAAGCGACGTTCGAGGATGGTCGTCGCCGGCAGGAAGGTCGTACCGTCGGCGCGGCGGATGTTCGCCGAGATCTGCGGGAAGGCCGAGCCGCGCAGCGAGCGCTCGAGGAAATCGAGACCGTAGTTGAACTCGTGATTGCCGAGCGTCGCGGCGTCGTAACGAAGCGCGTTCATCACGCGATAGGCCGGATGGATCGCGCCGTCCGCGAGACCGCCGCGCGCGATCTGGTCGGCCAGCGGGTTGCCCTGCAGGAGATCGCCGTTGTCGACCAGCAGCGTGTTGGCGAAGCTCTTCCGCGCCGCCGCGATCAGCGTGGCGACGCGCGAGAGCCCGGTCGTCGGGTCCGGCCGGGCCTTGTAGTAGTCCCAGTCGGTCAGCGCCATGTGGAGATCGGAGGTCGCCAGGATCGCCAGCCGCAGCCGCGGCGTGGCGGCGAGCGCCGGATGGAGCCCCGAGGCTCCGAGAAGGGCGGCGGCGCCGAGGAAGTCGCGGCGGCTGGGATGGATCGACATGGCGGCCCTCGTCGAGCGCGGAAGCAGGACGGACGCGCGGCCGCGAAAGGCCGCGCGTCGAGGATCAGCGGGTGGCGGCGAGCAGGAAGCTCTTGAACTCCTCGAGGATGACGTCGGCCACCCGGTGGAGGAGGTTGTGGGCCATCAGCCCGTAGAGCGCCGTGCCGATGCCGATGGCGGTGGCGAGCAGCGCCGCCGCGATGCCGCGGCTGACCGCCGCCGGATCGGAGATGCCGCCGGCCGACAGCGCGTCGAACGTGTCCATGATGCCGAGGATGGTGCCGAGCAGGCCGAGCAGCGGCGCCGCCGTGACCACCGTGTCGAGCACCCACAGACGCGCGGAGACCCGCGCGTCCATCGTCAGGTAGAGCGCCGAGGACAGGTCCTCGACGCGCGACCGGGTGATCTCCGGCTCGTCCTGGACGGCGACGTAGTCGGCGATCGACCGGGCGAGCACGTCGCGCCCGGCGAGGCTCTCGCCGCGCGACGTCAGTCGACCGGAGGCGTCGAGCCCCTTGCGGATGCGATGCACCCGCCACTTCAGGATGCCGTAGTAGACGATCCGCTCCACCAGCACGAAGGTCAGCAGAGCCGCGAAACCGTAGAGAACCGCGATGCAGATCTCGTGGAAATAGGCGGTGTCGATGTGAATGCCCATCAGAACGCCGCCTTGAAGGTGAGCATCATCGAGAAGCCCTCGCTCATGTAGTAGGTCGGCGCCGAACCGGAGATCGTCGAGCCGAGGACGGAGGTCGTCGCGGCCGCGTTGGTCTTGGTCGAATAGATGCCGGTCAGCATGCGCTGGTCGAGCAGGTTGGTCATCGACAGGCGCAGTTCGGGCTTCTTGATCGTCGCCTTGTCGGCCACGTTGACGTCGCCGAAGCGATAGCCGAGCGCGGCATCGAGGCGGGCGTAACCCGGCATGCGCTCGTCGTTCATGTAGGTCGAATACTGCGGGCCGACGTATTTGACCGAGGCATTGGCGAGATAGGTGCCGTCGTCCCAGTCGAGGCCGAGGGCGGCGATGACGTTCGGCGACTTGGGCAACTGCTTGCCGGCGGTGGCGTACCAGTCGTTGCGATAGGGCGAACTGCTGTTGATCCGCGTGGTGGTCGGCAGATTGTCTTCCATCCGCGTCAGACCCAGCGACATCGAGGCATAGGGGCGCAGGCCGCCGAAGAAGCGGCGGGTGCCGACCTCGGCGTCGAGGCCGATCTTGTTGACCGTGCCGGCGTTGGTGTAGCTCGACACCGAGTTGCCCGAGCCGTCGAGCACGTAGGTCGACACCTGACGATCGGTGAAGTGAGTGCCGTAGGCCGACAGCGACGTGGCGAAGAGCTCGCCCTGATAGCGATGGCCGAACTCGATCGTCGTCGCCCGCTCCGGATTGGGCCGGCCGGCCGGCGAGATGGAGCCGCTCGAGGTCGAGAAGCTGTCGTAGAGCGCGTAGTTCGGCACGCTGCGGAAGGCGGTGGCCAGGCTGACGAAGGCCTGGTGCTCCGGCATGAACTTCCAGTTCAGGCCGATCTGCGGCAGCGTCGCGACGTCGGTGAAACGGGTATCACGCGTCGTGCCGGGCGCTTCGTTGGTGATGTCGCGGGTGACGAAGGCCTGCTTGACGCCGTAGTCGAGCTTCAGCGTGTCGCCGAACATCGACCAGGTATCGCCGAGGAAGAACATGTGGGTCGTGGTGCGCGTGGTGGCGAGGCGCTTCATCAGCGTCTGGCCGGCGAGCGGACCGGTGGTGATGGTGTAGCCGTCGCCGTCCGTCATGAAGTAGTCGCGGACGTTGCCGGAGGCGTCGAGCGACTGATACGGGCCCGACTGGCGATGGAACGCCTGCTCGAACCAGTAGCCGCCGACGATCTTGTGGTCGCCCCACTCGTAGGTCAGCTTGTTGACGATGCCGGGACGATAGGTCCGGGTGATCGACGGATTGTAGTAGTTGACCTTCGTGCCGGCGGTGACCGTGCCGCTGCCGTTCCAGTCGACGCCGTTGACGCCGACGTTGCCGTAGTAGACCGACGAGCCTTCCGTCATGGTCGAGACGCCGCCGCCCGAGCCGAAGCCGTACCAGAAGTAGGGCACGACGTCGTAGGTCAGGTTGTCGGTGATGCGGAAGTCCGACGGCAGCGAGACGATCGCGTTCTCGAACGGATTGGCCTTGTACTTGTAATAGTTCGTGTCGGTCGAGGCATTGCCGGTCAGATTGGCGTTGTAGTTCGGCAGCCAGGTTCCGGTGTTGAACTGCGCCAGCGTCGGGTTGGCGTAGAAGTTGTTGAGCGCACGGTTGTAGATCACCGAAGCGCGGATGTGATTGCCGGGATCGAGGTCCCACACCATCTTGGTGTCGATGTGGGTGCGGTTGTCGGTGCCGACACCCGACCAGTGATCACGGTAATTGTAGGAATAGGAGACGTAGCCGCGGAAGTTCTCGATCTGGCCGCTCTCGAGGCGCAGATAGTTGCGCCAGTGATTGTGCATGCCGATGGTCGAGGAGACGTAGCCGCCGCGCTCCTTCGACGGATCGCGCATGTAGAGGTTGATCACGCCGCCCGACGAGCCGATGTGCGGGCTGTCGAGGTCGGGCGTGCCCTGCGCCACCGAGACCTGCTGGATGTTCTCGCCGTCGACATATTCCTGCGGATAGAGCGCGTAGTTGCCGGAATCGTTGACCGGCGCGCCCTCGATGGTGAAGCCGATCTGGCCCGATTCCGCACCGCGGATGGTGATGTCGCCGCCGTTGAGGCCGGTCGCGTCGGTCGAGGTCGCGTTCACGCCCGGCAGCAGGTCGATCATCTGATAGGGGTTGGCGGTCGGCGGCAGCTTGTCGATCGCGTCACGCGTCACCGTCGAGCGGGTCTTGGGGACCTCTTCCTCGATCATGTAGCCGCCGCCGAGATCCTTGCCGGTCGAGCCACCCGCCGAGGTGCCCTCGGTCGAGCCGCCGCCCTGGGCGTAGACGGTGCCGAAATCGGTCGGCGCCGCGGTCATGCCCGGCAGGGCGCGGGCATCGCGGCGATGCTTCGCCTCCGCCGCCGGAGCGGCCGGGGCGGGAGCCGCCGCGGCCGCGGCCGGCTTGGCGCGCTGCTTCTTCTTGTCGACCTGCGTCGCCTGATCGGCGGCCGAGGGCTGGGACTGCGCCTGCGCACCACCGCACAGGGCGGTCGTGGCGAGCAGGGCGACGGCGAGAAGACGAAGGGTCATGGGGATCGGTCCTGTCGGTTCGTCTGGCGCGAAGGGTTCAGAATTGGATGCGTCCGGAGAGCGAGCTCGCACCGCCGGCGAGCGCACCGCAGCCGGAGGAGAGGACGCTCGACCGGGCCGCGGCATCGAGGATCGACGAGCCGGAGCTCGCGGTGACCGAGACGCCGGTGATCGACGTGCCCGAGATCGAGACGGTGACGCCGACCGATCCGTGCGGGTTCTGCAGCCGTGCCTCCTTCGAGGTCGGGTAGCGCGCCCGGCTCTGCAGGCAGGCGCGGAACTGTGCCGCGTTGCCGGCCGAGGCGGGCCGCGCCGGCGCGGCGGCCCTGGCGGCCGGCGCCGGATTCTCCGCGGCGGGACGCACCGGCTTCGGCTTCTCCTCGCGCGGCTTCTCCGGTTTCGGCGGCTTGGGCCGATCCGGCTTCGGCGGAACGGGTTTCGGCGGCTCGGGCTTCGGCGGCGGGGGCGGCGGCTCGACCGCCGGCAGCGGATCGGGCACCGGCGGTTCCGGTGGCGGCGGGGGCGGCTCCGGCGGCGGGGGCTCCTCGGGTTTCGGGGGCTCCGGCGGCGGCGGTTCCGGCGGCGGCTCTTCCGCCGGCGGCGTCGGCGTTTCCGCGGCCGCTTCCTCGGCGGGCGCCAGCGACAGTTCCATCGTCGTCTCCACCGGCGGCGGAGGCGGCAGCGACGCGGCCGAGGAGGCCGCGGCATAGACCGCCCCGGCCATCACCAGCATCGCGACGGCATTCGAAAGACGAGCGTCCCGGTCGGGTTTCATGATCGGCACGCACTCACTTCGCCCTCGTGACGATCTGCGCGCTGCCGACACCCGCCGACTTCAGCGCGTCGAGAACGCTCACCAGAGTCTGCAGGGCGGCGCCCTCGTCGCCGGCGATGACCACCGCCGCCGGCTTCTCGGCGGTCGCGGTCTTCAGCGTCTCGGCGAGTACGGCGAGCTCCATCGGCCGCCCGTCGAGGAAGATCCGACCCTCGCGATCGATGCCGACGGTGTAGCGGACCTTCTCGACGACCTTGTCGGGATGCGCCGAAGACGGCGGATTGACCTTGAGGCCGAGCGCCGGCAGCACGTTCGTGCTGATCAATACAAAGAATACGAGAAGGAACATCATCACGTCGATCATCGGAATGATCTCGATCCGTGCGTGACGTTCCTTTCTCTCCGGCCAGACTCGCATGTCGTTACACCACAAATATGCCTTATTGCGGCGCAAACGTAGACGATATAGCAAAACCTATGATGACAACCCGCACGTTTATTCGGCTAATATTGAAAATCAACGATTCGTAAAGGTTTGTACGATCGCGCAACAGCGTCCGCGACGGGGCGGCACGTTGCAGTGCGACAGGCGGCGCCGCTTCGATCCGAATTCATGCGGGAGGGGTGGCCGACGGTTCCCCGATCGGCCCGGCGGGTCGATCGACGCCCGGCCGTCAGGCGGCCTGCGGCGACGATCCGCGCAGCCAGTCGGCGAGCGCCATCGGCCCGGCATCCAGCAGCCGCGCCACCCATCCGTCGCGCCCGCGCTCCAGCACGTCGACGTGGCCGTAGGTCTTGGGCAGGCGGAAGAGGTTCTCCGGCGCCATGCCGAGAATGCGGCAGAGGATCAGCCGATGGACGCCGGCATGCCCCGCCACCGCGATCCGGGCGTCGCCGGCGTCGCCGGCGATTTCGGCCCAGACCGGCAGGACGCGGGCGAGCACGTCGGCGAAGCTCTCGCCGGCCGGCGGACGGAAGCCGAAGAGATCGCGCCCGCGCGCCGCATGGGCCTCCGGATCGGTCGCGGCCAGCGTCGCCCGGTCGAGCCCCTCCCAGTCGCCCATGTCGATCTCGCGCAGCCGCGCGTCGACCCGGATCGGGATCGCCCGCGGTGCGGCGAGGATCTCCGCCGTCTGCCGCGCCCGATCGAGATCGCTGCACCACACGACGTCGAAGGGCGGCGCCTCGGCGAAGACTTCGGCGAGCGCCGCGATCTGCGCGATTCCGGCCTCGCTCATCGCCAGATCGGTGCGCCCGAGATAGCGGCGATGGCCGTCGCCGACGACCGCGCCGTGGCGGATCAGGTGAACGCGGCGCATCGCGCCTCCTCCCGGATCAGCCGGCGCTTGCCCCGCCGCGCGACGATCGTGCCCTCGCTGCGCCCGACCGCGAGGCGGAGCCGCCCGGTGGCGACGAGCGGACCGACGAGTCCGTCCGACGCGACGGCCGCCTCGACCGCCGCGACGATCGCCGTGTCGGGCCAGGCCGAGACCGCCGCGACGGAGACGGCAAGCGTCGGCGGCGCGCCGTCGACGAAACGGGCCTCGAAGTCGCAGACCCCGTCGACGCCGAACAGGATCTCGTCGAGCCGTGGCATGCCGAAGCGCCGCCCGTCGATCGCGACGTCGCCGTCGAGCCGCCCGTCGAGCCCGACGAGACGCAGCAGGCGCGAGCCACAGGCGCAGGGCGCGTCGATCAGCCTTCCACGGTCGCCGGTGCGATAACGCAGGAGCGGCATCGCACGCCGCCCGAGCGTGGTGACGACCACCTCGCCCGGCTCGCCCATGGGACAGACCGTGCCGGTCGCCGGATCGATCACCTCGACGAGCAGATCGGCCTCGCGGACGTGGAGCCCGGCGTGCGCCCCGCATTCGACGGCCCCGCCGTAACCCGTCTCGGTCATGCCCCAGTGGTCGTGGACGGCCGCGCCCCAGGCCCGTTCGAGACCACGCCTCAACGCCCCGCTCGTATGGTCGGAACTGACCAGCACCGCCCGGAGCCGGATCGGCGCGCCGCCGTCGAAACGCGACACCCGCGCGGCCGCAAGCAGCCGCACCGGCGGCCCGGCCGCCATCGTCGCCCGCTCGCGGCGCAGAAAATCGGCGAATTCTTCCGGCGTCGCGTCGCTCGGCACGATCAGCGGCGTCGCCCCCAGCCGACGCAGCGCCGCGGCGAGCCCATCGCCGACACCGCCCGGCCGATCGGCGGGAAAGGCGATGGCGACGCGGTCTTCGGGACCCGTGAAGAGCGTCATGCCGTGATGGAAGAAGTCGAGCGTCGCCTCGCGGTCCTCGGCCGAGAAGCCGACCCGCTTCGGCGCCCCGGTCGTCCCCGACGTCGGCTGCGTCACGATCCGTTCGATCTCGCCCGCCGACACCGCGGCGAGCGGCGGATCGGCGCGGACGAGATCGTCGGGCGTGGTGAAGGGCAGACGCGCCAGCGCCGCACGACCGTCGATCGGCCCCTCCGGCCAGTCGGTCCGGTCGCGGTAGAACGGGCTGCGGGCGCGCGCATGGGCGATCGTCTCGGCGAGCCGAGCGAACTGCAGCGCCTCGAGGTCGGCACGGCCGAAGTCGGGCGGAAGCCCGTGCAGCGCCGCCAGCCGATCGTCGAGCGGGGTCGTCACGGCGCCGCCTCCCGCCGCCGCGTCTGCGGCCGGTGCAGCGCGCCGCCGTCGCGGTCGGTCAGATTGTAGGCGCAGAAGGGGATCACGCGCTTGTCCGGCGACACGACGTGGATGTGGCATTGCCGCAGCCGCTCGAGGTCGAGCGTCCAGGCGTCCTGGAAGGCCATGCCGGAAAGCCCGAGCATCCGCTCCTGCGCCGCCAGGAACCGGTCGAAGGCATCGCCCTCGCCGTCCAATTCCCCCACCGGCCGCGTCCACTGGCCGGCGACGTAGCGCCGGGCGCGGGCGACGTCGGCGCTCGGCCGGGTCGAGCCGCAACAGGCGCTCGCCTCGTCCTTCGGGGCCTCGGCCGGGACGCCGCAGCACGACGCCTTCGCCCCCGTCGAGCGCAGCCGCCCCGCGGCATCGACCGCAAAACGGCCGCTGAACGAGCAATAGGGGTTCTCGGCCGAACCGGGATTGAAGTCGTCGAGCGCGATGGTGCCGCCCGAATGGGCGATCAGCGCCGCCATCACCTCGGGCAGGGTGATGCGGTCGGCCGCGGTAGGCTCGTGGGGACGGCGGCCGAAATAGGAAATCGGCTGGAAATGCACGGCGCGGACCACCGGCATCAGCGCGATCGCATGATCGACGATGGCGCCGATCTGGCCGTCGTTGATGCCGGGCACCACCGTCGGCACCAGCACCACGCCGATCCCGGCGTCGCCGCAGCGGCGGATCGCCAGGTCCTTCAGCCGCGCCAGCTTCGCCCCGCGCAGCGCCTTGTGGACGGCGTCGTCGACCCCGTCGAACTGCAGGAAGACGCAGTCGAGCCCGGCCTCGGCGAGGGCCGCCACATAGGCCGGCTCCATCGCCAGACGGACGCCGTTGGTGTTGAGCTGGACGAAGTCGAAGCCGCGGGCGCGCACCAGCCGGACGATCTCCGGCAGATCGTCACGCACCGTCGGCTCGCCGCCCGAGAGCTGGATGTGGACGCGGCCGCCGCCCTCGTTGAGCACGTCGAGCCACCCACCGATCTCCTCGAGTGAGGCGTCCGTCCCCTGCCGTCCGGCCGAGGCGAAACACACCGGACAGGCGAGATCACAGCGCGACGTCACTTCGAGCAGGACGCAGCAGCTCTGCTGGCGATGATCGGGGCAGAGGCCGCAGTCGTGCGGACAGCCGCGGTCGACCGTCGTCGCCGTCACCGTCGGCCGAGCCTGCACCCGCGCGCCGGCGCCCCATCGGGCATAGGAGGCGACGCCGCGCCAGACCGGCGTCGAGAAGGTCCCGTGCTCGGGACAGGTCTTGACCAGATGCACCGCGTCGCCGACCACCCGTCGCTCCGCCGGGATCGTCGCCAGGCAGACCGGGCAGACGCTCTCGGTGTCGGTGCGCGTCACGGGGGTCTCGCAGCAGCTCATCGGCCGATCCTGACCTCGACGAAGGGCGGCGCCGCCGGCGGCGCGGGTCCGTCGGCGAAGTCGATGCGGGCCGCGACCGCACGCAACACGGCCTCGGCCGCGGCCCTGCGGCGACGCGCGCCGGCGAGGGCGGCCGGATCGTCGCCGAAACGTCGTTCGGCCGGGGCGAAGCGTTCGTCGAGACCGACGCGACGCTCTCCGGCGATGCACTTGTCGGCGAGATGCACCACCGCCGCCTCGTCGAGCGGGTCGCCGGGAGCGAAGTCGATCGCCATGTGCCGTGCGATCACCGCGGCGACGCGCGGAAAGCCGAGATCGGCGAGGATCGCCGCCCCGACCTCGGCGTGACGCGCGTGGCCCTTGGCGACGTCGTGCAACAGCGCCCCGGCGCCGACGAGATCGACGTCGAGCGCGACGCCGGCGGCATTGAGCCGCCGCGCCAGATCGACCGCCAGCGCCGCCACCGCCCGGCAGTGCCGGCGGATCGGCTCGGCGACCGCATGGGCCTCGAGGATCGCCTCGCATTCGTCGGGCTCCGGCACGTGGCGATGCGCCAGGGCCTCGGCGAGCGCGGCGTGTTCCGGCGGGTGGTCCATGTCGTGGAGACAGGCGCGATCGAAGACGACAACGGTCGAGGCCTCCGCCTCGTGCCGGGCGAGGAGCGCACGCAGGCCCCCTTCGCCGTCGCCGGCGATGATCTCGGGAAAGAGTCCCTTCGGCAGGAAGGGCGGATGGCCGGGCTCGCCGCGGAAGGTCGGATGGACGATGCCGCCCCGCGCCAGCCCCGCCTCGGCGACGCGGGCGAAGGTCGAAGCCCGGACCGCCGGCACGTCGCAGGGGATGAGCAGCGTGCCGGCGATCGCTTCCGGCAGCGAGGCGATACCGGCGCGCAGGCTCGAATACATGCCGAGATCGTAGGCGGCGTTCTCGACCACCACCGCCGGACCACCGGCGAGCACCGCCGCGACTTGCGCCCCGCGATGGCCGACGACGACGTGGATCGGTCCGATCCGGGCCTCGGCCAGCGTCGCCACGACGTGCTCGATCACCGTGCGGCCGCCGAAGGGCAGCAGCGGCTTCGACGAGCCCATCCGGGTCGAGCGGCCGGCGGCGAGGACGACCGCGGCGACGCGGGTGCGGTCGGTCGCGAGGGCGGGCGCGTCGGTCATGGCGTCTCGCTCCGGACCTCGGTCGGATCGATGCCGTGTTCGGCGAGGATCTCGTTGAGCTTGTCCCAGACCTCGCCGATCAGCGCCGGGCAGCGCTCGGCCTTCAGCGCCTGGTCGAACTTCATGATGTCGGCGCAGTCGATGCCGCCGAAGCGCTGCTTCGCCGAGGTGTGGAACCAGCCGGAGAAGGCGTCGAGCACCGAGGCGAAGCGCGGGTCTTCGGCCTCGTCCTCGCCCGCCCGTCCGGCGACGAGGCCGAGCACGCAGCAGCCGCCCGACAGCGCGCCGCAGTTGAAGCCCTGGCCCATGCCGAGCGCCAGACCCGACATGGCGCGGACGAGATCGGGATCGTCGCGGTTCTGCGCCTCCAGCGCCAGTTTCATCAGCACGTGGCTGCACTTGAGCCCGGAGAGCAGCATCTCGGCGATGCGGAAGGTGGTGTCGGGATCGCTCATGACGAAACCTCCGGACCGCCGGCGACGCGCGCGGCGATCAGCATGAAATAGCCCGGCCGGGTCGGCCGCCGGCCGTCGACGGTCGCGCCGCAGCCCTCGCCCCACAGTGCGTCGAGCGAGCCGTGGGCGAAGACGAAGCGCGCCACCCAGTTCTTCAGAACCTGCGAACAGTCTTCGAACCACATCGGCGCGAAGCCGCTCGCCGCGAGGTCGGCCGCGAGATCCCGCGGCACGGCGGCGAGCGCGCCCGCCCCGCCGCGTACCGGATCGGCGCGATCGAAGACGTCGGAGAGCGCCAGATGCCCGCCGATCGCCACCACCCGCGCCCATTCGGCGAGGGCGGCGCGGCGGTCGGGCATGGTCGAGAGCGAACATTCGGCGAGGACGCCGTCGAGCGACCCGGTCGCGAACGGCAGGCGGACGGCGTCGGCGAGGAGGAAACGCGCGGCGCCCTCGCGTTCGCGTGCCCTTCGAAGCGTCGCCGCCGCCCGATCGACGCCGATCGCGCGCAGGCCGCGGCGCGACAGGGCCGCGACCCCGGTCCCCTGGCCGCAGCCGACGTCGACCACCACCCCACCGGCGGGGAAGGCGGCGCGATCGAGGAGGCGTTCGGTCAGTTCCGGCCCGCCCGGCCTGAGCGGTGCGCCGTCCGGGCCGCAGACGCGGCCGTCGCCGTAGAGACCGGCAGTGGACGGCGCGACCTGCATCACTTGTCCTCCAGCGCCTGCTCGACCTTCAGCATCCGCCCCGCCGCGAGTTCCTCGCTGACGTAGACGAAGCCGCATTTCGGACAGCGCGGCAGATCGACCGGGAAGGTCTGGCCGAGATAGGCGGCCTCGATCTTTCCGGGTTCGAGGGCGACGTCGCAGGCGAGACAGATCATCGCCGGCGCTTCGAGGATGGGGGTGGTCGGGGTCTCGGTCACGGCTTGGCCTCCACGCTCATGCGATGGCTCCAGGCGCGGCGCAGAACGAAGCCGTCGCCGTCCGGCTCATAGGCGACCCAGCAGGTCACTTCACCGCTGCGGTGCGCCGCGACGAGACGGCCCGTCGCCGGGTCCTTCAGCCGCCGGCCGGAGGCCTCCGCCTCGGCGATCACGCGCTCGGCGTCCTCGACCAGCAGCAGCTTGCGCTCCATGTCGCGCCGGACGTCCTCGGGCACCGTCAGTGCGATCCGCGGCAATGGAACGTCCATGTCTTCCCCCCAGAGATCGCGCATCAGGTCGGCCTTCAACCGCAGCCGCGCGTCACGGCGGCGCGACAGGCCGGGATCGATCCGCCCGGCCGGATCGCCCTCGTCGGCGAAGACCAGATCGAGCAGATGGGCGGTGCGCTTGCCGTGCTTGGCGAAGGTGTCGCGGCACATGGCGCAATAGGCGAGGAAGTCGTCCGGGCTCTGGGCGATCCGTGCCGTGACGATGGCGTCGGCGACGTCCGCGTCGGCATAGGTGACGAGACCGCCGTAGCCGCAGCAGGTGGTCTTCTCCGCGCCCGTCAGCTCGCGCAGCGCGATGCCACGGGTCGCCGCGATCGCCCGCACCGCCTCCTGCGTCGCCGGGTCGTGGCGCGCGGTACAGGGGTCGTGGATGGCGAGCGGCCCCACGGCGAGGGGGGCCGTGAGCGTCGGCGCCTCGGGCAGGCCGACCATCTCGAGCACCGTCCACAGCGACGCCGCCTCGACCTCCGGATGGAAGTCGCGGAACATCTTGAGGCAAGACGAGCACGCCGTGACGACCTTCGGCTTGCCCATCCGCCGCCATTCGGCATCGAAGGCGGTGCGGATCTCGTCGTGCAGCTCGACCCGCCCGGCCCAATGGGCCGGCGCGCCGCAGCAGTCGAGGAAGAGCCCGACGCCGCCGTCGATCCGCGCCGCGAGGTGATCGTAGATCCGCCGCACGTGATCGGGCCGCGAGCCGGCGAGCTGGCAGCCGGGGAAGAACAGCACCGCGCTCGTGTCGTGGCCGGGCTGGTGACGCACCAGCGTCGCCTCGGCCGAACGGTAGAAGGCGAGCTCGCGCAGGGCGAAGTCGTGATGCGACGGCGGCATCTTGCCCCGCCGCACCATCGACCGGCGGGCGTCGAGACAGACCTCGCCCATCGACAGGTCGTTCGGGCAGATCTCGGCGCAGAGGCCGCACAGCGTGCAGCCGTCGATCATCCGGTTGGCCTTGCGGTTGCCCATGACGATGCCGTCGTTGTTCCAGATCTCGCGGACGTAGCGCTTGGGATAGCTGCCGTAACGGGCGAGGTAGGGACAGGCCTTGACGCATTCCTGGCAGCGGCAGGGGAAGCAGCGCGCCGCCTCCGCCATCGCCTCGGCGCGGTCGTAGCCCTTGACCGGATCGGCCGGCACCACCGGGGCGACCGGCGCATGCGCCTCGACCGCGACATGGAGGCAGGAGGCCTGCGAACCGCTGTCGCCGCGCCCCGCCGTCAGGCTGGCGCCCTGCAGGAAGCGATCGACCGTCATCGCCGCCCGCCGTCCGTCGTGGATCGAGCCGATCGGCGAATAGTCGGCGAAGGTGCCGTCGGTCGCGTGCCGCGTCTCGGAGCGCAGGCAGGCGGCGAAGATCTTGGGATGCGACGTGGTGCAGGCGTTGCAGTCGATCGCCATCCGCCCGTCGGCGGTCATCTCCAGCGTCGGCGCGAAGGCGGGCGTCGGCCCGCGGCCGGGGGCGATCAGCACCGCGTCGTAGTCGGCGGCGAGCCGGTCGAGCCCGTTCGGCCCGTCACCGCCGGACACCCGCGCACGACAGACGATCTCGACGCCGAGCCGGGCGAGCGCGCCGAGATCGGCCTCGATCGCCGAGGGCGGCAGCACGTCGGGATCGAAATGGCGCAGCCGTTCGAGCGGCCGGGCATCGGCCTCGAGCACGGTGACGAGATGGCCCTTCATGGCGAGGTCGTGGGCCGCCGTGAGCCCCGTCAGCCCGCCGCCGACCACGGCGATCCTCTTCGGCTTGCGGGCACGCTGCGGCGCGCGCGTCAGGACCGCGTAGGCCTCCTCGACGCAGGCGCGCTCGAGCGCGGAAATCCCGATCGATCCACCGGCCTCGGCGCGGCGGCAGGCCGGCTCGCAGGGGTGGTCGCAGACATGGGCGACGATCGCGGGAAAGGGGACGATCCGGGCATAGACCGCGAAGGCGCCGACGAAGTCGCCCTTGGCGATCTTCTCGGCCATCGCGCGGGCATCGACGTGGAGCGGGCAGGCGGCCGTACAGGCCGGCGGCTGCTCCTCGATGCAGAGGGCTTCCCATGCCTTGACCTGTTCGCCGTCCATCGTCGCCTCCTTCCGGTATCGGCGGATGGATCCGATCCGGCTTTGGGGAACCCGCAGCATGGAAGATGCCGCGGGTTCCGTCTTTGAGCCGCGTCATGTCCGACGCGACATGACGAAGGTCGTCACTCGGCCGGTTCGCCCTGCTTGGCGGCGGCCGCGCCACGGTTGGCCTCGATGCCCATCAGGATCGCTTCCGGCAGAGCGGGGATCCTGAAGATCCGCACGCCGCAGGCGTTGTAGATGGCGTTGAGGATCGCCGGATGCAGCGCGGTGAGCGGCGCTTCGCCGACACCGGCCGCCCCGAAGGGACCGTCGGCCCGCGGCGTCTGGGAGTAGATGATCTCGATCTCGTCGGGGATGTCCTTCGGATAGGGAATGCCGCAGTCACGCAGGGTGGTGTGGGTTTCCAGATCGTCGAAGTCCTCGGTGAGCGCCAGGCCGATGCCCTGGGCGAGACCACCGTAGATCTGACCGTCGCAGGTCGCCTTGTTGATGACGGTGCCGACGTCGATCGCCGTCGCCAGCTTCACGCAGGTCGCCTTGCCGGTCTCCATGTCGACTTCGACTTCCGGCAGGAAGACTTCGTACATGTAGATCGGGAAGGGATTGCCCTGGGCGGTGTCGGGCGAGCAGTCCGTGCAGGCCGCCGCCACCCACTTGCCGTCGTAGGAGACCGGGATGTTCTCGGCCACCATCTCCTTGTAGGTGCGATAGGTGCCGTCGGCCTTCTTCATGGCGTTCAGCAGCATCTCGGCGGCGACGCGGATGGCGTTGCCGCAGAAGACGTTCGAACGGCTGCCGCCGGCCGGACCGCCGTTGGGACCGAACGTGTCGGCCATCACCAGCTTGATGTCGTCCTGCTTGGCGCCGGCGACCCGGAGCACTTCGTGCGCCATGGTCTGGGCGGAGAGATCCGCGCCCTGGCCGTGGTCTTCCCAACCCGAATGGACGACGTAGCCGTTCGGGGTGATCTCGACGCGCGCCTCGGAGCTGTCCGGACCGTCGAGGCCGCAGCCGTAGATGCCGAGCGAGATGCCGACGCCGCGCTTGGTGGCGGTGTTGACCTTGTTGAACGCGGCGCAACGGGCCTTGGCTTCGAGATACCGCGGCCGGATCATGTCGAAGAGCTGCTTGAACACCAGCACTTCGGGCTTCTGGCCGGTCGGGGTGGTCGAGTTCTCGTTGTAGAGGTTCTTGTAGCGGAACTCGAGGGGATCCTCGCCCATCTTCTCCGCCAGCATGTCCATGGCGATTTCGGACGCCAGGAAGGCCTGCGGGCTGCCGTAACCACGGAAGGCGGAGCCCCAGGCGTGGTTGGTGGCGACGGTGAGGCCCTTGCCACGGATGTTCTCGAGGTGATAGCCGGCGCCGGTGAACTGCGCCTGGCGCAGGGTCACGAGGTCACCGAACTCCGAGTACGGACCGTGGTCGAGCCACCAGTCGGTCTCCATCGCCGTCAGCTTGCCGTTCTTGTCGCAGGCGAGCTTGATGTTGATGTTGGCCGGGCTGCGCTTGCCGGTGTAGGTGATGTTCTGGAACTGGTCGTAGACCAGCGACACCGGCTTCTTGGTGACGAGCGCGGCGACGCCGAGCAGCGCCTCCATCGTCGGCGAGAACTTGTAGCCGAAGGTACCGCCGGTCGGGTTCTGGATGATCCGCAGCTTCTCGGGAGGAATGCCGAGACCGGGGCAGATCATGGCGTGATGGAGATGCACGCCGATCGACTTCGACAGGATGGTCAGCACGCCGTCGTCGTCGACATAGGCTTCGCCGCAGTCGGGCTCGAGATGCAGATGCGGCTGACGCGAGCAGTAGGTGGTGATGTCGACCACCGCCGCCGCGCTCGCCATGAGCGGCTTGGTGTCGGCGCCCTTGACGACGCCCTGCTCGTAGTAGGCGTTCGGCACGCCGGGATGGATCTCCATCGCGTCGGGGGCGAGCGCCGCGAAGCCGGACATGTAGGCCGGCAGCACTTCGACGTCGACCTTGACCTTGGCGGCCGCCGCGCGGGCATGGGCCTCGGTGTCGGCGGCGACGATGGCGATCGCGTCACCGAACTGGAAGATCTTCTCCTTGCACAGGATCGGACGATCCCAGCCGTCGCCCTTGTTGGTCGGGAAGGTGATGAGGCCGGTGATGGCGTTCTTGCCGCCGACGTCCTTCCACGTGATGATCCGCTCGACGCCCGGCATCTTCTCGGCTTCCGCCGTGTCGATGTTCTTGATCAGGCCGTGGCTGACCTCGGCCTGGACCAGCGCCAGACGCAGCGTGCCTTCCGGCATGCGCAGCGCGATGTCGGCGCCGAAGTCCCAGGTGCCCGTGACCTTGGCGAGCGCCGAGGGACGGATGGCCTTGGTTCCGAGGATCGAACCGTCGGCCTTCGGCTTGTCGAGAATCTGTTCGGCGGTCTTCTCGCCGCGCATCATCGCGGCCGCGTCCATCACCGCGTCCACCAGCGGCTTGTAACCGGTGCAGCGGCAGAGGTTGCGATTGCGGTTGAACCAGGCGCGGACCTGTTCGCGCGTCGGGTTCACGTTGTTGTCGAGCAGCACCTTGGCCGACATGATGAAGCCGGGGGTGCAGACGCCGCACTGGGCGCCGCCGTGGGCCATCCAGGCGATCTGCAGCGGGTGCAGGTTCGACGGGGTGCCGAGGCCTTCGATCGTGGTGATCGCGGCGTTCTCGGCGACCTTCGTCATGGGCAGGGTGCAGGCGCGAACCGGCTTGCCGTCGAGCACGACGGTGCAGGATCCGCACTGGCCGTCTTCGCAACACACCTTGCAGCCGGTGAGCAGCATCTGCTCGCGCAGCACGTCCGCGAGGCTCGCGTCGCCTTCGGCGACGATCCAACGATCGACGCCGTTCACGTTGAGAGGAATGCGCTTCATGTTTCGTCTCCTTCCTGCGGTGAGGCGTCCGTCGCCCACGCCGTAGAGACCGATTGGTTTTGGTGTTCTGGGAATTGCCGAATGCGAGTCCGGGTCGACGCGGTCGCCCTCCGCGTCACGAGGCCTCCTTTCTCGTCGCCGCCTGGCCGAGGTTGCGCATGGTGCGCATGATCGGGCGGACCGCCTCGGCGCCACGGCGCCAGGCGATCGCTTCGGCGATCACGGAGACGGCGATTTCCGCCGGCGTCTCCGCACCGATGTCGAGGCCGACCGGCGCATGGACACGCTCGAAGGCCTCGGCCGGCACGCCCTCGCTCTGCAGCGCGGCGAAGACCGTGAGGACCTTGCGTTTGGAGCCGATCATGCCGATGTAGCCGGCCTTGGTTCCGAGGGCCCATTTCAGGACCTTGCCGTCGAGCTCGTGGCAGCGCGTGGCGATGAAGATCGCCGAGCGGCTGTCCGGCTCGAGCCCGGCCATGGCGGTGTCGAAGGACTCGGCGATCACCGAGCGAGCGCCGGGGAAGCGATCCGTCGTGGCGAACTCCTCGCGGTCGTCGACGATCACCGTCGACCAGCCCGCTGCCTCCGCCGCCCGCGCCGTGACGACACCGACGTGGCCGGCACCGAAGAGGTACATCGTCGGGGTCGGCAGGATCGGCTCGACGTAGACGTCGAGACTGCCGCCGCACACCATGCCGGTGTCGAGCTTCGGGTTGTCGTGCAGCGAGAAGGAGACCATCTGCGGCCGGCCCTTGGCGATCACCTCGCGGGCGGCGAGGATCACCTCGGCTTCGGCCGCACCGCCGCCGACGGTACCGACGATCCGGCCGTCCTCGTGGACCACCATCTTGGCGTCCGAGGCGGCCGGAATGGATCCCTTGTAGGCGACGATGGTCGCCAGCGCGCAGGCTCGGCCCGCGTTTCTCTCGTTGATGAGGTCTTCGTAGACGTCCATCGTCATCGCGCTCCGCTTCTGATCCGGTCCGGCGGCGCGTGCCGAGCCGAGGCCCGGGGCTTCCACGCGCTGCGGACGGCCGACCGGCGGGACGAAGGACCCGTCGCGGCCATGGCCGCCGGGGGTCGGTGCGGACGAGAATCCGGCGACCGGCATTTTTCGTCGACGCGCCTCCCTGCGGCCGACGATTCCTTATGTCGAATCTATCATAACGACTGTCGGCTGGCCGACAGATACGCAGTCTCCCGGAGAAACCCGAGGTGAACCGCGGTGTTTCGGCGAAGGCCGAGCCCGTGCCGGGTCCGGTCCGGCGCCGTCACCGACCGTCGAAGAGCCGGCGATAGAGGGTGGAGCGATGGACGCCGAGCCGCGCCGCGGCGCGGGTGACGTTGCCGCCGCAATCGGCGAGCACGGCGCGCATCGCCGCGAGGGTGACGGCGTCGAGCCGCTCGTCGGATCGCTCGGCCGCCACCGCCCCGGCCGGCACCCGGATCGGCTCGCCGCCGGCGGGCGCCGCCGGAGCGACGGTGCTCCGCGGCCCGGCCCTGAGGTCGGCCGGCAGGGCATCGACGGTCAGCACCTCGCCGGGATCGGCGAGGATCGCCAGCGTCCGCAGCACCGTCGTCAGCTGACGGAAGTTGCCCGGCCAGTCGTGGGCGGCGAGATGGGCACGGAGTTCCGGTGCCAGCGTCGCCCCTTCCGTCGCCCCTCCGGTCGCAAGCGCCTGCTCGGCCCACAGCCGATCGATGGCCTCGGCCAGATCGGGTCGGCCACGCAGGGGCGGCAGCTCGACCGTGTACTGGGCGATGCGGAAATAGAGGTCCTGGCGGAAGGCGCGCGCCTCCACCGCCTCAGGCAGGCCCTTGTGGGTGGCGCAGATCAGCGCGAAGTCGACCGGAACCGGCCGCGTGCCACCGAGCGGCGTCACCTCGCGTTCCTGCAGCGCCCGCAGGAGGCGGGCCTGCAGCGGCAGCGCCATGTCGCCGATCTCGTCGAGGAACAGCGTGCCGCCGTCTGCCTCGCGCATCAGGCCCTTGGCCCCCTTGCGCCGCGCACCGGTGAAGGCGCCCTCCTCGTAGCCGAAGAGTTCCGCCTCGATCAGCCCTTCCGGCAGCGCCGCACAGTTGACCGCGACGAAGGGGCGCCCCGCCCGCCGCGAGCCGTCGTGCAGCGCACGGGCGAAGACCTCCTTGCCGGTGCCCGTCTCGCCCTGGACGAGGACGGGCACGTCGGCATCGATCAGCCGCGTCGCCCGGGCGAGCGCCCGGTCGCGCGCCGCGTCGGAGACGATCGCCGGTGCGGCCGGCACCCGCGGCGGCGCCGGGGGCGAAACGACGGCCGGCACGGCGGCGACCGCCGTCCGTCCCGCGCGCCAGCCGACCGAGGACGTCGTGCCGCTGGCGTGCAGCCGGCCGAGGCAGGCCCGGCCGTCGCGGGTGACGAGGCGATCGACCGTGTCGGGGTTCGGGCAACGCCCCTCGAAGAGGTCACCCCACCGCCGCCCCGTCAGCGCCTCGCGGTCGCGTTCCAGCAGCGCCAGCGCGACCCGGTCGACCGCCACCAGCCGATCGTCGCGGAAGGCGAGGAGCCCCTCCCCGCCCTCGCTCGACCGCCCGCCGTCGCGGCGGATGCCGAGGACGCGGCTGCCCGCCGTCGCCTCGAGGAACAGCGTCCGCTCGATCGCCGCGACCGCGGCGCGGACGTCGACGGTCGCGCCCGAGGCCCGTCCCTCGGCGCGGCCGGAGAGATCGAGCACGCCCAGCGTCTCGCCGTCGGGGCCGAAGATCGGCGCGGCGGAGCAGGTCAGCACGCGGTGGCTCTCGAAGAAGTGCTCAGCGCCGAAGACGGTGACGTCGCGCCGTTCGGCGAGCGCCGTGCCGATGGCGTTGGTGCCGGTCGACCCTTCCGACCAGACCACGCCGGGGGTGAGCGCCACCCGCTCGGCCCGGTCGGCGAAGCCGCCGTCGCCGTGGCGTTCGATCACCACGCCGTCGCCGTCGGCGAGGATGACGACGCCGTCGCCGCCCGCCGCCTCGTGCAGACGCTGCATCGCGGTGAGCGCCGCCACCCGCAGCCGCTCGCTGCGGCCGCGGCGTTCGCCGAAGTCGGCGCGGCCGAGCGGCTCGACGGTCGGGCGCATGTCCATGCGCAGGCCGAGCGCGGCGCAGCGTTGCCACGAGCGGCGGATCGGCGCCGGCACCAGATCGTCGGCGATCTCGCCCTCGAGCGCGAAGCGGCGACGGATCGCCGTCATCGAACGCGTCGCCGAACGGGTCGGCAGAATGGTCGAAGGGCCTTCGCGGCGCAGCGGCGGCAGACTGGACATCGTTTCCTCCCGGCGACCGCGTTCGCCCCACGAGGGGCCTTCGCGTCGCTCTCCCTGTTCGGCGTCCGCCTGTTGCCGGCGGATCGCGACGGTCGCGTCCTGCGACGCTTCCCCGCGACGGTTTCGTCGCTTCTTGCGACGGAGGTAATGCGCCTCGGACGTTGCGTCGAGTCCGACATGACGATTCCTCTGCGAACCGATTCGACCCGCTTGTTGCGAGTCAGTCGCTTACCGCAGTGCACACTGTCGAAAGAACGAGACGCGCCGGCGGTTGGCACGGGACTGGCAACCTTCTCCGCACCAGAACACTGGGAGGAAAACGAGATGAACCAACCCGCAACCACCGTCTCCACGCCCGTCACGCCGTTCCGCGCCCGCTACGAGAACTTCATCGGCGGCAAGTGGGTGGCCCCGGTCGACGGGCGCTACTTCGACAACGTCTCGCCGATCAATGGCCGCAAGATCTGCGAAGTCGCCCGTTCGCAGGCCGCCGACATCGAGCTCGCCCTCGACGCCGCGCACGCCGCCAAGGACGGCTGGGGCAAGACCAACGTCGCCCAGCGCGCCTACATCCTGAACCGCATCGCCGATCGCATGGAGGAGAACCTCGCGACCCTGGCGCTGGCCGAGACCTGGGACAACGGCAAGCCGATCCGCGAGACGACCGCCGCCGACATCCCGCTGGCGATCGACCACTTCCGCTATTTCGCCGGCTGCGTCCGCGCGCAGGAAGGCACGCTCTCCGAGATCGACCACGACACCATCGCCTATCACTTCCACGAGCCGCTCGGCGTGGTCGGTCAGATCATTCCGTGGAACTTCCCGATCCTGATGGCGGTGTGGAAGCTCGCCCCGGCGCTCGCCGCCGGCAACTGCGTCGTGCTGAAGCCGGCCGAGCAGACCCCGGCCTCCATCCTCGTGCTGATCGAGATGATCGCCGACCTGCTGCCCCCGGGCGTGCTCAACATCGTCAACGGCTTCGGCCTCGAGGCCGGCAAGCCGCTCGCCTCGTCGAACCGCATCGCCAAGATCGCCTTCACCGGCGAGACCTCGACCGGGCGTCTGATCATGCAGTACGCCTCGCAGAACCTGATCCCGGTGACGCTCGAGCTCGGCGGCAAGTCGCCCAACATCTTCTTCAAGGACGTGGCCAACGAGGACGACGACTTCTTCGACAAGGCGATCGAGGGCTTCGTCATGTTCGCGCTGAACCAGGGCGAGGTCTGCACCTGCCCCTCGCGCGCGCTGATCCAGGAGGACATCTACGACCGCTTCATGGAGCGCGCCCTCAAGCGCGTCGAGGCGATCGTGCAGGGGTCTCCGCTCGATCCCCAGACCATGATCGGCGCCCAGGCCTCGTCCGAGCAGATGGAGAAGATCCTCTCCTACATCGACATCGGCAAGCAGGAAGGCGCGGAGCTCCTCACCGGCGGTGCGCGCAACCACCTCGGTGGTGACCTCGAGGGCGGCTTCTACGTCAAGCCGACCGTCTTCCACGGCAACAACAAGATGCGCATCTTCCAGGAGGAGATCTTCGGACCGGTCGTGTCGGTGACCACCTTCAAGACCGAGGAGGAAGCGCTCCACATCGCCAACGACACGCTCTACGGCCTCGGCTCGGGCGTGTGGTCGCGCGATGCCAACACGCTCTACCGCTTCGGCCGCAACATCCAGGCCGGCCGCGTCTGGACCAACTGCTACCACGCCTACCCGGCCCACGCGGCCTTCGGCGGCTACAAGCAGTCCGGCATCGGTCGCGAGACCCACTCGATGATGCTCGACCACTATCAGCAGACCAAGAACCTCCTGGTCTCCTACAACCCGAAGAAGCTCGGCTTCTTCTGATCGACGACGCGAAGGAGCGCTGCTTCTTCCGATCGACGAGCGGCGCGCCCACGAGGCGCGTCGCCCCCTCCCCCGCGAGCCGACGGTCTCTCCCTCGTCTCTTCCCCCGTCGGCTCGCCGAAAGGCCGCGCCCGTTCCCCGCGGGCGCGGTTCCTTCGTCCAGCGACAAGGAGCGCGCGATGCCCGGAGAATCCTACGGCGCGGCGACGACGGGACCGAACGGCGCCCCCCTGCGGGTGACGGCGACCCCGCTCGCCTTCGCCTTTCTCGACGCCCTGATCGCCCGCCACGGACCGGTGCTGTTCCACCAGTCCGGCGGCTGCTGCGACGGCTCGACGCCGATGTGCTGGCCGCGCGGCGACTATCTCGTCGGCGACGGCGACGTGCTGATCGGCCACCTCGGCGAGACGCCCTTCTACATGTCGCGCTCGCAGTTCGACTACTGGCGCCACACCCGGCTGATCATCGACGTGGTGCCCGGAATGGGCGGCATGTTCAGCCTCGACAACGGCACCGGCCGCCGCTTCCTCACCCGCTCGAGCCTGTTCGACGACGCCGAACTGGCGGCCCTCGCGCCGCTCTGACGGCGCCGAACCGACGACCCGCGCCGCTCTGACGGCGCCGGGCTCGCCGGTCACGGTTCAGCCGTTGGAACGGACGTCCTCGAGGAACCGTTCGACGACGTTCCTGAGCGAGTCGGTCTCGCCGCGCAGGGCCTCGGCCGCATCGGCGAGGCTCTTCGACGTGTCACGGGTCCGCGCCGCGGCCTCTCGGACGCCGTCGATCGAGTGCGAGACCTCCGAGGTTCCGGTCGCCGCCTCCTGGGCGTTGCGGGCGATCTCGGCGGTGGCGTCGTTCTGCTGCTCGACGTCGGAGGCGATCTCCGCGGCGATCGAGCCGACCCGGCCGACGGTCTCCGAAATCGTGCGGATCACCTCGACGGTGCGTCGCGCCTCGCTCTGGACGCCGTCGATCTGGGCGGCGATCTCCTCGGTCGCCCGCGCGGTCTGGCTGGCGAGCCCCTTCACCTCGGCCGCCACGACGGCGAAACCCCTGCCGGCGTCGCCGGCCCGCGCCGCCTCGATCGTCGCGTTGAGCGCCAGCAGATTGGTCTGCTCGGCGATGTCGGCGATCAGCTTCAGCACCTCGCCGATGCGATCGGTCGCGGTCTCGAGCCCGCCGATCTGCTCGCCGGCCGACCGTGCCTGATCGTTCGCCGTGTCGGAGAGACGCGAGAACTCGGTCACCCGTTCGCGGATCGCCGAGACCGAGGCGAAGAGCTCCTCGGTCGCCGCGGCGGCGGTCTGGACGTTGGCGGCGGCCTGTTCGGCGGCCGCCGCCGCGGTCGCCGAGCGCATGGTGGTGGTCTCGGCCGAGGCCGCGAGCGCCTGCGACGAGCCCTCGAGCGCGCCGATCGCACCGTCGAGCGTCGTCAGCGTGCGGCCGACGTGACCGTCGAAGGCGCGGGTGAGCTCGGTGATGCGTTCCGCCCGCTCCGCCTTCGCCGCCTCCTCGCGACGCTCGCGCTCGTGGGCGGCGGCGCGTTCGACCGCGTTGTCGCGGAAGACCGCGAGCGCACGCGCCAGCGCCCCGACCTCGGTCCGCAACTCGGTGCCGTCGATGGAGATGGCGGTGTCGCCCTCCGACAGCCGCCCCATCTTGGCGGTGATCTCGGTGACCGGGCGGACGATCGAGCGGCGGATGGCGAAGGCCAGCGCCGCCACCGCCAGCGACAGCACCAGGGCGAGGCCGAGCACCTGCCGGCTGCGCGCCATGAAGATCTCGTCGATGTCCTCGACATAGGCGCCGAGGCCGGCGAAGCCGCCGATCTCCGGCAGGTTCTGGATCACCGTCACCTTCGGCAGCACGACGCCGCCGGCGCCCTTCTCGGCCGAGTAGCGGGCGATGCCGGTACCGGCCGGCGAACGGGCGATCGACACGAAGAGCCGGACGAACTCGACGCCGTCGGGATCCTTCACCGCGATCCGGTTGACGCCGATGTTCTTCGGATTGGCATGGACCAGCGTGGTGCCGGCATAGTCGTAGGCGAGGATGTAGTTGGCGTCGCCCGCCGGGCCGAAGCGTACCGCGCCGAGCGCCGCGACGAAGGCCTTGCGCCCCGCCTCGCTCTCCGCCCCGCCGGCCGCCTTCATGTCGGCGCGCGCCACCGAGATCGCCGCGTCCATGACGTTGCGCAGCTCCTGCTGCCGGCCGGCATAGAGTTCGGACCTGAGCGTCCACAACCCGATGACCGCCGCCGCGAAGATGCCGAGGATGGTCAGCGCGACCATGAGGCTGAGGCGCGTTCCGATGGAGAGTTTGAGCAGCATGATCGATCCCGTTCTCGTTCCGCATCCATCTCCCGACGATGGATGACCGAGCGATGATCCGACGACGTCGCCCGAGCCCGTGGAGGCGCGGGATCGGGCGGGCCGCCGGATCGGCCAAGCGAGGGTGCCCCCCGACGACTCGCGGCGCGGGAAAACCCGCGCCGCGTGCCTTGTCGTTTTATGCAACCGATTTACGCAGAGGCATCGTCGTGCCGCAGCGTGAACCGGTTCGATGGCCCTCTCATCCGCCCGTGAACGCGCGGATGAAGAGATAGACCACCGACGGCCCGACCAGACAGCCGAGCCCGGTGTAGAAGGTGGCGGTCATCGCCCCGTAGGGCACCAGCCGCTCGTCGGTGGCGGCGAGCCCGCCGGCGACGCCGCTGGTGGTGCCCATCAACCCGCCGTAGGCCATCGCCGCCTTCGGGTTGTCGAGGCCGATCAGCGGTGCGATCAGGGGCGTTCCGACCATCACCAGCACCGCCTTGATCAGCCCCGCCGCGACCGAGAGCGCCACCACTTCGCTGGAGGCGCCGAGGGCCGTGCCGGTGACCGGACCGACGATGTAGGTCGCCGCGCCGCCGCCGATCGTCGCCAGACTGACCGCGTCGGTATAGCCGAAGGCCAGCGCGACCAGGGCGCCGAAGGCGAAGGACAGGAAGACGCCCAGGAACAACGACAGCACGCCCGTCACGCCCGCCCGCCGGATCTCGCGGACATCGACGCCGAAGGCCGTCGAGACGATCGCGAAGTCGCGCAGCATCGATCCGCCGAGGATCGCCAGACCGGCGAAGAGCGGGATGTCGGCGAGCCCCCTGGTTCCGCCGGTGACCCGGCCGCCGACCCAGGCGAGCACGAGGCCGACGAGGATGGCGACCGCCGAGCCGTGCAGCCGCCCGCGGCTGAGGTGGCTGGAGGCGACGTAGGAGATCCACACCACCAGTCCGACCACCGCGAAGGCGAAGACCAGTCCGTTCGCCGCAACGGTGTCCGCGATGATCGTCATCGGCCGGCCCCCTTGCGCTCGAGGCCGGGCAACGGCGGTTCGCGTCCACCGATCCGGGCCAGGATCGGCACCAGCGACCAGCAGAGCGCGACGGTTCCCACCCCCGCGATCACCGCAATGGAGCCGCCGGACACCGCCGCGACGACGTTCTGCAGCGTCGCCATCGCCACGACGATCGGGATGTACATGCCGCTCCAGAAGAGGATGCCCCCTTCGGTGAGCTTCGGCAGGCGTCCGCTCCGGCGCATCCAGTCCGTCGCGAAGATCAGAAGCAACATCGCGAAGCCGACGCCTCCCACGTTCGACTTCACGCCGAGCAGCGCTCCCAGCCACTCGCCGAATGCGACGCCCGCCAGGTGACACCCGGCGAGGATCGCAACTCCGTATATGATCATGCTGTTCCTCCCATCCATCCCGCCGAAACGGCAGGAATTACTGCAATCTCCTCAAAATGATGAGCAACTATTGATAGAAAGAACCGACATACCAGATGATACCGAGGGCGATCATCGCAATTGTAAGTATGTTTACGACCCTCGCCAGCCCGGCCTGTGTTTCCGAGTGATTTTTCCTTTCACTCACATTGTCGACGAAATGCAGAAGAACCCGAACGACGGCGGCGACGAAGACCATCGCAATGGAGATGCAGAAGATCACCGTCATCGTCGCGCGCCACCCGAGTTCGCTCGAGGATCAGGTCCGGTCGAGCGTGATGAAGGTCTCGATCCGGAGGCAGACGAGCGCCGCGAGCGCCGCCTTCAGCACGTCACCCGGTACGAAGATCAAGGTGCCGATGGTCGCCTTGGCGAGCCCCAGCCCGGCGGCGAAGGCGAGCCAGGCGACGCCGCAGAGGTGGACGACGAGGACGCCGCCGAGGAGGCAGGCGCCGAAATAGGCCGCCCCCCGCGAGACCGGACGAACCAGGGACTGGGCCCGACGCGCCGAGAGGCCGACCACCAGGGCCGCTCCCACCCATCCGATCAGATAACCGGCGGTCGGTCCGACCAACACGGCGAGACCGCCGCGACCGCCGGCGAGCACCGGAAGCCCCATGGCCACCAGCCCGAGCACGACGGCGAGCGCGAAGGTGCCCTTGCGCGGCCCGAGCATCAGGCCGGCCAGCATCACCCCCATCGACTGGAGCGTGATCGGCACCGGCAGCAGGCCGACGGGAATGGCCGGCGCGGCGCCGAGCGCGACGATGAAGCCGGCGCCGAGCGCGACGAAGGTCAGGTCGCGGAGCCCGAGGGCGGATGACGACGATCGCATGTTCATGTCCTCGATTGGGGCGCCGGCAGGAGGCCGGCCGTGGGGCCGCGGCGAAGGGGCGGGGCATGTTCGAGGCCGCGCAGTTCGACCGCCTCGGCGATCTCCTCGGCGCGCAGCAGGATGCGCAGGCCGAGCGGGATGGCGAGCGCCAGCACCGAGCGATCGAGCCCGCGCAGCGCCTGCGCCTCGCGGATCTCGTCCATCTCCTCGCACATCAGCGGCACGAAGCGGACGGCGAGCATCAGTGTGAAGGCGCAGCGCCCGGCATCGACCAGACGCAGCTTCTCGAGCGGCATCAGGATGAGTTCGAAGGCGCCGCAGATCTCGTTCCAGCTCCACAGCCGGGTGATGATCTGCGCCGCCGAGACCAGCGTGGCGAAACGCAGGAAGACCGCGAGGCCGCCGAGCCAGTCGCCGTCGACGGCACCGAAGGCCGCCATGGCGGCGACCATCAGCAGCGCGCCGCGGCTGGCGCGGAAGGCCAGGGCGGCCGAGCGATGGGCCCGCGCCAGACCGGCGAAGGCCGCCGCGGCGACGACGGCGAGCACCGCCGGATCGGCGATCCAGGCGAGGGCGACGCCGAAGGCCATGAGCCCGCCGAGCGCCGCCGCGACCCTGACGCGGGTCGCCCGCGATCCACCCGATCTCATTGATGCCTCCCGCGATAGAAGCGCACCGCCTCGGCGGGTCGGCCGTCGAAGACGACGCGGCCGTCGGAGACGACGAGGGCGCGATCGAAGGTCTCGACCAGATCGAGATCGTGGGTGACGACGATCGCCTGCTGCGGCAGTTCGGCGAGCACCCGGCAGAAGCGATTGCGGTTGGCGAGGTCGAGGCTCGACGTCGGCTCGTCGAAGAGCACGGTCAGCGGATCGCGCGCCAGCACGCCGGCCAGCGCCACCAGTTGCCGCTCGCCGCCGGACAGTTCGTGGATGCGGCGATCGGCGAGATCCTCGATCTGGAGCCGCTGCAGCGCCCCGCGCACCACCGCTTCGACGTCGCCCTCGAGGCCGTTGAGGCCGAAGGCGAGGTCCTCGTGGACGATCGGGTAGACGATCTGGTTGTCGACGCTCTGGAAGAGATAGCCGGTGCGCGAGCGCACCTGCGCCGTCGCCCTGACGGGATCGAGCCCGTCGAGCGCGACGCAGCCCTCGGTCGGCGCGAGCAGCCCGACCACCAGCTTGAGCAGGCTGGACTTGCCCGAGCCGTTGAGGCCGAGGATGCCGATGCGGTGCTCGGAGAGGACGCAGTCGACGTCCTCGAGCACGCGCCGTCCGCCACGATCGAGCGAGAGATGGGAAAAGACGATCCGCTGGCCGACGTTCTCGATCGGCTGGGGCAGCGCGCTCTCGATCGTCACCCCGTCGAAGGGGCGATCGGGCAGCGGCCGGACGCGGTGGAAGGCGACGTGACGGATCGAGCCGCCGCTCAGTAGCACCGACTGGCCACCGGCATAGGCCGTGCGGCGGGCATCGTGGCCGAGGCCGAGCAGCCGGCGCAGCCCCTGCGCGAGTTTGGACGGAGTGATCATGGCACGTCTCCGGGACGGTTCGGTCGATCGCGCCGCGGTTCGCCGCGGGCGATCGCCGACCGGTATTCGGGAAGGGAGGGAGCGGCCGGCGGTCGCCCCCTCGTCTCGATGGCGGGCCTCAGCCGAAGATCATCTTCATGATGAGGTAGCAGACCGACGGGCAGACCAGGCAGCCGAAGCCGGTATAGAAGGTCGCCGTCAGCGCGCCGTAGGGAACGAGGCGCGGATCGGTCGCCGCGAGGCCGGCGGCGGTGCCGGAGGTGGTGCCCATCAGGCCGCCGTAGACCATCGCCGCGGCCGGATTGGTGAGACCGAACGGCTTGGCGAGCAGGGGCGTCATGATCATCACGGCGATCGACTTGACGACGCCGGCGGCGACGGCGAGCGCGATCACGGTGGAGGAGGCACCGATCGCCGAACCGGTGACCGGGCCGACGATGAAGGTGACGGCGCCGGCGCCGATGGTGGTGAGCGAGACGGTGTCGCGATAGCCGAAGGCATAGGCGACGGCGACGCCGACCACGAAGGCGAGCGCGGTGCCGATGACCAGCGACAGGAAGCCTGCGATGCCGGCCTTCTTCAGCTCTTCGAGCTTCACGCCGTAGGCGGTCGACACGATGCAGAAGTCGCGCAGCATGGCGCCGCCCATCAGGGCGAAGCCGGCGAACATCGGGATGTCGGCGATGCCCTTCTTGCCGCCGGTGGTGACGCCACCGATGTAGGCGAGGATCAGGCCGATGATGATCGCCACCGCCGAGCCGTGGATGCGGCCCTTGGTGACGTTCTTCGAGAAGGCGTAGCAGACCCAGGTGAGGACGCCGACCAGCACGAAGGCGAAGATCAGCGGACGGTCGCCGATCAGGGTGTTGAGGAACATGTTCTGCATGGTGCTCACCTCAGGCCTTGGCTTCTTCGGTCTCGTCGCCGAACGTCGAGGTCGCGGCGCCCGCCATGGCGGCGAGCGGACGGATCAGGGCGAAGCAGACGACGACGGAGAGGATGCCGGCGATGAAGGCGATCCAGCCGCCCGACAGCGCCGCCGCGACGTTCTGGGTCGCGGCCATGGCGATGACGACCGGGATGTACATCGCGTTCCAGAACATGATGCCGTCTTCGGAAGCGCGCGGCAGCCAGCCCTTGTCCTTCAGCCAGGGCGTCAGGAAGACGAGCATGAGCATCGCGAAGCCGACGCCACCGATATCACCGGCGACGCCGAGCGCGCTGCCGAGAGCCAGGCCGATGGATGTCCCCACGAACATGCACAGGCCCAGAATCATTACACCGTAGATGACCATTGAATTTTCCCCCTGACAGAGCGGTCGGCGTTCACCACGCATCGCCGGAGGAAGTCTCGGGATCGGTCATGCCGAATCTCGGTCTTCCGACGGAGCTGCTTCTGGTCCTGCGACCGGTTGCCTGAAGCGTCCGGGGGCATCGACGACACCCCCGGACGGCATCGTTCGATTTCACTCGACGACCATGATGAGCGCGCCGGGCTTGACGCGGTCGCCGACCGCGACCGCGATCGACTTGACCGTGCCGTCGACCGGGCACACGAGCGGGTTCTTCATCTTCATCGCCTCGAGGACGGCCACGGCCGTGCCCTTGGTGACGGCATCGCCGACGGCGACGTTGATGGCCTCGACCTTCGACGGCATCTTCGACTTGAGTTCCATTTGACTTCTCCTTGCGATGGGGCCTCGAGCCCCCGAGTTCACGGCACCGGAACGACCGGAGGGAGCGTGTCGATCTCCCTCAGGACCCGGCGTCGTTCGACGAGCCGAACGCCGTCGATCCCGCGGCCGACGACCGCGGTGACGTTCGACAGAAGTTCTTCGAGCTTGACCCCGAGGCCCGCCGGCGTGGCGACCTCGACGTCGATGCGGCGCCCGCGAGTGCGGGCGAAGTCCGCCATGGCGGCCGCGAACCGTCCGAGGTCCGCGCCGGAGCGCGCCGCCGCCACGACGTCGACGTCGGACTGCGGCTCCATGTAGGCAAGGCCCGTCAGCGCGGTCAGCGCCGCCGAACCGAAGAAGCCGACGGCGACGCCGATCGACCGGCCGGTCGCCACGAGGTCGGCGAGCATCGCCGCCTCGGGGAAGGCGCCCGGCGCCACCGCCTCGGCGATCCGCCACGGCGTGAAGGCGCGACCGACGCCGGTGGCCGGCACCGCGACGGCGCTGCGCACGCGGACGCCGCCGTCACGGAAGGGGAAGGAGACGCCGAGCTGCAGCCAGCCCTCCGGCAGCGCCGCCTTCGGCGCGCAGACGATCCCGGGGATCGCCCGCGTCTCGAAGAGCGCGCGGGCCCGGGCGACGACCTCGGCGCGGTCGTGCATCGGCAGGACGCCGGCGCCGAGCGCCTCGGCGACCAGGGCGCGATGGGTCGGCGCGATCTCCACCATGACGTGGCGGGCGCGCAGCGGGCTTTCGAGGCCGAGCGGGGCGACGGTGCACGGATCGACCGCGCCGTCACGGACGGGGAGCAGGGCCGTGTTCATCGTGTCTTCGTCCATGCGGGGTCGGTCTTGGCGACCGACTGGACCTCGGTCTGGGCGCGCACGAGGTCTTCGAAGGCGCGGGTCGCGACGGGGCCGCGGATCTCGATCGGCTCCGCCGCCGGGCCGAGGCTCGGCACCAGGTGCAGCACCGTCTCGGGCGCGGAGGTCCGAAGATCGGGCGAGACCTTCACCACCCGGCCCTTGATGCGCAGGATGGTGCGGGCGGCGCGATCGATCGTCTCGCGGCTGGCGGCCGTGGTCGCCACCACGATCACTTCGTATTCGGGATGGGTGCGCCGGCGCCGATAGGTGACGACGCGGCCCTCGGCCGAGCAGACGTGTCCGGTCTCGGAGATCGGGAAACTGTCGCCGGTCGGCAGGCCGCCGACCACCAACTCCGACCATCCCTCGCCGACCGGCGACGGCACCAGGCCGACGTCGTCGCGCAGGGGATGGCCGTCGAGGGTGAGCCAGCCGAATTCCTGACAACCGTAGAGGTCGTGGACGGGCCAGCCGTAGGTCTCGACCCGGGTCAGGAGTTCGAGGTCCAACGGCGTGCCCGCCACGACGATGCGGCAGGCGTCGGGGAAGTCGTCGCGCAGGCCGAGGGTCTCGGCCTCCGCGATGCAGGCGCGCACGAACGAGGATTCGCCCAGCACGACGGCCGGCTTCTCCCCGCAGAAGGCGGTGATGAAGGCCCCGCGGCTCGAGCGCTCCAGGAAGAACCACTCGATGCCGTAGCGATCCAACGCCTCACGGGAAAAGACGTTGATCAGCGGCGGGTAGGTGACGAGCATCCGGTCGCCCGGCTTCGCACCGATCGCCTCCATCACCCGACGGGTCGCCTCGCAGCGCGCCTCGATCTCGGCATGCGTGACGCCGACGATGTTCTGGAACGCGGAAGATCCCGTCGTGAACGTGAGATAGGCGAGATTGAAGGGGGTATGGACCTCCTCCACGACATGGGCGGCGGTCGGACCGGCGATCCCCTTGTCCGCCAGCGAACGCCGCGGCATCTCCGCGAAGTTCGGGACGGTCGAAAACAGGTCCGCGACGGCGGCATAGGCTTTCAGGGCTTCGGACACGACTGTTCCCCATCGTTCTCGTGAGGGCGCGACCGCGGGTCGGACCGGGCCGCGTCACGCGGCCCGGTCCGCCTGCGATCAGGCGGCGTCGGGACGGAACTGCTGCTCGACCGTGGCGAAGGCGGTGCGCAGCTTCTCCTGGACGGCCGGGCGCACGACGCGACCGCCGCGTTCGGCACCGAGCTCGCCGCGGCCGCGCGGACCGGTCGCCTTGCCGGCGGCACGGGTCGCGCGGATCTCGGCGATGCGGGCGGCGATCGCCGGACGCATCGCGTCGATCGAGGGAACGAGTTCCTCGACGCCGCCGAGCTTGTGGAAGAAGGCGGGACCCGCCGCGAACACCGGGTTCGACTTGGCCAGGACCTCGAGCAGCTCGACGTCCTTCTTGATGATCCGCGACACCGAGGTGATCGGCATGACGTGGATCATCGTGCCGAACTCGGACGGCAGCGACAGGATGCGGTCGGCCTGCAGACCGTGGCAGAGGAAGGCGCCGGAGATGGCACGACCCACCACCATGGCGATGATCGGATGACCGGCGAGCCGGGCCTCCGCCAGCGCCAACTGATAGGCGCCGGTCGCCTTGTTCATGCCGAAGATCTCCTCGACCTTGCCCGGACCGTTGCCGGGGGTGTCGACGATCAGCACGATCGGGCGCTTCTCCGCCGCGGTCTTCTCGGCATCGGCGGCGAGGGTGGCATAGACGGCCTGGGCCATCTTGTAGCCTTCCTCGAGCCCGATCACGCCGGAGTAGACGACGGGGAACTTCTCGTTGAAGGCCTCGGCGTCGGAGGCGATGACCGTGACGGTCTGACCTTCGAGCGTCGCGGTGCCGACCACCGCGCCGGGGCCGAAGTCGGCATCGGCGAAGGTGCGGGCGCCGACCGTGCCCTCGGTGAAGGAGCCGGCGTCGATGATCAGGTCGATCGCGGCCCGACCCTGTCCCAGTAGAGTTTCCATGACTAGCGTCTCCCGGTCAGAGTTCGAGGCGACGGACGGACTTGCGGAAGTCCGAGAGCGGGCCGTCGGCGAGACCGACGGGGTCGTTGTTGCCGGCATGGCGCCAGACGTCGCGGGCGTCGGTCGGAGCGATCTCGACCGCCAGCGCCACGCCGCGCAGCTGCTTCTCGACGAGCTCCGGCGAGCCGATGCGACGCATCGGTTCGAAGGCCTCGATCGGCAGGGCGCAGAGTTCGGCGAGCTGGGCGCGGAAGGCGGCGACGCTGTCGTCCACCAGGAAGTTGGCGTCGCCCATCACGTACTTGTGGCGGCCGCCGGTGGTGCGATAGACGAGCGCGCGGTTGGAGGCGTCGAACTCGTCCTTGCCCATCTCCTGCTCGATCACTTCCGGTCCGGTGAGACCGAGGCGACCGAACTCGCTCATCACGATGCAGTCGGTGGCGGCGGCGACGAAGCCCATGCCGCCGAAGCAGCCGATGCGCGAGCCGATGAGGGCGACGACCGGCACCTTGTGACGGGCGCGCTGGATGGCGTCCATCACCTCGGCATGGGCGAGCAGGCCGGCATTGGCCTCGTGCAGACGCACGCCGCCGGTCTCGAACGAGATCGCCACGAGCGGCAGCTGCGACGCCGGCAGGTCCGGGAACTCGGCCACGAGGCGGTCACGGAAGTCGATCGCCATGTCGATGATGCCGACCATCTTGGCACCACCGACCTCGCCGACCGAACCGCCGATGAAGCGGCCTTCCTGCGAGATCACGAAGACCGGGCGCTTGCCGATCCGGCCGACGCCGGTGACGATGCCGTCGTCGTTCTCCACCGCCTCGCCGAGCGCGACGAGATGCGGGCTGACGAGACGGTCGAAAGGACCGCCCAGTTCGACGAAGCTGCCCTCGTCGACCACGCCGACCGCACGCTCGCGCGCACTGCACTCCAGGAAGCTGTTCGTCTGTAGTTTCGTCCAGTTGGGCATTCTCGGAACTCCCGGCTCAGGCCTGAACGTCGGTGAGCGCCTGGCGCAGACGCAGGGCGACGACGGCGGGCGACGCGTTGTTGTCGTTGATCTCGATCGACGCGGCGGTGAGGCCGGTCTCGGTCACGAAATGCTCGACCACGCGCTTCCACAGGCCGTCGAAGCCCTTGACCGGCGTGACGATGCGGACGGCGACGGCACCCGCGCCCGGCTTGGGCTCGAGCAGGACCTCGAGGTCGCCGGACCCGACGACGCCGTTGTGGGCGCGGCCGGCCAGGGGGGCGGTCGCCGGCCCCGTGACGGTGAATTCAATCGTCTCGAGAGACATGAGGAACTCCAATCACCAGTTGCGGAAGCGGGTCGGCGGGTTGTAGAGACCGCCCGAGATGTCGACGAGGTCGCGCATCGAGCGCGCCGCGAGCAGGTCGCGGTTGGCGCGGTTGCGGTCGACGCCGAGGTCTTCCGGGGTCAGGAAGATGCGCGCCTCGCGCAGACGCTTCGTCTCCGCCGGATCGGCCTTGAGACCGACTTCGGTGTAGCCGGCGACGGCACGGATCGCGGCCATGCGGGCCGCCATGTCGGGAGCGCGGTTGAGGTAGGCGATGCCTTCCTCGGTCACGACGTGGGTGACGTCGTCGCCGTAGATCATCACCGGCGGCAGTTCGAGGCCGGCGTTCTCGGCGAGCTTCCAGGCGTCGAGCTTCTCCACGAAGGTCGGCGCGCGCGCCTCACCGAAGGTCTCGGCACCCTGCACCACCAGACGCTTGCCGCGCGGCATGTCGCCGATCTGGTCGGCCATGTGCGGCACTTCCTGGCCGCACTTCAGCCAGCTCTCGGTGACGTGACGACGGCCCTTGGCGTCGCAACCCATGTTCGGCGCACCGCCGAAACCGGCGACGCGGTTGGCGGTCGCGGTCGACGAGTTGCCCCACGGATCGATCTGCAGCGTGCCGCCGATGAACATGTCGAGGGCGTAGTGACCGGCCGTCTGGGCGAAGGCGCGGTTGGAGCGCAGCGAACCGTCGGGTCCGGTGAAGAAGATGTCGGAGCGCGCCTTGACGTACTCTTCCATGCCCAGCTCGCCGCCGAAGCAATGGATCGTGTCGACCCAGCCCGCCTCGATCGCCGGGATCATGGTCGGGTGCGGGTTCAGCACCATGTGGGTGCAGACCTCACCCTTGAGCCCGAGTTCCTCGCCGTAGGTCGGCAGGATCAGCTCGATCGCCGAGGTCAGGAAGCCGATGCCGTGGTTGATCCGCTTGACCTTGTACTCGGCGTAGATGCCCTTCAGCGCCAGCATGGCGAGGAGGACGTGGTTGTCGGTGACGAGGCCCGGGTCGCGGGTGAACAGCGGTTCGATGAAGAACGGCTTGGGGCTCTCGACCACGGCGTCGACCCAGTCGGCCGGGATGTCGACGCGCGGCAGCTTGTCGACGATCTTGTTCACCTGGGCGATGACGATGCCCTGGCGGAACTTGGTCGCCTCGACGATGACCGGCGTGTCCTCGGTGTTGAAGCCGGTGTAGAGGTTGCCCTCACGGTCGGCCTCGTAGGCGCAGATCAGCGACACCCGCGGCGTCAGGTCGAGGAAGTAGCGACCGAACAGCTCGAGGTAGGTGTGGATCGCGCCGAGCTGGAGCTTGCCCTCGGAGATGAACTTGGCGACGCGGCCGGCCTGCGGGCCGCCGAAGGCGAAGTCGAGCTTCTTGGCGATGCCCTTCTCGAACATGTCGAGATGCGAGGGCAGCGGCACGCAGGACTGCACCATGTGGAGGTCGTGGATCTCCGCCGGATCGACCTTGTTCAGGCAGTCGGCGAGGAAGTCGGCCTGCTTCTGGTTGTTGCCTTCGATGTTGACGCGATCGCCCGAGCGGATGACCGCCTTGAGCAGAGCGACCGTGTCCTCGGCCTTGACCCGCTTGCCCGGCCCGATATAGGCGGCCGCGGCCTGCATGCGCTGGCGGGTATCGGCCTCGAGCGTATCCCACCGTCTTTCGATCTTCATGAGAGAACCCCCATGTGGGTCTTTGAGAATTGCGAGGGTCGGCGGTCGGCGGCCGGAGCCGTGACGATCTCGCCGGAATGGACGTCGCGGAGGGCGCCGTCGGGCCCCCGGACGCGCAGTGCTCCGTCCTCGGCCAGGCCGATCAGACGCGCACGGGTTTCCTGGTCGTCCTCGGCCAGTCGGACGATGCGTCCGACGTCGAGCGCGTGTTCGGTCCAGGTCGCGGCGAAGGCCGCCAGACCGGAACGGCGCCAGAGTTCGAACCAGCGATCGAACACATCGAGAAAGACGCCGATCAGGTGGTCCCGGGTGACGGGACGCCCCGGCAGAGCGGCGAGAGAGGTCGCCGTCGACTGCAGCTGCGTCGGAAACTCGCTGGGTCGGATCGAGAGATTGAGACCGAGGCCGACGACGGCGAAGGCGACGTCGCCGTCGTCGTCGCAGGCGGCCTCGGCCAGGATCCCGCAGATCTTGCGGCTGCCGACCAGGAGGTCGTTCGGCCACTTGATCCCGGCCTCCACGCCGGTGGCGAGCGCGATGGCTTCACGCATCGCCACCCCGGCGAGGAGGGTGAGCTGGGCGGTCTCGGCGAGCGGGCGGCCGGTCTCGACCAGGACGGAGAGACAGAGGCTGCCGTCCTTCGTCGAGAACCACGACCGATCGGCCTTGCCGGAACCGGCGGTCTGATCACGAGCGACGAGCACGGTGCCGTGCCCGGCGCCCTCCCACCCCATCTCGACGAGACGGCGGTTGGAGCTTTCGACCGAGGCGATCTCGAAGACACGGCTTCCGATGCCCCGAGCCCTTTCGAGGCCTTCCAGACGGTCGACGCGGGCGGCGATGTCGAGGGGGTGGATCATGACCGGTCTCCGGGATCTCACGCGATCAGTGCGGAGCGACGAGCGCGATGGTCGAGACGAAGACGCCGACGGCGATGGCGGAGACGATGACGCCGCAGATGTTGGCGCCCATCGCGACCGGGAAGATCATCGCGTAGGGGTTGTCGTCGGCCGCGATCTTCTGGGCGAGCTTGGCGGTGGTGGGCACGCAGGAGACACCGGCGATGCCGACCAGCGGGTTGAAGCCCTTCTTGTTGAACATCCACACGACCCAGCCGCCGAGCAGACCACCGAGACCGGAGACCAGCAGCGCGGTGATGCCGAGGACGAGGAGCAGGGCGACGCGGGGGTCGAGCAGGGTCGAGGCTTCGCAGAGCACGCCGAGCACCAGGCCGAGCATCAGCGTCGACATGTAGGTGATCGTCTTCTCGAGCAGCTCCTGGTAGACCTCGATCTGCGCTTCCTTGATGGCGATGCCGAGGAAGAAGGACAGGATCAGCGGAGCGGCCACCGGCAGCAGGAAGCAGAGCAGACCGGCCGAGACGACGGTGAAGATGAACTTCGAGCGCTGCGACACTTCCGGGAAGTCCATCTCGCAGTCGATGGCGCGATACTTCGCCGGAACGAAGAGCTTCATCAGGTACGGATAGCCGGCGTAGGTCAGCGACAGATAGAGATAGGCGATGATCGAGATCGGGACGAAGAGGTCCTTGGCCATCGTCAGCGAGGCGAAGAGAACCATCGGGCCGTCGGCGCCGCCGATCGAACCGACCGCGGCCGCTTCACCGGGGGTGAGGCCGCAGTAGTAGCCGATCACCAGCGTGACGAAGGTGCCCATCTCCGCGAAGATGCCGCAGGTCATCGCCGCCCACGGACGCGCCAGGATGAAGGACACGTCCGCCATCGAGCCGATGCCGAAGAACAGCATGCAGGCGACCAGAGAGTTCGAGAAGGCGAAGTTGTAGATCGGCTGCAGGAAGTAGATCTGCATGTCGTTCACCAGCTGCACCGGATCCGAGATCATCGGATCGAGCATCAGCGTGCCGATCTTGTTGGCCTGCAGGAACATCACGCCGGCGTTGACGCACAGCATGGCGACGCCCATCGGCACCATGATCAGCGGCTCGAGCGTCCGCTTGAAGCCGTGGTAGGCGAGGAAGAAGCCGAAGACCATCAGCAGAAGACGCGTGATGGCGATGGCCGGTTCCTGGACGAACAGAGTTCCGATGCCAGGAAAGATCGTGAAGAGCTGCTGAAGCATTGTCGTTCTCCAGTTCCTTGCCGCGTCACTCGGTTTCCGAACCGGCGAAAGACTTGTTGAGCATGACGATCACGCCGATGACGGCGTAGGAGATCACCGCGGTGATCCCGTAGGCCATCAGCGCGTAGACGATGACGTTCATGGTTTTTCTCCCGAAAGACTGTCGGTCTGGGTGAGGTGTTCGAAACGGGCCGTCGCCGAGGGCGGGAAGTCGCCGTCCTCGAGAACGGAGAGGGCGACGGTGACGGCGAGGAGATCGGCGCCGCCGCCGGGGCTGAGCCGGCGCTCGACGCAGGCCTCGCCGAAGCGGCGCAGGGCGGAGAGACCGGCCTCGGTCATCGCCCCGCCGAGTGCGCGCACCGCGGCCGCGCCGGTCCGCACGAAGGCGAGACCGGGCAGCCCGCCGCGCCAGGCGACGGTGGTGTCCTCCGCCTCCGCCACGATGGCGACGAGGGCGTGGAGCAGCGCGCGATTGAGCGAGGCGCCGGCGGCGAGGGCTTCGCGCAGCGCCGGCAGGCCGTGGCCGCGGACGGTCGGGAAACCCTCCTCGACCTCGCCGCGGATGCCGCACAGGCCGTGCTGCGCATAGAGGATCTCGCCGGCGGTCACCGGTTCGCGCCGACGGGCGACGAGCTCGCGCTCGACCAGGCCGGCGGTCACGTCGGCGACCGCGGCGCAGATCGCCTCGGCCGAATGGGGGCGCCGGTCGTCCCGAGAGACGCCGGCGGCAGCCGCGGTGACGCCCAGGGCGAAGAGCGCACCACGCTGCGTGTTGATGCCGTTGGAGGCGGCGAGAAGGTGCCGGTCGTAGAGACGGCCGACGGAACGGATGCGCGGCAGCACCTCGGCCGGGGTGGCGGCGAGATCGAGCCCGATCTGGGCGCAGCGCGAGAAACAGGGAGCGATGGCCGCAGACGTCAGCATGAACGTCTGGAGGTCCATGTCGGCATGCGAGCCCATCGAGCGCGGCGTCACGAGGCCGGGCTTGGGATCGGCCGAAACCTCGAGCAGAATGCCGGTCAGGCAGGCCGAACCGATCGCCCAGGCGTCGTCGGAGACGCTCGCGGCGGTCTGCGGCAGAGACTCGAGATCGGAGAGGCGCGACAGGTCCATGACGGCGATCCGACCTGCCCGTCGGCCAGAGCGAGGCTCTGAAGGACGAACAGCGAGACGACCGCGGCACGAGGCGCAGATCGTCCGGAAACCACCATCAAGGGGTCTATTGTCACTCGGTGGATATCGCCGCGGCGACGCGGAAAGCGTCTTCGGCGGCGAGTGCTTTTGGGTCGATCAAGAGGTCACGAGGTTCTGCTCTCGACCCGGAGCGGGAACGGCCAACCTATCCCATCGTTTGCTTCGTCCGTCAACGCGGAGGAGCCCCATAGGTATTCGGCCGCATTGCATGCCGCGAGACGGCCGCACGCGAAGACGGTTCCGCCGCCGAGCGGGCCATGCTAGGGGATCGCGACCGACGGCCGGCCGCGACGCCGCGAACCCGCCCTCGGGGAGAGCAACAGTCATGAAGATCGCGCTGGAAGCCGACCGCCTCGGCAAGCTCGCCGTCCTTCTCGCCATGTCGTCGAAGGACGAGGAAGAGGCGATCAAGGCGCAGATTTCGCAGGAGAGCAAGGTCCGCGTCGCGGTGACCTGGGTCAGCGGTCGCAAGACCGACATCAACCGGTCCTTCCCGCGGTCGATCGTCAACGCGGCGATGAAGGCGGGCGTCGTGCGCGACACGCCCGGCGCCACCCATGCCCTGATCCACGCCGGCCTCGAGGCGCTCGGCGGCCTCATTCCGCCGATCCCGGGCGACAGCAGCCTCAAGGTGAAGGTGGCGCTCGCCGCCGATTCCACCTGGCTGGTGGTCGCCGCCTACGGCGAATCCGCCTTCCTGCCGGAAACCAATCACGAGCGTCTCGGCCTCGGCGTGATGCACTTGTGACATTCAGCCGCCCTCGGCGGCGGTCGCCGTTCCGATCGGCTCGGCCGACGGAGACGGCGACGCATGTCGGCGCGCGTAGCGCCGCGACAGCCAGGCGCCGGTCATCAGTTCCATCTGGTGGAACAGCATCACCGGCACCAGCACCAGTCCGGCCTGTTCCGGCGCGAACAACACGCCCGCCATCGGCACGCCGGTCGCCAGGCTCTTCTTGGCGCCGCAGAAGACCGCCGCGATCTCGTCGCCGCGATCGAGACCGACGAACCGCGCCGCCCGACCGATCGTCAGGATCATGCCGGCGAGCAGCATCGCCTCGACCACCACGACGACGACGAGATCGCTCGCCTCGAGCCGCGACCAGATGCCGAGCCTGACCGCCCGCCCGACGGCGCCGTAGACGATCAGCAGGATCGAGCCGCGGTCGGTGATCGCCAGCAGCCGCCCGTGCCGCGCCACCCATCCGGCGAGCCACGGCCGCACCACCTGTCCGACGGCGAAGGGGACGACGATCAGCCGCACGATCTCGCCGATCGCGCTCCAGGTGTCGGCGTCGCCCTGCAGCGACAGCGCGGCGGCGACCCACAGCGGCGTCAGCACCGTGCCGGCGATGTTGGAGAAGGTGGCGGCGCACATGGCGGCCGGCAGATTGCCGCCGGCGATCGAGGTGAAGGCGAGCGACGACTGCACCGTCGAGGGCAGCAGCGTCAGGAACACCAGCCCCATGACGATGTCGCGCGACGTCACCGCCGGCAGGATCTGCGCCAGGATCAGGCCGAGGACGGGAAAGAGCAGCCAGGTCGCGCCGAAGATCAGCGACTGGAGCCGCCAGTGCGCGATCCCCTCGATCACCCGGCTCGGCGCCAGCTTGGCGCCGTAGAGGAAGAACATCACCGTGATGGCGACGTCGGTCGCGCGCGCCACCGTCGGCGCCATCGCCTCGCTCGCCGGCCAGAGGCTCGCCGCGATCAGCGTCGCGATCAGGCCGATCGTGAAGGGATCCGGCGCGAACCGGCGGATGGCGGCGGTGATGCGTCCCGTCGACATGGGGGTGTCCTCGCGCTGCGACGCCGCGCGGGATCGTGCGGCCGACGAGCGAGGATGCCGCGCTTGGCGATGATGCGGAACCGTGCATACCATGCAATCGGTATTCACGTTTCGAGAACACCATCATGTTCGATCCGCATCTGGTCGCGACCTTTCTCGCCATCGTCGAGGAGGGCAACTTCACCGCCGCGGCCCGCCGGCTCGGCGTCGGTCCGTCGACCATCAGCCAGCACGTCCGTCGGCTCGAGCAGGAGACCGGCCGCCGCCTCTTCACCCGCGACACCCACCGCGTCGCCCCGACCGTCGACGGCGAGGCCTTCGTCGATCTCGCCCGCCGCATCGTCGAGGCGCAGGAGCGCGCCCGCGCCTATTTCGCCGCGTCGGAGCTGCGCGGTCGCATCCGCTTCGGCGTCTCCGAGGACTTCGCGCTGTCGCCGCTGCTGCCGCACGTGTTGCGGCGCTTTTCCGCGCGTTATCCCTCGATCGACCTGGAGCTGCGCGTCGGCCTGTCGACCGAGCTGCACGCCCTGCTCGACGATGCCGCGATCGATCTCCTCTTCGCCAAGCGCCGCCCGCAGGACGAGCGCGGCGTCACCGTCTGGCACGACCGGCTGGTCTGGCTGGCGGCGCCCGACTGGTCCGCCACCGCCGGCGCGGCCCTGCCGCTGGTGCTCTATCCGCCGCCGAGCATCACCCGTGCGCTCGTCCTCGAGGCACTCGACGCCGCCGGCGTCCCCTGGCGCGTCGCCTGCACCTGCGGCAGCCTCGGCGGCCTGCGCGCCGCGATCGCCGCCGGGCTCGGCATCTCGGCCCAGTCGAGCCGCCTCGTTCCCGACGGTCTGGCGACGCTGCAGGCGACGGACGGTCTGCCGCCGCTGCCGCACGTCGACTTCATCCTGCTCACCGCCACCCGCCGCCCGCCGCCCGCGGTCCGCGCCATCATGACCTTCATCCGCGAGATCATGTGAGGCACGGGTCAGAGGAAGGCCGGGTCCGCATCCAGACGGCAGATCGTCCCCGCCGGGCCGATGTCGAGATCGACGCGTCCGGCCAGGGCGCGGGGCAGGTGTCGCTCCAGCAGCGTCCGACCATAGGCGTCGCCGAGAAGCCGCGCCGGCGGTCCGGACCGCGCCCATCGCAGGACGAAGCGCCCGTCCTGCTCGCCCCATGTGACGTCGGTGCCGGCGCACGCGGTCGCCACCGCGTCGCTCACCAGTTCGTGCAACCCCAGAGCGAGGCTCTGGGCGGCTTCGGGCGACAACAGTCGATCCGCGCCGTCGATCCGAACGGCGAGCGCCTCTCCGACGGCCCTGATCTCGCCCTCGACGAGACGGCGCAGAGGAACCCCCCGCCAGCTCTCCTCGACGAGAATTTCGTGAACCCGCGAAAGGGCCTGAAGGCGGCCCTCGAACGGCGCGAGGAAGGTCTTGGCGCTTCCCTCGTGCAGCGCCGCGCTCTGCCGGGCGATGCCTTGGACGACGGCGAGGAGGTTCTTCGAGCGATGGGTCAGCTCGCGCAGCATCTCGCGAATGTCGCGCTCGTGGTTGCGGTGACCGGTGATGTCGATCGAGACCGTGGTGACGCCGACGATCTCGCCGCCTTCGACGAGCGGCTCGACGCGCCCCTCGAACCACGCCTCGCCGTCGACGCGCGGCAGGCCGACCTCGAACCGTTCGGCGACACCGGTCTCGATCACTCGCCGTCGCACGCGGCTCATCGCGTCGGCGGTGACGCTCGGGACGACCTCTTCGGCCTGTCGGCCGATCAGGTCGGTCTCGGTCAGGCCCTTGGGCGGATTGTAGGCCCAGGTGTAGCGCAGGTCGCGATCCTGCTGGGTGACGGAGATCGGCGTACCCTCGAGGGCGATCTCGAACCGGCGGCGGGCGACCTCGAGTTCGCGGGTGCGCACCGAGACCCTTCGCTCGAGTTCCCCGTTGAGCCCGCGCATCTGTTCGATCAGGGCCTGACGCGCCGCCTGTTCCTCGGCGAGACGGCGATTGGCCTCGAGGAGCTCGCAGCGGGTCGGTTGCGACACCAGGCGGGGCACCAGGAACCACACGACGATGGCCATCGTCGTCATCAGGGCGGCGGCCACGGCCTCGACGTAGAACAGCGCGACGCTGTTCGGCGCACCGATGAGGGCATAGCGTCCGAGCTGGGTCACGGCGAGGGCGACGACGAACATCGCCATGACCGTGGTCGCCCCGGCGAGACCGCCGAGACGCCCACGGATGGCGACGAGATACCAGAGGAGCGCGGCCGTCATCGAGGCGCAGGCGAGCAACGTCGCCGTGTCGACGATGAAACGGAGTCCCATGAGTGCTTCGGGTGCCACCGATCTCTCTCCCGACCGCGGACAGGCGGGATCACGCCGAGCGGCGAACCCCCGCCGAGGCCGTCGTACCGAAGAACAGGGCCTGCGACACCACCGCCTTCACCGTGTTCTCGCGGAACGGTTTGGCGATGAGGAAGGTCGGCTCGGGACGCGTGCCGGTGAGCAGCATCTCCGGATAGGCGGTGATGAAGATCACCGGAACGTCGAACTCGGTGAGGATCTCGTTGACGGCGTCGAGGCCGGACGAGCCGTCGGCGAGGCGGATGTCGGCGAGCACCAGTCCGGGACGGGTGCGACGGGCGATCTCCACCGCCTCCTTCCGGGTGCGGGCGTTGCCCACCACCGTGTGTCCGAGCGATTCGACGAGCGACTCGAGGTCCATCGCGATGATCGGCTCGTCTTCGATGACCAGCACGCTGGCCGAGACCTGTTCGCCGATCCGACGCGACGCCTCGTCCAGCAGTTCGACGAGTGTCTCGGCGTCGACCCCGAGGACGAGCGCCGCGTCCCGCGGCGAGAATCCCTCGACCGCCGTCAGCAGGAACGCCTGACGGGGCAGCGGGGTGAGCGCCTCCAGATGCCGGTCCGCCGCCGCCGCGCCGTCGTCGAGGGTCTCGGCGATGCGGTTCATCGGATTGGCGTTCCAGATCGTCGAGAAGCAGCGATAGGCCGCCAGACGCGGTTCGACGGTGCGGTCGAAACCGTCCGGATCGGCGACCAGCGCCTCGAGCATGGCCACGACATGGGCGTCGCCGCTCGCCTGGCTGCCCGACAGGGCGCGAGCATAGCGACGCAGGAAGGGCAACTGCGGGGCGATCAGGGCGGTGATGGACATGGAGCACTTTCCCGACTGAGGACGACGATCCCTATCGTAGTCTGTACCGGTCCGAACGCAGGAGAGATCCTTCGGTTCCCTCGGCTCGCGAAAAAACGCGTCCTTGCGGGAACTCCTCGTCGGCGGGCGCGTTGTGGCCGGAGAGATCTCCACCGATCCCGACGGAACTCCGAAGACCCCGCAGGAACCAACCCATGTCGCACCGCAAGCAGTCCCCGTCGCAGAATCCGCCGCTCGGCGCGCCCGTCGAGGCACATCTGGGGGAGAAACTGCGCGAGTTCTACGACTCCATTCTCTCCGAGCCCGTTCCGGACAAGCTCACCGCTCTGCTGGACCAGCTCGAGAGGCAGGAGCGCGCCGCCCTCGGCGCGAAGTCGGAAAGCGAGGCGAAATGACGGCCATCACCGCGCTCAAGACGGCTCTGCTGTCCGAGCTCCCGGCGCTGCGCGCCTTCGGGATCTCGCTCTCCGGCAGCCACGACAAGGCAGACGATCTGGTCCAGGAGACCCTCATGAAGGCGTGGGCCTCGCAGGGCTCCTTCACCGCGGGGACGAACCTGCGTGCATGGCTCTTCACCATCATGCGCAACACCTACTTCAGCCAGTATCGCAAGGCGCGGCGGGAAGTGCAGGACGTCGACGGCGAGGCCGCCGCCCGCCTGGTCTCGATTCCGGGTCAACACGGCCATCTCGACCTCGACGACTTCCGCTCCGCCCTCGATCGGCTCGCCCCGGACCAGCGCGAGGCGCTGATCCTCGTCGGTGCCTCCGGCTTCTCCTACGAGGAGGCGGCAGAGATCTGCGGATGCGCCGTTGGAACCATCAAGAGCCGCGTCAACCGAGCGCGGACGAAGCTGATGCAGGCGCTGTCCATCGACTCGCTCGACGAGATCGGATCGGGCTTCGCGTCGTACGGCACCGATCGCTCGTCGATGGCTTCGGGCGTCTGACCGGCCCGCCGCCACCTTCGACGTCCCGGGTATTCGAGCACGAGAAGGGCCCCGGAGCACGATCGCTCCGGGGCCCTTCTCGCGTCCGGAGCGGTCGGTTCGGCCGCGGCGGCGTCAGCCGGGCAGCGTCGGGCGCGGGTCGTTCGTCAACTCCTCGGCCAGAGTCCGGGCGAGCAGCACCAGGGGCATGGCGAGCACGGCGCCGAGCGCACCCCACATCCAGGTTCCGACGACGATCGCCACGAAGACGAGGAACGGATTGATCTCGAATCGACGGCCGAGGAGGGCCGGGACGACGCCGTTCTCCGCCACGAGGTGGACGGCGAGAAAGGCGCCGGCCGGCCAGATCGCCGCCAACGGCGTGTCGTGGGCGAGGAGGCCGGCGGCGAGAAGCGAGAACGTCACCAGCGCCGCGCCGAGGAACGGCACGAAGCTGACGAGGAACGTCAGGATGCCCCAGAGCGCCGGGTTGGTCAGCCCTCCGGCCCAGGCCAGACCCGCCGTCGCGAGACCGACGCCGAGATAGACGATCGCCGTCGTGCCGAAATAGCTCGCCAGCGCGGCCTCGCCGGCGTTCATCACCCGGATGACCGACAGCCGCCGGTCGCGGTCGACGAAGGCGAGAATGGCGCGGCGCCGGAGATCGGCCCGGCCCGCCACGAAGAAGGCGAGGGTCAGGAAGAAGATCGCGATCTCGCCCAGAGCCGGCGTCAGGCCGCCGAGAACCCCCGTGACCGACGCCAGATCGATCGACGACGCGATCCCTTCCAGCCCCGAGGTCGCCCCCGCACCGCCGAGGACGGAGCCGGACCCCACCACGCGCGTCCGCAACGTGATCAGGGGCTCGAGCAGACGTCCGAACAGCGTCTCGACCCGATGGATCATGTCCGGCAGACGCTCTCCCACACCGGAGATCGCTTCCGCGGCCGCATCGACCAGGACGAACAGACCGAAGCCGGAGACGACGACGAGCGCCATGCCGCCGACCAGCGGCGGCAGTCCGAAGCGCTGCACGCGGTCGCCGACATGCGCGATCACCGAACCGAACACGACGGCGGCGATCATCGGCACGACGAGCGAAGCCGCCGCATGCAGCGCGACGACCAGGGCGAGCCCGAAGAGGCCGACGAGGGCGATCTCGCTCGGACTGCGTCCGCGAGCCGGAACGACGGCGATCGGGTTTCGTTCGGGAAGATTCAAGGGCGTTCTCCTCGTCGCGCCGCGAAGACGATCGCGCCGTCGGAACCCCAATTCCCGGAACCGGCGAAGGTTCCCGGATCGATGTCGCGACGAGAACGGGGAACCCGACGGGACTTCGTTCGTTGTCCCATCGAGCCGGCGGTCGTCGAAACCGCCGGAGATCCCCCTTCCACCCGCTTCGAACGAGAGAGGAGACCGCCATGGCCCAGTCCACCGTCATCCGAAAGGTCGCGACCGTCGCCGAGGACGCCGCCGCCGAGGCGGCCGCCACCGGCGCCGATGCCCGCGAGGCCGGTGCGACCGTCGCCGCGCAGGTCGAGGCGATCGCCGCCTCGGCCCGCGAGGCCCTCGCCCAGATGCGCCGCATCGTCGACGACTTCGCCGCCGCCACCGGCGAAAAGGCGGGCACGGCGAGCGATGCGGTCGAGGCGGCGGGTGCCGCCACCGCCGATCGCATCGGCGCGCTCGTCGAAGACGCCCGGAGCATGGGCAGGGACGGTCTCGACTCGATCGCCGATCAGGTCGCCAAGCGTCCGGTCACCGCTCTCGCGATCGCCGCCGGCGTCGGCATCCTGCTCGGCCTCGCCACCCGTCCCGGTCGACACGGATGAGAATGTCCCGGCTCGTCGGCATCGACGTCGCCCTCGTCCGACGCCGCGGCGCTCTGCTCACGGCCTTCGGCATCCTGGCGGCGGCGGCGCTCCTCGTCGCGCTCGGCTTCGCCGGGCGCGCCGCGGAGATCGCGCTGACACGTCGCCTCGATCCCGAGACCGCCGCGCTCGTCGTGGCGGTCTCGGCCCTCGCCCTCGTCGTCGCGGCGGTCGTCGCGATGATCCTCGTCCTGCGTCGGACGCGTCGCGACGTGGCGCGCGCCGTGAAGACCAGCGCGATGGTCACGCTCGGCCCGCCGGCGGTGTCGCTGGCGCTCCGCCACACCGGCCTCGCCGCCGTGGTCGTCGCCGCCGGCATCGGATTCTGGCTGGCGCACCGGGAGGACTGAACCACGCCGTCGCGCCGGCCCGGCCCCGGGATTCACGGTTGCCGGGAACCGGATGCGACGACGAGCGTTGTCTCCACAGACGTCCGAGACTTCGGCAGACACAACGAAGACAGGAGGCGATCCCATGCGTATCCGATCCTTCGCCACGGCCCTGCTCGGCCTGACCCTGACCTTCGCGACCGGCGGCGCCCTCGTCGGCCTCTCGATCGCGAAGGAGAGAGCGTCTCGTCCCGAAGTCCCGACAGCGGACGGCTGCCCGCCCGAAGCCTGTACCGTGGTGGTGAAGACCACCGCCGGCGGCCCGCCGAGCGAGATGTTCCAGCCCGGCGCGTCGGAAGGAACCGCCTCCGGCAGGTCCGGCGGTTGGGCCGTCGCCTTCCATCGCCCGACCGCGCCGTCCGACACCTTCGCCGTCGACTGACGTCGGCCGACGACGCCCTCGCCACGGCGGCTCGCGAATTGGGGGCGCCGGGACGGGAAGCGGAGAGAAGGGACGGTCGCCGCACGGCGACCGCCCGTCTGCGTTCAGGTTCGGCGGGATTCGTCGTCGGGCTCGGATTCGGCGACACACCGGGGAAACGCGACCGTCACCACGGTTCCGACCGCGCCGCGGCTCCAGGTGATGTCGGCATCGAGATTGCGGCTCATCGCCCGGACGATCTTGGAACCGAGCCCGGTCCCGTGAACCTCCCCGGTTCCGTCCCAGCCGACGCCGTCGTCGGCCACGGTGACGACGACCCGATCGTCGTCCTCGACCGCGCCGACGCGGATCTCGCCGGTCGCGCCGTCGCGATAGGCGTATTTGAAGGCGTTGGTCACCAGCTCGCCGACGATGACGCCGAGGGAGACGGCGCGATCGGTCTTGATGACGATCGGCGCCAACTCGGTGACGATGTCGTGCATCGCGCCTTCGCCCCGCATCGCCGTGCCGAGCTCCTGCAGGAGGTGGCCGAGATAGGCGGCGATCTCGACTTCGCCGACGTTCTGCGACGCATAGAGATGGCGGTGCACACCGGCGACGGCGGCGATCCGGTTCTGCGTCTCCTGGAGCGCATGCTTCGCCCGCTCGTCGTCGAGGATCGAGGCCTGCATCCGCACCATCGCCGCGACCAGGCCGAGCGAGTTGGCGACTCGGTGGTTGACCTCCTTGAGGAGCAGTTCGGCGCGGTCCCGCGCCTCGCGCACCGCCCGCTCGTTCTCGACCCGCGCCCGTCTCAGCCGCCAGCGGTCGAACGCCTGTTCGAGCGCCGCGATCAGAAGATCGAAGAAGTCGGTCGACGTGTCCTTGATCACGTAGTCGTCGGCGCCGTTCTTCAGCGCCTCGACGGCGAGCCGGGCATCGGCCGAGGCCGTCACGTAGACGATCGGCGGCCTGCGGTCGCGTGAACCGACACGGGCGAGGATGTCGAAACCGGTCTCCCCGGCGAGCGAGTGGTCGAGCGCCACCACGTCGACGCCGCCCTCGGCGAGCATGGCGAGCGCCTCCTCGCCGGTCGCCACGCCGACGACGGTGTGCCCGCGACGCGCCAGAGCCCTGCGAACCAGCGCGCACAGGGCCGGATCGTCGTCGACGTGGAGAACCGTGATCGATCCGCCCAGTTCGGTGCCGTAGGGCAAGTCAGTCGACCTCCGGGATCTGCATGACCGACAGGAACAGACCCAGTTGGCGAATCGCGTTGGCGAAACTGTCGTAGTTGAGCGGCTTGGTGATGTAGACGTTGGCGCCGAGATCGTAGCATCGCCGGATCTCGCGCTGGTCGTCGGTCGTCGTCAGCACGATCACCGGAGACCGCCTGAGGTGCTCGTTGAACTTGATGCGGGCGAGGATGTCGATCCCGGTCATGTCGGGCAGGTTGAGATCGAGCAGCACGAGATGCGAGCGCCCGGCGCTGACCGCACCACTGCCGTCCGGACCGAGCAGATGGGCGAGCGCGGTCGTCCCGTCGCGGAAGGCGACGATCTCGTTCGTCACGCCGGCCCGCCGGATGTTCTTCTCGATCAGCCGGGCATGACCCTCGTCGTCCTCGATCATGACGATGACGACGGGTTTGGGTTCTCGGATCACGTGTCACCTCTCCGGATGCGCGGCGCGAGGTCCTTGGCGACGACCACGCGAAACAGGGTACCACTCGTACCGTCGCTCACCACCGTCACGTCGCCGCCGAGACGGCGTGCCAGCGCTCGGGTGTGGGCGAGGCCGATGCCTTCGCCGGGGCGGTCCTGCGGGCCGGCGCGACGAAAGAGCTCGAAGATGCGTTCGTGGTCGGCGGCGGCGATGCCCCGACCGTTGTCCTCGACCTCGAAGATCGCGTTCCACCGCTCGATCCGCCCCCTGACGACGATCCGCCCGGGACGCCCGTCGACGAGGTACTTCGCGGCATTGTCGAGGAGATTGGTGAAGACCTGTTGCAGGGCGGCGCGGTCGGAGACGATCGCGGGCAGCCTGCCCTCGATCTCGACCTGCACCCCGGCCTCGTCGAAGCGATGCCGAATGGAGGCGATGCAGTCCCGCACGACGGCTTCGACGTCGAGCGCCTCCGGCTCGAGCAGGCGCCGCCCGGCGCGCGAGAGCTTCAGGATCTCGTTGATCAGCCCGTCCATGCGGGCGGTCGAGGACCGAATGAACCCCAGCGCCTCGGGGATGTCCTCTTCCACGGCGGTCACGACGTCGCGATTGCCGGGGACCGCGCGGTCGAGCGGAGCGATCTCGAAGTGCTCGCGGATCGTCCGGGTCGATTCCTCCAGTTCCGCGGTGAAGCCCATGATGTTGACGAGCGGCGCGCGCAGGTCGTGGCTGACGATGTAGGCGTAGCGCTGCAGCTCCTCGTTCGCCCGCATCACGCCGGCTGTCCGCTCGCGCACCTGTTCCTCGAGCGCCTCGTTGATCTCCGCGAGGTCCCGCCGGGCCCGCTCGATCTCGTTCATGTGACGGCGGATGAGCAGGGTCGCACCGACCGCCAGGACGACGATCATCGCCGCGCCCAGCGAGATCATCGTCGTCAGCGAGGCGGCGGCTTCGCGCATGCCGGCGGCACTGTCCATGCGGTGACGGGCGGCCCGTTCGCGCAGCGCCCCACCCTGAGACCGCACCTCGTCCATCAGCTTCTTGCCGGCATCGGAGGCGATCACGAGCCTGATGTCGTCGAGATGGCCGGCACGGAATTCGGCGAGGTTGGTCTTCACCAGCTCCATCTTGCGGCGACCGACGTCGATCGTGCGATCGATCTCGGCGACGTCGAAGAGCCTGCCGCCGTCCAACTCGCGAGCCCGTTCGCGCAGCTCCGCCGCATCCTTCTCGAATTCCTCGAGCGCGGTGACGTAGGGCGCGAGATAGCTCTCTTTCGAGGTGATGATGAAGCCGCGTTGCGCCGTCTCGGCGTCGACCAGATCGGAGATGAACTCGAGCACGAGGCGATCGACCCGCGCCGCCCGCAGGGCTTCGCCCGACTGCTCTCGGGTTCTGGCCGAGAAGACGAAGGCGGCGGCGACGATGGCGAACAACGCCGCCGCCCCGATGCCGAGCAGGAGGATGTTGTAGGCGGCGAACGGGCGCCGGAAGACCATCATGCGGACCGTTGCTCTCTCGGTACTCGTGGGCCGACGCAGGGAGTGTCCCGCGCAACATGGAGCGGCATGCCCGATCCGTCCACCCGTCGGGGATGTCCCGTCGCGACCGCCGTTCGTACCGATCAACGCACCACGCGCCGTCCGGTTCCCTCCGCGACCGGATCTTCGACGTGGAACCGACCGAAGGTGTGAGCAGTCGCGCCAGGCCGCGGCGGATCACGCCGTCGGCCTCGTCGATGACGACGGCACCCGGCCCTTCGGCGAAAGAGGGCGCCCGGGGACGCCCTCTCGGTTCGAAGATCCCGATCGTCCTCAGGCGCCCGGCACCAGCTGGGAGACGTAGGAGATGAGGAAGAGAATCAGGAACAGGCCGAACAGGATCTTGGCGATGCCGGCGGAGGTGTTGGCGATGCCGCCGAAGCCGAACACGGCCGCGATCAGCGCAACGACGAGGAAGACGAGCGACCAGTGCAACATGAGAGGATCTCCTCTGTTGGATTGATCGCACAACGCCGGCGGACCGGTTCCGGTTCCCCTGTCGGCCACGGTCGGCGCCACGGCATTTTTCGCCACGTCCCGGGAACCGGCGACCGCCGACCGGCGTTGTCTCGGCAAGGTTCGAGACCGAAACGAGCCGACCACGACGCGCCACCGGACGGGTGGATTCGCGACGGGGAACGGCTGTCCTCGAGCGAACGATCACTGTCGAAAGGATCTCGTCATGACTCGCGGCCTCCTGCTCTGGCTCCTCGGCGTGCCGATCCCGATCATCATCCTGATCGCGATCTTCTATCGCTGACGCGTCCGACGCGTCTCGACCGTTCCGCCCCGCAACCCGACCAATCGAAGGTGACACCATGAATCTCTCGTCGGCCCCGGCTCCCAAGCGCGTCGCCCTGTTCTCCACCCTCGCCGTCGCCCTCACGCTCGGCGCCTGCGCCAATCCGCGCGACCAGCGCATGCTCGACGGCGCGCTGATCGGCGGCACCGGCGGTGCGATCATCGGCGGCGTGGCCTCCGGCACCGCGGGCGGTGCCGTCGTCGGCGGCGTCGCCGGCGCGGCGGCCGGTGCGGTGATCGCCGACGCCACCCGCCCGCGCGGTCACGGCAAGACCTGCTGGTGGTCCGACACCCTGGACCGTCGCGTCTGCCGCTACCGCTGAGGCGACACGGCGAGGCCGCCGCCCGGAGACGGGCGGCGGCCTCGCCGTGTCTCGTCCGTGGGGGAAAGTCGACGCCGCCGCGGCGATGCCGAAATGCGTCGTCGTCGTGTCGCCCCGCAATGATGGAGTATCGTTCGCGGCGGGGCCTCGTGCCGCCGCCGTGCCTCGACAGAGGCGTTCGACCTTCCAAGGAGGGCCCACGTGCGCCTCTTCTCCTGCGACGAATGCGCCAACGTCGTGCACTACGACAATACCGCCTGCCTCGCCTGCGGCCATCGGTTGGGCTTTCGCCCGGACACGGACCGGCCGACGGCCCTCTTGCCGCGCGAAGGCGTCTGGATCTCGGTTCGCGACGGCGGTCGTTGGCGCCTCTGCGCGAATGCCGATCCGTTCGGGTGCAATCGCATCCTCGCCGCCGACGGCTTCGACACTCTCTGCGACGTGTGTCGCCATCACCGGACGATCCCCCCGCTCGACGATGTCGAAGCCGTCGAGGGCATGCGGCGGATCGGCATCGCCGAGCGCCATCTCTTTCATTCCCTGCGCCGTTGGGGGCTCGCCTGTCCGACCAGAGCCGAGGATCCCGTGGCGGGTCTCGCCTTCGACTATCTCGCCGAGGTCGGGGAACCGGGCGGCGCGGCGAAGCCGGTCGTCACCGGTCACGCCGACGGGATCGTCACGCTCGCCGTCACCGAGGCCGACGACGTCGAGCGCGAGGCGCGGCGGACGCGGCTGGGCGAACCCTACCGGACGTTGCTGGGCCATCTGCGCCACGAGATCGGCCACTACTGGTGGGACCGACTCGTGCGCGACGGTGGACGGATCGACGCCTTTCGCGCCGTCTTCGGCGACGAGAGCGCCAACTATGCGACGGCGCTGCACCGGCACTACGACGGCGGACCGCCGATCGGATGGCAGGAGGCCTTCGTCAGCGCCTATGCCTCGTCGCACCCCTGGGAGGACTTCGCCGAGACCTGGGCCCATCACATGCACATGGTGGATGCCCTCGACACCGCGTCGGCCTTCGGCATCGCGCTCTCGCCGCAGGGGCGTGCGGCCGACACGCACGCGCTCGAGGTCGACTTCGACCCCTACCGCGAAGCCGACTTCCGCACCCTGGCGACGGCCTGGCCGCGCCTGACGGTGGCGGTCAACGCCGTCAATCGCTCGCTCGGCCAGCCCGACGTCTATCCCTTCGTGCTGACGCCGAAGATCGAGGCGAAACTGGCCTTCGTCCACGATCTGGTGAGAGAGGCGCGATGCCGAGACGGGGCGTCGGCCGCCCGCCGTTCCGCGTCGGCGGCGATCTCCGCCCCGACGAGGACGATGATCGCCGAGACCCAGGCCCAGGTCAGCACGACGACGACACCGGCGAGCGAACCGTAGGTCGCCGAATAGGAACCGATCGTCGTCGCATACCAGGAGAAGGCGGCGGAGGCCGCGCTCCAGGCGACGGTCGCGAAGGCAGCTCCCGGCACCTGGAGCGCGGCGCGGGGCGGCCTCCGGTCGGGACCGAAGCGATAGAGCGAGACGATGGCGCCGAAGCCGAGGCCGAGCAGGATCGGCCAACGCAGGAGGCCGAGCACCGTCGCCGTCGGCGTGCCGCCGGCGCGTTCGGAGAGAACCGGAAAGAGCGCGAAGGCGAACAGCGTCGCGACCACCACGGCGACGGCCGTCAGGGTGAAGCCGATCGTGACGAGGTTGAGCCGCAGGAACGAGCGGGTCTCCGGCAGACCCCACGTCCGCCCGAGCCCCTCGAACATGCCCTTCACCGCCGCATTGGCGCTCCAGACGGCGATCGGGAGCGAGCCGACGAGGGTCCACGACAGGGCGGTGGACGAGGTCGCGGCGAGGCGCGTCGCCTGTTCGACGACGATGGTGCGCAGTTCCAGGGGCAGCGGCAGGTCGATCGTCGCGAGCTGGCCGGGGATGTCGGCGGGCTGCCAGATCAGCCCCCAGACCGACACCAGCACCGACAGCGCCGGCACCAGCGACAACAGCGCATAGAAGGCGATCGCGGCCGACACCGAGAGCAGACCGTCGTCGATCGCCGATCTCAGGATCGCCCGTCCGCGCGCGACGGTCGACGGCACGGCGGGCGCGTCGTCGGCCGCCGTGCGCCGCCGAAGGAGCCCCAGTCCGGCGCCGAGCACGAAGGCGGCGCCCGCGGCGACGATGGTCCTGAGCGGTCGCATCCTTCCCTCTCCCCGGCTCGGCACGCGAAACGGAACGGGGCCGTGCTCCCGGTCGGAGCACGGCCCGCCGGTCGGGCGATCAGACGCCGTCCATCGGCAGCCCGATCTCCTTCCGCGCCTTCAGGCGCGGGGCGAGAGCCCAGGTCACGGGGACCGAGACGAGGAACGTCGCCAGCACCATCCACGGGAAGAGCCCCTCGGCCTGCGCGGCGAGCGGCGTCGCCAGAAGCAGGAGGGCGCCGACCCCGAAGGTGACGGCCTGGACCATCATGTAGATCACCGCGGAGATCATGAACGTTCGGGACATGTTTGGTCTCCTCTGTTCGTGGGTCCGGGGTTTCAACGCGGAGCGTGTGATTTCGTTCCGGGCGCGAAGATGCGGACGGCGCCGGGGAGAACGCGACAGACCGCCGGCGTGCGGGTCAGAACCTCGCCGTCGACGTTGATCGAGCGCGGACGTCGCGTCAGGATCTCGAAGCGCGTTCCGCTCAGGGCGCGCACTTCGGGTCTCACTCCGTGCCGGCCTCGCGGGAAGGAGCCGGCGATGCCGAGCAGTCTCCACACCGCCGGGAATTCGAGCGAATAGAGATCGAGCCGCCCGTCGTCGATGGCGGCGGTCTCTTCCACCACCATGCCGCCGCCGTAGTGGCGTCCGTTGCCGACGGCGATCTGGAGTGTCTCGACCGCGATCGTCTCGCCCGTCTCCGTCAGGATGGTGGCGCGGAACGGCCGTGCGTCGACGATCGCGCGCAGGAGCGCGACGAGATAGCCGAGGCGGCCGAACCGACGCTTGACGCCGCTCTCCAGTCGATCGGCGAGCGTGACCGACAGACCGAGACTGGCGACGTTGAAGTAGACGTGGCCGTTCACCTCGCCGAGGTCGACGCGACGCGCCCTGCCCTCGGCGATCACCTGCACCGCCGCCGCGGGGGCGAGCGGCAGCGACAGCGTTCGGGCGAGATCGTTGCCGGTTCCGGCCGGCACCAGCCCGATGGGCAGGCCGGTCGCCAGCGCGGCGGCGGCGACCGAGTTCGCCGTGCCGTCTCCGCCGACGGCGACGATCATGTCGGCCTCGTCGGCGAGGGCCGACACCCGCTCGCGAAGCTCGCGCGCGTCGCGGCCTTGCACCCGCACGCATTCGATGCCGTTTCGAGCGAGCGCCTCGAGCGCCGGAGCGAGCACCTCGGCACCGCGTCGGGCGTTCTCGTTGGCGACGACCAGCGCGCGTCGGCGTCCGGTCATGCGAGCCGCCCTCCCACCAGATCGAACAGGCCCTCGATCAGGCTCGCGCCGACGAACAGGAGCGCGATCGTCCAGGCGATCGCCGCCAGTCCGACGAGGCCGGACAGGGCGAGCGCGACCCCGTCACGCATCAGCAGGGAGACGGCGACCGCGACGATCGCGACGACCGGCGGCACGTTGCCGAGCGGGATCGGGAGGGCGACGGCGAAGCCGAGGAGTGCGATCAGGACGGCGGCGACGCGTCGCGCGCCGTCGCCCGCCAGCTCCTGTCGGCGCCCGGCCCGGAACAGCCGGCGCAGTCCGTCGAGAACCGGCAGCACCTTCCGCAACACCACCCGCAGAGCGCCCGCGGGCAACGCGAACTCGGCGAAGGCGTTCGGAAGACGCAGACGATCGAAGCCCCACGCGCACTGGATCGCGGCGATCACCACGAGCGTCCCGAAGGCCATGCCCCAGGGGCCGGGCACGGGGATCAGGGGCGGCAGGGCGAGCACGATGAACAGCAGCGGAAAGCCCGCCGTGCCGAGCGTGTCGACCAGATCACCGACCTTCAGCCGTCGCCCGTCGACCAGCTCCCCTTCGAGGCGTCGCAGCGCCTCGAAGGCATCGGCCGAGGTCTTCAAATCACTTCTCCTTCACCGAGATGCCGTTGTTGCCGATCGAGATCTCGACCCCGTCCGGCTGCTTGCGCTCTTCGTGGAGTTGCCAGCCGAGGACACCGACGGCCACGACGAGGACGACGACGATGGCGACGAGCATCTGACGAGTCATGAGAACCCTCGTGGTTGGTGGTGGGCGATCTTCGAGCGCCCTCGTCCGAGGAACGCGCGGACGCGCGAGAAGTTCCCTCCCGCCGTCGCGATCGGCGAACCGGCCGCATCGAATATCCCGTCGCATCGGGAACCGTTCCCGCACGTCGGGCGTTGTGGGGACAGTCGACCGCAGAAGCCGCGAAGCACGGCATCACGAAGCGATGGACCAGATCCCAACGACGGAAACGACGAAAGGAACGTCCCATGAGCGCCACCACCGACAAGATCAAGGGCTACGCCAACGAAGCCGCCGGCAAGGCCAAGCAGGTCGCCGGCAAGATCCTGGACGACGACCGACTGAAGGCCGAAGGTGTCGTCCAGGAAGCCAAGGGCGACCTGCAGAAGGCCGTCGGCGCCGGCAAGGCGAAGCTCGCGAAGGCCGTCGACAAGATGTGAGGCCATCGGCATCGCCGAAGAGCACCGCCCGACGGGAGACCGTCGGGCGGGCGTTTCGCGTTCGGCGTCGCCGGCATCGGCATCGGCATCGGCATCGGCACGGCGGGTCGTCGAACCCCCGCCGTCACGCGGTCCATGCGCCAACGAAAGGAAGAGACATGTCCAGACACAACGTCGTCGTCATCGTCGGAAGCCTGCGCAAGCATGCCTTCACCGGGCAACTGGCCGCCGCGCTCGGCGGGCTGGGCGAAGATCGCCTCGACCTGTCGCTCGTCGAGATCCGCGATCTGCCGCTCTACGATCCCGACCTCGACGAAGGCGTCGCGCCCGTCGCCTGGACCGCCTTTCGCGCGGCGGTGAAGCCCGCCGATGCGGCACTGTTCGTGACCCCCGAATACAACCGCTCCGTCCCCGGCGCCCTGAAGAACGCGATCGACGTCGGATCGCGTCCCTACGGCGCCAGCGTCTGGGCCGGCAAGCCCGCCGCGGTGATCTCGTTGACGCCCGGCACGCTCGGTGCCTTCGGCGCCAATCACCACCTGCGCCAGTCGCTCGTCTTCCTCGACATGCCGACCCTGCAACAGCCCGAGGCCTATCTCGGCGGCGCCGGCACGATGTTCGCGCCCACCGGCGGCTTCGCCGACCCGAAGACGGCGGAGTTCATGAAGTCCTATCTCGCCGCCTTCGCAGACTGGATCGACCGCGCCAAGAAGGCGTGACCCGTCGGCGGACGACGACGCCCCCCCGTGCAGCGGTTCCGCCGGACGAGAGCCCCCCGCCGCGGGCGTGAACGACGAGCGATCGCGTCCGCGGCACGGTCGGGAGCCGCGGCGTCGGCGAGCGAGGCATATTGATCGTCACCGGGTGAACGACTATCGAGAGGAAGATCGGAGGCGTTCGCGGTGCTGACCAACAAGGGGAAATACGGCCTAAAGGCCATGGTGCATCTCGCCCGGCTGACGCCGGGGGGGATGGCGCAGTCGGCCGAGATCGCGGCGGCCGAGACCATTTCCAAGAAATTCCTCGACGCGATCCTGCTCGATCTGCGCAATGCCGGCTTCGTCCGCTCGAAGAAGGGGCCGGGCGGCGGCTACGGCCTGGCGAAACCGGCGGCGGAGATCCCGGTCGGCTCGATCATCCGCGCCCTCGACGGGCCGCTCGCCCCGATCGCCTGCGCCAGCCGCACCGCCTACCAGCCCTGCGACGACTGCCACGACCTGACCGCCTGCGCCGTGCGCCTCACCATGCTCGAGGTACGCGACGCCATGGCCGGCGTGCTGGACGCACTGTCGCTCGCCGACATGGCGGCGAAGATCGACGATGCCCGCGGCGCGACGAGCCCGACCGGAGCGGCCGGATGACGGCGGACCTCGTCTCGGCCCTCACCGGTGCCGCGCTCGTGCTGTTCGTGCCGGGCCCGACCAATGCCCTGCTCGCCACCGCCGGCGCCGCGGCGCGCGGGGCTCCGCCGCTGCGTCTCGCCGTCGCCGAACTCACCGGATACCTCGTCTCGACCAACCTCCTGTGGCTGGTCGGCGGCCTGCTGGTCGAGGCCGTGCCCCTGGTCGCGCCGGTGATCCGCCTCGGCCTCGCCGCCTATCTGGTTCTGCTCGGCTGCTGCCTGTGGCGCAGCGAGGAGGCGGAGGCGACCTCGCGCGTGATCACGCCCGGACGCATCTTCCTCACCACGCTGTTCAATCCCAAGGCGGCGATCTTCGCCTTCGTCCTGATGCCGCACGACGGCCTCGCCGCGCTCGCGCTCTGGACCGCCGGCTTCTCCGGCGTCGTGCTGGCGGCCGGCCTCACCTGGCTCCACCTCGGACACCGCATCCGCCGCCACGGCGGCAGCGCCGCCGCCGCATGGGTGCCGAGGATCGCCTCGATCGCCCTCGTCGGCTTCGCCGTCGTCATCGCCGGCCGGACCGTCTCCGCCTACGTCTGAGCCCGCCCGGCGCCGGCCGAAGCCGCCGCCCTCCCGGTACCTCGCCGCCCGTAGCAGGAGCATTTTCTCCGGGCGAGGGCTCGCGGCGGTTCGCGCGAAACACCGTTCCGGCCGACACCCCCTACGAGAAACGCACTTCCAATCGTCCGAAATCTATGGAATAGACATAGTCCATCGATGCTATAGCTTTTATCGCATGTCCTCGATCCCTCGGAGATCAGCATGCCGGCTACCAACGCGCGTTCCCTGCTCCCCTCGTCCGCCCGGCGCGGCCGACGCCTCCGCGATCTCGCGATCGTCGGCGCCGCCTTCGGCGTCGTTCTCGCCACCACGGTCTTCGCGCGCGCCGAAACCGCGCTCCTGAACGTCAGCTACGACCCCACCCGGGAGTTCTACAAGGAGGTGAACCAGACCTTCGCCGACGCATGGAAGGCCAAGACCGGCGAGACGGTCACCATCAAGGCGTCACACGGCGGCTCGGGCAAGCAGGCGCGTTCGGTCATCGACGGCCTCGACGCCGACGTGGTGACGCTGGCGCTCGCCGCCGACATCGACGCCATCGCCAAGCACACCGGCAAGCTGCCGGCCGACTGGCAGAAGCGGCTCGCCAACAATTCCTCGCCCTACACCTCGACCATCCTCTTCCTCGTCAAGAAGGGGAACCCGAAGGGCATCAGGGACTGGTCCGATCTGGTGAAGCCCGGCGTCGAGGTGATCACGCCCAACCCGAAGACCTCGGGCGGCGCGCGCTGGAACTACCTCGCCGCCTGGGCCTGGGCGGCCAGGGAATACAAGGGCGACGACGCCAAGATCCGCGCCTACATCGCCGAGCTGTTCAAACACGTCCCCGTCCTCGACACCGGTGCCCGCGGCTCGACCACGACCTTCGCCCAGCGCGGTCTCGGCGACGTGCTGCTCGCCTGGGAGAACGAGGCCTATCTCGTCTTCGACGAGTTCGGCGCCGACAAGTTCGACATCGTCGTACCGCCCTATTCGATCCTCGCCGAGCCGCCGGTGGCGCTGGTCGACGGCGTCGTCGACGCCAAGGGCACCCGCAAGCAGGCCGAGGCCTATCTCGCCTTCCTCTATTCGGAGAAGGGTCAGAACCTCGCCGCCAAGCACCACTATCGCCCGTCGAACCCCGCCGGCGTCGACAAGGCGCTGCTCGACCGCTTCCCGAAGGTCGAGCTGATCTCGATCGACGATCCGCTGTTCGGCGGCTGGGGCAAGGCGCAGGCCTTCCACTTCGGCGACGGCGGCACCTTCGACCAGCTCTACAAGCCGGCGAACTGACCCGCGCCGGCGCGTGAGACGGCGACCTCGGCTCGGTCCGAGGTCGTCGGCGTGATCGACACCTGCGAAGGCGCTCCATGACCGACGTCCCCGCCTCCCCCCGTACCGTTCCGCGTCGCGCGCCGCTCGTCTCCGGCGTCCTGCCGGGGTTCGGCCTCGCCTTCGGCTGGACCGTGGTCTGGCTCTCCTTCGTCGTGCTGATCCCGCTCGCCGCGCTCGTGCTGAAGGCATCCGGCCTCGGCATCGACGGATTCGCCAAGCTGCTCGCGAGCCCGCGCGTGCTCGCCGCGCTCGAACTCTCCTTCGGCGCGGCGCTGATCGCGGCGGCGATCAATGCCGTCTTCGGCGTGCTCGTCGCCTGGGTGCTGACGCGCTACCGCTTCCCCGGCCGCAGTCTGGTCGACGCCGCCGTCGACCTGCCCTTCGCGCTGCCGACCGCGGTCGCCGGCATCACGCTCGCCGCCCTCTTCGCCAGGAACGGCTGGATCGGGTCGTTCCTCGAGCCGATCGGCATCGAGGTCGCCTATTCCCGCCTCGGCGTCGTGGTGGCGCTGGTCTTCGTCGGCCTGCCCTTCGTCGTGCGCACGGTGCAGCCGCTCCTCGCCGACCTCGACCGCGAGGTCGAGGAGGCCGCCGCGACGCTGGGCGCGAGCCGGGCGGCGACCGTCTTCCGCGTGCTGCTGCCGCCGCTCGTTCCGGCGGTACTGACGGGCTTCACGCTCGCCTTCGCGCGCGGCGTCGGCGAATACGGCTCGATCGTCTTCATCGCCGGCAACATGCCGGGGCTGACCGAGATCGCGCCGCTGCTCGTCGTCATCAAGCTCGAGGAGTTCGACTACGTCGGGGCGACCGGCATCGCCGTCGTCATGCTGGCGGTCTCCTTCGCCCTGCTCTTCGCGATCAACGCCCTGCAACACTGGACCGAGAAGAGGTGGTGATGGCGACCGACCAGACGTTTCCGCTCGATCCGCCCCGCCCGCGGGCGCTGCCGGTGCCGCCGCCGATCGGCGAGACCGCCGGGGCGCGCCGCGTCCTCGTCGCCCTGGCGATCGCCTTCCTCGCGCTGGTGCTCGCCCTGCCGATCGCCGGGGTCTTCACCGAAGGCCTGCGCAAGGGGCTCGGCGCCTATTTCGCCAGCTTCGCCGATCCAGACGCCCTCGCCGCGATCCGGCTGACGCTTCTCGTCGCGGCGATCTCGGTGCCGGCCAATCTGGTGTTCGGCATCGCCGCCGCCTGGGCGATCACCCGGTTCTCGTTTCCCGGCCGCAACCTGCTGGTCACGCTGATCGACCTGCCCTTTTCGGTGTCGCCGGTCGTCTCCGGCCTCGTCTTCGTGCTGCTCTTCGGCGCCAACGGACTCGTCGGCCCGTGGTTCAAGGCGCACGGGATCCAGGTGATCTTCGCCGTCCCCGGACTGGTCCTCGCCACGATCTTCGTCACCTTCCCCTTCGTCGCCCGCGAGCTGATCCCGATCATGCAGGCGCAAGGGTCGGCCGACGAGGAGGCTGCGCTGACGCTCGGGGCGTCGGGCTGGACGATCTTCACCCGGGTGACGCTGCCCAACATCAAGTGGGGCCTGCTCTATGGCGTGCTTCTCTGCAACGCCCGGGCGATGGGCGAGTTCGGCGCGGTCTCGGTCGTCTCCGGCCACATCCGCGGCCAGACCAACACCATGCCGCTGCAGGTGGAGATCCTCTACAACGAGTACGACTTCGTCGGCGCCTTCGCGATCGCCTCGGTCCTGGCGGTCCTCGCGCTCGTCACGCTCGTTCTCAAGACCTTCCTCGAATGGCGATACGGCGACGAACTCGCCCGTTCGGCCCGGCACTGAGGCACCCATGGACATTCACATTCGCGGCCTCGCCAAGGACTTCGGCGACTTTCCCGCCCTCCACGGGCTCGATCTCGACATCCGCTCGGGCGAGCTCCTCGCCCTCCTCGGCCCGTCGGGTTCCGGCAAGACGACGCTGCTGCGCGTGCTCGCCGGCCTCGAACAGCCGAGCGCGGGGACCGTCCATTTCGGCGAGGAGGACGCCTCGCTCCTTCCCGTGCGCGAACGTCGCGTCGGCTTCGTCTTCCAGCACTACGCCCTCTTCCGCCACATGACGGTGGCCGAGAACATCGCCTTCGGTCTCACGGTCAAGCCGAAGTCGGAGCGCCCCAGCGGCGCCGAGATCAAGCGGCGGGTCGAGGAACTGCTCGACCTCGTCCAACTGCCGACGCTCGCCAAGCGCTACCCCTCGCAGCTCTCCGGCGGCCAGCGCCAGCGCGTGGCGCTCGCCCGGGCGCTGGCGGTCGATCCGCGCGTGCTCTTCCTCGACGAACCCTTCGGCGCGCTCGACGCCCAGGTGCGCAAGGATCTGCGCAAGTGGCTGCGCGAGATCCACGACCACACCGGCTACACCACCGTCTTCGTCACCCACGACCAGGACGAGGCGCTGGAACTCGCCGACCGGGTGGTGGTGCTGAACAAGGGGCGGATCGAACAGATCGGCACGCCGGACGAGATCTACGACGCGCCCGCCTCGCCCTTCGTCTTCGACTTCATCGGCGACGCCAGCCGCATCCCCGTCACCGTCGAGCACGGCCGGGTGGTGATCGGCGGCGCCCGCCTCGATCTCGGCGTCGACGTCCTCGGCGCCGGGCCGGCGACCCTCTTCGTCCGGCCGCAGCACTGGCGCCTCGGCACCGGCGACGGCGGGCCTTCCGCGATCGTCGTCGCCACCCGCCGCCACGGCACCGCCCGCCGGCTCGACCTCGCGCTCGACGGCGGCACGACGGTCGAGATCGACCTGGCGCCGGAGATCGCCGTCGCCATCGGCGACCGACTGACGCTGGCGCCGACGCGCTGGCGGATCTTCTTCGCCGACGGCCGCTCGGTCGGCGGAGCGGCCGAGGAGACCGGTGTCGCGACGCGCGCCGCCGGCTGAAGGACCCGGCAGGAAGCCCGATCGGAACGAAGCGGGCGGCGGGAGTTCTCTCCGCCGCCCGTCTCGTCGCCCGCCGTCAACGCGTCGCCCTTCGGCGCGCGGTCAGGCCGCCGCCCATGTGGCGCAGGCGATCGAGCAGCGCCAGTCCCTCCGGCCACACGCCGAGGTCGCTCTCCGCATTGATGTGCCCGGCCTTGCCGATGTCGACGAAGCCCGCCTCCCACATGTCGGCGAGGACGCGTGCACGATCGATCGACATCCAACGGTCGTTGCGGCTCGCCACCACGATCGCCGGGAAGCCGAGCGAGGCGACCGGAAGCGGCGCGAAGGAGGCGACGAGCGGATTCGCCGCCGCCCGTCGGTCGGCGTCCGCCGGCGCGACCAGCAGGAGACCGGCGATCGGCAGATCGGGTCGCCGCGTGGCGAGATGCACCGCCAACACGGCACCGAGACTGTGGCCGGCGAGAAAGGCGCCGGGTTCGGCCTCGACCGCCGCGACGGCGCGGGCGAGCCAGCGCTCGAGGTCCGGGCGCGCCCAGTCGTCCTGGTCGACCAACACCGTGTCGGCGACCTCGTCGGCCCAGTGGCGCTGCCAATGGCCGGGACCGGAGCCGTCGAGGCCGGGAAGCAGAAGCGTGGTCATGAGTCCCTCCGCGTCGGGGCGGATCCGCCCGATGAACCCTCAGTCTAGGTCGACACGCGGCCGACGGCGTGGTCGAACGTTCCAAAGTCGAGACCCGGAACTGATTTGATTTTCAAAGGCCTCCGCCCTTGCGCGACGGCGTGGCGCAAGGCGCCGGGAGTGGCGCGAAGCCGCCTCTCGGCGCCTCGAAAGATAGTCCACAAAGAAAGTATACTTTTTCCCCGCGGGACGGATATCGGAAACGCCGTTCGTCGACGGAGCCCGTCTCGGCGGGCATTCTGCAACCATCGACGGGGCGATTTCGCCCCGAGATCGCGGGATTTGTCGGAGCAGCTTGCACCGCGTCAACAAGGCTAAAAGCACCACGAAGGGTTTCGTGGGCTCCTCGTCCTCGGAGGTACCCATGTCCACGACCTGTCGCAGCGACCGCTGATCCGTCCGTCGCACCGATCGCTCCGCCCGGACGGCCGCGCACGAAGCGGCTCACGGCGGATAGCCCCCTTCGCCATCGTTTCAGAGGACGCCGCGAGCTACGCGGCGAATGACGCCATGCACATCGCCTATGCCATCGACGTCCACCACCAGACCGCGGGAGTCGCGGTCGGTGAGCCGGGCGATTTCAAGTTCTTCTCCTCCGCCCCCGCCTTCGACGGCCTCGAGGGTCGGATCTTCCGTTCGCTCGACCAGGTCAACCGCGCAGCACGCGAGCTCGCCGTCACACGCCGAGCCCGCCGCGTCATGGCCTGATCCCCGAAGACCGGAGCAGTCGGAGTTGGCGTTCCGGTCTCGCCGCCCTTCGGCGGATCCGATCCCCCGGCCGAGGAAGGAGAGAGCCGCTTCGCCGGCGAACCGTGAAGTGCCGACACGAGCGACCGACGTCGGCATCGCTGCCCACGCTCTCCGAGGCCGTCGCTGCGAGAGCCGGTGCTCGGGGTGACGTGCTCCCGCTCATCCGCCCTTTTGCCCTTCCGAAACGCGAAAGCCCCTCCGGGTTTTTTCCCGGAGGGGCTTTCGTGTTTGGTTGCGGGGGCCAGATTTGAACTGACGACCTTCAGGTTATGAGCCTGACGAGCTACCGGGCTGCTCCACCCCGCGTGAGGCGGTGGACGGTTTCGCGGTCGGCGAAGCGTCCGAGAGGCTTTGCCGTCGATCCTCGTCCCGGTGGCGAGGCGGCGGAAGTCGGTTCGATCGAAGGGGAGCCCTTGAAGACCGAACGCCCCTCGGGCGGAAGCCTTCGGGGCGGATCGTCGTTTCGACGTGTTTCGCGATGTGTCGCCGAGGCGAAGTCGTGAGAGAAGGATCGAGAAAGGGATGTTCTTGGCAGGCCTG
>NZ_JBQUZT010000005.1:0-177630 GCF_056313705.1 Pinisolibacter sp. DMC100 | reverse complement strand
TTCGTGTCGGTCCTCTCCTGGTACGACAACGAGTGGGGCTTCTCCAACCGCATGAGCGATACCGCGGTCGCGATGGGCAAGCTCATCTGACCGCGACCGAGTTTGGGGCGAAAAGAAGGGTCGGCCGCGTCGCGGCCGGCCCGTTCATCCACCTCCGACCGGAGAATTCGTCATGAGCGCATTCAAGACCCTCGACGACGCCGCGGTGAAGGGCAAGCGTTGCCTCGTCCGCGTCGATCTGAACGTACCGATGGAAGACGGCGTCGTCACCGACGACACCCGCATCCGTGCCGTCCTGCCGACCATCACCGAGATCGCCGACAAGGGCGGCAAGGTGATCCTGCTCGCCCACTTCGGCCGTCCCAAGGACGGGCCGGAAGCGAAGTATTCGCTGGAGCAGGTCGTCGCGCCGCTGGCCTCGCGCCTCGGCCGTCCGGTCGCCTTCGCGGCCGACAGCATCGGCCCGGTGGCGGAAGCGGCCATCGCCGAGATGAAGGACGGTGACGTCCTCCTGCTCGAGAACACCCGCTTCTACAAGGGCGAAGAGAAGAACGATCCGGCGCACGTGAAGAAGCTCGCCGCGCTCGGCGACGTCTTCGTCAACGACGCCTTCGCCACCGCCCACCGGGCGCATGCCACCACCGAGGGCCTCGCCCACGAGCTGCCGGCCTATGCCGGTCGCTGCATGCAGGCCGAACTCGACGCGCTGACCAAGGCGCTCGAGGCCCCGACCCGTCCGGTCGCGGCGGTCGTCGGCGGCGCCAAGGTGTCCTCGAAGCTCGAGCTGCTCGGCAACCTCGTCGAGAAGGTCGACTACCTGATCATCGGCGGCGGCATGGCCAACACCTTCCTCGCCGCCCAGGGCGTCGAGGTCGGCAAGTCGCTGTGCGAGCACGATCTGGCTCCGACCGCCCGTGAGATCGTCGAGAAGGCCAAGGCCGCCGGTTGCACCGTCGTCCTGCCGGTCGACGGCGTCGCGGCGAAGGAGTTCAAGGCCGGTGCCGCCAATCGCGTCGTGAAGAACGGCGAGATCGCGGCCGACGAGATGGTGCTCGACGCCGGTCCGGCCTCGGTCGCCGCGGTGATCGGTCTGCTCGACACCACGATCAAGACGCTGGTGTGGAACGGCCCCTTCGGCGCCTTCGAGATCGAGCCTTTCGACGCCGCGACCAACGCGGTCGCCAAGAAGGCCGGCGAACTCGCCGCCAAGGGCGCGATCGTCGCGGTCGCCGGCGGTGGCGACACCGTCTCGGCGCTGAACCACGCCGGTGCGGCCGACGACTTCACCTACATCTCGACCGCCGGCGGCGCCTTCCTCGAGTGGCTCGAGGGCAAGGCCCTTCCGGGCGTCGAATGCCTGCGCAAGGCGTGAGACGCGGTCGACACGAATGAAGATGCGGCCCGGGAGCGATCCCGGGCCGTTTCTTTTCGGATATTTCACCGCGCATCGCGTCGCCCGAGCGACACCCTTCCCCCTTGCCACCGTCGTGCCGAAATCCCATAGGAAGACACCACGCGCGGCCATGCCGGTCGCGCCGCTCTTTCCGAGGATATCGCCCGTGCCCCGTCTCTGCCTCGTCACCCCGCGCGACGTCGACGTCTCGACCTTCCCGGCGGTGCTCGACCAGACGCTCGCCGCCGGCGACGTCGCCTCGCTGATCGTCGCGCTCGAGGCCGGATCGGAGATGGCGCGCCAGCGCATCGCCGAGCTCCTCACCCCGATCGCCCAGAAGCACGACGTCGCCGTCACCGTGCGCAACGACACCCGGACCGCCGGCCGCGCCAAGGCCGACGGCATCCATGTCGACACCGGCATCGCCGACCTGCGCTCCGCGCTCGAGACCTTCCACCCCGCCGGCATCGTCGGCGTCGGCGGTCTCGAGACCCGCCACGAGGCGATGGAAGCCGGCGAGACCCAGGTCGACTACGTCTTCTTCGGCAGCCTCGACCGCCCCGAGGCGCCCGAGGCCGATCCCCGCGCCCTCGACCTCGCCACCTGGTGGGTGCCGCTGTTCGAGCCGCCGGTCATCCTGATGGCCGGTTCGACGCTGGCCTCGCTCGAGGAGGCCGCCGCCACCGGCGCCGAGTTCGTCGCCCTGCGCGACGCGATCTGGGCCGATCCGCGCGGCCCCGTCGCCGCCCTCGAAGAGGCGACCCGCCGCCTCGCGGAGGCCTGATCGCCATGGCCCCGCGCCGCACGCTTCGTCTTCTCCTCCTCGCGACGCTCGCCGCGGCGCCCTTCGCGGCGGCGCCGGCCTTCGCCGTGACCGAGAAGCCGACGAAGCCCGCGGCCAAGAAGGAGGCGCCGAAGAAGCCCGCGGCCGCCCCGTCGATCCCGGCCGGCGCCTTCGCGCCGAAGCTGGTGCCGGTCGCCCCCGGTCAGGCGCCGACCAATCTCGAGGGCGCCACCCTCTCGCCCGTGCCGACGACGACGCCCGACGACGCCGACCCGGTCTATTCCGCCTTCCAGCGCGGCCGCTGGCTCGCCACCATGGCGCTGGCGATCCCGCGCGCCGAGGCCGGCGACACCGCCGCCATGACGATGATCGGCACGCTCTACGAGGGCGGCCTCGGCGTGCCCGCCGATCTCGCCAAGGCGGCCCGCTGGTACGGGCTCGCCGCCGACAAGGGCGACCGCGAGGCCCAGGCGGCACTCGCCCAGATGCTGCTCGCCGGCCGCGGCCTGCCCCGCGACGACGCCCGCGCCTGGACGCTCTTCGCCGCCGCCGCCGAGAAGAACCAGCCGATCGCCCTCTTCAACGGCGCCGTCATGATGCTCGACGGCCGCTACGCCCCGCACGACGTCGACAAGGCCGCCGACTGGATGCGCCGCGCCGCCGAGCAGGGCAACATCGAGGCGCAATACGCCTACGCCACCATGCTGTCCGATCCCGACAACGCGCACGCCGATCCCGTCGCCGCCGCCCGGTGGATGCGCGAGGCCGCGACCGCCGGCTTCGAGGCGGCCGAGGTCGACTTCGCGCTGATGCTGATCAACGGCCGCGGCGTGCGGAAGTCGGCGGAGAACGCCTTCGTCTGGTTCCGCCGCTCGGCGCTGCGCGGCAACGCCATCGGTCGCAACCGGCTGGCGCGCATGTATGCCGCCGGCATCGGCACGCAGCCCGACCCGGTCGCCGCCCTCACCTTCCACATCCTCGCCAAGCGCCAGGGCCTCGCCGACGTCTGGCTGGAGACGCGTCTCGCCGACCTCTCCGACGCCGACCGCGCCCGCGCGACCCGCGAGGCCGACCGCCTCGACGCCCGCAACGCCGGTATCGAGGCCGAGGAGGGCGACGCCGCCGCGAGCGGCGCCGACAAGCCTGCTCCGCGCCCCTGAGCGCCTTTTTTCTTGAATCGAGCGGCGTTTCGTGGTGACGAGAGGCCGCTCCACGAAACTCGGAAAGACACGATGGCACGCTCGGCACTCCTCAACGTCATGGTCGACGCCGTCCGCAAGGCGGCTCGCTCGCTCGTGCGCGACTTCGGCGAGGTCGAGAACCTGCAGGTCTCCCACAAGGGTCCGGCCGATTTCGTCTCCGCCGCCGACCGCAAGGCCGAGGCGATCCTGCGCGAGGAACTCTCCCGCGTCCGTCCGACCTACGGCTTCCTGCTCGAGGAAGGCGGCGTGGTCGAGGGCTCCGACCCGACCCACACCTGGATCGTCGACCCGCTCGACGGCACCACCAACTTCCTCCACGGCATCCCGCAGTTCGCCATCTCGGTGGCGCTGAAGCGCAACGATCAGATCGTCGCCGGTGTCGTCTACAATCCGATCCTCGACGAGCTCTACGTCGCCGAGCGCGGCGGCGGCGCCTTCCTCAACGATCGCCGTCTGCGCGTCGCCACCCGCCGCGACCTTCACGAATGCGTGATCGGCACCGGCATCCCCTTCCTCGGCCACGGCGATCACGCCCGCTGGCTGAAGGAGGTCGGCGCACTGAGCCGCGAGGTCGCCGGCATCCGTCGCTTCGGTGCCGCCTCGCTCGACCTCGCCTGGGTCGCCTCGGGCCGTCTCGACGGCTTCTGGGAGCGCGACCTGCAGCCCTGGGACATGGCGGCCGGCATCCTGCTGGTGCGCGAGGCCGGCGGCTTCGTCACCGACCTCAAGGGCGGCGAGCGCATGCTCGAGACCGGCTCGGTCATCTGCGGCAACGAGAACGTCTACAAGCGCGTCGCCAAGGTCATCACCGAGGCCTGATCGCGGACCTCGGTTCGCGGTCGCACCCGCCGTCGTCGAATCGTCGCGAAGGCGTGACCGATCCGTGCTTGTCTCGCGGCCCGGCGGCGTTCATCCTGCCGCCACCCCGCGAGACACGACATGGCACCGAGACACGAACACGAACGCCTCTCCTCCCCGCAGGTCTTCCTCTGGCGGATGGTGATCTTCCTGGTGATCGCCGGCTTCGTCGGCGTGATCCTCCAGCGCCAGGCCATGGCGGCCTTCTCGGCCAATCCGGCGCTGAACGGCTTCATCCTCTTCGTCGCCGCGCTCGGCATCCTGCTGGCGATGCGCCAGGTGATCCGCCTCTTCGCCGAAGTGCGCTGGGTCAACGCCTTCCGCGCCGCCGATCCGACCGCCCCCGCCCTGCCGCGCCCGCGCCTGCTCGGACCGATGGCGGCGCTGATCGGCGATCGCGGCACCGCCGGGCTGACGCCGACGACGACCCGCTCGATCCTCGATTCGATCGGCATGCGCCTCGACGAGACGCGCGAGATCACCCGCTACATCGCCGCGACGCTGGTCTTCCTCGGCCTGCTCGGCACCTTCACCGGCCTCTCCGAGACCGTCTCCTCGATCGGCGACACGCTGAAGACGCTGAACGGCAGCGCCTCCGACCTCGGCGCCGTCTTCGAGGATCTCAAGACCGGCCTCGCCAAACCGCTGTCGGGCATGGGCCTCGCCTTCTCGTCCTCGCTCTTCGGCCTCGCCGGCTCGCTGGTGATCGGCTTCCTCGACCTCCAGGCGGGTGCGGCGCAGAACCGCTTCTACAACGAGCTCGAGGACTGGCTGGCGACCGAGACCGATCTCGAGCTCGACCGCCCCGGCTCCGGCGTCGAGGGGCTCCAGCGCTCGATCGACCGTCTGGCGCGCCTCACCGAGATGGGCTCGACCGGCGGCGGCAAGACCGCCTCGGCGCTGGGTGAACTCGCCGAGAGCCTGCGTGGCCTCGTCGCCGAGGTGCGCGCCGAACAGGCGCAGATCCGCGGCCTGATCGACGCCCAGGGCGAGACCGCACGCGCCACGCTGACCGCGCTCGACCGCATCGCCGGCGCCCTCGATCCCGACGGCGGCACGCCCGCCCGCGCGCCGGCCGACACGCCCGCCGACGGGAGGTGACGATGCGCCTCGCCCGCCGTCGCCGCGAAGGACCGATCGACTACTGGCCGGGCTTCGTCGATGCCCTGTCGACGCTGATCCTGGTGGTGATCTTCCTGCTGTCGGTCTTCATGCTGGCGCAGTTCTTCCTGTCGAAGGAGATCACCGGCAAGGACAGCGCCCTCGTCCGTCTGCAGAAGCAGATCGCCGAACTGACCGAGCTGCTCGCCCTGGAACGCGGCGGCAAGGCCGACGTCGAGAGCGAGGCGACGCGCCTGCGCGCCGGTCTCTCCGACGCCCGCGCCGAAGGCGACGCCCTGCGCACTCGCATCGACGCGCTGGAGAAGAGCGCGGCCTCCGGCGCCGGTGCCGCCGCCGGCGCCGGCGCGGCGCTCGACGCCGAGAAGCGGCTGTCGGCGGAAGCCCTCGCCCAGGTCGACCTGCTCAACCGCCAGATCTCGGCGCTGCGCCGCCAGATCGCCGCGCTCGAGGAGGCGCTCGACGCCTCGGAGAGCCGCGACAAGGAGAGCCGCACCAAGATCGCCGACCTCGGCGCCCGCCTCAACGTGGCGCTGGCGCAGCGGGTGCAGGAGCTGCAACGCTATCGCTCCGACTTCTTCGGCCGGCTGCGCGAGATCCTCGGCAACCGCCCCGACGTCCGCGTCGTCGGCGACCGCTTCGTCTTCCAGTCGGAAGTGTTGTTCCCCGTCGGCTCCGACGCCCTCGACGACGCCGGCCGCGCCGCCATCGACCGCATCGCCGCCGCCATCCGCGACCTCGAACGCGAGATCCCCGCCGACGTGCCCTGGACGCTGCGCGTCGACGGCCACACCGACGAACGCCCGATCGCCGGCCGCTTCGCCTCCAACTGGGAACTCTCCGCCGCCCGATCGATCGCCGTGGTGCGCAGACTGGTCGAGGCCGGCGTCTCGCCGAAACACCTCGTCGCCGCCGCCTTCGGTGAGTTCCAGCCGCTGGAGGAAGGCAAGACCGAAGAGGTCTACGCCCGCAACCGCCGCATCGAGATCCGCCTGACCGACCGTTGAGCGGTGGGCAGCATCAGGAGCCACCGTTGAGCGACAGCGAAGGTCCCCGCGACGCCGTCCCCGACCTCGCCCGCACGCTCCGCGAGGTCCTCCCGTTCGTCCACGCCTACCTGCCCGAGATCGTCGATCTCTGGGTGGCGTCGTGGACGAAGACCATGCCGGAGATCGACTTCGAGGCCCGTCGCGGCTGGCTGGTCGACCGGATCGCCGAGCATCTCGCAAACGGCGTCCACGTCGCGGTGGCGATGTCGGCGACCGGCGACGTCCGCGGCTTCGTGACGATCGATCCCAAGACCGGCTGGCTCGACCAGATCGCCGTGCACCCGTCCGTCTGGGGCGCCGGTTTCGCCGAGGCGCTGCTCGCCGAGGCCCGCCGCGTCTCGCCCGGCCGCGTCGGTCTCGACGTCAACGCCGACAACGCCCGCGCCGTCGCCTTCTACGAGAAACAGGGCTTCGCCCGCGTCGGCGAGGGGCGCAACCCGCGCTCCGGTCTGCCGACGCTGGTCATGGAGTGGCGGCCGGCGTGAAGGGCCCCAGAAAACACCGAGCGCCGCGGCGTGTCTCCACGCCCGGCGCTCGCGAAACTCGGGTCCGGTCGAGCCGGACGGGACGGTGGTTCAGGCGCAGCGCTTGAACAGGTCGTCCAGCGCCTGAAGGCGGCTGTCCATCGACTCGTTCATCGCATGGGCCACCGGAATGGCGGCGATGCCGATGCGCTTGCCCGTCGTCAGCGCGACGAAGATCTCGCCGCCGTCGCCGTCGACCGCGACCGACTTGACGGTGGGAAGATCCGAAACCATGGCGGCGATCAGATCGGTCATTTCGTGGACGGAAAGGCGGGCCTTGCCGAGAAGTTCGCTGGCGTTGACGTTTTGGCCGGCAGTCATGACGTGTACCTTGGGTCCTCTCCGGATCTTCCCCTCGAAGATCCTCCGATTTTGAGACAATTGTGACCGATCGAGTCTTGACCGAATCTTTCGATGCAACTCGAAGGTGACTTTCGTCCCCGGTGAACGATCAGCGTGGTTTACCCTTCGTGAATCCGGCCGCCACCGGAAGACGACGGGCCGCGATGCCGTTCGCGAGGTCTTCCTCGCAGTGGGTCATGTCTTTTTTGCGACCGCGAACTGGACGCGGTCGAGATCTCCACGACGTGATCGTCGATCCGCCCGGCGGCGCGGTCCGCAGCCGCGGGCGACGCCCGAAGCGGCGGCGTATGGCGCGCCGTTTCATCGTCGATTAAGGTTTCCGATCGATGATGGTGACATCCGGAATTTCCGGATCGCGAGTGGCTTGCCCACTCGGCTCGTTGCCTCCTAAGAGACTCGGCGAGAGCCGCGCATCCCGCGGCTCTCCTTTTTTCCGAGACCGCGGCGACAACGGCCGGCGGTCGCGCGTCGCGCCTCCCCGCCGGACACGGCATGGCTCTTGCGACGGGAAGGTCGATGAAACGCGCGGTGTCCCGCTTCGGGGCAGGTCCCGCGTGTCGCTCGAGGAGATGGCGATGAACCCGGACGTTCCCACCGACCAGACCGAAGCCGCCGAGACCGTCGATTTCGCGTCGCGCTTCGCCGGATCGGAGACCTTCCGCCAGCTCTTCCGCGAAGGCATGGCGCTGGTCGAGGAGACCGCATCCTATCTCGACGGCCCCGGCCGTTCCGAGAGCCGCGGTCTGTCGCGCGCCGCCTCGTTGATCTACGCCACCGAATCCATGCGCCTGACCACGCGCCTGATGCAGCTCGCCTCCTGGCTCCTGCTGCAGCGCGCCGTCAACGAAGGCGAAATGACGCAGCAGCAGGCAGGCCTCGAGAAGTCCAAGGTCCGCATCGAGGATCGCCCCGCCGATCGCACCGGCCCCGGCTGGGACGAGGTGCCGGACACGCTGCGCGATCTGGTCGAGCGCTCGCGCCGCCTGCAGGAGCGCATCCGCAAGCTCGACGACGCCATCTATGCCGAAACCGAACGGGCACCGGCGCCGAACCCGGTCGCCGACCAGCTGGGCCTCCTCGCCCACGCCTTCGGCCGCAACGACTGACGATCCGTCCCGTTTCGGGACAGAAGGGCCGGCGCGATCGCTCGCGCCGGCCTTCGTCGTTCTCGCCGGCGGCGGCCGCGACACGCGGGTCGAAAACGAAAAACCCCGGCCTTTCGGCCGGGGCAATCGTTTCGGACGGGTCCGAAGGGTCGATCAGAGACCGAAGCCCTTGAACTTGTCCTTGAACTTGGAGATGCGGCCGCCGCGGTCGAGCAGCTGCTGCGAACCGCCGGTCCACGCCGGATGCGACGACGGATCGATGTCGAGGTTCAGCGTGTCGCCTTCCTTGCCGAAGGTCGAGCGCGTGGTGAACTCGGTGCCGTTGGTCATCACAACCTTGATGGTGTGATAGTCGGGATGGATGCCCTGCTTCATGGTCGTGCCCCGTTCCGTGACACCGCTGCCGGGTTCGGCGGCCGCGCTCACGCGATCGTGTCGATGAGGTTCGACAAAGACGAGGCCGCGTCGGTGCGCGACACGGCCGTCTCGTCGGTTCGGCGGCGTTCATATAACAATCGGGCTCCACGAACAAGGGTGATCGCACCGATCGCCGGCGCTTTCCCCGCCTCGACCGCCCGCGACCTTCGTCGCTTTCACGGTCTCGGGACTTGATCCCTCCGCTGGAAGCGTTCAAGGAAGTCGCGCCGGCAGAGGTCCGGCTCGACCGAGCGACGAGGGACCCACGGTGGCGAGAAAGACGAGCACCTCCGAGACCGGCAGCGAGCCGGCCAAGCGCCGTTCCGTGCGTCCGCTGAAGAGCCTCCTGCCCTATGTCGCGCGCCACCGCGGTCACGTCTTCGCCGCCCTCTGCGCGCTGGTCGCCGCCGCCGGCGTGACGCTCGCCCTGCCGCTCGCCGTGCGGCGCATGATCGACCACGGCTTCTCCGCCGCCGACAGCGCCTTCATCGATCGCTACTTCGCCGTCCTGATGGTGCTGGCCTGCGCCCTCGCGCTGGCCTCGGCCACCCGCTACTACCTCGTCACCTGGCTCGGCGAGCGCATCGTCTCCGACCTGCGCGCCCATGTCTTCGAACACGTGACGCGGCTCTCGGCCGATTTCTGGGATCGCTCGCATTCCGGCGAGATCGTCTCGCGGCTGACCGCCGACGCCACCCAGATCAAGTCCGCCGTCGGTGCCTCCGCCTCGATCGCGCTGCGCAACTTCTTCCTCTTCGTCGGCGCCGTGGCGATGATGGTGGTGACGAGCCCCCGCCTCTCGGCGCTGGTGCTGCTCGCCATTCCCTTCATCGTGCTGCCGCTGGTCGCCTTCGGCCGCAAGGTGCGCGCCCGCTCGCGCCTCGCCCAGGACACGCTCGCCAACGCCGCCGCCTTCGCCACCGAGAGCATCGGCGCCATGCGCGCGCTCCAGGCCTTCACCAACGAGAAGAGCGCCGTCGGCCACTTCACCGCCGCGGTGGACCGCGCCTTCGAGGCCGCCCGCTCCTCGACCCGCGCCCGCGCCCTCCTCACCGCCGTCGCCATCTTCATGGTCTTCGGCTCGGTCGTCGCGGTGCTGTGGATCGGCGCCACCGACGTGCTCGAGGGCCGCCTGACGCCCGGAACGCTGTCGCAGTTCGTGCTCTATTCGGTCTTCGCCGCCGGCGCGCTCGGCGAGCTCAGCCAAGTCTGGGGCGAGATCGCCCAGGCCGCCGGTGCCGCCGAACGGCTCTCCGAGCTCCTCGCCGAACAGCCGACCATCGCCGCCCCGGCGAACCCGGTCGCCCTGCCCGAGCCCGCCACCGGCCTGGTGCGGCTCGACGCCGTCCGCTTCGCCTATCCCGGCGCGCCGGACCGCGTCATCCTCGAAGACCTCTCGCTCTCGGTCTCGCCCGGCGAGAAGATCGCCCTCGTCGGCCCCTCGGGTGCCGGCAAGTCGACGGTCTTCCATCTGCTCGAGCGCTACTACGACCCGCAGTCGGGCACCGTCTCGATCGACGGCGTCGACGTGAAGGCCGCCGACCCGACCGCCGTGCGCGACCGCATCGCCATCGTGCCGCAGGACACGGTGATCTTCGCCGACACGATCATGGAGAACATCCGCTACGGCCGTCGCGACGCCTCCGACGAGGAAGTGATCGCCGCCGCCCGCACCGCGCTGGTCGACGAGTTCGTCGAGAAGCTGCCGGCGGCCTGGGCGACCCAGGTCGGCGAACGCGGTGTGACGCTCTCCGGCGGTCAGCGCCAGCGCCTCGCCATCGCCCGCGCCGTGCTGCGCGCCGCACCGATCCTGCTGCTCGACGAGGCGACCAGTGCGCTCGACGCCGAGAGCGAGGCCCTCGTCCACACCGCGCTCGAGCGCCTGATGGTCGGCCGCACCACGCTGGTCATCGCCCATCGGCTGGCGACCGTGCTCGCCTGCGACCGCATCCTGGTCATCGACGGCGGCCGCGTGGTCGAGCAGGGCACCCACGACGAGCTGGTGGCGAAGGACGGCATCTACGCCCGTCTGGCGCGCCTGCAGTTCCGCACCGGCGAGGCGGGCCCGCTCGCCGATTGAGGGCGGCGTCCCTTCGTTCGGCTTCACCCTGAGGTGCGAGCGGAGCGAGCCTCGTGAGGCGCGAAGCCACGACGGGCCTTGCCACTCGGCCTTTCACCCTTCGAGGTCCGGCTGCGCCGGGCTCCTCGGGATGAAGGGCCTCCGCGCGCCTCAGCTGCCCGCGGTCCACGCCGGCAGCGTCTCCCAGCCGAGCTGTTCCTCGACCGTGACGCGGCGGCGCACCACGGCGAAGCGGCCGTCCTCGACCAGCACTTCCGGCACCAGCGCGCGGGCATTGTAGGTGCCCGCCATCGTCGCCCCGTAGGCACCGGCCGTCGCCATCACCACCAGATCGCCGGCATCGAGCGGCGGCAGCGTGCGGCGCTTGGCGAAGGTGTCGGAGCTCTCGCAGATCGGCCCGACCACGTCGTAGACGACCCGCTCGGCATCCTTCGGCTGGCGCACCGGCACGATGTCGTGGTGGCTGTCGTACATCGCCGGGCGCAACAGGTCGTTCATGCCGGCATCGACCACCGCGAAGGCGACGTCGGCGCCTTCCTTGACGAACTCGACCCGGGTGACCAGCACGCCGGCATCCGCGACGATCGACCGACCCGGCTCGACCGCGAGCCGGCAGCCCAGATCGCCCACCGTCGAGCGGATCGTCTCGGCGATCTCGGCCGGCGTCGGCGCGTGTTCGTTGCGATAGGGGATGCCGAAGCCGCCGCCGAGGTCGAGCCGCTCGATCGCGTGGCCGCGGGCGCGCAGCTCGCGCACCAGCTTGGCCATGCGGGCATAGGCCTCGGCGAAGGGGTTGGTCTTGAGGATCTGCGAACCGATGTGGACGGCGAGACCGACGAGGCGGACGTTCGCCATCGCCTTCAACTCGTTGTCGAGCCGGCCGAGGCGGTCGGCATCGACGCCGAACTTGTTGTCCTTCTTGCCCGTGGTGATCTTGGCGTGGGTGTCGGCGTCGACGTCCGGATTGACGCGCAGCACCACGGTCGCCACCTGCCCGAGCTCGCCGGCGATCCGGTCGATCCGCCACAGTTCCTCGTAGGACTCGGCGTTGATCTGGTGGATGCCGGTCCGCAGCGCCTGGGCGATCTCGGCATCGGTCTTGCCGACGCCGGAGAAGACCACCCGATCGGCCGGAATGCCGGCGGCCAACGCGCGCGTCATCTCGCCGCCCGAGACGATGTCGGCGCCCGCCCCTTCCTTCGCCAGGATCGACACCACCGCCCGGTTGGCGCAGGCCTTCATGGCGTAGTGGACCGAGACGCCGAGCGGCGCCAGCGCATCGGCGAGCGAACGGTAGTTCTCGCGCAGGCGCTTGGCCGAATAGAGATAGAACGGCGTGCCGACGTCTGCCGCGATCGCCGAGACCTTGACGCCCTCGAGCGCGAGTTCGCCGTCGATCGTCGACCAACAGGAGGCGGGAAGGCGGCGCAGGAGTTCGGTCATCGTCGGGGTCCGGTCGATTGGCGGGGATGGGGCGGCGTAGCACGTTTTCCCGACGGAGGGGAGAGCATGCCGCACACCCGTTCGCAATGCGCAAGAACCAGGTCGCAATCGGTGATTTCACGCAATGTTGCGACGACGTTTCTCTGCTACCCTGGCGTTATTGCGAGACGGGGCGGGCGCGAGCTTGCTTCACCTTTTCAGCGGTGCTTTCAGATGGGAAGAGCCCGGCGAGAGCGATCTCGCCGGGCTCTTTTTTCTCGTACCGAGGACGGCGATCAGCGCGTCAGCGGCTTGTACTTGATGCGGTGCGGCTCGACGGAGCTCGCGCCCAGACGACGGACCTTGTCGGCCTCGTAGTCCTGGAAGTTGCCCTCGAACCACTCGACGTGGCTGTCGCCCTCGAAGGCGAGGATGTGGGTCGCCAGACGGTCGAGGAACCAGCGGTCATGCGAGATGACCACGGCGCAGCCGGCGTAGTCCTCGAGCGCCTCTTCCAGCGCCCGCAGCGTGTCGACGTCGAGGTCGTTGGTCGGTTCGTCGAGGAGCAGGACGTTGGCGCCCGACTTCAGCATCTTGGCGAGGTGAACGCGGTTGCGCTCGCCGCCCGAGAGCACACCGACCTTCTTCTGCTGGTCGCCGCCCTTGAAGTTGAAGGTCGAGCAGTAGGCGCGGGAATTGATCTCGCGTTTTCCCAGATAGATCACGTCGTTGCCGCCGGAGATCTCTTCCCACACGGTCTTGTTGGGGTCGAGCGCGTCGCGCGACTGGTCGACGTAGCCGAGCTTGACGCTCTCGCCGATCTTGATCGTGCCGGCATCCTGCTGTTCCTGCCCGGTCAGCATGCGGAACAGCGTCGTCTTGCCGGCGCCGTTCGGGCCGATCACGCCGACGATGCCGCCCGGCGGCAGCTTGAAGGTCAGGTCGTCGATGAGGAGGCGATCGCCGAAGCCCTTGGTGATGCCCTCGAAGTCGACGACGTTGTTGCCCAGCCGCTCGGCGACCGGAATGATGATCTCCGCCGTGCCGACCTGCTTGTTCGCCGCGCGCTCGACCAGTTCCTCGTAGCGCTGGATACGCGCCTTGGACTTGGCCTGACGGGCCTTCGGCGAAGCCGCGATCCATTCGGATTCGCGAGCCAGCGCGCGCTGGCGGGCGGCGTCCTCGCGACCCTCCTGCTCGAGGCGCTTCTGCTTCTGACCGAGCCACGAGGAGTAGTTGCCCTCGTAGGGGATGCCGCGGCCGCGATCGAGCTCGAGGATCCACGAGGTGACGTTGTCGAGGAAGTAGCGATCGTGAGTGATGATCAGCACGGCGCCCTTGTAGTCGCGCAGGTGCGATTCCAGCCACGCCACCGATTCCGCGTCGAGATGGTTGGTCGGCTCGTCGAGGAGCAGCAGGTCGGGGTGCGACAGCAGCAGCCGGCACAGCGCCACGCGGCGGCGCTCGCCGCCCGACAGCCTGGTGACGTCGGCGTCCGGCGCCGGGCAGCGCAGCGCGTCCATCGCCATCTCGACCTGGCTGTCGAGATCCCACAGGTTCTGCGCGTCGATCTGATCCTGGAGCCTGGTCATCTCCTCCATCAGCTCGTCGGAATAGTCTTCCGCCAGCTGCATGGAGATCTCGTTGAAGCGGTCGATCAGCGCCTTCTTCGGCGCGACGCCGACCATGACGTTCTCGAGCACGGTCTTGTCCGCGTCGAGCTTCGGCTCCTGCTCGAGGTAGCCGACGGTCGCGCCCTTGGCGACCCAGGCCTCGCCGGTGAACTCCTTGTCGATCCCGGCCATGATCTTGAGCAGCGTCGACTTGCCGGCGCCGTTGACGCCGAGCACGCCGATCTTGGCGTCGGGGAAGAACTGGAGATGGATGTTCTCCAGCACCTTCTTGCCGCCGGGATAGGCCTTGGTCAGGCCGTGCATGTAATAGACGTACTCGTAGGAGGCCATGTGGCGCGCATCCTCGCAGGGCGGAAGGGAACGGCGGGGGTCGTCGCCCCCGCAAAACTCGGGTGCGGCATCGGGGAAATCCCCGAAAGCCGCGGTCGCGCCCTATGTAGCGGCACCCGCGACGCCGGGCAATGGGCGCTCGAGGCGGAACACCGACCGCGCCGCAGCGTCATGGTTGACCAATCGTTAACTCGGCCCGTTGCACCATCGTGGAATCGTCATGCGGAAGGAACCATCCGAGGGATCCCCGCCCATGTGCCGCATTCTCGCCTACGCCGGTCGCCCGATCCTGCTCGAGGATCTGGTCTGTCGCCCGAAACACTCGCTCGTCCATCAGGCCCTCGACGCCCACGAGAGCCGGACGACGACCAACGGCGACGGCTTCGGCATCGGCTGGTACGGCGAGCGCCCCGAGCCCGGCCTCTATCGCGAGACCCTGCCGGCGTGGTCGGACGAGAACCTGCGTTCGATCTGCTCGCAGGTGCGCTCGCGCCTGTTCTTCGCCCATGTCCGCGCCTCGACCGAAGCCGCGGTCGCCCGCGTCAACTGCCATCCCTTCGTCCACGGCCGCTGGATCTTCATGCACAACGGCCAGATCGGCGGTCACAAGAAGATCCGCCGCCGGCTCGAGGCGATGATCCCCGACGAACTCTACGAGCGGCGCGTCGGTGCGACGGATTCGGAAGCGCTGTTCCTCGCCGCCCTCGGCCAGGGGCTCGACGCCGATCCGGTCGGCGCCATCGCCGCCACCATCCGCGCCGTCGTCGACTTCCAGACCGAGGCCGGCGTCGCCGATGCCTTCCGTTTCGCCGCCTGCCTCTCCGACGGCAACCGCATCTGGGCCTTCCGCTGGTCCTCCGACGCCTTCCCGCCGACGCTCTACCTGCGCGCCCGCGAGGACGGCCACGTCGTCGTCTCCGAGCCGATCGACGAGGAGGCCGACGACTGGGTCCCCGTCCCGCGCTCCGCTCTCCTGACCGTCGAACCCGATGGTCCGCCGATCTTCCGCGATCTCGACCGGCTGATCGCCGGCGCCGCCCGCGTGCGCGGCACCGCCACCGGTTGATCCGCCTCAAGGCCGGATGCGCGTCTGCCGCGTAGGCTGACGACATTCGCCAAAGAGCCCCGAGTCCCGCGGGCACGCCCACGGGAGCATGGGGCGTGTCGTCGACCGCGTCGCCGCCTCCGGAGCGGCGCCCGCACGAAAGGGCCCTCGCGCATGACCATGGAACACGCCGTCGACGAAGAGACCCTGCAGCCCGCCACGATCGAACCGGCGCCGCGCCCGGCGCCCCGCCGTCGCACCCGTGCGGCACCGGCGACGCCGGTCGCCACGCCGAGCGATGTCGTGCCGATCGCGGTCGAGACGCCGGCCCCCGCCCCGGCGCCCGCCGCCCCCGCCCCGGCGGCCGTCGAAGCCGCGCCCGTCGCCACCGACGACGACGTCGACGACGAGGCCCCCGCTTCCAGGGGCAAGAAGGACAGGAAGGACGGCGGCGAGACCCGCCACCATCTCGCCGAGATGCGCCGCGACCCGGCCGCCATCGCCCATGTCTTCGAGAGCGGCGAATACCCCTACGCCACCAAGATGCGCGGCAAGGTCTACGAGGCCCACAAGCTCGAGCTCCAGCGCGAGTTGCTGAAGCTCCAGCGCTGGGTCGAGGAGACCGGCGAGCGCATCGTCATGCTGTTCGAGGGTCGCGACGCCGCCGGCAAGGGCGGCACGATCAAGCGCTTCATGGAGCACCTCAACCCGCGCACCGCCCGCGTCGTCGCCCTCCAGAAGCCGACCGAGCGCGAGCGCACCCAGTGGTACTTCCAGCGCTACATCGCCCATCTGCCGGCCGCCGGCGAGATCGTGATGTTCGACCGCTCCTGGTACAACCGCGCCGGCGTCGAGCGCGTCATGGGCTTCTGCTCGCCCAACGACTACCTCGAGTTCATGCGGCAGGCGCCCGAGTTCGAACGCATGCTGGTGCGCTCCGGCGTCCGCCTGTTCAAATACTGGTTCTCGGTCACCCGCGAGGAGCAGAAGCGCCGTTTCGACGCCCGCGAGCACGATCCGCTGAAGCAGTGGAAACTGTCGCCGATCGACCGCGCCTCGCTCGACAAGTGGGACGACTACACCGAGGCCAAGGAGGCGATGTTCTTCTACACCGACACCGCCGACGCGCCCTGGACCATCATCAAGTCCAACGACAAGATGCGCGCCCGCCTCAACTGCATGCAGCATTTCCTGTCATCGCTGCCCTATCCGTCCAAGGACGGCTCGATCGTCACCGGCGTCGATCCGCTGATCGTCGGCTCGACCGAACACGTCATCGGCCGCGACAACAAGATGCTGGTGAAGGCGATCCATCCGGAGCTGAAGCGCGGACGCTGATCGCCCCGCCTTCGCCCTTTTCGACTGCCACGAAGGCTCCGACCGCCCCGGCCGGGGCCTTCTTTCCCGGATGTGTCATGACCGTCACCAACGTCGTCTTCGACATCGGCCGCGTGCTGATCCAGTGGGATCCGACGCTGCTCTACAGCCGCCTGCTGCCCGAACCCGGTCGCGCCGCCTGGTTCCTCGCGACGATCCTGCCGCACGAATGGAACCTCGAGCTCGATCGCGGCACCTCCTTCGCCGACGGTATCGCCGAGCGGATCGCCGCCCATCCGGAATGGGAACGCGAGATCCGCGCCTGGGACGAGCACTGGCACGACATGGTGCCCGGCGCCATCGACGGCACCGTCGCCCTGCTCGAGCATCTGCGGGCGAAGGGCGTGCCGACCTTCTCGATCACCAACTTCTCGCGCGAGAAATACGCCGAGGCACGCGAGCGCTTCCCCTTCCTGCAGGGCTTCCGCGACACCGTCGTCTCCGCCCACGAGAAGCTGGTGAAACCCGACCCGGCGATCTATCGCGTGCTCCTCGATCGCAATCGCCTTTCGCCGGAGACCTGCCTCTTCGTCGACGACATGCCCGAGAACGTCGAGGCCGCCCGCGCGCTCGGCATGAAGGCGCACCGTTTCGTCACCCCCCAGGCCTTCGCCGTCGAACTCGCCGCCCACGGCCTGCCGGTGCCGTGAGGCCTGCGCGACCCCGCGCATGCGAGAAGCGCGTCGGTCGCGCTTTCATCGTGTGGTCGTATGGGCCATTCTGAGAAGAATTCGCAAACGACGGATTCGAGGAGTGGCATGGCGGGCACGGCGATCGACCTGACGCAGATGAAGGACGTTCTGGTCGTCCTCGGCACCGCCGGTGTCGTCGTGCCGCTGATGCATCGCCTCAAGGTCGGCTCGGTGCTCGGCTTCCTGATGGCCGGCGCCATCCTCGGGCCCCATGGGCTCGGGCGGCTCGCGGACACCTTTCCGCCGATCGGTTGGATCACACTCCAGGCCTCGGAGGAGATCGCCGACATCGCCGACTTCGGCGTCGTCTTCCTGCTCTTCGTCATCGGCCTGGAACTGTCGATGGCGCGCCTGTCGGCGCTGAAACGCCTCGTCTTCGGCCTCGGCGGCTTTCAGGTCCTGCTCTCAGCCTTCCTGATCGGCGCCACGGCCCTGCAGTTCGGCCAGACGCCGGCCGCCGCGCTGGTGCTCGGCACCTGTCTGGCGCTGTCCTCGACCGCCGTCGTCATCGAGGTGCTGGCAGAACAGAAGCGGCTGGCGACCGTCACCGGCCGCACCGCCTTCGCGGTCCTCCTGTTCCAGGACCTCGCGGTCGTGCCGATCCTCTTCATGGTCGATCAGCTCGGCGGCGGCCATACCGGCGAGTCCGTCTGGATCGGCCTCGGTCTGGCGCTGATCAAGGGCATCGGTTCGGTCGCCGCCATCATTCTGCTCGGCCGCGTCGCACTGCGTCCGCTGTTCCGAGCGGTGGCCGAGACCAAGTCGGTCGAACTCTTCATGGCGACGATCCTCTTCGTCGCCATCGGCACCGGCGTCGCCACCGCACTCGCCGGCATGTCGATGGCGCTCGGCGCCTTCGTCGCCGGCCTGATGCTGGCCGAGACCGAATACCGCCGCGCCATCGAATCGATGATCGAGCCCTTCAAGGGCCTGCTGCTCGGCGTCTTCTTCTTCTCGGTCGGCATGAGCGTCGACCTCGACTACGTCGTCGCCCATCCGCTGTCGATCGTCGCCGGCTCGGTCGTCCTCGTCGCCCTCAAGGGCCTCGTCACCGGCCTCGGCGCCCGCCTCTTCGGCATCGATCATGCGCACGCGGTGAAGACGGCTCTGCTGATCGGCCCGGGCGGCGAATTCGCCTTCATCGTCGTCGGCCTCGCCGTGTCGCTGAAGGTCGTCGCCCCCGACACCGCCACCTTCGTCGTCGCCGTCGTCGGCCTGTCGATGGCGGCCATCCCCTTCTTCGACATGGCGGGACGGCGCGTCTCCACCGTCATCGTCCGCCACGCCCCTGTCGATCCCGCGACCCGCGTCGCCCCGCCGGAGAACCACGCCGCCCGCGCCCTGATCGTCGGCTGGGGCCGCGTCGGCCATGTCGTCGCCGACCTGCTCGACGAGCACGGCGTCAAATGGATCGCCGCCGACCTCGACGCCGCCAACGTCGCCGAAGGTCGCAACGCCGATCGCCCGGTCTACTACGGCGACGTCACCAATCTGCTCTTCCTGCGCGCCTGCGGCATCGCCGAGGCCGCCGCCGTCGTCGTCACGGTCGACAACCCGGCCGCCGTCGACGCCATCGTCGAGGCGGTCAAGACGCTGCGCCCCGACGTGCCGCTGATGGTGCGTGCCCGCGACGCCGCCCACGCCCGCCGGCTCTATCGCAAGGGCGTCACCGACGTCGTCCCCGAGACGATCGAGGCGAGCCTGCAGCTCTCCGAGGCCGCGCTCGTCGGCCTCGGCGTCGCCATGGGGCCGGTCATCGCCTCGATCCACGAGAAGCGCGACGTCTTCCGCAAGGAGCTCTCCGACGCCGCCGCACAGTCGCCGCTGGCCTCGTCGGTGGCGCGCAAGCAGGGCCTGCGCTTCCGGCGTCGCGAACCCATCTGACCCCTACGAAAGTCACATACGCAACGCTCCCGACGGGAATCCGTCCATCTCGAAATCTCAACATTCGGCGTGGTAGAAATTTCTTGCCGAAAGAGAAGTGAGATCCGTCATGCCCACCGTACTCGTCGCCGGCGCCGCCGTGCAGGACTTCATCTACCGCTTCGACGCCGCGCCCGCTCGCGGCACCAAGGGCCGCGCCAAGGACTTCACCTCGATCGGCGGCGGCTCCGGCGCCAACGCGGCGGTCGCCGTGGTGCGCCTCGGCGGCAAGGGTCAGGTGCTGGCGCCGCTCGGCGACGACCTGATCGGCGAGATGATCATCCGCGGCCTCAAGGCCGAGGGCGTCGACACCTCCAAGATCCTGCGTATTCCCGGCCGCGAATCGCCGGTCTGCTCGGCGATCGTCGACGGCGACGGCGAGCGCACCATCCTGACCTGGCACCCGCCGCACGTCGCGCCCCCCGAGATCACCGACGAGGAGGCCGAACGGCTGGTCGCCGACGTCGACGCGGTGATGACCGACGATCGTTACCCCTCGATCGCCGTGCCGCTGCTCGAGGCGGCCAAACGTCGCGGCATTCCGGGCGTGCTCGACGGCGACCGCGCCGAGGGCGACGCGCCGCAGATGCTGCAGGCGGCCTCCCACGTGGTCTTCGGCACGCCGGGCCTGCGCGGCACCTCCGGCATCTCCGACCCGACCAAGGGCCTGCTCGCCATCGCCAAGATGACCGACGCCTTCCTCGCCGTGACGCTCGGCTCGGGCGGTGTCATGTGGCTCGAGGGCGACCGCATCCGCCGCCTCCAGTCCTTCCCGGTCCATGCCGTCGACACGCTGGGTGCCGGCGACACGTTCCACGGCTCCTTCGCCCTGGCGCTCGCCGAGAAGATGCCGGAACCCGACGCCTTCCGCTTCGCCTCCGCGGTGGCCGCCATCAAGTGCTCGCGCTTCGGTGGCCGTGCCGGCGTGCCGACCCGCGCCGAGGTCGAGGAGTTCCTCGAGTCGCATCCGTCCTGAGACCGACCGCAGGCAGAAACGACGACGGGGGCCCTTCGGCCCCCGTTCGCATTTCGGATCCGTGACGCCGGATCAGCGGAAGAGCTGCACGCCGCCCCACACCACCGCGACGGCGACCGCGAAACAGACGATCGCCGCGACGATCGATCCGGGCGTCGCGCGGGCTTCGTCGGCATAGTCGCGCGCCGGCTTCCTGCCCGTCGCCATCGCCGGCACCAGCCGCTCCTTCCTGACCACGGCGTGGAAGGCCACCGCCGCGACATGGAGCACCACCGCGATCATCAGGAGATCGAAGGCGTAGCTGTGGATGCGATGGGCGATGTGCACCGCCCTGTCGGAGAGCCCGGCCGCGAAGGGCCCCTCGACGATCAGCCGATCGTCGTCGGCGTTGAAGAGACCGGAGAGCCCCATCAGGGCCGGCAGGCCGATCAGAGCCATGACCATCCAGCCGCCGATCGGGTTGTGGCCGAGATAGTGCGCCTCGCGCCCGCGCAGGAGGTCGAACCCGTAACGGAGGGCGGCGATCGGCGAGCGCAGGAAATTGGCGAAGCGCGACGTCGACCCGCCGACCACGCCCCAGAGCAGGCGGAAGACGACGAGGACGAGGACGAAATAGCCGTTCCAGACGTGCCAGACGGGGTTGCCCCCGCCCAGCTTGTCGGACGCCCATCCGCTCGCCACCGCCAGAACCAGTGCCCACTTGAACAGGCGCGTCGGCCCGTCCCAGGCGAGAACCTCGGGCTGCGTGGCAGCGGCGGCGTCGGTCATGGCGAGGCTCACTTCTTCTCGCGGTAGTTGTCGTGGCAGGCCTTGCAGTTGCCCAGCACCTTGCCGATGTTGGCCTTGAACGAGGCCTCGTCGGTGATGGCGACCTTGGCCGCCTTGGCGTCGGCGCCGAGCTTGGCGAAGATCGCCTCGAACTTGGCCTTCTCTTCCCAGATCTTCGGCGAAGCTTCGGTCTTGCCGGTCTTGGAATTGTCCGGGAAGAGGCCCGGCAGCTTCTCGGTACCGGCGACATAGGCGTCGAGCGCGGCCTGCACCTTGGCGAGATCGAAGGGCGCCTCGCCCTTCAGCATACCGCCGACCGGACGCGTCGCGTCGCCCCAGCCCTTGAGGATGGTCTGGCGATCGGAGAGGGCATCGGCATTGGCGATACCGGCGGCGGCGGCCAGGACGGCACCGGCGAGCACGGCGGTACGAAGCTTGATCATACGGTCGGATCCTCGTGAAGTTGCCGCGGACGGTGCGGCGGGAAGACGGGTTTCGATCGCACGATCATGAGAACGATTCCATTGAACTTCGCGTGAATCGCGTCTCCACCGCGTTGACGATCCGTCGCCGGATCAGCCCTTCTGATAGTCCTTGACGTCGGTGAAGCGCAGCATGTCCCAGCGATCCTCCTCGTATTTCAACGCGAAGGTCGAGGTGGCGAGATGCACCGGATCGCCGTCGAGGTCGGTGCAGTTGGCCGAGCTGTCGCGGCGCGAGAATTCCTCGATCTTGTCCGGATCCTCGCTCGTCACCCAACGGGCGACCGAGAAGCGCGTCGTCTCGAACGAGATCTCGAGCCCGTACTCGGCGGCGAGCCGCTCCTTCAGCACGTCGAGCTGGAGATTGCCGACCACGCCGACGATCGGCTGCGAGCCGTCGCGCGGCTGGAACACCTGCACGACGCCCTCCTCGGCCATCTGCTGCAGGGCTTCCTTCAGCTTCTTCGCCTTCATCGCATCGCCGACACGGACGCGGCGCAGGATTTCCGGCGCGAAGCTCGGCACGCCGCGGAATGTCAGGTCCTCGCCCTCCGTCATCGTGTCGCCGATGCGCAGCGTGCCGTGGTTCGGGATGCCGACGATGTCGCCGGCGAAGGCCTCGTCGGCGATCGAACGGTCCTGGGCAAAGAAGAACTGCGGCGCGGTGAGGCCGATCAGCTTGCCGGTGCGCACCAGCTTCGCCTTCATGCCGCGCTGGAGCCGGCCCGAACACACGCGCATGAAGGCGATGCGGTCGCGATGGTTCGGGTCCATGTTCGCCTGGATCTTGAAGACGAAGCCGGTCATCTTCGCCTCGCCCGCCTCGACGACGCGGGTCGCGGCCCGCTGCTCGCGCGGGCTGGGTGCGAACTTGCCGAGCGCGTCGATCAGGTCCTGCACGCCGGTGTCCTTGAGCGCCGAGCCGAAATAGACCGGCGTCATGTGGCCTTCGAGGAAGGACTGGGCGACGAAGGGCTTGGACGCGCCCTGCGCCAGCTCGACCTCGTCCTTGAACTGGGCGAAGTCCTGCGGCGGCAGCAGCGCCTCGATCCGCGGATCGTCGGGACCCGAGACCGGGATCGAGGCCTCGGCATCCTTCAGGCGGATGGTGTTGTCGTCGAGATCGTAGGTGCCGGCGAAGGCCCGGCCACGGCCGATCGGCCAGGTCTTGGGCGTGGTGTCGAGCGCGAGCGAGTTCTCGATGTCGTCGAGCAGCTCGAACGGATCCATCGTGTCGCGGTCGCACTTGTTGACGAAGGTGACGATCGGAATGTCGCGCAGGCGGCAGACCTCGACGAGCTTCAGCGTCCGCGCCTCGACGCCCTTGGCGGCATCGAGCACCATGACGGCGGCGTCGACCGCGGTCAGCGTGCGATAGGTGTCTTCCGAGAAGTCCTCGTGGCCGGGCGTGTCGAGCAGATTGAACACCCAGTCGCGGTACTCGAAGGTCATGACCGAGGTCATCACCGAGATGCCGCGCTCCTTCTCGATGCCCATCCAGTCCGACCGGGTCTGACGCCGATCGCCCTTGGCGCGCACCTGACCGGCGAGCTGGATCGCACCGCCGAACAGCAGCAGCTTCTCGGTCAGCGTGGTCTTGCCGGCGTCCGGGTGCGAGATGATCGCGAAGGTGCGACGACGGGAGACGGGATCGGCGGAGGGGGCCGCGGCGTGGGAGGACATGGGGTGCGGTCTCGGGAATGACGGGTCGCGCGCGGACGATCCCGGCGCGGGTCTTCGAGATGCCGAGGAAGCGCCGTCGTGTCAACCGAAGAGGCGGTCTGCCCGCCGCATCACGCCGCCGGCAGGGCCTTCGCCTGCGCGCCCTTCATGACCGCGTCCTGCACCTTCTCGAAGGCGCGGACCTCGATCTGGCGGACACGCTCGCGGCTGATGCCGAATTCGACCGACAGTTCCTCGAGCGTGATCGGATCTTCGGCCAGACGCCGCGCCTCGAAGATGCGGCGTTCGCGCTCGTTGAGCACGCCCAGCGCATCGGCGAGCAGCGCCTTGCGGCCGTCGAGTTCCTGACGGTCGGCGAGCACGGTCTCCTGGGTCTCGGCGTGGTCGACCAGCCAGTCCTGCCACTCGGCACCCTCTTCGTCGGCCCGGACCGGCGCGTTGAGCGAGGCGTCGCCGCCCAGCCGCCGGTTCATCGAGACGACCTCTTCCTCGCTGACGCCGAGCTTGGTGGCGATGTGCTTGACCTGATCGGGCTTGAGATCGCCCTCGTCCAGCGCCGAGATCTGGCTCTTGACGCGACGCAGGTTGAAGAAGAGCCGCTTCTGGTTGGCGGTCGTGCCCATCTTCACCAGCGACCACGAACGCAGGATGTATTCCTGGATCGCCGCCTTGATCCACCACATGGCGTAGGTGGCGAGGCGGAAGCCCTTCTCCGGCTCGAAGCGCTTGACCGCCTGCATCAGGCCGACGTTGCCCTCGGAGATCACCTCGGCGATCGGCAGGCCGTAGCCGCGATAGCCCATCGCGATCTTGGCGACGAGGCGCAGGTGCGAGGTGACGAGCCGTTCGGCCGCGGAAGGGTCCTGATGCTCGCGCCAACGCTTGGCGAGCATGTACTCCTCCTGCGGCTGCAGCATGGGGAAGCGACGAATTTCGTCGAGATAGCGAGAGAGGCCGCCTTCGAGCGAGGCGAGCGCGGGGAGAGAAGCCTGGGCCATGCGTTCAGCGCCCTTTCATCCGTGGCGGGGTCGAACCCCTTGCGCCGCCCCCGACCATCGGCGAGCCGCGCGGACGGCACCCCGTGATCCGGGCGTGCCGAGACCGTGATCATAATGCAACCTTCGGCAAAATTGCGACGGCTTTCGGGCCACGGTCGTTCACGTGAACGTCAGGAACGCGCGAGCGGCTCGCCTCAAGCGAGCGCCCGGAGCGCCTCGATCAGCCGGTCCATGTCCTCCGGCCAATCCTCGTCGAAGCGCATCACCTTGCGCTTGTTGGCGGGGTGGGCGAAGGCGATGAGATGGGCGTGCAGCGCCTGCCGGCCGAGCGCCTTCAGCGCTTCCGCGGCGTCGGGTGCGATGCGCTCCAGCTTCTCGATCTTGGTGCGGAAGCCCGAGCCGTAGAGATCGTCGCCGAGCAGCGGATGGCCGATCTCGGCCATGTGGACGCGGATCTGGTGGGTGCGGCCGGTCTCCAGCACGCATTCGACCAGGCTCGCCACCGGTCCCGCCTCCGCCTCGCGCACCTTGGCGCCGGGCCGCGGGCTGCCGAAGACCTCGAGCACCTTGAAATGGGTGATCGCCTCGCGCCCGCCGGTCTTCACCGCCGCCATCGCCTGCCGATTGCGCGGATCGCGGCCGATCTGCGTGGTGATGGTGCCCTCGGTGTATTTCGGCACGCCCCAGATCACCGCGTGATAGGCGCGCTCCAGCGGCCCGGTGCGGCCGTGGTCGGCGAACTGCGCGGCGAGCGACTTGTGGGCGCGGTCGGTCTTGGCCACCACCATCAGCCCCGACGTGTCCTTGTCGAGACGATGGACGATGCCCGGCCGCTCCACCCCACCGATGCCGGAGAGCGAGCCCGCACAATGATGGAGCAGCGCGTTGACCAGCGTGCCGGTGGAATTGCCCGCACCGGGATGGACGACGAGCCCCGCGGGCTTCACCAGCACCACCACCTCGTCGTCCTCGTGGACGATGTCGAGCGGAATGTCTTCCGGCTCGGGGGCGGCGGCCTTGGGCGCCGGCAGATCGACCACCACGACGGCGCCCGCGTTGATCTTGCGCGAGGCGTCGGTTACGGTCGCGCCGCCGAGCGTGACCCGGCCCTCGCCGATCAGGCTCTTCAGCCGCGACCGCGACAGGGACGGGATACGCCGCGCCAGTGCCGCGTCGAGACGCTCGGCCGGGGCATCCGCCTCGATCGTGATCGCGATGGGTCCGGCACCGGGTGCTTCGGTCGCCTCTTCCTCGACCTCGTCGAGATCGTCCGTCGCCGCGACGGTCGGATCGACGTCGAGAAGTCCGGCGGCATCGGCCGCGAGCTCGGCGGCGCGACGCGCCAACCGCTCTCGTCTAGTTTCCCTCGTCATGCCCGAGACCTCGCGTCGATGACCAATCCGAATTTCGAAGACGAAGAAAAGCCCCTCGACGCCGCCCAGCTCCGCCTGCAGGCGAGGCTCAAGAGGCTCTTGATGGGCTCGACGCTGGTGATGGTGGTCGGCTTCGTCGCCGTCTTCGCCGCGATCTTCTATCGCGTCACCCGCGTCGATGTGAAGCCCGCCGTCGCCGATCACCCCGTCGTCGCCGAATTGCCGCTGCCCGAGGGCGCGAAAGTGACGTCGTCGCGGCTCGAGGGCGACCGCCTCCTCGTCACCATGGAAGGCCCGAAGGGCGCCACCGTGCTGATCGTCGACGTCGCCACCATGAAGGCGATCCGCCGCCTCGACCTCAACGCCCGCTGACGTCGGCCTCGGCGAAGGCGATCACCACGATCTCCGTGCTCTCGTGGACGCGCAGCGACAGCCGGTGCCCGCTCGCCGTCCAGGCGGCGAGCGAGGGCAGGTCGACGCGGATGTCCTCGTAGTCGAGCACCCGCCCGATCACCGGATGCACCGCCTTGTAGACCGCCTCCTTGGCGCAGAAGGCGATGCGATCGGGCGCCTTGAACAGCGCGTCACGCCAGCGGTCGCGCGGATCGAGCACCAGATCCCACACCTCTTCCGGCAGCGGCTCGGCCGGTTCGGCGTCGATGCCGAGGAGGCCGATGCGGTCGGCCCGCGCGATCGCCGCGACCGCGGTGCTCTCGTCGTGGGCGAGCGACCCGACCATGCCCTTCGGCCAGACCGGCGCGCCGAAGGGCGTGCGGCCGATCACCGGCGCCGCCACGCCGTGGACCGAGAGCAGCTCGCGCGCCAGCGCCCGCACCGCACCGCCGGCCGCCAGCCGCGCCGCGTTGGCGCCGTCGAAGGCGCGCCTCTCGTCGGCATGCAGAAATCGCGAATCGTCGATGTCGATGGTGCCCGCGGCGATCGAGACACCGGCCGGCGCGATCGCGCCGAGTGCCCGGGACAACTGATCGATACGCCTCATCGCGTCTCCCGCCGGTCCGCGCCGGCGAGATCCAGCACGGCGATCTGTTCGCCGTCCTCGTCCAGTCCGGTCTCGACGAAGCCGGCCGACGCGTAGAGCCGCCGTGCCGCCTCGTTGTCGGGCATGTAGCAGATTTCGACGCGCCGAACATGGGCGAGTCCCGATATTTCAGTGAGGACCGCGGCGAGCGCCCGCCGCCCGTGGCCCTGCCCTTGAGCGGCGCGATCGATCATGAAGCGGTAGATCTTGGCGGTGCCGGAGGCTTCCGGCGCCTCGTACATCAGGAAGCCGACCAGCCGATCGCCCGCCCGGATCGCCCGCGGCCGGGCATCCGCGTCGTGTTCGGCCTCGGCGAGGGATTCGGCGTTGGTGGCGACCCAGTCGGCCTGTGCCTCGGCGGTCGAAAGCGCCTCCAGCGCGGCGCGATCGGCCGCCCGGACCGGTTCGACGACGATGCGCCCCTCGCCCATCACGCCTCCTTCGACGCCTCGCCCGGCACCTCGGCCGCGGGCCGCGCGATGCGGCGCTGCGGCTTGGCGGGGTTGCCGCCCCAGACCTCGTAGTCGCCGATCGCCTCGCCCTTCATCAGGAAGCTGTCGGGCTCCACCACGGCCCGCTCGCCGACCGTCGTGCCGTAGTGGACGAAGGCCGCCGGCGCCAGCGTGGCGCCGCGCCCGATGCGGATGCGGTCGGACTTGAAGGCGCCCTCCTCGAGCGAGTGGGCCTGCATGATGGCGACGAAGTTGAGATTGGCGTAGTCGCCGACCTCGACCAGCGTGCGCTCGGTGGTGATGGCGCCACCGTCCCACACCATGCGCCCGACCTTCATGCCGAGCATGCGCAGCACCAGCGAGCGGAAGGGCGTGCCGGCGAAGAGCCGCGGCACCGGCGAGTCCGACAGTTTCCAGTGCCGCTCGTGGCTCCAGAAATAGGGATCGTAGATCGTCGCGATCTTCGGCGCGAGCGGCCGGAACCACAGGCTCAGCCGCTCGACCAGCGTGTAGAACAGCACCATCGCCAGGAAGTCGACACCCGAACCGACCCACAGCGCGACGACGCCGATGTCGTAGTACCAGTCGAGCACGTAGTCCCACATCACCAGCGACGCCCACACCACGAACCAGTGGCTCGCCAGGAACATCAGGATAGTCGCGAAGTTGTGCCGGTTCTTGCGCGAGAGACGCTTGAGACGGGTCGCCTCGTCGATGGCGCCGATCAGCGCCTTGTCGCTGTCGACCATGCGCGGGATCTCGAAGGCCGGCGCGCCGAGCAGGCCGACGTTCTCGCGCACGGGTCCGTCGATCGGGATCATCACCTTGGTGGCGAGCAGCACGTTGGCGCCGGTCTTGCCCTCGGGCGGATAGTGGATGTCGTTGCCGAGATAGTTGCGATCGCCGACCCTGGTCGGCAGCACGCAGAAGGACGACGCCGACTTGTGCAGGTTGATCAGCGACAGGCCGTCGGAGACCATCGTGCCGGCGCCGATCTCGCAGAACAGCGGATTGTCGTGGATCTGGTTGGTGCCCATGTTCGAGCCGGTCTGCTCGACCTTGCCGAGCTTCCAGCCGATGGCGCGGATGTAGTGGACGACGGCCGAGCTGTCGCCGAACAGCAGGTTCAGGATCCGCGAATTGGAGACCGACGACACCAGCGTCTGCGCCAGATGGTGGATGCCGTAGAGCGAGTAGACCCTGCCCGGCACCAGGAACGGCCGGACGAGCCGCGGCACGACCGTCGCCACCACGAAGGAGCCGGCGAGCGAGCCGAACACCACCGCCAGCGACGCCCAGAACACCGAGGCCGACAGATTGGCGTCGCTGTTCTCGGCGAGGTGCTCCCACCACGACAGCGCGAGCAGCGGCGTCGGCATCATCACCGCGACCAGCAGGAAGAGCTGGAACGCCTCGAACACCGTGCGCTGCAGGAGCGTGCTCGGTACGCTCTCGATCGGGCAGTAGTCGGCCGTGGTCGGCACCGCCGGCACGCCGTGGGCGCGCCCGCCCGCCGGGATCGACTGACCCGACTGCAGGCACGAGGCATGGCCGAGCTGGGCGCCGTCGCCGATCTCGGTGTGGATGTCGAGCACGCTCGCCTCGCCGACGAAGGCGTTGGCACCGATGGTGATCGGCCCGACGTGGATGAAGTTCGACTGGCCGCGATAGCCGAGCAGCACGACCTCCTTGCGCAGGATCGTGTCGTCGCCGATCGAGATCATGTCGGTGCACACCGGCACGGTGCGGCACTCGAGCACGACGTTGCGGCCGATCTTGGCGCCGAGCAGCTGGAGATAGACCGAATAGAGCGGGCTGCCGCGGAAGATCGTCACCGGCGCCAGCCGCGTCATGGTGGCGACCACCCAGAAGCGGAAATAGGCGAGCGACCAGATCGGGATCTTCTCCGCCTTCCAGCGCCCGATCAGCGCCCATTTGAGCGCGATCGACAGGGCCGTGAGGCCGAAGAAGCCGCCCAGTGACACCAGCACCGCCCGCATGTAGAGCACCGGCAGCTGTTCGTAGACGTCATAGATCCACTCGAGCCCGATGTCGGCCGCCCAGGCCATCAGCCAGCCGTAGGCGAGGTAGAAGCCGAGCTGCAGCGCGCCGCAGGTCCAGTAGGAGAGGACCGACGGCGTGTGGAACGCCTCCTCGACCTCGGCGATGTCGCCCTCGCGCCCGAGCGCGTCGACATGGGCGGCGAGACGGGCGACGGTCGGGTTGAGATAGACGTCGCGCATCGACAGCGGCGGCAGATCGGCGAGCGCCCGGAGCTTCGCCGTCACCCGCGCCATCAGCAGCGAGTTGGCGCCGAGTTCGTCGAAGAAGTGATCCTCGACCGACACCGCCTCGAGCCGGAGCACCTCGGCGATCACCGCGGCGAGCTTTTCTTGCGTCGGCGTCGAGGGCGCGACCATCGGCCGTTCCGACGTCAGACGCGCCCCCTTGGGCGGCGGCAGGCGACGGTGGTCGGCCTTGTTGGAGACGGTCATCGGGATGACGTCGAGTTCCTCGAGGAAGGCCGGCACCATGTAGTCGGGCAGCCGCGCCTTGAGCGCGTGCACGAGGTCCTGTTTCGTCGGCTTCTCGAGGCCGGTCTTGGGCGCGAAATAGCCGACGAGTTCGACCTGACCGGGGACCGGCTCGAAGGTCGTGACCGCCGCCTGCGCCACCTTCGGATGATCGAGCAGGACGGATTCGATCTCGCCCAGTTCGATGCGGTGGCCGCGGATCTTCACCTGGGTGTCGATGCGGCCCTGATACTCGATCTCGCCCTCGGCGTTGATGCGGCCGAGGTCGCCGGTGCGATAGATCCGCGCCGACGGATTGTGCGGGACGCCGGCGAAGTCGGGGATGAACTTCTGCGCCGTCAGATCCGGGCGGTTGAGATAGCCCCGCGCTAGGCAGATGCCGGCGAGGCCGATCTCGCCCTGCTCGCCGTCGGGCATCAGCATCGGCTCGGTCGGATGCAGGATCACCGCCGCGTAGGAGGGCAGCGGCGTGCCGATCGTCACCGGCTTGTCGGGGACGAGTTCGGTCAGCGTCGCGGTGACGGTCGCCTCGGTCGGTCCGTAGGAATTGAGGATGCGCCGGCCGGTGCGATACCAGCGCACGACGAGATTGTGCGGACAGGCCTCGCCGCCGACCAGCAGGATGCGCAGCAGCGGCACGTCGCTCTCGATCGTCGACAGGAGCGTCGGCGAACAGGCGATGAAGGTGATGGCGCGGGAGCGCAGATAATCCGCGAGTTCCTCGCCGAGCAGCGTCGTCCCCGCCGGACCCGGCACGATGGTGCAGCCCGCCATGAAGGGCGCCCAGGTCTCCTCGACCGAGAAGTCGAAGGCGACGGTCATGCCCTGATAGACGCGGTCGTCCGGGCGATAGCCGTAGGTCGCCGCCGCCACCCGGACGAAGTTGCAGATCGAGGGATGCTCGATCACCACGCCCTTCGGATTGCCGGTCGTGCCCGAGGTGTAGAGGATGTAGCAGACGGTGTCTTCGACCGGCCCGGTCTCCTCGACCGTCGGCGCCAGCGGCGACTGCGCCGCGATCTCCTCGCCGATCGTGTCGATCGTCAGGCTGGGCACGCCCATCGTCGCCAGCCGCTCGTCGAACATCGACACCGAGACCACCAGCCCGATCTGCGAATCCGCCAGGATGTAGGCGATGCGATCCGGCGGAAAGGCGGTGGCGAGCGGCACGTAGGCGGCCTTGGCGCGCAGCACCGCGAGGAGCCCGACATAGGTCTCGATCGAGCGGTCGAGCAGCAGTCCGACGCGGTCGCCGGGCTTCACGCCGCGCGCCATCAGCACCCGCGCCAGCCGGTTCGCCTCCTCGTCCACCTCGCGGTAGGTCCAGATCCGGGTGCCGGTGTCGACCGCCGGGCGCGCCTCGAAACGTCGCGCCGTCGCCGCGAAGAGGTCTTCGAGACGATCCTCCGGCCCCGCCCAGGGCGCGCCGCCCGGAGCCGTCAGGATGGTACCGGGCTTCGCTGCGCCCAGGGTGCCGCCGCCCGCCGTCAACGGATCGGCGGCGGCGTCCGCGCTGATCGTGGCGGCCGGGTCCTGGGTGTCGAGACTGTCGAAATTCATCGGGCGACGCTCCGGTCCGCGAGGGCTGCGGACCCGAATACGGAACGATCCGACCTCCCGGTCGGTTCCGAGCGCCCGGCCACGCCGGATCGATGCCGACGCACCGCCCCCGCATGTCGCCCCCGAGCGTCGCCGGACAAGCCCCCCATGCCCGACGGCGGCATTCTTAGAGGAGGCCGTTTTGCTTGAAAAGAGACAGTTTTACATTGGAGAAAACAAAAACGGCATCGATCCCGAAACGACGAAAGGGGCCGCGGCGAACCGCAACCCCTTTCGCAACTTCGTGTCGTACCGCCTGAACGATACCCGTCAGACGCCGATGCCACGCTCGCGGATCGCCGCCTCGATCTCTTCGAGCACCGAGGCGTCGTCGATCGTCGCCGGCATGTTCCATTCCTGGTGATCGGCGATCTTCTGCATCGTGCCGCGCAGGATCTTGCCGGAGCGGGTCTTGGGCAGACGATCGACGGTGATCGCCACCTTGAAGGCCGCGACCGCGCCGATCTTGGCGCGCACCAGCGCCACCAGCTCCTTCTCGAGCGTCTCGGCGTCCTTGGTGACGCCGGCCTTGAGCACGACGAAGCCGCAGGGCATCTGGCCCTTCATCTCGTCGTGGACGCCGATGACGGCGCATTCGGCGACGTCCGGATGCGAGGCGAGCACCTCTTCCATGCCGCCGGTCGACAGGCGATGGCCGGCGACGTTGATGATGTCGTCGGTGCGGGCCATGATGAAGAGGTAGCCGTCCTCGTCCATGAAGCCCGCGTCGCCGGTCTTGTAGTAGCCCGGGAAGTCGATCAGGTAGCTGTCCTTGAAGCGCTGGTCGGCGTTCCACAGGGTGGGCAGGCACGAGGGCGGCAGCGGCAGCTTGATGACGATCGAGCCCATCTCGCCCGGCTTCACCTGATGCATGCCGTCGTCGACGATCTGCACGTCGTAACCCGGCATCGGCACCGTTGGTGAACCGTACTTGACCGGCAGGAGGCCGAGGCCGACCGGGTTGCCGGCGATCGCCCAACCCGTCTCGGTCTGCCACCAGTGATCGATCACCGGCACCTTGGTCTGGTCTTCCGCCCACTTCACCGTGTCCGGATCGGCGCGCTCGCCGGCGAGGAACAGGGTACGCAGCGACGAGATGTCGTACTTCTTCAGGTACTCGCCGTTCGGGTCTTCCTTCTTGATCGCGCGGAAGGCGGTCGGCGCGGTGAAGAAGCCCGAGACCTTGTACTCGGAGATGACGCGCCAGAACGTGCCCGGATCGGGCGTGCCGACCGGCTTGCCCTCGAACACGATGGTGGTCGCGCCGTAGAGCAGCGTCGCGTAGCAGATGTAGGAATGGCCGACGACCCAACCCACGTCGGACGCCGCCCAGAACACCTCGCCCGGCTCGATGCCGTAGTGGTTCTTCATCGTCCAGTAGAGCGCCACGGCATGGCCGCCGTTGTCGCGCACCACGCCCTTCGGGCTGCCCGTCGTGCCCGAGGTGTAGAGGATGTAGAGCGGATCGGTGGCGGCGACCGGGACGCAGGGCACGTCACGGCCCTTGTTGGTCTCGACCAGCGCGCCGAGGTCGTGATCGCGCGGCGCCTTGAGCTCGGCGGCCACCTGCGGACGCTGGGTGACGAAGACCGCGTCGGGCTTGTGGACCGAGAGCTCGATCGCCTCGTCGAGCAGCGGCTTGTAGGGCAGGACCTTCTTGCCCTCGATGCCGCAGGAGGCGGTGATGATCGCCTTCGGCTTGGCGTCGTCGATGCGGGTGGAGAGCTCGCGCGGAGCGAAGCCGCCGAACACCACCGAGTGGATCGCGCCGAGACGCGCCACGGCGAGCATGGCGACCAGCGCTTCCGGGATCATCGGCATGTAGACGATGACGCGGTCGCCCTTGACCACGCCGACGTCGGCGAGCGCCGCGGCGGTCGCCTGCACGCGCTCCAGCAGTTCGGCGTAGGAGATCTTCGCCTTCACGCCCGTGACCGGGCTGTCGTAGATGATCGCGTCCTGCTGCGCGCGGCCGTTCTTGACGTGGCGGTCGACGGCGTTCCAGCAGGTGTTCATCTCGGCGCCGACGAACCAGCGGCCGTAGGGACCGGAGGAGGGATCGAACACCTTGTCCCAGGGCTTCACCCAGTCGATGCTCTTCGCGGCTTCCGCCCAGAAGGCTTCCGGATCGGCCTTCCAGCTCTGGTAGACTTCGGCGTAACGGCTCGTCATGGGCTCTCCTCCGCTTCCGATCGTGGCGCGCTGCATCCCGATCGGCTCCGCGAGTGCTTTGTCACCCGGCGCGCCTGCCCCGCAATTCTACGTTCGACTACGCTTCCCGCGGCAATTCGCCTTGTGCCGGATCGACGTCGCGAAGCGGTGTCTCGGGAACGACTTTCGTCGATCAGGGAAAACCGCTAGAGACTACGACCTTCGGCGCAGGCCCCTCCCCGCGCCCGAGCCCCGAGAGCCCCGTCATGATCACCCAGGACGCCGCCTTCCTCCTCGCCGCCGTGCCGGCCGCCATGCTGGTCGGCCTGTCGAAGGGCGGGCTGCCGATGGTCGGCATGCTGGCGGTGCCGATCCTGGCGCTGGTCGTCCCGCCGGTCCAGGCCGCGGGCCTCCTGCTGCCGATCTTCGTCGTCTCCGACATGTTCGGCCTGTGGGCCTGGCGACGCGAGGTCTCGCGCCGCAATCTCGAGATCCTCATCCCCGGCGCCGTCGTCGGCGTCGGCCTCGGCTGGCTGACCGCGACGATCGTGCCGGAAGACGCCGTGACGCTCGCCGTCGGTCTGATCGGCCTCGCCTTCTCGCTCGACCGCCTGCTGACCATGGGCCGCGAACGCCCCGTGCGCCCCGCCGACGTGCCGCGTGGCCTGTTCTGGGGCGCGGTCACCGGCTTCACCAGCTTCGTGTCGCATTCGGGTGCCCCGCCCTATCAGGTCTACGTCCTGCCGCAGCACCTCTCCAAGGTCGCCTTCGCCAGCACGACGACCGTCTTCTTCGCCGTCGTCAACGCGGTGAAGCTGATCCCCTACTGGGCGCTCGGCCAGCTCTCGCTCGACAATCTGAAGGCCGTCCTGATCCTGATCCCCGCCGCCGTCGCCGCGACCTTCGCCGGCGTGCGGCTGACGAAGATCGTACCGGACAAATTGTTCTTCCGCCTGATCGTCATCGCGCTGGCCGTCGTCTCGCTGAAACTCGTCGTCGACGGCGCGCGCGGCCTGATGCAGGTCTGAGGGCGAAAACGAAAACGCCGCGGACCCTGTCCGCGGCGTCGACATGCCTCGATGGAGGAAGCTCCCCTCAGTGCAGCGTACCTTCGCCGCGGAGCTTGTTGATCTCGTCCTTCAGCTGCAGCTTGCGGCGTTTCATCTCGGCGATCGCGAGAGAGTCGCTGCTGGGATGGGCGATGGCGTCCTTGATCTTGGTCTCCAGAGCGGCATGACGGCGTTCGAGTTCCGCGAGATGCGATTGGATGGACATTGGCGATGCCTCCGTCGTTGGAACCTCACGTCGTCAGCATGTCACAAATCCTCCGGCGCGCAACGTCGACGCGTCGATTCGCAGATCCGGCAAATGCCGGATTGCTCGACGCTTTTTTGATGGTGCGACGCACACTCAACGAAAGTTGATTCCAATCGGTTCGCGTCGACGCGACGGCATGGCCGCGTGCGGCATATCCCCTTTTGCCGCGCGATGCTCTATGCTGCGGCGAACGGCGGCTCCCAGCCGCTTCGTATCGGTCACAGCCCGCGGCGCCCGCTGCGCCGCTCGGTCGGGAAATTGCTCGCCCATGACGGAAGACGAAGAAGACGACATCCGCGCCGAGCTCGTCCATCTGCGCCAGGAGCACCGCGATCTCGACAGCGCCATCGCCGCGCTGGTCGACAGCGGGCGGGGCGATCATCTGACGATCCAGCGCCTGAAGAAGAAGAAGCTGGCCATCAAGGACCAGATCAATCGGCTCGAGGACCGCCTCGTCCCCGACATCATCGCCTGACGATGCGTCGGCGGGCGGCTTGCGCCGTCCGCCGCCTTCGCCTATACGGCGCGCTTTCCCGACCTATCCACGACGCGAGGGCTCGATGGCCTCCTCTACTCCGCCGGTCGCCATCATCATGGGCAGCCAGTCCGATTGGGAGACCATGCGCCACGCCGCCGAGACGCTCGACGCGCTCGGCGTCGCCCACGACGCGCGCATCGTCTCCGCCCACCGCACCCCCGAGCGCCTCTTCGACTTCGCCCGCTCGGCCAAGGCCACGGGCTTCAAGGTGGTGATTGCCGGCGCCGGCGGCGCCGCCCACCTGCCCGGCATGTGCGCCTCGATGACGCCGCTGCCGGTCTTCGGCGTGCCGGTCGAGAGCAAGGCGCTGAAGGGCAAGGACAGTCTCCTGTCGATCGTGCAGATGCCGGCCGGCGTGCCCGTCGGCACGCTGGCGATCGGCAAGGCCGGCGCGGTCAACGCAGCCCTCCTCGCCGCCGCCGTGCTGGCCCTCACCGACGAGGCGCTCGCCGAGCGGCTCGACGCCTGGCGCAAGCGCCAGACGGAGGCGGTCGCCGAGCGGCCGGTCGATCATGTCTGAGGCCTCGTCCAGTCGCGGCCCCGTCCGCACGATCGGCATCCTCGGCGGCGGCCAGCTCGGCCGCATGATGGCGCTGGCCGGCGCCCGCCTCGGCCTGAAGTCGTTCGTCTACTGCCCCGATCCGGAGAGCCCCGCCTTCGACGTCGCGGCCGCCCATGTCGTCGCTCCTTACGAGGACGAGACGGCGCTCGCCGCCTTCGCGGCCTCGGTCGACGTCGTCACCTACGAGTTCGAGAACGTGCCGGCGGCCACCGCCGCCTTCCTCGACGCCCGCGTCCCCGTCCGCCCCGGCACCCGCTCGCTCGCGGTGTCGCAGGACCGGCTGGCGGAGAAGACCTTCCTCTCCGAACTCGGCATCGAGACCGCGCCCTTCCGCGCCGTCGACACCCGCGCCGACCTCGAGACGGCGATCGCCGAGATCGGCTTCCCCGCCGTGCTCAAGACCCGCCGCTTCGGCTACGACGGCAAGGGTCAGGTCAAGATCGCCGATCCCGACGACCTCGATCACGCCTTCGAGGCGATGAAGGGCCAGCCGGCGATCCTCGAGGGCTGGATCCCCTTCCGCCGCGAGATCTCGGTGCTCACCGCCCGCGGCCTCGACGGCGCCACCGTCGTCTGGGACGTGCCGGAGAACGAGCATTCCAAGCACATCCTGAAGTACTCCCGCGTGCCGGCGGAGCTGAAGCCCGACACCGAGGCCCGCGCCCGGGCGATCGGCGCGGCGGTGGCGACCGCCCTCGACCACGTCGGCGTGGTGGCGGTGGAGCTCTTCCTGCTCGACACGCCCGCGGGCGAACGGCTGGTCGCCAACGAGATCGCGCCGCGCGTCCACAACTCCGGCCACTGGACCGAGAGCGCCTGCCTCCTGTCGCAGTTCGAGGCGCACATGCGGGCGATCGCCGGCCTGCCGCTGGGCTCGGCCGAGCGGCACTCCGATGTGGTGATGGAGAACCTGATCGGCGACGACGCCGCCGACCCGGAACGTTTCCTCGCCGAGCCGGGCGCGAGCCTCCATCTCTACGGCAAGGCGGAAATCCGTCCCGGCCGCAAGATGGGCCACGTTAATCGGATCCGACCGCGCAGCGACCGAAACTGACCCCTCCACGACCGACCCGACGACCGGGAGAGCGCTGCTTTCGGCGTTTTTCCTCCCGTTTGTCGGTTCGCCGTGTGGACATCTCCGATCGATTCTGCTACTCGTCCGCCACTTCGCGAGCAGCGCCTCCGGCGAGGCTCGGCCGTGCCCATTCCGAAGACGTCGACGCCTTCGCTCGGTTTACCGAACGGCGTCGGTCATTCGAAATCGGCGCGGGACGGCTCAACGACTGACCAGATGGGATCGAACGCGTGCAGGTTCTCGTCCGCGACAACAACGTCGACCAGGCTCTCAAGGCGCTCAAGAAGAAGATGCAGCGCGAGGGTATCTTCCGCGAGATGAAGCTCCGCGGCCACTACGAGAAGCCCTCCGAGAAGAAGGCTCGCGAAAAGGCCGAAGCCGTCCGCCGCGCCCGCAAGCTCGCCCGCAAGCGCGCCCAGCGCGAAGGCCTGCTGCCCGGCAAGCCCGCCGCCAAGCGCTGATCCCGCCGTCCGCGGCCGGTCGATCTCGACCCATGGAACCGTGACGTGGGCAACCCGCGTGACGGTTCTTCGCGTTTGATCTAGGATCGCGCTGCGTCGGGATCGTCGTTTCGGCCCTGGCCCGTGCCGGCGGTCTCCGGCGATCCACCCCGCTCCCGGTCGCCGTTCCCCACGAGGCTCCCATGACGTCGTCGTTGCTCCGCCGTTCGTCCCTCGCAGCAGCCCTGCTCGGCGCCCTGGCGCTCTCGGGTTGCGGTGGCTCCGACAGCGGCTGGTCCTCGGCCGGTGGCTCGGCGACCCAGGATCTCGGCGCCGGTTCGGCCGCCAACATCTCCTCGCTCTCCGAGGTGATCCGCACCAACCCGCGCAACGCCGACGCCTACAATCTGCGCGGCACGGCCTATGCGCGCTCCGGCGACGCCAAGGCGGCGCTGGCGGATTTCGACACCGCCCTCAAGATCGACCCCGGCATGTACCGCGCCTGGGCCAACAAGGGCCTCGTCTTCCGCCAGATCAACCGCAACGATCTGGCGATCCAGGCCTATGACCAGGCCCTCGTCATCAAGCCGGACTATGCGACCGCCCTGCTCGGCCGCGGCAACGTCTTCCGCCTGATGGGCCAGAACGAACGTGCCATCGCCGACTTCAACCAGGCGATCCGCGTCGACCCGCGCAATGCCGGCGCCTATCACGACCGCGCCCTGATCAAGCAGGCGATGGGCGACCGCTCCGGCGCCATGGCCGACTATTCCGCGGCGATCGAACGCGACGCCTCGGCGCCCGAGCCCTTCAACGCCCGTGGCCTGCTCAAGGCCGCCGACGGCGACCTGCGCGGCGCGCTCAACGACTTCAACGGCGCCCTCAACAACGACCTGAACTACGGCGAAGCCTGGATCAATCGCGGCGTCGTCGAAGAGCAGCTCGGCGACCGTCAGGATGCCCAGGCCTCCTGCAGCCGCGGCGTCGCGCTGGTGCCGCAGTCGCAGATCGGCCAGGACTGCATGAAGCGGCTCGCCGGCCGGGTCTGATTTTTCGCTTTTTTCTCGAGAATTTGCACACCCGGTCCACCATCGGGCGTTGCGGCGGCGTGTGTTCGATGAAACAGTCGGGCAACGTAGGCCGTCGCCGGCCGACGCGGTGTCACAATTCGACCGCGAAATGCGGCGACACCTATGTTCGTCATTTCCGTCGGGAGGAGTACGCCCATGATCAAATTCGTCGCCCCCCTCGCCGTCGCGCTCGCCCTGGCCGGCTGCTCGACCACGTCCCAGACCGACCGCACGCTCGGTGGCGCCGCCATCGGTGCCGGTGCCGGCGCCCTGATCGGCGCGGCGACCGGCGGTGGCACCGGCGCGGTGCTCACCGGTGCGGCCATCGGCGGCGCCGGCGGCGCCATCGTCGGCGCGGCCACCACGCCGAAGCGTTGCTGGGCCCGTGACGACTACGGCCACCGCTACCGCGTCGCCTGCCCCTGAGCACGACGTGACCGCCCGCGCCGGGCAACCGGCGTGAGGCATCCCATGAAGACGAAGAGCCCCGCATCGACCGATGCGGGGCTCTTTCGTTGTCGTCGGCAGGAAGGACGGCCGGGCGCGGATCGAAACGACCCACGCCCGGTCACGCTCAGACGTTCTTGGCGACCTCTTCCAGCATCTTCTTGGCGTCGCCGAACAGCATCCGGTTGTTCTCCTTGTAGAACAGCGGATTGTCGATGCCGGCGTAGCCCGAGGCCATCGAGCGCTTCATGACGATCGAGGTCTTCGCCTTCCACACCTCGAGCACCGGCATGCCGGCGATCGGCGATGTCGGATCCTCCTGCGCCGCCGGATTGACGATGTCGTTGGCGCCGATGACGATCGCGACGTCGGCCGCGGGGAAGTCCTCGTTGATCTCGTCCATTTCCATGACGATGTCGTAGGGGACCTTGGCCTCGGCCAGCAGCACGTTCATGTGGCCCGGCATGCGGCCCGCCACCGGATGGATGGCGAAGCGCACGTCGACGCCCTTGTCGCGCAGCTTGCGGGTGATCTCGTTGACCGTGTGCTGGGCCTGCGCCACCGCCATGCCGTAGCCCGGAACGATGATGACGCTCTTGGAGTCGTTGAGGAGCTCGGCTGTTTCTTCCGCCGAGATCGCCGTGACCTCGCCCTGCGGCTGCGCCCCGTCGGAGGCCGCGACCGTGCCGCCGCCCGAGCCGAAGCCGCCGGCGATGACCGAGATGAAGTTGCGGTTCATCGCCCGGCACATGATGTAGGAGAGGATCGCGCCCGACGAGCCGACCAGCGCGCCGGTGACGATCAGGAGGTCGTTCGACAGCATGAAGCCGGTCGCCGCCGCCGCCCAGCCCGAGTAGCTGTTCAGCATCGAGACGACGACGGGCATGTCGGCGCCGCCGATCGCCATCACCATGTGGACGCCGAAGGCGAGCGACACGGCGGTCATGACGAAGAGCGCGAAGAAGGCGACGAGGCCCGACTGCGAGCCGACGAAGACCCAACCGAAGACGATCACCGCGATCAGACCGGCGAGGTTGATCCAGTGGCGCGCCGGCAGGAGCAGCGGCTTGCCGCCGATCTTGCCCGAGAGCTTGCCGAAGGCGACGATCGAGCCGGAGAAGGTCACCGCGCCGATCAGGATGCCGACGTAGATCTCGATCTCGTGGATGGTCTTTTCCGCCGGGGTGGCGAAATGGGCCGAGGGATCGATCCAGCTGGCGAAGCCGATGGTGCAGGCGGCGAGACCGACGAGGGAGTGCATCAGCGCCACGAGTTCGGGCATCTGCGTCATCTGCACGGTCTTCGCGGCATAGAGGCCGACCGCGCCGCCGATCGCCAGCGCGATCACGATGAAGACCACGCCGACGCCGGTGACGCCCGGTCCGAAGACCGTGGCGAGCACGGCGAGCGCCATGCCGATGATGCCGAACCAGTTGCCGCGTCGCGCCGATTCCGGGTGCGACAGGCCGCCGAGCGACAGGATGAAGAGAATGGTCGCTCCGATGTAGGAGACGGTCACAAGTCCGAGAGACATCGCTCGTTCTCCTTACTTTCGGAACATCGCCAGCATGCGCCGGGTCACGGCGAAGCCGCCGAACATGTTGACCGCCGTCAGCGCGATGCCGACGAAGGCGATCAGTCCGATGAGGATGCTCGGACGTCCGGGCGGGGCGATCTGTACGAGCGCGCCGATGCAGATGATCGAGGAAATCGCGTTGGTGACGCTCATCAGCGGCGTGTGCAGCGACGGCGTCACGTTCCACACCACCATGTAGCCGACGAAGCAGGCCAGCACGAAGACCGTGAAGTGGCCGAGGAACACCACCGGCGCATAGGCGCCGACCAGCGCGAAGAGGACCGCGCCGACACCGAAGGTGATGGCGAGCGACTTCATGTCCATCGGCTCGCCCGAGCCGTGACCGTGGCCCGACGCCTTCTTCTCGACGACGGCCGCGGCCGGCTTCGGCGGCGGCGGGACGGGCAGCTTGAGCGGCGGCGCCGGCCAGGTGATCTCGCCCGCCTTGACGACGGTCAGACCGCGGATCGCGTCGTCGTCCATGTCGACGACGACGTTGCCGTCCTTGGCCTTGCACAGCTCCTCGGTGAGGCGCAGGAGGTTCGTCGCGTAGAGCGTCGAGGACTGCTTGGCGAGCCGGCTCGCCATGTCGGTGTAGCCGACGATGGTGACGCCGTGGCGCACCACCGCCTCGCCCGGAACCGTCAGCTCGCAGTTGCCGCCCTGCTCGCCGGCGAGGTCGACGATGACCGAACCCGGCTTCATCGAGGCGACCATCTCGGCAGAGATCAGCTTCGGCGCCGGCTTGCCCGGAATGAGCGCCGTCGTGATCACGATGTCGGCGTTCTTCACTTCCGTGGCGTACATCTGACGCTGCGCGGCGAGGAAGCCCTCGGACATGACCTTGGCGTAGCCGCCGCCGCCCGAGCCCTCTTCCTCGTAGTCGACCTTGACGAACTCGCCGCCGAGCGACTTCACCTGATCGGCGACCTCGGCGCGGGTGTCGTTGGCGCGCACCACGGCGCCGAGGTTGGCCGCCGTGCCGATCGCCGCCAGACCGGCGACGCCGGCACCGGCGATGAACACCTTGGCCGGCGGGATCTTGCCGGCGGCGGTGATCTGGCCGGCGAAGTAGCGGCCGAAGGCGTTGGCCGCCTCGATCACCGCGCGATAGCCGGTGATGCCGGCCATCGAGGTGAGCGCGTCCATCTTCTGGGCGCGCGACAGCTGACGCGGCAGGCAGTCCATGGCGAGCACGGTGACGCCGCGCGCCTTGAGGATCTCCATCAGCTCCGGGTTCTGCGCCGGCCAGACGAAGGAGATCAGTGTCGCGCCGTCCTTCAGCATCGCCACTTCGTCGGGCGTGGGGGCACGCACCTTGAAGACGACGTCGGCACCGGCGAGAAGCGCCGCGGCACCATCGACCAGCGTCGCGCCGGCCGCCTCGTAGAGCTCGTCGGGGACGTCGGCCGCGGCGCCCGCGCCACGCTCGACGCTGACGGTGAAGCCGAGCTTGATCAGCTTCTCGACCACCTCGGGCACCGTCGCGACGCGACGCTCACCCGCAAAGGTCTCCTTGGGTATTCCGATGTTCGAGCTCATGATGGTCTCATCCGTTCTCGTCATGTCGTCGAATGTCGTGCCGCGCCGTTCCGATGTCGGCAGGCGTGCATGGCGCCTATCGGCGCCGCGCCCCGGTCTTCCCGGTGGCACGACGCTCCTGGCGCTCGCGTTGCGTCTTCGCCCCCGAAGTGTCGTCGTCGATCGCGCCCCCTCTGGTCGTCGCGGACGGCGCCGCCGCCGTCCGGATAGCCGGCGGCGCGCCCGAAGAGCTCAATGCCTCAGCAGGAAGATCGCCATCAGGGCGAGAACGACCACGATCGATCCCGTCGCCCAACGCAACAGCGTCAGGAAACCGGCATAGGTCTGCTCGTGTTCGGCGAAACGGCTCGTGTCGTGTCCGGCCATGGTGTCCTCTCCCCCGAGTCTTTCGAGGCCCTCGTCGCGGGGCCATGATGAAATCATCGAAGCAGCAGTCACGGCCGAACGCAACGACGAAGTCGCAGCGTCCTGCGAAAGGCGGAATTCGCTCTTCGCCATGCTCCGACTGGCATTTTCGCCGCAGCGCAAAAAGCTGTCACTGCCCCGCGGAGAGCAATTCGCAGGTGCGAAGCGCGGCAGATTGACGCTCGTGGAGACGAGCCGCCTGGAATTCTTCGATCGCCGTCTCGAACAGGCGATGGAAGTTCAGTTCCGCGTCGAGATGGATGAAGACGCCGCCGAGCCCGAGCGCGGCGCGGTCCATGAAGAGGAACTCGCGCGGCGGCGTGACCGGCCCGTGCGTCTTCAGCGCCTCGGCCACCGCCATCGCCTGCGCCCGGCCGAACTCGATCGGCGAGACGCCCTCGGCGATCTTGCGGGTGCGGTCGGTGAGGAGCGGCCCGTAGAGGAAGCGCGCCCAGATGTCGAGCGTCTCCATCAGCTCACGCGTCAGGTTGCGGAAGCCCCAGGCCTCGTAGGCCGCCGCCACCCGATCGCGGTCGTCGTGGAGGAGACCGCGGTAGTGCTCGATCACCGCCTCGACGAAGTGGACGGGGAAGATCCGCACACAGCCGAAGTCGAGCAGGTTGACGCCGCCGACCTCACCGCCCTCCTCGAAGGCGGCGTAGTTGCCGAGATGCGGATCGCCGTGGATGACGCCGAAGCGGCAGAAGGGATGCCACCAGGCGCGGAACATCGCCTCGGAGATGCGGTTCCGCACCGCCTGCGACGCCTCCTTGTGAGCGAGGAGCCCGCGGCCCTCGAGCCATGTCATCGTCAGCAGACGACCGGTCGAGAGTTCGTCGACCGGCTCGGGGATGCGCACGGTGGGATCGTCGCCATGAATCAGCCCGTAGAGCCGCATGTGGCGGCGCTCGCGCTCGTAGTCGAGTTCCTCGCGAATGCGTTCGCCGATCTCGGCGGCGATCTCGGTCGTGTCGATCTGCGGCCGCAGCCGCCGCATCAGCGCGAAGACGCCGGAGAGCTGCGAGAGATCCGCCTCCACCGCCGAGGCCATGTCGGGATACTGCAGCTTGACCGCGAGCCTACGCCCGTCGTGCGCCACCGCCCGGTGCACCTGCCCGAGCGAGGCGGCATGCGCCGGTTCGTGCTCGAACTCGGCGAAGCGGCTCGCCCAGTCGGGACCGAGTTCCGCCTGCATCCGCCGCTTGACGAAGACCCGCCCCATCGGCGGCGCATGCGCCTGGAGACGGGCGAGTTCGGCCGCCCATTCGGCCGGAATGGCGTCCGGAATGGTGGAGAGGAACTGCGCCACCTTCATCAGCGGCCCCTTGAGGCCGCCGAGCGCCTCGGCGATGAGTCGCCCCTCGCGCGCCGGATCACCGCCGCCGATCAGCCGCCCGCCGGCGATTCTGGCGGCCGCCGTACCGACGTCGACCCCGATGCGGGCATGACGCAGCACGCGCCCGGCAAGCGAATTTCTCTCGTCGTCGGCCATGGGGTCCTCGCATGCGGCGGCTCTCGCCCGACAATATGGGGTGGGCGGCGGCACAGGCGAAGAGGGGGAGCCGTCACGACCGCGCGAGCGGGTCAGCCGTCCGTGGGCCAGCGGTCGCGGATCCAGCGGGCGAAACTCTCCTCCGAGACGAGCCCGGCGGCGAGATCGAGCACGATCCGCGTCGCCTCCGCCGGCGGCGGGGCGAAGCGGACGCCGTTCTTGCGCAGGAAGAGCATCATGGCGACGAAGGCGGCGCGCTTGTTGCAGTCGACGAAGGGGGGGTTGCGCGCGATACCGAAGGCATGGGCAGCGGCGAGCATCGCCAGATCGACGCCCTCGTACTCCCATTTGTTGCGCGCACGGCCGAGCGCCGACTCGAGCACGCCGCGATCGCGGATGCCCGCCGGTCCGCCGAAGCGCGCGATCTGCCGCTCGTGCAGCGCGATCACCTCCTCGACCGTCAGCCAGACGGGGCCGTACCCCGCCTGCCCGACGTCGGAAAATCCGAGCACCCCGGTCATTTCGCCAGTTCCCGGAGCGTGTCGCGGTACTCGTCCATGATCTCGTCGACCATCGCCATCGAGCGCTCGAAGTCGGGATCGTAGGGCGTCAGCCGCAGCCCGCCCGCCCCGTCCGGCACGACGTGCAGCGTGGCACCGGGCGCGAGGCCGAGCTTCGCCACGAGCTCCTTCGGCAGGATGAGCCCGGTCGAATTGCCGATCTTCTTCACTTCGAGCTTCATGGCGGCGTCCTCGCGATCCGTTCAACGAAACGTATAACGCAGAGTTCTGTTATACACAATGTTGAACGGAGCCGATACCGGCGGATCGACGGCGGGGCGGGGGTCGAGAAGCGATGCCGTGCGCATGGTGCGCGATGCTTCGAGACGGGCGACCGCAGGTCGCCCTCCTCAGCATGAGGCCCATGTGTTCGTATCGAATATGAAAAACGCCTCATGCTGAGGAGGCGTTCGCAGAACGCCGTCTCGAAGCATCGCGCACGGCCTCGATACACGCTCCCCGAAGCCCCCCGAAACGCCGACGGCCGAGCTCTCGCCCGGCCGTCCCGTCTCGTCGAAGGCCCGAAAGCCCTCAGGCCTCCATCGCCTCGAGCTCGTCGATCAGGCCCTCGATCACCGAGAGGCCGATCGACCAGAACTGCGGGTCGGTGGCATCCAGCCCGAAGGGCGCGAGCAGGTCCTTGTGATGCCGCGTGCCACCGGCCGAGAGCAGGGCGAAATACTTGTCCTCGAAGCCGGCCGGGTTCTTCTGGTAGGCGCCGTAGAGCGAGTTCACCAGACAGTCGCCGAAGGCATAGGCGTAGACGTAGAACGGCGAATGGATGAAGTGGGAGATGTAGACCCAGAAGGTCTCGTAACCCTCCGCCAGCCGGATCGACGGGCCGAGGCTCTCGCCCTGCACCTCCATCCAGAAGCGGCAGATGTCGTCGGCGGTCAGCTCGCCCTCGCGGCGGGCGGCGTGGACCTTGCGCTCGAACGTGTAGAAGGCGATCTGGCGCACGACCGTGTTGATCATGTCCTCGATCTTGGAGGCGAGCATCGCCCGCTTCTCCTCCTTCGTGGCGGCGTCCGCCAGCAGCGCGCGGAAGGTCAGCATCTCGCCGAAGACCGACGCGGTTTCCGCCAGCGTCAGCGGCGTCGGCGCCATCAGCGCGCCGTTGGGGGCGGCGAGGAGCTGGTGCACGCCGTGGCCGAGCTCGTGGGCGAGCGTCATCACGTCGCGCACCTTGCCCATGTAGTTGACCAACAGATAGGGGTGCGCCGACGGCACGGTCGGATGGGCGAAGGCCCCCGGCGCCTTGCCCGGGCGGGTCGGGGCATCGATCCACGGATTGTCGAAGAACTTCTTGCCAAGATCGGCGAGCTTCGGCGAGAAGCGGCCGTAGGCCGAGAGCACGGTCGAGACCGCCTCGGCCCAGGGGATCGCCCGCGACGGCGCCGAGGCGAGCGGCGCGTTGCGGTCCCAGTGCTCGAGCTGCTCCTTGCCGAGCCACTTGGCCTTGAGCGCGTAGTAGCGATGCGACAGCTTCGGGAAGGCGCCGCGCGCCGCCTCGACCAGCGCCGCGACCACTTCCGGCTCGACCCGGTTGGAGAGGTGGCGGGCGTCGGCGAAGTCGCCGAACTTGTGCCAGGTGTCGGAGATCTCCTTGTCCTTCACCAGCGTGTTCATGATCAGCGTGAAGGTGCGCAGGTTCGCCTTGAAGGTGACCGCGAGCGCCTCCGCCGCCTGCCGGCGCCGGGCCTCGTCGCCGTCCTGCAGACGGGCGAGCGTCGGCTCGAGCGTCAGTTCCTCGTCGCCGACGCGGAAGCGCAGAGACGCCACCGTCTCGTCGAAGAGCCGCGTCCAGGCCGCCGCGCCCGTCACGTATTTCTCGTGGAAGAGCTGCTCGATCTCCTGCGAGAGCTGATGCGGCTTCTCCTTGCGGATGTCCTCGAGCCACGGACGGTAATGCCCGAGCTGCGCGTCCGTGGCGATCAGCGCGTCGATCGCCGCATCCTCGATGCGGTTGAGCTCGAGTTCGAAGAACAGGAGCCGCGTCGTCGCCCTGGTCAGCCCGTCCTGCACGTCGCCGTAGAACTTGGCGCGCTCGGGATCGGTGGTGTCGCCCGAGTAGACGAGACCGGCGAAGGACGCGACCCGGCCGAGGAGATCCTGGATCGCTTCGTATTCGACGACGAGCGACGCGAGTTCGGCGGCATCGCCGGCCGAAACGAGCGCCGCCAGCTTGCCTTCCGCTCGCGTCTGGAAGGCGCGGCAGCGCTCTTCGGCGCGAGTGAGATCGGCCTTCACCTCCGGCCCGTTCATCGACGGATAGAGATCGGAGAGATCCCATTCGGGCATCGGCCCGAAGGGACCGTCGCCGCCGGCACCGGCGGCCTTGTCGTGGACGGCGGAGGGGAAGGACACGGTCATGGCGGATACCTCGTCGCGGCGGCGACGCAGCGCCGGCCGGGTTGGAAACGGTCGACCATCCATATCGGGTTCGCGCCTGCGGCTTCAACCGTCCCGAGGCGTTTCGTTTCGCGACACCTGCGACGGTGAAGAACGGGGACGACGGCCTCGCGTTAACCTCTGGTCAACCTCCCCCCGCCACGATCGACCCGAATCGAGACGAATCCCTTAAGCGGAGTGATCCCCGCGTCATGGCCGAGCGCATCCTGATCTGCGACGACGATCCCATCCAGCGCCGCCTGCTCGAGGAGGCGGTCCGAAGGTTCGGTCATCTGCCGATCGTCGTGGAGAGCGGCGTCGAGGCGCTCGCCCGCATGACCGGACCGGAGGGGCGCGGCGTCGCCCTGGTGATTCTCGATCTGGTGATGCCCGATCTCGACGGCATGGCCGTGCTCCTGAAGCTGCGCGAGTCCGGCGTCTCCGTCCCCGTCATCGTCCAGACCAGTCACGGCGGCATCGACACCGTGGTCTCGGCGATGCGCGCCGGCGCCTTCGACTTCGTCGTGAAGCCGATCTCGCCCGAACGTCTCCAGGTCTCGATCCAGAACGCGCTGAAGTTCGGCGCCCTCGAGGACGAGGTGGCGCGCGCCCGGCGCACCGTCACCGGCACCCTGACCTTCGAGGATCTGGCGACCTCCTCGCCCTCGATGGAACGCGTCATCCGCCTCGGCCGCCGCGCCAGTTCCTCCAACATTCCGATCCTCGTCGAAGGCGAGAGCGGCGTCGGCAAGGAACTGATCGCCCGCGCCATCCAGGGCTCGTCGGACCGCCGCGCCCGCCCCTTCGTCACGGTGAACTGCGGCGCCATCGCCGAGAACCTCGTCGAGTCGATCCTCTTCGGCCACGAGAAGGGCGCCTTCACCGGCGCCGTCGACAAACACGTCGGTAAGTTCCAGGAGGCCCACGGCGGCACGCTCTTCCTCGACGAGGTCGGCGAACTGCCCCCCGAGGTGCAGGTCAAGCTGCTGCGCGCCATCCAGGAAGGCGAGATCGATCCGGTCGGCTCGCGCAAACCCGTGAAGGTCGACTTCCGCCTGATCTCGGCGACCAATCGTTCGCTGCTGGAGATGACCAAGGAAGGCCGCTTCCGCGAGGATCTCTACTACCGCCTCAACGTCTTCCCGATCTGGATCCCGCCGCTGCGCGACCGCCGCGAGGACATCCCGGCGCTGGTGAAGACCTTCGTCGCCCGCTTCGCGGCGGAAGAAGGCCGCCGTCGCCTGATCGGCGTCGACCCGCAGGCGATCGCTCTGCTCGAGAGCTACGACTGGCCCGGCAACATCCGCCAGCTCGAGAACGCCGTCTTCCGCGCCGTGGTCCTCTCCGACGGACCGTGGCTGACGGTCGACGAGTTCCCCCAGATCGCCGCCCAGGTCGGCAACGCGCCCGTGTTGCCGCGACACCACAGGCTGGTGGCGATCGACGGTGGAGCGAAGGCGACGGGCGAGACGATGCGCGACGAAAGCCTGCGTTCCCGCATCGAGACCGACGCCCAGCCGGTCATGACCGGCTGGTCGCCGAGCGCCGCCGGCCTGACCTCCGGATCGGGGCCAACGCCTTTCGGCTTCTTGCGTTCTCTCGATTCCGACGGCCACGTCCGCGACCTCGCGGCGATCGAGGAAGAGATGATCAAGGTGGCGATCGACCACTATGGCGGTCGCATGACGGAGGTCGCCAAGCGGCTCGGAATCGGCCGCTCGACCCTCTATCGCAAGCTCAAGGAATATGGTTTGGAGGAAGGGTCCGGCGTCGAAGCGGCCGAGTGATTTCGGGATCACGCGTCTGTTTGTTTCCCGGACGTCAATCACGTCATATCGTCGCAGTTCGCGGGCCTCCTGGACCGATTCGAAGCCTTTCGGGGGTGGTGGGAAGATGAAGTCCGTCGGGTCCTCGCTGCTCCTGGGAGCACTTCTGGCCTCCGTCGCCGTCCTGCCGCTGCGCGCGGCGGACGAGACGGCGCGTGCCGACGCGCCCGTCACCGTCGACGCGGCCGCCGCAACGCCGCCCGACGCCGACACCGACCTCCTCACCGGCTCGATCGCCGCTCTGAACGGCGCGGGCTCCGGCGGCCTGAAGCCGCTCGCCCCGCGCGACGGCGCCGGCCTGCGTCCGATCGAGGAAGGCCGCAAGAGCGCCGCCGCCGGCGACATGCCGCGCCCCGAGGCGCCGCGCCCACCGGCCACCCACGCCGAGGCGACCGAGGCCCCCAAGCCCGCGGCTCCCGTCGCCGAGGCGCCGAAGCCGGCCGAGCCGACGGCCCCCGCCGTCGCCGCCGAAGCCCCGAAGCCCGTCGAGACCGCCCCCGCGCCGATCGCCGCCGAAGCGCCGAAGACCGAGGAGAAGCCCGTCGCGGCCGAAGTGCCGAAGGCGGACGAGAAGCCCGTCGCCGAGACCGCGGCTCCGGCCGCCGAGGCGGTTGCCGCTCCGGTCGAGGCCGCGTCCCCGGCCGCCGAGGCGCCGAAGACCTTCGAGACCGCCGCTTCGCCGAAGCCCGCCGACGAACCGGCCGCGCCGGCCGTCGCCGCGACGCCCGCCGCCGAGCCCGCGAAGCCGGCCGAACCGGCCGTTGCCGCCGAGACCCCCAAGGCCGAGGCGAAGCCGGTCGCCGAGACGCCCGCCGTGGCCCCCACGCCGGTCGTCGCCGAACCGGCGAAGCCCGCCGAACCCGCGCCGCTGCCGACGGCGAGTGCGCCGGCGCCGACCGCCGAGCCCGTCGCCGCCAAGGCCGCCGAACCCACCCCCGAGGCACCGAAGCCGGTCGCGACCGCCCCCGAGGCGCCGAAGCCGGTCGCCGCGGTGATCGTGCCCGAGACCGTCGCCACCACGCCGGCCGCGCCGGTCGCGGCCCCCGCCGACAAGGTCGCGACGCCGGCGACCGATGCCGCCATCGCCGCCGCCGAGGACGAACGCGCCGTCGCCGAGGCGATGGAGAAGGCCGCGCCGAACGCCGCCCACAAGGCCGGCACCGCCGACGAGCGTGCCGAGCGCGCCGCCGCCCTCGCCTTCTATCGCGAACGCCAGTGGCGTCCGCTCTTCGTCGGCCGCACCGACCTGACCGAGGAGGGCCGCGCCCTCGTCGCCGCCATCGCCGTCGCCGACCGCGACGGTCTCGAGCCGCGCGACTACGTCGTGCCGAAGCTCCAGGCGACGACGCCCGAGGCCCGCGCCGCCGCCGAATGGGCGACCGCCGAGACCGCGCTGCGCTACGTCCGCCATCTCGCCTCCGGCCGCTTCGATCCCGGTCGTCTGTCCGACCTCGTGACGCCGACGCTGCCCCGCCCCGACCCGGCCGCGGTGCTGCGCGCCCTCGGCTCCGGCGGCGACGTCACGGCGAAGATCGCCGACTACGCACCGCCGCAGGAAGGCTATCGCCGCCTCAGGACCGAACTCGCCCGCCTGCGCGGCGAGGTCGAGACGCCGGTGGTGCGCCTGCCCGACGGGCCGCTGATCAATCCCGGCCAGAAGGACCAGCGCGTGGCGCTGCTGCGTGAACGCCTCGGCGTCACCGCGACCGCCACCGATGCCGATCCCCAGACCTACGACACCGTGCTGGCCGACGCCGTGAAGGCCTTCCAGCGCGAGCGCGGCCTCGTCGCCAACGGCAAGGTCGGCAAATCGACGGTCGCCGCCCTCAACGACGAGGCGCAGGGCAACGGCGGCAAGATCGCCGAGGTGGTCGTCAACATGGAGCGCTGGCGCTGGCTGCCGCGCGACCTCGGCGAGCTCCACGTCTTCGTCAACGTGCCCGACTTCCACCTCGACGTGATGAAGGCCGGCAAGTCGATCCACCACGCCCGCGTCATCACCGGTCGGCCGGAGAACCAGACACCGATCTTCTCGGAGACGATGAAGCTCGTCGTGGTGAACCCCTATTGGCACGTGCCGCAGTCGATCATCCGCAAGGAGATGATGGGCAAGCTGCAGTCGGGCAGCCGCCTCGGCGGTTCCTTCGAGGTCGAGGTCGGCAACCAGACCGTCGATCCGGCCTCCGTCGACTGGGCGACCGTCGACCCCAGCCGCGTCGCCATCCGCCAGCGCCCCGGCGACGGCAACGCGCTCGGCAACATCAAGTTCCTGTTCCCGAACAAGCACTCGGTCTACATCCACGACACCTCGTCGCGCGGCCTGTTCGCCCAGACCTACCGTGCCCTGTCGCACGGCTGCGTCCGCGTCCACGAGCCCTTCGCCTTCGCCGACGCGGTGCTCGGCGAGGAGCCGAGCGGGCTCGGCGGCGCGCAGTTGAAGAAGATGATCGGCCGCGGCGAGCAGCAGATCAATCTGAAGCGCCAGGTGCCGGTCCACATCACCTACTTCACCGTCTTCGTCGACGACGCCGGCCAGGTGCAGACCCGCCGCGACGTCTACGGCCACGACGGCAAGATGCGCCGCATCCTCGGCCTCTGAGGCGCCGCGCGATCCGTTCGAGAGCCCGCGTGTCGGTCGAACCCGGCGCGCGGGCTTTTTTTTTCGAACCGCATCCGACGCGACGAATCGACCCTTTCGGCGGGCCCCGCATGGAGTGCCGTGGCGCGAAAGGCACACGCCACCTCGGATTTCCGCCACATCGTCGGGCGATGTGCGACAAATTCGCACACTTCGGCATCCTGCGGAGGGTGAACGCATTCCTTACGACGGCGTCCTAAGGTAAAAGCTTCATTAACCGTTGTCGGCCGAAACTGAGGCCTTGAGGCGGAATGTCCCGATGTGGACACGATGTTCGGTTTCATCGTCGTGCGTTCCGTGGAATGAACCTTTCGGGTCGGTCGAGGCGCGTATTGATGAAAAGACGCCGTGACGTTGCGAGGCTTCTCGCGGGTACGTTTCTCCTGGCCGCGGCGACCTCCGCCGCCGAGGCCGAGACGCGCGCCCTGAGCCTCATCAACACGCACACGCAGGAACGCGCGACGATCGTCTTCAAGCGCGACGGCTCCTACGACCAGCGCGGCCTGACCGAGCTCAATCACATGCTGCGCGACTGGCGCCGCAACGAAGTCACCCGCATGGATCCCATGCTGTTCGACCTCGTGTGGGACGTCTATCGCCGCGTCGGCTCGCACGAGCCGATCCACATCGTCTCGGGCTATCGTTCGCCGGCCACCAATTCCGCCCTGCGCAACCGTTCGCGCGGCGTCGCCCGCTTCTCCCAGCACATGCTGGGCAAGGCGATGGACTTCTACCTGCCCGACGTCCCGCTCTCGACGCTGCGCGAGACGGGCATGAAGCTGCAGATGGGCGGCGTCGGCTTCTACCCGACTTCCGGCTCGCCCTTCGTCCACATGGACACCGGCTCGGTGCGCGCCTGGCCGCGCATGACCCGCGACCAGCTCGTCCGCCTCTTCCCCGACGGCCGCACCGCGCATCTGCCCTCCGACGGCGCGCCGCTGCCCGGCTACGAGCAGGCGCTCGCCGAGGCCCAGTCGCGCAAGGAGAGCGGCGGCGGACCGGTCGAGAGCTCGAGCTCCGGCGGCGGCCTCCTCGCCGCGCTGTTCGGCGGCGGCTCGTCGTCGTCGTCGTCGTCGTCCTATTCGAGTTCCCGCGCGCCCGTCGCCGGCGACGACGAGGAGGAGGCCTCGGCGCCCGCCCCGCGTCGTCAGCAGGAACTGCGTCAGGGCCCGCTGCCCGGCGTCGACCCCAAGGCTGCGCGCACCGCGCCGCCGCCGGCCCCGGTCGCGGTCGCCGTCGCCACCCCGACGCCGCGCCCGACCCAGGTCGCCGCCGCGCCGGTGCCGACCGCCGTCTCCGGCGGTTCGCTCGTCGCCATGCCGGTGACCGGCCCCAACGCCGGCCCGACCCGTCCGGGCGCCGTCGCCGCCGCCCAGCCGCAGCCCTCGCGCTACGGCCCCGCCGGCGCCGACAACGGCCTGCCTCCCGGCTGGGTCGCGGGTCCGTCCGGCAAGGCGGTCGAGGAGCGGCCGCAGCAGATCGCCTTCACCCCCGGCCTCAAGCCGATGCCGGCGCCCCTGCCGGTCGCCCGCCCGAGCCGCGGCGTGCCCGAGATGATCGCCGCCGCCGTCGTGCTGCCGCCGGGCGTCGCCCTGCCGAAGCCGCGGCCCAACGCCCGCACCGCCGATGCCGGTGCCGGCAACGCCCATGCCGCGCTCTCCGCCTTCACCGGCGACGACGACCGCAGCCGCGTCGCCCTCGGCTATGCCGATGCCGGCGCGCCCGCGTCGACGGCCGATGAAGGCTTCCGCCTCGCCTCGCTCGCCCAGCCGGCGCCGAGCGCCGCCGGTGCCGCCCACGCGGCACCCGAGAGCCGCTTCTCGCCCGCCGCCGCCGCTCGTGGCAACGGCAAGTCCGATCGCGGCGCCGTCTCGGCCCGCGGCGGCAAGACCGACCGCGCCGTCGCCGACCGCATCTGGGACGCCGACGCCCATGCCGAGGGCGAGACCTTCGCGCAGATGCGTCATCCCGACCAGAACGCGCTCGACCCGCTCTTCACCAAGCCGCGCATGTCGCTGGCGACCGGCTTCACCTTCGCCTCGCTCGACCTCGAGGGCTCGCACGGCTTCTCCGGCCCCGCCGTGGTGTCGCTGCCGGTCATCCTGACGAAGTGAACGCGCGGGACTCGCGCGATCGAAACCAGACAAACGAAAACGGCGCCCCATGGGGCGCCGTCGTCGTTCGTATCGTCGGTCGGAGCGATCAGCTCTCGACGCGGCCGTAGCCCATGCCGAGCGCCTGCATGTAGAGCTCGAGGATCGCTTCCATCTCTTCGCGCTCGGACTTGTCCTGCTTGCGGATGCGAATCACCTGACGCAGGATCTTGACGTCGAAACCGTTGCCCTTGGCCTCGGCATAGACGTCCTTGATGTCGTCGGCGATGGTCTGCTTCTCTTCCTCGAGGCGCTCGATGCGTTCGACGAAGGACTTGAGCTGATCGGCGGCGACGCCGGCTGCATCGGACATGTCGGTCTCCTGGAATGGCTGCGGTCGGGCGAAACGGCGCGCGACCGGGGGATCTCGTGGCCGCGGATGAAGCCCCAATCGGGCCGGCCGGTCAAGCGCCTCGACGGCGCCTTCCCCCGGCCCTTTCGTTCACGCGCCGCGCTCGGCGTCGCGGACCGGGCCGGTGCGCGAGCCGTGCAGCCGCGGCTCGGCGAAGTCGGCGCGTCGCCGCGCCTCCTCGAGGATCGGCACCAGCCGATCCGCCCAGGCCGCCCGCCCCGCCTCCTCGGCGATCAGGTCCTGACGGATCTCCAGGATGGCATGGGCGAGGCCGCGCCGCGTGCCGTGGCGATACATCGTGTCGCCCTCGAGCGCACCGTCGTAGGGCTCGTTGTCGCCGACCACCAGCGCCGGATCGGCCGCCAGCCGATCGAGCAGGAACGTCGGCAGCCGCGGATCGGCGTCCCACAGCACGCCGCAGTGCCAGGGCCGCGGCCGGCCGCGCCACACCGGGGTGAAGGAATGCAGCGAGAAGATCACCGGCGCCCGCCCGCCGGAGAAGGCGGCGTCGATCGTCGCCCCGATCGCCCGGTCGTAGGGCCGCCAGAACCGTTCGATCCGCGCTTCGCGCCCCGCCGCGTCGAGCTGCGCATTGCCCGGCACCACCGCCCCGTCGGAGAGCCGCATCACCAGGGTCGGATCGTCGTCGCCGCGGTTGGGATCGATCACCAGCCGCGAGAAGCGCGAGATCACCGCCGGGGCGCCGAGCCTTGCGGCCAACGTCCGCACCAGCGGCTCGACGCCGATGTCGAAGGCGATGTGGCGATGGAACTGCACCTCCGCGAGACCGAGACCGGCGAGATCGTCCGGCACCCGGTTGGAGGCATGATCGGCGACGATGACGAGGCCCGCGCCGGCATCGCCCGGCACGATCTCGTAGGCGTCCTCGTCGCGGAGCGGCACGGCGAGAGAAAACGGTGGGGCGGCATGCATGCGCGGCGTGGACCTTCCTCGGACGATCGAATAGGAGAGGTTAGTTCATGTTCGCTTCCGACAGAACCGTCCGCCGCGAAGAACGCGTCGGCGCCCTCGAGCCGCACCACTCAGACGAGGCCCGATGCCCGCCACCCGTTCCGCCGAGCCGCGCTCGTTCGTCGCCGTCGCCCTCGTCGCGCTGGTGGTCGCGGCCTTCGCCATGGGCATCTCGCCGGTCTTCGTGCGCTACGCCGGGGTCGGTCCCTTCACCTCGGCCTTCTACCGCGTCTTCCTCGCCCTGCCGCTGCTGTGGGTGCTCGCGGCGATCGAGGTGAAGCGGGCGAAGGTGGCGGTGCCGAAGCGCTGGAGCCGGGCCGACGTGCTCGCCGGTCTGTTCTTCGTGCTCGACCTCTTCTTCTGGCACCTCTCGATCTTCAACACCACCATCGCCAACGCCACGCTGCTCGCCTGCATGGCGCCGGTCTGGGTGATGCTGTTCTCGCTGGTCATCGGCGAACGGGTGACGCGGCCCATGGTGGCCGGCCTCGCGCTCTGCGTCTCCGGCGCCGTGGCGCTGGTCGGCTCGAGCTGGCAGCTCGCGCCCGAACGCCTGCTCGGCGATCTCTACGGCATCGGCACCTCGCTCGGCTTCGGCCTCTACTTCCTCGCCGTCCGCGTCGCCCGCCGCACCGCGCCGGCGGCCGTGGTGCTGGCGCGCTCGACGGTGATCACCGCCGCCGGCCTCGCGGTGATCGCAGGCGTCGCCGAGAATTCGTGGGTGCCGGCGACGCTCGGCGGTGTCGTGGCGCTCGTCGCCATGGCCACGATCAGCCACGTCGGCGGCCAGGGCCTACTCGCCTGGGCGCTCGGCCATCTCTCTGCCGCCTTTTCGTCCTTGGTGATCTTCCTGGAGGCTCTGGCCGGCGCGCTGTTCGGCTGGATCTTCTTCGGCGAGACGCTGGGCTTCTGGCAGATCGTCGGCGGTCTGGCGATCCTCGCCGGCATCTGGGTCGCCCGCCCGCGCGGCGCCCATGCCGAAGAGGGGCCGGCCGCACCCTGATCCCGACGCCACGGTGCCGGGATACCGAGTCCGAAGCGCCCGCGGAGCCCCGAAAAGCCCGCGACACGCCCGGAACACCTTGCCACGGTTGACATCTCGCCCGTCGGCCATTGACACTCGCGCCGACATCGACGATCCACGTTGCGACATGCAGAAGCGCCAGGACGCCCTCAGAGCCGAGACACGCCGAGCCCCGACGGCTTTTGCCCGCGGCCTTCGTCGTGCCGTCTTGGCCGCGCTCGCCTTCGGCCTGCCGGCGATCGTCTACGCCGCCCCCGCCCACGCCGACCTGCGCATCTGCAACAAGACGACCAGCCGCATCGGCGTCGCCGTCGGCTACAAGGACGAAGAGTCCTGGAAGACCGAAGGGTGGTGGAACGTCGCCGCCAATTCCTGCGAGACGCTGCTCGCCGGTCCGCTGGTCTCCCGCTTCTACTACCTCTACGCCGTCGACTACGACCACGGCGGCGAGTGGAGCGGCCGCTCCTTCATGTGCACGCAGGAAAGAACGTTCACGATCAAGGGCATCGACGACTGCCTGAAGCGTGGCTTCGAGCGCACCGGCTTCTTCGAGATCGACACCGGCGAACAGCGGACCTGGACGGTCCAGCTCACCGAACCGGGTCGCTCCTCGGCCGGGATGCAATGATCCCTCATCCTGAAAGAATTTGCGTCTTACGCTGATTTTGCGCCTGTGCAGACGCTGCGTCAGGGTCTATGAACGTCGAAAAGACGATCAGGGGGACCCCATGAAGCGCGACCGGCGAGTGAAGATTCTGGCCACCCTCGGGCCTGCCTCCTCCGATGCTGCGACCATCGAGAAGCTGTTCCTGGCCGGTGCGGATGTGTTCCGCATCAACATGAGCCACACGAATCACGCCAAGCTCGCCGAGCTGGTCGCGACCATTCGCGACATCGAGGCGCGTGTCGGCCGGCCGATCGGCATCCTTGCCGACCTCCAGGGGCCGAAGCTCAGGCTCGACGCCTTCTCCGCCGGTCCGGTCGAGCTCGCTCCCGGCGCGCTCTTCATGCTCGATGCCGATCCCACGCCGGGCGACGGAACCCGCGTCCACCTGCCCCATCCCGAGATCCTCGAGGCGGTCGAGCCCGGTCATCACCTGCTGATCGACGACGGCAAGGTCAAGCTGCGCTGTGTCGAGAAGCGCGGCCACACCCTCGTCTGCGAGGTGGTGGTCGCCGGCCGCGTCTCCGACCGCAAGGGCGTGTCGCTGCCCGACACCGACCTGCCGATCGGCGCGCTGACGCCGAAGGACCGCGACGACCTCGACGCGGCGCTCGCCGAAAACGTCGACTGGGTCGCCCTCTCCTTCGTCCAGCGCCCCGACGACCTCGCCGAGGTCCGCCGCATCGCCCGCGGCCGCGCCGGCATCATGGCCAAGATCGAGAAGCCGCAGGCGATCGATCGCCTCGCCGAGATCATCGAACTCTCCGACGCCGTCATGGTGGCGCGCGGCGATCTCGGCGTCGAGATGCCGCTCGAGCGCGTGCCGAGCCTGCAGAAGCAGATCAGCCGCGCCTGCCGCAAGGCCGGCAAGCCGGTGGTCGTCGCCACGCAGATGCTCGAGAGCATGATCTCCTCGCCGGTGCCGACCCGCGCCGAGGTCTCCGACGTCGCCATCGCCGTCTACGAGAGCTCCGACGCCATCATGCTCTCGGCCGAGAGCGCCGCCGGCAAGTACCCGGTCGAGACGGTGACGATGATGAACGCCATCGCCGAGGCGACCGAGGCCGATCCGACCTGGAAGGGCATCGTCGCCGCCCAGCGCCCGGAGACCGAGGCGACCGGCGCCGACGCCATCACCGCCGCCGCCCGCCAGATCGGCGAGACCCTGTCGGTCGCCGCCATCGTCTGCCTCACCCAGTCCGGCTCGACCGGCCTGCGCGCCGCCCGCGAGCGGCCCTTCACGCCGATCGTCGCGCTGACCGCCTCGCCCGCCATGGCGCGGCGTCTGGCGCTGGTGTGGGGCGTTCACTGCGTCGTCGCCCAGGACGCCCGCGACGTCGACGACATGGTCGACCGCGCCTGCCGCATCGCCCATGCCGAAGGTTGGGCGCGCCCGGGCCAGCGCGTCATCGTGGTCGGCGGCGTGCCCTTCGGCACCCCCGGCTCGACCAACATGCTGCGCATCGCCTTCGTCGGCGCGGACGGCTCCGGCGCGCTCTGAGCGCGCAGTCGGTCTCGGGCGTGCTCTGAGCGCGCCGGGAACGGCTCAGCCGTCGACCCTCGCCAGCAGAGCCTCGATCGCCTCGATCGTCTCGGCCCGCGCGCCGTGGTGCGGCATGTGGCCGACGCCGCCGAGCGTGACCAGCCGCGCATTCGCAATCTGCCGCTCCAGCGCCTCGGCATGGATCGATGGCCACACCACCGTGTCGCCGTCGCCCTGGACGATCAGCGTCGGCGCGGCGATCTCGCCGTAGCGGTGCGCGCGGCGCTCGAGATCCGGCTTCAGCGCGATCATGTCCTGCGAGTTGGCGACGAACTCCGCCGGCCGCAGCACCATGTCGAGCCCCGCCGCCTCGCGCAGGTCGGACGGCACCGGGCACGGCGCGAAGACGGAGGCCAGCATGCGGTCGAACAGCGCCCGCCCGGCGAGCGGGATGACATAGGTGGCGATCGCCGGGCCGATCACCGGCTTGGTCACCAGTCCGTGCCAGACGTCGACGCCACCCGGCCAGGGATGGGTCGCAGGCGCGAGACACACGAGACCCGCGGTGCGCTCCGCATGGTCGACCGCGAAGGCCGTCGCCACCGCCGCGCCCCAGGAATGGCCGACGACCACCGCCCGGTCGATGCCGAGCGCATCGAGCACCCCGGCGACGATCGCCGCCTGCGCCGTCGGCGTCGCATCCGCCGCCCCCGCCCGATCCGACCAGCCGTGACCGGGCCGATCGAGGAAGATGCGGCGGCGTTCGGGAAAGGCGTCGCCGAAGGCGATCAGCGGGTCGCGCAGGTTGCCGCTGGCGCCGTGCAGGAAGACGATCGGCACGAGGTCGCTCGTGCCCGGCCGGTCGACGACATGGATCGACCGATCGCCGACCGTCACGAAGCGCCCGACGGGCGCCGCCCGCCGTTCGACGCGCCGATCGAGACCCGCCGTCGCCACCCGTCCCAGAGCCAGCGCCGCGACGCCCGCCGCCACTGCCGTCACCATCATTCGCTTCGTCCCTCCGGACGTGCCGCCCGCGGCTCCGGTCGACCGACGAGAAACGTCGCGACCACCACGAATACGGCCAACTGGATCCCGAGGATCACCAGCGAGAGGCCGACGAGCCAGCCCCCGACGAGCGTGGCCGCCATGACCAGGACGGCCGTCCGCTTCACCCGCCGCGACACCGCCCCCTCGCGGCGCCAGTCGGCGATCACCGGGCCGAAGTGCGCATGGTCGAGCAGCCAGGCCTCGAGCCGCGGCGAGGAGCGCGCGAAGGCCCAGGCGGCGAGCAGCAGGAAGGGTGTGGTCGGCAGCAGCGGCAGGATCGCGCCTGCGACCGCCAGGGCGAGCGCGAGGCAGCCGAGGGCGAGCCAGAACCAGCGCGTGATCATGGGGCGGCTCCGCGATGCGTCACGTCAGAGCTCCTGCCCGTCGACCTCGACGGTCAGCCGCTCGATCACCCCGGCCCGTTCCTCGTCGCGCGGATCGAGCGCATGGGCGCGGCGCAGCAGCACCAGCGCCTCGCGCGCCCGACCGTCCTTCATCTCGATCAGCCCCAGCATGTCGAGCACGGCGAAGTCGCGCTCCTCGAGCGCCAGCGCCCGGGTGAAGTCCACCCGCGCGGCCCCGTGGTCGCCGCGCTTCAGCTGGATGGTGCCGCGCAGCTTGCGCGCGCCGGCCCATTTCGGCTCGAGCCGGATGGCGGCCTCGAGCACCGCGAGCGCCGCGCGCGTGTCGCCGGCGCCGTGGAGCGCCAGCGCCCGCTGCATCAGGAGATCGACCCCGGCGCTGCCGGAGACCAGCCACATCGCCGCGAGCCGCGCCCGGATCCGCGCCGCCTCGGCGTCGCTCTCACTCGCCGCGAGACGGGCGAGGAGGTCGTCGATCACCCCCGGCCGGCCGCGCGTCTCGGCCGGCGGCGGCTCTTCGGCCGCCCGTGCGGGCGGGACGGACGGTCCGCAGGCGAGGACCATCGCCGGGACGACGAGGAGGGCGAGGCCGAATCGGGGACGCGAGAGCCCCCGGCCATGGAGACGAAACGAAGCGAGCCGCATGAAGGGAGTTTGCTCCCCTTCGTGCGGCTCGTCGAGATCATCGATGGACATCATCGACGGACGGGGCGCGCAGGCGCCGCCGTTCCCGAGCATCAGCCCTGGCGGGCCTTGAAGCGCGGGTTGGTCTTGTTGATGATGTAGACGCGGCCCTTGCGGCGGACCAGACGGTTGTCCCGGTGGCGGGTCCGAAGCGACTTGAGCGAGTTCTTGATCTTCATCGTCTGGTACCGATCGGTTGATCCGGGACGGCGGGCCTGACCCCCGCTCCGGACGTCGGCGTCGGAAGCCCCGCGAGGCCCCCTCGTCGCCGACGAGGAACATGGACGGGCGAGCGCGGTCGCCCGCGCCTGCCTCGAATTCGGGCCGGACCATAGGGACGCGACCGCCGCCTGTCAATCGTCCGAAGGCCGACGAACCGCCGTTTTCGACCACCTTCCCGCCGCTCGCGCCACTGCGCGCCGCCGCGGCTCGCCTCGATCGCCGCGGCACCACCCCCTCGCCGAAGAATGGCACGCGCGCACGCGTAGAGCGGCGGGCATCACCAGGTCGATCGCCCGACGACGAACGACCATGCCGCGATGCCGGCCCGACACCTCAAGTCAACCTTTCGTAAACCATGACGATTTACTGAAAATTGTCCTTAAAATTCGACGGAAAATTTTGCCGACTGCCGGTGCGTCAATTCGTCTGTAGACCAGGGTGCAGGACATAACCATTCGTGGACACACCCATGACGCCGATCGGTACGCTTCTCGTCTGGATCATCGCGACGCTCGCGGTCGTCGCCGCGGCCACCGCTCCGGTGGGCGTCGAGACCCAGGCGATCTGCGGCATCGTCGTCGTCGCCGCGATGGTGATCGTGCGCCGGCTGAAGCCGACCGCGGCCCGTCGCCAGATCTATCTGGCGCTCGGCACGCTGGTGGTGCTGCGCTACGTCTGGTGGCGCACCACCGAGACCCTGCCGTCGCTCTCCGACCCGGTCGGCTTCGGCTTCGGCGTGACGCTGTGGGCGGCCGAGATGTTCTGCGTCGGCATGCTCTTCGTCAGCCTCTTCGTCGTCGCCCAGCCGATCCGCCGCGCGCCCGCCCGCCGTCTGACCGACGACCAGTGCCCGACCGTCGACGTCTACGTCCCCTCCTACAACGAATCGGCCGAACTGGTCGCCGCCACCCTCGCCGCCGCCACCACCATGGACTGGCCGGCCGACAAGCTGCGCGTCTGGCTCCTCGACGACGGCGGCACGGTGCAGAAGCGCAACCAGGCCGATCCGGTCGCGGCCGCCGAAGCCGAGCGCCGCCACGTCGAGATGCGCGAACTCGCCCAGCGCCTCGGCGCCCGCTACCTGACGCGCGAGAAGAACGAGCACGCCAAGGCCGGCAACATGAATGCCGCGTTGGCCCATACCGACGGCGACCTGATCGCGGTCTTCGACGCCGACCACGCGCCGACCCACGAGTTCCTGCGCGAGACGGTCGGCCATTTCGTCGACGACCCGCGCCTGTTCCTCGTCCAGACGCCGCACTTCTTCCTGAACCCGGATCCGATCGAGAAGAACCTCTCGACCTGGGCGCGCATGCCGTCCGAGAACGAGATGTTCTATTCGGTGATCCAGCGCGGCCTCGATCGCTGGGACGCCGCCTTCTTCTGCGGCTCGGCCGCGGTGCTGCGCCGCGCCGCGGTGGAGGAGGCCGGCGGTTTCTCCGGCGTCACCATCACCGAGGACTGCGAGACCGCGCTCGACCTGCATGCGCGCGGCTGGCACTCCCGCTTCGTCGACAAGCCGATGATCGCCGGCCTGCAGCCCGAGACGCTCGCCACCTTCATGGGCCAGCGCTCGCGCTGGTGCCGCGGCATGATCCAGATCCTGCTGCTCAAGAACCCGCTGATGAAGCGTGGCCTGTCGGTGGCTCAGCGCGTCGCCTATGCCTCGAGCGCGCTGTTCTGGCTGTTCCCGCTGCCGCGCCTCGCCTTCATCGTCGCGCCGCTGCTCTACATCTTCTTCGGCGTGAAGCTCTATGTCGCGAACTTCTCCGAGTTCGTCGCCTACACGGTCACCTACATGATCGTGAACATGCTGATGCAGAACTACCTCTACGGCCGCGTGCGCTGGCCCTGGATCAGCGAGCTCTACGAATACGTCCAGATGCCCTATCTGGTCGGCGCCATCGTCTCGGTGATCCGCAACCCGCGCAAGCCGACCTTCAACGTCACCGCCAAGGGCCTGACCTCCGACACCGCCCATCTGAGCGAGCTGGCGCCGCGCTACTTCGCCATCTTCGGCGTGCTGGCGCTCGCCTCGATCGTCGCCTTCCAGCGGGTGATCGCCGAACCCGAGGTCAACGACCTGATGCTGGTCGTCGGCCTGTGGAACACCTTCAATCTGGTGATCGCCGGCGTCGCCCTCGGCGTCGTCGCCGAGAAGCCGGAGCGTCGCCGCGCCCAGCGCCTCGACGTCACCCGCCGCGCCGAGCTGATGGTCGGCAACGATTCGGTCTCGGTGGTGATCGAGGACATCTCGACCGGCGGCGTCCGCCTGCGTCCGCTCGGCGCCACCCTCGCCGGCCCGCGCATGACCGGGGCGCTCGCCACCCTGCTGGTGCCCGACCGCGCCGGCGGTCGGCCGACGCCGATCCGCGTCGTCATCCGCCGCGTCGCCTCCGACGACCACGGCCAGTTCATCGGCATGGCCTTCGACCAGCTGACCAGCGCCGGCTACGTCGCCGTCGCCGACGTCATGTACGGCCAGGCCGCCGTGCTCGACGGCTTCCGCGAACGCCGCCGCTCCGGTCGCAGTCTCTTCGCCGGCTCGCTGCAGTTCATCGCCTGGGCCGTCTCCCAGACCGGCCGCGCCCTGCGGCTCGCCGCCACCGACGCCCGCCCCGCCCGCCCGCGCGACGCGATCGAGGACGGCGATCTCGCCCCCGTCACCGTTCCGGTCCCGACCGAAACCACGCGATTCGCCTGACGCGTCGCACGAGGACATCGCCATGACGGATCGCCGCCCCCCCCTCGCCCGCCGGACGTCGGCCCTCGCCGGCCTCGTCCTCGCCGGCCTCCTCGCCGGCACGGCCGCCTTCGCCGCCGCCCCGGCCCCGGTCGCCCCGACGCCGTCGCCCGACGACGCGGTCGTGACCGTCGCCGCCGAGACCGGCGTGCTGCGCCGGCTGCCCTCGGTCGGCCGGCCGTCCAAGCTCTCCGGCGAGATCGACCGCATCGCCTGGCCGGTGTACCTGACCCCGGCCGAGGCCGCCGCGCGACCGCGCCTGCGGCTGACCCACGTCGCCGCCGTCTCGGTGATGCCGGAAGCCTCGCATCTCGCCGTCTTCGTCGACGACCGCCGGGTCGCGAGCTTCCCGATCGCCACCAACGGCTCGCCCAAGACGGTCGAGGTGACCCTGCCCGAAGGCAGCCTGCATCCCGGCTGGAACGCCCTGCGCGTCGAGGCCGAACAGCGCCACCGCGTCGAATGCACCGCCGCCTCGACCTACGAACTGTGGACCGAGATCGACCGCGCCCGCTCCGGTCTGGTCTTCGCCGACGGCTTCCAGCCCGAGCGCCGCAGCCTCGCCGACATCGCCGACCTCGCGCCCGACGAGACCGGCCGCGTGCGGCTGCGCCTCGTCATGGCGCAGGATCCCGACCCCGCCCGCCTCGCCCGCGCCACCCGCTTCGCCCAGGCGCTGGCGCTCGCCGGCGGCTTCCTCGATCCGGTCGTCTCGATCGCCCGCACGCCGGCCAAGGGGCCGGGCGCCGACATCCTGATCGGCGCCAGGGCGCGCGACGGCGTCGCCGGCCTCGAGGGCGTCGCCCCCGACGTCGTCGCCCTGCTCGACGACACCGATCCGACCCGCCTGACCCTCGCCCTGCCGGACGATCCGGACGCCCTCGATCGGCTGATCGTCGATCTCGAGGACACCGCCGCCCACCCCGAAGGCAGCGAACCCGGCCGTCGCGCCCGCGTGGCACTCGGCGGCATCGCCGTCTCCGGCGGCGAGACCGTGAGCTTCGCCGACCTCGGCGCCCGCTCGACCGAGTTCGGCGGTCGCCTCTTCCGTACGTCGGTCGACGTCCGCCTGCCCGGCGACTTCTACGCCGCCGACTACGCCAAGGCATCGATCCGCCTCGCCGGCGGCTATGCCCCCGGCCTCGACCGCGACGGCCGACTGACGCTGCGGGTCAACGGCCGTCAGGTCGCCGGCGCGCCGCTCTCGGCCCGCTCCGGCGAGACCTTCGCCGATCGCCGCGTCGAGATTCCGCTGTCGGCCTTCCGCCCCGGCCGCAACCGGATCGAGATCGAGGCCGCGGTGCCGGCCGCCGACGACCGCGCCTGCGATCCGACCGCCCAGATCGACGCGCCCAAGCGCTTCCTCTTCGTCGACACCGGCTCGATCGCCTTCCCCGCCTTCGCCCGCTCGGCCCGTCTGCCCGACCTCGACGCCACCGGCGCCGGCGTCTTCGCCACGCTCGACGAGAAGGTGCGCCCGGCCGTGTGGATGCCGCGCCCCGACCGCCTCGCCATGTCGGCCTTCGCCACGCTGACGACCCGCATGGCGGTGACCGCCGGCCGCGTCCAGGTGCCCGAGATCGCCTTCCGCAATCCGCCCGCCGACGTCCCCTCGGCCTGGGTGATCGGCGCCTTTTCCGATCTGCCGGCGACGATCGCCGGCGTCGTCGGCATCGAGCCCGTCGCCGTGCGCGACGCCTGGTCGAAGCGGCCGGCGACCGACCGCGTGTCGTCGCTCGACGACCCGGTCGCCGCCCGCGCCGCGATGCTGCGCCTCGCCGCGCTCGACGAGGACTACGACATGATCGTCACCGGGTCGGTGCAGTTCCGCCCGGCGACCGGCGGCAAGAGCGGCGATCTCGTCGACCAGTGGCGCCGTTCGATGGAGAACCCGTGGTCGCCGGCCGCCTTCGGCCGCGCCGTCGAGGGCCGCGTCGCCCGCGCCTTCGGCCCGCTCTTCGCCGACGCGCCGGCCGCCGCCCCCTTCTCGCCGCGCCCGACCACCGGCATCCTCGTCGCCCAGGCGCTGTCGGCCGGCGGCGGCGTCTGGACGCTGACCACCGCCGCCACCGCCGCCGCACTCGCCGACGGCGCCGAGGCCGTCACCGCGGCCGGCCGCTGGAGCGAGATGAGCGGCGACGTCGCCGCCTGGGACAAGGTCGACGAGAAGCTCGAGACCGGATCGGCCAAGCCTCGCGCCCATTTCATGACCGCCGGCTGGTCGCCCGCCAACCTGCGCCTCGTCGCCGCCGGCTGGGTCGGCGATCACCCGATCGTCTTCGCCCTCTACGTGCTCGCGGCGACCGTCCTGCTCGGCTTCGCCACCTCGCGCATGCTGCCGCATCTGGGGGGCCGGTCGTGATCGTCGTCACCGCCACACCGCCCGCCGCCGAACCGGCCCCCGCCGCCCCCGCGACCGCCCCGCGGCGGCCGGGCCGCCGCGCCGTCTTCGGCGGGCTCGGCGCCGCGCTCGCCGTGGCGGCCGTCGCCACGGGCCTTCTCCTCGGCCGCGCCGAGATCGCCCCCGCCGAGGCCGCGACCGCCGCCCCCGACGCGACCCTGCGCGGCGCCCTGCCGGTGCCCGGTCTGTGGAAGGCCTATGCCGCCCGCTTCGTCACGACGGAGGGCCGCGTCGTCGACGACGTCAACGGCGGCATCTCGCATTCCGAGAGCCAGGGCTACGGCCTGATCCTGGCGCTCGCCGCCGACGATCGCGACGCCTTCCGCCGCATCTGGACCTGGACCCGCGCCAATCTCTTCGTCCGCCGCGACGGCCTCGCCTCGTGGAAGTGGCAGCCCGGCCCCGCCCCCAACGTCCGCGATCCCAACAACGCCACCGACGGCGACGTGCTGATCGCCTGGGCGCTGATCGTCGCCGGCGACACCTGGAACGAGGCGGCCTATGCCACCGCCGGCCGGAAGATCGCCCGTGCGGTGTGGGACGAGACCGTGGTCACGACCCGCCTCGGCCCGGTGATGCTGCCCGCCGTCGACGGTTTCCGCGCCAAGGATCGCCGCGACGGACCGGTGGTGAATCCGTCCTACTGGGTCTTCCCGGCGCTCGCCGACTTCGCCCGCGCCGTCCCCGATCGCGACTGGCCGCGCCTCGCCGAGGCCGGCCGCGGCCTCCTCGCCGCCACCCGCAACGGCAGGACCGGCCTGCCGCCCGAATGGGTGTCGCTCGCCGGCGACGGCGTCGCCACCGCCGAGGGTTTCCCGGCGACCTTCGGCTACAACGCGCTGCGCGTGCCTCTCTACCTCGCCATGACCGCCGGCGAGAAGCGCGAGGGCCTCGCCCCCTTCATGGCGCGCTGGTCGGCCGAGGGCTCCGCGAAGCCGAAGCTCGCCGTCGTCGATCTCGAGACCGGCCGCGACCTCGAACCCTTCGCCGATCCCGGCTACCGCGCGATCGCCGCGCTGGTCGCCTGTGGCCTCGAGGGCACGCGCTTCCCCGATGCGCTGCGCACCGCCGAGGTCGACCACTACTACCCCGCGACGCTGCGCGCCCTCGCGCTCGTCGCCGTCAACATGAGGCACCCGACATGCTGGTGAGAACCCGCCGTCTGCCCCGCACGCTCGCCCTCGTCCTCGCCGCTTCGGTCGCCTGGCCCGTCGCCGCCGCCGAGCCGGCCCGTCCCGGCGAGCGCGCCGGCTGGACCCAGGCGACGCTCGACGCCGGCCGGATGACGCGCGACGAGGCCGACCGCGCCTTCGCCGCGCCGCCGGCCGACCCCAAGCCCGCCGCCGGTGCCCGCGTCGACGAGAGCGCCCTGCGCTACTACGCCGCCCAGCACGCAACCGCCCGCGTCGATGCCGAGATCCGCCGTCTGCGCGCCCTCTATCCCGGCTGGGAGCCGCCGGCCGATCTCTATCGCCCGGCCGCCGACGAGCAGGGCCTGTGGGATCTCTACGGCAAGGATCAGGTCGCCGAGCTGAAGCTCGAGATCGAGCGCCGCGCCGCCCGTCAGCCCGGTTGGCGCCCGTCGCAGGACATGCTCGACAAGCTGCATCGCAAGGAACAGCGCCTCGAACTCCTCAAGGCGTCGGATTCCGCCGACTGGACCAAGGTCCAGAAGATGGCCGAGCGCGACCCGATGCTGGTTTCCGCCGACGATCTCGAAGTGGTCTGGCGCGTCGCCGAGGCGGCCGCCAGGACCGATGCCCGCCCGCGCGCACTCGAGCTCTATCGCATGGCGCTCGCCGGCGCCAAGACGCCCGACGAACGCGCCGGCACGGTGCGCAAGGCGCTCGCCACCATGGGCGCCGAGGCCGCCGGTCCGCTGTTGGCCGAGGAACGCATCGGCCCCGACGGCAAGGGCGAGTTCGAACCGCTGCGCGTCGACGTCGCCCGCGCCACCCTCTCCGACTGGCTGCGCGCCGACGCCGGCAAGCCGGTGCCGAAGGAGGCCTTCGACCGTGTCGCCCGCGTCGCCGAGGCCGATACCGGCGCCGCCGACGACGCCCTGCTGCTCGGCTGGGTCGAACATCGCCGCAAGGCCGCCGCTCCGGCGCAGCGCTGGTTCGACCTCGCGGCGAAACGGGGCGGCGGCGCCAAGGCGGCGATCGGCGCGGCGCTGGTGCGCGAGGGCTCCGGCCGTCACACCGAGGCAGTCGCCCTGCTCGAGGGCGCGACCGACGACGCCGAGGCCGCCGCGCTCTTCCTCGATCTCGCGACCGCCGACCTCGTGCGGCCGAACGCCGGGACGATCCCCGCCGCCCGCCTCGCCCGCATCGCCGCGGTGACGGAGAAGCTCGAATCGGGCGACGCCGCCCAGGCGCTCGGCTGGTACGCCCACGGCGCCCGCCAGTACGAGGCCGCGAGCGCCTGGTTCGCCAAGGCGATGGCCTGGCGCCCGTCGGCGAAGTCGGCCGAGGGTCACCTCCTGGCGCTTGCCGCGCTGAAGAATCGCAACGCCTTCCGTAGGCTCGACGCCGACTACCGCGGCCGTTTCCCCGAGATGGCCCGCGTCGTCTTCGACGAGCCGCGCAAGGCCGCCCCGGCGACCCACGTCGCCGCCGCCCCGGCGGCGCCGAAGCGCGCCTGCCCGGCGCTCGTCGCCGACCGCGTGCTCGGCCGTTCGGCAAGCGCCGCCGAGGCGCTCGCCGCCGGCTGGTGCCTGATGGACATGAAGCGCGCGGAGGAAGCCGCCGCCGCCTTCGACGCCGCCCGCCGCACCGGCGACGCCACCGTGATGCAGGAGGCCGCCTATGGTCAGGCGCTCGCCGCCCTGCGCTCCGGCCGCACCGACGACGCCGCCCGCGTCGCCGCCTCCGGCGGGCTCGCCCGCGAGCGGCGCGACGAGATCGGCCGCATCGTGCTGGCGCAGCAGGCGATCGCGCTCTTCGACCGCGGCGACTACCGCGCCACGATCGACACGCTGAACCGCCGCCGCGCCCATGCCGACGAGCCGCGCGACCTGATGGCGATGCGCGGCTGGTCGCTCTATCACCTCGGGCTGCGGGCCGAGGCCTTCGAGGTCTTCACCCTGCTCGACCGACAGCTGTCCACCTCCGAGAGCCGCGCGGGCCTCGCCGCCGCGTCGAGCCCGGTGCGCGGCGGGAGAATCTGACATGACGATGATTCGACCCGCCCTCCTCGCCGCCATGCTGGCGCCCCTCGCCCTCGCCGGCTGCGCCTCGAGCCCGATGACCGCCGACGCCACCGGCACCACCGCCGGCCTCGGCGTCGCCGTCGCCCCCGAACGCGCCATGGCCGCGCTGCCGCCGGAAGCCGGCAACGTCGTCTCCGTCGTCGAACGCCGGGCCGAGGGCACCGTCAACCAGACCATCACGCTGATGGGCGATGCCGCCGCCCGCGGCGACGACCGCATCGAGGTCGAGGCGCGCGAGCGCCGCTTCGCCGCCGCCCGGCCGCGGCTCGAGGCCGAGACCATCGAGGCCGAGATGGCCGAGGCGCTGCCCGGCGTCGCCATGACGGTCTCGTCCCGCGTCGTCGCCACGCCTTCGGGCCCGGTCGGCGTCGCCACCGGCCGCAGTGCCGACGGTCGCGGCTGTCTCTATGCCTGGTCGACGGCGGAGGCGCGCGGCCGCTCGGGTGCGACCGAGGTGCTCGGCCTTTCGATCTCGTCCTCGACCAAGTCGGATCTGTCGGTCCGGGTGCGGCTCTGCCGCCGCGGCCTCGACGAGACCCGCCTGATCGCGCTTGCCGAAGGCCTGCGCATCCGCTCCGATCTCGGTGCCGACCTCGCCACGCGGCCGGTCGCCGGCAGCGGCGGTGACGCGCTCGCCGCGGCCGGCTACGCCTCGGCCACGCCGGCCGTCGCGCCCGCGGCCGTCGCCGCGCCGAAGCCGGCGGTGGCGGCCCGTGCCGTCGACCCCGTGCGCGCCGCGGCGAAGCCCCCGGTCGTGACGAAGACCGCCGCGCGCCCGTTCGAGGCACCGGCGCAGACCACCGCCGCGACGATCGCGGCGCCGATCCCCCTGCCCGCCTCGGGCGGCTGAGGACGAAGGATCGAGAACGCGGACGGGGTGGCGGGCGGCGTGCCGCCTCAGGCGAAGCGCCTGCGCCCGAAATGGCGGCGTGCGGCCTCTCGGGTACGCTCGGCGAGATGCCGGGCGACGAGATAGAGCCGACCCTTCAGAGTCAGGGCCGACTGCAGGTCCCACAGCTTCTCGGTCTCGACGCCGAAGTCGAGCTTGTAGGGCTCGTCGCCGATGGTGAAGTCGTAGACCGTGACGCCGCGGGCGCAGAGATGGGCGATCGAGCTCTCGATCGCGAGAAGGCCCGGCGACCAGTTCTTGAAGGCGCCGTCGTGGGCGACGACGAGCAGCTGGAACGTCCGATCGGTCAGCGTGCCGAAACAGCCGGCGATCAGCCGATCGTCGAGCGTCAGCCGCCCGACGAGGGCGATGTCGGTGTGGCCGCACAGCGAACGGTAGAAGGCGTCGATGCGGCGCATCTCCTCCGGATCGGTACCCTGGGCGAAGCGCGCGCCGCGCCACTCGAGGAGCCGTTCGAGCGTCGGCAGCGCGTCGGCCCCGGCATCGAGCGCGAACTCGAGCCGGCCCTTGTTCATGAGCTTCTTGCGCTTCTTCGCCAGCGTCCGGCGATGGCTCGGATCGAAGCGGGTCGCCGCCAGCCGTTCGAAGTCGCCGTCGGCCGGCAGCGGCAGGGGATGGCGGGCGAAATGCGAAGGACGCACGCCCTCGACCATCAGCAGCGGATTGTCGACGTCGCCGATCACCGCCGGAACCTTCTCGAAGTCGACCACGTCGACACCGGGCAGCGCCCCGACGATCTCACGCCACAGCCGCCGCATGTCGCCGGGCTCGGGGTGGAAGTCCTTCGACAGAACCGGGCCGTTGTAGTCGGAGACGCCGCCGTCCCAGGCCTCGAGCCGGACGATGCCGCCGCGCCGCATCACCGTCAGCGGCAGCACGAAGACCGGCTCGCCGGTGGCGGGATCCTCGATCGTCGCGGCGAGCAGCGCGTTCGGCGCCTCGGCGGCGAAGGACCCGAACCAGGTCTCGAGCCATTGGGCACGCTGGAATGGCGATCGTTCCAGGTCGGCGCGGTCGACGCCGACCAGCCGCGCGATCTCCTCGCGATCGGCGCTTATCGCGACCCGCCATGTCGAACCCGTCATAGACTCCGTCCCGTTCCAGAGCCAGGCGCCCCGATCGCGCGACACTAGGCCCGGAAAACTAAGAAAATGCGAAGCATCTAGCGGGGCACCGGGCCGGCGTCGGCGCTCCGGCGCGCGTGTCCGCCGATCGCCCGGGTGACGCGGGCCGCCGCCGCCGCCACCTGCGGCCCGATTTCGCCGATCCGCTCGCGTGTCACCCGGTGGCTCGGCCCCGAGATCGACAGGCCGGCGACCGCCTCGCCGTTGTCGTCCCAGATCGCCGCGGCGATACAGCGCATGCCGGCGCTGCGTTCCTCGTCGTCGACCGCGTAGCCGCGCGCCCGGATCGCCGCCAGCGCGTCGCGCAGGCCCTCCGCCGTGCCGATCGTCGCCGGCGTGTGGCGGGTCAGCACCCGTCCGCGCAGCCAGCGCGCGAGGTCGGCCGGCGTCAGCGCCGCGAGCAGCGCCTTGCCGATGCCCGAGGCATGGGCCTCGCGCCGCTCGCCGGTGCGGAAGAAGGCGCGGATCGGCTCGTGGCTCTCGACCTGCGACACGAAGACGACGTCGCCGCCCTCGAAGATGCCGAGATTGGCGGTCTCGCCGGTCGCCTCCATCAGCTCGCGCATCACCGGGCGGGCGAGCTCGATCGGCCGCAGCCGCCGCTGGAAGGCCTGGCCGACGCGGAAGGCCTCGATGCCGATGCCCCAGGTCTGCGTCGCCTCGTCGGCCTCGACGAAACCGTGGGCGGCGAGCGTGCCGATCAGCCGATGGACGGTGGAGACAGGAAGTCCGACCCGCTCGGCGAGCGCCGTCAGCGTCGCCCCGTCGCTCTCGGCGATCGCCGCCGTCAGCCGCAGGGCGCGGTCGAGCGACTGCACGCCGCCGGTGTCGACCTGCGACCGCCCCGTCCCCCTCGGTCTGCCTCTCAGCGCCACGTCTGCCTCCCGGACGCGAAAAAAGTCACGCCCCAAACGTTTGAAATTCACCGTTGGAAATCGACTTTTCGCCGTATCCTCAGTGACATGTACCATGTTCGAAGAAAAATGAAAAACGTTTCCAGAAAAATTGACCCGGCGGCCCGCCTGCGCCATCTTGCCCCATGACGGTGGCGCCCGGCCGTTTCGGCCCGACGACGGCGCCCGCAGCCCTTCGGAGACCTTCCATGTCCGCATCCCGGCAACACCTCCGCATCGCCGACATCTCGATCGATGCCGCGCTCGTCGCCTTCGTCGAGCAGGAAGCCCTGCCGGGCACCGGCATCGCCGCCGCCGACTTCTGGAAGGGCCTGTCGGGCCTCCTGAACGACCTCTCGCCGAAGAACGCCGCGCTCCTCGCCGCCCGCGACGCGCTGCAGGGAAAGATCGACGACTGGCACCGCGCCCGTCGCGGCAAGCCGCACGACGCGGCCGCCTATCGCGCCTTCCTCGAGGAGATCGGCTACCTGCTGCCGGCGCCGGCCCCGCGCGCGGTCGCGACCGAGAACGTCGATCCCGAGATCGCCACCCTCGCCGGCCCGCAGCTGGTCGTGCCGATCGACAACGCCCGTTACGCGCTGAACGCCGCCAACGCCCGTTGGGGCAGCCTCTACGACGCCTTCTACGGCACCGATGCGCTGGGCGACACCGCCGAGGGCGCCGGCTACGACGCCGCCCGCGGCGCCCGCGTGGTCGCCGCCGCCAAGGCCCGGCTCGACGAGATCGCCCCGCTCGCCGCCGGCGGCTGGGCCGACGTCGTCGGCTTCGCCGTCGAGAACGGCGGTCTCGTCCTGTCGCTCTGCGACGACCGCGAGACCGGCCTCGCCGACCCGTCGGGCTTCGCCGGCTTCCGCGGCGAGCACGAGCGCCCGACGGCGCTGCTCTTCCGCCACCACGGCATCCACGCCGAGGTGATCGTCGACCGCACCACCCCGGTCGGCTCGACCGACCCGGCCGGCATCGCCGACGTCGTGCTCGAATCCGCCCTCTCCACCATCATGGACATGGAGGACTCGGTCGCCGCCGTCGACGCCGAGGACAAGATCCGCGTCTATCGCAACTGGCTCGGCCTGATGCAGGGCACGCTCGAGGACACGTTCGAGAAGGGCGGCCGCAAGGTGACGCGCCGGCTCAACCCCGACCGCGTCTGGGGCCGGCCCGACGGCGGCACGCTGACGCTGCACGGCCGCTCGCTGATGCTGGTGCGCAACGTCGGCCACCACATGGCGACCGACATGGTGCTCGACGCCGAGGGCCGCCCGGTCCCCGAGACCATGGTCGACATCGCGGTGACCGCCGTCATCGCCCGCCACGACCTCTTCGGCACCGGCGACATCCGCAACTCGCGCGCCGGTTCGGTCTATGTCGTGAAGCCCAAGCTGCACGGCCCCGCCGAGGTCGCCCTCGCCGACGAGCTCTTCGCTCGCGCCGAGGACGTCGCGAAGCTGCCGCGCCACACGCTGAAGATGGGCATCATGGACGAGGAGCGCCGCACCACGGTCAACCTCGCCGCCTGCATCGACGCGGCGCGTCACCGCGTCGTCTTCATCAACACCGGCTTCCTCGACCGCACCGGCGACGAGATCCACACCGCGATGGAGGCCGGCCCGGTCGTCCGCAAGAACTCGATGAAGGCGGAGGCCTGGATCGGGGCCTACGAGAACAACAACGTCGACGTCGGCATCGCGATGGGGCTCACCGGCCGCGCCCAGATCGGCAAGGGCATGTGGGCGGCCCCCGATCGGATGGCCGACATGTTGACCCAGAAGATCGGCCACCCGCAGTCCGGCGCCTCGACCGCCTGGGTGCCGTCGCCGACCGCGGCGGTGCTGCATGCGCTGCACTATCACGACGTCTCGGTCGAGGCCCGCCGCGCCGAGATCGCCGGCCGCACGCCCGCCTCGCTCGACGCCATCCTGACCCTGCCGCTGGCCAAGTCGAACTTCTCGCCCGAGGAAGTCCGCGAGGAACTCGACAACAACGCGCAGGGCATCCTCGGCTACGTCGTGCGCTGGGTCGATCTCGGCGTCGGCTGTTCCAAGGTGCCGGACATCCACGACGTCGGCCTGATGGAAGACCGCGCGACGCTGCGCATCTCGTCCCAGCACATCGCCAACTGGCTGCGCCACGGCATCGTCACCGAGGCTCAGGTCGACGAGGCGCTGAAGCGCATGGCGGTCGTCGTCGATCGCCAGAACGCCGGCGATCCGGCCTATCGCCCGATGGCCCCGAGCTTCGACGGCCCGGCCTTCCGTGCGGCGCGGGCGCTGGTCTTCGAAGGCCTCGCCCAGCCCAACGGCTACACCGAGTTCGTGCTGACGACCTATCGCCGCGAGGCCAAGGCGCGCGGCTGAGCAAGGACGGCGGAGGGGGCGAGACCGCCCCCTCGCCCCCCTCGACGGACGGACGGGATGCCCGCCGCCCGGTGCGGGTGCTAGGATGCCGCATGGGCTTCGCGACGCAGGCTTCGCACCATCGCGATGCGGCGGATCGGCGGAGCGATTCGCGAGAAGGCGCGGGGATTTCGGCGTCGATTTTGCCCACGAAAACACCGTGGTCAAAAAACTTCACCAGACCCCCTCGACGATCGCCGCGTCTCGAGCCAATGTCCGGCAAAAGCACAAGCCGATAATCGGGCGAGGAAACGATGTCCCTGACCATGCCCCTGCCGGAGCCGGAGATCCTGGCGGCCCGCGACGACATCGTCGCGCGCCTGCAGGCGATCCTGAAGCCCGAGAGCGTCATCCATCTCGAGCGTGAACTGACGCCGTGGGAGTGCGACGCGCTCACCATGTATCGCCAGAAGCCGCTGGTCGTGGCCCTGCCCGAGACCATCGACGAGGTGGTGGCGGTGATGAGGCTCGCCGCCGAGATGAACGTGAAGGTGGTGCCGCGCGGCGCCGGGACCTCGCTGTCGGGCGGGTCCTTCCCGCTCGCCGACGGCATCCTGCTCGGCATGGCCAAGTTCAACCGCATCCTCGAGGTCGATTTCGACAACCGCGTCGCCCGCGTCCAGCCCGGCGTCACCAATCTCGCCATCACCAAGGCGGTCGAGCACCGCGGCTTCTACTACGCCCCCGATCCCTCCTCGCAGATCGCCTGTTCGATCGGCGGCAACGTCGCGGAGAACGCCGGCGGCGTGCATTGCCTGAAGTACGGGCTCACCACCAACAACGTGCTGGGCGTCGAGATGGTGCTGATCGGCGGCGAGATCGTCCGCCTCGGCGGCAAGCATCTCGATGCCGAGGGCCTCGACCTGCTCGGCCTCGTGGTCGGCTCCGAGGGCCTGCTCGGCGTCGTCACCGAGGTCACCGTCCGTATCCTGCAGAAGCCGGAGACGGCGCGCGGCGTCCTCCTCGGCTTCGACACGGTGAAGGCCGGCGCCGACTGCGTCGCGGCCATCGTCGCCGCCGGCATCATCCCCGGCGGCATGGAGATGATGGACAAGGCCGCGATCGATGCGGCCGAAGCCTTCAAGTCCTGCGGCTATCCCGAGGATGCGCAAGGGCTCGTCATCGTCGAACTCGACGGCACCGCGGCCGAGGTCGACCATCTGGTGGACGAGGTGGAGAAGATCGCTCGCGCCAACGGCGCCACCTCCTGCCGCGTCTCGACCTCGGAGGCCGAACGCATCGGCTTCTGGTTCGGCCGCAAGAACGCCTTCCCCGCCGTCGGCGCCATCGGCCCCGACTATCTCTGCATGGACGGCACCATCCCGCGCGGCCGCCTGTCGGAGGTGCTGACGCGGATGGACGAGCTCGCCGCCTTCCACGGCCTGCGCGTCGCCAACGTCTTCCACGCCGGCGACGGCAACCTCCACCCGCTGATCCTCTACGACGCCTCGATCCCCGGCGACACCGAGAAGGCCGAGGCCTTCGGCGCCGACATCCTGCGGCTCTGCGTCGCCGTCGGCGGCGTGCTGACCGGCGAACACGGCGTCGGCATCGAGAAGCGCGACCTGATGGGCGAGATGTTCGACGCCGTCGATCTCGGCCAGCAGGAGCGGGTCAAGTGCGCCTTCGACGAGAACCACCGGCTCAACCCGGGCAAGGTGTTCCCGACGCTCCATCGCTGCGCCGAGATGGGCTTCATGCACGTCCGCGGCGGCGATCTTCCCTTCCCCGAGATCCCGAGGTTCTGATGGCCGCGACCCACGCCCCCCGCGACGAGGCCGACCTGGTCGAGATCGTGCGCGCGGCCCGCGCCGCCCGCCAGACCCTCGCCATCGAAGGCCGCGGCACCCGCCGCGCCCTCGGCCACCCGGTCGAGGCCGACGCGACCCTGTCGCTCGCCGGCCTCTCCGGCATCACGCTCTACGAGCCGGCCGAACTGGTGATGACCGCGCTGCCCGGTACGCCGCTCGCCGAGATCCGCGCGACGCTCGCCGCCCGCGGCCAGGAACTGGCCTTCGACCCGATCGACCACGCCGCCCTCTTCGGCATTGATCCGGGCTCCGGTTCGATCGGCGGCGCCTTCGCGATCAACGCGAGCGGCCCGCGCCGGCCGAAACGGGGCGCGGCGCGCGACCATCTCCTCGGCTTCCGTGCCGTGAACGGCCTCGGCGAGGCCTTCAAGTCGGGCGGCCGGGTGATGAAGAACGTCACCGGCTTCGACCTCTCCAAGCTGGTCTGCGGCTCCTTCGGCACGCTGGCGGTGCTCTCGGAGGTGACCTTCAAGGTCATGCCGCGTGCCGAGACCAGCGAGACCGTCGCCGTCCTCGGCCTCGACGACGCCGCCGCCGGCCGGCTGATGCGCGAGGCGACCGGCCTGCCGCAGGAAGTCGACGCCGCCGCCCACCTGCCGGCCGGCGTCGACGGCCCGTTCCACGGCACCGCCGCCACGCTGATCCGCCTCGACGGGCCCGCCGTGTCGGTGGCGAGCCGCGAGGCCGATCTCGTCGCCCGCTGGCGCGGCCTCGGCGCCGTCGAGATCCTCGGCGAGGACGAATCCCTCGCCCTCTGGGCCTCGATCCGCGAGGCGGCGCCGATCACGACGCGGCCCGGCCCGATCTGGCGCCTGTCGCTCGCCCCGTCCGACGGGCCGGCCCTCGTCGCCGCGCTGCGCGACGTCGCGGTCCTCGACGCCTGGTTCTTCGACTGGGCCGGCGGCCTGGTCTGGCTGGCGACGGACGTCGACGCCGGGCCGCAGGCCGACCGCGTCCGCGCCGCCGTCGACCGCTTCGGCGGTCACGCCACGCTGGTGCGCGCGACCGAGGCCGATCGCACCGCGGTGCCGGTGTTCCATCCCCAGCCCGCGCCCCTCGCCGCGCTCGCCGCGCGGGTGAAGGCGGCCTTCGACCCCGAAGGCCTGTTCTCGCCCGGCCGCATGGTCGCGATCCCCAACCCCGCTCGCTGAGGAGAGGCACGATGCAGACCCACTTCCTGCCTCACCTGCTCGAAGACCCGGACACCGCGCTCGCCGAGAAGATCCTGCGCAAGTGCGTCCACTGCGGCTTCTGCACGGCGACCTGCCCGACCTTCCTCGAACTCGGCGACGAACTCGACAGCCCGCGCGGGCGGATCTACCTGATCAAGGACATGCTGGAGCATGATCGGCCCGCCGATCCGCAGACGGTGAAGCATCTCGATCGCTGCCTCACCTGCCTCTCCTGCATGACGACCTGCCCCTCGGGCGTCGACTACATGCATCTGGTCGACCACGCCCGCGCCCATGTCGAGCGCACCTACCGGCGACCGCTGGTCGATCGCCTCTTCCGCAAGCTGCTCGGCCGGGTCATCCCCAACCCGACGATCTTCCGCCTGGCGCTCGCCGCCACGGCGCTGGTCCGGCCCTTCGCGCGTTTCCTGCCTCGCCCGGTCGGCGCGGTGCTCGGTCTCGCGCCGAAGAAGCTCGCAACCCCCTCCTGGGTCGAGCGACCGCAGGTGATCGCCGCCACGAGCCCGAGGCGACTGCGCGTCGCGCTGCTCACCGGCTGCGCCCAGGCGGCGCTCGACAGCGCGATCAACGAATCGACCGTGCGGCTCTTGACCCGTCTCGGCGCCGAGATCGTCGTGCCGAAGGGCATGGGCTGCTGCGGCGCGCTCGAGCATCACATGGGCGAGACCGACGCCGCCCATGCCCGCGCGAGCCGCAACATCGACGCCTTCATGGCCGAGGTCGACGGCGACGGGCTCGACGCCATCGTCATCGCCACCTCGGGCTGCGGCACGACGATGAAGGACTATGGCCACATGTTCCGCCTCGACGCGGCCTGGGCCGACAAGGCGGCGAAGGTCGCCTCGCTCGCCAAGGACGTGTCCGAAGTCGTCGCCATGCTCGATCTTTCGAGCGCCGTGGTGAAGGACACCCGTCCGCGCGTCGCCTATCACTCGGCCTGTTCGATGCAGCACGGGCAGAAGATCACGTCGCTGCCGGCGGAGCTTCTCGCGACGGCCGGCTTCGAGGTCGTCACCCCGCCGGAGAGCCACGTCTGTTGCGGCTCGGCCGGCACCTACAACATCCTCCAGCCGGAACTCGCCCGCCGCCTGCGCGACCGCAAGGTCCGCAACATCGACGCGGTCTCGCCCGAAGTCATCGCCGCCGGCAACATCGGCTGCATGATGCAGATCGGCGCCGGCACCGACATACCGATCGTCCACACCGTGGAGCTTCTCGACTGGGCGACCGGCGGTCCCCGGCCCGAGGCTCTCGGACCAACGAACTGAGGAGAACTCCCATGTCGCATCTGACCCTCGAGAAGGCGCAAGGAATCGTCGCCCGTTCGCTCGCCGTGGCACGCGAGCGCAAGTTCAACCCGATGGCCGTGGTGATTCTCGACGGCCGCGCCGCGCTGAAGGCGGCGGGTGCCGAAGACGGCTGCCCGATCGTCCGCTGGAAGATCGCCTTCGGCAAGGCCAACGCCTGCGTCTCCTTCGGCGCCGGTGCCCGCAAGATCGAGGCGATCGCCAAGGATCGTCCGCACTTCCTCGCCGGCCTCGAGAGCGTGATCGGCGCCGGCGGCGCGGTCCCGGTTCCGGGCGGCGTGCTGATCCGCGACGACAAGGGCAACATCGTCGGCGCCGCCGGCATGTCGGGCGACACCTCCGACAACGACGAGGCGGCGCTGGTCGTGGCGATCGAGGAAGCCGGCTTCAAGGCCGACGTCGGCTGAGGACGTGGGCGGCTTCGTGCGCGATGCTTCGAGACGGGCGCCCATGCGGGCGCCCTCCTCAGCATGAGGCGTAAGGGGCTGTCTCGAACATGAAGAAGCGCCTCATGCTGAGGAGGGCCGCCTTTCGGCGGCCCGTCTCGAAGCATCGCGCACCGACGTCCCGACCCGCCTCACCCGATCTCCGCCAACCGCGAGAGATCGAAGCGGGCGACGTCCTCGAGCAGCTCGACGAAGCCCGCCGCCGCATGGTCGATCGCCGCGCGGCCCTTCTCCGCCGACGAACCCCGCGGATCACCCACCGCACCGGTCGGATTGAGGTCCTGCGCCGCCCAGCCGAAGGCGTGCGGCCCGTAGGCGCGCAGATGGCGGAACTCCCGCTCCATCTCCCCCTGCAGCGACGGGAAGTCGGCGAAGGCTTGCCTCCGCACCAGATCCGGCCGGAGCGCCATCACCATCGAGGTCTCGACGTCGCCGGCATGGATGCCGAGGCGGCGTTCGTCGGCGTCGAACAGCCCCTCGGGCCGTCCGAAGCGCGACCACGACGAGGCCACCGCCAGCATGCCGTGACGCATGCGCAGCTCGCGCACGACGAGATCCATGATCGGCACGTTGCCGCCGTGGGCGTTGACGATCACCAGCCGCCGCACCCCCGCCCGCGCCACCGAGGCGCCGATCTCCAGCCAGACCCTGGCGACGGTCTCCCACGACAGCGTCAGCGTTCCCGGCGAGGCCTCGTGTTCCGCCGACCACGCCACGGCCTGCGTCGGCAGGAAGACGACCGGCAGCGCCTCCGGCAGACGCGCGATCGTCGCGGCGACGTGACCGTCGGCGATGATCGTGTCGGTGCCGAGCGGCATGTGCGGCCCGTGCTGTTCCACCGCCGCGATCGGCAGCACGGCGACCCACTCTGCCACGTCCGGCGAAGCGAAATCCGTGGCGACGAGATCGGACCAGAAGCGACGGGGGGTCATCGGATGTTCCTTCACAGGCATTCGAGGAAGGCGCGTGCCGCCGCCCCGTGTTCGTGGCGCAAGCGGCTCACGTCGACGTCGACCGGCAGTCCGTCGACGACCTTCCACGCGCCCGCGATCATCACCCGATCGGCGCGATGCGCCCCGCAGAGGACGAGCGCGGCGAGCGGATCGCCGGCGCCGGAGAAGCGCAGTTCGTCGAGGGTGAAGAGCGCGAGATCCGCCTGTTTGCCCACCGCGATCTCGCCGATGTCGTCGCGGCCGAGACAGCGCGCCGAACCTTTCGTGGCCCAGCGCAGCACGTCGAGGTGGGAGAGCGTCGCGTCGTAGCGCAGTCGGCCGAGCATCAGCGCGTGGCGGACGCCTTCCATCAGGTTGGAATTGTCGTTCGACGCCGAACCGTCGACCCCGAGACCGACCGGCGCACCGGCAGCCTCGAGTTCCCGCGTGCGGCAGAGGCCGGAGGCGAGCACCGCATTTGAGGTCGGGCAATGGCAGATGCCGACGCCGTGGCGGCCGAGGCGCGCCACTTCTTCGTCGCCGAAATGGATGCCGTGGGCGAGCCAGGTGCGGTCGCTCATCCAGCCGACCTCTTCGAGATAGTCGACCGGCCGGCACTGGAACTTCGATAGGCAGAAGGCGTCCTCGTCGTGGGTCTCGCCGAGATGGGTGTGGAGGCGGCAGTCGTGCTTCGCCGCGAGATCCGCCGTCGCCTTCATCAGCGAGCGCGTCACCGAGAAGGGCGAGCACGGCGCCAGCGCGATCTGCGTGAACGAGCCCTCCGAGCGGTCGTGGTACTTCGCGAGCACCCGCTCGCTGTCGAGGAGGATCGTCTCCTCGTCCTGCACCGCGGCCTTCGGCGGCAGGCCGCCGTCCTCGACCGACAGGTTCATCGAGCCGCGCGACACCGTCATGCGGATGCCGAGCGCCCGGCCCTCCTCGACCTCGATGTCGACCGCGTCCTCGAGCCCCTCGGGGAAGATGTAGTGATGATCGGCCGCCGTGGTGCAGCCCGACATCAGCAGTTCGGTGCCGGCGAGCCTCACCGCCAGCCGGAAGGCTTCCGGCGACAACCCCTTGGTCCAGATCGGATAGAGCGCCTGGAGCCAGGGGAAGAGCTCCTTGTTGATCGCCTTGGGGTGGGCGCGCGTCAGCGTCTGGTAGACGTGGTGGTGGGTGTTGACGAGGCCCGGGATCACCACGTGGCGCGAGGCGTCGAAGATCGTGTCGACCGGCGTCGCCGGCGAAGCCCCGGATGCCACCAGCTCGACGATGCGCCCGCCCTCGACGACGACACCGCCGCCGGCGTTCTCCGCCAGGATGGACAGGGGATTCTTCAACCACGACCGCATGCCGACACCTCGTCTCTTCGCGCCGCATCCTAGACGAGGCACGACGCTCCGTCACCGCGCGACGGTCGACGGCGCCCCCGCGGACCGTTAGTCTCCGCCCGTCCCGCCCGAAGAGGTCGCACACCCTTGCCCCTGCCGCTCGCCGCCCTCGACCACGTCACCAAGTCCTTCGCCGGCGAGGCGATCGTCGACGACGTCTCGCTCGCGATCGCTCCCGGCGAGATCGTCGCGCTGCTCGGCCCCTCCGGTTGCGGCAAATCGACCGCGCTGCGCCTCGTCGCCGGGCTCGAGGTGACCGACGCCGGCCGCGTCGAAGCCCCGCCGAAGGGTTTCGGTCTGGTCTTCCAGGACCCGACGCTGATGCCCTGGGCGAGCGCGCTCGACAACGTCGCCCTGCCGCTGCGCTTCGCCAAGGTGCCGCGCGCCGAGGCCCGCGAACGGGCGCGCGCCGCGCTCGCCCGCGTCCATCTCCTCGAGGCCGCCGACAAGCGGCCGCGCGAGCTCTCGGGCGGCATGCGCATGCGCGTCGCCGTCGCCCGCGCGCTGGTGGTCGAACCGAGGCTCCTCCTGATGGACGAACCCTTCGCCGCCCTCGACGAGATCACGCGTTTCCGCCTCGCCGACGACCTCGGCGACCTCGCCGGCGAGACCGGCATCGGCGTGCTCTTCGTCACTCATTCGGTGTTCGAGGCGGTGTCGATCGCCGACCGTATCCTCGTCATGACGCCGGCGCCCGGTCGCGTCGCCGCCGAGATCGCGGTCGTCCCCGACGCCCCGCGCGGCGCGGCGTTTCGCGCGAGCCCGCTCTTCGCAGCCACCGCGGCACGCGTCTCCGAGGCACTCGCGGCGGTCGCGACACCGGCGACCGTCGACGTCGCGGCCGCCGGCGGATAAAATTCGATAGCCGTCGTAAAACTGTTGCACGACCATGGCAGGGATCGGACATGAGCTTCAAACATCGCAAGTCCGTCACCCATCGTCTCGCCATGGCCGCCAAGGCGCACCGCGCCCGCTCCGGCACCCATCTGGCGCGGATCGGCCTCCACACGGGTCAGGAGTCGGTGCTCAAGGCACTCGGCGAGGAAGACGGCCGCACCATGAGCAACCTCGCCCAGGTGCTCGGCGTGCAGCCGCCGACGGTCACCAAGATGATCTCGCGCATGGCCGCCGCCGGCCTCGTCCAGCGCGTCGCCTCGCAGACCGACGGCCGCCTCGCCCGCGTCTTCCTGACCGAGGAGGGCCGCGGCCGCATCGACGAGATCGACCGGATCTGGACCCGCATCGAGCGCGAGGCGCTGGCCGGCTTCGACGACAAGGACAAGAAGAAGCTGCGCAAGCTCCTGCGCGCCATCGAGCGCAACCTGACGCTCCCCCTCGACGGCCTGGCCGAGCCGGCTTCGGTCGAGGAACCGGACGAGGATCCGGAAGACTGATCGACCCCACCGAGACGACGCGACGGCGTGCCGCCGGTCGGCGCGGCAAAGCGGCATACGTTTCACTGCGGGGGGTTGTTGCGCGGGATACGACTTTCCGGCAATAACGATCGAACGCGCGCGCTGGGGGGGCGACGCGCCGAAACCCCTTATCCCCTCTTTCGAGATGACGATGGACAGCCCTGGCGCCACGCCGAAACGACGTCTCACTCTGGCGATGATCGCGGAACGGCTCGATCTCTCCACCGCGACGGTTTCGCTCGCCCTGCGCAACTCGACGCTGGTGGCCGAGGAGACCCGCAAGCGCGTGCACGCGCTCGCCGAGGAGCTCGGATACATCTACAACCGCTCGGCCGCGAGCCTCAGGACGGCACGCACCAACATCGTCGGTCTGGTCGTCCACGACATCCTGAACCCCTATTTCGCCGAGCTGGTCTCGGCGGTGGAGACCGAACTCGGCCGCCGCGGCCAGACGGTCATCCTGTTCAACCACGGCGACGATCCGCTCCGCCAGCGTCAGTTCCTCGAGACGCTGCTGCAGTATCGCGCCGACGGCATGATCCTGTGCCCGGCGGTCGGCTCCAAGCCGCAGGACGTCGCCCGCATCGTCGATGCCGGCCTGCCGACCGTGCTGATCGCCCGCGAACTGCCGGATCTGCCGGAAGTCCCGGTCATCCGCGGCGACGACCGCACCGGCATCCGCTTCGCCGTCGAACATCTGATCGGCCTCGGCCATCGCCGCATCGCGCTGGTCGGCGGTCAGCAGGACAGTTCCGCCGCCTCCGAGCGCCGCGCCGGTTACGAGGACGCGCTGCGCGCCGCCGGCCTGCCGGTCGACCCGGCCCTGGAGTTCCCGGCCGCCGGCTCGCGCCGCGCCGGCCGCGACATCTGCGGCGACGTGCTGGAGGCGAAGCCCACCGCCATCGTCTGCTTCAACGATCTCCTCGCCCTCGGCATCATGATGGAGCTGAAGCGGCGCGGCATCGACCCCGGCCAGGACATCTCGCTGACCGGCTACGACGACATCGACGAGGCCTCGGTCTGGTCGCCCGGTCTGACCACGGTGTGGAACGGCCAGCAGGAAGTCGGCCGCCTCGCCGCCCAGACCCTGGTCGACATCGTCGCCGGCCGTCGGCCGGAAGAGATGCGCGCGCTGGTCAAGCCGGTGCTGCGCCTGCGCGAGACCACCTGCAAGCCGACCGCCTGATCGGTCGCGGCCCACCCGAAACGAAGACGGCGCGCCCCGCGGGACGCGCCGTTTCTTGTTGTCCGGGACAGAAACGCCCTCAGGCGCCCTTCACCTGCCGCGTGATCTCCGCCACCAGCCCGGCATCGAGACCGAGCCTGCCGGCCAGCGCCTCGAGATAGGCCTGTTCCGACGGCTGGTCGGGATCGATGGCGAGCAGCGAGGCGGCGTAGAGATGGGCGGCCTCCTGCGGCGTCGTCGCGAGGCTCGCGACGCGGTCGAGATCGAGCGGCTGGGCGAGCTCGGTCTCGAGGAAGGCCTTGGCCGCGGCCTCGACATGGCCCACCCGCGAGAGAATGGCCGCACGCTCGGCGTCGTCGACGTGGCCGTCGGCCTTGGCCGCCTGGATCATGGCGATGATCGTCGCCGCCGCCAGCCGCTGCGTCGTCGCCGGATCGCTCGCCATCGTCTCCGGCAGAGGCGTCGGCGCGGCGGGCGGAACGGGCGCGGGGGCGACGGAAGCGTCGACCGGGGCCTGCGCGGCGGAACCCGCCTGCGACGCCTGCCAAGCCTTCCAGGCGAGGCCGCCGAGGGCGGCGAGCGTGCCGATCTTCACCGCCGAGCCGGCGACGTTGCGCCCGGTCTGCGTGCCGACGAGCAGCGCCAGCAGACCGCCTGCCGCGGCCCCCGTCGCCATCTGGTTGTTCTGGACGTAGTCCTTGGCCTTGGCGATGTTCTCGGCGCCGATCGTCTGCGTCGCCGTGGTCTCGAGCGACTGCAGGCTCTCGCCGAGGAAGGCCTTGCCGCGAGCCAGTCGATCGGCGCCGACCACGCCTTCGACCGCCCGGGTGCCCTGCTCGATGTAGCCTTGCGCGGTTGCGGCGGCCTGCGGCCCGAGCAGTTGCTCCAGAAGCCTGGTGGCGTCGAACATGTCACGTCCTCCGAAGCCGCCGGAAGGCCCCGGAGGATCCGGAGCGCGCGGCGGCCCGACGAATCTGGTGACCGCGAAAGTCCGCCGCAAGATCCCGCCGCCACCGGGGAAGGGAGAATTTTCGCGCGATCCGAAAACGAAGAAGGGCGCCCGAAGGCGCCCTCGTCGTCGGCTCGGCCGTCGGCCTCACCAGGTCTTCTGCGGGTGCAGCTTGAACATCCAGGTCTCGGTCAGCGCCGTCTCGCCGTCGCGCAGATAGGCGCGGATGTCGACCGGATCCGGCCCCTCGGCCTTGATGTCGAACTGCAGGCGCCAGGCGTCGTTCCAGGTCGTGGTCTCGAGGAAGACCGACGAGATCTCGCCGCGCGACGGCGTGATCACCGCCTCCGGCTTCTTGGTCTTGTCGTCGCGCGGGAAGGCCGCGAGCGCCGTGCCGCCGGTGAACTCGACGACGATGCGCTTGATCTCCGGCGGGTTGGCGCGGGTGTAGGGGAAGCCGCCGCGGCCGATCCGCGTCGCGCTGGCGCGCGCCAGATCCGGACGCTCCGGCTCGTCGGCGTTCCAGTACATGCGATAGCGGAAGTCGAGCTCCTGGCCCGCCTTGATCGGCTGCTTGGGCACCCAGAAACAGCCGATGTTGTCGAAGTCCTCGTGATCGGTCGGGAACTCGACGAGATGGAAGGCGCCCTGCCCCCAGCCGCCGACCGGCTCGATCCACAGCGACGGCCGCCGCTCGTAGTTGAGGTAGCGGTCCATGTAGGCCTTGGGGTCGCGCTGGCGCTGCATCAGGCCGAAACCACGCGGATTGTCGTCGACGAAGGCCGAGGTCGACGGCCCCGGCGGGTTGACCAGCGGCCGCCAGATGCGCTCGCCGGCACCCGTCCACATCGCCAGACCGTCGCTGTCGTGCGCGCCCTCGCGCCACTCGAGCTGATAGCTCTTGTCGTAGTTGGAGAACCAGTACATCGACGTCATCGGCGAGATGCCGAGCTTGCCGATGTCCTTGCGGATGAACAGGCTGCACTCGACGTCGATGATCACGCCCTCGGAGCGGCGGATGGTGAACTTGTAGGCGCCGGTGATCGACGGACCGTCGAGCAGCGCGTAGACGACCAGCGGCTGGGTCTCCGCGCTCGCCGGCTGCAGGTAGAACTCGGTGAAGTCGGGGAACTCCTCCGCCTTCGGGCTCGCCGTGTCGATGGCGACGCCGCGCGCCGACAGGCCGTATTCGCCGAGCGAGCCGATGGCGCGGAAATAGGACGCACCGAGGAAGGCACACCAGTCCTTCTTCTGCCAGTCCGGCCGCGACTTGGCCTCGCGGATCTGGAAGCCGGCGAAACCGGTGTCCTCCGGCAGCTTCTGCGCCGGGCTGTCGTCCGGCATGTCGAAGTACTCGGGCTCGTAGAGCACCTCGGCCGCCTTGTCGCCCTCGACCGCATGCATCTTGATGGTCTTGGGGAAGTACTTGCCGACGGGGAAGAACGTCACCGGGTAGACGCCCTTCTCGTCGGAGAACATGGCGTGATCGGGCCGGAACTTGATCTTGCCGTGCTGCTCGTAGCCGATCTGGTCGACGATCTCGGGCGCCGGCTTGCGCGGCGGCATGTAGGCCTTGGCCGCGAGCTTGCGCGCCCGGTCGGCGAGCGCCGCGAAGGAGAAGGGCTTGGCCGGGCCGAACTTCAGCTGTGCGGCTTCCGCCGGGCCGGTGGCCCCGAGGAGGCTCGCGACCGACGTGGCGAGGGCGGCGGAGAGGATATCACGGCGAGAAAGGTCGGCGCTCATCGAGGGTCCCGAGGATGCGAGGGAATGACCGAAACGAAGCGTGCCGAGGCTCGGCACCGCCTTCATTTAGTCTGCGCCATCAGCCACTGCAATCCGGCGGAATCGCGACGCTGCCCCACCCGCGACGATCGCCCGCCCGTTCATGCACGTTCGACGGGTCATGCTCGCGGCTTCCACCGCGTCAGCGTCAGCGCGTTGGTGACCACCGTGACCGAGCTCAGCGCCATCGCCGCGCCCGCGAGCGCCGGCGTGAGATGGCCGGTCGCCGCCAGCGGCACGCCGACGACGTTGTAGAAGAAGGCCCAGAACAGGTTCTGGCGGATCTTCGCCCAGGTCGCCCGCGCGATCTCCAGCGCTGCCGGCACGAGGCGCGGATCGGAGCGCATCAGCGTGATGCCCGCCGTCTCCATCGCCACGTCGGCGCCCGAGCCCATGGCGATGCCGACGTCGGCGGCGGCGAGCGCCGGCGCGTCGTTGATGCCGTCACCGACCATCGCCACCACCAGCTGCGACCGACGCAGCAGTTCGACCGCCTCGACCTTGCCGGCCGGCAGTACCTGCGCCCGGACGACGTCGATGCCGACCGCCTGCGCCACGGCATGGGCCGGCGCGCGGGCATCGCCGGTGACCAGCTGGGTCGAGATGCGGTCGGCGGCGAGCCGGTCGATCGCCGGTTTCGCCGTGTCGCGCAGCGGGTCGGCGAGTGCGACGAGGCCGAGCGCCTCCTGGTCGCGCGCCACCACCACCACGGTCTTGGCCTCGAGCGACAACCGCCGCGCCTCGATCTCGAAGAGGCGGAGATCGACGTCGAGTTCGCCCATCAGCCGGGAATTGCCGATCGCCACCCGACGGCCCTCGACCGTCGCCGTGACGCCGCGGCCGACCTCGGCGCGGAAGTCGGTCGCCAGCGGCAGGGAGAGCTCGCGCGCCTCCGCCGCCGCCACGAAGGCCTTGGCGAGGGGGTGTTCGCTCGTCGCCTGCACCGCCGCGGCGAGCCGCAGCATCTCGTCGCCCGAACCGCCGAGGACGAAGACGTCGGTGACCGCGGGGCGGCCTTCGGTCAGCGTGCCGGTCTTGTCGAAGACGACGCAATCGACGGCATGGGCCCGCTCCAGCGCCTCGATGTCGCGGATCAGGATGCCGGCCCGCGCCGCCGCGCCCGTGCCGGCGACCAGCGCCGTCGGCGTGGCGAGCCCGAGCGCGCAGGGGCAGGCGATGACCAGCACGGCGACGGCCGGCACCAGCGCCGCCTCGAAGTCGGCGCCGATCAGCCACCACGCCGCGAAGGTCGCGAGCGCGATGGCGACGATCGCCGGTACGAAGACGGCGGCGATGCGGTCGACCAGCCGCTGCACCGGCGCCTTGGCAATCTGCGCCTGTTCCACCAGGTGGGCGATGCGGGCGACGGTCGTGTCCTCGCCCGCCGCCGTGACGGCGACGGTGAGCGCGCCGGCACCGTTGATCGTGCCGGCGACGACCCTGTCGCCGATCTGTTTGGTGACCGGCATGCTCTCGCCGGTGACGAGGCTCTCGTCGAGTTCCGACGCGCCTTCCGCGACCGTGCCGTCGGCGGCGACCCGTTCGCCCGGCTTCACCAGGATGCGATCGCCGCGCCTGAGGAGATCGGCGGAGACCGTCTCCTGCGTACCGTCGGCGGCGATCCGGACGGCGACGTCGGGGCGCAGCTGCATCAGCTTGGCGACCGCCGCGCTCGCCGAGCGCTTGGCCCGCGCCTCGAGCAGCTTGCCGAGGAGAATGAGGGTGAGGACCGTCGCCGAACCCTCGAAATAGAGATGCGGTCCGGCATGCTCGCCGTGCTGGATCATCGCCCAGACCGAGAAGCCCCAGGCGGCCGTGGTGCCGAGCGCCACCAGCACGTCCATGTTGGCGGCGAGCCCGCGCAGCGACTTCCACGCCCCGACGTAGAAGCGTCGACCGGCGACGAACTGCACCGGCGTGGCGAGCGCCAGCTGCATCCACGGCGCCAGCCAATGGCCATGCGCGCCCCAGGCCATCGGCACCATGGCGACGAGGAAGGGCGCGGTCAGCACCGCGGCGAAGACGAAGAGGCGGAAGGAACGCTTCTCCTCCTCGGCACGCGCCGCTTCCGCCGCTGCGAGCGCGGCGCGGCGGGCGGCGATGGCGGTGTCGCGCGGTCGCGCGCCGAAGCCGGCGCGCTCGATCGCCTCGACGATCGTGTCGGCGGCGACGCCGGGGGCCACCACCTCCGCCGTCTCCAGCGCCAGATTGACGATTGCCCGTTCGACGCCGGGGGTGCGGCCGAGCACTTTCTCGATGCGGGCGGAGCAGGCGGCGCAGGTCATGCCGGTGACGTCGAGCACGATCGGCTCGGCAGTCGGTTCGTCGGCGAGGGCACGTCTGGCGGCGACTTGGTTCATGGGCGCCGACTTTGCCCCTTTCGCGTCGCCGGGTCGAGAGGGCACGTCTCGCTTCGTCGTTCGGCGTCGTCACATCCGTGTCAGCGCGGATGACCGTTGATCTCATCCCGCGCCGACGCCTAAGGTCGCGGGGTGAACGAGGAAACGTCGCCGTCGTCGACGTGACGGACAGGAGAGCCACCGGATGGCCGGAACACGCGAGGAACGCCCCATCGGACCGATCGTCGAGGGATGGAGCGAAAGGGCCCGCCCGGTGCGCGCCACCATCGTCGGAACCTGGGGGCGGCTCGAGCCGCTGAGCGCCGCCAAGCACGGCGCCGACCTGTGGGCCGCGGTGAAGGGCCACGATTCGGTCTGGACCTACATGTCCTACGGACCCTTCCCGGACGAGGCCGCCTTCCTCGCCTGGCTCTCGGGCCGCGAGGAACTGACCGATCCGCTGGCCTATGCGGTCGTCGACGCCGCCTCCGGCAAGGCGCTCGGCGTGCTGACGCTGATGGAGATCCGCCCCGCCAACGGCGCGATCGAGATCGGCCACATCTTCTTCTCGCCGGTGCTGCAGAAGACCCGCGCGGCGACGGAAGCGATCTATCTCGCCATGCGTCACGCCTTCGACGACCTCGGCTATCGCCGCTTCGAATGGAAGTGCGATGCGCTGAACGCCCCGTCGCGCACCGCCGCGATCCGCTTCGGCTTCACCTTCGAGGGCATCTTCCGCCGTCACATGGTGATCAAGAACCGCAACCGCGACACCGCCTGGTACTCGATCGTCGACGCCGAATGGCCGACGGTGAAGGCCGGCTTCGCGGCCTGGCTGAAGCCGGAGAACTTCGACGCCGAGGGCCACCAGAAGGCGCCGCTCGCCAATCTCCGGCCGAAGGCGGCCCACGCCCACTGAGGCGGGGCGATCCGGAAAATCGAAGGCCGGGCGCGAGCCCGGCCTTTTCGTTTGATGCCGCATTCCAAACAGCCGAGGAGGCGGTCCATCTGTTCGGCTTCACCCCGAGGTGCCCGATCGCGAGGTCGGGCCTCGAAGGGCGAAGCCACGACGGGCCGTGCCTCTCGGTCCTTCGCCCTTCGAGGCTCGCTCGCGCTCGCACCTCAGGATGAAGGACCTCCACCGAGGGTCGTCACGGGTCCGCGTTTCACTTGCCCCGCGCCGCGGCCCTCGCCCGGATCGCGTCGCCGAAGGCGGCGAAGAGCTTGGCCGAGGGCGCGTCCGAGCGCACCCAGTATTCGGGATGCCACTGGACGCCGACCGCGAAGGCCTTCGCGTCGCGCACGCTCACCGCCTCGATCGTGCCGTCCGGCGCCGTCGCCTCGATGGCGAGACGATCGGACAGCCGCGCCAGCCCCTGACGGTGCAGCGAGTTCACCTCGACCGTGTCGGACTGGAGGATGCGGCCGATGCAGCCTTCGGCCACCACGTGGACCGGATGGCGGATGGCGAAGCGCTCGTCCCAGTCGGCGACGTCGGGGGCGCGATGGTCCATCCGACCCTCGAAGGTCTGGATCTCGGTCGCGAGCGTGCCGCCGAGCGCGACGTTCAGTTCCTGATAGCCGCGGCAGATGGCGAAGAGCGGCACGCCCTTCTCCAGCGCCCGGCGGATCAGCGGCAGGCTGGTGGCGTCGCGCGCCGTGTCGTAGGGCTCGTGCGCCGGCGTCGGTTCCTCGCCGTAGAGGCTCGGGTGGACGTTGGAACGCGAGCCCGTCAGCACCACGCCGTCCATCCGGTCGAGCACCGCGTCGAGATCGATCGCGGCACCGAGCGCCGGCAGCAGGACGGGCACCGCGCCCGCCCCGGCGAGCGTGCCCTCGATGTAGGGCGCCGGCGTCATGTGCCAGGCGAGACCGTCGATGACCTTGTGGTCGCAGGTGAGCAGGACGAGCGGCGTCGCGGTCATGGCTTCTCCCGAATTGGCGGCGTCGAGGGCCGTTCCCACCGCGGCACCGTGCCGTCGGTCGGAGCCCGCCTCTCGAGCGGTCGTCCGGCAGATATGCCACGCCATGCAGGAAACGACCAGATCGCATCCCTTCGTCGCATGGCTCCCTTGCCGGGAATGCTCGACCCGAGGGATCTCAGTGTTTAAGAAGGCCCGGAACCGGCACGCGCGGATCTCGCGGGCGGGCCGGCGACGGGGCAACGAGACATGGACAAGTTGGCAGACGCCATCGACGCGCTCAACCGGACCATCGGGCGGGTCGTCGCCTGGGGCACCCTGGTGATGGGCATTCTCCAGTTCGCGATGGTCATCACGCGCTATGTCTTCGGCATCGGCTCGGTCTGGGTGCAGGAGGCGATCGCCTACGTCTTCGCGACCCTGTTCATGTTCGGCGCCGCCGCGGCGCTGCTCTCCGACGGCCACGTCCGCGTCGACATGTGGTATCGCGAGGCCGGCCCCAAGGCCAAGGCGGCGGTCAACCTGATCGGCACCTTCGTCTTCCTCTGGCCGGTGACGATCCTGATCCTGTGGACCGCCTGGCCCTACGTCTCGGCCTCGTTCCGCATCCTCGAAGGCTCGCGCGAGACCTCGGGCATCCCCTTCGTCTATCTCCTCAAGGCCGAGATCCTCGCCTTCGCGGCACTGCTGACGCTGCAGGGCCTGTCGACGGTCATCCGCTCGATCCTGGTCCTGACCGGCCGGGCCAAACATGTCGAAGTCCGCTCCGCGGCGCTGGGCGGAGGCCACTGACATGCACGCCGTGGCACAGATCCTCGACATCGCGATGTTCGTCGTCGCCTGTCTCTTCATTCTCGGCGGCTTCCCGGTCGCCTTCACGCTCGCCGGCACGGCACTGATCTTCGCCGCACTCGGCTGGACCTTCGGCGTCTTCAACCCGACGTTCCTCTCGGCCATCCCCCAGCGCATCTACGGGGTGATGACCAACGCCATCCTGATCGCCATCCCGCTCTTCATCTTCAAGGGCGTGATGCTGGAGAAGTCCAAGGTGGCGATCCTCTTGATCGAGACCATGGGTCGTCTCTTCGGCCGGGTGCGCGGCGGTCTCGGCTATTCGGTGACGATCGTCGGCGCGCTGCTCGCCGCCTCGACCGGCATGGTCGGCGCCACCGTGGTGATGATGGGCCTGCTGGCGCTGCCGACCATGCTGCGCTGGGGCTACGACACGCGGCTCGCCACCGGCTCGATCGCCGCCGCCGGCACGCTCGGCCAGATCCTGCCGCCGGCCATCGTGCTGGTGGTGCTCGGCGACGTCATGGCCAACGCCTATCAGAAGGCCCAGACCGACCTCGGCAACTTCGCCCCCGACACGGTCTCGGTGCCCGATCTCTTCGCCGGCGCGCTGGTCCCCGGCCTGGTGCTCTCCGGCCTCTACATCGTCTATCAGGCGGTGGTGGCGATCGTCTCGCCCGAGAAGTCGCCGGCCGCCCCGCCGGAACTCGGCCGCGTCACCGTCTCCGAGGTGATGAACGCCCTCGTCCCGCCGATCGCGCTGATCCTCTGCGTCCTCGGCTCGATCCTCGCCGGCATCGCCACGCCGTCGGAAGCGGCCTCCGTCGGCGCCGTCGGCACCATCCTGCTCGCCGGCCAGCGCCTGTCACCCAAGTGGCGGCCGCTGTTCCTCGCCGGCTGGGCGGCGCTGGCGATCCTGGTGGCGCTCGCCTGGAAGGTCGACATGCGGCTCGGCCGCAACACGGTCTCCGGCCTCCAGCTCACCGCCACGATCGCCGCCGCGGCGCTGACGCTGCTGCTGATCGCCTCGATCGCCGTGGCGACCTGGATCACCTTCCGCGAGAACGTCCTCGTGCCGGTGATGCGCGCCACCATGGAGATCACCGCCATGGTCTTCGCCATCGTCATCGGCGCGGCGTTCTTCTCGCTGATCTTCCGCGGCCTCGGCGGCGAAGAGCTCGTCTCGCGCTATCTGACCTCGCTGCCCGGCGGCGCGCTCGGGGCGACCGCCGTCGTCATGCTGGCGATGTTCGTCCTCGGCTTCTTCGTCGACTACATCGAGATCTGCTACATCGTCGTGCCGATCGCCGCGCCGGTGCTCCTGAAGATGACCATGCCCGACGGCTCGCCGATGAGCCCGGTGTGGCTCGGCGTGCTGATGGGCGTCAACCTGCAGACCTCGTTCATGCACCCGCCCTTCGGCGTGGCGCTGTTCTATCTGCGCGGCGTCGCCCCGTCGTCGGTGAAGACCTCCGACATCTACTGGGGCATCATCCCCTTCGTCGGCATCCAGCTCGGCATGCTCGGCGTGCTGTGGCAGTGGCCGCATCTGGCGACCTGGCTGCCGAACCTGCTCTACGGCGGCCACTGAACGACACGCCGCGACGCCGCGATGGCCCTTTCGGGCATCGCGGCGAACGCGCGTTCGCTTCCGGACGCCGAAACGTCGAACGGCGTCGACGCCCCTCGTCGAACCGCACCCTTCCGCCCGTCCGGTTGCCCGCCGATCGGCGGGCCGCGCGCCGCACGGAGACGATTCGCACGGCGGTCGGCGCGCGCGCCGGCACCGTCCCGTCCCGACACCGCGCTCCGCCGCGGAATTCCACGCCCGCCGGCCGTCGCACCGCCGACCGCCCGGCTTGCGCCGCAGCATTTCCGCCTTCCCGCGACGGCGCCTTCGAAACCGTCCGTCGCCACGGCGCGGACGGCGTCCGCCATCCCGCACCGCATCATTAGACATGCATTCTACATGCGTCGATGACGTGCGGAATTTCGCTCTCCACGACTATGGGACGACTTGCATCCGGGGCAATTTTCGGTTTTCATCCGATTTAATCGAACGATCGAGCGCCGCCGGTGACGGATGAGAATGGCTCGACGACGAGGGGAGAAGACGCTCATGGCGACGGCGGGAGAGACCCGTTCCGGCGAACGGGACACGTTTCCCAAGATTCTGCTCTGGAATGCCGCGCATCGCCGTGACCGTCCGGCGATGCGCGAGAAGGATTTCGGCATCTGGCAGACCTGGACCTGGGGCGACGTCGCCGACGAGGTCCGCGACTTCGCGCTGGGCCTGCGCACGCTCGGCTTCGAGCCCGGCGACAAGGTCGCCATCGTCGGTGCCAACCGCCCCCGCCTCTACTGGACCTTCGCCGCCGTGCAGTCGCTCGGCGGCGTGCCGGTGCCGGTCTACAAGGACAGCGTCGCCGACGAGATGGCCTATGTGCTGGAGCACGCCGAGGTCGCCTTCGCCGTCACCGAGGATCAGGAGCAGACCGACAAGGTCCTCTCCGTCTCCGACCGCCTGCCGGCGCTGCGCCACGTCGTCTTCGACGATCCCCGCGGCCTGCGCGACTACGAACGCGGCCGGCTGCACGCCTTCGAGGACGTCTCGGCGGCCGGCCGGGCGGCACTGACCAGGGAGCCGGCACTGCTCGCCGGCTGGCAGGAGGGCATCGCCCTCGGCCGCGGCAGCGATCTCGCGGTGATGCTCTACACCTCGGGCACCACCGGCAAGCCCAAGGGGGTGATGCTCTCCTTCGACAACGTGCTGATCTCGGCCCGGAACGGCATCACCTTCGATCACCTGGACGAGACCGAGGAGGTCGTCGCCTATCTGCCGATCGCCTGGGTCGGCGACCACATCTTCTCCTACGCCCAGTCGCTGATCGCCGGCTTCTGCGTCTCCTGCCCCGAGAGCGCCGAGACGACCGACGACGACCGCCGCGAGATCGGCCCGACCTACGTCTTCGCCCCGCCGCGCGTCTACGAATCCATGCTCACCCGCACCCATGTCCGCATGCAGGACGCGGGAAAGCTCAAGCAGAAGATGTTCGAGCACTTCCTCGCCGTCGCCGACCGGGTCGGCGAGGCGATCCTCGACGGCAAGCCGGTCTCGCTGAAGGACCGGCTCGCCTACGCGCTCGGCGAGTTCCTGGTCTACGGCCCGCTCAAGAACCGTTACGGCTTCTCGCGCACCCGCGTCGCCTATACCGCCGGCGAGGCGATCGGGCCGGAGATCTTCCGCTATTTCCGCTCGCTCGGCATCAACCTGAAGCAGCTCTACGGCCAGACGGAAGCCGCCGTCTACGTGACGATGCAGCCCGACGCCGAGATCCGTGCCGATACCGTCGGTGTGCCGGCCCCCGACGTGGAGATCAGGATCTCCGACACCGGCGAGGTGCTCTATCGCAGCCCCGGCGTCTTCGTCGGCTACTACAAGAACGACGCCGCGACCGCCGAGACCAAGACGCCCGACGGCTGGGTCCGCTCCGGCGACGCCGGCTTCGTCGACGCGACCGGCCACCTCAAGATCATCGACCGCGCCAAGGACGTCGGCCGCCTCGCCGACGGCACGCTCTTCGCGCCGAAATACATCGAGAACAAGCTCAAGTTCTTCGCCGACATCAAGGAGGCGGTGGCCTTCGGTCAGGACAGGGACTGCGTCGGCGTCTTCGTCAACATCGACCTCGGGTCGGTCGGCGCCTGGGCGGAGCGCAACGACGTCACCTACGCCAGCTATCAGGAACTCGCCGGCCACCCGCGCGTCTACGAGCGCATCCGCGCCTGCGTCGACCGCGTCAACCGCGACCTCGCGGCCGAGCCGATGATGGCCGGCGCGCAGATCCGCCGCTTCCTGATCCTGCACAAGGAACTCGACGCCGACGACGGCGAGCTGACCCGCACCCAGAAGGTCCGCCGCTCCTTCATCGCCGATCGCTACGCCCCCCTCGTCGAGGCGCTGTGGGACGGCACCGAGCGCAAGCACGTCGTCACCGAGATCGCCTTCGAAGACGGCCGCAAGGGCACGATCACCGGCGACGTCGCGATCGAGACCATGCCGATCTACCCGACCGCCGCCAAGGAGGCCGCAGAATGACGGCACTCACCCCCATCGAGAAGGGTCGCCAGATCCTCGCCGTGGAGAACATCTCGCTCTCCTTCGGCGGCGTGAAGGCCCTCACCGACGTCTCCTTCGACATCGTCGCCGGCGAGATCCGCGCCATCATCGGCCCGAACGGCGCCGGCAAGACGTCGATGCTCAACGTCATCAACGGCTTCTACCACCCGCAGATCGGCCGCGTGGTCCATCGCGGCGAGGCCCGCACGGGGCGCAAGCCGCACGAGGCGGCGCGCCGCGGCATCGGCCGCACCTTCCAGAACGTCGCGCTCTTCAAGGGCCTGTCGACGCTCGACAACATCATGGCCGGCCGCACGCTGAAGATGACGCGCGGCTTCTTCTGGCAGTGCCTGCGCTTCGGCCCGGCGCTGAACGAGGAGATCGACCACCGCAAGAAGGTCGAGGAGATCATCGACTTCCTCGAGATCCAGCACATCCGCAAGACCCCCGTCGGCAAGCTGCCCTACGGCCTCAAGAAGCGAGTCGAGCTCGGCCGCGCGCTGGCGCAGGAGCCCGAGCTGCTGCTGCTCGACGAGCCGATGGCCGGCATGAACCTCGAGGAGAAGGAGGACATGAGCCGCTTCATCCTCGACATCCGCGAGACCTTCGGCACCACGATCGCCCTGATCGAGCACGACATGGGCGTCGTCATGGATCTCTCCGACCGCGTCGTGGTGCTCGAATACGGCCGCAAGATCGCCGACGGCACCCCCGACGCGGTGCAGAACGATCCGACCGTCATCGACGCCTATCTCGGCCGCCCGCACTGAGGAGAACGCATCCATGGATCTCCTCGCCTCGATCTTCGTCGACCCCTTCCTGAGGATGGCGACCAACCCGACCTTCCTGACGCAGGTCGTCTGGGAGGGCTTCGTCTCGGGCATCCTCTACGCCCTCGTCGCCCTCGGCTTCGTGCTGATCTACAAGGCCTCGGGCGTCTTCAACTTCGCTCAGGGAATCATGGTGGTCTTCGCCGCCCTGACGCTGGTCGGCCTCGCCGAGAAGGGCATGCCGGCCTGGATCGCCCTCGCCTTCACCGTCGCGGTGATGCTGGTGCTGGCGATCGGCATCGAGAAGCTGGTGCTGAGACCCCTGGTCAACCAGCCCGACATCATCCTCCTGATGGCGACGATCGGCCTGACGCGCTTCCTCGTCGGCCTCGGCGAGATGGTCTTCGGCGGCGAGCCCAAGGTGATGATCACCGAGGCACTCGGCATCCCGACCGACGTGCTGCGCTTCCCACTCTTCGGCCGCAACCTCGTGATGAAGGAGATCGACATCACCGCCGCCGTGGTGGCGATGCTGATGGTCGGCTTCCTCGCGGTGTTCTTCGCCAAGACCAAGATCGGCCGGGCGCTGCGCGCCGTCGCCGACGACCATCAGGCGGCGCTCTCGGTCGGCATCAGCCTCGAGCGCATCTGGGTGATCGTGTGGTTCGCCGCCGGCTGCGTCGCGCTCGTCACCGGCATCATGTGGGGCGCGCGCTCCCAGGTGTCGTTCGACCTCGAGATCATCGCGCTGAAGGCGTTGCCGGTGCTGATCCTCGGCGGCTTCACCTCGGTGCCCGGCGCCATCGTCGGCGGCCTGATGATCGGCATCGGCGAGAAGGTCGGCGAGATCTACTGGGGCCGTCTCTTCGGCGGCGGCATCGAGAGCTGGCTCGCCTATCTCATCGCCCTCGCCTTCCTGCTGTTCCGGCCGCAGGGCCTGTTCGGCGAGAAGATCATCGAACGCGTCTGACGGAGAACGCTTCTCATGCTCTATCGTGAGGTCGGACAGTTCAAATCCACCTATGCGGCCGACATGGCGGTCTTCCCGATCCGCCAGGATCGGGTCGGCATCCTCGTCATGCTCGCCTTCGCCGTCGTGGTGATCCCGCTCGTCTCCAACGACTTCGTGCTGACGTCGATCATGATCCCCGGCCTCGTCTTCACGCTGGCGGCGATCGGGCTCAACGTGCTGACCGGCTATGCGGGCCAGATCTCGCTCGGCACCGGGGCCTTCATGGGGGTGGGCGCCTACGCCGCCTACAAGCTCGCCAACGCCTTTCCCGGCGTGAACATCATCGTCTGGATCCTCGCCTCGGGCGTCTTCTCGGCCGGCATCGGCGTGGTCTTCGGCCTGCCGTCGCTGCGCATCAAGGGGCTCTATCTGGCGGTGACGACGCTCGCCGCGCAGTTCTTCCTCGAATGGTGCTTCGTCCGGGTCGGCTGGCTCACCGACTACTCGTCGTCGGGCGCCATCGAGGCAGTGCGACGCAACCTCTTCGGCCTGCCGATCACCGGCCCCGAAGCCGGACCGCTCACCCGCTACTTCGTCGTGCTGGGGCTGGTCGTCTTCCTGACCTTCGTCACCTCCAACCTCGTCCACGGCCGCATCGGCCGGACCTGGATGATGGTGCGCGACATGGACATCGCCGCCGAACTGATGGGCGTGCGCCTGCTGCCGGCCAAGCTGATGGCCTTCGCGGTGTCGTCCTATCTGGCGGGCGTCGCCGGCGCGATGATGGTGTTCTTCTGGCTGGGCGCGGCCGAGCCGTCGTCCTTCGGCATCTCGCTGTCGTTCCAGGTGCTGTTCATGGTGATCATCGGCGGGCTCGGCTCGCTGCTCGGCGCGTGGTTCGGCGCCGCCTTCATCTGGGCGCTGCCGGTGGTCCTGAAGTTCGCCCCGAACCTCTTCGGCATCGAGATCCCGTCGGCCACCGTCGAGCATCTCAACTCGATGATCGTCGGCGCGCTCATCATCTTCTTCCTCATCGTGGAACCCCACGGCCTCGCCAGGCTCTGGGCGGTGACCAAGCAGAAGCTCCGGGTCTGGCCCTTCCCCTGGTGAGGGGAGCCCGGACCGTCTCCCGGCCACGGCCGAGCGGGGGGCGGCGTACGATCAGGCCTCGAGGGCGATCCCGGCGGGAGATCGGGACGGCCTCACAGTGGAGGAAACGACGATGTTCGGACGTCTTGGACTTGCCTTCTCGGTGGCCTCGGTGCTCGCCGCCGTGCTGCCTCCCGTCCAGGCGCACGCCGAGGACACCCTCTACGTGCCGCTTCTGACCTACCGCACCGGCCCCTATGCCGGCTCCGGCATCGGCATCGCCGACGGCATGCACGACTACCTCGAGATGCTGAACCAGCGCGACGGCGGCATCGGCGGCATCAAGATCGCCTACGAGGAATGCGAGACCGGCTACAACTCGCAGAAGGGCGTCGAGTGCTACGAGGCGACCAAGGGCAAGGGCGCCCTGATGTACAATCCGTGGTCGACCGGCATCACCCTGCAGCTGATCCCCAAGGCCGGCGTCGACAAGATCCCGGTCCTGTCGATGGCCTACGGCCTGTCGGCCGCGGCCGACGGCAAGACCTTCCCCTGGGTGTTCAACCCGCCGATGACCTACTGGGACGGCGCTTCGGTGGCGGTGAAGTACATCGCCGAGAAGTCCGGCGGCATGGCCAAGCTCAAGGGCAAGAAGGTCGGCTTCATCTATCTCGACGCGCCCTATGGCAAGGAGCCGATCCCGCTGCTCGAGCAGCTCGCCAAGGAGAACGGCTTCGAGCTGATGAAGTACCCGGTCCCCGGCGACAAGATGCAGGATCAGTCGTCGCAGTGGCTGAACGTGCAGTCCGACAGCCCGGACTGGGTGATCATGTGGGGCTGGGGCGCCATGAACCCCACCGCCGTCAAGGAAGCCGCCAAGATCGGCTATCCGATGGACAAGTTCATCGGCGTCTGGTGGTCGGGCGGCGACGACGACGCCAAGGCCGGCGGTGCCGGCGCCAAGGGCTTCCTGACGCTGAACTTCAACGGCACCGGCGCCGGCTTCCCGGCCCTCGCCGACATCAAGAAGCACGTCTTCGCCAAGGGCCTGTCGACCGCCAAGGACGAGAGCCGCATCGGCGAGAACAACTACAATCACGGCGTCTACAACTCGATGCTGATCGCCGAAGCGATCCGCAACGCGCAGAAGATCTCCGGCAAGAAGAAGGTCGACGCGGCCGACGTCCGCGCCGGTCTCGAGACGCTGAACATCGACGCCGCCCGCATCAAGGAGCTCGGTCTGGAAGGCTTCATGGCCCCGGTCAAGGTCACCTGCGACGACCATTCCGGCGCCCATGCGGTCTACGTCCAGCAGTGGGACGGCACCAAGTGGGTGAAGGCCTCGGACTGGATCGAGCCGATGAAGGACAAGGTCCGTCCGCTGCTTCTCGCCGACGCCAAGGCCTATGCCGACAAGAACGCGCCCTGGCCGGCCCGTACCGAGGCCTGCGGCGGCCGCTGAGGCCGACGCATCCGCCGACGATCCCGGCCGGTCGCCGAGGCTCGTTGCCGATACCCGCGCGGCGGCCTCGCCGCCGCGCCTCCGGAGCTCGATACGGCCTTCGCGGTCGATCCGAGCAGTCGCCGTGGGCGGAGCCGTCTGACCCGCGCACCGTCCACGGCGATCTCGAGACTTCCCGTTCCGCCCTCCGGGGCCATGCCCGCGAGACGATGCGCATGACCGAAGCGACCCCGACCGACCAGGCGCCCCTCCTCGGCGTCGACAACATCGAAGTGGTCTACGACCACGTCGCCCTGGTGCTGAAGGGCGTGTCGCTGACCGTGCCGAAGGGTGGCGTGGTGGCGCTGCTCGGCGCCAACGGCGCCGGCAAGACGACGACGCTCAAGGCCGTCTCCAACCTGCTCCACGCCGAGCGCGGCGACGTCACCAAGGGCAAGATCGTCTTCCGCGGCGAGGAGGTGCAGGACCTCTCGCCCAACGAACTGGTGCGCCGCGGCTGCATCCAGGTGATGGAGGGGCGTCACTGCTTCGGCCATCTGACCGTCGAGGAGAACCTGCTCACCGGCGCCTTCACCCGGACCGACGGGCGCGGCGCGGTCAAGGCCGACCTCGAGCGCGTCTACGAGTTCTTCCCCCGCCTGCGCCAGCGCCGCAGGAGCCAGGCCGGCTACACCTCCGGCGGCGAGCAGCAGATGGTGGCGATCGGCCGCGCGCTGATGTCGCGCCCGACGATGATCCTGCTCGACGAGCCCTCGATGGGTCTGGCGCCGCAGATCGTCGACGAGATCTTCGAGATCGTCCACCGCCTCAACGTCGAGGAGGGTGTGTCCTTCCTGCTCGCCGAACAGAATACCGCCGTCGCGTTGCGCTACGCCACCTACGGCTACATCCTCGAGAGCGGCCGAATCGTCATGGACGGCGAGGCCTCGGCGCTCGCCGCCAACGAGGACGTCAAGGAGTTCTACCTCGGCGTCGCCGCCGCGGGCCGCAAGAGCTTCAAGGAAGTCAAACACTACAAGCGGCGCAAGCGCTGGCTGGCATGAGAGGGGGCGTCCCATGGCGCGTGGCTACGATCGGCTGGAGACCCGCGGCCCCCGGGTGCGCGAACGCGAACAGATGGCGGCGCTGTCGGAAGCGATCGCCGTGCTCGCCCGCAAACGCCTGTGGCGCCGCCGCTTCTCGAGCGTCGACCCGACGGCGATGCGCCACTGGCGCGACCTCGCCGCGATCCCGGTGCTGCGCAAGGACCAGCTGAAGACGCTGCAGTCGGAGAACCGTCCCTTCGCCGAGCTGACCCCCGCCGGCCTCGACGGCGTCGCCCATCTCTTCACCTCGCCCGGCCCGATCTTCGAGCCGGAAGGCTCGAGCCCCGACTGGTGGGGCACGGCGCGCGCCATGCATGCCGCCGGCATCCGCAGGGGCGACGTGGTGATCAACACCTTCGCCTATCACCTCACCCCCGGCGGCTTCATCCTCGATGCCGGCGCCCGCGCGCTCGGCTGTCCGGTGATCCCGGCCGGTCCCGGCAACAAGGAGGCGCAGCTCGAGCTGATCGAGCACTATCGCCCCCGCGCCTATGTCGGCACGCCGGACTTCCTCAAGATCCTGCTCGATGCGGGGCGCGAGCTCGGACGCGACACCGATTCGATCGAGGTGGCGCTGGTCACCGGCGCCGCCCTGCCGGCGAGCCTGCGCGCCGAGCTGGAAGGCCGCGGCGTCAAGGTCCGCCAGTGCTACGCCATCGCCGACGTCGGCCTCGTCGCCTACGAGACCGACGCGCCCGACGGCACGCCCAATCCCGGCATGGTGGTCGACGAGCGCATCGTGCTGGAGATCGTCCGCCCCGGCACGTCGGACCGCGTCGCCCCCGGCGAGGTCGGCGAGATCGTCGTCTCCCGCGCCGACGCCGTCCATCCGGTGATCCGGCTCGGCACCGGCGACCTCTCGGCGCTGATGCTGGAGCCCTCGCCCTGCGGCCGCACCGGCCCGCGCATCCGCGGCTGGATGGGTCGCGCCGACCAGAAGGCCAAGGTCAAGGGCATGTTCGTCGATCCGTCGGACATCGACCGGGTGGTCAAGCGCCACCCCGAGATCCGCCTCGCCCGTCTCGTCGTCACCCGCGACAAGGAACAGGACGCGATGGAACTCCGCATCGAGACCGAAGTGGAGGAGACCACCCTGCTGACCAGGGTCGCCTCGACGCTCCAGGCAGTGACCAAGCTCAAGGGCGCCGTCACCCGCGTCGCCCCCGGCGGCCTGCCGCGCGACGGCAAGGTCATCGCCGACGAGCGGCCGGTCGGCTGATCCGTAGACGACGGAGCCGCCTCACCCGCCGGTCGGGTGACCGAACAGCGCCGCGCCGGCGAGCGTCACGCCGGCGGCGATGACGATCAGCGCGCCGCCGACCTCGGCCGAGCGCAGCACGCGCATCGCCCACGGCCCCTCGTCGCCGGCGATCCGGAGCGCCAGCCCGCGCGCGCCGACGGCGATCGAGGCGAGCAGCGACACGGTGAAGCCGGTACCGAGCGCCATCGCAAGGACCGAGGCGATGCCGGCGAGCGCCATGCCCTGGGCATGGGCGAAGACCAGCACGATCAGCGCGCCGGTACAGGGCCGCATGCCCACCGCGGCGATCGCTCCGAGGGCGCGACGCCAGTTGAACGGCCCCTTGATCAGCGCCGGATCGGGCATGTGCGCGACGCCGCAGGGGCAGGCCGCCGCCACCGCGGCCGGATCGCCACCGATGGCGCAGTCGACGACGTCGGCCTCGCTGGCCGCGGCCGGCATCGCCTTCGCCGCGCGCCGTGCCCTGAGGACCGGCTCGACAATCTTGGTCCACCCCAGCCACAGGCCGAGGCCGAGGACGGCGAAGGCGGAGGTGTATTCGAGCGCCGTCGTGGCGTCGGTCATCTGCACCGCGGTCAGATTGAAGATGCGGATCGCCCCGCCGACCAGCACGATCGCCACCATCCCCTGCAGGAAGGCGGAGACGAAGGAGAGCATGATGCCGCGCTTCAGCGTCTCGTCGTTGGCCAGCACGTAGGAGGTGATCACCGCCTTGCCGTGGCCGGGGCCGGCGGCATGGAAGACGCCGTAACCGAAGGACAGCGCCGCCATCCACAGCCCGGCGTGCGGGTCGGACTTCATCGCCCTGAGCCCCGCCTTGAGCGACAGATAGAACTGGTTCTGCTGGTGCATCACCCAGTCGAAGAAGGTGCCGTGACCGGGCATCGCGCCGAGTTCCGGCGCGCCGACGCCGAAGGGGCCGGCCTGGGCATGGGCCGCCGCCGCGCCGAGGAGACAGACGAGGCCCGCCGCGAACCCGGCGACGATGGCGGCCCGATGGCGCGATCCCGACCTCACGGGCAACGCACCGTGATGCGGTTGGCGAGGCCGGAGGTCAGCGCCTTGAGCTCCGGCGGCAGGTCGCGCTCGCTCGCCGGGATCTGGCCGAGGATCGCCGCGGTCGCGGCATCCGGCGCGCCCTTGCGCTGGATCTCGGCCTTGCAGGTCGCCGGCGCCTTCTCCAGCACCACCGGGTCCTTCTCGACGAACTGGAAATCGACGAAATAGCCCGGATCGAACACGTCCAGCGTCACCCCCTTGGCGTCCGGCTTCACCGGCTGCATCAGGTTCAGCGTGTAGAACAGCGTCAGGTAGCCGTCGCTCGACTGCAGCCAGTACTCGGTCGGGATCTTGAACCCGGTGCGCTTGCCGTCGACCCGGAGGAAGGTGAAGTAGTCGTAGTCCTTGAGCGAATCGACGTTGACCTTGGCCAGCGGCTGCAGCTCGTCGACCGACAGGACGCCGTCGCCGTTCTTGTCGAGGCCCTGGGAGGCGAAGGCCGAGAAGGCGTCGTCGAAGCGCCAGATCTGGCGCACCGCGGTGATCCTGCCCTCGGCGTCGAAGACGACCTGCGTGCGCGCGTCGACGAAGACGTGCGGATGCGCCGCCGCTCCGCCGACCGCGGCGAGAAGAGTGCCCGCGGCGAGCGCGACGGAGGCGAGAAACGACTTCGGACGAGACGGCATGGAACCTCCGGGACGGCCCCGCGCGGGGTCTCCGATTCGCGAGAGAGAATCATCGCATTGCGGCAACATCCGGGACAGGCGACGCGACATCACAGGCAGGGATCGCGCTTGGTGCGACGATCGAACCAGCCGACCAGGAAGTCGACGAAGACCCGCACCTTGGCCGAGAGATGGCGGCGGTGGGGATAGACCGCGTGGACCGTCAGGCCCGAGATCTCGAAGTCCCGGAGCAGCGCGACGAGGCGACCCTCCTCGAGCGCACGCGCCACCGCGAAGAGCGGCACCCGCGCCACGCCGATACCGGCGATCGCCGCCGCGGCCGTCACCTGCGGTCCGTTGACGTTCATCCGCGGATTGACCGCCACCACCATGCGTTCGCCGTCGACGGTGAAGGGCCAGTGGTGCCAGTTGCGCGCATTGGTGTCGCAGATCGCCGGCAGACCGAGCAGATCCTCCGGCCGCTCCGGCAGTCCGTGCTGCTCGATCCAGGCGGGCGAGGCGACGGTGACCACCCGGAAGGCGGCGAGGCGCCGGGCGATCAGGCTCGAATCGAGCGGCTCCGAGATCCGGATCGCCACGTCGAAGCCCTCCTCGACCAGATCGACGAATCGATCGTCGAGGCGGAGATCGACGGTGATGTCGGGATGGGCGGCGAGGAACTCGACCACCGCCGCACCGAGTTCGGCATCGCCGTAGGAGCGGGGCGCCGAGACCCTGAGATGCCCGCGCGCCTGCGTGTGCGTGTCGCGCACGGACGCCGTGAGATCGGAGAGCCGCTGCAGGATGTCCTGCGCCTCGCGATGATAGGCGGTGCCGGCCTCGGTCGGCGACAGCTGGCGCGTCGTGCGGTTGAGGAGGCGGACGCCGAGTTCGTCCTCGAGGTCGCGGACGTATTTGGAAAGGAGCGCCTTGGACTTGCCCGCCTTGCGCGCCGCCGCCGAGAAGCCGCCGGCATCGACCACCTGGACGAAGGCCTGCATGCGGGTGAGCGTGTCCATGGTCCGTCTCCGTCTGTCGAACGATCGACGCCGAATCTAGCCGATCGTCGCCGAGAATACAGCCGCCGCCCGGCATTTTCCGCGACGTGGACCGCTTTCGCGAACGCGGGAGAAACAGCGCGGACGAGACGTCGCACGGCCCTTTCCGACCCCCTCGGAGGCCTTCGCGAAATTCCCGAAATTCGCTTTGCCGGCCAAGGAGTTGTCCGGGGTGTGAAAATGTCGGTCCGTCTTCGAGAAATCACTTGTACCGCAGGGCGAAAGCCCCTATATCCCGGCTGCCCAAATTCGCACGTGCCTGTGGCCGCGTGCCGGTCGGTGGACCACCCGAGACAAGAGGCTCGGACCTACCGGGGCAACCGGCAGCCGGAGATCTGAACCGGCGCACCTCGCGTCTCACGCGGGGAACGTGGCTTGAAGCAACGACGTAGAGGGCTTTTTTGGTCTCTGCCGGCTCGTCCAAAGGCCGGGGTTACTGAAGAGGCAACTACTTCCTTGCCGGCGTGCGGACGGGATTTCCCTTCCAAGCCATGGCAGCAAACTTCGGGATCGAGCCTACGGGTCTCGTGACCGGAAGGGCCGCGCCCCTCGTTTCGCGCGGGTTCGGGCCGATCGGACGATCGGCTCATCGGGTTCATGCAACCCGCGTTTCGTCGTCTCCAAAGCGACGTCATGCGGCGCGGCATGCATCCCCGACGACCTTCGCGGGCCCTCTCGCGGAGGAAACGCCCGGAGCGCCGCGAGGCGAGCCGGGGATGACCGAACCGCCGGGCTCGCCCGGCACTGCTGGTAGCATCCCGGAAGGATCCCGCCATGACCGACCGCATCCGCGAATTCCTCCGCACCCGACGTCCCGACGGTCCCTGCCTGGTGGTCGACCTCGACGTCGTGCGCGAGAAGTACACGTCCTTCGCCAAGGCGATGCCCGACACCCGCGTCTTCTACGCGGTGAAGGCCAACCCGGCGCCGGAAGTGCTCGCCCTGCTCGCCGAACTCGGCTCGTGCTTCGACACCGCCTCGGTCGCCGAGATCGAGATGGCGCTCGCCGCCGGCGCGACGCCCGACCGCATCTCCTACGGCAACACCATCAAGAAGGAGCGCGACGTCGCCCGCGCCTTCGAGCTGGGCATCCGCCTCTATGCGGTGGACTGCGAGGCCGAGGTCGAGAAGATCGCCCGCGTCGCCCCGGGCTCCAAGGTGTTCTGCCGCATCCTGTCGGACGGTGCCGACGCCGAGTGGCCGCTGTCGAAGAAGTTCGGCTGCGATCCGGCGATGGCGCCGCGCGTGCTCGAGCTCGCCCATGTCCGCGGCCTCGAGGCCTACGGCGTGTCCTTCCACGTCGGCTCGCAGCAGCGCAACACCAAGGCCTGGGACGCCGCGGTGGCGTCGGCCGCCGGCATCTTCCGCGAGATGGCCGACCGCGGCATCACGCTGAAGATGGTCAACCTCGGCGGCGGCTTCCCGACCCGCTATCTGAAGAACGTGCCGGCGGTCCAGGCCTATGCCCAGGCGATCTCCGACTCGATCCTCGCCCACTTCGGCAACCACGTGCCGGAGACCATCATCGAGCCGGGTCGCGGCATGGTGGGCTCCGCCGGCGTGATCAAGGCCGAGGTCGTCCTGGTGTCGAAGAAGTCCGACGACGACGACGTCCGTTGGGTCTATCTCGACATCGGCAAGTTCGGCGGCCTCGCCGAGACCATGGACGAGGCGATCCGCTACCCGATCCGGACGGAGCGGGACGAGGACGAGAAGGCACCCTGCGTGCTGGCCGGCCCGACCTGCGATTCCGTCGACGTTCTCTACGAGAAGGAGCCCTATTGGCTCCCGATCAGCCTGGAGATCGGCGACGAGGTCCTGATCGAAGGCACCGGCGCCTATACGACCACCTATTCGGCGGTCGCCTTCAACGGCTTCGAGCCGCTGAAGAGCTACGTCATCTGACCGGCGGGGAGCCTCTCCCCGCCCCTTTCCCAGATCCGTTCCCGACCGGCCGGTCTTTCCGGCACGAGGGTCGTCGTCCGCTCGCCCGAGGGATCTTCGACCATGCATCACGTCCGTCCGCACCTCGCGCTCGCCACCCCCGCCTTCCTCGTCCGTGACGAGACCGCGGGCGACGTCGCCGCGCGCGAACGCCTGCTCGACGCCGCCTTCGGCCCCGCCCGCTTCGCCAAGACCTGCGAGCGCCTGCGCGAAGGCCGCCTGCCCGCCGAAGGCCTCGCGCTCGTGGCGGAAGATGCCTCCGGCCGCCTGATCGGCACCGTGCGACTGTGGCACGTCGAGGCGGGTTCGGCCGGTGCGGCGCTGATGCTCGGCCCGATCGCGGTCGCCGACGAGGCCCGTTCGCTCGGCCTCGGCGGGGCCCTGATGCGGGTGGCGATCGAGCGCGCCCGCCGCTTCGGTCATCGCGCCGTCGTGCTGGTCGGCGACGAGCCGTACTATCGCCGCTTCGGCTTCCGCGCCGAGGCGACGCTCGGCCTCGACCTGCCCGGCCCGGTGGAGCGCGCCCGCTTCCTGGCGCTGGACCTCGTCGACGGTGCCCTCGACGGCGCGACCGGCATGGTCGAGGCGACCGGCGCCTTCGAGACGATCGCCCGCGCCGCCTGAGATCGCGGCATCGATCCTGCTTCTCCCCGAGCGTCCCGCGGACGAGCCCCCTCGCCCGCGTGAGCTCTGTCACGTTTCGTCGCGAAGGAGACGCAAGCCTTGACCCTCTCGTTCGATCTCGACGACGGCGACACGCCGCCCGACCCCTTCGCGATCCTCGAAGGCGCGCGTGCCGCCCGCAGCGATCCCGAACGCTCGGAGGCGGCCGTTCTCGCCGCCCTCCAGGTCGCCCCCGACGATCGCGACGTGCGGATGGGGGCCTACAAGTTCTACTTCTACGCCAATCGCCTTTCCGAGGCCGCGCCGCATGCGCTGTGGTGCATCCGCGACGGCGCCCGCGCGCTGGGCCTGTCGGAGGACTGGCGCAGCCTCGACCCCGGCTCGGCCGACTGCACCGGCTTTCCGAAGCCGCAGCGTTTCCTCGTCCAGTCGCTCGTCGCCTTCGGCTGGTGCAACGCCCGATCGGGCAACGTCGAGCTCGGTCTCGAGGCGCTCGCCAAGGCGGTGGCGATCGACCCGTCCGACGGCTTCGGCGCCGCCCGCATCGCCGATCTCGTGGCGCGCGCCGGCCGCGACGGGGACGACGACTGAGCGATGCCGGACCGGCGGCGGAAAACCGCCGCGAAAGACGCTTCGACGACGCGGATTCCCGTTGACCGGGACCGCGTTCCCTGATTTGTGATCACGATCCCCGCGCATCCGTGCGGGAGGTCCCGAAGAACTCTTCCCGGCCCCCGGCCGGACCTGCCTCGGAGTGGAAACGAATGACGAATTGGCCGATCTACGGCGAAATCACCGGCCCCATCGTGATGATCGGCTTCGGCTCGATCGGCCGCGGCACCCTTCCCCTGATCGAACGCCATTTCAAATTCGACAAGTCGCGCCTCGTGGTGATCGACCCGTCCGACGCCGACCGCAAGCTCGTCGACGAGCGCGGCTACGCCTTCGTCCATCAGGCCGTCACCCGCGAGAACTACCGCGACCTGCTGACGCCCTTCCTGAAGCGCGGCGAAGGCCAGCCCTTCATCGTCAACCTGTCGGTCGACACCGGCTCGCTCGACCTGATGAAGTTCGCCCGTGAGCTCGGCGCCCTCTACATCGACACCGTGGTCGAGCCCTGGCTCGGCTTCTACTTCGACAAGGCCGCCACCACCGCCTCGCGCTCCAACTACGCGCTGCGCGAGACCGTGCGCGCCGAGAAGGCCGCGAACCCGGGCGGCACCACCGCCGTCTCCTGCTGCGGCGCCAATCCGGGCATGGTCTCGTGGTTCGTCAAGGCGGCGCTCCTCAACCTCGCCCGCGACACCGGCGCTCCCGTCGCCAAGCCGACCACCCGCGAGGGCTGGGGCGAGCTGATGCAGTCGCTCGGCGTCAAGGGCGTCCACATCGCCGAACGCGACACCCAGCGCTCGAAGAACCCGAAGCCCGCCAACGTCTTCGTCAACACCTGGTCGGTCGAGGGCTTCGTCTCGGAAGGTCTGCAGCCGGCCGAACTCGGCTGGGGCACCGCGGAAGACTGGATGCCGGACAACGCCCGCACCCACGAGGCGGGCTGCAGGGCGGCGATCTACCTGCTGCAGCCGGGCGCCAACACCCGCGTCCGCACCTGGTGCCCGACGCCGGGCACCCAGTACGGCTTCCTCGTCACCCACAACGAGTCGATCTCGATCGCCGACTACTATACGGTCGGCGACAAGGAGAAGCCGGCGTTCCGTCCGACCTGCCACTACGCCTACCATCCCGCCAACGACGCCGTGCTGTCGCTGCACGAGATGTTCGGCGCGGAAGGCCGCAAGCAGCCGGTGAACCACATCCTCGACGAGAACGAGATCGTCGACGGCATCGACGAACTCGGCGTGCTGCTCTACGGCCACGCCAAGAACGCCTACTGGTACGGCTCGCAGCTCTCGATCGAAGAGACCCGCGTGCTGGCGCCCTATCAGAACGCCACCGGCCTGCAGGTCTCCTCGGCCGTGCTCGCCGGCATGGTCTGGGCGCTCGAGAACCCGGAGGCCGGCATCGTCGAGGCCGACGAGATGGATCACGAGCGCTGCCTCGAGGTGCAGACCCCCTATCTCGGCCCGGTCTGCGGCTACTACTCCGACTGGACGCCGCTCGACGGCCGTCCGGGCCTGTTCCCGGAAGACATCGATACCGCGAATCCGTGGTCGTTCCGCAACATATTGGTGCGCTGACCCTCGGTATTCCGACTTGACGAACGGAGCCCGGAGAACCCTCCGGGCTCTTTCATTTTCATACGTGCGATCAAGATCTTGGCTCCATGAGAGGAAATACTCGTCAAAACCTTTTGTTTACCGATTCTGGCGCATTCTGCGACACCCATGAAAGGACGCTTTCCATGAAGAACGCCTCGATCGCCGTCAAACTCGCCCTCCTCTTTGCAGCGACGGTCGTCGTGGCGATCGTGGTCGGTGTCGTGGGTCTGATGACCCAGGCGAGCCAGCGGGCGATCGACGAGGAGATGCGCCGCGCCTATGCCGGTCAGGCCTATGTCGAGCGCATCAACGGCCTGATCTACGCCGTCGTCATGGACAGCCGCGGCGTCTACATGTCGGCCGATCCGAAGGTTCTCGCCAAGTACGCCGACGGCATGGCGAAGAACCTCGACCGCATGACGAAGGAAGTCGCCGACTGGAAGAAGGACGTCGCCCCGGCGCTGATGAGCCGCTTCCAGACGCTCGAGGCCCGCGTCGCCCAGTTCCGCGAGTTCCGCCTCGAGACCGCCCGTCGCGGTCGCGAGATCGGCCACGAGGCCGCCCGCGAGCACGGCGACAACGACGCCAACCGCTCGGTCCGCTCCGCCCTCAACAAGGACCTCGAGGCGCTCGCCGACGGTCTGTCGCAGCAGGCCGAGACCGCCGCAACCGACCTCGCCCAGGTCTCCGACCGCGCCCGTCTGGCGGTCGGCGCGCTGATCGCCGTCGCCGTCGCCGTCGGTGCCTTCGGCTTCTGGAACGTCCGCTCCCGCATCACCCGGCCGATCGACGATCTGGTCGACGTCATGTCGGCGATCACCGCCGGCGATACCTCGGTCACCGTGCCGCACGCCACCCGCGGCGACGAGATCGGCGCCATTTCCGCCGCCGTCTCCGAGTTCCGCGAGACCGTGGCACGCGCCCGTTCGATGCAGACTTCGCTCTCCGACGAGGCCGGCGCCCGCGCCGAACGGCAGAGTCGCATGGAGGCGACCATCTCCGGCTTTCAGGCCGAGATCCAGTCTCTGACCGCCGAACTCACCAGCGCCGCCCGCACGCTCTCCGACGCCGTCGGCGAGCAGACCGGCGCCGCCCGCGAGGCCGGCCGCCGCACCCGCGAGGTCGCCGCCGCCTCCGAACGCTCCGCCGCCAACGTCGGCACCGTCGCCGCCGCCGCCGAGGAATTGTCGGCCTCGATCGCCGAGATCAACGCCCGCGTCGCCGATGCCTCGCGCACCGCCCGCGAAGCGGTCGACACCGCCGAGCGCTCGTCGTCGGCCGTCCAGGGTCTCGCCGGCTCGGCCGCCCGCATCGGCGCCGTCGTCGACCTCATCCGCTCGATCGCCGAGCAGACCAACCTCCTCGCCCTCAACGCCACGATCGAAGCGGCGCGCGCCGGCGAGAGCGGCCGCGGCTTCGCCGTCGTCGCCTCCGAGGTCAAGGCGCTCGCCGACCAGACGGCCAAGGCGACCGAGGAGATCTCCGGCCAGATCGTCGAGATGCAACAGACCACCCGCGCCTCGGTCGACGCGATCGAAGAGATCCGCACGACGATCCGCACCATCGACGGCATCACCATGTCGGTCGCCGCCGCCGTCGAGGAACAGGGTGCCTCCACCGACGAGATCGCCCGCAACGTCACCCATGCCGCCAGCGCGGCCAAGGACGTCGACGCCAACATCCGCGGCGTCGATGCCTCGGTTGAAGCCGCCGCACGCTCGGCCGAGAGCCTCGACAGTCTCGCCGCGACTCTCGACGGCCGCACCACCGACCTGAAGTCTCGGGTCGACGCCTTCCTGCGCACGATCGCCGCCGCCTGAGCCGAAGCTCGCGCTGCGTAAACGCGATCGAAAGAACCCCGGGCTCAACATGGCCCGAGGGACCTGGAGGGAAGAGATGCGTGGATTGTCCGGTTTCGTCGTGGCCGCCTGCGTGGCCTCTTTCGTCGCGACGATGTGGATCGTGATGCTGGGCGAAGGCCAGTCGCTGGTCGCCTCGTTCCGCCTGCCCGACCTCCTCGGCGCGTGGTTCCCGGATCTCGCGATCAACTTCCGCCATCTGCTGGCCTTCTACGCCGAAGGCTCGGCGCTGACCCGCGTGGCGATCGACCTGCCCTTCGGCATCGCCATCTTCATGGTCATCAACCTGCCCGGCGCACTGCTCCTGTGGGCGGCCGAGAACGCCTTCGGCGACGCCGCCCGCTGGAACACCTTCAAGCCGCTGTGGAGCGGTCTCGCCTATGCCCTGATGGCGACGACCTTCATGCTGGTCGCCTTCGAGTGGGGTCTGCCGCTGATCGCCGAGATCCGCCTGTCGCCGATCGGCGCGGCGCTCGCCGCGCTCTTCGCCGGCGCCGTCCTCGGCCTGGCGCCGGCGCAAGGCCCCGACGACCTCGGCTACACGCCGCTGCCGCCCTCGCGCATCTGATCGCCGCGACGCCTCAGCCGCGGATGTCGATCGTTCCGGCCTCGCCGTTCTCGCAGCCGAAGGCGACGCGCACACCCGCCTTGTCCCAGGCCATCGCCGAGACCGGCGCGGCACCGGGATGGCGCAGCAGCACTTCCGCCGAATCCGTGAAACGCGCGGCGACGATCATGCCGTCGTCGTAGCCGATCGCCACCACGTCCTCGCTCGGGTGGCAGGCGACCGCCGTGACGATCCGGTCGCGCGGGGCGAGCTCCAGCGGTGCCTTGCCCATCGGCCCGTCCTTCGAGAGGAACGGCCACAGGATCGCGGCATTGGCCCCGGCCGTGGCGAGGAACCGCCCCTTGGCCGACCAGGAGATCGACTTCACCTTGGTCGGGTAGCCGGTCATCCGCATGTGCTTCATGTCGTCGATCCGCCAGCCGTGCAGCGCCGGCTCCTGCATCGTGGTGACGAGGAAGCGGCCGTCGGGCGAGGTGGTGATGCCGGTGTGGGCACCCTTCCACGGCATGTCGACCGGCGCGCCCTTGGCGGAGACCCAGTGCAGCACCGCCTTGTCGGTCGTCGCCGTGGCGAGCCTGAGCCCCTTGGGCAGGAAGGCGACGCCACCCACCGCCTTCTCGTGGGGAAACTCCATGACCTCGCCGTTCGCGAGGCGCACCCAGGCGACGCGGCCGGAAGCCGTGGCGATCGCCCCCTGCGGTCCTTCGGCCAACTGGTCGAGCCACTTGCCTTGTCTCTCGAACAGCACCTCGGTCTCGCCCGGCAGCGTCGTGCGCACGACGCGACCGTCGTCTCCCGAGGTCAGGAGCGACTTGCCGTCGGCGGCGAAGCGGGCGGCGAGGATGCCGCCGTCGTGCACCTCGATGGTCAGGTCCATCTCGCCGAGGGCGACGCGGACATGCCCGTCACCGAGTACGAAGACGGAGGCTTCACCGAGAAAGCCGGCGGCCACGACATAGGCGTCGAGGATCTTCGGGTCGATGCTCGGCATGGGATCACGCCGCCTTGCAGGCGTCGAAACCGGCCTTCAACGCCGCGAAGTCGAGATCGCGGCCGATGAAGACGAGGCGGGTGCGCCGTTCTTCGTCGGCCTTCCACTCACGCTGGTGATTGCCCTCGACGATCATGTGGACGCCCTGGACGACGTAGCGTTCCGGGTCGTCCCTGAAGGCGATGATGCCCTTGAGGCGGCGGATGTTGGGGCCCTGCTCCTGGGTCGCCTTGTTGACCCAGTCGAAGAAGGCCTCCGGCTCCATGTCGCCGGCCTCGAGGCTGATCGACTTCACCGATTCGTCGTGGCTGTGGTGGTCGGAGGTCAGGAACTCCGGCTCGACCAGCAGGATACGGTCGAGATCGAAGGCACCGCGATCGAGCACTTCCGCCAGATCCACGGCGCAGCGCTCGGTCTCCACGACACGGGCCTGCGGATTGATGGCGCGGATCTCGGCGCGGACGCGGGCGCGTTCCTCGGCCGTGACCAGATCGATCTTGTTGAGCAGGATCACGTCGGCGAAGGCGACCTGATCCTCGGCTTCCGGACTGTCGTCGATGCGGGCGAGCAGGTTCTTGGCGTCGACCACGGTGACGATGGCGTCGAGCCGAGTGCGGGCACGCACGTCGTCGTCCATGAAGAAGGTCTGGGCGACCGGCGCGGGATCGGCGAGACCGGTCGTCTCGATGATCACCGCGTCGAACTTGCCCTTGCGCTTCATCAGCCCTTCGAGAATGCGGATGAGATCCCCGCGAACGGTGCAGCAGATGCAGCCGTTGTTCATCTCGAAGATTTCCTCGTCGGTGTCGACGACGAGGTCGTTGTCGATGCCCACCTCACCGAACTCGTTGACGATCACGGCGTATTTCTTGCCGTGGTCCTCGGTGAGGATGCGGTTGAGGAGCGTCGTCTTGCCGGCACCGAGGTAGCCGGTGAGCACGGTGACGGGAATGGCCGGGGAAGTCTGAGACGTCATGAATGAACCTCGTCGAGCCTCCTCCGGCCGATCCGATCACGAATCGAGCATCGCCGCCGTGAGGAGCTTCACGTTGTGGCGGACCATATCGACATAAGTGGTGGCCGGTCCACCCTTCGGCGAGAGGCTGTCGGAGAAGATCGCGCCGCCGAGCTTGACGCCGGTCTCCTTGGCGATGCGCTCGACCAGACGGCCGTCGGTCATGTTCTCGACGAAGACCGCGCGGATCTTCTCCTTGCGGATCTGGCCGATCAGCTTGGCCACCCCCTTGGCCGAGGGCTCGGCGTCGGTGGAGATGCCCTGCGGCGCCAGGAACTCGAGCCCGTAGGCGGCGGCGAAATAGCCGAAGGCGTCGTGCGAGGTGATCACCCGGCGCTTCTCGGCCGGAATCTTGGCGATCGCCGCCGTGACCTCGCCCTCGAGCCCGTCGAGTTCGGCGAGGAAGGCCGCGGCATTGGCTACATAGGTGTCCTTGCCCGCCGGATCGGCGGCGACGAGGCCGTCGCGGATGTTGGCGACGTAGATCTTCACGTTGGCGATCGACTGCCAGGCGTGCGGGTCGATGCCGCCGTGGTCGTGGCCCTCGTGGCCGTGACCACCCTTGCCCTCGGCGTGATCCTCCTCTTCCTCGGCCTTGCGCGGTGTGATGCCCTTGGAGGCGACGACGACCGGCGCCCTGGTGCCGGACGACTTCACCAGCCGGTCCATCCAGCCCTCGAAGCCGAGGCCGTTGACGAAGACCAGCTTCGCCTCGGCGAGCTTCCTGGCGTCGGCGGGCTTGGGCTGGAAGACGTGGGCGTCGCCGCCCGCACCCACCAGCGTCGCGATCGTCACGCGGTCGCCACCGACGCGGGAGACGAGATCGGCGAGGATCGAGAACGAGGCGACCACGGGCAGCGGCCCGTCGGCGAAGGCCGGCTTGGCGAGAAGACCTGCGGCGAACACGCCGGCGGAGGCGAGGAGAAGGGTACGACGGGTCGTTCCGGCCATGAGACGAATCTCCCGGTTTGACGTTGTGCCAAGGATGAGAAGAGCCGGCGTCGCGTCGGCTCAGGCTTCCAGATGTCGCCGGCCGAGCCGGTCGGCGAGAAGGCCGCGCCGTCCCGCCAGAAGCGAGACGAACCAGGCCGCTCCCGCCGTCAGCACGATGGCCGGACCGGCGGGAAGCGAGAGGTGATAGGAGACGATCAACCCGACGAAGGCCGAGCCGACGCCGATCAGCGCCGCGACCGCGACCAGCGCCGTCAGGTCGTCGACCCACATCCGGGCGCCGGCCGCCGGCAGCATCATCAGCCCGACCGCCATCAGCGTGCCGAGCGCATGGAAGCCGCCGACGAGGTTGAGAACCACGACGCCCATGAAGACCAGATGCACCGCCGCCCCGGACCGGCCGCCGACGGCGCGCAGGAACCCGGGATCGACGCTGTCGAGCGCCAAGGGCCGGACGATCGCGGCGAAGGCGAGGAGCGTCAGCGTGGCGATCGAGGCGATCATGATCAGCGCGTCGTCGTCGAGCGCCAGCACCGAGCCGAACAGCACGTGCATCAGGTCGACGTTGGAGCCCTTGAGCGACACGATGGTGACGCCGAGGGCCAGCGAGGTGAGATAGAAGGCGGCGAGCGACACGTCCTCGCCGAGCCGCGACGACCGCGCCACGGCACCCGCCGCCACCGCCACCACGATGCCGGCGACGAGCCCGCCGAGCGCCATGGCGGAGAGGGAGAGGCCGGCAAAGAGATAGCCGATCGCCGCACCCGGCAGGATGGCGTGGCTCATGGCGTCGCCGGTCAGCGACATCCGTCGGAGCATCAGCATCACGCCGATCGGCGCCGAGGCGAGCGCCAGGGCGACGCTGCCGGCGAGCGCCCGGCGCATGAATTCGAAGTCCGCGAAGGGCGCGACGAAGACATCGTGGAACATGGTGCCGCCTCCCCTCAGGCCACCCGCGCACAGACGTGCGCGTGGCTGTCGAAGGCTTCGATCATCGCCTGGGCCGCGGCGAGATTGGCTGCGGTGAGCACCGCGGCCGTCCGCCCCCAGGCGACCGCCTCGCGGGCGATCATCAGCGTATCGGGGAAGTGACGCCGCACCAGATCGAGATCGTGCGACACCGCGATCAGCGTCCGCCCCTCGCCGTGCCAGCGATGGACGAGCGCGAGGAGATCGGCCTGGGTCGCCGCGTCGACGGCGTTGAAGGGTTCGTCGAGCAGGATCACCGCGGCGTCCTGCATGACGAGGCGGGCGAACATCACCCGCTGCATCTGCCCGCCCGACAGCGTGCCGATCGGCCGGTTCTCGAAGCCTTCTAGGCCGACGGTCTCGAGCGCCTCCTCGACCCGGTGGCGCTCGCGCGCGCCGATGCCGCCGAAGAGGCCGATCCGAGCCCAACCGCCGAGCGCCACGAAGTCGAAGACCGAGATCGGGAAGCTCCGGTCGATCTCGGCGGCCTGCGGCAGATGGGCAACGGCGCGACGGTCGAGCCCGTGGAGGCGGATCCGCCCGCCGATCGGCCGGAGCATGCCGACGATGCCCTTGAGCAGCGTCGACTTGCCCGCGCCGTTCGGCCCGACGATCGCCGTCAGGCTGCCGGTGGCGATCTCGCCCGAGAGGTGATGCACCGCCGGATGCCGGTCGTAGCCGAGCGTCAGGTCGTCGAAGGTGAGGAGCGCGGTCACGAGGCGCCTCCACCGATCGGCATCCGCGCCCACAGGACCAGCGCCCAGATCAGCACGGCGAGCCCGCCGGCGAGCGCCAGCCGCGCGCCCAGCGAGGCCCGCAGGAACGACGGCGACAGCGTCACGCCCGGCACCGCTTGCGCGACCCGGGGCGAAGCACCATGTGCAGGACCATGGTCGTGATCATGGCCATGGGCGGCGTGGGAATGGCCGTGTCCATGGTCGGCGTGGTCGTGGTGCGCCGTGAGCGGCGCGGAGGATGTCGCGATCATGGGAATGTTATAACGTAACACTCGACACTCGACAAGCACGCGTCGTTGCCCGTGCAGGCAGACCGGACCACCGCCGCTGGTGTAGAGTGGCCGCGTACGAATCCCGCCCCGGAGTCCGTCCGTCCCGATGTCCTTCCCCGATCGATCCGCCCCTTCCGCCCATGCGCCCGCCGACCATCCCGCGGTGGCCTTCGGTCGCGTCGGCGTCCTCCTCGTCAATCTCGGCACGCCGGACGCCACCGACTGGTGGTCGATGCGGCGCTATCTGAAGGAGTTCCTCTCCGACCGCCGGGTGATCGAGGTGCCGCGGGCGATCTGGTGGCCGATCCTCAACGGCATCATCCTGACGACGCGCCCCGGTCGAAAGGGCCGCGACTACGCCTCGATCTGGAACACCGAGCGCGACGAGGGGCCGCTGAAGACCATCACCCGGTCGCAGGCCGAGAAACTCGCCGAACGCCTCGCCCCCCTGGGCGATCGCCTCGTCGTCGACTGGGCGATGCGTTACGGCAACCCCTCGATCGCCTCGCGGCTCGAGGCGCTGACCGAGGCCGGCTGCGAACGCATCCTGATGGTGCCGCTCTATCCGCAATATGCCGCCGCCACCACCGCGACCGTCGCCGACAAGACCTTCGACGCGCTGAAGGCGATGCGCCGGCAGCCCGCCGTCCGCATCGCCCCGCCCTGGCACGACGAACCGGTCTACGTCGAGGCGCTCGCCGCCTCCCTGAAGGCCGATCTCGCGGCGCTCGACTGGGAGCCGGAGGTGATCGTCGCCTCCTTCCACGGCATCCCGAAGAGCTACTTCGACAAGGGCGACCCCTACTACTGCCACTGCGCCAAGACCATGCGCCTCCTGCGCGCGGCGACCGGTTTCGACGAGAAGCGGCTCCCGATGACCTTCCAGTCGCGCTTCGGCAAGGCGGAATGGCTGAAGCCCTATACCGATCACACCATCGCCGAACTGGCGCGCTCGGGCGTGAAGCGCCTCGCGGTGATCACCCCGGGCTTCGCCGCCGACTGTCTCGAAACCATCGAAGAGATCGGGGTAGAAAATGCCGAGATCTTCCACACGAACGGCGGCGAGCGGTTCCACCGCGTCGCCTGCCTCAACGACGCACCCGACGGCCTCGACGTGATCGAGACCGTCGTCCGCCGCGAGCTCGGCGGCTGGATCTGACGTTTCACAGGCGTGGCCCCCGTCGCGACGGGCACCCGCGCAAGGAGGAAGCCATGAACCAAGCGGCATTCAACGGTCTGCCCCTCAGCGGGTTCGACATCGTCGTCATCGCCTTCCTGGCGCTGGTCGTGCTCGTCTTCTTCAAGGGCGTGAAGACCGTGACCCAGGGCGAGAACTGGACGGTGGAGCGCTTCGGGCGCTACACCCGCACGCTGAAGCCCGGCCTCAACGTCATCGTTCCCTTCGTCGACCAGATCGGCGCCCGCCTCTCGGTGATGGAACAGGTCCTCGACGTGCCGACCCAGGAGGTCATCACCAAGGACAACGCCACCGTCGCCGTCGACGGCGTCGCCTTCTACCAGATCCTCGACGTCGCCCGCGCCGCCTACGAGGTGCAGCAGCTGGAACTGGCGATCCTCAACCTGACCATGACCAACATCCGGACCGTCATGGGCTCGATGGAACTCGATCTGCTGCTCAGCCACCGCGACGAGATCAACACCAAGCTGCTGCACGTGGTCGACGCCGCCGCCGAAGCCTGGGGCATCAAGGTCACCCGCATCGAGATCAAGGACATCGTGCCGCCGGCCGATCTCGTCGCCTCGATGGGCCGCCAGATGAAGGCCGAACGCGACAAGCGCGCCGCCATCCTCGAGAGCGAGGGCCTGCGCCAGTCCGAGATCCTCAAGGCCGAGGGCCAGAAGCAGGCGCTGATCCTCGCCGCCGAGGGCCGCCGGGAGGCCGCCTTCCGCGACGCCGAGGCGCGCGAACGCTCCGCCGAGGCCGAGGCCAAGGCGACCGAGCTGGTCTCCAAGGCGATCGCCGAGGGCGACGTCCAGGCGATCAACTACTTCGTCGCCCAGAAATACGTCGAGGCGCTCGGCCACCTCGCCTCGGCGCCGAACCAGAAGGTGCTGATGCTGCCGGTCGACGCCACCTCGATCCTCGGATCGGTCGCCGGCATCGCCGAGATCGCCAAGGCGAGCTTCGGCGAGGGCTCGTCCCAGGCCCGCCGCCCCGGCGTACCGGACAGCCGCGGCTGATCCCATCCGGCCCCACGGGGAGGAAACCCGATGTTCGACCTCGTCGAAACGCTGTTCCTGAAATACGGCGCCTGGAGCTGGTGGTTGCTCGGCCTGGTGCTGCTCGGGCTCGAAATCGTCGTCCCCGGCTTCGTCCTGGTGTGGTTCGGGGCGAGCGCCGTGCTGGTCGGCGTGCTCGCCCTCGTCGTCGACTGGTCGGTGCGCAGCCTCGCGCTGGTCTGGGCGATCCTGTCGATCGTGCTGCTGATCGTCGGGCGCGGCTGGTTCCACCGCACCCAGGCGGCGTCGCAGGACCCCTTCATCAACGATCGTGCCGGCCGCCTGATCGGCCGGACCTTCACGCTGGCCGAACCGCTGGGCGAGAACGGCGGCCACCTCACCATCGACGACACGCTCTGGCGCATCCGCGGCCCGCTGCTGCCCGCCGGCAGCCGCGTCGTCGTCCGTTCGGTCGAAGGCCCGATCCTGGTGGTCGAGGCCGGCTGACCGGGCGGGATACGGCTTCCGCGCGGTCGGCCGTCGGCCTCACGCCACGCCGGCGCGCAGCAGGTCGTGGACGTGGACGACGCCGACCGGGCGGCCGTCCTCGACGACGAAGAGCGCGGTGATCGAGGCGACGTTCAGCGTCGCGATCACCCGGCCGAGCAGCGCGTCGGGGCGCGTGACCTTGGGGTTGCGCGTCATCACGTCGTCGACCCGGGCCGACAGGAGATCGTCCGAGAGATGGCGGCGCAGGTCGCCGTCGGTGACGATGCCGATCAGCAGCCCCTCGGCGTCGACCACGCCGACGCAGCCGAAGCCCTTGCCGGTCATGGCGATGATCGCCTCGCGCATCGGCGTGCCGGTCGCGACCACCGGAACGCGGTCGCCACCGTGCATGACGTCGCGCACGGTGCGCAGCGACGAGCCGAGCTTGCCGCCCGGATGGAAGACGCGGAAGTCCTCCGGCGTGAAGCCGCGCCCCTCGAGCAGGGCGACGGCGAGCGCGTCGCCGAGCGCCAGCTGCAGCGTCGTCGAGGTGGTCGGCGCCAGCCCGTGCGGACAGGCCTCCTCCACCCGCGGCAGCTCGAGCACGACGGTCGCGGAGCGGCCGAGCGTCGAGGCGGCATGCGAGGTGATGGCGATCAGCGTCACGCCGAAACGGTCGGCGAAGGCGAGCACCGGCGCGAGTTCGGCCGATTCCCCCGACCACGACAGCGCCAGCACGACATCGGTCGTGGCGATCATGCCGAGGTCGCCGTGGCCCGCTTCGGCGGGATGCACGAAATAGGCGGGCGTGCCGGTCGAGGCGAGCGTCGCGGCGATCTTGCGCCCGACGTGGCCGCTCTTGCCCATGCCCGAGACGATCACCCGCGCCGCCGGATCGGCCATCAGATGGACGGCGCGCTCGAAGGCGCGGCCGAGGTCCCCGTCGAGCGCGACGCCCAGCGCTTCGAGACCGCGGGTCTCGGTGGCGATGGTGCGGCGGGCCGAGGCAAGGCTGATTTCGTTCATCGATCGATCCCGTGAGCCCCTCTCGGGGGCGAGGCCCGCCTGAATATCACGTTTCGCAACCCGGCCAACCCTCCCCGTCGTCACACCCGCCCCGGCACGGTGACGCGCGGAGGCCGGCCCGGAACTAAGAAAGCGTTAACCACTTCCGTTTACTTTTCGGCAAGAAATGCCGCGAAGGCCGACCTTCGCGCGCCCTCTTCGAGGCCCTGAACGCCGCCCGAGGCCCCATGAACTGCCGCAGCCGCCCCGCGACGCGTCCCGCGAGCCCCGCCCCGACCGGCGGCCGGCGCGGCGCTTCGCGTGCGCACGCGGCGCTCGCGGTCTCGCTCCTCGCCCTCGCGGTCTGTCTCGCCGGCCCGGCCGCCGCCCAGGTGCTGCGCGGCAACAACGACGCGACCGACGCCGAGGACGCCGCCCGCCGCGCCGCGATGGCGAAGCCGAAGCCCGGCGCCGCCATGGCCAATCCCGATCCGCTCGGCCTCGATGCCTCCGGCGCGCCGCGCCCGACCGGCGGCGATCCCTCCGCGACCACCGCCGACCAGGACACCGCCGCGGCTGCCGCCGCTGCCGCCCGGACCGCCACGATCCCGCGCAAGCCCAAGCCGGTCGCGACCCGCGGCCCGGTCGCCCCGGTCGCGCCGATGACGGCCACCGTCGTCCCCCGCCCGGTGGCACCGCGCCCGGCGATCCAGCCGGATCCCCGCGACCTGCGCGCCACCGAACGCGAGGAGGCGGAGAAGGAGGACGACGGCTACACCCAGCTCGGCCTGCGCTCGGGCGGCATGCTGTGGCTGCCGGCCGTCGAGGCCTCGGTCGGCCGCAAGACCAACGTCGATTCCACCGCCGGCGGCCGGGCCAGCTGGCTCTGGATGCTGGAACCGGAACTGATCGCCCGTTCCGACTGGTCGCGTCACGCGTTGGCAATGCGCCTGCGCGGCGGCTGGACCGGCTATTCCGGCGCCTCCGATCTGAGCCAGGGCCGTTTCGAGAGCGAGTTGCGCGGCCGCGTCGACATCGGCGAGGCGACCCGTGCCGACATCGTCGGCGGCTGGTCGCGCCAGCGCGAGACGGCGTCGGCCAACGAAGCCTCGACCGGTGGCGCCGGCACCGACCGCTCGACCCTGACGGGTTCGCTCGGCGTGACGCACGAGGTCGGCCGCATCGGCGTCACCCTGCGCGGCGACATCGAGCGCAACGACTACGTCGCCAACGGCGCGCTCGGCGCCGGCGTCGTCGATCCGTCGATGCGCGACAACACGCTCTTCGTCGGCGCGCTGCGCGCCACCGTCGGCCCGCGTCAGGCCATCGCCCCCTTCGTCGAGGTGCAGACCCGCGTCCGCCGCTACGACGAGCCGATCGTCTATTCCCACCGTCGCGACACCGAGGGCGGCGCCGTCAAGGTCGGCATCGCCGCCGACGCGGGGCCGATGCTGCGCGGCGAGTTCGCCGTCGGCTGGGGCACGGAGAAGCCCCGCGACGCGGCGCTGTCGACCATTTCGGACTGGCTGGTCGACGCCAAGTTGACCTGGTCGCCGACGCGTCTGACGACCGTCAAGGTCAAGGCCACCACCACGGTCGAGCCCACCACCAACGTCGGCTCGCCCGGCGCCGTCGCCCGCGCCGCCGAGGTGGCGCTCGACTGGTCGCTGCGCCGCGACCTGACCGCGACCGTCGGCTCCGCCGTCGACACCCGCCACTACGTCGGCCTCGACATCGACGAGCGCACCGTCGGCGCCTTCGGCGGCCTCACCTACAAGTTCGACCGCAACTTCCAGACCTTCGTCCGCCTGCGCTGGGACCACGTCACGGCGTCGAACGCCGCCGCCTACGACGTCGGCACGGTGACGACCGGCGTCCGCATCCAGCGCTGACCCCGCTGGACGCGCACACGAAACGGCCGGCCTCCCGCGAGGGAGACCGGCCGAAACGTTTCGTCGATGCGGATGGTTCATACCATCGGGCATTGGGAATGACCGATGGCATTCGATACGCGAATTTCTCATGCCTTTGACGCAAATGAGAAATTCGCGTGTCTTCAAAGGCCGGGTGCGTCAGCACCTTCGGCCTTTGGTATCAGTGCGTCTCGAGGATCGCGGCGATCTCGGCCTTGAACTCGGCGGTCAGCTCCGGCCGCTCGAGGCCGTAGGCGACGTTGGCGGCGAGGAAGCCGACCTTGGAGCCGCAGTCGTAGGTCTTGCCGTCGAACTTCACGCCCCAGAAGGCCTGTTCGTCCATCAGCGCCCGCATGCTGTCGGTCAGCTGGATCTCGTTGCCGGCGCCGCGCTCCTGCGTCTCGAGCAGCTCGAAGATACGCGGCTGCAGGATGTAGCGGCCGTTGATGAAGAGGTTCGACGGGGCGGTGCCCTTCGGCGGCTTCTCGACCATCGCGGTGATGCGGAAGGCGTCGCCCTTCTCCTCGCCGACGCCGACGACGCCGTACTGATGGGCGAGCTCGGGGGCGCATTCCTCGACCGCGATGACGTTGTCGCCGGTGTCGCGATAGACGTCGGTCATCTGGGCGAGGCAGCTCTTGGTGCGGCCCTTCATGATCATGTCGGGCAGCATCACCGCGAAGGGCTCGTCGCCGACCAGATCACGGGCGCACCACACCGCGTGGCCGAGGCCGAGCGGCTCCTGCTGGCGGGTGAAGGAGGCGGTGCCGGGCGCCGGGCGCTGGGCGTCGAGAATGGCGAGTTCGGCCTTCTTGCCGCGCGAACGCAGCGTCTGCTCGAGCTCGTAGGCGAGGTCGAAGTGATCCTCGATGACGCCCTTGTTGCGGCCGGTGACGAAGATGAAGTGTTCGATGCCGGCCTCGCGGGCCTCGTCGACGATGTACTGGATCACCGGCTTGTCGACGACCGTCAGCATTTCCTTCGGCATCGCCTTGGTGGCGGGCAGGAAGCGGGTGCCGAGACCGGCGACGGGGAATACGGCCTTGCGAATCTTCTTCATCTGTCGAGCTTTCCTGAAACTCGTGGACGGCCGGGCGGCCGTCTTCCTCCTGCATCGCGACGACGATGCCGCCGCGTCCGCGGGCGTGAGGTCCGAGCCCCTTCCCGCGCCGTCGTTTCATCCTAGATCCCGATGGCGGGATCGAGGCGGAGGCGTGGCGATCCGTCGTCGGCGCACACATCACCATCACACCGTTAAGGGCGTGTTAAGATGGGATTAACCATGATCCTCCGGCAAGGGCGCGGTGGACGCGCCGGAGGAGACATCGCATGGCGCCTGCGCCGCTCGACCCCCGAGGCTCTCTCGCCTCTCGCGGTTTCGCCCTGACGCGCCGCGGGCTCGTTCTCGGTCTCGCCTCGACCGGCCTGACCGCCTGCGCCTCCAACCCGATGGGCTCCGCGGTGCGCGCCCAGCCCGGCGAGCCCGGCCCGCAGGCGACGGAGGAGTTCCGCGAGTGGGCGCGGAGCTTCCGCCCGCGCGCGCTCGGTCGCGGCATCTCGGGCGCCACCTACGACCGCGTCATGAACGCCGTCGTGCCGGAGACCTCGGTCTACAAGTCCGACAAGTCGCAGCCCGAGGTGCAGGAGCCGATCTGGCGCTACGTCGAGAAGCGCACCAACGAATACAACGTCACGACCGGCAAGAAGCGGATCGTCGAATACGCCGCGCTGTGGGACCGCATCGAAGCCAAGTACGGCGTCGACCGCTACACGCTCTGCGGCCTGTGGGGGCTGGAATCCTCCTTCGGCGATCTGGTGGTCTCCGCCAAGTACATGAAGCCGGTGCTGAACTGCCTCGCGGCTCTCGCCTGGGGCGAGCCGCGCCGCCGCACCTATTGGGAGGCCGAGCTCCTCAACGCCCTCGTCATCGTCGATCGCGGCTGGGCCGAGCCCTCCGAGATGATCGGCTCCTGGGCCGGCGCCATGGGCCACACCCAATGGATGCCCGAGGTCTGGCTCAACATGGGCGTCGACTTCGACGGCGACGGCAAGATCAACCCCTTCGGCAAGCCCGACGACGCCCTCGCCGGCACCGCCCGCTATCTCGTCGAACGCGGCAAGTGGCGCCGCGGCGACCACTGGGGCTACGAGGTGGTGCTGCCGTCGACCTTCGACGCCGGCCTCGCCGATCTCAAGACCCAGCGCACGCTCGCCCAGTGGTCGGCGCAGGGCGTGCGTCGCGCCGACGGCGGCGCCTACGTCCGCCTCGATTCGGTCGCCCGCCTGTGGCTGCCGGCCGGCGCCAACGGCCCCTGCTTCGCCCTCACCCAGAACTTCTTCGCGGTGAAGTCCTACAATCCCTCGACCAAATACGCGCTGGCGATCTGCCACCTCGGCGACAAGATCCGCGGCGAGGGCACCTTCGTGCGCCCCTGGCCGGTCCAGGAGCGCCTGCTGACGCTCTCCGAGACGCAGGAGATGCAGGAGCGCCTGACCGCGATGGGCTTCGACACCGGCGGCACCGACGGCCGCGCCGGCGAGAAGACCCAGGCGGCGATCCAGGCCTGGCAGAAGTCGGTCGGCATGACGCCGGCCGACGGTTATCCCTCGGACAAGGTTCTCGAGCGGCTCCGCGGCGGTTAAGATGCGCGTCGCGGACGGAAGGGTCCGACGACCCTTGGCCCGCGACGGAGACATTCGAGCATGCGCCGCAACTGGAGCGGATCGATCGCCCGTGTCGGCGCGATCGTCCTCGCCGCCCTGATCGTCCTCGACGCCGCGCCGGTGCGCGCGCAGGACCCGGTCACCGGCTTCTTCGACATGCTCTTCGGCGTGCGTCGCCAGCCCGCCACCGGTGTCGGCGCGCCGATCGCCCCCGACCAGAAGAAGAAGCCGACCACTCCGGCCGAACCCAAGATCGTCGAGGCGCCGAAGAACCCCGATGCCCAGACCGTGCTGGTGGTCGGCGACATCGAGGCGACCGGCCTCTCGGAAGGCCTGCGCATGGCCTTCGCCGAAGAGCCGGAACTGCAGGTCGCGACGCGGACCAAGGCGACCGCCGGCCTGGTGCGCGACGGCGAGGCCGAATGGCTCGGCCAGCTGCCCAAGCATCTCGCCGAGGGCAAGCCCGACTTCGTCGTCTCGATGATCGGCATCAACGACTGGCAGCCGATCACCGTCGCCGGCAAGAGCCTCGAGCCCGGCTCCGACGACTGGAACCGCGTCTACGGCGAGCGGATCGACCGCCAACTCGCCGCCCTCAAGGCGACCGGCAAGCCGTTCTGGTGGGTCGGCCTGCCGCCGACCGCCGATCCCGACCTCGGTCCGACCCGCCGCGCCGCCTTCTCCGCCTTCCTGTCGTCGCTGAACGATCTCGCTCGCCCGCGCGTCGCCGCGGCCGGCGGCACCTTCGTCGACATCTGGTCGGCCTTCACCGACGAGGAGGGCCACTACACCCAGATGGGCCCGGACGTCGACGGTCAGGTGAAGCGCCTGCGCCTCAACGACGGTGTCCTCTTCACCCGCGCCGGCCGCCGCAAGCTCGCCTTCTTCGTCGAGAGCGGCATCCTGCGCCTGAAGCGCGGTCAGTCCACCGACGTCGCGGCGAAGACGCCGGAACTCCCGGCCGTCCAACCCAAGACCGAAGAGACCATCGTCGGCGCCCCGCCGCCGCTGCCACCCGCGCCCTGGGCCAAGGCCGGGCCGATGGTGCCGCTCAACGAGCCGGCCCCGGGCACGGAGACCGTGCTCGCCGCCCCCGGCGCCGCCGAACCGACGGTGCTGCCCGGTGGCTATCCGGTCGCCGCCACGCCGGCCCGCCGCCTGATGGTCGAGGGCCTGCCGCTCGATCCCCCGCCCGGCCGCGTCGACGCCGGGGCCCGACGCCTGCCCTGAGCCGGGCCGAGGAGGCGAGCGCATGTCCCAGATCGTCCCACCCTGGCTCGTCTGGGCGCTCGCGTCGGCTGTCTTCGCCGCGGCGACGGCCCTCTTCGCCAAGATCGGCGTCGCCGACGTCCCCTCGGGGCTGGCGACGTGGATCCGCACCCTCGTCGTCGTCGCCCTGCTCTCCGGCCTCCTCGCCGTCACCGGCGACTGGCGTCAGTTGCCCGCCCTCTCCTCGCGGACCTGGATCGCGCTGGCACTGTCGGGACTGGCGACCGGCGCCTCGTGGCTCTGCTGGTTCCATGCGCTGTCGCTCGGCGACGCCGCGCGCGTCGCGCCGATCGACAAGCTGAGCGTCGTCTTCGTCGCGGTTCTGGCGACCGCCTTTCTCGGCGAACGCCTCTCGGGCCTGAACTGGGCCGGCGTCGGCCTGATCGCCCTCGGCGCGACGCTGGTCGCCCTGCGCTGATCGGCCCCCCGCGCGGTATTCCGGCACGCGGATTGCTCATTCTCCCGTCGACCGGTCGAAATCCGGGCGAGATCCCGGCAATTGCTGCCGTTCTCGCGCGGTCTCGGCAGGAAATGCCGGCAACGGGAGAGTTTCGCGTCCATGTCCACCACCACCATGAGCCCGGTCGAACGCGCCGGCTTCGCCGCCGCCATCCGCGGCCGCCACAACCCCGACTTCTCCACCCCCTTCGCGCTGGGCGACGACGATCGCGCCATCATGACGATGCGCGGCCTGTCGACCACCGAGCAGGACACCGCCGCCGAGCTGTGGAGTGGCGCCCGCGACGCGGTGGCGAGCGGCAATGCGCTCTCCTATCTGAAGGGGCTCGACGCCTCGTCCCTGCAGGTGCTGCAGCACGCCGCCTGCCTCGCCGACCCGATCTCGACGTCGAACCTCTCCGAGGAAGGCGCCGAGAACCTGCTGGTCGCGCCGACCGAGGGCATCGACCGCAACCACGACGGCCTGCTCGAGGTCGGCGTCGCCCGGACGATCGCCTTCCCGCCGCCCGACGCTTCGCCGCAGCTGCGCTCCGCCTGGAATGCGACGGTCGACGGCATGAACTCGCAGGACGCGCTGATGCTGGTCGCGAACATCGCCTTCCCGGCGACGTCCGTCGACGGCACGACGACCAGGGCGGCGGACTTCTCGTCCAAGGACTTCGACTGGTCGAGCTGGATGGCCTCGGTCATGGAGGGCGCGAAGGCTTCCGCACCCTACAACACCGAGGAGAGCAACCGCCGCACCATGTCCCGCCTCGAGCGCTTCCTCGACGCGCTGAAGGACAACGGGCTGGCGTGAGGCCCGGACCGTCGGGCTGCGAATTCGGCGCTGGACAGAGGCCCTTCATCCTGAGGTGCCCGGCGTGAGCCGGGCCTCGAAGGGCGAAGGGTCGAGAGGCAAGGCCCGTCGAGGCTTCGTGTTTCGAGGCTCGGCTTTGCCGAGCACCTCGACATGAAGCCGAACGGATGCGAGGAGCCGATCTCCATCCCTTCGAAAGAAGCCAAAAGCCTCCCCCGAAACGAAGACGGCGCGCCCCGCGGGACGCGCCGTGATCGTTTGGCGAGGACCTTGGCCGATCAGCGCGGCAGTTCGGTCTTGCCCATCAGGTCGAGGTCGATGGCGCGGGCGGCCTGACGGCCCTCGCGGATCGCCCACACGACCAGCGACTGGCCGCGACGCATGTCGCCCGCCGCGTAGACCTTGGGGATCGAGGTCTTGTAGGCCTCTTCGTTCGCCTCGACGTTGCCGCGGCCGTTGAGCGCGACGCCGAGCGACTGCAGCATGCCCTCGTGGACCGGCGAGACGAAGCCCATGGCGAGCAGCACCAGATCTGCCTTGATCACCTTCTCGGTGCCCGGAACCGGCTGGAACCGGGCGTCGACCTCCTGGATCGTCACCTCCTTCACCCGGCCGTCGACGCCCTCGAACTTGGTCGCGGTGACGCCGAAGATGCGCTCGGAGCCCTCTTCGTGCGACGACGAGGTGCGCAGCTTCAGCGGCCAGTTCGGCCACGTGGCGAGCTTGTCCTCCTTCTCGGGCGGACGCGGCATGATCTCGAGCTGGGTCACCGAGAGGGCACCCTGACGCACCGAGGTGCCGATGCAGTCCGAACCGGTGTCGCCGCCGCCGATGACGACGACGTGCTTGCCGGCCGCCAGGATCGGCTCGACGTCGCCGAGCGGCTCGTCGGAGACGCGGCGGTTCTGCTGCGGCAGGAACTCCATGGCGAAGTGGATGCCCGAGAGCTCGCGGCCCGGCGCCGGCAGATCGCGCGGCTTTTCGGCGCCGCCCGACAGCAGCACCGCGTCGTGATCGGCGACGAGGGCGGCGGCATCGACGTCGACGCCGACCTTCTTGCCGAAGTGGAAGACGACGCCTTCCGCCACCATCTGCTGGACGCGACGCTCGACGACGTTCTTGTCGAGCTTGAAGTCCGGGATGCCGTAGCGCAGCAGACCGCCGGCCCTGGCGTTCTTCTCGAAGACGTGGACCTCGTGGCCGACGCGGGCGAGCTGCTGGGCAGCGGCGAGACCGGCAGGACCGGCGCCGACGATCGCCACCTTCTTGCCGGTCTTGGTCTTGGGCAGTTCCGGCGCCAGCCAGCCCTTCTCCCAGGCGTTCTCGACGATGGTCGCCTCGATGGTCTTGATGGTGACCGGCGAGTCGAACAGGTTCAGCGTGCACGCCGCCTCGCAGGGCGCGGGGCAGATGCGGCCGGTGAAGTCCGGGAAGTTGTTGGTCGAGTGCAGGTTCTTCGACGCGGTCTCGTAGTCGCCGTCGTAGACCAGATCGTTCCAGTCCGGGATCTGGTTGTTGACCGGGCAGCCGCGGTGGCAATAGGGCACGCCGCATTCCATGCAGCGCGCCGCCTGACGCTCGACGTCGGGCTGGCCGAGCGGCAGCGTGAACTCGTTGTAGTGGCGAATGCGATCCGCCGCCGGCTGATACTTCAGCTCCTGACGGTCGTACTCGAGAAAGCCGGTGACCTTACCCATCGTGTCACTCCGATCATCGTTTCGTCCGGCTCGGTCGACCCGCCCTTCGCTTCGCGAGGGGATCGCCGCCGGGTGTTGTCTGATGTCGAGGGCCGACCGTGGTCGGCCCTCCGTTCACCCGTGGCGAGGATCACTCGGCCGCCTGACGCTCCGCCGCCATCCGCTGCAGGGCCTTGCGGTACTCGACCGGCATGACCTTGACGAACTTCGGCCGGAAGACCTCCCAGTGCTCCAGGATCTCCTTGGCGCGGGCCGAACCCGTCCAGTGGAGGTGGCTGGAGATGAGCTGCCACAGACGCTCGTCGTCGTGGCGGGTCATGTCGCCGGTGACGTCGACCTTGCCCTTGAAGTCGAGGTCGCCGCCCTGGTGGTGCAGCTTCTCGAGCAGGATGTCCTCTTCGGGCACCGGCTCGAGCTCGACCATCGAGAGGTTGACGCGCTTCACGAAGGAACCGTCCTCGTCGAGCACGTAGGCGATGCCGCCCGACATGCCGGCGCCGAAGTTGCGGCCCGTCTGGCCGAGCACGACGACGATGCCGCCGGTCATGTACTCGCAGCCGTGGTCGCCCACGCCCTCGACCACCGCGATGGCGCCCGAGTTGCGGACGGCGAAGCGCTCGCCGGCGAAGCCACGGAAGTAGCACTCGCCCTCGATGGCGCCGTAGAGCACGGTGTTGCCGACGATGATCGACTTCTCCGGCACGATCTTCGACGCCGGGCTCGGCTTGACGATCAGGCGACCACCCGACAGGCCCTTGCCGACGTAGTCGTTGGCGTCACCGACCAGTTCCAGCGTCACGCCGCGCGCCGCCCAGGCGCCGAAGGACTGACCCGCGGTGCCCGTCAGGGTGACGTGGATCGTGTCTTCCGGCAGACCGGCATGGCCCCAGCGCTTCGCCACCTCGCCCGACAGCATCGCGCCGACCGAGCGGTTGACGTTGATGACACCCGTCTCGATGCGGACCGGCTTCCGCTCTTCGAGCGCCACCTTGGCTTGCGTGATCAGCTTGCGGTCGAGCACGTCGTCGATCGGGTGCTTCTGGTTCTGGGTGTGGAACATCTCGGTCCGGTCCGCCTTGGGCAGGTAGAACAGACGCGAGAAGTCGAGACCCTTGGCCTTCCAGTGGGCGATCGACGCCTTCTTGTCGAGGATGTCGGTGCGGCCGGTGATCTCGCCGAGGCTGCGGAAGCCGAGGTCGGCGAGGATGCGACGCACTTCTTCGGCGACGAAGAAGAAGTAGTTGATGACGTGCTCGGGCTGGCCGAGGAAGCGCTTGCGCAGCACCGGATCCTGCGTGGCGATGCCGACCGGGCAGGTGTTCAGGTGGCACTTGCGCATCATCAGGCAGCCGGCGGCGATCAGCGGCGCGGTGGCGAAGCCGAAGGCATCGGCACCGAGCATGGCACCGATGACGACGTCGCGACCGGTACGCACACCGCCGTCGACCTGGAGCTCGACGCGCGAGCGCAGACCGTTGATGACCAGCGTCTGCTGCGTCTCGGCGAGACCGATCTCCCACGGGGAACCCGCGTGCTTGATCGAGGTGAGCGGGGACGCACCCGTGCCGCCCTCGAAGCCGGAGATGGTGATGTGGTCGGCGCGCGCCTTGGCGACGCCGGCGGCGACCGTGCCGACACCGACTTCCGAGACGAGCTTGACCGAGACTTCCGCCGTCGGGTTGACGTTCTTCAGGTCGAAGATCAGCTGGGCCAGATCCTCGATCGAGTAGATGTCGTGATGCGGCGGCGGCGAGATCAGCTGCACGCCGGGGGTGGCGTGACGCACCTTGCCGATCACCGCGTCGACCTTGTGGCCGGGCAGCTGACCGCCTTCGCCGGGCTTGGCACCCTGCGCCATCTTGATCTGCATCTGGTCGGAGTTGACCAGATATTCGGTCGTCACGCCGAAGCGGCCGGAAGCGACCTGCTTGATGGCAGAACGCAGGCTGTCGCCGTTGGCGAGCGGCACGAAGCGATCCGCCTCCTCGCCGCCCTCACCGGTGTTCGACCGACCGCCGATGCGGTTCATCGCGATGGCGAGCGTGGTGTGGGCCTCACGCGAGATCGAGCCGTAGGACATGGCGCCGGTGGCGAAGCGCTTGACGATCGAGGCGGCCGATTCGACCTCCTCGAGCGGGATGGGCGCATTGCCGATCTCGTCGGCCGACTTGATGCGGAACAGGCCGCGGATCGTCGTCAGACGCTCGTTCTGCTCGTCGATCGGCTTGGAGAACTCCTTCTGGAAGGTCTCGAAGTCGTTCTTGCGCACGGCGTGCTGCAGACCGGCGACGGTGCCGGCGGTCCACACGTGGGCTTCACCACGCATGCGCTGGGCGTATTCGCCGCCGACGTCGAGCATGTTGGCCAGCACCGGGTCGGCGCCGAAGGCCTTGGTGTGACGCTCGACCGTCTCCTTCGCCACCTCGTCGAGACCGATGCCCTCGATCTTGGTCGCGGTGCCGAAGAAGTACTGCTTCACGAACTTCGACGACAGACCGATCGCGTCGAAGATCTGCGCGCCGCAATAGGACTGGTAGGTCGAGATGCCCATCTTGGACATGACCTTGAGCAGACCCTTGCCGATCGACTTGATGTAGCGATAGACGATCTCGTGCTCGTCGACGTTCTCCGGGAACTGATCCTTCATGGCGATCAGCGTGTCGAAGGCGAGATAGGGGTTGATCGCCTCGGCACCGTAGCCGGCCAGCAGCGCGAAGTGATGCACCTCGCGCGGCTCGCCCGATTCCACCACCAGACCGGCGCGGGTGCGAAGGCCCTTGCGGATCAGGTGATGATGCACGGCGGCGGTGGCGAGCAGCGCCGGAATGGCGATGCGCTCACGCCCCACCATGCGGTCGCTGAGCACGATGATGTTGTAGACCTGACCGGTCGCCGAGATGCGGACGGCCGCCTCCGCCTGGATGCAGATCGCCTCCAGCGCCGGACGCATGCCGGCCGGGCCGTTGGCCGCCGGATAGGACACGTCGATGGTGATCGACTTGAAGCCCGAACCCTCGACGTTCTCGATGGTGCGGATCTTCTCCAGATCCTCGTTGGTGAGGATCGGCTGACGCACCTCGAGACGCTTCTGGGCTTCGGCGCCCTCGAGGTCGAACAGGTTCGGACGCGGGCCGATGAAGGAGACGAGGCTCATCACCAGCTCTTCGCGGATCGGGTCGATCGGCGGGTTCGTCACCTGCGCGAAGTTCTGCTTGAAGTAGGTGTAGAGCAGCTTCGACTTGTCGGAGAGCGCCGAGATCGGGGTGTCGGTGCCCATCGAGCCGACCGCTTCCTGACCGGTGACGGCCATCGGCGGCAAGAGGACCTTGAGGTCCTCCTGCGAGTAGCCGAAGGCCTGCTGCAGATCGAGCAGGGACTCCAGCGTCTTCGGCGCGCGCGCCGGCACCTCCGGCAGGTCTTCGAGCACCAGCTGGGTCTCGTCGATCCACTTGCCGTAGGGGTTGGCGGTCGAGATGGTCTTCTTGATCTCGTCGTCGGAGATGATGCGACCGGCCTCGAGGTCGATCAGCAGCATCTTGCCCGGCTGCAGGCGCCACTTGGCGACGATCTTCTCCTCCGGGATCGGCAGTGTGCCGGATTCCGAGGCGAGGATGACGCGGTCGTCGTCGGTGATGACGTAGCGGGCCGGACGCAGGCCGTTGCGGTCGAGCGTCGCGCCGATCTGGCGGCCGTCGGTGAAGCAGACCGCGGCCGGTCCGTCCCACGGCTCCATGATGGCGGCGTGATACTCGTAGAAGGCCTTGCGGTCCTGATCCATCAGGTCGTTGCCGGCCCAGGCCTCGGGAACGAGCGTCATCACCGCGTGCGGCAGCGAATAGCCGCCGCGCAGCAGGAACTCGAGCGCGTTGTCGAAGCAGGCGGTGTCCGACTGACCCTCGTAGGAGATCGGCCAGATCTTCTCGATGTCCGCGCCGAAGAGCTTCGACGTGGTGGTCGCCTGACGGGCATACATCCAGTTGACGTTGCCGCGCAGCGTGTTGATCTCGCCGTTGTGGGCGACCATCCGGTAGGGATGCGCCAGCTTCCACGACGGGAAGGTGTTGGTCGAGAAGCGCTGATGCACCAGCGCCAGCGCCGACACGAAGCGCTCGTCCGACAGGTCGGGGTAATAGGCCGCGACCTGATAGGACAGGAACATGCCCTTGTAGACGACGGTGCGCGACGAGAAGGACACGACGTAGAAGCTGTCCTGGTCACGCTTGGTCGCGCCGTTCCAGTCCGCCTCGTAGACGTCGCCGGAGAGCAGCTTGCGGGCGATGTAGAGCTTGCGCTCGAAGGCCTCCTGATCGGCGAGCGGCTGGGTGCAACCGACGAAGATCTGCTTGTGGACCGGCTCGGTCGCCTTCACGCCCTCGGAGAGCTTGGAGTTGTCGACCGGCACGTCGCGCCAGCCGAGGATCGACATGCCCTCGGAGGCGACCACGCGCTCGATGATGGCGATGGCGCGCTCGCGCTCCGCCGCGTCGCGCGGCAGGAAGAACTGGCCGATGGCGTAGCGGCCGGCCTCCGGCAGGGTGAAGCCCGCCTTGGAACACTCGGCGGCGAAGAAGTCGTGCGGGATCTGCACGAGGATGCCCGCGCCGTCGCCCATCAGCGGATCGGCGCCGACGGCGCCGCGATGCTCGAGGTTCTCGAGCACGTAGAGCGCGTCCTTGACGATGCCGTGGGACTTGCGGCCCTTGATGTCGGCGACGAAGCCGACGCCGCAGGCGTCGCGGTTCTCGGCCGGATCGAACATGCCCTGAGCCGGCGGCAGCGCCGACACTTTGGCCTCGGCCGCCGTGGTCGTCTCGGGAAGGCCAGTGCCTTCGAGTTCGGGCAGGGGCGAAATGCTGTCCGACGCGATCCGTTCCATGGGATCCATCCTCGCTTCTGGCCGGACCCGTCGGGTCGCGGCGGCAGTTCATGCGGGGGGAGACGGGTCTGCCGCAGGCCTCTCACGAGACCCGCGGGATCGCCGGAACACCCCCCGCTTCCGGGAGCCACCCATTCGCAAGCCTCGGGCCGTTTCGGGTCCACCCCGTTCCGGCACGTCGCTCGCCCCCTTCGCGACCTTCGAAAAACCGCCGAAATCAGCCGTTTTTCGCGTCTTCGAAGAAAATAGGTCAGCAAGACTGTCCTATTGGGTTCGCCCGGAACATCGCAGAAAACCGCGTCCTTCGCAAGAAGTGTTAAAAGGAAGAAATGCCGAGGGCATCGTCAGAATGCCTCCAAACTGTGCGCGCCGGGCGGGTGCTGTACGACCGTCCGGCTTGTCGGCGCCCCGTCGGGGTGCCAAGTTCGGCGCATGATCTTCGCCTCCGACAACTGGGCGGGTGCCCTCCCCGCCGTCCTCGACGCCGTCGCCGCGATCGGCCGCGAGGGTCCCGCCGCCGCCTATGGCAACGACTCGACGACCGCCCGCCTCGAGGCGCGCCTCGCCGAGCTCTTCGAGCACGAGGTCGCCGTGCTGCTGGTCACGACCGGCACCGCCGCCAACGCGCTCGCGATCGCCGCCCTCGCCCCACCCTGGGGCGCGGTGCTGGCGCACGAGGAGGCGCATCTGGCGATCGACGAATGCGGCGCGCCGGAGTTCTTCGCCGGCACCCGCACACTGCGCCTGCCGGGCCGGCGCGGCAAACTCGATGCGGAAGGCCTCGCCGCCCGCCTCGCCGAGATCCCGCGTGGTCTCCACCACGGCGAACTCTCGGTGCTGTCGCTGACCTCACCCAACGAATATGGGCTCGTCTACGCGCCCGGCGAGCTCGCGGCCCTCTGCGATGTCGCGAAGGCCCATCGCCTCGCCGTCCATCTCGACGGCGCCCGCTTCGGAAATACCGTCGCCCGGCTCGGCTGCACGCCGGCGGAAGCCACCTGGAAGGCCGGCGTCGACGTCCTCTCCTTCGGCGGCACCAAGGGCGGTTGCCTGATGGCCGAGGCGATCGTCGCCTTCGACCCCGGCACGAAGGAGAAGCTCGCCTTCCTGCGCAAGCGGTCGGGCCAACTCGTCTCCAAACAGCGGCTGATTTCGGCCCAGTTCGAGGCCTGGCTCGCCGACGATCGCTGGCTCTCCGCCGCCGCCCACGCCAACGCCATGGCCGACCGTCTGGCATCGGCCCTCGATGCCGCGCCGCGCGCCCGCCTCGCCTGGCGACCTGAGGCCAACGAGGTCTTCGCCTTCATGACCGCAGCGGAGGCCGAGCGCCTTCAGGCGGGCGGCGCCCGCTTCTACGACTGGTCGGTGGCCGCCCTCGGCCCCGAGGACCGGCCGGGGCCGGGCGAGAAGCTCTGGCGCTTCGTCACGTCCTTCGCCACGACGGAGATGGAAGTCGCCGCCTTCGCGAAGTTGTTGCGGGAGTGATGCGCGGGTGCACTCCGGCCTCGGACGAAGCATCGCGCACGACATCGCGGCGGGGCGCAGCCCACCGCCTCGCCCTCAGTCGATCTCGAAATCCGCCGCGAAGCGCTGATCCCGCAGGGGGCGCACCAGTGCCGTCGATTCGGCATAGACCGGGTGCGCCTTGTAGGCCGCCAGCGCGGCCTCGTCGTCGAACTCGCCGTAGACCACGAAGTCGACCTCGTTCGACCAGATGTCGCGCTTCATGTTGGCGCTGACCACCAGTCGGCGGGCATGGGGATTGGTCTCGAGCAGCCTCAGACCCGCCTCGACCTGGGCGCGGTTCGCCGGATCGGCGACGGTGAAGAAGACGACGTGTCGGATCAAGATGCGGCCTCTCGGCTCGATCGGGGCGTTGCGGCAACACCTCTATCCGGTCCGGTCGGGCTTTCAAAGGGGGCGAGGCCCCACGAAACGAAGGCGCCCCGCCGTCCGTGGGGGACGACGGGGCGCGGGAAACCGACCGGGGGGCGATCGGGTCTCGGGGTCGAGCCTCCGGGGGGAGTGAGGCGCGACCCCCGTTCGCCGTCAGGCGGCGGCGACGGTCGGCGCGGCTTCGATCGCGGGCGAGGCGGGGGCGGCCTCGATCGGCTTCGCCGAGACGGTCTCGGCGGCCGTGGCGATCGGAATGCGACGCGACTTCAGGGTCTCGGGAATTTCCCGGACCAGATCGATGTGGAGCAGCCCGTTCTCCAGACGAGCCCCGCGCACGATCATGTGATCGGCGAGCTGGAACCGGCGTTCGAAGCTGCGCGCGGCGATGCCGCGATAGAGATAGTCGCCACCTTCGGTCTTCGCCTCCTTGGCACCCTTCACCGCGAGCACGTTCTGCTCGAGTTCGATGCCGAGTTCGGCCTCACCGAAGCCCGCTACCGCCATGGTGATGCGCCAGGCGTTCTCGTCGGTGCGAGCGATGTCGTACGGCGGCCAGTTCGGCTGCGAGGTTTCGCCCGAGCCGATCGTGTCCATCAGCGAGAACAGACGATCGAAACCGACGGTGGAGCGATAGAGCGGAGAGAAGTCGATACGCATGGGATGTCCTCCTTCAAGTCGAGCGACATGGATCGAGTCTTCGCCGTCTTCTCCTCTCGCGACCCTAGGACCTTCCGGTCTTTCTCTGGCACCGCCGGGAGAGGCGAACACTCTCGCGGACCCGTTCGGCGTCCGCTGGACTGATCTGGGAAGGGGGGCGAGACCTTTCAAGAGGCCCTCGCGGAATTTCGCCGATCCCCGCGCGCGCGACCGCGCGCTCGGTTGTGGAGCGATCGCCCCCGCGCTATGTCCGAAGGCAGCCCCGGAGACGCGACCCACGATGCCGGCCCTCGATCGCCTGTTCGACCATCCCGACAATCCGATCCCGCCGGGCGCCGCCTGCGGCGCGCTGACGGCGGCCGACGGCAAGGGCGTGCGCTGGGCGACCTTCCCGCCGCTCGCCGCCCGCCCGCGCGGCACGATCCTGCTGCTCCAGGGACGCGGCGAATACATCGAGCGCTGGTTCGAGACGGTGCGCGACCTGCAGGTCCGCGGCTTCGCCGTGGCGACCTTCGACTGGCGCGGTCAGGGCGGCTCGGAACGGCAGACCCGCCACCCGCACAAGGGCCATGTCGGCTCCTTCCGCGCCTACGGCCTCGACCTCGAGGGCGTGCTGGCCGGACCGGTCGCCGGGCTGCCGCGGCCGCTCTTCGTGCTCGCCCATTCGACCGGCGGCCTGATCGCCGCCGCCGAGATCGGCCGCCTCGCGCCGCACGTCTCGCGCATCGTCATGGTCTCGCCCTTCTTCGGCCTCGGCGACTTCGGCGTGCCGGTCGGCTTCGCGCGGAAACTCGCCAAGACGCTGCGCAACTTCGGTTTCGGCCGCGGCTGGGTCTTCGGCGGCGGCGCCACCGCCGTCCACACCCGCCCCTTCGCCGGCAATCGCCTGACCTCCGATCCGGTGCGCCACGCCCGCGCCGCCGAGCTTTCGAGCCGCCTGCGTCAGGTGGCGATCGGCTCGCCGACCATCGGCTGGCTCGCCGCAGCCTTCGCCGCGCAGGAGCGCGTCTTCACCCCCGACGCGCTCGACGCCTGGCACGTGCCGACGCTGGTCCTCACGGCGAGCCGCGACGAGGTCGTCGACGGCCGTGCCGCCGAGCGCTTCGTCGTCGCGACCCGTATGACCGAACTGATGGTGATCCCCGGCGCCCGCCACGAGCTGCTGCACGAGCGCGATCTCTACCGCGAACAGGTCTGGGCCGCCTTCGACGCCTTCGTGCCCGGCACGCAGATCGAGGAACCGAAGGCCGCGCCGGTGCCTGTGCCCGAACCTGCGCCTGCGCCGGAGCCCTTGCCTGAACCGGAGATCGCTGCGGAACCGGAGGCCGAACCGGCCGCCGCCCCTGTCGCCGCCGTGGGCACGGCCGCCGCGGTCGTGGCGACCGTCGTCGCGGAGGAACCCGCCCCGGCCTCAGCCGAGGGCGAGGCGCCTCAGGACGATGTCGTGGAGGCGGGGATCGCCGGAGGCGACGACGCGGCCGCCGTCGGCGGCGCTGCCGCCGGTCCAGGAGGTGACGACGCCGCCGGCGCCCTCGATCACCGGGATCAGGGCGACGATGTCGTAGGGCTTGAGCCCGCTCTCGATCACCACGTCGACGAAGCCGGCGGCGACCATGCAGTAGGCGTAGCAGTCGACCCCGTAGCGCGACAGCCGGACCGTTGATTCGATCCGGTCGAAGGCCGCCCGTTCCTCGCCGACGAAGAGCGACGGCGAGGTGGTGAAGAGCACCGCGTCCTCGAGCCGCTCGCAGGCCCGCGCCTTCAGATCCCGCGCGCCATCCGGCCCGCGATACCACGCCCGCGTACCGTCGCCCACGTAGCGCTCGCCGGTGAAGGGCTGATGCATCATGCCCAGCACCGGCTTCCTGCCGCGCGTCAGGCCGATCAGCGTGCCCCACACCGGCAGGCCGGAGATGAAGGCACGCGTGCCGTCGATCGGGTCGAGCACCCAGACGTGCTCGGCGTCGAGCCGCTCGGAGCCGTATTCCTCGCCGAGAATGCCGTGATCGGGCCGGTCGCGGACGATCAGCGCCCGCATCGCCTCTTCCGCCGCCCGGTCGGCGACGGTGACGGGGTCGAAGGCCGCGCCCTCGAGCTTGTTCTCCACGGCGAGACGCGAACGGAAATGCGGCAGGATCGCCGCGCCGGCGGCGTCGGCGAGCCGGTCGAGAAAGGCGACGAGCGTTTCGTCGCGGTCGGGATTGCCCATGGCCGGTCCTCGAATGATGCCCCGCCCCTGCAATGCGACGAACCGCGCCGCGAGGCAAGTGCGGGCGAGCCCGCGCGATGTCCGCCCCTCGCCCGCGAGGGTGCGATGCGGCTGCCCCCGTCGCGCGGCCATCGCCATACCGCCGACCCGGAACGCATGCGTCCAGCCACTGCATTGATGGAAAGGCGGAAAATCGAGTCATGCGATTCTTGCATGACTGCATTCGTCAAAGTACTAGCATGAATGCAAATTCGTGCTTGACGTTTTTGCGTCGCAATATATTCTCTACTGCATCGCGGTCAGCTGCCTCGCAGCAGATCGTGGGCCCTTCTCGGGCGTTTCCTCCCTGATACCACTTTCGGGCCGCCGCCTTTCGCGTGCGGCCCGTTTTTTTGTTTGCACTGCGGCAAAACCGTGGCGAGATCGTGTCTAAGCCGCCTCATTCGGCTGCGAGCGCGGTCCCATCGAAAATGCCGCGCCAAGACCCCGCCAATTCGCCGACGATTCCGGTGATGTCGCGCTTCAGGCGTTCGAAGCCCGCGGTCTTCGCCAGCGTCGCCTCGTTCATGTAGAGCGAGCGGGCGATCTCGATCTGCAGGGCGTGGACCCCGCCGGACGGCCAGCCGTAGTGCTCGGTGATGTGGCCGCCGGCATACGGCTTGTTTCGGGCGACGCGATAGCCGGCCTCGCGGAAGAGCGAGGAGACGATGTCGGTCAGCCGCCCGTCGCAGCTGGTACCGTTGCGGTCGCCGAGCACGATCTCGGCCCTGGGGTCGCCGACGACGGCACGCGGCGTGGTCGGCATCGAATGGCAGTCGATCAGCACGGCGAGGCCGAATCGCCGCCTGAGCCCGGCGAGCGTGTCGGCGAGTGCGGCGTGATAGGGTCGCCACAGCCCGTCGATCCGCTCCATCGCCTCGCCGACGGGAATGCGGCTGCCGTAGATCTCCTCGCGCTCCGAGACGATCCGCGGGATGGTGCCGAGGCCGGCGGCGACACGATGCGACGTGGTGTTGGCGCCGTCGGGCAGCGTGCCGAGGAACATCGCCGGATCGAGCTCCAGCGCCTCGCGATTGGCGTCGAGATAGGCGCGCGGGAAATGGGCGCGCAGCACCGCGATGCCGCGTTCGGCCGACGGCAGGCAGAACTCGTCGACATAGGCGTCTTCCGAACGCCGGACGGCGCGGGTGTCGAGCCGGGTCTCGACCAGGAAGGACGCCGGATAGACCGCGCCCGAATGGGGACTGTCGAGCAGGATCGGCGCGGCCGGGGTCTCCGGCACCCTGAGATCGAAGGCGGGGTGTTCCCGAAAGTCCCGAACGATCTGCAACACCCGTCTCCCTCACGCGCGGAACGCCGCACCACTCGAGCCGTCGAACAATTTGCCTTCGGCCGCCTTTCCTGTCCACAATGGTACGAAAGGTCGCATTCGAACAGGGGACGGCAGGAATGCCGCCGTCGTTTCACCGGATGTTTACCGCGCTCGGTCCTATGATCGAGCCGAGATCACAGCCAACTGGAAGAGACGAAATGGACCCGATGGCGCGCATCATTCTCGCCGAGGACGACAACGACATGCGCCGCTTCCTGGCGAAGGCGTTGGTCAACGCCGGCTACGAGGTGGTCTCCTACGACAATGGCCGCTCCGCCTACGAGCGCCTGCGCGAAGAGCCCTTCACGCTGCTCCTCACCGACATCGTGATGCCGGAGATGGACGGCATCGAGCTCGCCCGTCGCGCCACCCAGCTCGACCCGGACCTGAAGGTGATGTTCATCACCGGCTTCGCCGCCGTGGCGCTGAACCCCGACAGCCAGGCCCCGAAGGACGCGAAGATCCTGTCGAAGCCCTTCCACCTGCGCGATCTGGTGCGCGAGGTCGAGAAGCTTCTGGCGGCGTGATTCCGCCGTTTTCGGGGGGACCCCGTGGAAAGTTGTCCACGGGCCGCGCGTGAAGGCTTGCAGCCTCCGTCAAACCTCGTTATAGACCCCCTCGCCGCGGCGATCCCGATGTCGCGGCACCGAGTGGTTCGGGCGTGTAGCTCAGCGGGAGAGCACTACGTTGACATCGTAGGGGTCACAGGTTCGATCCCTGTCACGCCCACCACCACAACCTCAAAAATGTACAATGAGATCAGAGAACTGTCCCGGAACCCACTCCGGAGGCAGAGCGCCTCTAGCGCTGCCGGGATCGACCTGGCTACCGATTGGCAACCACGGCGGCGACACTGGATGGCGAGGCGATAGTATCCAATGGCGGCCCTGACGGGTTAGCCGGCGCTCGTCGACCGCTGCAATCGTCTCCTCGTTCGAATGACAACAATGCTGCGGCGGTATCGCTCGACACGAATTTCCTGACGATCGGATTTGATCCCGTTGAACGCTGCACCAGACGCAGGCGGGTCCAAGGGGGCAAATTCGATGCTTGTCGAGATTCGCCCGGTCAGTCGCCGGAGCTGCTCGGCATCGAGACAGATGCCAACGCTGCCGCCCACTCCCCCGTCCCAACCCAACACCGATGCTTGGGGAACAATCGACTGTCGTCGCCTGCGATGGTGAGCCCCTCGAACTCGCCGAGTTGCTTTGCCAGCACTTCGGCTGCGACCTGCGCGTCATCGCAGCCGCCTAGTCGAGCGAGGCGATCTGGGGCTACCAACACCGTCTCTTGCCCATCTGATCCACCACGGTTCGTCGGCGAGGCCGCGTTCATCGTCTCGGGAATCACTTTGATGCGGTCGATTTCCGATTTAGAACGAGCTCGACGGCATCCAGGCGTGCGCTCGGGCGCCGTGTCGACGATCCGGAGCACGGCGCTTCTGCAGGATCTTCAACGATACGTCGCCTTCATGACCTCGCCGTACGGCCCACTTCTATGCCTCTCGATGGCTCGCATCCAAGGTTGATGGCATGATCAGAAAGAAAGTTGAAACACTTACCGAAAAAGTATATCAGTCCTTGTATTCCGATATATTTTCCGGCGTGTACTCAAAAGACAGCGTCATTACGGAAAAGCTTCTCATGGAGAAGTATGGTGTGAGCCGAGCTCCCGTGCGGGAGGCGCTCACCCAATTGACGGCGAATCTCATCATCGTCAGCATCCCGCGACACGGATACAAACTCGCGCCGCCGAACGAGCAGCGAATGCTCGAAATCGCACGATTCAGGTCAGCTCTCGAGTGTTCGTTCCTCGCGAGCAATTATTCCGAAATATCGGAATCGCTGATCGAGCAGCTCAGGCAGATTTGCAACGACTACCTGAACTGCGAACGCGGCGATGCCATGGCGCATTGGTACTACAACTGCGAATTTCATCTCAAACTGTTTTCCGCCTATGGAAACAAGTATGCCTACTCCCTGCTCGAAAATGCCCTGAGCATTCAGACCATGTATTTCTTTCAGCGAGAGAATTTCGCTACGATCGAGCTGCACCTCACGCTCGTCGACCACTTGTCCAAGGGGGCGATCTCGTCCGCCGTGGCCGTCCTCAAGGCGGACATCGAAGACGTGTTGTTCCAGCGCCCTCCGTCGCAGAACGCCATCGTGAACGCTTCTTCGTGACGGCGCGACGGCTTGCACACGAGCCCGACGATCGGCACCGGCGACCGTGTATAGGCCCCGACGGCCGACGAGGTGGTCCGACGACACGTTCGGTTCGCGTGGCAACCGCCCCTGCGGCTCGGCTTCCTCGCGCCGAGGAACGTTCCGAACATCCGCCGGCGAGAGAGCACCGGCATGGACGTCCGAGAGGATGCCGCTCGGTGCATCGGGATCGGAGGCTTGCTGCGATCGTCGTGAAGAGGGGCCCGAAAGGGCCCCGCTCCGACTCGACGATGTCCTGCTTCTTGTCGTCGGGGCGCGAAAGGGTCCCCTTCGAACTCGCTCCGGCCACATGGGTCGCCTGCGACGTGGTCTAGGAAGCGGTTGCCTGCGCCGGCAGCTTCACGAAGGACACGACCAACGCGGTGAAGATCAGCGCGCCGCCCATGAAGACGAATGCGGCGTTGTATCCCGACATGCCCACCAGATAGCCGATGATCGTCGGAGACAGGATGCCACCGACGCTGCCACCCGCGTTCATCACGCCGACCGCCGTCCCGACATGGCTGCGACGCACCGATTCCATGGGCATTGCCCAGAGCGGTCCGAAGGCCAGTCCGACGAGGAAGCCGGTGCAGACCAGAAGCAGCATGGCGATCGTTTCATTCGGCGCGATGATGACGCCGTAGAGCATGGGGCCGGCGGCGAGATTGACGAGGATCGCCTGCATCTTGCGCTGCCGGCTGAAGACCTTGTCGGAAAGCCAGCCACCGAGCGGCTGGGCGATTCCGAGGGCCAGGAACGGCAGGCCGGACATGATGCCCATCTTCACCATCTCGAAGCCGCGCGCCTTGACCAGATAGCTGGGCAGCCACGACAGCAGACCGAAGAACGCGCACATGAACCCGAAGTAGGTCAGCGCGAGCAGCAGAATGTTCTTGTTCTTGAGGACGTCGAGGAGGTTGGCATCGCTCGGCTTGACGGCCGTGTTGCAGACCGGCTCCGTCTGGGAGGCCTGCGCCGCGATGTCGATCTGGCCGCTCTTGATGTAGTCGAGCTCCTGCTTCGACACGCTCGGATCTTCTTCGGGCGAATTCCGCACCAGGACGATCAGCGCGGGGAGGATGAGGAAGCCCAGGGCGCCGAAGATGAAGAACAGGGCCGGCCAGCCCCACAGTCCGATGATGGCCACGGCGATCGACGGCGCGATGGCGGGGCCGAAGGCGCAGGCGGAGGTGAAGATCGCGTTGGCGGTCGCGCGTTCCTGGTTCGGGAACCAGTTGCTGTTGAGCTTGAGGGCGCAGGGCGGCTGCATGCCCTCGCCGATGCCGAACAGCAGGCGAACCAGGAAGAACTGCGAGAAGGTCCGCGCGATGCCGGTGGCCATCGTCATGATCGACCACCAGATGAGCGCGAAGACGAGGACCTTCTTGGGCCCGATCTTGTCGCCGAGATAGCCGCCGGGGATCTGGAACAGCGTGTAGGTCAGGAAGAACGCGCTGAACAGGTATCCGGCCTGTTCGGGCGTGAACGCGAAGTCCTTCATGATCAGCGGCATCGCGACCGAGAGGTTCACGCGATCCAGGAACGCCACGAAGAATACGATCCAGGATATTGCCAGAATAATCCAACGCCGTTTCATTTGATCCTCCTACCATCCATGATCTGGCGGCCGCGCCGCCATCTCACGATTGTCTGACTATTGTCCCGTCATGATTCTGAGTATTTCGACGTCCGTCGACCTCATCCCCTCGCACCCGACCCTCCCGATGTTGCGAATTGTCGTCTCGTAGTCTTTCTCCACGAGCCCTTCGCCGAATGGAAATGTGTGGTTTCTCTTTGCCAGCTCGTAGCCGATGAGGCCCGCATCGACCGAACTCGCGATCTTTGCTGCGCAGGAGGCTTTGGCGCCGTCGCAGACGATGCCGCCGACATTGGCGATCGTATTCGTCAGCGTCTGACCGATGAGGTCGTAGTCGGCACCTTCCAGATACGCGATGCCACAGGCCGCCGCCGCTCCGGCGGAGACGGCGCCGCAATATGCGGAAAGTTTTCCGATGAACTTCTTCTGATGAATGGCGATCAGATTGGCGAGGACGAGCGCCCGACACAGGCGCTCGTGGTCGGCGGACATCTCCTTCGCATAGACGACGATGGGCATCGTGCAGGTAATGCCCTGATTTCCGCTTCCCGAGTTGATGATGACGGGCAGGTTGCAGCCGTTCATGCGGGCGTCCGAACCGGCCGCGGCGGCGGCCCTGGCCCGCGCCTTCAGTTCGTTGCCGCACGATTCGAGGATGGTTCGGCCGACCTGACCGCCCCATTCTCCACTCAGACCTTCTGCAGAAATGGCCGAGTTGTATTCGATCTGCCGCTCGATCGTGCTCTTCACATCGTCGATGTCGACACAATTTGCGAAGTCGAATATGTCGACCAGAGTATAGGACGTGTCGAGGTCGTCGTTGAATGCCTCGATCGAATTCGAACTGAACGATACGAGGCCGTTCTTCTCGATCCGCGAAATGTTCGTATGCCTGTGAGAGATCTCCACGGCGACGACGTCGTCGCCCTCGCTCGCCTCGGCGCGAATGAAGAGGTTTTCCTCGCCCTCGACCAGTTCGCAGCGACAGAGTCCCTGACGGCACAGTTCTCTGGTCGTCTCGATCTGTTCCGGGGTGATCAGGCTGACGACCTCGAGGTTCAGGTCCGCCCTGCCTCCCACCGCCCCGAGGATCGCCGCGACCTCGATGCCCTTCTGTCCGCCGGAGTTGGGGACGACGACGCCCTTCACGTTCTTGACGATGTTGCCGCTGCAGCGGATCACGATCCGCGTCGGAAACCGACCCAGGAGTTCTCTCGCCTTCGCGCTCGCGAGGGCGATTGCGATAGGCTCGGTGCAGCCCTGTGCCGGTATGAGCTCTTCCTGGAGAATCCCGAGGAAGGTCCTGTAGAGTTCCGCGTCCATTTCGCCCTCGCGGGTTTCCTTGAAACTGCCTGCCGAGCCCGTCTCGGCGCACGACCGCCCTCGTCGGTCGGCTCGCGACGAGCCGACCGATTCCATCGGAGCAGAGCGACGGCTTCGCCGCGGCCGCCTTCGACGGGCGGCCGGACGGTGACGTCGCACCGGGTCTGGTTGTTCAGATGCGCCGCGCACCTTCGATCGGAAGGAACGGTTCCGCAGCGTGATCGATGCGGATGCCGAGACGTGTCATGCGCGGAGGGCGGCGGTTACTCGCCCGTCTTGAAGAACGACACCTCGCAGACGTCGCATCCGTTCGCGAGCGTGCCGCCGAGATGGAATTCGTAGCCCATCGCCTTGGCGATGCCGCGATCCCCGTCCATGGCCATGTCGCACAGCTTCTCGCAGGTCGCGGCGTCGAAGCCGAGATCGCGCCAGGCCTTCAGCAGAGGGCAGTGATGGAACAGCAGATCGATCCGATCGGCCGTCTTCGTCTTGAATTCCACGTCGAACGTCTTCCTCAGGACCGGCGTCAGGAACGTATCGGCGAAGTCGCCGACGTTCTGCGGGTCGGAGCAGCGCAGCTTGATCGCGGCTCCCTGCACTTCGCCGGTCTGTGAGATGGCCTGGCGGATGAACTCTTCGGCTTCGGACGCCTTTCCCGCTTCTTCCGCCTTCACGTAAGTGAGGCCGGTCCACGTCGCGCGATGCCCGATCGCGCCCCGAAGCAGTTCGACGGCCTGGTCGTTTTCGGGGGTCGGCTCTTTGACACTCATGACTTCCTCCTGATCCCTGTGATGACGCCGTGACATGATCAGTGATCGGGAGCAGAGCCACCCGAAGCACTGAAAATAGTCTTTTTACATATTTTCACGATAATTGACGACGCTGTGATCATATCAGCGGCCAATTTGTCGTCAATACTGGTTTTCCCGGAGGACCGAACGTGGAAGGCGTCGACGCTCCGGCCATTCCGTCCACGTCGCCGGCGCCGCGTCGATCCACGTGGCGGCCCCGGCATCGCCGCCGGTGCCGCCGTCCACGGCAGGGTGCCGGCCGACCCGATCGCCGCGATCATGGGGCGCGAGACGTGGCGGTCGGTGCCCGCCGCCGTGGGCTCGGCGTCCTCGCCGTCGGCTTCCTCCTCAACGCGCATCTCGCGTGAAGCGTCGACAGCTTCGCGGGCGAATACTCGGGGTCGCGGACGAGGATCCCTCGGACACCGTTCGACGTCCGAAGGCGTGACTGGGGCCGACCCCGATCGGGCGTTCTCGTCGATGGGCATCGTGGAACGGAGCGAGCCGTACGGCCCTTCGCGTCGTATTCGGCCCACGGGAAACCATTCGGCCGATCCCGGTCCCGTCCTCGTGTCAGTCGAGGATCGAGACGCTGTCGCGGATGCGCAGATCGAAGGGCATGACGCGACGCAGGTCGGTCGTCTCGCCGTCGAGCGTCGCGATCAGCATTTCTGCCGCCGCCTTGCCGGTGCCGAAATAGTCGAAGTGAATCGTCGTCAGTTTGGGGCTGTAGACGGAGGCGACGTCGATGTCGCCGACCCCGACGATGGAAACCTCGTCCGGCACACGGGTACGGCGTTCCAGCAGGCGGCTCATCGCGCCGATCGCCAGGCGGTCGGTGACGGCGACGACCGCGGTCGGCGTCGTGTCGCTGACGAAGGGCACGATGCGATCGATGCCGGCGGCGCCGTCGGTCAGGTCGAAGCCGCCGAGGGCGATGTCCTCGGGACGGGGCTCGATGCCCGCCGCCCGCAGGGCGTCGACCCAGCCGCCCTTGCGTTCGCAACCGACCTGCACGTCCCAATCGGCGACCCCGATGAGACCGACCCGGCGATGGCCGCAGCGCAGGACGTAGTCGGTGATCTGACGCGCCGCGCGTCGTTCGTCCTGCAGGACCGACGGGAAACCGGATGCACTCGCGTCCTGTCCGACGACCACGACCGGAACGCCGAGGTCGTTCATCGCTTCGAGGTGGCGTTCGGTCAGGACCGTCGCCAGGATGATGACGCCGCAGACGCGCTGTCGCTTGAAGATCTCGATGTAGTTCATCTCGGCATCGGGCGAGTTGGCCGAGTTGCCGAGGATGGTCATCAGATCGCTCTCGGCGAGCTCGGTCGAGATGCCGGCGGTGATCTCACTCGAGGCGAAGGAGTTGATGCGCGGAATGATCACGCCGACCATGTTCGATCGGCTGCTCTTCAGATGCTTGGCGATGCCGCTCGGGATGTAGCCGGTCTCGGCGATGATGCGCTCGACATGGGCGCGCACCTCCTGGCGGACATAGCCGGAGTTGTTCAGCACCCGCGAAATCGTCGACGTCGAGACGCCGGCCTTCTCGGCGAGCTGACGGATGTTGAGGTTCTGTCGAGGCATGAGATCCAGAGTGTCGCCGGTCGCAGGCCGACGAGGCGAGACGAAACGAACGATCGTTCCCCGAACCTCGTCCGCAGATGACGCGTTCCTCCCGGAACGCCCGCCCGAGCCGGTGTGGGCACTCCCTCGTCGGCCTCGTGCGGGTGAACAGTCTGCGCACCACGGACCCGGCCGTCAATCGCCGGGGCGCCGCGAGGCCGTTCACTTCGACAGGAGTTCGGCGATCTCGGAGCCGCGGGGAAAAGCGGCGCCGCGCCGCTCGCAGACCCGGCCTGCGACGGCGATCGCCGGCCCGATCAGAGACGGCAGGAGCGCGGGATCCAGTTCGGCCAGGGCCGACTTGCTCATCAGTCCGTGGAAGACGATCCCGCCGAGCAGCGTGCCCTGGAAGGCGTCGCCGGCGCCGATCGTGTCGATGCAGTCGACCGGGGCCGCCGGCATGCGGACGACCTCTCCGCGCACCGCGGCGACGGCGCCCTCGGCGCCGGCCGTGACCACGGCGAGCTTCGGGCCGATCCGCGACCAGGTGCGTGCGACGGCTTCGATGTCGTCGGTGCCGAAGATCCAGGCGACATCCTCGGCGCTGGCCTTGAGGACGTCGACGCGCGGCAGCAGCGCGTCGAAGCGGGCGAGCCAGGCGGCCCGATCGGGGATGACGGCGGCGCGGACGTTGGGGTCGAACGAAACCACCCGATCGCCGCCGAAGCGCTCGACGAGTGTCGTGATCGCCGTAGCGCTCGGTTCGATCGCGGCCGCGACCGAACCGAAGTGGATGCAGTCGATCGTCGCCGGCAGCGTCTCGGGCAGATCGTCGACCGAGAGCGACAGATCGGCGGATCCGGCGAGCGTGAACGTGTATTGCGCCACGCCCTCGTCGTCGAGCGAGGCGAAGGCGAGCGGCGCAGGGCGGTCGGTGCGTCGCACCAGGGCGATGTCGACGCCCTCGCGGACGAGGCGATCGATCACGTCGCGACCGAAGCGGTCGGTCGAGATCGCGCCGAAGAAGGCGACCGGACGGCCCAGCCGCGCCAGCGCCGTCGCCACGTTCAGCGGTGACCCGCCGATGACGGCTTCATAGGTGCGGCTGTCGCCGTAACGGCCGGATTCGATGAAGTCGACGATGGTTTCGCCGGTCACGAGGATCATGATGCCTTCACTCCCTGAGTCCGTGGCACGGTGGCCTCCGGCCGTGCCGCCACCGGCCGCCTTCGTCCGATCTCTCAGAGATCCGGCCATTCCGTCGCGAGCAGATGACGAACGTCCGATCCGCTGCCGAGCTCGAGCGCCGCACGCGCGACCGCGACGCATCGCTCCATCGCAAGACCGCGCACCACCGCCTTGATCTCCGGGATCATCTCGGCACCGGCCGAGAGCTCGGTGACGCCGAGACCGATCAGCAGCGGGGCGGCGATCGGATACGAGGCGAGGTTGCCGCAGACGCCGACCCAGCGTCCGTGCGTCCGCGCGCCCTCGACCGCCAGCGCGATCAGCTTCAGGACCGCCGGATGGAACGGGTCGAGCTGTTGGGCGAGCCGCGGATTGCAGCGATCCATGGCGAGCGCGTACTGGGTGAGGTCGTTGGTGCCGATCGAGAAGAAGTCGACTTCCGCCGCGAAATGCGCCGAGAGCAACGCCGCCGACGGCACTTCCACCATGATGCCGATCTCGACCGGCGTCATGCGACCGAGCGCCAGACGTTCGGTCTCGATGACCGCCCGGACGGTCCGCAGATCGGCGAGCGTCGAGATCATCGGCAGCAGGATGCGGCACGCCCCGTAGGGCTCGACCCGGAGCAGGGCGCGGATCTGGGTGCGCAGGATCTCCGGTTGCCACAGGCTGGTGCGGATGCCGCGCAGGCCGAGCGCCGGGTTCTCCTCGGTCGGCAGGCGGATGTAGGGCACGTCCTTGTCGGCACCGGCGTCGAGCGTGCGGATGATCGCCGACCGACCGCCGAGCGCCGAGACGATCGCCTGATAGCGGACGTACTGCTCGTCCTCGGTCGGCGCGACGGTGCGGTCGAGATAGAGGAACTCGGAGCGCAGGAGGCCGCAGCCTTCGGCGCCGTTGGCGAGCGCGCGGGAGACGTCGGCGAGCGATCCGAGATTGGCGACCACTTCGATGCGCGTGCCGTCGGCCATGCGGCATTCGGCATCGGCATGTCGCAGCGCCTCGGCATGGAGCGTCCGGCGTCGCGTGATCCGCGCCTCGGTCGCCGCGACTTCGTCCGACGAGGGGTTGATCCGAACCCGCGCCCGCTCGGCTTCGACGATCACGATCTGACCGTCGGGAACCCGCAGCGCGTCCGGTCCGGTGGCGACGATCGCCGGGATGCCGCGCGCGGCCGCGAGAATGGCGACGTGCGAGGTCGGCCCGCTGGCGGCGAGGCAGAGGCCGGCGAGACGATCGAGTTCGAGTTCGGCGAACTGCGAGGGCAGCAGATCCTCGGCGAAGAGAACCGTGTTCTCGGCGAGTTCGAGCCTGTCCTCCTCGCAGCCGAGCAGCAGTCGCAGGACGCGCTGACCGATGTCCTCGAGGTCGGTGGCGCGCTCGGCCAGGACCTGATTGCCGAGCGCCCGGAGTTCGACGATCTGTGCGTCGACCGCATGTTTCCAGGCCCAGGCGGCGGACTTGCCGGCATCGATCGCGGCATCCGCCGTACTCCTGAGGAACGGGTCCTCGAGGAAGGAGAGATGGGCCGTCAGGATCTCGGTGCGGGCGCCGCCGTGGCGACCGTGCCCGTCGTCCTCGCCGAGCGTGGCGAGCGTCGCGGCGACGGCATCCCGCGCTCCGGCGAGGGCGTCGTCGAGGGCGGTGCGTTCGCGGGCCGGATCGTCGCTCGCCTCCGCGAAGACGAGCGTCTCGCGCACGAAGCGGCGCGAGACACCGACGGCCTGTCCCGGCGCCGCCGTCACGCCGTCGAGCACCAGGGCCTCGCCGGGGGCGAGCTGCGGCCGCGCGACGACGACTGCGGCCGATTCTTCGCGAGCGGAGGCCGCCTCGCCGTCCGGCGCCGGGTCTTCGGTCGGTTCGCCGACGAAGGCGACGATCGCGTCGACCGCCGCCGCACCGGCCGGACCCGCGGCCTCGACGATCAGCCGATCGCCCTGGCGGGCGCCGAGCAACATCAGCGAGACGGAACTGCACGCATCGGCCCGGCGATCGCCGAGGAAGATGGTGATGGCGACCGGCGCGGCGCGGGCGTGGCCGGCGACGATACCGGCGGGCCGGGCATGCATGCCGAAGGGGTCGGAGACTTCCGCGACGCGGCGGACGATCGTCTCGCCGGCGGCGGTTTCGACGCTCGGCTCTTCCGGCACGACGGCGGCGCGCGGAACGAGCACGCAGCAGCGCTCGCCGGCGGCGACGGTGCCGGTCGCGGCACGCGCTTCGATGACGAAGCCGTCGCCGTCGGTCAGGATGACCGGGATGGCGAGGGAGGGCACCGAGGCGCGCAGCGTCGCCACGTCGAAAGTGACGAGCGGATCGCCCGCCCGCACCCGGTCGCCCTGGCTCACATGGGTGCGGAACCCTCTGCCGCCGAGGGCGACGGTGTCGACGCCGATGTGCATCAGCACCTCGGCGCCGTTCGTCGCGCGCAGGGTCACGGCATGGCGGGCGGCGTGCACGCTGGTCACGTCGCCGGCGAAGGGCGCCCGCAGCACGCCCTCGCTCGGATCGACGGCGAAGCCGTCGCCGAGGATCCGCCCGGCGAAGACGGGGTCGGGCACCTCGTCGAGCTCGACGAGGCGCCCGCCGATCGGCGCGACGAGCGTCACACGGGCGGTGTCTTCGTCCTGCGGCTCGATCGCGGGGGCGTCCCCGCGGAGGAATTTGAAGAGCTTCATCGCACGTTCTCCCGATGACAGGGCATCGACGGCCTCTGCGTTCATTCTGCGGTCTGTCGTGGCCCGAGCGGCCAGAAGGTGATGCCGGCGACGACCGCGCCGCCGATCGAGCGGGCGCGAATGCCGATCGCGTCGGGGCTCGGATAGATCCGCGCCGAAAGGACGATCCGGCCGTCTCCGACGAAGACCTCGATCGAACTGCGATCGACGAAGATGCGCAGCAGATCGACCGGTCCGTCGAGAGGTGCCTCGCCGAGGGCGACCGTCGTCCCCTCTCGGTCACGGCTCGTCAGGCGCACGATGCCGCCGGCGCGGTCGATCTCGACGGTGGTCGCCTCCTCGCCCGCGACCCGCAGGTCGACGGCGAGATCGGACGTCTCCCGCGGGTCGAGAGCGACGGCGAGCTCGTAGGCCTCGCCGGCGAGTTCGGGGAAGTCGCGCTCGCCGGCCACGATCGGCGCCCGAACACGGCGCGCCGGCCCGCGCAGCGCCTCGAGTTCGGCGGCCGGGCTCTGCGTCAGTCTGCCGTCGACGAACCGGAGTTCGCGCGGCAGCGTGAGACAGTGGAGCCAGCCGGCGGCGACGGTCGGTGCGTCGTCCTGCTCGGGCAATCCCATCCAGGCCAACATCAGACGGCGGCCGTCGGAAGCCTCCCAGGTCTGCGGCGCATAGAAGTCGCGGCCGTGGTCGAGGCGGCGGAAGGCGCCATGGTCGAAGGCGAGGCTCGCCGGATCGAGCCGGCCTGCGATCCAGCCGGCGACGTTGCCTGACCCTTCGCCCGGCTTCGTCTCGCGCTGCTCGCAGACGAGCAGCACGTCCGTTCCGTCGAGCCGGAAGAGATCGGGACACTCGCACATGTAGCCGTGCTCACCCGCGTCGAGCAGCGGGGTCGCGGCCTCCCATCGCGTCAGATCGGTCGACGCGAGGAGCAGGACGGTTCCCTGGAGACCATCGGTCTGCGCCCCGAGCACCATGCGCCAGCCGTCGCCGACACGCGTCACCTTCGGGTCGCGGAAATGGGTGGTGTAGCCGGGCAGCGGCCCGTCGAGGACCGGCCCGAGCTTTTCGAAGATGCGGCCGTCGCGCGAACGGGCGAGGCACTGGCGCGTCTCGCGCCGACCCTCGGCGTCACGGACGTTGCCGGTATAGATCAGGGCGAGATCGTCGCCGTCGGCGACCGCCGAGCCGGAGTAACAGCCCTGCGCATCGAACCAGTCGGTCGGCTCGAGGGCGACCGGCATCGTCTCCCAGTGGACGAGATCGGCGCTGGCGCGATGGCCCCAGGACTTGTTCTCGTGGGTACAGCCCTTCGGGTTCCACTGGAAGAAGGCGTGATGGCGCTCCTGCCAGAAGACGAGGCCGTTGGGATCGTTGAGGAGACCCGCCGGCGGCGCGACGTGGAAGACGGGGCGCCACGGGTCGAGGTCGAGGTCGAACGGGGTCTGGTCGTGGATGTTCACGGGTCTTCACTCGTCTCGGTCGGTGGACGACCGGGGGCCGCGCGCCCCCGGTCTCCCACGCGGGCAGGAGGACTCAGCGTTCCTCGGGCTTCAGCCCGAAGAGCCAAGAACCCGCGAAGGCGGTGCCGAAGGCCACGACCATGCCGATCAGGTAGCTCGGAATGGTCGACGGCTGCACGATGGCGATCCCGGGGATGCCGGTGACGCCGACCGCGGTCATGCCGACCCTGGTCGCCACCACGAAGGCGCCGCCGACCGCACCGCCGACCGCCGCGGCGACGAAGGAACGGATGAAGCGCAGGTTGATGCCGAAGAGCGCCGCCTCGGTGATGCCGAGCAGGCAGGAGATCGAGGCCGGCAGGGCGATCTGCTTCACCTTGACGTCGTTCGAGCGGAAGAACACCGCCAGTGCCGCGCCGCCCTGGGCGACGTTGGCCATGGCCCAGATCGGCAGCAGGAAGTTGACGCCGATCGAGGGATTGGCGAGCAGGCCCGCCTCGATCGCATGGAACGAGTGATGGACGCCGGTGACGACGATCGCCGAATAGACGCCGCCGAAGATCAGGCCGGCGAGGATGCCGCCGTGGGCGTAGAGCGTCTGCAGGCCGATCGAAATGCCGTCGCCGACGATGCGGCCGATCGGGCCGAGGACCGTCAGGGCGAAGAAGGCCGAGATCAGCAGGGTCAGGAACGGCGTCAGCACGATGTCGAGCATGTCGGGCACGACGCGACGCACGAGGCGATCGACCCGGCTCATCACCCAGACGGCGATCAGGACCGGCAGCACGGTGCCCTGATAGCCGAGCTTGGCGATCGGAAAGCCGAAGAGGTCCCAGTATTCCTTGATGCCGGTGCCGACGGTCCAGGCGTTCTGCAGCGCCGGATGGATCATGATGCCGCCGAGCGCCGCCGCCATGAAGGGGCTGACGCGGAACTCGCGCGCCGCGGAGAAGGCCACCAGAATCGGCAGGAAGACGAAGGCGGTGTTGGAGACGAGATCGAGCAGTTGGAAGAGCGAGGACTGGCCCGAGAGCCAGCCCATCGTCTTGGCCATGCCGAGCACGCCCATCAGCAGGCCGCAGGCGACGATCACCGGAATGATCGGCACGAAGATGTTGGAGAGCAGGCGGGCGAAGCGCTGCAGCGGATTGAGATTGACCGCCGCGTCCTCCTTGGCCTCCTCGGTGGAGACCGCCCTGGCGCCGAGGGCGACGAGGTCCTCGTAGACGCGCTTGACCGCGCCCTGGCCGATCACGATCTGGAACTGGCCGCCGCTCTGGAACGTGCCCTTGACCGCGTCGATCGCCTCGAGGGCGGCCTTGTCGATCCGGGTCGCGTCCCTCAGCACCAGACGCAGGCGCGTGGCGCAATGGGCGGCACTGACGACGTTGTCCAAACCACCGACGTGCGGAAGGATGGCCGCTGCTGCATTGATCTCGGACATGTTCGTTTCCCACTTTCTCGAGTAGGGTTATGGTATCGATTTCATACTTCGATGCGAACCGCAACCTCTTCATTGTCGCGTCGGGTCGTCGGGAGGCTCAACCGGACCACCGGGGCGATCCGCAGGGGGCGACGTCGCGGCCGGCGACCCGGTCGAGCCGACCGACGTTCGTCAAAACGAACGTTCGATGCGCAGCGCGCCGATCACGCCGCTCTGGTCCTCGTAGGCGGGCGACGAGAAGTCGACGTCGCGGTACTCGACTTCGGCGGTGACGGTGAGGCCGGTCGCTGGGACCCAGCCGACGTTGGCGGCGAGGTCGATCTGGCGGAAGCCGGCGTCGGAGAGGCCCGGCACGTACTTCGCCCAGCCCGCGGTCAGCGCGGTGTTCACCTTCGGCGTCCACCAGTGCTTGCCGCCGCCGTTGATGCCCCAGGCCGAGGCCAGATGGACACCGGCCGCGTCGACGTCGAAGTCACGGGTGGTTCCGGTCCCGGCCGAAGCCCAGGACTGCGACACGTAGCCGACGGCACCGCGACCGTAGGCGACCTGGAGATCGACGACGTCCTTGGCGCCGAGCGCCGGCAGATTGATCTCGACGCCGCCGCCGATCGACCAGCCGAGCCGCGACGGGCCGGCGCTCGTCAGCGCGTAGTCGTCGTGGAGCGCGCCCATGATCTGCGCCTTGCCCCAGCTCCGGGCGACGGCGAGATTGGCCACGAGATCGGGGGAATGGACGCCGCCGTAGAGGCCGGCGGTGTTGTCGCGCCGTCCGTTGGTGCTCGCATCCTCCAGCGAGAACGTCGCGCTCAGGCCGTTGCCGAAGGAGAACGTGTAGGCGAAGAGGTTGGTGTTGGAGTCCGACACCGGTCCTTCCCAGAACACGTTGAGCGTCGAGCCGGTATAGAAGTCGAAGAACGACGTCGCGCGACCGGCGGTCACGCCGCCGAACTGGACGAAGGCCTTGTCGAGCGTCACGGACGTCGCGGGGCCGGTGCCGTTTACCACCTCGATCTCGATGAACGAGCGCAGCAGGCCGAATTCCGTCTGCGTGCGCGCGTCGATCTGGAGATCGCCGTCGGCGACGGTGCCGATCAGATGCTGGTTGCGGTGGCCGCCCCAGAGACCGCCGGCGGAGGAATCGGTCGAATGGGCCGTGTACTGCGCGCGGGCGAAGCCGCCGATCTTCAGGCAGGTCTCGCTGCCGGGAATGTAGAAATAGCCCGCGCCGTAGGCGTCGCAGACGCGGACCCGGTTCGCGGCGGCCGGCGCCTTCCTGGCGAGATCGGCAGCAAGGGCAGGAACGGCGAGCAGGCCCCCCCCAAGAACGATCGTCGTTGCGCGATACTTCATGACTTCCCTCCAATGGCGCCCGACGTCGTCGGGTCCTCCTGACGGCCGTCGCACCCGACGCTCGCGTCGAATTCGGACGGCATGCGGTTCGCCGACCTTCCCGTGGGCACGCACGTCCGCGCCGGGGCGCGACGACCCCCGCGGCGGACGCCGACATGGGCTCGAAGCGATCCCGCGGTCATGCCGACCCCGAAGTCGGCGCCCGTCCTCCCTTGGGCGCCACACGGTTCGACATCGATATGGTATCGATACCATATGCATACCGAGTCTGCGGAACTCGGGCAATGCGGTGAGATACCCATGTGTCATGATACTTTCGTCTGACATGCCGAAGGCGAGCATCCGGGCGAGCCGGTGGTGTGGGCCCTCGTTCCCGCGGACGAGCTCGGGCGCCGCGGCTCGCGACACGGTGAACGGCGAGCGCGCGAAGGCCGGCCGGCCGCCGCTTCGCCGTCTCGGCTGAAATTCGGCTTCACTCGGGTTCCGGCGGTGAGGGCGTCGCGGCGGGACGCCGACCGGCGCGGCGCGCGGTCCCACGTCGAGAGGAGGAGGCTTGGTCGTCGATGCCGACCCGGCACGCCGGTCGGGTCGGGTTCATCGTCTCCGCGACCCGGCGGGAGACGGCTTCTGCTGCGGCGGCGAGAGCGGCGTCCGGCCGATGAACGTACCTCGACGTGCCCCTCCCCTTGCGCCCGAGCAACCCGGCGATCGCCGCATCAGAATACCCGAACTCCGAGGCGACCGACGCGAACGCGTGTCGGTGCATATGGCTGCTCATATCCATGATGTCCGGGCCGAACCATCGCCCGCACGCTCCGCCCGTCTTGGCGACTTCCAGGCGGCGGCAACGGTCGGCTTCGTCGAATTCGGTCCACCCGAGGTCCGCGATCCCGCCGAAGCGGCATCCGGTAGGGGCCGGCAGACGGAGGATCGTCGCGGCGGTGGCGTCGAACCGCCGCTCTTCCGGCGGCCGACGAGCGGCACGACGTGGCGCGCAATGCGCCCGTCGTCGAGGTCGCGTGTGCTCGCCTTCTTGGGGTCCGACGGCCGCGACACGGGGCAGCCGGACGAACCGGACGGCGACGGTCCCTACCATCCGCGCGGACGCGGACCCGTGTTCGTGTCGACGACTTCCGGCGTTGCGGTCTCGACCGGTCGCGTCCAGCCGCCGCCGAGGGCCTTGGCGAGGGCGATGTGGTCGGTGGTGATCGCCACTCGGCTCTGAATCAGGGTGTCTTCGGCGGAGTAGAGCGAGCGCTCGGCGTCGAGCACGTCGAGGAAGCCCGTACTGCCGGTGCGATAGAGTTCGCGCGACAGGGTGGCGGCGCGGCGGTACTGGTTCGCCGCCTCGGAGAGGCTACGGGCGCGGTTGCGCTCCTTGGCGAGGGCGACGAGGGCGTTCTCGACGTCCTCGAGCGCGGTCAGGACGGTGCTGCGCCAGGCGATCAGATATTGATCGCGCACGGCAGCGGCACTGTCGCGAGCGGCGACGAGTTTGCCGCCCTCGAAGATCGGCACCTTCACCGACGGCCCCCAGGACCAGGCGACGGTCGACCCCCGGCCGAGATCGCCGAGACGGGTGGCGGAGGTGGAGATCGAGCCGGTGAGCGACACGCTCGGATAGAGCGCGGCTTCGGCGCCGCCGACCTTCGCGGTGGCTTCGGCCAAGCGACGTTCGGCGGCACGGACGTCGGGGCGTTCGGTGAGGACGTCGGCGGGGACGCCGGCGGGCAGGGCGCGACGGGGGGCCGGGATCGGACCACCGCGCGCCATCTCCCCGACGAGAGCGCCGGGGACGCGGCCGGTGAGGATCGACAGACGGTGGACCGTCTGGGCGAGGGAGGATTCGAGACTGGGGATCTGGGCCTCGGTGCTCGCCGCCTGGGCCGCGGCCTTGGCGTCGTCGACCGCGGCGGCCGAGCCGGTTTCGAAGCGCGTCCGGGTGAGGGCGGCGGTGGCGCGCTGCGAGCTGGCGGTCCGGCGGGCGAGCGCGATGCGGGCCTGAAGGCCGCGGGCCTCGGCATAGTTCGAGGCGACGTCGCCGACGAGAGTGCGCAGGGCGGCGTCGAGGTCGTCGTGCCTGGCGTCGAGTTCGGCGCTCGCCGCTTCGACGGAGCGTGCCTCCGCGCCGAAGAGGTCGAGTTCCCAGGAGGTGTCGAAGCCGGCCTGGAACAGGCCGGAGACGCGCGAACCGGAGCTCGCCGACGTCGCTGTCGACTGCTGGCGCGTCGCCGATCCCGAGCCGTCGACGGTCGGCAGCAGGCCGCCGATCGCCTCGCGGCGCAGGGCACGGGCCTCGCGGATCTTGGCCTTGGCGGTGGCGACGTCGAGATTGCCGGCGACCGCTTCCTCGATCAGACGATCGAGGAGGCGGTCGCCGAAGGACTTCCACCACTCGCCGAGGGGCGCACGGAGGGCCGGCTCGGCGACGCGCGAGGCGCCGTTCGTCCATCGCCCCGGCAGGGCCATCTCGGGGGCGACGACGTCGGGGCCGACGCTGCAGGCGGCGAGCAACAGGGCGAAGGGGAGCGCGGTCGCGGAGCGAATGGTCATGGGGCTCAGTCTCGCGCGAGGGCGGCGACGGGATCGAGCAGGGCCGCGCCATGGGCGGGCAGCCAGCCGAAGACGACACCGATCAGGGTGGAACAGGCGAAGGCGGCGAGGATGGTCGTCGACGAATAGACGAAGACGTAGGTCGAGCCGAGCAGCGTGAAGACGAAGCCGGCGCCGAAGGCGGCCAAGATGCCGAGGATGCCGCCGATCAGGCAGACCAGCACCGCCTCGGTGAGGAACTGCCGCAGGATGTCGGAGCGCCGGGCGCCGACCGCCATGCGCACGCCGATCTCCTTCACCCGCTCCGACACCGACACCAGCATGATGTTCATCACGCCGATGCCGCCGACGACGAGCGAGATCACCGCGATCGCGGCGATCAGCAGGGTCATCGTCGAGGTCGTCGAGGTGATGGTCTGGCGGATGTCGTCGGTGTTGAGAATGAAGAAGTCCTTGGTGCCGTGGCGGCGGGTGAGGAAGGTGGTGGCGACCTCTTCGGCCAGCGAGGTGTCGACGGTGTCGGCGATGCGCAGGAGGATCGAGCGCAGCGAGGTGTCGCCGAGGAAGCGCACCTGCACCGTCGTATAGGCGAGGAACACCGAGAGCGTGCCGCTCGAACCGAAGCCCTGCTGCTTCTGGGTGACGCCGATCACCGTGCAGGGCACCTTGCCGACCAGGATCACCCGGCCGATCGGGTTCTCGTTCGCATCGGGAAACAGCGTCTTGGCGGTGTTCTCGTCGATCACCACCTCCTGCGACATGGTCCGCGCCGCCTCCGCGTCGAAGAAGCGGCCGGTCTTCAGCTTCGTCGCCTTGACCTGGAAATAGTCGGGGCCGACGCCGTTGACCTGCGCACTCGCCTCGATCGCGCCGAGACGCAGGGTGGTCGAGGTCGAGACGGTCGGAGTGACGCCGGCGGCCCAGGTCTCGTGGGCGAGCGCCTCGGCGTCGGCGAGAACCAGGGTCTTGATCTTGGTCGAGCGCACGTCGCCGAAATCCTTGCCGGGAAAGATCTCCAGCGTGTTGGTGCCGAGACTCGAGATGTTGGAGAGCACCTTCTGTCGCGACCCCTCGCCGAGGGCCACCATGGCGACCACCGAGGCGATGCCGATGACGATGCCGAGCATGGTGAGGAAGGTCCGCAGCCGATGCGAGAGCATGGCGAGCACCGCCATGTGGAAGGATTCCTCGAAACGGGCGAGGAGGGCACGCAGGGCGCCGACGCCGCCGGGCGTCGCGCCCGGCCCCGCGCCGGTGGAGGCCGCCGCCACGCCCTCGACCGGCGCGACCTCGTTCGGCTGGTCCGAGACGATGTGGCCGTCGGAGATCACCACGATGCGGCGAGCGCGCTGCGCCACCTGGGCATCGTGGGTGACGAGAATGACGGTGTGGCCCTCGGCGTTGAGCTCGGCGAGGATCTTCAGGACCTCCTCGCCGGAGCGGCGATCGAGGGCGCCGGTCGGCTCGTCGGCGAGCACCACGTCGGCACCGTTCATCAGGGCGCGAGCGATCGAGACGCGCTGCTGCTGGCCGCCGGAGAGCTGGCCGGGTCGGTGGCCGACGCGGTCGGCGAGACCGAGCCGGGCGAGCAGCGCACCGGCCCGCTTCTGCCGCACGTCGCCGGGTGTGCCGGCGTAGATCGCCGGGATCTCGGTATTGCCGAGGGCCGTGAGTTCGGACAGCAGATGATAGCGCTGGAAGATGAAGCCGAAATGCTCGCGCCTGAGCTCGGCGAGTTCGTCCGGATCGAGATCGGCGGTGGAGCGACCCTCGAAACGATAGTCGCCGTGCGAAGGACGATCGAGACAGCCGAGGATGTTCATCAGGGTCGACTTGCCGGAACCCGAGGCGCCCATGATCGCCACGAACTCGCCGGCGTGCACCTCGAGATCGACGTCGGCGAGCACCGCGACGGAGCCTTCGCCGGCCGGATACTCGCGGCCGACACCGGTGAGCGAGATCAGCGGCACGTCGTTCATGTCACAGCCCTCCGGGCGGGCCGGGCATCGCCGAGGTCTTGGCCTCGGTCGAGCGGCGGCCGACGACGACCTTCTCGCCGGCGGCGAGCCCCGAGCGGATCTCGGCGCGGACCTTGTCGTCGAGACCGACCACGACCTTGCGCCGTTCGGTCGCCCCGCCGGAACCGACCACCTCGACGGTGCGCTCGGAGCCGGCGCCGGCGGTGGAGAGGGCGGAGGTCGGCACGGTGACGACGCCCTTGGCCTCGCCGAGGATCACCTTGACCTGGGCGGTCATGTAGGTGCGCAGCACGCCGTCGGGATTGGGGACCTCGAAGCGGCCGTAATAGTAGATCGCCGAGGAACTCGACGACGAGGACGAGGACGAACTCGACGCGGTCGAGGTGCTCGACGAGGTGATCTGGCTGTCGGAGCGCAGCGAATCCGGCGCGGGGTCGAGCGCCTCGAGGCTGCCCTCCCAACGCCGGTCGAGGTCGCCGAGGATCGAGAAGGAGACCGGTTGACCGAGCTTCACCTTGGGCGCGTCGGCCTCCGAGATCTCGGCGCGGATGGTCATGCGATCGATGCGGCCGAGCACGACGATGGTCGGCGCCGACTGCACCGCATTGACGGTCTGGCCCTCCTGGGTGACCACCAGGAGCACGGTGCCGTCGATCGGCGCGACGATGCGGGTGTGTCCCAGATCGACGCGGGCCGAGTCGACCTTCACCTCGGCCTGGGTGATCTGGGCGGTGAGCGAGTCGATCTGGGCGCGCGTCGTCAGGACCGTCGCCCGTGCGCTCTCCAGCGCGTCCTTCGAACTCGCCTGCTTGGCGAAGGTGGCGGTCTCGCGTTCGAGCACCGCCTCGGCATAGACGAGGCTCGCCTCCTTCTGGCGCTTCTGGGCACGCACGTCGGCGAGCGCCGCTTCGGCGCTCTTCAGGTCGTTCTCCTGGCTGACGTTGTCGATGGTGGCGACGAGGTCGCCGGCCTTCACCGTGTCGCCGATCGCCACCTTCATCGAGGTGATGCGCCCCGACACCTGGGCACCGACGGCGACGAGGCGGACGGGACGCAGGGTGCCGGTCGCCTGCACCGTCTGCTGCACGTCGGCGATCGTCGCCTCGGCGACCAGCAGATCGGCCAGCGGATCGCGCGCCGTCTCGCCACGCCACCACCACAGGCCGGCGAGGAGACCGGCGATGCCGAGGCCGGCGATCGTCGTGCGGGTCGTAGGGGTCATGCAGGGGCTCCTGGAGAAGGCGACGACAGACGCACCACCACCGGTCGCCCTGTCCACGGACCGCCCGACGCGTCGCGCGCCGCCCCGCCCGGAACGACCGCGGGCGTGGTCACGGCCCGTCGTTTCCGGTAGGTTTCCGCCCGACGATCCGTCCACCCCGACGGTGGATGGAGACGACGAACGGCGGCTGGTATTTTTTGATACGACATCGTATTCTTATTCATGGAAATGGCGTCGCCGTCAAGCGGCGACGGTTCGGCGGTAGGCCGTGGAGGGGTCGAAATGACGGACGACGGTCCGGAGGTGATGGACGTGGATGCGCCGCGGCGACCGCGCGGGCGGCCGAAAGTGGCGCCGGACGCCGAACAGCGCGACCACATCGTCGAGATCGGACGCAGCCTCTTCCTCGAGCGCGGCTTCGGACGAGTCACCATGGACGAGGTGGCGGCACGTGGTCGCGTCTCGAAGACGACGCTCTACCGCTTCTTCGCCAACAAGGGCGATCTCTTCGCCGCCGTCGTCGAGGCGCACCGGCATTCGATGCTGGCCTTTCCCGACGGTGTCGACGAGCTCGCCGTCGCCGATGCCCTGCGGGTGATCGTGCGCGTCGACATCGACGCTGCGGAAGACCGCGCGCGCCACGCCCTGCTCGAGATGGCCCTGTTCGAGACGATCGCCCACCCCGAACTCGGCGAGACGATCTTTCGTCACGGTGCGGAGAAGTCCCGCCTCGATCTCGCCGCGTGGCTGCAACGGCGATCCGACCGTGGCGACCTCGTCGTCGACGATGCCGATCTCGCCGCGCGCATTCTGATGGACATGGTCTTCGGAGCCAGCCGCCCGCCGCCGATCGCAGGCGAGGCGGAGGAGCCGGCGGCGCGACGCCGTCGCCTCGAGGGCTGCATCGCGCTGTTCCTGCGCGGTGCCCTACCGCGATAGGCATCCGACGACCGGCGACGCGCGAGGCGCTGGCCCTCCTGCGCCGATCCGCGATCGCTCTTCCGCCTGCGAGGGCGGAAGAGTCCCTTCGGTCCGCGACGGCGCCTCTCAGGCCGCCCGGTCGGGGTCGACCATGCCGAGGAACTGGCGCAGTTCCGGCGTCTTCGGTGCGCCGAAGACCTCGTCCGGCGGCCCGATCTCGTGAACGCGGCCCTGGTGCATGAAGACGACGCGCGAGCAGACGTCGCGGGCGAACTTCATCTCGTGGGTGACCATCAGGAGCGTCATGCCCTCGGCGGCGAGTTCCTTGACGACCGCCAACACCTCCGACACCAGTTCCGGGTCGAGCGCCGAGGTGATCTCGTCGCAGAGCAGCGCCATCGGCTCCATCGCGAGCGCCCGGGCGATCGCCACGCGCTGCTGCTGGCCACCCGAGAGCTGGTCGGGATAGGCGTCGAACTTGTGGCCGAGGCCGACCCGCTCGAGCATGCGGCGCGCCATCGCCTCGGCGTCCTTCTCCGGCGTCTTCCTGACCACCATCTGGCTCAGCATGACGTTGCGGCCCGCCGTCAGATGCGGGAACAGGTTGAAGTTCTGGAAGATCATTCCGACCTTCAGCCGCAGCGCGCGCAGGTGCAGTTCGTCGGGCAGCAGCTGGGCGCCGGCGACCATGATCGAGCCGTCGTCGATGGTCTCGAGACCGTTGACGCAGCGCAGCAGCGTCGACTTGCCCGAGCCCGACTTGCCGATGATGGCGATGACCTCGCCGGGATCGACGTCGAGGTCGATGCCCTTCAGCACCTCGTTGTCGCCGAAGCGTTTCTTCACGTCAGTGATGGCGATGAGCGACATCGAGCCTCCTTTCCAGAACGCGGGCCGAGGTCGACAGCGTCCAGCAGATGACGAAGTAGATGAGGGCGACGAACCCGTAGACGGTGAAGGGCATGAAGGTGGCGTTGGTCACCACGGTGCCCGCCTTCGACAGTTCGACGAAGCCGATGATCGAGGTGACGGCGGTGCCCTTCACCACCTGCACCGAGAAGCCGACGGTCGGCGGCACGGCGATGCGCAGCGCCTGGGGCAGGATCACCCAGCGCATCTGCTGCAGCCAGCCCATGCCGAGCGCCGAGGAGGCCTCCCACTGGCCGCGCGCGATCGCCTCGACGCAGCCGCGCCAGATCTCGGCGAGGAAGGCCGCCGACCAGCAGACGAGCGTGACGCCGGCGGCGAGCCAGGCCGGCACGTCGACGCCGAAGAGGCCGAGGCCGAAGAAGGCGAGGAAGAGCTGCATCAAGAGCGGCGTGCCCTGAAAGAGCTCGACCCAGCCGATGGCGAAGCGCCGGCCGAAGGTGCCGCCGCCGATCCGGAGACCGACGAGGCCGAGGCCGACGATCGCTCCGCCGACGAAGGAGACGAAGGAGAGGAGCAGGGTCCAGCGCGCCGCGAGCAGCAGGTTGCGCAGGATGTCCCAGGTGGTGAAGTCGCTCATCGCGCCGCCCTCCGCGGGAAGATCAGCCGGCCGATCCCCGCCATCAGCCGCCGCAGCGCCACGGCGAGCGCCAGATAGACGACGGTCGCCAGGATGTAGGCCTCGAAGGCGCGGAAGGTGCGCGACTGGATGAAGTTGGCGGCAAACGTCAGGTCCTCGGCGGCGATCTGCGAGACGACCGCCGAACCGAGCATGACGATCACCACCTGCGAGGAGAGCGCCGGCCAGATCTTCTCCAGCGCCGGCACCAGCACCACGTGGCGGAAGGTCTCGATCGGGCTCATGCCGAGGCTGGCGCCCGCCTCCCACTGGCCGCGCGGCGTCGCCATCAGGCCGGCGCGGACGATCTCGCAGCCGTAGGCGCCGAGATTGATCACCATGGCGAGGTTCGCCGCCTGGAGTTCGCCGAGGCGCAGGCCCAGCGACGGCAGGCCGAAGAAGACGAAGAAGAGCTGGATCAGGAACGGCGTGTTGCGGATCAGCTCGACATAGGCGACGACCACCGGCCGCGCCCATTTCGGCCCGGCGACCCTCACCCAGGCGCAGAAGATCCCGAGCAGGATGCCGACGACCGCGCCGACGGCGGCGAGCTCGACCGTGACCATGATGCCCTTGCCGATCACCGGCGCGTAGGCCGGGATCCAGGCGAAATCGAAACGAGATCCCATGGCGTCCCCTTCTCGGCATGGGCGCCCGGACGGAGCCGGGCGGGAGGAACGGGGCGCCGCGCTCGCGACGCCCCCAGACGTCACGACGATCAGAGATCGGCCGGCAGATCCGCGCCGAGCCACTTCTTGGCGATGGCGCCGAGCGAACCGTCGGCCTTGGCGGCGGCGATCACCGCGTCGACCTTGGCGAGCAGCGCCGGCTCGTTCTTGGAGAGGCCGATGTAGCAGGGCGAGTTCTTGATCAGGAACTTGATCTCCGGCTTCTTCGGCGGGTTCTTGGCGATGATGGCGGCGGCGACGACGTTGCCGGTGGCGACCAGATCGACCTGGCCGGAGAGGAAGGCCGAGATCGTGCCGTTGTTGTCCTCGTAGCGCTTGATGGTCGCGCTCTCGGGGGCGATCTTGGTCAGTTCCAGATCCTCGACCGCGCCGCGGGTGACGCCGATCGTCTTGCCGGCGAGGTCTTCAGCCTTGGTCACGGCAGCCGCGGCCGGGCCGAAGACGCCGTTGAAGAAGGGCGCGTAGGCGGCCGAGAAGTCGATCACCTTCTCGCGCTCGGCGTTCTTGCCGAGGCTCGAAATGACGAGATCGACCTTGTTGGTCTGGAGATAGGGGATGCGGTTGGCCGAGGTCACCGGCACGATCTCGACCTTGACGCCGAGGCGCTCGGCGATCAGGCGGGCGGTGTCGACGTCGTAGCCGACCGGCGCCATGTCGGCACCGACGCTGCCGAAGGGCGGGAAGTCCTGCGGCACGGCGATGCGCACGGTGCCGCGCGCCGTGATGTCGGCGAGCGCATCGGCGCGCGCCTCGCCACCGAGAACCGCGGCGGCGAGGAGGAAGGCGGAAGCGGAGAGGAAGTGACGACGCAGCATGCGATGGATCCTTTCGACGTGAAGGCGGCAGTTCAGGAGAGGCGGTGACGCGGCGACGGCCCGTCGGTGACGAGGAGCGCGCGCAGATCGTCGGGGCGGATGCGGCGGACGGAGAGGTCGAGCCCGTCCTCGACGTCGTCGATGTGGCCGACCATCAGTCGCGCGGCTTCCGGGAAGTCGCCGGCCTCGAGGGCGGCGAAGATCGCGGTGTGATCGGCATGGGAGGCGGCGGCCTCCTCGGTCGACTGGTAGAGCATCGAGACCAGCGTGGTGCGCGCCGTCAGATCGCGCAGGATGTCGACCAGCAGCGGATTGCCGGCGGCCTCCGCGAGATGGATGTGGAAGTCGCCGAGCGAACAGGTGCGCGAGCCGACGTCGCCGCCGACGATCGTCTGTTCCTCCTCGACGAGATGGGCCCTGAGATGGGCGGCATGGGCCGGATCGAGCCCACGCATCGACAGGATCAGCCCGGTCTCGACCACGCGGCGGGCCTGGAAGGCGGCGCGCGCCTCCTCGGCCGAGGGTTCGACGACGAACCAGCCGCGGCGCGAGTTCACGCGGACGATGCCGCGCGTCTCGAGCTTCATCAGCGCTTCGCGCACCCGGGTGCGGGAGACGCCGAAGATCTCGCCGAGACGGACCTCGCCGAGCCGGGTTCCCGGCTCCAGCCGCCCGGCCAGAATGGCCTCGAGAATGGCCTCGTCGATCCGTCCGTCGTTCGCCATGCGCTGGTCGACCCACCTTGCATACAAGTCCTGTCTTTCAAGCAAGCGGCGGGCCAGACGGATTCCTCAAGAATTTCAGTGAGACGGAAATACGAGCATGCTCAAAATGTGGGCGCACGAGATCGATCTGCCGCCCGCTGCATCACGCCGGGGGGCGGCACGGAAGGGCGCTCGATCGGCGTGGCGTCCGATCGACGGGCCGTGCGGATGGGTGTGGATCGACAGATCGAACGCCGTCTGCCGGGGCCGAAGCCCGCGACCGTCGACACCGCCGCTGCCCGTGGCAGGTGGAGGTTCGACCTGCCACGGGCATTGACGATCGGATGGCGGCGGTGGTCACGGGAAGATCGGGCGGTCGTCCGACGGGACGACGCGGCAACTGTCATCCGTCGCCGGTGTCATCGCCTCACTCGGCGCGGCTCCAGCGATAGAGCCAGGTCTCGGTGGCGGGATCGGTGCCGCGCAGCAGCCGCGCGCGGATCTCGACGAAGGGTTCGGCCCCGACCCGGATACGGAAGGCGAGGCGCTGGCCCTTGACGTGCGGGTTGGGCTCGATCACCGGCTCCACGACCTCGCCCGGACGGCACGTGATCTCCGCCTTGAGCTCGCCGGGCTTGGCCGCCTCGATGCCGGATCCGACGAAGTCGACGATGAACAGGCGCTCCTCGTCGCCGCCGCCCTCGAGCGTCGCCGCGACGGACGCCAGTTCGCTCTTCACCGGCCCGTCCATGCCCCAGTGGATGCGATAGGAATAGAGATACTCCCCGCCCTTGCGCAGCGGCTCGTCCGGGCGCCAGAAGGCGACGATGTTGTCGTGGATCTCCTCCTTGGTCGGGATCTCGACCAGGATGACCTTGCCGCCGCCCCAGTCGCCGAGCGGTTCGACCCAGGCGCTCGGCCGCTTCTCGTAGGCCGCCTCCATGTCCTGGTATTCGAAGAACGAGCGCTGGCGCTGCATCAGCCCGAAGCCGCGCAGGTTGGTGTCGGCGAAGACCGACATCTGCAGCGTCTGCGGATTGGTCAGCGGCCGCCAGCAGCGCTCGCCCGCCGCGGTCAGGAAGGCGAGACCCTCGGCATCGCGCACCGCCGGACGGAAGTCGTCGAAGCCCTTCCGGTCGTTCGGCGCGAAGAGGAACATGCTGGTGAGATTGCCGATGCCGACCTTGTCGAGATCGACGCGCGGATAGAGCGCCGCCTCGACGGTGGTGGTCGTGGTCTCGCCCGGCACGATGGTGATGCGGAAGGCACCGGTCACGCTCGGACCGTCGAGCAGCGCATGCACCACCAGCAGACTGCCCTGGGCCTGCGGCTTCTCGATCCAGAATTCGCGGAAGAGCGGGAATTCCTCGCCCTTGGGATCGGCGGTGGCGATCGACAGGCCGCGCGCCGAGGTGCCGTAGATGTTGCCGCGCCCCACGCCGCGGAAATAGCTCGCGCCCTGGAAGACGACGAACTCCTCGGCCACGTCCGGCCGGTTGATCGGCGCCTTGACGCGGAAGCCGGACCAACCGAGCACCGCGCCGTCCTTGGGTGCCGGCACGTCCGCCGGGAAGGTGAAACAGGCGTCGGTCTGCGCGATCTTCAGCGACTGGACGTCGTCGACCGCGTTGAACTCGATCTGGTCGCGATAGAGGAAGCCGCGCGGCATCCATTCGATGCGGAACGGCCCCGGCCCCTCGCGCAGGAACGCGTCCTCGGGGCGGAAGGCGATGGCGCGATAGCGGTCGTAGCTCAGATCCTCGAACCCCTTGGGCAGCGTCGTCTGCGGCGGCACGAAGGGCTTTTCCGCCATCGCGCGGGCGCGACCGCGCAGGACGTGCGGCTCGAATCGGACGCCGCGCCCGTCGGTCTTCGGCGGCTCCGCGGCCCGCGCCGCCTCGGGCCATGCGCCCACCACCGATACCGGCAGTGCGGCGAGAGCCCAGGCCATCACGTCACGTCGCGTCGCAGTCATCGTGTTCTCCTCCCATCGGATCTTCCAGCGCCCGAAACATGCGAAAAGATCCGCGTGAGATGATGTGAACACGCGACACTCGGCGAATTTGCGGCGCGAAGACGGCACTCTACGAAAGATGGGTCGGACGCTCGTACCGCCACCCCGCCGATCCCCTCCGGCGATCGCGACGGCGCCGCCGACGCAGGTCGTCCGGGGCGCATCGTCTCCGTTCGTCGATCAATTCGTCGACCGACCGCCGAATTGTTCCACGAACGGCGATGACCCATCTTCGTCCTCGACAGGCGCGGTCCTTCGACCGCGCGAGGAGACAGCGACATGACCATCACTCTCAGAGCAGCGGAAGAGCGTGGCCGGGCCGACTTCGGCTGGCTCGACAGCCGCCACACCTTCTCCTTCGGTGAATATTGGGATCCCCGCCACATGGGCTTCGGCCCGCTCCGGGTGATCAACGACGATCGCGTCGCCCCCGGCGGCGGCTTCCCGACCCATCCCCATCGCGACATGGAGATCGTTTCCTATGTCCTCGACGGCGGACTGCAGCATCGCGACAGCCTCGGCACCGGCTCGGTGATCCGCCCCGGCGACGTCCAACGCATGACGGCGGGCACCGGCATCCGGCACTCCGAGTTCAACGCCTCGGCAACCGATCCGGTCCATTTCCTCCAGATCTGGATCCTGCCGGACGCCCAGGGCCTCGCCCCGGGCTACGAGCAGATCCGCTTCGAGCCGGAGGAGAAGCGCGGTCGCCTGCGCCTGGTCGCCTCGAACGACGGCCGCGACGGCTCGGTCACGATCCATGCCGACGTCGCGCTCTATGCGACGCTGCTCGACGCCGGCGAGGCCGTCTCGCACGATCTCGCCTCCGGCCGCATCGCCTGGGTGCAGATCGCCCGCGGCGAGGCGATCGTGGCGGGCGAGAGCCTGCGCGAAGGCGACGGACTGGCGATCGGCGCGGGCGGCACGATCACCCTCGAAGGGATCGCCGACGCCGAAGTCCTGCTCTTCGACATGGCGCCCTGACGCCCGGATCCACGGCGAAACATGCGAACCCCTCGGCCCCCGGTCGAGGGGCTCGTTTCTTTCGGACCCGAGATCACCCTGCGACAACGCGCCGGCCCTCCGATCGCCGTCCGACGCCCACGGCGATCGGTTTCGTGGCGACTCGATGTCAGGCACGCCCGGACTCGATGAACACGCCCGCCACATTCAACGTCGCGGCCTCCACATGCCCGGCCGGAAGCATTTCACGACAACCTGACTCGATGAAAGCTCAACCGAAACTCGAGAAACGACTCGATGACTTTTGCATTTCGCATCGACTCGATTCACCGCGCCATCGATGGCGCCACCGGTTCGACCTTACGGCAGCGCAGTTGCTCCAAGGCCTCGACTTCAATATTCACCAAAGACGAGAAGCACACTTCACGTATATTCATTTCAAAAACTCACCCATGACGCCCGAAATCCATGTTTTTGCGTAGATAATGTGTCGTAGCGTAAATGAATACGTTCTCAGTTTAACTGGAAATTAATCCTCTGGACGAAAACATGGTGACTGCAACGTTTCATGGAAAACGCCGCGGGCTCGGTAGTCGAGTTCCGCAGCGTCACGCAAAAAGCACGCCCAAAAATGGAGACCGAGACGAACTCGAGGTTCTGTCGAGGAATTCGTGTTTTCGATTGCGAGACTGAAACTGGCGAAGAGGGAGATCTAATGACAAGAGAACCGGCCACATGGTGCTTCCGAGACGAAAGTGCGGCGCGTATTCTCGTCGTTGACGACAGCCCTTCGCTTCTTTCGCTCATGGTCGAAGCGCTGCGGGGTCTGCCCGGAATCGATATCGACACCAGCCTCGACAGCCGTCTGGTCGAAGAAATGTGTCGCAAGACACAGTATGACACGCTCGTCGTCGACTACCTGATGCCCGGCGTCGACGGGATCTCGCTCGTCCGCACGCTGCGGGCGCAGGAGAGCTATCGCAACGTCCCGATCGTCATGGTCACCTCCAAGCTCGAGCGGGAGGTCCGCGTCGAGGCCCTCTCGGCCGGCGCCACCGACTTCCTGACCAAGCCCTTCGACCGGCTCGAGCTCCAGGCCCGTGTCTCCAACCTCCTTTCCCTGAGGCGGGCGCAGGTCCGTCTGAGCTGCTGGGCCGAGGAACTGAACGGCACCGTCAAACGGGCGATCCAGACCGTCGCCCGGCGCGAGGAGGAAATGATCTGGCGTCTCGCCCGCGCCATGGAGATGCGCGACGACGACACCGGCCACCACATCTCGCGGGTCGCCGAGATCAGCCGGGCTCTGGCGCGCGGTCTCGGCCACGACGAACACTGGTGCCACATGGTCTATCTCGCCGCGCCGCTGCACGACGTCGGCAAGATCGGCGTCACCGACAGCATCCTGCGCAAGCCCGGCCGCCTCGACGACGACGAACTGGTCGAGATGCGCCGCCACGTCGAACACGGCAACCGCATCCTCCAGGGCGGATCGTCGGAACTGCTGCAGGTCGCCGCCAACATCGCCCGTCACCACCACGAGAAGTGGGACGGCTCGGGCTATCCCGACGGCCTCGTCGGCGAGACGATCCCGCTCGAGGCCCGCATCGTCGCCGTCGCCGACGTCTTCGACGCCCTCTGCTCGAAGCGCCCCTACAAGCCCGCCTGGCCGCGCGAGGCCGCCGTGAGCGAGATCCTGCGCGGCACCGGACGCCACTTCGATCCCGCCTGCGTCGAAGCCTTCATCCGCCTGCTTCCCGACATCGAGGAAATCATGACGCGTCTCCGTGACGAACCGGCGGACCTCCCGCCCGCCGTCGAACCGCCGTCGCGCGAAGCCGCCGACGAGCCGGCCGCCGTCGTCTTCGCTCTGGGGAGGCGCGCATCCCGATGACCACCGCCCTCGCGACACGGACCGCCGGCGGCAACCCGGTCGGAGCCTCCGACGACATTCTCTTCGCGAGCCTGCTCGATCGGCTCGAGCGGGCCCGCGAAGAGATCGAAGCCCGCTTCCTCGCCGGCGGCGCGGCCCTGGTCGAGGCGCAGGAGAGCGTCACCGAGGTGCTCGGCGCCACCGAGGCGGTCGTCAACGCGCTCGCCGACGACGATGCGCGCCGTGCCACCGACGTCCTGACCGCCACGATGGCCCGGCTCCGGCAACGCGCCGACGGCGACGTCGACCGTTCCGCCTTCGAGGCCGTCTCGCGGGCCGGCGCCGCCATTCCCGCCCTGCTCGCAGAGATGCGAGGCGTCCTCACCTACATCGGCACCTGCGCCACCGCGACGCGCATCACCGGCGCCGGTCGCGACGAGTTCCGCGGCTTCGCCGACGACATCGCCGGCTATGCCGCCAATGCCGCCGCCGAGGTCGCACGCTTCTCGGCCCAGGTCGACGCGATCAACGATCGGCTCGGCCAGGCCGGCGCGGAGAGCGACCGCGCCATCGGCCTCGTCCATCGCGACGCCCCTCGCGTCTCCGAAGCGCTCGTCGGCGCCACGCGGGTGATCGACCGCCGCCGCCACGATCTCGCCACCGCCGCCGAGCGGACCGCCGACCTGGTGCGCAACGTCCGCGGCCGCGTCGCCACGGTGCTCTCGGCGCTGCAGATCGGCGACGTCACCCGTCAGCGCATCGAGCATGTTCGCGATGGGCTCCACATGGTCGATCGAGCCGGCCTCGACGGCGCCGACCGCGAGGCGCTGCGCAACGCCGCGCTGGCGCTCTTCGCCGCCCAACTGACCGCCCTCAACCGCGACTTCGTCGCCCAGACCCGGCGCATCGTCGAGACCATCGACGGCCTCGGCCGCGACGCCGCCGGGGTGGTCGATCTCGCCGCTGCGATGTTCCGCACCGAGCAGGCGGAAGAAGATCCGATGCGGGTGCTCGAACACGGCATCGAGGCCGCCGTCGCCCTCGCCTCCTCGATCGACGACGCCCAGCATCGCGCCGAACGGGCCCGCGAGGAGACCAATCACCTCGCCGCCGAACTGCTCGACAACGCCGGCAGCATCGGCAATCTGCGGAGCGTCCGTGACGACATCCGCTGTCTGGCGATCAACGCCTATCTCAAGTGCTCGCGCCTGGGCGTGGCCGGTCGCGCCGTCGGCGTGATCGCCACCGAGATGAGCGTCTCCGGCGAGCGCCTCGGCACCGTCGCCGAAGCGGTGCTCCAGCGCCTCGCCGACCTCCGCCGGATGACCCGCGACGGCACCTCCACCGAGACGACGTCGACCGATCTCGCCGCCGATCTCGCGGGCGTCCTCGCCGCCCTCCACCGCGTCAACGACGCCAGCCGCGACAACGTCGCGATCATCGCCGCGCGCGGCGAGACCGTCGTCGGCCGCATCGCCACCATCGCCCGCGAACTCGATTTCGACGCCGCGCTCGGCGACCGCCTGGCCGAATGCGATCGCCTGCTGCGCAACGACCGTTCCGCCCACTGGAACGGCGAAGGCCGCGACGCCGACTTCGTCCGGACCTTCTGCGAGGAGATGGCGAAACACTACACCATGGCCGGCGAGCGCGAGATCCACGCCGCCGTGCTGGGGATCGGAAGTCCCACCGAAGACGCCGCGCGCCGAGCGGAACCGCCGCCGCCCGCGTCCGAAGACCTCGACGACTTCCTGCTGTAAAAGCACCAGACTAGTAATAATACAAAATCGCAATGCAATCGTTGGTTTACGTCGAATTAACTCATGACTGAAATAATTCGACGATCGAATTTTGGAGGGCATTCCAAATGCAATCGACAGCAGCGGAGCTCGACAAGGACTCGGAAATTCCGAGATTCACCATCCGAGAGATATCAGAAATACATCAACAGCTGCTCCAGGCATTCGCCGGCGCCAATCGTCTGTGTCTCGACATCGACGACGACGCGCAAGTCGATCTCAGCTTCGTGCAGCTGATCGAATCCGCCCGTCGCTATGCCGAGGAGAGCGGCAAGACCCTCCTCCTCGCCCGCCCGGTCGGCGCCAACGTCCGCACCATCCTCGAACGGAGCGGTCTGGCGACCGCCGGTGCGCACGGCTCGGCTCGTTTCTGGTTCCACGAAGAGGTCGCGGCATGACTGCACACATTCTGACCGTGGACGACTCGGCGTCCGTCCGCATGACAACCCGGCTGGCGCTCTCCGACGCCGGCTACACCGTCACCGAGGCCGTCGACGGGCTCGACGGGCTCGCCAAGGCGCGCGCCCGGCGCTTCGACGCGATCGTCACCGATCTCAACATGCCGAACATGGACGGCCTGAAGATGATCGAGGAGATCCGCCGCCTGCCCAACTGCGTCGGCGTGCCGATCCTCTTCCTGACGACCGAATCCGACGCCGCTCTGAAGAGCCGCGCCAAGGCCGCCGGTGCGACGGCCTGGCTGACCAAGCCCTTCGAACCGGCACAGATGGTCAAACTCGTGAACAGGGTGCTGGGCCGATGAGCAGAGCCGATCCTCTCGACATCTTCCGCACGGAGGCCGCCGAACTGCTCGAGCAGATCGAGCAGGGCCTGCTCGACCTCGAGCATCGGCTCGACGACCGTTCGTTGATCGACGCCGTGTTCCGCGGCCTGCACACGCTGAAGGGCTCGGGCGCGATGTTCGGCTTCGACGCCCTCGCCGCCTTCACCCACCATTGCGAGACCGCCTTCGACGCCGTCCGCAAGGGTCACGCGCCGGCGAGCGTCGAGCTCGTCGCCGCCGTCCTCGCCGCCCGCGACCACATGCGCGCGCTGGTCGAAGACCCCGACGGCGATCACGCCGGCGTCGGCGCCATGCTGCTCGACCGCCTGCGCGAGGCGATCGAGACCGACACGCCGGCGACACCCGCCGCCGCCGCACCGGCCGCACCGCCCGCACCCGCTCCGGTCGTCGCGGCCGAGGCCGGCCCCCCGCACCGCTGGCGCCTGCGCTTCGCACTGCCGACGGGCACCCTGCGCAACGGCACCAACCCGCTGACTCTGCTCGACGAACTGCGCGACATGGGGCCCTGCGAGGTCACCGCCGACACGAGCTCGATCCCCTCGCTCGACCGGCTCGACCCGACCGAGTTGCACCTGACCTGGACCGTCGTGCTCGAGACGAGCCACGGTCGCGGCGACATCGAGGACGTCTTCATCTTCGTCATGGACGACATGACGCTCGACCTCGACGACCTCGGCCCGGTCGCCGCCCCGAACGCCCCGAACGCCCCGACGGTCCCGGTCGCCCCCGTGGCCGCCACCGTGACGATCGCCGCCGCGCCGCCCCCCGCCCCGATCGTCGCCGCGACCGAGGCTCCGGCGACCGTCGAGACCGCCGCCCACCCCGCCGAGGTCGCGTCCGCGGCGGCGGCGCCGCGCAACGAGACGAGCGAGGCCAAGGCGCGCCGCAAGACCGAGAGCGTCCGCGTGCCCGCCGAACGCCTCGACGAACTGATGGACCGGGTCGGCGAACTGGTGATCGCCCAGTCGCGGCTCTCCCAGATCGCCGCCGGCAGCATCGACGTCCAGCTGCGCGCCGTCAGCGAGGAGATGGAACGGCTCTGCGCCGAACTGCGCACCACCATGATGGTGCTGCGCATGGTGCCGGTCGGAACCCTCTTCGACCGCTTCCGCCGCCTCGTCCACGACCTCCAGCGCGACACCGGCAAGGAGATCGTGCTGCAGACGGAGGGCGAGACCACCGAGATGGACAAGACGGTGATCGAGCGTCTCGCCGATCCGCTGGTCCATCTGGTGCGCAACGCCGCCGACCACGGGCTCGAGGACCACGACGCCCGCGTGGCGACCGGCAAGCCGGCGGCCGGCCACATCACCCTCTCGGCGCAACAGGCCGGAGGCGAGGTGATCGTGACGATCGCCGACGACGGCCGCGGCATCGACCGCGAACGGGTGCGCGCCAAGGCCGAGAGCCAGGGTCTGGTCACCCCCGGCGCGGCGCTGACCGATTCCGAAATCTACCAGCTGATCTTGCAGCCGGGCTTCTCCACCGCCACCACCGTCACCAACCTCTCCGGGCGCGGCGTCGGCATGGACGTGGTCAAGAAGACCATCGAAGGCCTGCACGGCACGATCGACATCAAGAGCGCGCTGGGCGTCGGCACCACGGTGGCGCTGCGCATCCCGTTGACGCTGGCGATCATCGACGGCCTGCTCGTGCGGGTCGGCACCGGGCGCTACGTCATCCCGCTGCCGGCGGTCGAGGAATGCCTCGAACTGTCGCTCGAGGAGGACATGCGCTCGCGCGGTCGCAGCTTCATCAACCTGCGCGGCCGGCTTGTGCCCTTCATCCGCCTGCGCGAGATCTTCGCGACCGGCACCCGCCCCGATCCCTACCAGAAGATCGTGGTGGTCTCGACCGGCTCCGAACGCGTCGGTCTGGTCGTCGACCAGATCGTCGGCGACCACCAGACGGTCATCAAATCCATGTCGAAGCTGCACGAGGACGTCGAGACCTTCGCCGGCGCGACGATCCTCGGCGATGGCGGCGTGGCCCTCATTCTCGACGTCGCCAACCTGGTGGCGACGGGACGGAGCCAGGAGGCGCAGCTGCGAGCCACCGCATGAGCAACGAACACCGCACGTCCACCCTCGCACCGCCGTGGAACGACGACGGCGACATGGAAGCCCTCACCTTCGACGTCGGCGGCGAGACCTTCGCCCTCGAGGCGGCGATCGTCCGGGAGATCCTCGATCTCCTGCCCGAGACCGTCGTCCCCGGCGCCCGCCCCTTCGTCGGCGCGGTGATCAACTTCCGCGGCAAGGTCATTCCGCTGGCCGACATCCGCCTCGCCTTCGGCATGCCGATCGCCGACCCGACCATCGACAGCCGCATCGTCGTGGTCGAGATCGACCTCGACGGCACCCCGACGCTGGTCGGTCTGAGGACCGACCGGGTCAACGAGGTCTCCACCCTGCACCGCGAAGACGGCGAACCGCCGCCCCGCGTCGGCATGAAATGGCCCGAGGATCTGATCCTCAGCCTCGTCAAGCACGGCGGCTCCGTCGTGATCTTCCCCGACATGGCGGCGATCTTCGCCAAGGACCGCGCCCCGGTCGTCGAAGCCTGACCCGAGCCACAGATCCCATTTTCGACCATTCGCCCCGAGCCAGAACGGCTCGACCGACTTCCAGAAAGGAATGAGCGATGCGTTTCACCATCAAGCTCAAACTGGCACTCGCCTTCGGGTTGATCGTGCTCATGCTGGCGGGCATCGCCACCATCAGCGTCGTGAACCTGTCGAAGATCAACACGATGCTGAGCGACCTCGTTCGAGGACCGGCGCAGCGTCTGGAATATGCCCTGACGGCGTCCCGTGCCGCCTCCGAGGCCGTGCGCGCCCAGAAGAACGCCCTGCTGTCGACCGACATCACGACCGCCAGGAAGTACTACAAGGCCTCCGACGAGCAGATCGCCAAGGTGCTCGATCTCGCCGACAAGGGCTGGCAGGCCGCCAGTCAGGAGGGCAAGCCCTATTGGGAAACGCTGCGCAAGACCGCGGAGACCTTCGCCGTCAACTCGCGCAAGCTGCCCGACATCCAGGCGACCGGTGACGTCAGGACGGCGACCGACCTCTCCAACGGCGATATCCGCACCGTCGCCGGCGAGATGGACACCGCCATCGTCAAGCTCGTCGAGCTTCAGAAGCGCTTCATGCAGAAGGCGACCGAAAACGCCGAGGCGAGCTACGAGGACACCCGACTCCAGCTGCTGGCCGCCACCGGTCTCGTCTTCCTCTTCGCCGTCGGCGTCGCCCTGTGGATGTCGCTGTCGATCTCCAACGGCCTGAAGCGCGGCATCGAACTCGCCGAAGCCGTCGCCATCGGCGATCTCTCCAAGCAGGTGACCCACAAGTCCAACGACGAGATCAAGGACCTGATCTCGGCCATGGAGCGGATGACCGCCAACCTGTCGGCGACCGCCGACATCGCCACCGAGATCGCCGAGGGCAACCTGATGGTCAAGCCGACGCCGCTCTCCGACAAGGACACGCTCGGTCAGGCCCTGGAACGCATGGTCGAACGGCTGCGTGCCGTGGTGAAGGACGCGATGTCGGCCTCCGACAACGTCTCCTCGGGTTCTCAGCAGCTCTCCGCGGCCTCCGAGCAGATCGCGCAGGGTGCGAGCGAACAGGCCTCGGCCGCCGAGGAAGCCTCCTCGTCGATGGAGGA
>NZ_JBQUZT010000004.1:0-211485 GCF_056313705.1 Pinisolibacter sp. DMC100 | reverse complement strand
ATGGAAGAGAAGCTCCGCTTCGCCATCCGTGAAGGCGGTCGCACCGTCGGCGCCGGCGTCGTCGCCAAGATCATCGCGTAACGGGATCGGTCGAGTGGGCGGCGACCCCGCCCGCTTCCGACCTCAGAGGGTTCATCAATGAACGGTCAGAACATCCGAATCCGCCTCAAGGCGTTCGACCATCGGGTCCTCGACGCCTCGACGCGCGAGATCGTCAGCACGGCCAAGCGCACCGGCGCCTCGGTTCGTGGCCCGGTTCCGCTGCCGACGCGGATCGAGAAGTTCACGGTCAACCGCTCGCCGCACGTCGACAAGAAGAGCCGCGAGCAGTTCGAAATCCGCACCCACAAGCGTCTCCTCGACATCATCGATCCGACCCCTCAGACGGTCGACGCGCTGATGAAGCTGGATCTCGCCGCGGGCGTCGACGTCGAGATCAAGCTCTGATCGGGCAACCGATCGAGAGCCTCTGGTTCGACAGCCATGCTCGGTGAACGTGAGTTCTTCCGAGCCTCTGACTAAATCAGGTGTGTATCACTCAGGTGACACGCCACAAGAAGAGAGAACGCCATGCGTTCAGGTGTGATTGCACAGAAGCTGGGCATGACCCGCATCTATACGGATGCGGGCGAGCAGGTTCCGGTCACGGTCCTGCGTCTCGACGGCTGCCAGGTCGTCGCCCACCGTACCGAAGAGAAGAACGGCTACACCGCGCTGCAGCTCGGTGCCGGCCTCGCCAAGGTGAAGAACACCACCAAGGCGCAGCGCGGCCACTTCGCCAAGGCGAACGTCGAGCCGAAGCGCAAGGTCGTCGAGTTCCGCGTCGACCCGGACAAGCTGATCGAAGTGGGCGCCGAGCTCACCGCCGATCACTTCGTCGTCGGCCAGTTCGTCGACGTCACCGGCACTTCGATCGGCAAGGGCTTCGCCGGCGGTATGAAGCGCTGGAACTTCGGTGGTCTGCGCGCCACCCACGGCGTGTCGGTCTCGCACCGTTCGCTGGGTTCGACCGGTAACCGTCAGGACCCGGGCCGCACCTTCAAGAACAAGAAGATGGCCGGCCACATGGGCGCCGAGCGTGTCACCACGCAGAACCTCAAGGTCGTCCGCACCGACGTCGAGCGCGGCCTGATCCTCGTCGAGGGTTCGGTTCCCGGCTCCAAGGGTGGCTGGATCATCGTTCGCGATGCCGTGAAGCGCAAGGCGCCGAGCGACCTGCCGCTTCCGGGCGCGTTCCGCATGGCCGCTGCTCCGGTCGCCGCCACTGAAGAGAAGGGGGCCGAGTGATGGAGTTCCAGGTCAAGAAGCTGGACGGCACCGACGCCGGCAAGATCACCGTCTCCGACGAGATCTTCGGCCTCGAGCCCCGCGCGGATCTCATCCAGCGCGTCGTCAAGTGGCAGCTCGCCAAGCGCCGCGCCGGCACCCACAAGGTGAAGGGCCGCTCCGAGATCGCCCGGACGGGCAAGAAGATCTACAAGCAGAAGGGCACCGGTTCCGCCCGTCACGGCTCGGCGCGCGCGCCGATCTTCCGTGGTGGTGGCCGCGCCCACGGCCCGGTCGTCCGCTCGCACGAGCACGACCTGCCGAAGAAGGTGCGCGCCCTCGGTCTGAAGCATGCGCTTTCGGCCAAGGCCGCGGAGGCCTCGATCGTCGTCCTCGAATCGGCTACTGCGGCCGAGCCGAAGACCAAGACGCTCGCCGATCAGTTCGAGAAGCTCGGCTTCGCGAACGTCCTGGTCGTCGCCGGCGCCGAGATCGATGCCAACTTCGGTCTCGCTGCTCGCAACATCCCGAACGTCGACGTTCTCCCGATCCAGGGCATCAACGTCTACGACATCCTGCGTCGCAAGACCCTCGTCCTCACCAGGGACGCGGTCGAGGCGATCGAAGCTCGGTTCCGGGCGGAGGCGTGATCATGACCGTCAAGCTCTCGCACTACGACGTGATCCGCTCGCCGGTCATCACCGAGAAGTCCACCATCGCCGCCGAGCAGAACAAGGTGGTGTTCAACGTCGCCAAGTCCGCGACCAAGCCCGAGATCAAGGCCGCCGTCGAGGCGCTCTTCAAGGTGCAGGTCGAGAAGGTGAACACCCTGGTCCGCATGGGCAAGGTGAAGCGCTTCAAGGGCTTCGTCGGCAAGCAGGACGACGTCAAGAAGGCGATCGTGACGCTGGCCGAAGGCCACCGGATCGACGTGACGACCGGTCTCTGAAGGCAGGGGTAGAGAAACAATGGCTCTTAAGACCTTCAACCCGGTCACGCCCAGCCTTCGCCAGCTGGTCATCGTCGACCGATCCGGCCTGTACAAGGGCAAGCCGCTCAAGACCCTCACCGAGGGTCTGAGCAAGTCCGGCGGCCGCAACAACCTCGGCCGCATCACCGCCCGGTTCAAGGGCGGCGGTCACAAGCGGACCTACCGCATCGTCGACTTCAAGCGTCGCAAGGTCGACGTGTCGGCGACGGTCGAGCGTCTCGAGTACGATCCGAACCGTTCGGCGTTCATCGCGCTGATCAAGTACGCCGACGGCGAGTTCTCCTACATCCTGGCGCCGCAGCGTCTGGCCGTGGGCGACTCGGTGATCTCCGGCGCCTCGGTCGACGTGAAGCCCGGCAACGCGATGCCGATCGGCAACATCCCGGTCGGTACCATCGTGCACAACGTCGAACTGAAGCCCGGCAAGGGCGGTCAGATCGCCCGTTCCGCCGGTGCCTACGCTCAGATCGTCGGCCGTGACCAGGGCTACGTCATCGTCCGCCTCGGTTCGGGTGAACAGCGCCTGATCCTCGGCACCTGCCTGGCGACCGTCGGTGCGGTGTCGAACCCGGATCACATGAACACCTCGATCGGCAAGGCGGGTCGCTCTCGCTGGCTCGGTCGTCGTCCCCACAACCGTGGTGTCGTCATGAACCCGGTCGACCATCCGCACGGCGGCGGCGAAGGCCGCACCTCCGGCGGCCGTCATCCGGTGACGCCGTGGGGCAAGCCGACCAAGGGCAAGAAGACCCGGTCGAACAAGGCGACGAACAAGTTCATCGTCCGCTCGCGCCACGCCAAGAAGGGTAAGTAATCCATGGCTCGTTCTGTCTGGAAAGGCCCGTTCGTCGACGGTTACCTCCTGAAGAAGGCCGAGAAGGCGCGTTCTTCGGGCCGCGCCGAAGTGATCAAGATCTGGAGCCGTCGCTCCACGATCCTGCCGCACTTCGTCGGTCTGACCTTCGGCGTGTACAACGGTCAGAAGCACATCCCCGTCCTCGTCTCCGAGGAAATGGTCGGCCAGAAGTTCGGTGAGTATTCGCCGACCCGGACCTATTACGGTCACGCTGCCGACAAGAAGGCGAAGAGGAAGTAAGCCCCATGTCGAAGCCGAAGACCGAACGGGCGCTGAAGGACACCGAAGCTCGGGCGCTGACGCGGATGATCCGCGTCTCGCCGCAGAAGCTCAACCTCGTCGCCGCCCTCATCCGTGGCAAGAAGGTCTCGACCGCTCTGGCCGAACTCACCTTCTCGCGCAAGCGCATCGCCGGCACCGTCAAGAAGACGCTGGAGAGCGCCATCGCCAATGCCGAGAACAACCACGAGCTCGACGTCGACAGCCTGGTCGTCGCCGAAGCCTTCGTGGGCAAGGCCCTGGTCATGAAGCGTTTCCACGCTCGTGCCCGCGGTCGCGCCTCGCGCGTCGAAAAGCCGTTCTCGAACCTGACGATCGTCGTCCGCGAAGTGGAGTCCGCCTGATGGGACAGAAGGTCAACCCGATCGGTCTCCGGCTCGGCATCAACCGGACCTGGGATTCCCGCTGGTACGCCGGCAAGGGCGAGTACGGCAAGCTGCTGCATGAGGATCTCGCGATCCGCAAGTATCTGCTCGCCGAGCTCAAGCAGGCGGCCGTCTCCAAGGTGGTCATCGAGCGTCCGCACAAGAAGTGCCGGGTTTCGATCCACACCGCCCGTCCGGGCGTGGTGATCGGCAAGAAGGGCGGCGACATCGACAAGCTCCGCAAGGGCGTCGCCAAGCTGACCGACTCCGAAGTGCACATCAACATCGTCGAGGTGCGCAAGCCCGAGATCGATGCCAACCTGGTGGCCGCTTCGATCGCCCAGCAGCTCGAGCGTCGCGTCGCCTTCCGTCGCGCCATGAAGCGCGCCGTTCAGTCGGCGATGCGTTTCGGTGCCGAAGGCATCCGCATCAACGCTTCGGGCCGTCTCGGCGGCGCCGAGATCGCTCGCCTCGAGTGGTACCGTGAAGGTCGCGTTCCGCTGCACACCCTGCGTGCGGACATCGACTTCGGTGTCGCCACCGCGGTCACGGCCTACGGCACCTGCGGCCTCAAGGTCTGGATCTTCAAGGGCGAGATCCTCGAGCACGATCCGATGGCTTCCGAGCGCCGTGCGCTCGAGCCGGACAACACCCGCCGCGACCGTCCGGAAGGACGCGAGCGTGATCGGGAGCGCGACGGTGAGCGTCGTGGCCGTGGTCGCCGCGATCGCGACCGTGACGGCGAGCGGGCCTGACGGCCGGCGGCGCATTGACAGATAACGAGAGAGAACGACGATGCTGCAGCCGAAGCGCACGAAGTTCCGCAAGCAGTTCAAGGGCCGGATCAAGGGCGACGCCAAGGGTGGCTTCTCCCTCGACTTCGGGTCCTATGGCCTGAAAGCGCTGGAACCGGAGCGGGTCACCGCCCGTCAGATCGAGGCGGCCCGCCGCGCGATCACCCGTCAGATGAAGCGTCAGGGACGCGTGTGGATCCGCGTGTTCCCCGACGTGCCGGTTTCTTCGAAGCCGACCGAAGTGCGCATGGGTAAGGGCAAGGGCGCTCCCGAATATTGGGCGTGCCGTGTCAAGCCTGGCCGCATTCTCTTCGAGATCGACGGCGTGAGCCACGAGATCGCCGAAGAAGCGCTGCGTCTGGGAGCCGCCAAGCTCCCGATCCGCACGCGCTTCATCGAGCGTATCGCCGACTGAGAGGGTTGACCGATGAAGATCGCCGACATCCGGACGAAGACGGCCGACGAACTCGCCGACGAGCTCGAGAAGCTGAAGAAAGAGCAGTTCAACCTTCGCTTCCAGAAGGCCACCGGACAGCTCGAGAACACGGCGCGTGTGCGCCAGGTCCGTCGCGACATCGCGCGGATCCAGACCGTCATCACCGCCAAGAGCGGTAACTGAGGGAGACGGCAATGCCGAAGCGCGTGTTGCAGGGCGTCGTCGTCAGCGACAAGAACGACAAGACCGTCGTGGTCGAGGTGGAGCGTCGCTTCACCCATCCGCTTCTGAAGAAGACCGTGCGTCGTTCCAAGAAGTACCACGCTCACGACGAAGAGAACCGCTTCAAGGTCGGCGATCAGGTCGCGATCGAGGAGACCCGTCCGCTCTCGAAGAACAAGAGCTGGGTGGTCCTCGGTCCGGTCGGCGCGATCTGAGGCTCGGCGACACTAACTAGGAAAGGCGGTCGGTCATGATTCAAATGCAGACCAACCTCGACGTCGCCGACAACTCGGGTGCCAAGCGCGTCATGTGCATCAAGGTACTCGGCGGTTCGAAGCGCAAGTACGCCACCGTCGGCGACATCATCGTGGTGTCGGTGAAGGAGGCCATTCCGCGCGGACGCGTGAAGAAGGGCGACGTCATGAAGGCGGTCGTCGTTCGCGTCAGCAAGGACATTCATCGGGCGGACGGACAGGTTATCCGTTTCGACCGCAACGCGGCCGTTCTGATCAACAATCAGAAGGAGCCGATCGGTACTCGTATCTTCGGACCGGTTCCGCGCGAGCTTCGCGCCAAGAACCACACGAAGATCCTTTCGCTGGCGCCGGAGGTGCTGTGATGGCCGCGAAGATCAAGAAGGGCGACAAGGTCGTCGTGCTCGCCGGCCGTGACAAGGGCAAGTCCGGCGAAGTGGTTCAGGTCATGCCGACGGAAGAGCGTGCGCTCGTCCGTGGCGTGAACATGGTGCAGCGGCATCAGAAGCCGCAGGGCGTGAACGAAGGCGGGATCATCTCGAAAGAGGCTCCGATCCACCTTTCGAACCTCGCCATCGCCGACAAGGACGGCAAGCCCACGCGCGTCGGCTTCAAGAAGTTGGAGGACGGCCGCAAGGTCCGTTTCGCCAAGCGTTCGGGAGAAGTGATCGATGGCTGAGGCTGCCCTGACGCCGCGGATGAAGAAGCACTACGAGGACGTGGTGCGCCCGGCGATGATCGAGAAGTTCGGCTACAAGAACGCGTTCGAAGTGCCGACGCTCGACAAGATCGTTCTGAACATGGGTGTGGGTGAGGCGACTGCCGACTCCAAGAAGCCCACGACCGCTGCGGCGGACCTCGCGCAGATCGCCGGCCAGAAGCCGGTCATCACGCGAGCCCGCAAGGCGATCGCGCAGTTCAAGATCCGTGAGAACATGCCGATCGGCGCGAAGGTCACCCTTCGCAAGACCCGCATGTACGAGTTCCTCGACCGCCTGGTCACGATCGCGCTGCCGCGCGTCCGCGACTTCCGCGGCCTGAACCCCAAGAGCTTCGACGGCCGCGGCAACTATGCCATGGGCGTCAAGGAACACATCGTATTCCCCGAGATCAACTACGACAAGGTTGATCAGATCTGGGGTATGGACATCATCGTCTGTACGACGGCGAAGACCGACGACGAAGCCCGGGAGCTGCTCAAGCTCTTCAACTTCCCGTTCCGTCAGTGAGCCGTTACGGCAGAGGATAGGAAAGACATGGCCAAGAAGAGCTCGATCGAGAAGAACAACCGCCGTCGCAACATGACGGCGCGCGATCTCAAGAAGCGCACCGACCTCAAGGCGGTGATCATGAATCGCGAGTCCTCGCTGGAGGAGCGCATGCAGGCGGTGTTCAAGCTCGCCGAAATGCCGCGCAACGGCGCCAAGGTCCGCATTCGCAACCGTTGCGAAGTGACGGGCCGTCCGCGCGCGTTCTATCGCAAGCTGAAGATGTCGCGCGTCGCGCTTCGTGAACTGGGCAACATGGGCATGATCCCGGGCCTGGTGAAGTCGAGCTGGTGAGGAAAGTACCATGAGCCTCTCTGATCCTCTGGGCGATCTGATCACCCGTATCCGCAACGCGCAGCTGCGGAAGAAGTCCTCGCTGAAGACGCCGGCCTCGAAGCTGCGCGCCAACCTTCTCGACGTGCTGAAGGCCGAGGGCTACATCCGCGGCTACACCAAGGTCGAGTTCGACGGCGGCAAGTCCGAGTTCGAAGTCGAGCTGAAGTACTTCGACGGCCAGCCGGTGATCCGTGAGATCGCCCGCGTGTCGAAGCCCGGCCGCCGCGTCTACACCTCGGTCGCGAATATCCCGCGTGTCGCCAACGGCCTCGGTGTGACGATCCTGTCCACGCCGAAGGGTGTTCTGGCCGACCACGCCGCTCGCGAAGCGAATGTCGGCGGCGAAGTGCTCTGCAAGGTCTTCTGAGGCCGGAAACGATACGGGGTAGTCCCATGTCACGCATCGGAAAGAAGGCCGTGCCGGTTCCCGCCGGTGTCACCGCGGAAGTCGCGGGACAGGCCGTCAACGTCAAGGGCCCCAAGGGTGCCCTTTCTTTCACCGTCCACGATCTCGTGGAAGTCACCAAGGGTGACGAGGGCATCGCGGTCAAGCCGCGCGACGAGTCCAAGCAGGCTCGCTCGCTGTGGGGCATGTCCCGCACGATGATCTCGAACCTCGTGGTCGGCGTCTCCAAGGGCTTCGAGAAGAAGCTCGAGATCAACGGCGTCGGCTACAAGGCTGCCCTCAACGGCAAGACCCTGACGCTGTCGCTCGGCTACAGCCACGACGTGCTGTTCCCGGTTCCGGAAGGCATCACCATCCAGGTGGCCGGCCCGAAGCAGGACCAGATCATCGTGACTGGCATCGACAAGCAGCAGGTCGGTCAGGTCGCCGCGGAGATCCGCGAGTGGCGCGGCCCCGAGCCCTACAAGGGCAAGGGTGTCAAGTATGCCGACGAGAAGATCTTCCGCAAGGAAGGCAAGAAGAAGTAAGGAGCAGCCGCCATGGCCCATCAGACCACTACGGAGCGTCGTGCGGCTCGCGTGCGCCGTGCCGTCAAGGCGGCGGCGAACGGCCGCCCGCGGCTCTCGGTTCATCGCTCGTCGAAGAACATCTATGCCCAGATCATCGACGACGCGGCGGGTGTCACCCTCGCTGCCGCGTCGACCCTGGACGCCTCGCTCAAGAGCAGCCTGAAGACCGGCGCCGACAAGGCCGCGGCGGAAGCCGTCGGCAAGCTCGTCGCCGAGCGCGCTGTCGCCGCGGGTGTGAAGGAGGTCGTGTTCGATCGCGGCCGCTTCATCTACCACGGCCGCGTCCAGGCCCTCGCCGAAGCCGCCCGTGAGGGCGGTCTCGAGTTCTGATCAACAAACGAGGCGCGCCGGGAAGGCTGCGCACGAGGGATCATTCGACATGGCAAAGCTCGAGCGGGAAGAACGCGACAGCGAATTCGTCGACCGGCTGGTGCACATCAACCGCGTCGCCAAGGTGGTGAAGGGCGGCCGTCGCTTCGGCTTCGCCGCGCTCGTCGTCGTCGGCGACCAGAAGGGCCGCGTCGGCTTCGGCCACGGCAAGGCTCGTGAAGTGCCGGAAGCCATCCGCAAGGCCACCGAGGCGGCGAAGCGCGGTCTGATCCGCGTCTCGCTCCGCGAGGGCCGCACGCTCCACCACGACGTCGTCGGCCATCACGGTGCCGGCCGCGTCATCGTCCGTGCCGCCCCGGCCGGTACCGGCATCATCGCCGGCGGCCCGATGCGCGCGGTCTTCGAAACGCTCGGCGTCCAGGACGTCGTGGCGAAGTCGATGGGCTCGTCGAACCCGTACAACATGGTTCGCGCGACCTTCGATGCCCTGAAGGCCGAGGACAGCCCCCGTTCCGTCGCCGCTCGCCGCGGCATGAAGGTGTCGACCCTCCAGAGCCGTCGCGGTGCCGAAGGCGCCGACGCGTCGGCCGAGGCGTGAGACGAACCGGCCGCTCTCCCGTCGTGAGGCGAGGGGGCGTCGGTCTTGAAGAAAGCTAGGGTGAACCCCATGTCGAACAACGCCACGGTCAAGACCGTCACGGTCGAGCAGATCGGCTCGCCGATCCGTCGCCCGGACGTTCAGGAGAAGACCCTGATCGGTCTCGGCCTCAACAAGCGGCATCGCCGTTCCACGCTGGAGGACACTCCGGCCGTGCGCGGTATGATTGCCAAGGTCGCCCACCTCGTTCGCATCGTCGAAGAGAACTGAGAAGGATCCGAGCGATGAAGCTCAACGAGATCAGCGACAACGTCGGCGCCGCCAAGACCGGCAAGCGCCTCGGTCGCGGCATCGGCTCGGGCCTGGGCAAGACCTCGGGCAAGGGCGTCAAGGGCCAGAAGGCGCGCTCCGGCGTCGCCATCAAGGGCTTCGAAGGTGGTCAGATGCCTCTGCATCGCCGCCTGCCGAAGCGCGGCTTCAACAACATCTTCCGCCTCGACTACAACGAGGTCTCGATCGCCCGCGTTCAGGCGGCGATCGATGCGGGCAAGCTCGACGCCGCCTCGGTCATCTCGGCCGACGCGCTGAAGGCTGCCGGCGTGATCCGTCGGGTCAAGGACGGCGTCCGTCTGATCGGACCGGGCGAGCCGAAGGGCGCGCTGTCGTTCGAGATCGCCGGTGGCTCCGCCCCCGCGATCGCGGCGGTCGAGAAGGCCGGCGGCAAGGTCGTCGTCGCCGAGAAGAAGAAGGCGGACGCGGCCGAGTGATCGGCCCCGCCCATCGGGATTGACGGGAGCGGCCGAGCGATCGGCCGCTTTCGAACCATCGGACATACTCCCTTACGAAGCACCGGAGACCGACATGGCGTCTGCTGCCGAACAGCTCGCGGCCAATCTCAACTGGGGTGCCTTCGGCAAGGCCGAGGAACTGAAGAAGCGCATCTGGTTCACGCTGGGTGCGCTTCTCGTCTATCGGCTTGGCACTTACCTGCCGCTGCCGGGCATCGACGCCGGCGCCCTCGCCAAGGCGTTCAACAACGCCCAGACCGGCATCATCGGTCTCTTCAACATGTTCTCCGGCGGCGCCGTCGGCCGCATGGCGATCCTGGCGCTGGGCATCATGCCCTACATCTCCGCCTCGATCATCGTGCAGCTGATGACGACGGTCGTGCCCTCTTGGGAAGCGCTCAAGAAGGAAGGCGAGTCGGGTCGCAAGCAGCTGAACCAGTACACCCGGTTCCTGACCGTGCTCCTCGCCATCTTCCAGGCCTGGGGCATCGCCGTCGGTCTCGAGGGCGCCTCGGGCGTCGTCGCCGCGCCGGGCTTCTTCTTCCGCTTCACCGCGACCGTGACGCTGGTCGGCGGCACGCTGTTCCTGATGTGGCTGGGTGAGCAGATCACCTCGCGCGGCATCGGCAACGGCACTTCGCTGATCATCTTCGCCGGCATCGTCGCGGGCCTGCCGCATGCCATCGCCGGCACCCTGGAACTCGGCCGTCAGGGCGCGATCTCGACCTTCGCGATCTTCGCGATCGTCGTCGTGGCGATCCTGGTGATCGGCTTCGTGGTCTTCATGGAGCGCGCCCAGCGCAGGCTCCTGATCCAGTACCCGAAGCGACAGGTCGGCAACCAGATCATGCAGGGCCAGAGCTCGCATCTGCCGCTCAAGCTCAACACCTCGGGCGTCATCCCGCCGATCTTCGCGTCCTCGCTGCTGCTGGTTCCGGCGACCATCGCCAACTTCCAGCAGGGCCAGACCTCGGGCTGGCTGACGACGGTGACGGCGCTGCTCGGCCACGGCCAGCCGCTCTACATGTTCATGTATGCGGCGCTGATCGTCTTCTTCGCCTTCTTCTACACCGCGATCGTCTTCAACCCGGTCGACACCGCGGACAACCTGAAGAAGCACGGCGGCTTCATCCCCGGCATCCGCCCGGGTGAGCGCACCGCCGAGTACATCGACTACGTCCTCACCCGCATCACGGTTCTCGGCGCCATCTACATCGTCCTGGTGTGCATGTTACCCGAACTGTTGATTTCCTGGACCGGCGTTCCGTTCTATTTCGGCGGCACGTCGCTGCTGATCGTGGTCTCCGTGACCATGGACACGGTGTCGCAGATCCAAGGACACCTGCTCGCGCATCAGTACGAAGGTCTGATCAAGCGGGCGAAGCTGAAGGGGGGACGTCGATGAGGCTCATTCTTCTGGGACCGCCGGGCGCCGGCAAGGGTACGCAGGCCGCCCGTCTGGTCGAGAAGCACGGCATCGTGCAGCTTTCGACGGGCGACATGCTCCGCGCCGCCGTCAAGGCCGGCACGGACGTGGGCCTCAAGGCCAAGGCGGTGATGGAATCGGGCGGTCTCGTCTCCGACGACATCGTCATCGGCGTGGTCTCCGACCGCATCGACGAGAAGGACTGCCAGAAGGGCTTCATCCTCGACGGCTTCCCGCGGACGGTTCCGCAGGCCGAGGCGCTCACCAGGATGCTGGCCTCCAAGGGCCTGAAGCTCGACGCGGTGATCGAACTGATCGTCGACGTCGACGCGCTGGTCGCCCGCATGGAGAACCGCGTCGCCGAGACGATCGCCGCCGGCGGCACGCCGCGCGCCGACGACAATCCCGAGAGCTTCCGCAAGCGCCTCGGCGAGTATCAGGAAAAGACGGCTCCGCTGTCGGGCTACTACGCCTCGACCGGCGAGCTGAAGACCGTCGACGGCATGAAGTCGATCGACGAGGTCACCGCCGCGATCGGCGCCATCCTGGGCGCCTGAACGGCGAAGAGATTCGTCGGACGGGGGCCACCCGTTCGACGAAAGGACAAGGTTCCGCGGCCGGGCGGTTGCGCTCGGCCGCGGAATCCTGTATCGACCGGCCCACATCGCGATGGTGAGCGATCGGGGCCGGAACCGAAGGGTTTTCGGCCACCGATCCTTTCGTCGTGAACGGCTGTCCGTCACGCGAGGGATGGCCGGGCTCGAATCGGGAGCGTCGCGAGGCGTTCCCGTGATTTGACTGGAGAGAAACCGTGGCCCGCATCGCAGGCGTCAATATTCCGACCAACAAGCGCGTCGTCATCGCGCTTCAGTACATCCACGGCATCGGCCAGAAGAAGGCCGACGAGATCATGCAGAAGGTCAACATTGCGTATGACCGTCGCGTGAACGAGCTGTCGGATGCCGAAGTTCTTCAGATCCGCGAAGTGATCGACCGCGACTACCTCGTCGAAGGCGATCTGCGTCGCGAGGTCGCGATGAACATCAAGCGTCTCATGGACCTGGGCTGCTACCGCGGCCTGCGTCATCGTCGCGGCCTTCCGGTCCGCGGCCAGCGCACGCACACCAACGCTCGCACCCGCAAGGGTCCGGCGAAGGCGATCGCGGGCAAGAAGAAGTAATTCGTTTCGGGCGCGCGTCGTGAGACGCCCGTCCCGGTGGAGCCGCCGGAATTACGGCGGTGTAGATATCTCGAGTAGGTAAGTCACATGGCCAAGGAAGCCACTCGCGTCAAGCGGCGCGAACGCAAGAACATCACCTCCGGCGTCGTGCACGTGAACTCCACGTTCAACAACACGATGATCACCATCACCGATGCTCAGGGCAACACGATCTCCTGGTCGTCGGCCGGCGCTCTCGGCTTCAAGGGCTCGCGCAAGTCGACCCCCTACGCCGCGCAGGTCGCCGCCGAGGACGCCGCTCGCAAGGCGTCCGAGCACGGCATGCGTACCGTCGAGGTGGAAGTCCGTGGCCCCGGTTCGGGCCGTGAATCCGCGCTGCGCGCTCTCCAGGCGGCCGGCTTCATGGTGACCTCGATCCGCGACGTGACCCCGATCCCGCACAACGGTTGCCGTCCGCGCAAGCGTCGTCGCGTCTGATCGCGCGATCCCTGGCCCGGCCGGGGATCGACATCCCATCGAGGGCGGGCAGCCCTCGGAAGCGGCGGGTCGTCCACCCGCCGCTTCTCTCGTTTCTCCCTCCGGCGGCGCGGGCAGGGTGGTGGGCGCCACCGATATCCCGCCGCATTGCCCGAAAGGTACGACCCCGTGACCATTCACAAGAATTGGCAGGAACTCATCCGTCCGAACAAGCTCGAGGTGAAGCCGGGCGAAGACGCGCGCCGCAAGGCGACCGTCGTCGCCGAGCCGCTCGAGCGCGGTTTCGGTCTGACCCTCGGCAACGCGCTGCGTCGCGTCCTGCTGTCGTCGCTGCAGGGCGCGGCCGTGACCGCGGTGCAGATCGACGGCGTCCTGCACGAGTTCTCCTCGATCCCCGGCGTGCGCGAGGACGTCACCGACATCATCCTGAACATCAAGGAGATCTCGGTGAAGATGCACGGCGACCTGCCCAAGCGCATGGTCGTCCGCAAGACCGGTCCGGGCGTCGTCACCGCCGGTGACATCCAGACCGTCGGCGACATCGAGATCCTGAACCCCGAGCTCGCGATCTGCACCCTCGACGACGGTGCCGAGATCCGCATGGAGCTGACGGTCGCCACCGGCAAGGGCTACGTCCCGGCCGACCGCAACCGTCCCGAGGACGCGCCGATCGGTCTCATCCCGGTCGACAGCCTCTATTCGCCGGTCAAGAAGGTGTCCTACAAGGTCGAGAACACCCGCGAGGGCCAGGTTCTCGACTACGACAAGCTGACGCTGAGCCTGGAGACCGACGGTTCGGTCGCTCCGGACGACGCCGTCGCCTATGCCGCCCGCATCCTGCAGGACCAGCTGGCGATCTTCGTGAACTTCGAGGAGCCCCGCAAGGAAGCCGTCGAGGAGAAGATCCCGGAGCTCGCCTTCAACCCGGCGCTGCTCAAGAAGGTCGACGAGCTCGAGCTGTCGGTGCGTTCGGCGAACTGCCTGAAGAACGACAACATCGTCTACATCGGCGACCTGATCCAGAAGACCGAAGCCGAGATGCTCCGCACCCCGAACTTCGGCCGCAAGTCGCTCAACGAGATCAAGGAAGTTCTCGCCCAGATGGGTCTCCATCTCGGCATGGAGGTCACCAACTGGCCGCCGGAGAACATCGAAGAGCTCGCCAAGCGCTACGAGGATCACCAGCTCTGAGATTTCGTCCCTCCGGGGGCTTCTCGAGAGCGGTCCGAGGCTGTATGACGCCTCTCGAATTACGGATCGGAGCCACGGCTCCGGTCCCGGACTTTCGAACCGGAGCGACAGCTCCGGTTCAGGACTACGCGAAGCGGGCCGAGGTCCCTTCGTGACAAAGACTTCCAAGCCCGGACGCACAATACCCGGGGTGCCACGGTGACGAGCCGGGGCTCCCGTCGCGTGCGGGAGAACCGATCACCGAAGCGCCGATCGAGACGATCGCCGCCAACGAGGGCAGGGCAACCTGCTCCGCACCCGGAGAAGACCGATGCGTCACGGCAAGGCTGGCCGCAAGCTCAACCGCACCTGGGAACATCGCAAGGCGATGTTCGCCAACATGGCGGCTTCCCTCATCACCCACGAGCAGATCGTGACCACCCTGCCGAAGGCGAAGGACCTGCGTCCGATCGTCGAGAAGCTGGTGACCTACGCCAAGCGTGGCGACCTCAACTCGCGTCGTCTGGCCGTCGGCCAGATCCGTGACGAGAAGGCCGTGAAGAAGCTCTTCGACGTCATCGGCCCGCGCTACAAGGACCGCGCCGGCGGCTATCTCCGCATCCTCAAGGCCGGCTTCCGCTACGGCGACAACGCCGCCGTCGCCGTGATCGAGTTCGTCGACCGCGACGTCTCGGCCAAGGGCGCCGAGGACCGCGCTCGCCGCGAGGCCGACGAAGCCGCCGCGTGATCGGCGCCTTCGGGCACGGTAGAGTCTACGAGAGGCGGCCTCGCGAGAGGCCGCCTTTTTCGTGCCTCGACGAGGGCGTTCGATGCGGGGCGCGCGACCGCGCCGCGGCGCGGAGATCGGAGACGAGGTGGGCGATGTTCGACGAACGGGCACTGCAGAACTATCTCCACGCACAGATCCCGCTGTCGGCGGCGATGGGCGTGTCGGTCGTGTCGGCGGACGGCGACGGCGTCGTCCTGAGGGCGCCGCTGGGGCCGAACGTCAATCACAAGAAGACGGTCTTCGGGGGCAGCGCGTCGGCGGTGGCGATTCTCGCGGCCTGGTCGGTCCTGCACCTTCGCCTGACCGGCGCCGGCCGCGACGGCGAGATCGTGATTCAGAGCAACGAGATGGCCTACGAGAAGCCGATCGGGTCGGCGTTCGAGGCCCGCGCGGCACTGGCCGACCCGAGCGCATGGCCACGGTTCCTGACGATGTTCGATCGCAAGGGGCGAGCGCGATTGGAGATCGGATCGGTGCTGACCTGCGGCGGCATCGTCGTCGGCCGCCTGACGGGAAGCTTCGTCGCGCTTCGTCGCTCTCCTCGGGCCTGAGAGGGGATCGCTCCGGCGTCGATCGAGCGGAACGGTCGCTCGCTCACCCCCGGGCGCTCTCGCGTCCGTCGAAGGCGGCGCGTGCCGCCTCGATCCGCTCGCGGTTCTCCGCCGCCCAGGTCCAAACCCCGCAGAAGGCCGCGCCCAGCGTCCGGCCGAGATCGGTCAGCGCATAGTCGACGTGCGGCGGCACCACCGGATGCACCGTGCGCGAGACCAGCCCGATCCGCTCCATGTCGCGCAGCGTCTTGGTCAGCATCTTCTGGCTGATGCCCTCGACCGCCCGGCCGATCTCGCCGAAGCGCATCGTGCCGTGTTCGGTCAGCGCCTCGAGCACCAGCAGCGTCCACTTGTCCGCCACCTGCGCAATGATCGCCGTCACCAGCGCCTCGACCGCCGGGTCCTCCGGCGTCGGGTGGACGCAGCTCGCCGCGAACAGGCTGTCGGTCGTCGTCGCGTCCGCCATGACACTCTCCATTCGGTAAGTATGGATATTTTCGGTGCCTTCTTACCAGAAGAGAGGGTGGACCCTATCCTGTCTTCACGCAACCGAAGAAAGGGTCTCCCCATGGACAAGACCGGCAACTGCATCCTCGTCACCGGCGGCGCCAGCGGCATCGGCCGGCGTCTGGCGGAGCAGTTCCACGCCCGCGGCAACACCGTGATCGTCGCGAGCCGTCGGCGCGCGGCGCTCGACGCAGTCGTCGCCGCCAATCCCGGCATGATCGCGATGGAGCTCGACGTCGCCGATCCCGCCTCGATCGCGGCCTTCTCCGCCGAGATCGTCGCGAACCACCCGGATCTGAACGTCGTCCTCCACAACGCCGGCATCATGCGGGCGGAGGACGTCGCGGGACACGATTGGCTGGCGACCGCCGAGGCGACCGTCGCCACCAATCTGCTCGGCCCGATCCGCCTCACCGTGGCGCTGCTGCCGCATCTCCTGACCCGGCCGAAGGCGGCGATCCTCACCGTCACGTCGGGTCTGGCCTTCGTGCCCCTCGCCCTGACGCCGACCTACTCGGCGACCAAGGCGGCGCTGCACTCCTGGACCATGTCGCTCCGCCATCAGTTGAAGGAGACCGCGGTCGAGGCGATCGAGATCGCGCCGCCCTATGTCCAGACCGAGCTGATGGGCCCGCATCAGGCGGTCGACCCGCGCGCCATGCCGCTCGCCGACTTCATCGCCGAGGTGATGGCGATCCTCGACCGCGATCCGACGCCTTCCGAGGTGATCGTCGGCCGCTGCGAACCGCTGCGCCACGCCGAGCGCGACGGCAAGACGGCGGAGATCTTCGCCGCCCTCGCCGCCCGCTGAGCGCTCTTCGAGCGCGACGCGACCGGAGGGGATCCCCCGGTTGCGTCGCGCTCGGCACGGAGGCACCATCGATCGCGACCCTAGCGGGGTCGTGGAGCGGTCGGCCATGCACGTCGAGGACACGGAATATCGTCGCTACGTCGGCCTCGGCGTCTGGGGCAAGGACAACGTCTTCGACGGCTGCACCTTCGGCGGTGTCGAGGCGACGAGCCTCCATCTCGCCGGCATCTTCCGCAATTGCCTGTTCCGGCGGTTCGACTGCGCCACCGGGTTCTTCGACGCCACGATCTTCGCCGGCTGCCGCTTCGAGGCCTGCGTCTTCGCCGACACGGCGTTCCGTCGTGCGCTCTTCGTCGATTGCGTCTTCGTCGACACCCGGTTCGACGACGGCTGCGAGATCTCCGACTCGCGCCTGCTCGACTGTCTCTTCGAGGGTTCGGCATTCGCCCCGCCGCTGCCGGGGGCACCCGATTCCTTCGCGGGTTCACGGGCGATTTCGAGCCGTGCCGTGAATTCGTCGGGATTCGACGCACTGATCGGATGACGTGACGGCGTTGCGACTGGCGCGCCGTGTCCTGAGCGCCTAAATCTCGGCGACCATTCGAGAGAACCCGACCGATGAAGCCGACCTCCCTTTCGCTCCTCGCTTCCCTGATGCTCGTGACCGCGGCGTTTCCTGCGTCGGCCCAGACGACCGTCGTCCCCGAGAGCCGGGCGCAGGTCCAGCTCTCGTTTTCGCCGGTGGTCAAGACGGTCGCCCCGGCGGTCGTCAACGTCTACGCGACGCGGCGCGTCCAGGCGCCGACCAATCCGCTCTTCGCCGATCCCTTCTTCCGCCAGTTCTTCGGCGGCGGGGTGGAGCCGCCGGCGCGTGTCCAGTCGTCGCTCGGTTCCGGCACGATCGTCGATCCCTCCGGCATCATCGTCACCAACGTCCACGTCATCGCCGACGCGACGGAAGTGAAGGTGGCACTCGCCGACAAGCGCGAGTTCGAGGCCGACATCGTGCTGAAGGACGAGCGCACCGACGTGGCGGTGATCAAGATCCGCGAGAAGGGCACCTATCCCTTCGCCCGCATCGGCGATTCGGAGAGCCTGCAGGTCGGCGACCTGGTGCTCGCCATGGGCAATCCCTTCGGCGTCGGCCAGACGGTGACGCAGGGCATCGTCTCGGCGCTCGCCCGCACCCAGGTCGGCGCCGGCGAGAGCCGCTACTTCATCCAGACCGACGCGGCGATCAATCCCGGCAACTCCGGCGGCGCCCTGGTCGATCTCGAAGGCCGCCTCGTCGGCGTGCCTTCGTCGATCTACTCCTCGTCGGGCGGCTCGATCGGCATCGGCTTCGCCATCCCCTCGACGGTGGTCAAGTTCGTTCTCGAACAGGCGAAGAACGGTTCGGTCGTTCGCCGCCCCTGGCTCGGTGCCACGGTGCAGAACGTCACCGCCGACGTCGCCGAGGGTCTCGGCCTAGACCGGCCCTTCGGCGCGCTGGTGACCGGCCTCGCCCCGAAGGGGCCGGCCGCCGCCGCGGGCCTCAGGATCGGCGACCTGATCGTCGCCGTCGACGGCCACGAGGTCGACGATCCGGACGTCTTCGGTTTCCGCTTCGGCACCCGCACGCTGGGCGGCATCGTGAAACTCGACGTCGTGCGCGCCGGCAAGCGGCAGCAGCTGGAACTCGCCTCGGTCGCCGCGCCCGAGACCCCGCCGCGCGACGCCCGCACCATCGAGACCGCCTCGCCCTTCGCCGGCGCGACCATCGTCAATCTCTCGCCCGCCGCGGCGGAAGAGCTGCGCATATCGCTCGATGCCAACGGCGTGGCGATCGCCTCGGTCGCCGCCGGCTCGCCGGCCGCCCGCGTCGGCTTCCAGAAGGGCGACGTCGTGCTCGAGGTCAACGGCGTCGAGGTCCGCGACACCGCGAGCCTCGCCCGTCTCGCCGCCTCCGACCCGTCCTTCTGGCGCATCGCCGTGCGCCGCGACGGTCAGGTGCTGCGGCTGGCGCTCAGGTGAGGAGCGGGCGATGACCGACCTCTTCGCCGCCGCCGGATTGGAACGGGCGACCCCGCGGCCGCTCGCCGACCGGCTGCGCCCGAAGAAGCTGTCGGACGTCGTCGGTCAGGACCATCTCGTCGGCCCGGACGGCACCATCACCCGCATGCTGCGCTCCGGCAGCCTCGGCTCGCTGGTCTTCTGGGGCCCGCCCGGCACCGGCAAGACGACGGTGGCGCGGTTGCTCGCGGGCGAGACCGATCTCGAGTTCGAACAGGTCTCGGCGATCTTCACCGGCGTCGCGGATCTGAAGAAGGTCTTCGAGGCGGCGCGGGCGAAGCGCGCGATGGGGCGCGGCACGCTGCTCTTCGTCGACGAGATCCATCGCTTCAACCGCGCCCAGCTCGACAGTTTCCTCCCCGTGATGGAGGACGGTACCATCGTGCTGGTCGGCGCCACGACCGAGAACCCGTCGTTCGAACTCAATGCGGCGTTGCTCTCGCGCTCGCACGTGCTGGTCTTCAAGTCGCTCGACGAGGCGGCGATCGCGCGTCTGCTCGCCCGCGCCGAGGAGGAACTCGGCCACCCGCTGCCGCTCGACGAGGGCGCCCGCGCGCTCCTCGTGCGCATGGCCGACGGCGACGGCCGCGCCTCGCTGACGCTCGCCGAGGACGTCATCCGCGCCGCCCGCGAGGGCGAGGTCTTCGACGAGAAGGGTCTGGCCGAGGTCGTCCAGCGGCGCGCGCCGATCTACGACAAGTCGCAGGACGGCCACTACAATCTGATCTCGGCGATGCACAAGTCGGTGCGCGGGTCCGACCCCGACGCGGCGCTCTACTGGTACGCGCGCATGCTGGAGGCGGGCGAGAGCCCGCTCTTCCTCGCCCGCCGCATCGTCGTCATGGCGGCCGAGGACGTCGGCCTCGCCGATCCGCAGGCGCTGGTCGTCGCCAACAACGCCAAGGACGCCTACGACTTCCTCGGCAGCCCCGAGGGCGAGCTGGCGATCGCCAACGCGCTCGTCTATGTCGCGACCGCGCCGAAGTCGAACGCCGTCTACATGGCGTTGAAGGCCGCCCGCCGGCTGGCCAAGGACGCCGGCTCGCTGCCGCCGCCCAAGCACATCCTCAACGCCCCCACCAAGCTGATGAAGCAGGAGGGCTATTCCGAGGGCTACCGCTACGACCACGACGAGCCGGATGCCTTCTCGGGGCAGAACTACTTCCCCGAAAAACTCGGCCGCCTCCGCCTCTACGATCCCGCGGAACGTGGCTTCGAACGCGAGATCCGCAAGCGGCTCGACTGGTGGGCGAAGCTCAGGCGGGAGCGCGGCGAGGGGTGAGGGCGCGCGTCGGGGGCGTAGCGCCACGCTCCCCGGCCCCTCTCATGCCGAGCCCAGAGAGTTCCGACCGTCTGCTCTGTGTTCGGCTTCATGCTGAGGTGCCCGACGAAGTCGGGCCTCGAAGGGCGAAGCCACGACGGGCGGTGCCTCACGGCCCTTCGCCCTTCGAGGCTCGCTCACGCTCGCACCTCAGGATGAAGGGCTCCGCAACAGACGCCCATTGGTGGGAGAGAAGCGGCCGATCCTCACTTCCGCTCGATCGCAATCGCGTCGCGCACCTTGACCGTCACCAGCGCGGCGATCACCGCCTTGGCGAGGTCGCCGGGGACGAAGGGCAGGTCGATGAAGAAGGCCTTCACCAGCCCCGCCTTGGTGGCGAAGGCGAGCCAGACGATGCCTCCGGCATGGACGATGCCGAGGCCGCCGATGATCGCCGCGAGCGCCAGCCAGGCGGTGCGGCCGATCGTGCCGGAGGCGCGCGGCTCGAGCTTGGCGGCGAGGAGGCCGGCGACGAAGGCGCCCGGCAGCCAGCCGACGAGGTAGCCGGCGGTCGGCCCGGCGAAGACGCCGATGCCGCCGCGCCCGCCCGCGAGCACCGGCAGGCCGATGGCGACCAGCGCCACCACCACGAGGACGGCCGCCGCGCCGCGCTTCGGCCCGAGCACGAGGCCGGCGAGCATGACGCCCATCGACTGCAGCGTGATCGGCACGCCGGCGGCGAGCGGGATGGCCGGCACGATGCCGAGCGCCACGATCAGTGCGGCGAAGAGGGCGACGTATCCGAGATCGCGGGTGTTCATGACGACGGGCTCCTGACGACACGAGGGGCGCCGGAGGCGCTGCGTCAGGAGGATTTACGCGAAACCGCGCGCGGCGGGAAGCCACGGGCGTCGATCGCGTCGGCGACCTCGCCGGCCCGGACCAGCGTGCGCACCACCAGTGGCACCACGACGGCGATCGGATGAGAGCCCAGCCCGCGCGCCGCCTGCGCTTCGCGGATGGCGGCGGCCTCCTCGACGATCAGCGGTACGAAGCGCAGTGCCAGCGTCAGCGTCAGGGCGGTGCGGGCGGCATCGAGCAGGCCCAGCCGTTCGAAGGGCATCAGCCCGGCCTCGAAGGCCTCGATCGCCGCGGCGGTCGTCGTCGTCAACACCACGGCATGGGCGAGGAGGGCGAGCGCGAGGAGCCGCGGCACGACTTCGGCAGCGGCCTGTGGATCACCGGCGACGAGATGGACGCCGCCGATCGCCGCGATCACCACGCTCGGCATCGCGAGATCGCGCGCGAGTTGCCGTGCCCCGCGTGCGGTCGACAGCGCCACGACGGCGGCCCCGACGAGTGCCGCCAGCAGCACCGGCACCGAGCCGATGAAGAAGAGCGCGGTGGCGATCACCGCGAGGCCCGCGAACTTCGCCCCGGCCGGCAGTCGGTGGAGCGGCGTCGCGCCGATGCTGCCCAGCCCCTCGATCATCGCGCCAGCTCCCGATGGAAGGCGACCGCATCGGCGGCCGCCCCGTCGAAGGCGATGCGTCCCGCCTCCATGACGAGGACGCGGCCGCAGGTCGCGATCAGGTCGAGGTCGTGGGCGACGACGATCGCCTGTTCCGGCAGGTCGGCGAGGAGATCGGCGAAGCGGTTGCGGTTGCGGAGATCGAGCTGCGACGTCGGTTCGTCGAAGAGCAGCGTCTTCGGCTCGACTGCCAGCAGGCCGGCGAGCGCGACGAGCTGCTTCTCGCCGCCGGAGAGTTCGTGGATGCGCCGGCGGGCGAGCGCGGCGATGCCGAGCCGGTCCAGCGCCGCCTCGACGCGGGCGGCGGTCTCGGCCTTGCCCCAGCCGTGGTTCTTCAGCCCGAAGGCGAGGTCGTCGGCGACGATCGGAAAGACGATCTGGTTGTCGGGATTCTGGAACAGCAGCCCGGTCGCGGCGCGGACGGCGCGCGGGTCGACGGTCGGGTCGACGCCGTCGACGGTGACGGCACCGGCACTCGGGCGGACGAGGCCGACGATGGTCTTGAGCAGCGTCGACTTGCCCGAGCCGTTCAGCCCGACGATGCCGACGCGGGTCTCGGTGAGCGTCGCGGTGACGGCGTCGAGGGCGCGGCGGCCGTCGCGCTCGACGGCGAGATCGGCGAAGGCGATGGTCTGGCCCGTGACCGGCGCGGCTGCGCCCGGCGCGTGGCCGGCAGGTTCCGACAAGGCCCGTCCCCCGTGGCTCGGCTGCCGCTCCTGTCCGGCGGCGGGCTCATCTCGCGGAGGAGGGGGGACCCTGTCAAGCACGGGTGCCGTGCCGGGGAGGTGACAGCGCCCGCCCGAGACGCGAGGATGCGGGGCTCAGCGAAGGAGTCGCGCATGCCTGTGCAGTTCGGTCTCATCGGTCTCGTCTTCGTCGGTGGCGGCATCGGCTCGGTCGCCCGCTATCTCTCGACGCTCGCCGCGCTGCGGCTGCTCGGCGCCGGCTTTCCCTGGGGCACGCTCTTCGTCAACGTCGTCGGCTCGGCGGTCATGGGCGCCTTCTCCGGCTACCTGATGTCGCGCACGCCCGGCGACGGCTCCGACCAGATCCGCCTGTTCTTCATGACCGGCATCCTCGGCGGCTTCACCACCTTCTCCGCCTATTCGCTCGACATCGTGGCGCTGTGGGAGCGCGGCGCGACGACGCTGGCGATCCTCTATGCCGTCGGCTCGGTGGTGGTCTCGCTCGCGGTCCTGGTCGCCGCACTCCTCGCCTTCCGCGGCTGGTATGCCACCTGAGGCGCCTGAATCTTCGCGTGAAGAACCGGAATCGCCACATGAGGATTCGTCACGCGAAGTGCCGGAATCGTCACGTGAGGAAGCGGAATCGATACTTGAAGAAGGGCGAAAAACGATTCTCTCTCGAGGACTTGGAGCGATCCGCGGAATCGATCCTCGAGGCACTTGAATCACGACGCGAAAGGCGCGTCTTCGCCTGGGACCACACTGACACGCCAGTGGTGAATTTCGGGTGAATCGAAGTCTCCGCGACTTCGAGCGACCTCTCCGCTTCCCGAATCTGAATCGGAAGATGAGGAGGCGACGTAACGTAAGGTGGAATCGGAACCTCCGCCGGACCGCGCTCGCGCTTGCGTCGCCTCGCCGTTTCCGTCATGACGAAGGCCGGAAGGAACAACTCCCATGGCGACCGTCGAGACCATCATCGTCGGCGAGGACGAGGCCGGTATGCGCCTCGACCGCTGGTTCAAGATCCATTACCCCGGCCTGTCCTTCATCCAGCTGCAGAAGCTGGCGCGGACCGGACAGGTGCGCATCGACGGCAAGCGCTGCGAGCCCGCCTCGCGTGTCGAGCCGGGCAACCTCGTGCGCGTGCCGCCGCTCGCCACCGACGCCAAGACGCCGGTGAAGCCCGAGCGCGTCGAGAAGCCGCTCGAGGGCGACGCCGCCTATCTGAAGTCGCTCGCCCTCTTCGAGGACGACGACGTCATGGTGCTGAACAAGCCGGCCGGCCTGTCGGTGCAGGGCGGCTCCGGCGTCCACCGTCACGTCGACGCCATGCTGCAGTCGCTGGTCGACCGCAAGGGCAACGTGCCGCGTCTCGTCCACCGTCTCGACAAGGACACCGCCGGCTGTCTGGTCATCGCCAAGCGCCGACTGGTCGCCGCCGAACTCGCCGCGCTGTTCCGCACGCGCTCCGCCAAGAAGACCTACTGGGCGCTCGTCGCCGGCGTGCCTCACCCCAAGCAGGGCAAGATCTCGACCTGGCTCGCTCGCGACGAGGAGAAGGACGGCGAGAAGATGCGCATCGCCCGCCACGGCGAGGACGGCGCGTCCCACGCGCTGACGCATTACTCGGTGGTCGACAATGCCGGTCAGACGCTGTCGTGGCTGAGCCTGAAGCCGGTCACCGGCCGCACCCACCAGCTGCGCGCCCACACCGCCCACATCGGCCACCCGATCGTCGGCGACCCGAAGTATTTCGACAAGCGCGACTGGGAACTGCCCGGCGGCATGCAGAACAAGCTGCACCTGCTCGCCCGCCGCATCGTCCTGCCCCACCCGAAGGGCAAGGGCCTGATCGACGTGACGGCGCCGCTGCCGCCCCACATGGTGCAGTCGTGGAACCTGCTCGGCTTCGACGCGTCGAGCTACGACCCGGACCTCGACGGCGACGAGGATTGAGCGGGGAGGGGGCTACCGGGTCTCGGCGATCCGGTAGACCGCGTTGCGGTCGCGTCGCCCGACGGCGATCACCAGGACGAGGATCTCCTGGTCGCGGACCTCGTAGACGAGGCGCCAGCCGGCGCTCCGGAGCTTGATCTTGTAGCGATCCTTGGCGCCGGAGAGCTTGGCGGAGGGCACCCGCGGCTCCACGAGCCGCTCGGCGAGCTTCTTCTTGAACTGGTCGCGGATGTCGGGCGCGAGCTTGCGCCACTCCTTCAGCGCCGGTTCGAGAAAGCCGAGCTCATAGCTCATCGAGGGTGACCCGGACGATCGGTTCGTTCGCCCGCGCATCGGCCAGCGCATTGAGCTCGAGGTCCTCGAGCCGCTCCATCAGCGATTCCCAGGCCTTCGCCGGCACGCAGTAGAACGCCGGCTCGTTGCGGTTGAGGATGGCGACGGGCGAGCCTTCGCCGGCCGCCACGGTGCCCATCGGATTGCGCTTGAGTTCCGAGACGCTCGCCGTCGTCTCGGCAAGGACGAGACTGACCATGGTGCTCTCCCGAGTGCTTTTGATGGTACTGATATTTGGTCTCGGGAAAGCCGCTGTCAAGCGCCGGCGGTTTGGGCTAACCATCCCGCGTCACGAGAGATCCGATCGATGGAACGCACCGTCCACGCTTCCGAGAAGGGCATGCGGCTCGAGCGCTTCCTGCGCATCCATTTCCCGCGTCTGCCCTCCGCCGCCGTCCTGACGAAGCAGGGCCGCCTCACCGTCGACGGGCGCAGGGTCCGCGTCGCCGATCCGCTGGCGGCCGGGCAGATCGTCCGCATCGCCGAGCCGGCCGCCAGGCCGACGCCCGGCCCGGCCGTGGCCGGGGGCCCGAGCGAGGCCGACCGTGCCCGCCTCGCGGCGCTGACGCTCCATTCCGACGACGACATCCTCGTCCTCGACAAGCCGACCGGCCTCGCCGTCCATGCCGGCAGCCGCACCGACGACGATCTCGACCGGCTGCTCGCCCGCTTCACCGATGCCGAGGGCCATCGCCCGGTGCTCGTCCACCGGCTCGACAAGGAGACCTCCGGCCTGATCGTCGCCGCGCGCCACCCGCTCGAGGCGGCGCGCCTCGGCAAGGCCTTCTCCGGCCGTGGGGTGTCGAAGACCTATCTCGCCGTGGTCGAGGGCGTGCCCGAGGGCGGCGACGGGGTGATCCGCCTGGCGCTGAAGAAGATCGAGACGCCGCGCGGCGGCCGCATGGTGGTGGTCGATCCGGCCGAGCCCGGCGCGCTCGCCTGCGAGAGCGCGTGGCGGGTGATCGAGACCCGCGAGGAGGGACGTTGCGCCCTGGTCGAACTGTCGCCCCACACCGGCCGCCAGCACCAGCTGCGCGCCCACATGAGCGCCCTCGGCCACCCGATCCTCGGCGATCGGCTCTACGGCCGGGCCGGCTCGGCGCCGCGGCTGATGCTCCATGCCTGGCGGCTCGAGGTGGTCGACGCCGGCGGCCAGCGCCGCCGCTTCGAGACGCCGTGGCCGGAGGCCTTCGGGCCGCGGCCGGCGTCCCTGCCTCCGTCGAAATGATCCTCGCCGCCGTCATCGTTCCGTCGTAAGGAAGGGTGTAGAGCGGACCCGTCACGGGCCGCGCGTCTGACCCACGTTCGTCCGTGCCGTTCGCCGGTCGCGTTTCGCGTGGCCCGAACGGGGCCGGCGGCGATCCGCCGGCCCGCGCTTCCCGGCCGGCGTCCACCGAGGAAGCCCCGAGGACCCATGCATCTCGTTCTCTTCGACGTCGACGGCACGCTGGTCGACAGCCAGCACATGATCGTCGCCGCCATGAATCGCGCCTTCGACAGCGTCGGACGTGCGCGTCCCGGCCGCGAGGCGGCGCTCTCGGTGGTCGGCCTGTCGCTCGACGAGGCGATGACCGAACTCCTCGGCGACGCGGCCGAGCCGACCGCGGTGCGCGATCTCGGCGAGGCCTACAAGGCGTCCTATTTCGATCTGCGCCGCTCGGGCGAAGCGCAGGAGCCGCTCTATCCCGGTGCCCGCGCGGCGCTCGATGCGCTCGCCGCCCGCGACGACGTGCTGCTCGGCCTCGCCACCGGCAAGTCGCACCGCGGCATCCGCGCCGTGCTCGATCTGCACGATCTCCACGGTCGCTTCGTCACCGTCCAGTGCGCCGACGATCATCCCTCCAAGCCGCACCCGGCGATGATCCATGCCGCGCTCTCCGAGACCGGCGTCGATCCCGCCTGCGCGGTGATGCTCGGCGACACGATCTTCGACGTGACCATGGGGAAAGCCGCAGGTATCGTTGCGATCGGCGTCGCCTGGGGCTACCACCCGGTCGAGGCCCTGCGCGAGGCGGGAGCCGCCCGCGTGCTCGACGATTACGCCGAACTCGTCCCCGACCTCGCCGCCCGCTTCGGCTGGACGGCCTGACGCCGCGAACGGACGAGCCGAAGAAGACAATCACGAAGAACGACGCCGGAACCGACCATGCGCGATCTCCTCTGGTACGACCCCTCCGCCGAAGCCGAGGCGCCCGATCAGGTCCTCTCCCATCCCGATCCGGTGAAGCGCGCCCAGGCCGCGCAGAAGCGCCACCTGCCGAAGCGCTTCTGGAAGGACGTCACGGTCGAGCCGGTCGAGGGCGGCTTCCGCATCCTGCTCGACGGTCGGCCGGTGAAGACGCCCGGCAAGCGCGAGCTGCGCCTGCCCACGCCCGCCGTCGCCGAGGCCTCGGCGGCCGAGTGGCGGGCGCAGGTGGATCACCTCGACCCCGCCACCATGCCGGTCACCCGCGTCGCCAACTCGGTGCTCGACGCGGTGATCGACCGTCGCGACGAGGTCGCCGCCGACGCGCTGAAATATGCCGGCTCCGACCTCCTCTGTTACCGTGCCGAGGGCCCGGAACGGCTGGTCGTCCGCCAGAGCGAACTGTGGGACCCGCTGCTCGACTGGATCGACGAGACCCGCGGCGCGCGCCTGCTGGTGGCCGAAGGTGTCATGCATGTGACGCAGGACCGCGATGCGCTCGATGCACTTTCTGCATCGCTCGTCGATCTCGACCCCTGGCGCCTCGCCGCCCTCCACGTGATGACGACGTTGTCGGGTTCCTTCGTCGTGGCGCTGGCGGTGATGGAGGGGCGATTGACCCCGGATGCCGCCTGGAGCGTCGCTCACGTGGACGAAGACTGGAGCGCCGAGGTCTGGGGACGCGACGCCGAGGCCGAGGCGCGGCTCGCCCATCGACGCGTCGAATGGGACGCCGCGGTGGTCTTCGCGGGCCTGTGAAGAACGGAGCGCGCGTCGCCGCGCGCTTCCCTTACGACGTTGGGATTACTGTCCCGCGACACGGGGGCGTGTTAAGAGCCGCGCCCGAATAGACTTCCGAACTCTGTGGCAAACGGGGCTTCCCATGAAAGAGATTCTCGCGGAACTCGAGCGTCGTCGCAACGAAGCCTGGCTGGGCGGCGGCGAGAAGCGCATCGCTGCGCAGCACAAGCGCGGCAAGCTGACCGCTCGGGAACGTCTCGACGTCTTCCTCGACGAGAGCTCCTTCGAGGAGATCGACATCTACGTCGAGCACCGTTGCAACGAATTCGGCATGGACGAGAGCAAGATCGCCGGCGACGGCGTGGTGATCGGCTCCGGCACCGTCAACGGTCGCATCGTCTACGTCTTCGCCAAGGACTTCACCGTCTTCGGCGGCTCGCTCTCCGAGAGCCACGCCGCCAAGATCGTCAAGCTGCAGGAGATGGCGCTGCGCAATCGCGCGCCGATCATCGGCCTGTTCGATGCCGGCGGCGCCCGCATCCAGGAGGGCGTCGCGGCGCTCGGCGGCTACGGCGAGGTGTTCCAACGCAACGTGCTGGCCTCCGGCGTGATCCCGCAGATCTCCGTCATCATGGGCCCCTGCGCCGGCGGTGACGTCTACTCGCCCGCCATGACCGACTTCATCTTCATGGTCCGCGACACGTCCTACATGTTCGTGACCGGCCCGGACGTGGTGAAGACCGTGACGAACGAGATCGTCACCTCCGAGGAGCTGGGCGGCGCCTCCGTCCACACCACCAAGTCCTCGGTCTCCGACGGCTCCTTCGAGAACGACGTCGAGGCGCTCCTCCAGATGCGCCGGCTCATCGACTTCCTGCCGATGAACAACAAGGCCGATCTGCCCGAGCTCGACACCGGCGATCATCCCGATCGCGTCGAGCTGTCGCTCGACAGCCTGATCCCGGACAATCCGAACAAGCCCTACGACATGAAGGAGCTGATCCTGAAGACGGTCGACGAGGGCGACTTCTTCGAGATCCAGCAGAACCACGCCAAGAACATCATCGTCGGCTTTGCCCGCATCGAGGGCCGCACCGTCGGCATCGTCGCGAACCAGCCGATGGTTCTCGCCGGCGTGCTCGACATCGACGCCTCCAAGAAGGCGGCGCGCTTCGTCCGCTTCTGCGACTGCTTCAACATCCCGATCGTCACCTACGTCGACGTGCCCGGCTTCCTGCCCGGCACGGTCCAGGAATACGGCGGCCTGATCAAGCACGGCGCCAAGCTCCTCTTCGCCTATGCCGAGGCGACCGTTCCGAAGATCACCGTGATCACCCGCAAGGCCTACGGCGGCGCCTACGACGTCATGGCCTCGAAGCACCTGCGCGGCGACTTCAACTACGCCTGGCCGTCGGCCGAGATCGCCGTCATGGGCGCCAAGGGCGCGGTCGAGATCCTCTATCGCTCCGAACTGGGCGATCCGGAGAAGATCGCGGCGCGCACCGCCGAGTATCAGCGCCGCTTCGCCAATCCCTTCGTGGCGGCCGAGCGCGGCTACATCGACGACGTGATCAAGCCGCATGCGACGCGCTCGCGCATCGCCCGCGCGCTTCGTCTCCTGCGCAACAAGCAGCTCGAGAACCCCTGGAAGAAGCACGACAACATTCCGCTGTGAGGCGGCATCGACCGGGCGGGCGCCTGCGTCCGCCCCGGTAGAGCCCTCGGAATTCGCTTCTCGTCTTCTCGTACCTCGATGGTGCCGCACATGTTCAAGAAGATCCTCATCGCCAACCGTGGCGAGATCGCCTGCCGGGTCATCAAGACCGCCCGCAAGATGGGCATCAAGACCGTGGCGGTCTATTCCGACGCCGACATCGACGCCCAGCACGTCGAGATGGCCGACGAGGCCGTCCACATCGGCCCGCCGCCCGCCGCCCAGTCCTACCTGCTCGCCGACAAGATCATCGAGGCGTGCAAGGCGACCGGCGCCGAGGCGGTGCATCCCGGCTACGGCTTCCTCTCGGAGCGTGCCTCCTTCTGCCAGGCGCTGAAGGACAACGGCATCGTCTTCATCGGTCCCAACACCCGCGCCATCGAGGCGATGGGCGACAAGATCGAGTCCAAGAAGTTCGCCAACGCCGCCAAGGTCTCGACCGTGCCGGGCTACCTCGGCGTGATCGAGGACGGCGAGCACGCCGTGAAGATCGCCAACGAGATCGGCTATCCGGTCATGATCAAGGCGTCGGCCGGCGGCGGCGGCAAGGGCATGCGCATCGCCTGGAACGACGCCGAGTGCCGCGAGGGCTTCACGCTCTCCAAGAACGAGGCGGCCGCCTCCTTCGGCGACGACCGCGTCTTCGTCGAGAAGTTCATCGTCGACCCGCGCCACATCGAGATCCAGGTTCTCGGCGACAAGCACGGCAACGTGATCTACCTCGGCGAGCGCGAGTGCTCGATCCAGCGCCGCAATCAGAAGGTCATCGAAGAGGCGCCGTCGCCGCTCCTCGACGCCGAGACCCGCAAGAAGATGGGTGAGCAGGCCGTGGCGCTCGCCAAGGCCGTCGACTACGACAGCGCCGGCACCGTCGAGTTCGTCGCCGACCAGAACAAGAACTTCTACTTCCTCGAGATGAACACCCGTCTCCAGGTCGAGCATCCCGTCACCGAGCTGATCACCGGCATCGACCTCGTCGAGCAGATGATCCGCGTCGCCTACGGCGAGAAGCTGGCGATCGAGCAGAAGGACGTGAAGCTGAACGGCTGGGCGGTCGAGAGCCGCATCTATGCCGAGGACCCCTTCCGCAACTTCCTGCCCTCGATCGGCCGCCTGACCCGCTATCGTCCGCCGGAGGAAGGCACCGACGGCGAGATCACGGTGCGCAACGACACCGGCGTCACCGAGGGTGGCGAGATCTCGATGTTCTACGATCCGATGATCGCCAAGCTCGTCACCCATGCCCCGACCCGCCTCGAGGCGATCGAGGCCCAGGCCGACGCGCTCGACGCCTTCGTCATCGACGGCATCCAGCACAACATCCCGTTCCTGACCTCGCTGATGGGCCACGAGCGCTGGAAGAGCGGCAAGCTCTCCACCGGCTTCATCAAGGAAGAATACCCGGACGGCTTCACCGGCAACGTGCCGCACGCCGAGGACCAGAAGCTCCTCGCCGCCGTGGCCCTGTCGGTCGAGATCCTGCGCAAGGATCGCCTCGACAATCTGCCGGGTCGCTTGCGGCCGCATTCCGGCCAGCTCCAGGACGCCTGGACGGTCAAGGTCGACGGCGAATATCTCGACGTCTCCGTGCCGTCGGGCTTCGTCGGCATGCCGCTCGAGTTCGAGGTCGCCTTCCCGGGCGACGCCGAGCCGGTGACGGTCTCGACGCGCTATCAGCCGGGTGACCTGCTGTGGACCGGCGAGATCGGCGAGCGTTCGATCACCGTGCAGATCCGCCCGGTGCTGAACGGCGTCGAGATGCGCTATCGCGGCGCCACCTCGATCGGCCGCGCCATGAGCCCGCGCATCGCCGCGCTCGAGAAGCTGATGCCCTTCAAGGCGCCGCCGGACACCTCGAAGTATCTGCTCTGCCCGATGCCGGGCCTGATCATCTCGATCGACGTCGCCGAGGGCGAGGAGATCAAGGCCGGTCAGACGCTGGCGGTGGTCGAGGCGATGAAGATGCAGAACGTCCTGCGCGCCGAGCGCGACTGCAAGGTCAAGGCGATCAAGGCCAAGGCCGGCGACAGCCTGGCCGTCGACGCCGTCATCATCGAGTTCGAATGATGGCGAACGGAGACGCGACGGTGGCGATGCCGGACCGGATCGCCGCCGTCCTCTTCGACCTCGACGGCACGCTCACCGACCCGCACGTCGGCATCACCACGTCGATCCGCAACGCGATGACCGAACTCGGGCGCCCCTTGGCGCCCGAAGTCGATCTCGACTGGACCATCGGCCCGCCGCTGATCGACGTCTTCGCCACGCTGTTCGACGGCGACCGCGCGAAGGCCGAGGCCGGCGTCGCCGCCTATCGCGCCCGCTACGGCACGGTGGGCCTGTTCGAGAACGAGGTCTATCCCGGTATCCCCGAGCTGCTCGACGGGCTCGTCGCCTCGGGGCGCCGCCTCTTCGTGGCGACGTCGAAGCCGCACGTCTTCGCCCGCCGCATCCTCGAGCACTTCGACCTCGCCCGCCGATTCGTCGCCATCCACGGCTCCGAACTCGACGGCCGGCGCGCCGCCAAGACCGATCTCATCCCCTGGATCCTGAAGCGCGAGACGATCGACCCGGCCACCGCCGTGATGGTCGGCGATCGCGCCTACGACGTCGTCGGCGCCCACTCGGCCGGCGTGGCGACGATCGGCGTCGCCTGGGGCTTCGGCGGCCGCGACGAGCTCGAGGCGGCCGGTGCGGCGGCGGTGGTCGACCGCGTCGTCGAGCTCGGCGATTGGTTCGCCGGGCGATGAAGACAGGTCTTTCATCACGGTAAGATGTTCTGCGTCTCAGGGTTTCCACGGCTGGCGCGACGGCGCCGCCGCGGTTTACCTTTGCCCGTCGGCTTCGTCGCCGACGCTCGCTCGTCGATTCGAGATCGGCGAAGGTTCAACGCGATCAATGGATTGGTCGTTTCGATCGGTATCCGGCAGATGTGACGCCGCGCCCCGATCGTCGACGGGAGACGAAGGTGCCGACGTTCAGGATCGTCATTTCCGGTCGCGTGCAGGGCGTTGGCTTCCGCGCCTGGATCGAAAGACGCGCCCGCGAACTCGGCCTGTCCGGTTGGGTGCGCAACCTGCGTGACGGCACCGTCGAGGCCGTCTTCCACGGTCCCGCCGACAAGGTCGACGAGATGATCGGCCGCTGCCGCCGCGGCCCCTCGGGCGCCTCCGTGGCCGTGCTCGAGCGCTACGAGGAAAAGGATCCGCCGCCCGCCGGCTTCCTGATTCGCACCTCGCTGTGAGAGATCGGCGCCGCCGACCTCACCCCGAGACCGTCGGCCCGAACACCGTCTCGAAGTTCCGCCGGAGCACCACGTCGACGTCGGTCATCGTCACCGGCAGGCCGAGGTCGACCAGAGACGTCACGCCGTAGCCGCGGATGCCGCAGGGCACGATGCCCTCGAAATGCGACAGGTCCGGCTCCACGTTGAGCGCGATGCCGTGATAGGTCACCCAGCGGCGCACGCGGATGCCGATGGCGGCGATCTTGTCCTCGGCGCCGACGCCCGGCGCGATCTCCGGCTTCTCCGGCCGACGCACCCACACGCCGACCCGGTCCTCGCGCCGTTCGCCGCGCACGTGGTGGTCCCACAGCGTGGCGATGATCCATTCCTCGAGCGCGGCGACATAGGCGCGCAGGTCCTGCCGGCGTCGGGTCAGATCGAGCATCACATAGGCGACCCGTTGACCGGGCCCGTGATAGGTGAACTCGCCACCGCGGCCGGTCGCATGAACGGGGAAGCGATCCGGCTGGACGAGGTCTTCGGGGCGCGCCGAGGTGCCGGCGGTGTAGAGGGCAGGGTGCTCGACCAGCCACACCCGCTCCGGTGCCTCGCCTGCGGCGATGGCGGCGGCCTGGGCCTCCATCTCGGCGACGGCGGCCTCGTAGGGCGTCAACCCCTCGGCGATGGTCCAGGCGACCGGCGGAGAGCCGGGACGGGCGAAGAACGTGCCGTCGAGGACGTGGTCACGGTCGGGGCGGGAGGCCGTCGAGGCCTGCGTGTCGGAGGATGCGGTCATGTCGTTTCGGGACGGCCCGTTTACCATTCGCTAACCACCACCCTGCCACTCTGCCTGTCGTTCGGCGGTGCGTCGGGCATCGCGAGGAGAACACCATATGACACCGTTCGACAACATCGGCGTGGACATTTCGGTGGTGCTGGGGACCACGCAGATCCCCATCCACCAGGTCCTGCGGATGGGGCGCGGCGCGGTGATCGAACTCGATGCGCGCGAGACCGACGACGTTCAGATTCTCGCCAACAACGTTCCCGTCGCGACGGGCCAGGTGGTGCTGCGCGGCGATCGCATCGGCATCGCCATCACCGAGGTGCTGTTCCGCTCGCCGGGCTTCCGTCCGCGCGACAACGTGCGCCGCGTCTGAGGCGGTTTTCCGCCATTGTTGAATTTACTCCCACATTTTTCCCCGTGGGTGCTTGATCCCGAGAATCCGATGGGTTACATGAGCGCCACTTCGGACGGCCGGCGGCCGATCGAAGGGTTCCTCCGGTCGCGGCCGTGGCGGAATTGGTAGACGCGCTAGCTTGAGGTGCTAGTCCCGAGAGGGGTGATGGTTCGAGTCCATTCGGCCGCACCAATCACTTTGGTGATTGGAACTGGAAAGAAAAAACCGGCTCGGTAGCCCAACGGCTCCGGGCCGGTTTTTCTTTGTCCGCGGTGTCGCGGCCGATGCGGGACGCCTGCGCGTCCCCCCCCCGACGATTGGCCATCTCGGTTTCCGCAATGTTTCCATCGACACGGACCGGACGTCACGTCATCCTGAAAGTGGCCGGACGTTCGGCCGGCGGCGTCGCCGATGGCGCCGCGTGTCCCGACGGGAGGGGATCCTCGCATGTCCAGATCGTTGTCCAGCCTGTTCCTCGCCGCCTTCCTCGGCCTCAGCGCGCCCGCGATGGCCGAGAAGGTCGAGATCCCCACCAAGGGCAAGCCGCTCGTCGTCGAGGTCCCCGACAGTTGGGACAACGACGAGGTCAAGCGCGGCGTCGAGCTCTCGACCGAGGACGAGGAGGTCTATCTCTGGATCGAGGCCTACGACCCGTCGCAGTTCGAGGCGGTCAAGAAGGAGATGGGCGAGTACCTCGACGAGCAGGGCATCAAGATCACCGGTGAGCCGAAGATGACGGCTCAGGGCGCCGACAGGTACGGCGTCGCCGTGCTCGACTTCCCGGCCACCTGGAAGGGCGACCCGACGGTGCTGCGCTACCTGATCATCGAGCCGAAGGACGCCGCCAAGTCACGCCTGATCGTCAGCTACTGGGCGACGCCGGCCGGCGACAAGAAGCACGACGCCGAGACACAGAAGATCATCGACAGCTTCGCCGCCGCCATCGCGGCGGACTGACGCGAGGTCGACCGCTCCGGGGGGAACGGTAGCCCCAGGAGCGGCCCGCCGGTCGGCGAACCGCGGCGAGCGGAGGCTTGCGGGCGGCGCGGCGACGGCGTAACTCGTTGAGAGGTTCGAAGGAAACGAACCGGTTACGCGTGGAGGGGACCCGCATGCTCGGACGTACGTTGTTCGCAACCCTGATCCTGTCGGCGGCCTTCGCCGACGGCGCGTTCGCCCAGGGCCGCGGTGGCTGGGTGCCCTGCGCCAACGAAGGCGGCTATTGCCGCGTGCCCTACGGCACGACCGTGCGTTACGGTGCCGGCGGCGGCTGGGCCGAGGTCGACACCAATCGCGGCGTGCCCTGCAACAACAACGTCTTCGGCGATCCGGCCGAAGGCCGTCGCAAGGCCTGCTTCTACCGGGCGCAGGGCGGCGGCTACGGCGGCGGCTGGGCTCCGCCCCCGCCCCCGCCCCCGCCCCAGTGGGGCGGCGGTGGCGGCTACGGCGGCGGTGGCTGGGCCCACTGCGCCCGCGAAGGCGAATACTGCAATTTCCGCGGTCCTGCGACCGTGCGCTACGGCGTCGGCGGCAGCTGGGCGACGATCCGCGCTCGCGACGGCGTCTATTGCGGCAACGAGACCTTCGGCGATCCGGCGGACGGCCGCCGCAAGGTCTGCATGATCAGCCGCTGATCGGATCGATCGACGCATTCGTTCGAGGCCCTCGCCCCCGCGGCGGGGGCCTTTCTCGTCTCAGGGCGCCGGGACGAGGTGGACGATCCTGAAGCCCTTTGCCTTCAGGCTCGCGAGCAGCGCCGGCACCATGGCGGCGGTGTGAGCGTGGATGTCGTGCAGCAGCAGGATGCCCGAGCCGCGTGCCTCGACGCGCGAGAGCGTCAGCGCCAGCAGCGCCTCCGGCGTCGACGGGTTCCAGTCGGAGCCCCAGAAGTCGGCACCGAACACCGCCACCCGCTTCTCCTTCAGCATGGCGTCGATCGGTGCCGTCGGGGCGAAGCCCGGATAGCGGAAGAACGGCGTCGACGGCCGCGCCCCGTGCGTGCCGATCAGGATGCGGTCGACCGTCTCGAACCCCTTCTCGACGTCGGCGAGCCCCTTCTCGGCGGCGATCTTCGTCATGATCGGATGGGTCATCGAGTGATGGCCGATGGTGTGGCCGGCCGCCGCCATGCGCTCGAGCTGGTCGGGATGGGCGGCCGCCATCTCGCCGATGACGAAGAAGGTCGCCTTCACGCATTCCGCCTCGAGCGCTGCGAGCACCGCGTCGGTGGTCTTGCCGGCCGGACCGTCGTCGAAGGTCAGCACGATCTCCTTCGGTCCCAGCGGCAGCGTCTGGGGATAGCTCTTGGTGCCGACGAAGAGCCCCTCCGGCCCGACGGCGACCGGCAGCACCCGCGACACCCCGAGCGTATCGGCACGCGGGCAACTCGCGGCTTGCGCCGACACCGCCGCGACGAACGGCAGGACGGCGAGGGCGGCCAGGGCGACGGCGCGGGCGGCGAGGGTGGTCATCGACGGTCGAACTCTCTGGTGGGGCGGAAACGCGAAACGCCGCCGGGCGGACCGGCGGCGTCGGAGTAGAGGTGACGAGGGCCGCGCCTCACCACAGGCCGAGCGCGCCGCCCAGCCCCTTGAAGGACGAGGCGGTGGAGGAGAACCAGCCTTCCTCGTGCTTCGCCGGCACCGTTGCGGTGGTCTCCGGTTCCTCGGCGCGCGCCGGGGCGGGCGGCAGGATCACCGGCTTGGGCGCCGCGGCGGCGGCGGCCGGGGCGGCGGCGACGGTGGTGGGCTTGGCGGCGGCACCGTAGACCGGCAGCGGCGCCGTCGAGGTCTTGCCGGTGCGGCCTTCGCCGATCTGCGCCAACTGGCGGGTGGCGTCGAAGTTCTCCAGCGCGCGTTGCTCGACCGGGCCGGTCGTCTCGGCGACCGTCGGCATCACGCCCTTGATCGGACCGTCGACCAGCTTCGGCGGCGGGTTCTTCGGCTGGATGTGGACGATCTTGAAGCCGCGCGCCTTCAGCTCCTTGAGCAGCGGGCCGACGATCGAGGACGAGGAGTCCTTGATGTCGTGCAGCAGCAGGATGCCGCCCTGGCGCGCCTCGAGTTCCTTCAGCGCCTCGTTCATCACGTTGGGGCCGTCGGCCATGGTGATGTAGCCGCGCAGCCAGTCGTTGCCGGCGGCGTCGATCGTCCACACGCCCATGTTCAGGCCGTTGAACCAGTCGTTCAGCGGCCGCGAGTTGAACAGGCCCGGATAGCGGAAGAACGGCGTCGCCGGATGGTCGGCGACCTGGCCGTAGAGGATCTGGTCGACCGTCTGCCAACCGCCGCGCACGTCGCTCTGCGCCTTCTCGAGCGGCCATTTGTTGAGGCCGAGCGGGTGGGTCATGGTGTGGTAGGCGATGGTGTGGCCGGCCGCCGCGGTCTTGCGCAGCGTCTCGGGATAGGCCTTCGCCATCTGGCCGACGATGAAGAACGTCGCCTTGGTGCACTCGTCGTCGAGCGCCTTCAGCACCCGGTCGGTGCGACCGGCCATCGGGCCGTCGTCGAAGGTCAGCACGACCTCCTTCGGCTCGAGCGGCAGGCGCTTGCGATAGGTCGTGCCGACGTAGTAGCCGCCGGTGGTGTCGACCTTCATCACGCGCGAGATGCCGATGGCGTTCGGGTTGGCGCAAGCCGTCGGCTTCGGCTGCTCGAAGACGTGGTCGTGCTTCGGCGGCGTCGTCTGGCCGGTCATCGCGGCGAGCTTGGCGGCGGCGGCCGCTGCGGCGTCGACCGTGGGCTTGGCCGGCTTCGGGGTCTTGGCGGCGGCCACGGGCTTGGCGGTCGGCGTGCCGGGCTTGGTGGCGGCCGTCTTCGCCGGTGTCGCGGGCTTGGCGGTGGCCACCGGTTTGACGGCGGGCGTCGCGACCTTCGGCTTGGCCGGCACGGCGGGTTGCGCGGCAGCGGCCGGGCGCTGCGGAACGCCGAGCAGGACCGGAGCCCCGTCCTGTGCGAGCGCCGCGCCGGCGACGCCGCAGACGAGGGTTCCACCGATGATGGCGGACAGGGTCCGCTCGATCGAACGACGCATGATCTTCTCCGCAACCTCGTCCCGTCCGGACGATCGGTCGAAACGACGACGCCGTCGCGGCCCTTGCGGAGCGCGACGCTCTCGTGGAGACGCCCGCGCGGTGCCGGGTCCGCCCCGTATGTCGTGATGCGACATCCGGGATGCGCCGAACCACCTCCGCGCGCAAGGTCTCGTTAAGCATGCTGGCGCCGATTTTCTCAACGCCGCGTTAACGAGGTCACACTCTGGCGTGATGAAATGGCCGGACAATGGCGAATTCGAAGGGAATCCCCGCCGAGTCGGCGATCCGAGTCGCCGGCCCGCGCGACCGTCTCGCCAAAGGCGTCGACATGCGTTTTTTGCGCTGGCGCGATGCCCTCGACGGGGCTAGATCGGAGCGGCGGCGCCGGGCCGCCGACGAGCGGGAGGGCAGCATGACCGACGAGGAAAAGGCGCGTGTCGCGCCCCGCCCCGACGCGCCCGCCCCAGAGCCGGTGGCGCCCGTCGCGGACGAGGCGAAGGTCGAGACCACATCCGACCGCACGGTCGACGAGGCCGTGCTCGACGAGCATCCGCCGTTGCACGACGAGGACGGCGACCTCACCCGCGCCTTCCGCGCCGCCGTCGCCGCGGCGATCGAGGCGCAGGACGTCGACCGGCTGCACGACCTCGCCGCCGACCTGCACGAATCCGACCTCGCGGCACTGCTCGGCGCGCTGACCGCCGACCAGCGACCCGAACTCGTCCGCCTGATGGGCGACGACTTCGACTTCTCCGCCCTCGTCGACCTCGACGAGACGGTCCGCGTCCAGCTGATCGAGGACCTGCCGCAGGACACCGTCGTCGAGGGCGTGCGCGACCTCGATTCGGACGACGCGGTCCACATCCTCGAGGACCTCGACGACGAGGACCGCGAGGCGATCCTCGATCGCATTCCCGTGGCCGAGCGCGTCGGCCTCGTCCGTTCGCTCGACTATCCCGAGGAATCCGCCGGCCGTCTGATGCAGACGGAGTTCATCGCCGTGCCGCCGATCTGGACGGTGGGGCAGGTGATCGACTACTGCCGCGAGACCGAGGACCTGCCGGAGGACTTCTACGAGGTCCATGTGGTCGACGGCGGCTTCCGCCTCGTCGGTACGGTGGCGCTCGACCGGCTGCTGCGCTCCAAGCGCATGGTGGCGATGGGCGATCTCGTCGACGAGGATCGCATCACCGCCCATGTCGACGAGGACCGCGAGGACGTCGCCCGCCGATTCACCCATTACAACCTCATCTCGCTGCCGGTTCTCGACGAGAACGAGCGCCTCGTCGGCGTCGTCACCGCCGACGACGTGGTCGACGTCGTCGAGGAAGAGGCCGAAGAGGACATGCGCGCGCTGGCCGGCGTCGGCGACGAAGAGATCTCCGACAGCGTCGCCACCACGACCAAGAACCGCTTCGCCTGGCTCTTCGTGAACCTGCTGACGGCCTTCCTCGCCGCCTCCGTCATCGGCCTCTTCGAGGACACGATCGCCAAGATCGTCGCGCTCGCCGCCATGGGACCGGTGGTGGCGGGGCAGGGCGGCGTCGCCGCCACCCAGACGATGACCGTCGCGGTGCGCGCGCTCGCCACCCGCGAGGTCGGCAGCCTCAACATCACGCGCTTCATCAACCGCGAGGTCATGGTCGCCTTCCTCAACGGTCTCGCCTTCGCGGTGATCGTCGGCGTGAGCGTCTGGGGCTGGTACCGCGATCCGCAGCTCGGCATCGTCATCGGCGGGGCGATGGTGACCAACCTGATCGCCGCGGGTCTGGCCGGCGTCGGCATCCCGCTGGTGATCGACAAGATCGGCGGCGACCCCGCGGTGATCTCCGGCGTCTTCGTGACGACCGTCACCGACTGCGTCGGCTTCTTCGCCGTGCTGGGCTTTGCCACGTGGTGGTACCACATCGCGTGAGGGGCCTCGCTCCGAAGCGATCACCCGCGCGGCTACCGTCCCTTCGCCCGAATTCTCCCCGCGGCCTCGCCCTATCGCCGATTGACAAAAAACAAACGACCGTTCGATAATGCCGCGAAAACCGAGATCCCGACGAAGAGGATCCGGCCGCGCGGGGAGAGACGCTCATGATTCCGAACACCGGTTCGCTCTTCGACTTCGACCTCGGCGAGACCGCCGAGATGCTGCGCGACACGGTGCGCGGCTTCGCATCGGAGCGCATCGCGCCGCTCGCCGAGAAGGTCGATCGCGAGGACTGGTTCCCCCGCGAGCTGTGGCCGGAAATGGGCGCCCTCGGCCTCCACGGCATCACCGTGGAGGAGGAGTGGGGCGGCTCCGGCCTCGGCTATCTCGAGCACTGCATCGCGCTGGAGGAAGTCTCCCGCGCCTCCGGTTCGATCGGCCTCAGCTACGGCGCCCATTCCAATCTCTGCGTCAATCAGCTGCGCCGCTGGGGCACGCGGGAGCAGAAGGAGCGCTACCTCGGCAAGCTGATCACCGGCGAACATCTGGGCGCGCTGGCCATGTCCGAGCCGGGCGCCGGTTCCGACGTCGTGTCGATGAAGCTCAGGGCCGAGAAGCGCGGCGATCGCTATGTCCTCAACGGCACCAAGCTGTGGATCACCAACGGGCCTTCCGCCGACACGCTGATCGTCTATGCCAAGACCGATCCGGCGGCCGGCCCCAAGGGCATCACCGCCTTCCTGATCGAGAAGGGCTTCAAGGGCTTCTCCGTCGCCCAGAAGCTCGACAAGCTCGGCATGCGCGGCTCGGAGACCGGCGAACTGGTGTTCGAGGACTGCGAGGTGCCGGCCGAGAACATCGTCGGCGAACTGAACCGCGGCGTCGCCGTGCTGATGTCGGGCCTCGACTACGAGCGCGCCGTGCTCGCCGCCGGTCCGCTCGGCCTCGCCCAGGCGGCGCTCGACGTGGTGCTGCCCTACATCCATCAGCGCCAGCAGTTCGGCGCGCCGATCGGCACGTTCCAGCTGGTGCAGGCCAAGGTCGCCGACATGTATGTCGAGCTCAACGCGGCGCGTGCCTATGTCTATGCCGTCGCCAAGGCCTGCGACCGTGGCCGCACGACGCGTGAGGATTCCGCCGGCGCCATCCTGTTCGCCGCAGAACGCGCCACCAAGGCGGCGCTCGACGCGATCCAGCTGCTCGGCGGCATGGGCTACGTCAGCGAGAGCCCGACCGGTCGCCTGCTGCGCGACGCCAAGCTCTATGAGATCGGCGCCGGCACCAGCGAGATCCGCCGCATGCTGATCGGCCGCCAGCTGTTCGAGCGCACCGCCTGAGTCGAGCGGATCGGGGCGGGCGGCCGAGGCATCTCGCTGGGCGCATCGAGCGACCGACCTTTTCGGCCTTGCGCAGAGGTCCTTCATCCTGAGGTGCCCGGCCACCGGCCGGGCCTCGAAGGGCGAAGGACCGAGTGGCACGGCCCGTCGTGGCTTCGTGTTTCGAGGCTCGCTTCGCTCGCACCTCAACATGAAGCCGAACAGACGGTCGATCCTCTCGCCCCGTTCTCACGCGAAGGCCGACCGCGCTCGCGCGACGATGCCGCGGAAGGCTTCCGAGACCTCGGCGAGACGCGCGTCCCAGGCCGGGTCGGGCGTCTGGCCCTCGATGCGGCGTTCCCACACTTCCATCAGGCAGGCGATGCAGAACGGGTCGATCAGCGACTTCTGCAGCCCGACGGTCAGGATCAGCGCGGCGAGGAAGGTCCAGCCCGGCCCAGAGCCCGGCGCGAACCACACCAGCGCCGCCGCCGGTCCCATCACGAGGAAGAAGATCACCACCGCCGCCAGCCAGCGGAAGAGCGTCAGCCACGCGGCATTCTTCAGCACCAGCGTCGCGTTCTGGGCATAGAGCACGATCGACTGCCGCGCGGTGGTCCAGGGATCGTCGGAGCCGAGGCGGATGTCGCGGGCGAGCACCAGTTCGTCGACGAAGGTGGTCGACATGCGCACGACCGCGCCGACGAGCCGCGCGAGCCCGTCGAGGCCGGGTGCGCCGGTGAAGGCGGCGATGCCCGAGACGAGGCTGGTCACCGCGCCGACCGCTCCCTTCACCGCCTGATCGAGCACGAAGAGGAGATGGATCTCGCCGAATCGCGCCCTGGTCTCGGCCAGCGCGAATCGCACCTGATCGACGCCGGACGGCATCGGTCGACCGGCGGACGCGGTCGCCAGCGCCGCGACGTGGCCGGCGGTGGTCAGGTAGAGGAGATATTCGCGCAAGCCCCAGATGGTGATCGACGCCGCGCCGAGACCGGCGAGACCGCCCCAGAAGGTCGCGGCATGGCGGAAGTCGGCATCGCCGACATGGCCGACGCCCCAGCCGAGACCGGCGCCGACCCCCATCGACGCGACGATCGCGCCCGTCACCGCGCCCCAGACGATCAGCCGCAGAACGGTGAAGGGCCAGGTCCTCAGGACCAGACCGACCGCGCGAAGAACCGAGAAATCCCACATGAGACGACCTCCTCGGGCGCGCGCCACCCATCGGTCCGACGCCCGTCGTTCCTTGGTCGCGCGACGGCGTCGATGCGTTCACCACGAAGTGCGCGGAAGCCCTTCGCCGGGAAAGCGGCCTCGACAGGGGGCACGCCGGTGACTACATCTAGGGGCAACCCACTCGCAACGCTCTCATTCGGGAAGCGCCATGATCAAGACCCCCAAGACCTACTGGTACACGCGCCTCGACGAGGAAGAGGAAGAGGAAGAGAAGACCAAGACGCCTCAGTCCGTCCCGGTCGACAAGCACCTCTTCGACAGCCGTACCGTTCTGATCACCGGTTCGATCACCCAGGAGCTGGCCCGCGACGTCACCGCCCGCCTGCTGGCTCTGTCGCAGGTGTCGAAGGACCCGATCAACGTCATCGTCTGCTCGCCCGGCGGTCACGTCGAGTCCGGCGACATGATCCACGACATGATCGCCTTCATCGGCGTGCCGGTGAACATGATCGGCGTCGGCTGGGTCGCCTCGGCCGGTGCGCTGATCTACGTGTCGGTGCCGAAGGAGCGTCGCTTCTGCCTGCCCAACACCCGCTTCCTGCTGCATCAACCGTCCGGCGGCGCCGGTGGCCCGGCCACCGACATCGAGATCCAGGCGCGCGAGATCATCAAGATGCGCGACCGCCTGAACCAGATCTTCGCCGATGCCACCGGCCAGTCGCTGGAGCGCATCGCCAAGGACACCGACCGCGACTTCTGGATGGGCCCGGACGAGGCGATCGCCTACGGTCTGGTCGAGAAGATCGTGAAGACGATCGGCGAAGTCGCCTGATCGACGTCGCCATGGCATGATGAGAAGGGGCCCTTCCGGGCCCCTTCGCACGTCCGGCCCCGCGCGGGGCCGTATCGGGGGGCGAGACGCATGGCCTACCAACTCGGCAAGCTCGTCGGCTGGCTGCTGTTTCCCTCGATGATCGCGCTCGTCTTGGCGACCCTCGGCGTCGTGCTGCCGATCGTCGCCCGTCGGCCGGGCCTCGTCCGCACCGGGCGGATCATGGCCGCCGTCGGCGTCGCGGCGCTGGTCACGATGACGCTGACGCCCTTCGGCACCTGGATCGCCCGCCCGCTCGAGCTGCGCTTCCCGAGGCCTGCGGCGGACGCCCCGCCGCCAGAGGGCATCGTCCTGCTCGGTGGCGGCGTCGATTCCATCGCCGAGATGCGCACCGGCGGCACCAAGTATCACATCGGCGCCGAGGCGGTGGTCGAGGCGGCGCGTCTGGCGAAGCGCTTCCCGAACGTGCCGGTGATGGCGACCGGCGACGGTCCGGTCGGCGCCGACGGCGGGGACTATTCCTCTGCCGCCTCGCTCGCCCGCCTGCTCGAGGAGGCCGGCGTCGCCAGGGACCGCATCATCCTGCTCCCCCGCGCCCGGACCACCTGGGAGGAGGGCGAGCTCTCCCACGCCATGATCGCCCCGCGCCCCGGCGCCCGCTGGTATCTGGTGACGCCGGCCTGGCACATGCCGCGGTCGATCGGCGCCTTCCGCGCCGCCGGCTGGGACGGCATCGTCGCCTGGCCGTCGCTCGGCGAGACCTTCGCCCATAGCTCCTACAACACCGCGCCGGGCACCCGGCTGCAGGTCGTCGACGTCGTGACGCGGGAATGGACCGGGCTCGCGCTCTACCGGTTGCTCGGCCGCTCGTCGGCGCTGTTCCCGTCGCCCTGAGGCACCGCCGCCGACGCACCGTCCGAGGCGATCAGCGCCGCCCGCGCCCGCGACAGGTACTGCCGGCGCGACAGCACCAGCAGCACGACGGTCGTCGCCAGGATGAAGACGGTGGCGTTGACGAACCAGCCGAAGAAGCCGATCGAGAAGAACAGCGCCCGGAGCCCCCAGTGGAAATGGTGGCCGGCGTCGATCTGCATCTCGGCGGCACGGCGCGCGGCGCCCCAGCTCTCGGCGGTGTCGGCGTCGCGGGCGAGCGGGATCGAGCCGATCAGGATCGCCGAATAGTTGAACAGTCGGTAGGACCAGCCGAACTTGAAGAAGGCGTAGCCGTAGATCGCCACCAGCCCGACGATCTTGGTCTCGAGCATGCCGCGCGACACCGCGACGTGGAACGGCAGATCGGAGAAGATCTCCATCATCCGGTCGGTCTGGTTGAGCAGCGTGAACGAGCCGCCGAGCGCGATCATCGACGACGAGGCGAAGAAGGCGGTGCCGTTCTGCAGGCTCGACATGATGCCGGCGTCGACGATGCGGTTGTCGCGCAGCCGCACGACCTCCATCCACGCCCGTCGCTCGCGGTCCATCAGCTGGGTCAGCGACGGGCCGGCGAGATGGGTGGCGTCGACGATCAGGCCGAAGCCGAGCCAGGCGGTGAGGAACCAGACGAGGGCGACGTAGTCGAGCGTGGTGAACTGGAGCATGACGTCTTCATAAGCCGAAAGTCGCAGGCATGGAACCTTCGATCGGCGATCGATCAATCCGCGTGATGCCCCCCTTCAGGACTATCCGTTGGACGCGGGCGCGCGACGGCGCGAGGGTACCGGCGACGAACGACGGAGGTTCCCCATGTCGCGCCCGAAGCTGGTCCTCGCCAACAAGCGCTATTCCTCGTGGTCGCTGCGCCCCTGGCTGGTCGCGACCCATTTCGGCATCGCCTTCGACGAGATCCCGATCGATCTCGCGAGCCCGACGCTCAAGGCCGACATCCTGACGTGGTCGCCCTCCGGCCGCGTGCCCTGCCTGATCGACGGCGAGGCGAAGGTCTGGGAGACGCTGGCGATCATCGAATGGTGGGCCGAGAGCCGGCCCGATCTCGCCATCTGGCCGAAGGATCGGCTGGCGCGTGCCCATGCCCGCGCCATCTCCAACGAGATGCACGCCGGGTTCATGGCCCTGCGCTCCGCCTGCCCGATGAACCTGCGCCGCAGCTTCCCCTGGCGCGACTGGGGTGGTGCGGCGGCGGCCCGCGACGTCGCCCGCATCGAGGCGCTGATCGCCGAGGCGCGCGGCCGCTTCGGCGCCGGTGGTCCCTTCCTCTACGGCGCGTTCTCCGCCGCCGACGCCATGTATGCCCCCGTCGCCTACCGCCTCGCCGGCTATTCCTGGCCGGTCTCGGACGTGACGCGGGCGTGGATGGACGCGCTCTTCGCCCTGCCGGCGGTCGCCGCCTGGGCGGCCGGTGCCGCGGCCGAGACCTCCTACGTCGCCGACGACGAGATCGACTTCGCGGAGTGAGCCCCGCGCCATCGCCGGTGGACGGCGCCCCGCGACCGGTGGCGCCGACCCGCCGCCGGCGCTAGTCTCGTCCGCCTCTCGAGGAGGACGAATGCCGCTTCATCTCGTCAAGCTCTGCGTCGGATGCGACGGGATCGCCGATCTCGTCGACTGGATCGACGTGACCATCGCCGAGAAGCGGCGTCGCGGCCTCGAGCCGGTCCACATCCACCGCACCCGGATGATGCCGAAGAAGGTCGACGAGATCCTCGACGGCGGCTCGCTCTACTGGATCATCAAGGGCCAGGTCCGCGTCCGCGAGGCGATCCTCGACCTGCGCGCCGTCAAGGACGAGGCCGGCGTCGGCCATTGCGACATCGTCCTCTCCGGCAAGCCGATCGAGGTCGAGGCGCGGCCCTATCGGCCGTTCCAGGGCTGGCGCTATTTCGATCCGGCCGTCGCGCCGCGCGACCTGATCGGCGAGGGGACGGCCGATCTGCCGATCGAGTTCCTGCGCGAACTCGCCGGCCTCGGCCTGCTCTGACGTCGAATCCTCGCCACGTTCGCGTGGCACGACGGTCCCCGTCGCGAAGGAGTGCTCCCTTGTCCGCCATCCGCCTCGTCCGGTTCCCTCTCGCGCTCGTCGGCCTGCTCGCCGTCGGCGGCCTCGTCGCCGCGACGGTGCAGGCGGCCGAGCCCCGTCCCGCCGATTCGTCGAGCCGCCTGCGTCCCAAGGCGCGGGCGGAGGCGCCGCTGAAGCCGGTCGGCCGGTCGAACGGTTCGGGCTGGACGCGCTCGCCCGACGGAAGACTGGTCTTCCAGAACGGCGACACCACCGTCACCGTCTCCGGCGAGGTCTCCGCCGGCTTCGCCGCCACGGCGCGTCACTGACGCCCGAGGATCGCCACGATCGGCGGTCACTGTCGCCGCGACCTCACGGAGATCGCCCCTTGCCCGCCGTCGCCCTCGTCCGCCTCTCGGCCGTCCTCGCCCTCGTCCTCGCCGCCGCCCTGCCGGCCCGCGCCGACGAGCCGGCGCCGCGTTCCGAGTTCGAGGTGACGCCGCTGCCGCCGGTCGGAGCCACCCCGGCGCAGGCCGATGCCGCGGCTCCCGCCGAGGTGCCGCCGGCCGACGCGGCGACCGCCGCTCCCGATGCCGAGGGCGAGCCGCCGGCCGACGTCGCGACGCTGCCCGAGGCGCCGCCGCCGCTCGAAGGCCCGCTGCGCCCCAAGGGCACGCTGCCCGATCGCCCCGTCCAGGACGAACCCGGTTGGAACCGCAGCTTCGGCGGCGGCGTCAAATGGACGAAGGGCGACACCACGGTGACGCTCTCCGGCAGCCGTTCCTCGGTCCGTCTCGGCACCACCATCAACCGCTGACCGAAAAAAGAGGCCCCTGAAACCCGCGTGGGTGTCCGAGGCCTCGATCGTGTCTCGTGCGTCGATCAGACGGCGCGGTTGTCGATCAGCCGCGTCTTGCCGAGCCAGGCGGCGACCAGCACGCGCAGCGGCTCGCCCGCCTCGCCCGAGGGCGCCTCGAGCGTCTGGGCATTGCGCACCGCGACATAGTCGATCTGACGGAAACCGGCGGCGAGCAGCGCCTCGCCCGCGGCCTTCTCGGCGGCGGCGACGTCGCCGCCCGCTCGCACCGTCTCGGCGACGCGGTCCATCTCGACGGCGAGCCGCGGCGCGATCGCCCGTTCCTCGGCCGAGAGATAGGCGTTGCGCGACGACATCGCGAGCCCGTCGGCCTCGCGCACGGTGGCGGCGCCGACGATCTCGACCGGCAGCACCAGATCGGCCGCCATGCGGCGCACCACGGCGAGCTGCTGATAGTCCTTCTCGCCGAAGAGCGCGACGTCGGGGCCGCAGGCGATCAGGAGTTTCGAGACGACGGTGGCGACGCCGCCGAAGAAGTGCGGCCGGAAGTCGGTCTCGAGCCCCTTGGCCGGCCCGCCCATCTCGATCCGCGTGGCGTTGCCGAGCGGGTACATCTCCAGTGCCGACGGCGCGAAGACGAGGTCGGCGGCGAGCGTCGAGAGCTTCTCGACGTCGGCGGCCTCGGTGCGCGGATAGGTCTGGAAGTCCTCGTGCGGGGCGAACTGCGTCGGGTTGACGAAGATCGACACGACGACGCGGTCGGCGCGCTTCAGGCCTTCGGCGACCAGCGCCAGATGGCCGGCGTGCAGCGCCCCCATGGTGGGCACCATGGCGACGGTCTCGCCGGCCTTGCGCCAGCGGGCGACCTGGGCACGCAGATCGGCGATCGTCCGCACGACGGCGGGACGGGCGGCAGGCGACGGCATGGACTGTCCGGACATGAGTCTCTCGACCTTCGTTGCGCGATCGGGTCGCCGTCGTCCTTCCGGGGCGCGGCCGGGACCCGCTTTGTTGCAGTGCGGCACTATGTCGGAAGCGCGCTTCCGATTCCAGTCCGATCTCATCGATTGAAACGAACGAATGAGACCGCGTCGCGGCGCCGCTCCGTCGCGGCCGTCGCGATCGTGCCCGCCTTGGTAGCACGTCGCCGGTCCGCGGGGCTGCGTGCCCGGCGCGGGGATGCTATGCCTTGGGCGGCGAAGCGGTTCGGGGATGCGGACGACACGATGAATGCGACGTTCTTCGCGCTGGCGCTGGCCGTGGGGCTGGCCGTCCTGGCGCAATCGGTGTTCTCGGGCGATCGCTCGTCCATGGATGCGAAGCTCCGCCGCGCCGGCGGTGCCGCGCTGATGGCCTTCGCCGTGGCGCTGCTCGTCACCGGCAAGTTTCTGGCGGCGCTGCCCTTCTTCGTCTTCGCGCTGATGGTGGCCGGCCCCGCCGCCGGCGGCTATGCCCGCTGGGTCAGGCCCTTCCTCGGCCGCTGGGGCGATCTCTTCGGCGCCGGCCGCCGCGATGTCGGGGGGCGGGCGATGATCCGCACCGCCGCGCTGGAGGTCGAGATCGACCGGGGCAGCGGCATCCTGTCGGGCCGTGTCCTCGCCGGGCGCTTCGAGGGTCGGGAACTGGCGCATCTGTCGGTCGAGGACCTGTTCGCGCTCCGGCGCGACATCGCCTTCGACCCCGACGGCCGTTCACTGCTGGAGGCGTATCTCGACCGCCGGGTGCCCCTCTGGCGTCAGCACGTTGACCAGGACGCGGCACCGGGGGAGTCCCGACCGGCGCGCCCGGGCGCGATGACCGACGAGGAGGCCCATCAGATTCTCGGCCTTCGCCCAGGCGCTTCGGAAGCCGAAGTGCGGGCTGCTCACCGACGGCTCATGAAGGCCGTGCACCCGGATCGGGGCGGGTCGAACTTCCTCGCCGCGGAGATCAACGCCGCCAAGGATCGTCTGATCGGCAATCATCGCGGTCCCTCCGGTCACTGACGCAAGGCGAGGCAGGAGATCTTCTTCCGCTTCAGCGCCTTGCAGGCGCCGTCGGCGGCGTTCTGGCTCTCGAAGCCGGCGAAACGGGCCCGCCACAGCTTGCCCGAGCCGCCGCCGATCTGTTCGGTGACGGCATCGGCGAGGGCGACCGATCGGCCACCCTTGACGCGCGCGTCGACCAGAGCGGCGCGGGCCTTGGCCTCCTCGTCGAAGGCGCCGATCTGCACCAGCCAGCCGGCGCGGGCGGCCTCGACGGCGCGCGACGGGACGGCGGTTTCGACGGGACGGGCGGGCGCGGCGGCAGCGGCCGGAGCGGGCTCGGCGGCACGGGCCGGCACGGAGCCGGTGGTCAGCGCCGCCACTTCCGACATCGAGACGGTGGCATGGGCGAGCGACGGCGGCGTCTCCGGCTCGGCGGCGCGCGGCGCCACGGCGGCGACGCGGGCCTCGGGCGCGGGGGCGGCCGGACGGGCGGCGGCCTGGGTGATGCTCTGCGGCAGCAGGATGGCGCGGGCCATGGCGACGGCGGCGCCGTGATCGTTCGAGCCGCGCGTCTCGGCGAGCGGCAGCGGACCGGGATCGATCACTTCCGTGTGGGCGATGCGCGGACGGTTGACCGAACGGGTCGGGATCGGCGCGGTCGGGGCGGCCTGGTCGAGGGCCGCGAGCTTCACCGGTTCGGCCGGAGCGGGCGCGGCCGGGGCGGGGACCGGCGCTTCGGCGACCACCGGCGTCGGCGCCGGGACGGGCAGGGCGACCGGCGCGGCCGAAGCCGGCGGGATCGAGGCGGTGGCGATCGGATCGGCCGCGCCGTAGTCGTCGGCGTCGAAGTCGTCCGAGGCGTCGGCCGACTTGCCGAGCCGCAGCACCGACGACACCTTGGCGCCGGTCGAGGCCGAGCCGATGTGGCGGGCCAGCAGCGACGCCATGTGGTCGTCGCGCTCGCGGCCCGACGAACCGCCGAGTACCGAGGCGACGAGGTGGCGGCCGTCGCGGCGGATCGACGAGACGAGGTTGAAGCCCGAGGCCTGGGTATAGCCGGTCTTGATGCCGTCGACGCCTTCGACGCGGCCGAGCAGGCGATTGTGATTGCCGATCACCTCGCCGCCCCAGGCGAAGGAGCGCGTGTTGAAATAGCGATAGTAGACCGGGAACCGCTCCTGCAGCGCCCGGCCGAGCGTGACCATGTCCTTGGCGGTGGTCCACTGGTCGCCGTTGGGCAGGCCGGAGGCGTTGAGGAAGGTGGTGCGGCTCATGCCGATGCGCCGCGCGGTCGCGGTCATGCGCTTGGCGAAGGCCTGTTCGGAGCCGGCCACGTTCTCGGCGATGGTCACGGCGACGTCGTTGGCCGACCGGGTGACGAGCGCGCGGATGGCGTCTTCGGCGGAAATCGTCTGGCCGGGGCGGATGCCGAGCTTGGAGGGCGACTGCGCCGCCGCCTTGGCCGAGGCGGTGAAGCGCGAACCGAGCGTGAAGCGGCGGCGCTCGAGGTCCTCGAACAGGACGTAGAGCGTCATCATCTTGGTCAGCGAGGCCGGGTGGCGCAGCTCGTTCTCGTTCTTGGCGTAGAGGACGCGGCCGGTCTTGTCGTCGATCACGAAGGCCGCGTAGCGCGGCGACGAGGTGATGCCGCCGTCGTCGCGCGACGAGCGGGAGACGCTGTGACTCTGATGCGGATGGCGGATCTTCCGCTTCGCTTCGGCGGATCCGACCGTCACCAGACACAGGGCCATGCCGACCAGGAGCGCCTTGCCCAGGCGCGCCGGCTCGAAGATACGCGGATACTGCACTGTTCCATTCCTCGAAGCCGCAGTCCGCCTTCTGGCGGACGCCGTTCGATCGGAAGGTCTGCCCTTGTCACGACCCCGAGGGGCCGGCCGCGCGCCTCCGATACGCCGGAAACGCGACGGCGAGCGTGATCTCCCGTCCACAGTCTCCAAGATGCCGCCGTCGAGGTTGATGATCGGTAAACCGGCGAAGACGAATTACGCATTGTTGCGACGCGAAATGAAATTGACCGCAGCGCAAAATGCAGGCATATTGCATCGCAACATCGCCGAACGGTTGCGACCGTCGGCGATGCCGCGAACCGGGGTGGCCGGCCGCGGAACGACCCACTGGAGGAAGCCCCGATGACGTCCGTCGAAGATCTGCAGAAGCTCGCCAAGGAAAACGCCGAGAACGCCCAGAAGGCCTTCGGCACGCTCTCCAAGGGCCTCCAGACCATCGCCACCGAGATGGCCGACTATTCCAAGAAGTCCTTCGAGGAAGGCTCCGCCCTGCTCGAGCAGCTCTCCGGCGCGAAGAGCCTCGACAAGGTCGTCGAGATCCAGTCGGACTACGCCAAGAAGGTCTACGAGGGCCTCGTCGCCCAGTCGACCAAGATCGGCGAGCTCTACACCGACATCGCCAAGGACATCGCCAAGCCCTTCGAGAACTTCATCCCGAAGAAGTGATCGTCGAGAGCGTTCGCTCTCCGATCCAGCGATCAGAGGTCCGGCCGGCGACGGCCGGGCCTTTTTCGTGTCCGCTCGGGCTCCGCCCTGCGCCGCCGCGGCACGGACGATGCATGGCATTTCTCGCCCCGATCGGGGGTGACGTCGACGGCGGGCCGTTGCGAGTGCGCGGCGATGCCCTACAATGTCGGTGATGTCATCCCCATCTGTACCGGAGCCGCGTCTCCGGGAGGGGCGGCGTTTCAGGACGTCTCACCGGCCTTCGGGCCACGTTCAACCCCTGCCGTATCCGCTCCGGACGAGCGTTCGACGGCGAAGCGATGCGTGTCGAAGAAGATCATGGCACAGGACCCCCGTCACCCCGGCGAAGACGATCCCGATCTCGGCGTGGTGACGAAGACGCGACCGAAGGTGAAGCGGCCCAGCATGTATCGCGTGCTGCTGCTGAACGACGACTACACGCCGATGGAGTTCGTCGTGGCCGTCCTCGAGCGCTTCTTCTCCAAGGGCCGTGAAGAGGCGACCCGCATCATGCTGCACGTCCACCACCACGGTGTGGGGGAATGCGGCGTCTTCACCTACGAGGTGGCCGAGACCAAGGTCACCCAGGTGATGGACTTCGCTCGGAAGAACCAGCATCCGCTGCAGTGCGTCATGGAAAAGCAGTGAGGTTCCCCACGTGCCGTCCTTCTCGCGCAGCCTGGAAAAGGCCCTTCACAACGCCCTCCATCTCGCCAACGAACGCCATCACGAATACGCCACGCTCGAGCACCTCCTGCTGTCGCTGATCGAGGATCAGGACGCCGGCGCCGTCATGCGCGCCTGCAACGTCGATCTCGACGTCCTGAAGCGCAACCTCGTGGAATATCTCGACACCGAGCTCGACAATCTCGTCAGCGACGGCGACGACGAGGCCAAGCCCACGGCGGGCTTCCAGCGCGTCATCCAGCGCGCGGTGATCCACGTCCAGTCCTCCGGCCGCGAGGAGGTGACGGGCGCCAACGTGCTCGTCGCCATCTTCGCCGAACGCGAGAGCCATGCGGCCTACTTCCTGCAAGAGCAGGACATGACCCGCTACGACGCGGTCAACTACATCAGCCACGGCATCGCCAAGCGGGCCGGCATGTCGGAGGCGAAGCCTCCTCGCGGAGCGGAGGAAGACATGTCGACCACCGAAAATGCCGCGGAGACCAAGAAGAAGACCGACGCCCTCGAGGCCTATTGCGTCAACCTCAACGAGAAGGCCAAGAAGGGCAAGATCGACCCGCTGATCGGGCGCGATGCCGAAATTTCGCGCACCATCCAGGTGCTCTGCCGCCGTTCCAAGAACAATCCGCTCTATGTCGGCGATCCCGGCGTCGGCAAGACGGCGATCGCCGAAGGTCTGGCCCGCCGCATCGTCGAGGGCGACGTCCCCGCGGTGCTGCTCGGCGCCACCGTCTTCGCCCTCGACATGGGCGCGCTGCTCGCCGGCACCCGCTATCGCGGCGACTTCGAGGAGCGGCTGAAGCAGGTGGTCAAGGAGATCGAGGAATACCCCGGCGCCATCATGTTCATCGACGAGATCCACACGGTGATCGGCGCCGGTGCGACCTCGGGCGGCGCGATGGATGCCTCCAATCTGCTCAAGCCTGCCCTTTCCTCGGGCACCGTGCGCTGCATCGGCTCGACCACCTACAAGGAGTTCCGTCAGTTCTTCGAGAAGGACCGGGCGCTCGTCCGCCGCTTCCAGAAGATCGACGTGAACGAGCCGACCGTCCCCGACGCGATCGAGATCCTCAAGGGCCTCAAGCCCTATTTCGAGGAGCATCACCACGTCCGCTACACCAACGACGCCGTCAAGGCGGCGGTGGAACTGGCGGCGCGCTACATCTCCGACCGCAAGCTGCCCGACAAGGCGATCGACGTGATCGACGAGAGCGGCGCGGCGCAGATGCTGGTGCCGGAGAACAAGCGGCGCAAGGTGATCGGCGTCAAGGAGATCGAAGAGACCATCGCCACCATGGCGCGGATCCCGCCGAAGTCGGTCTCCAAGGACGATGCCGAGGTGCTCGCCCATCTCGACGCCAATCTGAAGCGCGTCGTCTACGGTCAGGACAAGGCGATCGAGGCGCTGGCCTCCGCCATCAAGCTCGCCCGTGCCGGCCTGCGCGAACCGGAGAAGCCGATCGGCTCCTACCTCTTCGCGGGTCCGACCGGCGTCGGCAAGACGGAAGTCGCCAAGCAGCTCGCCACGCTGCTCGGCGTCGAGATGCTGCGTTTCGACATGTCGGAGTACATGGAGCGCCACACGGTCAGCCGCCTCATCGGCGCGCCCCCCGGCTACGTCGGCTTCGACCAGGGCGGCCTGCTGACCGACGGCGTCGACCAGCATCCGCACTGCGTCCTGCTGCTCGACGAGATCGAGAAGGCCCACCCGGACCTCTTCAACATCCTGCTGCAGGTCATGGACCACGGCAGCCTGACCGACCACAACGGCAAGAAGGTCGACTTCCGCAACGTCATTCTGATCATGACGACCAATGCGGGCGCCGCCGATCTCGCCCGTGCGCCGATCGGCTTCAACCGGGTCGAGCGCAAGGGCGACGACACCGAGGCGATCAATCGCCTCTTCACGCCGGAGTTCCGCAACCGTCTCGACGCGGTGGTGACCTTCCAGAACCTGCCGATGGAGGTGATCCGTCAGGTCGTCTCCAAGTTCGTGATGCAGCTCGAGGCGCAGCTCGCCGACCGCAACGTCACCTTCGAGCTCGACCAGGCGTCGACCGACTGGCTCGCCACCCACGGCTACGACCGCCAGATGGGTGCCCGTCCGCTCGGCCGCGTCATCCAGGAGCACATCAAGAAGCCGCTCGCCGACGAGGTCCTCTTCGGCAAGCTGAAGCGCGGCGGCGTGGTCAAGGTGACCGTCGGCCCCGGCGAGGACGGCAAGGACGAGCTGAAGCTCGAGGCGATCCCGGCGGTGACCGCCGTCGCCGCTCCGGCGCCCGAGCCCGAGGTCAAGGCCGGTGGCAAGGCCGCCAAGGCGGCCGGGACCAAGTCGGCGACCGCCAAGGCCCGCAAGCCGAGGTCCGGTCTGCCGGTCCCGGCCAAGACCCGCGCGGTGGTCAAGAAGGAACCGACCCGGCACTGATCCGGCGTCGCGACGAACGAACGACGGTCCGCCCGATGTGGCGGGCCGTTTTCGTTTCGGGGTGGGCGGGCGATGCGGTCGGGGAGGGCGATTGCGGTCGGAGCGGCCGTTGGCCCGAAAGGCGCCGATCCTCCGCCCCCGTCCTTGCCCGTCGCCGCTACCCCATGTGCTCGCACGCCCCGCGGTCGGCACCTCTTCCTTCTCCCCTCCGCGGGAGAAGGTGGCTCGCGGGGCCGGATGAGGGGGCTCTTCGGCCGGGCGAGGCGTCTCGTCGGCCGAGATCCGAGGAGATCGCCCGCTCGACGCCGCGCGTCCCCGGGGCCTCGATCTCGCCCAAGGCGTCGATCGGCCGCACTTGACGATGTTCATGTTTTGTTCGATAGTAAGGAGCATCGAAGAAACGGTGTTCGTAGGTCGCGGTTCACGGGAGGTGGCCGTCATCTGACGGTTCATCGGCGGTCGGCGGCAGACGGTTCATGGCTCGACGTGCTGCGGGAGAGGGCTCCGCTCTCGCCCGGTGTGGACCCGTCGGCGTGAACGTATCGATGCGGGCTTTCGGCCTCGCCCGTCGTGCGAGCGGGCGAGCGTCGGGTTGCGTCATTCATCGGCAATCCGACCCGGCATCGCCCAGGTCTGGTAAAAGAATGAAAACGAGGAGAGACACATGATCGATCATCTGGGCTTCCCGGTCGCGGATCTGGCGCGGTCGCGCGCCTTCTACGAAAAGGCGCTGGCGCCGCTCGGCTACGGCGTGATCATGGCGGTGAGCGCCGAGGAGACCGGTGGCGCGGCCCATGTCGGCTTCGGCGCCGACGGCAAGCCGGACTTCTGGCTCTCCTCGGGCGGCGCGATCGCCGGCTGCATCCACGTCGCGTTCGCCGCGCCCGACCGCGCCACCGTGACGGCCTTCCACGCCGCGGCACTCGCCGCCGGCGGCATCGACAACGGCGGCCCCGGTCTGCGTCCGCACTACCACCCGAACTACTGGGGCGCCTTCGTGCTCGACCCCGACGGCCACAACATCGAGGCGGTCTGCCATCTGCCCGAGTGAACGGACGGCGGAGCGGGGCGGCGCCGCGCCGCCGCTCCGCCCTCGCGTCGCCCGATCGCACGCGGCCACACGAGCCGCCGCATCGCCCGATCGCAGACGATCGAGCCAGCCGTGGGGCAGATGATCACGGACGACGGGCGCCGCTCCCTTCGGCGTCGGTCGCGCCACGGCCGGCCCCCCCCGTTCGTCGGACTCGCCGACGCCACCCGCGAGGTTGCGCCGCGGCCCGCGATGCCTCCCGCCCGCCGTTCGGCTGGCGACCTTGCACGGCGGATCGGCGGACGACGGCGCGCGGGGCGCGCGGCGGCATGCTAGGGTCGCGTCTCTTCGCCGCTCCCAGCCAGCCCGCCGGACCCCGCCTGCCCATGTCGCCGACGCCGCCCGCATCGCCCGAGCATTCCCGATCCGAAGACGGCGCACCCGTCACCGTCCCGACCGTCAAGGTTCCGCCCCCGGCCTCCGAGGTCGAACGCTCGGCGCTGGGCTGGTTCTTCGCCGGCCAGCGCCAGTTCTTCTCGCTGCCGGCCTTCATCCTGATGATGGCCTTCGTCGGCTTCGGCGGTCTGGCGCAAGCCTCGGGGCTGACGCTGGCGCAGACGATCTTCCTCATCGGCTTCGTCTGGGCCCTTCCGTCCGCGATCGTGGTGGTCGGCGCCATCCATTCGGGCATGTCGCTCGTCGCCACCATGTTCGCCGTCGCGCTCTCCGCGGCGCGGCTGATGCCGATGACCATGTCGCTGATTCCGGTGGTGCGCGACGACAGGACACCGCGCTGGGTGCTCTACTTCCTGTCGCACTTCGTCGCCATCACCGCCTGGGTCTTCGGCATGACGACGCTGCCGAGCCTGCCGCGCGCCGGGCGGGCGCCGTTCTTCGCCGGTTTCGCGATCACCCTGACGAGCGCCGGCATGATCGTCGGCGCCACTTCGTGGATCGCCTCGGCCGAACTTCCGCCGCTCGCCGCCGCCGCGCTGGTGCTGCTGACGCCGCTCTATTTCGCCCTGTCGCTGTGGCGCGCCGCGGTGAAGGCGCCGACCGATCGGTTGGCGCTGGTCTTCGGCGCGCTCGTCACCCCGGTGATGCAGACGATCGCCCCGTCGATCGATCTCCTGCTCACCGGCCTCGTCGGCGGCGGGCTGGCGCTCGCCGGTGGCCGCATCCTCGCGCGTCGCGCCGAGGCCCGCGTCGTCGCTGCCGCCGCCGACATCACCGCCGATCTCGGCCCGGCATCGAAGCCGCATGCCGGAGGCGACGCGCCCGCCGGGCGAGGGGAGGGCTCCCGATGATCGGTTGGCTCGACCTCGACTTCCGTTCGATCGATGCCTGGTGGTGGCAGTGGCTCTTCCTGGCGATCGCCGGCTGGGCGGCGAACGACGTCTGGCGCTTCCTCGGTGTCGCCTTCTCGGGTCGCCTGACCGAGGACAGCCCCTTCTTCACCGCGGTGAAGGCGATCGCCACGGCGCTCGTCGCCGGCGTCGTGGCCAAGCTGATCCTGAGCCCGAGCGGCGAACTCGCCCAGGCGACGCTCGCCCTGCGGCTCGCCGCCCTCGTCGCCGGTTTCGGCGCATTCCGATTGGGGCGCGATTCGATCGGCCTCGGCGTGCTGGCCGGCGAGACGGTCTTCGTCGCGGGGCGGCTGCTCGGCTTCTGAGGCCTCAGCGCAGCCGCGGTACCAGCGACAGCAGCACGAGGATGATCACCGAGCCGATCGTGGCGCGGATGATCTCGCCGACGATGCCGGTGCCGAAGCCGAAGCCGAGGCGCGGCAGGACGAAGCCCGCCACCGCCGCACCGACGATGCCGAGCACCGCGTTGCCGATGAAGCCGAAGCCGCCGCCGGCGACGATGAGCCCGGCGATCCAGCCGGCGACCGCGCCGACGACGATCCAGACGATGATTCCGATCATGGGCGTCTCCTCGTGGGGTGTGCGGCCGCGGATCACCCCGCCAGCGCCGCGCGGATCTTCTCTGCGTGCGCGGCGAGAATCTGCTGGTCTGCGAAGGGGCGCGGCAACTTGCGCGGCGTGTCGGCCGCCTGACGCGGCATGACGTGGAAATGGAGGTGGAACACCTCCTGCCCGCCCGCCTTCTCGGAAAACTGCTGGATGGTGATACCGTCGGCGAGGAAGGCCTTCTGCGCCGCGATCGCGATTCTGCGGGTCGTCTCGACGACGGCGGCGAGGTCGGCGGGCGCGACGTCGAGAATGTTGCGCGCCTTGGCCTTCGGGATGATCAGCACGTGGCCGTCGACCGCCGGCATGACGTCCATGAAGGCGAGCGTCGCCGCGTCCTCGTAGACCACGTGGGCAGGGATCTCCCCGCGCAGGATCTTGGCGAAGACGTTGCTGTCGTCGTAGGCGGTCATCGGGCGTACTCCTCGGGTTCGTGACCGCGACTGTCGACGGCTCGGCGTTCCGGGTCAAGTCGATCCTGCGCCGCACGCGGTCGGCCGGTCGGCATAGGGCGACAGCGCCGCCAGTTCGGCGTCGATCGCCTCGGCCTCCGCCCGCTCGCGCTCGAGGAAACGGTCGACGGCGGCGCGGAAGCCCGGATCGGCGATGAAATGGGCCGAGGTGGTGGCGATCGGCAGATAGCCGCGGGCGATCTTGTGTTCGCCCTGAGCGCCGGCTTCGACGCGGGCGAGCCCGTGGTCGATCGCCCATTCGACCGCCTGATGGTAGCAGAGCTCGAAATGCAGGAAGGGCCGCTCCTCGATCGCCCCCCACCAGCGGCCGTAGAGCGCGTCGGAACCGATGAAGTTCAGCGCGCCGGCGATCGGTCGGCTGCCGTCGAAGGCCATCACCAGCAGGCAGCGGTCGGCCATCGTCTCGCCGATTGCCGAGAAGAAGGCGCGGTTGAGATAGGGCCGTCCCCACTTGCGCGCGCCGGTGTCCATGTAGAAGGCGAAGAACGCGTCCCAATGGGCATCGTCGATGTCGCCGCCGGTCAGTGCGACGATGTCGAGCCCGGCCTGCGCCTCGCGCCGCTCGCGCAGGATCTGCTTGCGCTTGCGCCCCATCAGCGTCGACAGGAAGTCGGCATGGTCGCGGTAGCCGCGATTGGGGAAGTGGTACTGCCGGTCGCGTCGGAGCGACCAGCCGGCGGCGCGGAAGACGTCGACGTCGTCGGGCGAGAGGAAGGTCGCGTGCGCCGAGGACAGGCCGCTCTCGCCGACCATCGCCTCGAGGCCGGCGACCAGCACCCGCGCGCCGATGTCGTCGCCGGGCAGACCGAGGAGCCGCGGCCCCGGCACCGGCGTGAAGGGAACCGCCACCTGGAGCTTGGGGTAATAGCGCCCGCCCGCCCGTGTCCACGCCTCCGCCCAGCCGTGGTCGAAGACGTATTCGCCGTAGGAGTGGGTCTTGAGGAAGGCCGGCGCGATGGCCGTCGGCCGGCCGTGTTCGTCGGCGACGACGAGATGGCGCGGATGCCAGCCGCTCTTGCCGCCGACCGAGCCGGAGGCCTCGAGCGCCTGGAAGAAGTCGAAGGAGAGAAACGGATCGCCCGGCCGCCCGTCGGGCAGCGCGCCGCGGGCGGCGGCCAGCCGGTCCCAGGCCGCGCGGCCGATTTCGGCGACCGATCCGACCATGCGCACCGCGATGCCGTCGTCCTCTGCCGTCACGCCGAGCCTCCGTCAGCCGCCCTTCGAAACATATGGGTCTTCGCGCCCCGCGCGCCAGTGCCGACCCGCAAAACGAAGAGGGCCGGTCCCTTGCGGAAACCGGCCCTCGAAATCGGCGTCGGGCCTCAGCGGCAGACGCGGCGGAAGTGGATGTCGCCCCAGCGGTCGTGCCACTCCTCGCGCCAGCAGCGGCGCGGCTCGACGACCTCTTCCTCGACATAGACGCGGCGCGGCGGCGGGCGACGGACGATCACCTCCTCCTCGACCGGCTCGGCCCGGGCGCTGTCGGCGAGCGCACCGCCCAGGATCATGCCGCCGACCAGACCGACGGCACCCGCCGCGACGGCCGCACCGGGATCGCCCGCCCGCGCCGGCGTGACCGACGTGGCGGTGGTGGCGAGGAAGGCCGCGGCGACGGCGACCGCGAGAGTGAACGACTTGACGATCATGGCTTCCGACTCCGACGGGAATTCGCTTCGGCCCCTCGACGGCCTCGGGGCGTTGGAGGAATCATCGCCGCACGATCCGGCGGAAATGCGGCAGCCCGCGCGGCTCCGCCGGACGCAGCGGCAGGCTCGCTCCGGACGACGCGGACGCCGACGTGGTCGCGATGGCCTCCGAGGGACGGAAGGGGCCGGCGATCAGCGGCAGACGCGCCGTTCGCGAACATAGCCCCAACGATCGCGCCAGCGCTCGATCCAGCAGCGGCGGACGTGGTGGCGCCGCTCGTAGTAGGCCGGCCCGGCGTTCTGATTGGCGAGTGCGCCGCCGACCACCATGCCGCCGACGAAACCGACCGCCGCGGCTGCGGCCGCGTCGTTGGCCCTGGCCGGCAGGGGCGTCGCGACGGCTCCGGCGAGAAGCGTGGCGGCGACGGCCGCCGCCATGGAAACGTTCTTGAGATACATGTCGTCGACCTCTCCCTGCCGATCCCGACTGCCCGTGCAATTCGAGCGTAACATCGCCGATTGCCGTTACGGAAACGTTTTTGGTGCCCGTCAGGCGCCGAGCGGCGGCAGGAAGCCTTCGAAGACGATCTGGTCGGCGTGGCGCGCCGCCTTGGCGACGTCGGCAGCCGTGCGCACCGTCCAGGTGATCACCGGCCGGCCGAAGAGCGATCGGGCGATCGAGGGGCCGGGCGCCGGCAGGTCGGCGATCGAATAGGAGACGAAGTCCGGCCGGCTCCACGGGGCATGCAGGAGATGGGTCAGCGCGAAACGCGTCGCCGCCCCCTGCCCGCCGTAGTCGACCGGATCGCGTGCCCGTTCGGCGACGATGCCGTGGGCGAGCCCCGGCATGGCGCGGCGCGCCGCGACGATGAGGCGCGGGTCGAACGACTTGGTGACGACCGGACCGGCATAACCGGCGAGCGCGGCGGCGACCCGCTCGGCGAGCGCCGCCTCGGTCGTCGCCCCGAAGGTCGACTTCAGCTCGATCACCAGCCCGACCCGCCCGCCGATCACCGCAAGGAGATCGCCGAGCGAGGGGATGGTGTCGTCGGAGCCGGTCAGGCGAATGGCCCGGAGCTCCGCCATGGTGCGCGCCGCGACCGGCCCGGTCTCGACCGTCAGCCGATCGAGCGTGTCGTCGTGGAAGACCACGACCTCGCCGTCGGCCGAGAGCAGCACGTCGCATTCGATCGCATAGCCGCGGTCGACCGCCGCGCGGGCGGCACCGAGCGAGTTCTCGATCAGGCCGGCCGCCCGGTCGTGCAGACCGCGGTGGGCGATCGGGCGTGCCGTCAGCCAGGCGAAGTCGGGCTCGGTCACGGGACTTCCCCCTCTCAGGCGATCTCGAAGATGCCTTCGATCTCGACCGCGACGCCGAAGGGCAGGGCGGCGACGCCGACCGCCGAACGCGAATGACGACCCTTGTCGCCGAACACCTCGACCATCAGGTCGGAGGCGCCGTTGACGACCTTGGGGTGATCGCCGAACTCGAGGGTGGAGTTGACGAAGCCGGTCAGCTTGACGACGCGGACGAGCTTCTCGAGATCGCCGGTGGCGGCCTTCACCTGGGCGATCAGGTTGATCGCGCAGAGGCGGGCGGCGGCGCGGCCGGTCTCGACGTCGGTATCGGCGCCGAGCTTGCCGACGAACTCGATGCCCTTGGCGCCCATCGGGATCTGGCCCGACACGAACAGCAGGTTGCCCGACTGGACGAAGGGCACGTAGTTGGCGGCAGGCAGAGCCGGGGTGGGCAGGTCGATACCGAGTTCGGCGAGGCGGGCGGCGATGGTCATGAACGGTCTCCGAGTTCGGCGGCAATGCCGGGGAGCGCCTTTCTTGGCGGATTCCGCCGTCGCCCGCAATCGTCTCGCGGCATGGCCGCCGCCCGGCGTCGCGCGGTTCGGGCTCGGCGTCGAATTGCCACGATTGGCCAGCAGGCTCCCCCCGAACCGGCTGCCTGCGCGCCGCCTGCCACGAGGACGATCGATGAAGTGCCTCCGCCGCCCGGCTCTCGCCGTGGCCCTGTGTCTTTCCGCCCCCGCCGCCTTCGCCGCCGAGGCGCGCATCGCGCCCTTCTCGCCGCATCGCGCGATCTACGAGATGAGCCTCGGCGACGCCGGCAAGGGGGACACCATCGGCGCCGTCTCCGGCCGCCTCGTCTACGAGTTCGCCGGCTCGCCCTGCGAGGGCTGGGCCTCGAAGTTCCGCATGGTGACGCGGCTCGAGCCGACGGAGGGCCGGGCGCGGCTGACCGACATCCGCGCCACCGCCTTCGAGGACGCGAACGGCTCGTCCTACGACTTCGTCAACGAGAACTGGGTCGACGGCGTGCCCGTCGAGACCACCAAGGGCCGCGCCCTGCGCAAGGGTGACGCGGTCGAGGTGAAGCTGGCGCAGCCGGGCGAGAAGGGCGTGTCGCTGCCCGCCGCCGTGCGCTTTCCGACCGACCACCTCGCCGCCGTGCTCGACGCCGCCAAGGCCGGCAAGACGATCGCCGAGATCGACCTCTACGACGGCACCGAGAGCGGCGAGAAGCCCTATCGCACGACGATCGTCATCGGCCGCGAGCAGACCGGCGCCGACGACACCGCCGACGAACCGGCCGCCGCGAACGATCTCCTGAAGGGCCATCGCCGCTGGCCGATCGACATCGCCTTCTACGACATGTCGAAGGCGGCCGACGCGGCGCAACTGCCGGATTACCGGCTGAACTTCCTGCTCTACGACAACGGCGTCTCCCGCCGCATGCGCTTCGACTACGGCTCCTTCGTCCTGAAGGGCTCGCTCACCTCGCTCGAGGCCTTGCCCGCCGCTGCCTGCCGCTGAGACCGAACGAACGCCTTCCAGCGTTCGCCCTCCATGTTCGGCTTCACCCTGAGGTGCCCGGCAACGCCGGGCCTCGAAGGGCGAAGCCACGACGGGCCGTGCCACTCGGACCCTTCGCGCTTCGAGGCCCGACCTGCGGTCGGGCACCTCGGCATGAAGGGCCTCCGCGAACGGCAGAGACGTCAGGGTTTCGTCGATCCGCCACGAGGCTGGGCGTCAGGGCCCGGCGCCTCGCCCGCCGGCTTCGCCTTGGGTCTCGGCGCGAAGACGAGGCCCGGCTCGACCACGCCGGCGCCGAAGCGCTTCGCCAGATCGTCGATCGCCGCTTCCGCGCGAGCCCGCCGGCCCGCCGCCTCGTCGACGAGATCGGGCGGATCGCAGAACTCGATCCCCGTCAGGTCGGAGACGCCGATGCCGATCAGGCGGAAGCGTCGCCCGTCGCATTCCTTGCGCAGCAGGTCGACGCCGGTGCGGAAGATCCGGTCGGCGAGCGCCGTCGGGTCGGCGAGGCGGCGGCCGCGGCTGATCGCCTTGAAGTCCGGCGTCTTGAGGCGGAGCTGTACGGTGAAACCGCCGATCGCATGGGCCTTCAGCCGCCCCGCGACCTTGTCGGAGAGCCGCCACAGGATCTTCTCCAGCGCCACGAAGTCGCCGACGTCGGTGTCGAGCGTGATCTCGTTGGAGATCGACTTGATCTCGTCCGACGGGTCGACCACCCGGGCGTCGCGGCCGAAGGAGAGGTCCTTCAGCCGTTTGCCGAGCACGCCGAAGCGGCGGAAGAGCTCGCCTTCGTCGGCGCGGCGGATGTCGGCGATCGTGTGCAGCCCCATCGCCGACAGCGCCTCCGCCGTCGCCTTGCCCACCCCCCAGATGGTGGTGACCGGCCGCGGCGCCAGGAAGGCCTCGGTCTCCGCCCGCCCGATCACCGAGAAGCCGCGCGGCTTGTCGAGGTCGGAGGCGATCTTGGCGAGGAACTTGTTGTGCGACAGGCCGATCGACAGCGAGATGCCGACCTCCTTCTCGACCCGCTTGGCGAAGGCGGCGAGCGACAGCGCCGGCGAACCGTGGTGGAGGAGCTCGGTGCCGGAGAGGTCGAGGAAGGCCTCGTCGATCGACAGCGGCTCGACCAGCGGCGTCAGTTCGCCCATCAGTTTGCGCACCTCGCGGCCGACGCGGGCGTATTTCTCCATGTTCGGGCGGACGACGACCGCCTGCGGGCAGCGCTCCAGCGCCTGCCACATCGGCATCGCCGAGCGCACGCCGTGGATGCGGGCGATGTAGCAGGCGGTCGCGACGACGCCGCGCTTGCCGCCGCCGACGATCACCGGCTTGTCCAGCAGGCTCGGGTCGTCGCGCTTCTCGATCGAGGCATAGAAGGCGTCGCAGTCGACATGGGCGATCGAGAGCACGCCCAGCTCGTCGTGCTCGATCAGTCGCGGCGAACCACACTTCGGACAACGCGTCGCGCCCCGCCGCGCGGGCGAGAGGCACTCGCGGCAGAAGGCGAGGGGGCGGGGGACGCCCGCCTGATCGTCGAATGTCGTCACGCGTGTCGATCCGCAGGCCCGAAGCGGGGACGTGGAGTCTACGCGGGCCGGGTCGGGGCGGCAATCGCCGGGCTCATCCCGCGAGCGCCGTGATCGCGCGCGTCACTTCGGCCCAGTCGCGGGTCCGGAGCCACGTGCCGCCGACCTGTGGCGCCATGGCGAACCACGCGGGGTCGGCGACGAAGTGGACGAGCCGCAGCCGATCGACCGCGCCGCGGGCAGCCGCCAGATGGTTCGGCCCGTCGTCGACGAAGACCACCTCCAGCGCCTCGCCGCCGACGTCCCGCGCCGCCGTGGCGAGGGTTGCGATCGGTCCGCCCTTCGAGCCCTCGTTGGCGATCATCGGGCAGCCGAGGCCGAGACGGGAGAGGTGGGCCGCCCGGCGTTCGGCCTGTCGCGCCGGCACGTTGGTGAGGAGCACGATGTCGCAGGTGGCGCCGAGCGTCGCCAGCGCCGCGAGGGCGCCGTCGACCGCAGGCTGGTTCTCGACCTCGTCGCGGAAGAAGCAGTCGATCAGTTCCTTGACCAGCTCGCCCGCGATCGCCTGGCCGCCGCCCTCGCGCACCACGTTGCCGGTGATGGCGAAGGAGCGCGGCTCCAACCGGTAGCCGAAACGCGCCACGTAGGCGGAGAGCGGCGCGACGAAACGCAGAACCACCTCGTCGACGTCGACCACCATCAGGGGACGCCCGTCGGCGCGGAAATCCGCCACCGACCCGAGGAGGCGGACGCCGCTCATGTGTGGTCGGAGATCGGATCGAGGGCATGGCGCGCCGCCGCGATCAGCGTCGGGCGTAGTCGTTCGCTCTCGCAGAAGGCGAGAAGCAGGCTCTCGTCCTCGAGGAAATAGGCGAGCACACCGGCGAGGAAGCCGGGTTCGGCGGCCGCCAGACGCAGGTTCTCCGGCCCGATGCCGCTGACCGCGAGAAACCGGCCGATCGACTCGGGATCGCTCGCCAGATGCCCGAGTGCCGCGATGGCGATCTCGGCGGCCTTGTCCGGCGTCAGGCCTTCACGACTCGGAAACCTTGGCGAAGATCGCATTTTCCGTCCTTAACAACTTCGGTAGGGTTTCGATGCTAGCGTCGTTTGCAGGGAAAAGCACCGGCGACGATCTCGCCGATGGAGGGCCGGAAGGTCCGGGGGTGTGGTGATGGCGAAGACCGTCCTCATCGTGGAGGACAACGAGCTCAACATGAAGCTCTTCCACGATCTTCTCGAGGCGCACGGCTATCGGACGTTGCAGTCGCGCAACGGTTTCGATGCGATGGACGTTGCGCGCGCCGATCGCCCCGACCTCATCCTGATGGACATCCAGTTGCCCGAAGTGTCGGGCCTCGAAGTGACCAAGTGGTTGAAGGAGGACGACGAATTGCGATCGATCCCGGTCATCGCGGTCACCGCCTTCGCCATGAAGGGCGACGAGGAACGCATCCGCCAGGGCGGCTGCGAGGCCTACATTTCCAAGCCCATCTCGGTGGCCAAGTTCCTCGAGACGGTCAAATCCTACCTCGGTGATGCGTAAGTTCGGTGGATCGAAATGACCGGTCGCGTTCTCGTCGTCGACGACATTCCCGCCAACGTGAAGGTGCTCGAGGCGCGTCTGACCGCCGAGTATTTCGACGTCACCACCGCCATGTCGGGTGAGGAGGCGCTGGCGAAATGCGCCCAGATGCCGCCGGACATCGTGCTGCTCGACGTGATGATGCCGGGCATGGACGGTTTCGAGGTCTGCCGTCGTCTCAAGGCCGATCCGCGCACCATGCATGTGCCGGTCGTCATGGTGACGGCGCTCGATCAGGTCGCCGATCGGGTCAAGGGGCTCGAGGCCGGCGCCGACGACTTCCTGACCAAGCCGGTCTCCGACACCGCGCTCGTCACCCGCGTGAGGAGCCTCGTCCGCCTCAAGGCGTTGACCGACGAGCTGCGCCTGCGTGCGCCCGGCAGTCGCGGTCTCGGGCTCGACGATGCCGACGATCCGCGCCTCCTCGCCGAGGTGGCGGAGGGCAACATCCTGCTCGTCGACGATCGCCGCTCCAGCGCCGAACGTCTCGTCGCGGCCTGCAACGGCCGCCATCGCCTGACCATCGAGACCGATCCGCAGCAGGCGCTGTTCCGCGTCGCCGAGAGCGACTTCGATCTGGTGATCGTGTCGCTCGGCCTCGCCAATTTCGACGCATTGCGTCTCGTCTCGCAGATCCGCGGCCTCGAGCGCACCCGCATGCTGCCGATCCTGCTCCTCGCCGAGCTCGAGGATCGCGCCCGGTTGCTGCGCGGCCTGGAACTCGGGGTCAACGACTATCTCGTCCGCCCGGTCGATCGCCAGGAGCTGCTCGCCCGCGTCGCCACACAGATCCGCCGCAAGCACTACACCGACCGCCTGCGCGACAGCGTCCAGCAGACCATGGAACTCGCCGTCACCGACGGCCTGACCGGCCTGCACAATCGCCGCTTCATGTCGACGCATCTCGAGCACACGCTGGAGCAGGCCCATCGCCACCAGCGGCAGCTCGCCGTGCTGATCGCCGACATGGATCACTTCAAGGCGGTCAACGACACCTACGGCCACGATGCCGGCGACGCGGTGCTGCGCGACCTCGCCACCCGCATCGAGAGCTCGATCCGCGGTGCCGATCTCGCCTGTCGCTACGGCGGCGAGGAATTCGTGGTGATCATGCCCGACACCGATCTCGCCTCGGCCCGCGTGGTCGGCGAGCGCATCCGCGAGCGCGTCGCCGGCGAGCCCTTCCGCCTGCCCGACGGCCGCCTGCTGCCGCGCACCATCTCGATCGGCATCGGCGCGCTCGAGAGCGCCCACGACACCGTCGAGACGATCATGAAGCGCGCCGACGCCGGCCTCTACGAGGCCAAGGAAGGCGGTCGCAACCGCGTGGTGCTGCGCGCCGCCTGAGGCGCGGGCACGCCCCGGCTCGGCCGTACATGCCGCGCGTTAACCTCAACGATTTACGAACATTCGCGAATTCGGCGAGCGGGGAGGCCGTGGGGCTTTGCCGTCGCGGCGAGCTTCGCTAGGGTTTTCCTCGGCCTTCGTCCCGAAAGCCGCGCCCGTCGGCCGCCCCGATCGGCGCCGGCGGACGAAGGTCTCGGAGCCCGACGGCTCGGGATCGCCGCAAACGCCCGGGTCCATCGGGTCGTGCCGGTCGAGCGAAGATCGCGAGTGGCCTCCTCGCCGGTCACCATCGCTCGGCCGGCCCTCCGCCCCTCGCGGGCGGAACGGGCGGCTTCAGAGCCAGCGTCGGGTCAGGAAGGCGGGCAGATCGTCGCGCAGCACCGCGCGTTCGGCCGCGGTCGCGGCCTCGCGGCGACGGGCGGGGCGCTCGGTCTTCTCGCTGCGCTCTGCCGCGCGGGCGCGCGGACGTCCGACGGTGGGGGCGACCTCGCGATCGCGCTGTTGAATCTGCTCGACGAGCGAGCGGAACCCGGTCGTGTCATTGGCCATCACGCGTCCTCCGTCGACGAGAGGCGCACCATACACCCCTCGCACGCCTTGGCAACGGCTCCGACCGCGCCCTTCCGCCGCGTTTTCGCCCTCTATCCGCCGAAAGACGATCGATCTTCGACATCGATCGGCCCCGATCGGGGTGTCGGATGGTGGTCCGGCGCCTTTTGCGCGCAGAGGGAGAGACGACATGAAGACCCTGAAGGACCTTCTCGCGATCGGCACGATCCTGCCCACCCTGCTCGCCACCGGCGCAGGGGCGGGGGCCGCATCGGCCGGGCAGGGGACGTTCGCGGGCCCCACCGACGGCACGATCCGCGTCGCCCAGGCGACGAAGCCCGAGGAAGATCCCCTGAAGCGTCCGCCCGCCTCCGGTGGCGCGCAGCGCCCGGCTGCGCCGCCGCCGCCCGCCCGCGTCGAGCCGCCGCGTCCGCCGGCCGCTCCCCACGTGGCGCCGCCCGCGCCGTCGCGTCCGCCGGCGAGCGCTCCGGTGATGCGCGAAGCCCCGCCGTCGCGCCCGGCCGCCCCGCCGCCCCAGATCGAACGTCGCACGCCGCCGCCGCCGCCGGCCCCGACCCGTGTCGCCCCGCCGCCGGTTCACGTGGCCCCGCCGCCCGCTCACGTCGCGCCGACCGCGCCGACCGCGCCGAAGATCGAGCGCCCCGCTGCCCCGCCCGCGCCGTCGGTCGCACCGAGCGGTTCGGCCCCGGCGGTCCGTCCCGCCGCCCCGCCGCCGCCGCCGAGCGGTCAGGCCCCGGTCGTGCGTCCGCCGGCCCCGCCCGCGCCGAGCGGTCAGGCTCCGGTCGTGCGTCCGCCGGCCCCGCCCGCGCCGAGCGGTCAGGCTCCGGTCGTGCGTCCGCCCGCCCCGCCCGCGCCGAGTGGTCAGGCCCCGGCGGTTCGCCCGCCGGCACCGCCCGTCGGTGCGGCACCGGCGCCCGCCGCTCCCTTCGAGGCGCCCGCGCCCGGTGGATCGCGTCCTCCGGCCTCGTCCTCGGCCCCGCCGCCGGTTCCGCCGCCCGGTGCTCCCGGCGCGCCCGGTGCTCCCGGTACTCCCGGCGCCGGCCCCGGTCGTCCGCCGGTGCCCGGAACGGGTCCCGGCGTCGCGCCGGTTCCCCCGCAGGTCCAACCGGTGCCGCCGCAGCCCGGCGCCCAGTTCCAGCCCGGTCGTCCCGGTGAACCCGGTCGCCCGCCCCATGCCGAAGGTCCGCGCGGCCCCGGTGTCGGCGGCGTGCTCGGCGCGGCGGCCGCCGGTGCCGCGGTCGGCGTGGTCGGTGGCGTGCTGCTGGGCAGCGGTGGTCAGGCCCAGGGCCTCGACGACGTCCGCCGCCAGCGCCGCGAGATCGACCGCGACGGTGCGACCTTCTATTCGGAGCCGGACGGCCGCGTCATCGTGCGCGATCGCGGCGGCCTCTTCCTGCGTCACGACGAGACCGCGCGCTTCCGCGACTTCGGCGGCGAGAGCACGGTCGAGCGGCGCGGCGACGAGACCGTGTCGGTGTGGCGCCGTCCCGACGGCGTGCGCATCGTCACCGTCACCGATGCCGACGGCCGCCTGATCCGCCGCATCCGCGAATGGCCGGACGGCCGCCGCGAGGTGCTGATCGACGACGGCTTCCGTCCGCGCGGTCCGGGTTTCCGCGAGGAGATCGTGGTCCTGCCGCCGCCGCCGGCGCCGCGCGAGCGTTGGGTGATCGAATCGGACCGTGCCGACGAACGGCTGATCGAGGAGACGCTCGAGGCGCCGCCGCTCGGTCCGCTGCCGCGGCGCTACACGCTCGACGAGGTCCGCTCGAGCCGCGACCTGCGCGCCTACATGCCGGCGATCGACGTCGACACGATCACCTTCCCGACCGGCGCCTGGACCGTCGAGCCGGAGGAGATCGGCCGGCTGGCGCGGATCGCCCGCGGCATCTCGCGCGCGCTCGCCCGCAATCCGGACGAGATCTTCCTGGTCGAGGGTCACACCGACCTGGTCGGCAACGACGTCGACAACCTGTCGCTGTCGGATCGTCGTGCCCAGGCGGTCGCCGCGGTGCTCTCCCGCGACTTCTCGATCCCGGCGGAGAACCTGGTGACCCAGGGCTACGGCGCCCAGTTCCCCAAGGAGATGACCGACGGTCCGTCGCAGGTCAACCGCCGCGTCACCGTCCGCCGCATCACGCCGCTGATCGGTACGGCCGGACGCTGACCGGCCTTCGAAGACGGGAAGGGCCGCCCCTCGGGGCGGCCCTTTCGATTCGTGCCGGTGCGACGCGGCGCGGGGTCAGGCGTAGCGATCGACGAGGCGGCCCTGTCCGGCCGGCGGACTGGCCTTCGTCTGCTTGCCGTCGTCGGCATCGTTGTCGGGGGTACGGTCGCGGCCGGGTCCTTCGGCCCTTTCGGCCGTGCGGATCGGCGCCGAGCCGACCGCGGAAATCGAACTGCTCATCGGGGTGGGTCTCCTCGGGGGTCATCCGAGGATGAGCGCGATTCCTCGAGGAAGGCTCTCCCGGATCCGGACAATGCGAACCACCGGACATGAAAAAGAAAAGCCCCGGGCAGGCCGGGGCTTTCGTCGATCACGGAATTCAGGAGCCTCAGATCACTTGATCTTGGCTTCCTTGAACTCGACGTGCTTGCGCGCGACGGGGTCGTACTTCTTCGCGGCGAACTTCTCCGTCATGGTGCGGGAGTTCTTCTTGGTCACGTAGAAGTAGCCGGTGTCCGCGGTCGACACGAGCTTGATCTTGATGGTGGTCGCCTTGGCCATGGCCGGTCCCTCTGGAAAACAATCTCGAAAGCGAAGGCCCGCGTGCTCGCGCACCGGGCCTCGCGCCGATCTCGAAGTGGGGCATACCTGACCGAAAAGGCCGGCGCTGTCAAGCGCGAGACGCCCTTTCGGCCGGTCCGTTCACCAGTTGCGGCCGCGGAATTCGACCGGCGTCAGCGCGCCGTCGCCGTTGCGGTCGGCATCCCGGAACTCCGCCTCGTGACCCTTGGCGAATTCCGCCGCGCTGACGAAGCCGTCGCGGTCGGTGTCCCAGGTGCCGAAGCGGGCGGCCTTGCGGCTCTGCATCTGCGCCTGCCGATCGGGATTGTACCCGCGCTGCGCGCCCATGCGGACGGCCATGTATTCCTCGCGCGTCAGGCGATCGTCGGAATTCACGTCCATCGCGGCGAAGACGCCTTCGGCCTGTTCGCGCATCTCGACGGCCGAGATCGCGCCGCTGCCGTCGGTGTCGATCGCGGCGAAGCGCTCGCGCCACGGTGCGTCCGGCCGGCCCATCCCCATGCCGCCGCCCATGCCGGCGCCTTGGCCGCGCCCGGCGCCCTGACCCCAGCCCATGCCGGGTCCGGGCTGAGCATCGGCCGAGGGAACGGTGGCGAAGGCGACCGCGAGGGCGCCGGTGGCGAGGATGGTGAGGGCGAGGGTCCTGCGTTTCATGACGGCCTCCTTCGTCGACGCGCGCGCGCCCTCCACGGAAAGCCCACGCCTTCCGTGCCGTCGCGACGGCATCGATCGATGTTTCTTCCGAGAACCTCGCGCCGTCGACCGGTCGGCCACGGCGGGTTCTTCCACGCCCCGAATAGTAAGACGCGACGTATAACTTTTCCAGTTAACTCGGCTTAATGTGGCTCACGCCCGCGCCGCGATGGTGGCGGCCGCCCCGCCCATGGCGAGTGCGCTCGCCCGCCGCGTCCAACGCACCGCCCGCGGCGACGTCAGGAAGCGCCGCGCGCCCGATGCCGCCGCGACCCACGAGAGGTCGACGAAGGCCATCACGCCGACCTGCACGGCGGTGAGCAGCGCCCAGTCGGCGAGGCCGATCGCCCGCACGTCGAGCAGGGTCGGCAGCAGCGCGACGTAGAAGACCATGATCTTGGGATTGCCGATGGTCAGCGCCATGCCGGTGGCGAAGAGGCGCCAGCCGCCGGTCGGGGCGGTCGATTCGCCCTCCGCCGCGCCGGGATCGCGCCACAGGCCGATCGCCAGCCACAGGAGATAGAGGACGCCCGCCCACTTCACGAGGACGAAGACCTCGTGAAGTCGCTCGGCGACGACCGCCAGCCCGGCGACCGCGGCGGCGAGCCACAGCGCCTCGCCGATCCACATGGCGGCGAGGAAGGGCAGCACCGAGCGGGCGCCGCGCGACAGCACCTGCGAGACCAGCGCCGCGACGCTCGGTCCGGGCGATCCGGCGTTGAGGAACAGCGCGCCGGCGAAGATGGCGAGGGCGAGGAGGCTCATCGGTTCAGATCTCCGTGCGGACGAAACGGTCGCGCACCCAGCGATAGAACGGCACCGGATGGTCGGGACCGAAGGCGGGATCGTGCATCAGCCGCCCGTCGAGCTCGTCGAGCACCGCCTTGGTGATCGGCGGCAGCTCCGGCCGGGCGCGGGCCTCGGCGAAGGTGACCCAGGCGACGTCCTCGAGCTCGCCCGAGGGGCCGACGCCGGTCTCGATCCGTCCGCCGACGGCGCTCGCCGGCACCGCGAAGAATCGCGTGTCGAAGCGGCGCGGCCGCCCCGGCGGGGTGATGGCGCGGGCGACGAAGCGCATCGCCGCGATCGAGGGCAGGAAGCCGCGCGCCCGGAAGGCGGCGAAGGCGTCGTGCGGATCGTGGTCCTCGCCGGTCGGGCCGGCGGGGGAGGGCGTGCCGATCAGGATGCCGGCCTCCTCCCAGGTCTCGCGGATGGCGGCGATCGCCAGCGCCCGCGCCCGCGTCGCCGAGGCCCGCGCGCCCGCCTCGGTCATCAGCCGGGTGGCGACCGGGGCCTCGTAGTCGTCGGCCGGCTTCACCCGGCTGTCGGCGGCGTCGACCCGTCCGCCGGGGAAGACCCAGGCGCCGGGCATGAACTTGTGCCGCATGTGGCGCTTGCCCATCAGCACGCGCAGCGCGCCGTCGTCGCCGGAGCGATCGAGGATCAGCAGCGTCGCCGCGTCGCGCGGGCGGTAGTAGGGCGCCTTGCCGGTGCGGTCGAGGGCGTTGAGTTCGGCGAGGATGTCGGAGACGGGGCGCATCAGGAAGCCTTGGACGACGGATCGAACGGGGCGGGCGACCGCTTGGCGAAACCATGCATGCGGAAGGCCCATTGCAGCGCGACGACCGCGCCCTTGAAGGGGCGGACGAGCAGGAGCGAGAGAAGGAGCGTCACCGGCAGCCAGATCGCCGCCTGGACCCAGTCGGCCGGCTGCCACAGCTTCTCGGTGACGAGCAGGCCGGAGACCACGACGTGGCCGACCACCAGGATGGTCAGGTAGGGCGGCAGATCGTCGGCGCGGTGGTGATGGAAGGCCTCGCCGCAGACCTTGCAGGTCGGCCGCACCGTCAGATAGCCGTCGAACAGCGCGCCCACCCCGCATTCCGGGCAGAGCCCGCGCAAACCGCGCAGGATCGCGCGACGCGGTTCGCGCGTCTCCGATCGCGATGGGCCACGCGGCGCGCCGCCGCCGCTGCCGTGGTGAATGACCTTCATGGGACGGACGTTTCCGTTCGGCCGGTTGCCCGGCTCTCGTCGTGCCCGGGCTCAGGAGAGCCCGATCGCCACCACTTTCGCCCAGGCCGGTCGCGTACGCAATTCACCGAGCCAGCGATCGAGGTTCGGCGTCGCCGGTCGTTCGATGTCGAGACCGAACCAGACATAGGCGAAGGGGCCGAGGACGATGTCGGCGACGCCGAAGTCGTCGCCCGCGATGAAGCGTCGATCGGCGAGCGTCGCGTCGGCGATTTGCCAGAGATCGGCGCAGATCCGCCGCCCCGCCTCGATCGCCGCGAGGTCGCGCTTCTCCGGCGGCGTGCGCAGCAGGCCGAAGACGACCGGGCGGAACGGGGCGGCGAAGGAATGGCCCCAGTCCATCCATTGTTCGGCCCGCGCACGCCCGTCCGGGTCGAGCGGCATCAGCTGGCCGTCGCCGTGGCGGGCGGCGAGCCAGCGCACGATGGTGTTCGATTCCCAGAGAACCATGTCGCCGTCGGTGACGACCGGCACCAGCCCGTTCGGGTTCATGGCGCGGAACGCGGCCGTGTCGACCACGCCGAAGGCGCCGCCGGCGTCGTGGCGGGTGTAGGGAAGCCCGAGTTCCTCGAGCGTCCACAGCACCTTCTTGACGTTGGAGGAATTGGGGCGTCCCCAGACTTCGATCATCGTCCGATCCCTCACTTCCGCTTCGGCGGCCCCTTGCGGCCGCGGCTCGGGGCGCCCCGAACCCTCGTCTTGTCGCGCGACAGGGCGGCGAGGCGCTTGCGCCCGAGGCCCTTCTCGATGGCGCCCTCCGACAGCATCTCGAAACGCAGCGCGCCGGCGAAGGGCTGTGCCTCCACGAGCTTCACCTCGACGGCGTCACCGAGACGATGAGTCTCGCCGGTGCGCTGGCCGATCATCGCGTGGGTGACCTGATCGTAGACGTAGTAGTCGTCGCCGAGCGTCGCCGCCGGGACGAAACCGTCGGCGCCGGTGTCGTCGAGCCGCACGAAGAGGCCCGACTTGGTGACGCCGGAGATCTTGGCCCTGAAGCTGGCGCCGACCCGGTCGGCGAGCCAACGGGCGATCAGCCGGTCGATCGTGTCGCGCTCGGCGAGCATGGCGCGCCGCTCGCAGGCCGAGATCTCGGTGCCGATCGCCTCGAGCTTGTCGTCCCAGGTCTCCGGCAGCCCGTCGAAACCGAAGCCGAGCGCCCGGATCAGACCGCGATGGACGATGAGGTCGGCATAGCGGCGGATCGGCGAGGTGAAGTGGGCGTAGCGGCGCAGATGCAGGCCGAAATGGCCGATGTTGTGCGGATTGTATTCCGCCTGCGCCTGGGACCGCAGCACCACCTCGTTGACGAGCCCGGCCTTCGGCGTGTCGGCGACCTTGGCGAGGATGGCGTTGAAGGCGGCGGGCTTCAGCCCGCCCTTCGCCGCCACCTTGATGTCGAGGGTGGAGAGGAACTCCTTCAGCGCGTTGATCTTCTCGTCCGACGGCATGTCGTGGATGCGGAAGAGCAGGGGGACCTTCTTCGCCTCCAGCGTCTCGGCGGCGGCGACGTTCGCCTGGATCATGTATTCCTCGATCAGCTTGTGGGCGTCGAGGCGTTCCGGGACGATGACCTTGTCGACCGTGCCGTCGGGATTGAGCAGGATCTTGCGCTCCGGCAGGTCGAGCTCCAGCGGCTCGCGCCTGTCGCGCCCGCGCTTGAGGACCGCATAGGCCTCCCACAACGGCTTCAGCACGCCTTCGATCAGCGTGTCGGTCTTGTCGTCGACGCGGCCGTCGATGGCGGCCTGCGCCTGTTGGTAGGAGAGCTTCGCCGCCGAGCGCATCAGGATGCGGTGGAACGTGTGCGAGCGCTTCCGCCCCTCGGCGTCGAAGATCATCCGCACCGCGATCGCCGGGCGATCCTCCTTCTCGCGGAGCGAACAGAGGTCGGTCGAGATCTTCTCCGGCAGCATCGGCACGACGCGGTCGGGGAAGTAGACCGAGTTGCCGCGATGGACCGCCTCGCGGTCGAGCGCGGTGCCGGGGCGGACGTAGTGCGCCACGTCGGCGATCGCCACGGTGACGACCTGACCGCCGGGGTTCTCCGGATCGAGATCCGGCGTCGCGTGGACCGCGTCGTCGTGGTCCTTGGCGTCGGGCGGATCGATGGTGACGAGCGGCAGATCGCGCCAGTCTTCGCGTTTGCCGAGCTTGACCGGTTCGCAGGCCTCGGCCTCGGCGATCACCGCGACGGGGAAGACGTGGGGAATGCCGTGGACGTGGAGGGCGATCTCGGAGACCGCCTTTTCCGACGCCATCGAGCCGATCACGTCGCGCACCTTGGCGCGGCCGAGGCCGAGGCGTCCGCCGGACTTCAGGAGGTCGAGCGAGACGAGGTCGCCTTCCTTGGCGTCCTTCATGTCGTGCTCGGCGACGTTCCACTCGCGGCCCTTCTTGTCGATCGGCGCGATGCGGGCGCCGCCCGGCACGAGGCGGACGATGCCGAGCACGTCCGGCGGCTTCTTGTCGAGCACGCGCAGGATGCGGGCGGCGCGTGCGACGCCCGGCGGCAGTTCGTCGTCGATGTCGGTGATGCGCAGCAGCACCCGGTCGCCGATACCGACGGCGGCGCGCGGGGTGCCGCGTCGCGCGTTCGGTTCGGCGAGAATCAGCACGACCGGAGCTGGGCCGTTCTCCTCCTCGTCCCACTCGTCGGGCTCGGCGAGGAGTTCGCCGTCGGCGTCGCGCCGGGTGATGTCGGCGACGAAGACGGTGGCGAGCGTGCCCTTGGGCGCGAGCTTGCGCCGCTTGCGTTCGACGACGCCTTCGCTCGTGAGGTCCCTCAGGATGCGCTTCAGCGCGATCTTGGCGCCGCCGGTGATGCCGAAGGCGCGCGCGATGTCGCGCTTGCCCGCCTCGCCGGGATGGTCGGCGAGATAGCTCAGGATCTCGTCACGCGAGGGCAGGGCATCGCCGAGCCGCTTGCGCGGGCCGGGGGCGGGGGTGTCGTCGGGGCGGCGGGCCAAATGTCGATGATCCGGATCGTGGTCGATGGGCAAAGCATAGACCCTCGGCCGACGCCTGTCCCGGTTCGCGTGGGTGTCAGCAGCGCGCCGCGCCGCTCAGCAGCGGGCAGTTGGCGCAGTCGTCGGGCAGCCGCGGCGGCGTCGTCTCGTCGAGTTCGAAACGATTTTCGTCGATCACCCGGTTCCGCCCCGAGGCCTTGGCGAGATAGAGCGCCTTGTCGGCTCGGGCGTAGATCTGGCCGAAATCCTCGCCCTCGCGGACTCGGGCGACACCGATCGACATGGTCGGGCGGATCGTGCCGCGCTCGGCCGGAATGCGGATCGCGGCGACGCGGCGGCGCAGCTCCTCGGCGAAACGCTCGCAGTGGCTCGCCGCGCTCGCGTCGTCCTCGAAGGGACAGTCGAGGATGGCGGCGAACTCCTCGCCGCCCATGCGGCCGACCATGTCGTCGCCGAACAGACCGCACATCGCGGCACCGACGGCGGCGATCACCTCGTCGCCCTTGGGGTGGCCGTGGCGGTCGTTGATCATCTTGAAGCGGTCGAGATCGCCGACGAGGAGCGCGATCCGGCGCCCGTCGTCGATGCGGTCGCTCGCCCGCGAGACGAAGGCGTGGTTGTTGAGCAGGCCGGTGCGGTGGTCGGTGGTGGCGAGCCGGTGCAGCGAGCGCGTCGTCTCCCACAACTCGAGGTACATCCGGCCGAACTCCCAGGCGATCGGCACGGCGAAGATCGCGGCGGCGAGGAAGACGCCGGCGAGTGTCGGGGCCGAGTGCCACGACAGCTCCGGCCCTTCGTGCACCGCCGCCGCGGCGGTCGCGATGATCGCCACGTAGAGTGCGATCCGCGCGATGTACAAGCGCAGATCTTCCTCGGAACGAATGGTCTTACGTGAGGCAAAGTCGAGGATGGTGGTTCGATCCGACATGCGAAGCCCCCCCGAGGGGCGCGGCGAATCAGATCACCGCGACGCGAAGACGGTATCATACGGTGTTTTACGGATCGTTTCACGTCGTCGCGAGCGCCGTGGCCCGGAATTTCACGGGCACACGGCGATCGGAGCGTTACGAAGGGGGCCTCAGGCGCCCTTCGTCGTCTTCTTGGCGGCCGGCTTCTTCGCCGGCGCCTTCTTGGCCGCGGGCTTCTTGGCGGCGGTCTTCTTCGGTACGGCCTCGCCGTCGGCCTCCGCGGCGGCGGCGGCCTTCTTCGGCGCCGCCTTCTTCGGTGCGGCCTTGGCCTTGCCCTTGGCCGGCGACTTGGCGGCCTTTTCGGCGACCAGCGCGACGGCCACGTCGAGCGTCACCGAGAGCGGATCCATGCCCTTGGGCAGGGTGGCGTAGACCTTGTCGTGGGCGACATAGGGGCCGTAGCGGCCGTCGCGCACGGTGATCGGCCCGCCCAGCGTCGGATGCTCGCCGAGATCCTTCAGCGCCGCCGGCGCGCCGCGTCCGCGCCCGCCCGCCTTCTTCTCGGCGATCAGGGTCACGGCGCGGTTGATGCCGATGTCGAACACCTCTTCGGCGGTCGGCAGGTTGGCATAGGTGCCGTCGTGCAGCACGAAGGGTCCGAAGCGGCCGAGACCGGCGGTGATCGGCTTGCCGGTCTCCGGATGGGCACCCACCTCGCGCGGCAGCGACAGGAGCTTCAACGCCTTCTCGAGATCGATCGAGGCGGCGGTCCAGCCCTTGGGCAGCGACGAGCGCTTCGGCTTGTCGCCCTCGCCGAGCTGCACGTAGGGGCCGAAGCGGCCGGCGCGGAGGCTGACCTCGAGCCCGGTCGCCGGATCGGTGCCGAGCACCTTGGTGCCGTCGCCGTTGGGACCGGCCTCGCCGTCGCCCTCGGCGCCGGAGGCCTGCATCTGGCGGGTGTAGCGGCACTCGGGATAGTTCGAGCAGCCGATGAACGAGCCGAACTTGCCGAGCTTCAGCGACAGCTTGCCCGAACCGCAGGACGGGCAGGCGCGCGGATCCGAGCCGTCGCCCTTGTCGGGGAAGACGTGGGCGCCGAGGAGCTCGTTGATCGCGTCGAGCACGTCGGCGACGCGCAGTTCCTTGGTCTGCTCGATGGCGGCCGAGAAGTCCGCCCAGAAGGCGCGCAGCACGGCCTTCCAGTCGATCTCGGCGGCCGAGATCTTGTCGAGGCTCTCTTCGAGATCGGCGGTGAAGTCGTATTCGACGTAGCGCAGGAAGAAGCTCTCGAGGAAGGCGATGACGAGCCGCCCCTTGTCCTCGGGGACGAGGCGGCGCTTGTCGAGCGTGACGTATTCGCGGTCGCGCAGCACCTGCAGCGTCGCGGCATAGGTGGACGGCCGGCCGATGCCGAGCTCTTCCATCTTCTTCACCAGCGTCGCTTCGGTGAAGCGCGGCGGCGGCTCGGTGAAGTGCTGGTCGACGGAGATCTTGCGCCGCTCGAGCGGGTCGCGCTCGGCCATGGCGGGGAGACGGCGGTTCTCCTCGTCCTCCTCGTCGTCGCGGCCTTCGGCATGCAGCCTGAGGAAGCCGTCGAACTGGACGACCGAGCCGGTCGAGCGCAGGTCGACGCGCTCGGCGCCCAGCGTGGCGGCGATCTCGACGGTGGTGCGGTCGAGGATGGCCGATTCCATCTGCGAGGCGACGGTGCGCTTCCAGATCAGCTCGTAGAGCTTGGCCTGTTCGGCATCGAGATAGCGCGCCACGTCCTTCGGCCGACGGGTGAGGTCGGTCGGGCGGATCGCCTCGTGGGCTTCCTGGGCGTTCTTGGCCTTGGCGGTGTACTTGCGCGGCACCTGCGGCAGATAGGCGTCGCCGAAGTCCTGGCCGATCACCTTGCGGATGCCGGCGATGCCCTCGGGCGCGATGTCGACGCCGTCGGTACGCATGTAGGTGATGAGGCCGACCGTCTCGCCGCCGATCTCGACACCTTCATAGAGCCGCTGCGCCACCTGCATGGTGCGCGCGGCGGAGAGGCCGAGCGCATAGCTCGCCGACTGCTGCAGCGTCGAGGTGGTGAAGGGCGGGAAGGGATGGCGCTTGACCGGCTTCTTCTCGACCGACGTGACCGAGATGGTCGCCCGCTCGAGCACCGAGCGGATGGTGCCGGCCTCGTCGCCGGTCTTGATGTCGAGGCGACCGAGCTTCTTGCCGGAGAAGCCGACGACGCGGGCGTCGAACTCCTCGCGGTGGGGCGTGGCGAGACGGGCGACGATCGACCAGTATTCCTGGGCCTTGAAGGTCTCGATCTCGTGTTCGCGGTCGCAGATCAGGCGCAGCGCCACCGACTGGACGCGGCCGGCCGACCGCGCACCCGGCAGCTTGCGCCACAGCACCGGCGACAGGTTGAAGCCGACGAGATAGTCGAGGGCCCGGCGCGCCAGATAGGCGTCGACCAGCGCGACGTCGATCTCGCGCGGGTTCTTCATCGCCTCGAGCACGGAGTTCTTGGTGATGGCGTTGAAGACGACGCGCTCGACCTTCTGGTCCTTGATCGCGCGCTTCTCCTTCAGCACCTGCAGCACGTGCCAGCTGATCGCCTCGCCTTCGCGATCCGGGTCGGTGGCGAGGATGACGCGCGAGGAACCCTTGACGGCGCGGACGATCTCGGAGAGCCGCTTGGCGCCCTTGCCGTCGGCCTCCCAGTCCATGGCGAAGTCGTCGTCCGGCCGGACCGAGCCGTCCTTGGCCGGCAGATCGCGGACGTGGCCGTAGCTCGCCAGCACCTCGTACCCGGGACCCAGGTACTTGTTGATGGTCTTGGCCTTGGCCGGGGACTCGACGATGACGACGTTCATGGCGGGCGAGGACCTCCGAAAGCGCTCCGGCGCGGGATCGTGGCCGCCCCGCGCCGACGGATGTCGGAGCGAAACGGCGATCCCCGTCGCCACGCACGCCTTTCGGCGCGCCCGAGCATCGGGGAAAGCGGACGAGCCGTCGGCCCCGTCCTGCCGATCGCGAAGAGCGGCATTGAGAGGATCGACGATAAATGCGATACTTTCAAGTGCATCGCACAACCGAACGCAACCACTGCGAGTTGTGTTCTCGGCCGATGCGCGGCGGCTCCTTGAATGGGGTGCCGCGAGGCGGGGGTCAAGCCCCAGTGCCCCGACACGGCCCCGGCGCCCGATTTTCCAACCCGGAAGGCACAAAATACAACCAGAAATAGATGGACTTGTATTGTGCAACATCTACGATTGTCGACGTGTGGATCGTGCGTCGAGGTCGCATCGGCCGGCTTCGCGACGCGCACGACGAATCGGATGGCTTCGGCGCGACGGGAGACGGGTCGGGGCGGAAAGGTGCGAATGACCGGGACGGTCCGTTCACCGGCGAAAGCCAACGAAGCCGCCGCCTACATCGAGCAGGCCGCGGCGGAATTGCGCGATCTGGCGACCAAGTCGGGGATGCCCTTCCTGGCCTATCTGATCGACATGGCGCGGATGGAGGCGGCTTCGCAAGTACTCACCCAGCCGCGCGTCGCCGTCTTCGAGGGCCGCAACGGCTCGGCCTGATCGGCCTTTTCCGCCGATCGCGCATTTCTCAGGAAAACCCGCGGAAACCCGCGTCGTGGCCTTGCCGGGGGGGAGGGGAGCGCATAAGAAGCTCTCTTCGATGACGAACGCACCATCGACCCCGGCCCCCGCCTTCCCGCACCGCCACCTCCTCGGTATCGAGGGGCTGACGCCGTTGCAGATCCTGCATCTTCTCGACAAGGCGGAGGAGGAGGTCCTCGTCTCCCGCCAGATCGAGAAGAAGAAGAACGTTCTGCGTGGTCGCACGCAGATCAACCTCTTCTTCGAGGCTTCGACCCGCACCCAGTCGTCCTTCGAGATCGCCGGCAAGCGGCTCGGCGCGGACGTCATGAACATGTCGGTCGCCTCCTCCTCGGTGAAGAAGGGCGAGACGCTGATCGACACGGCGGCGACCCTCAACGCCATGCGCCCCGACATCCTGGTGGTGCGGCATCACGCCGCCGGCGCGGTGCATCTGCTCGCGCGGAAAGTCTCCTGCTCGGTGATCAACGCCGGCGACGGCGCCCACGAGCACCCGACCCAGGCGCTGCTCGACGCGCTGACCATCCGCCGCCACAAGGGCCGCATCGAAGGCCTGACCGTCGCCATCTGCGGCGACATCGTCCATTCCCGCGTCGCGCGCTCGAACCTGCTGCTCCTCTCTGCGCTCGGCGCCAAGGTCCGCTTCGTCGGCCCCTCGACGCTGATCCCGGCGGGCGCCGACCGGCTCGGCGTCGAGACCTTCACCGACATGAAGAAGGGCCTCGACGGCGCCGACATCGTCATGATGCTGCGCCTCCAGCGCGAGCGCATGAACGGCTCCTTCGTGCCCTCGGTGCGCGAGTACTTCCACTACTGGGGTCTCGACAAGGAGAAGCTCTCCTGGGCGGCGGAGGATGCGCTGGTCATGCATCCCGGGCCGATGAACCGGGGCGTCGAGATCGATCCGGAAGTGGCCGACGGGCCGCAGTCGCTGATCTCCGAACAGGTCGAGATGGGCGTGGCCGTACGCATGGCCGTGCTCGAGACGCTCGCCGAACACCTGCCCAACGCCTGAGGTCGCGCGCCATGAGCCCGAGCCATACCGCTTCCGCCCGGCGCGCCTCGGACGAGCGCCCCGTCGTCTTCGCCGGCGCCCGCATCGTCGATCCCGCCCGCGGCCTCGACGCCGTCGGCTCGGTGATCGTCGCCGAGGGCCGCATCCTCGCCGCCGGTCCCGAGGTGATGAACCAAGGCAGCCCCGAGGGCTGGGAGACCGTCGACGCCACCGGCAAGGTCATCGTCCCCGGCCTCGTCGACATGCGCGTCTTCATCGGCGAGCCGGGCCACGAACACCGCGAGACCTTCGCCTCGGTGTCCCGTGCGGCGGCCGCCGGCGGTGTCACCACCATCGTCACCATGCCCGACACCGACCCGGTGATCGACGACCCGGCGCTGGTCGACTTCGTGCTGCGCCGTGCCGCCGAACAGGCCTCCGTCCGCGTCCACCCGATGGCGGCGCTGACCAAGGGCCAGGAAGGCAAGGAGACGACCGAGTTCGGCCTCCTCAAGGATGCCGGTGCCGTCGCCTTCGGCGATGCCCGCCGCTCGGTGCCCTCGGCGCTGGTGATGCGCCGGGCGCTGACCTATGCCCGCGACTTCGGCGCGCTGATCGTCCATCACGTCGAAGATCCGACGCTGGTCGGCTCGGGGGTTGCGACCGAAGGCGAGTTCGCCACCCGCATGGGCCTTCCCGGCATCCCGCGCGAGGCCGAGATCATCATGCTCGAGCGCGACATGCGCCTCGTCGCGCTGACGCGGGGGCGCTACCACGCCAGCCAGATCTCGACCTCGGATTCGATCGAGATCCTGCGCGCCGCCAAGGCCCGCGGCCTCGACGTCACCGCCAGCGTGTCGATCAACCATCTGACGCTGAACGAGATGGACATCGGCACCTATCGCTCGTTCCTCAAGTTCTCGCCGCCGCTGCGCTGCGAGGACGAGCGCCAGGCGCTGATCGAGGGCGTCGCCGACGGCACCATCGACATCGTCGTCTCCTCCCACGATCCGCAGGACGTGGAGATGAAGCGTCATCCCTTCGCCGAAGCCGCCGACGGCGCCGTCGGTCTCGAGACGCTGCTCGCCGCCAGCCTGCGTCTCGTCCACGACGGCCGTGTCACCTGGACCCGCCTCGTCGAGGCGCTGTCGCTGGCGCCCGCCCGTCGCCTCGGCCTGCCGGGCGGCACGCTGACGCCGGGGGCGGCGGCCGATCTCGCGGTGATCGACCCCGATCGGCCGTGGATAGCCGAGGCCGAGAAACTCGCCTCGCGCTCCAAGAACACGCCCTTCGACGAGGCGCGCTTCACCGGCCGTGTGCTGCGCACGCTGGTCGGCGGCCGCACCGTCCACACGCTCGACGCCTGAGGGAGACGCCGGAGATGCTCGTGATCCTCGTCGCCGCCGTCTTCGGCTATGCCCTCGGCTCGATCCCCTTCGGCCTCGTCCTCTGCCGTCTCGCCGGCCTCGGCGACATCCGGTCGATCGGCTCCGGCAACATCGGCGCCACCAACGTGCTCAGGACCGGCCGCAAGGGTCTGGCGCTCGCCACCTTCCTCGGCGACGCGCTGAAGGGCACGGTGGCGATCCTCGTCTCGCGATATTTCGCGGGCGAGGGCGCGGCCATGGCTGCGGCGGTCGGCGCCTTCCTCGGCCACGTCTTCCCGGTCTGGCTCGGCTTCAAGGGCGGCAAGGGGGTGGCGACCTACATCGGCTGCCTGCTCGGCCTGTTCTGGCCGGCGGCCTTCGCCTTCGGCGCGGTGTGGCTGGCGATGGCCTTCACCTTCCGCATCTCCTCGCTGTCGGCGCTGGTCGCCAGCGTGGTGGTGCCGCTCGGCCTCTTCCTCGGCGGCTGGGCCTCGGGCACGATGACCCTGGTGCTGGCGGCGCTCGCCGTGCTCGTGTGGTACCGACACAAGGAGAACATCGCCCGTCTCCTCGCCGGCACCGAGCCGAAGATCGGCAAGAAGAAGGACGCGGCCTGAGGCGAGAGCCGCGCCGACCGGGAGATCGCCCATGCTCTTCATGGTGATCGAGCATTTCGCGAACGACGACATGATCCCGGTCTACGAGCGCGTCCGTGACGCCGGCCGCGGTCTGCCGGAAGGGCTGACCTACGTCGACAGTTGGGTCGAGCCCAACTTCGCCCGCTGCTTCCAGCTGATGGAATGCGACGACGCGAGCCTCCTGCAGCAATGGGTGCTGCACTGGCGCGGGCTCGGCTGCCGCTTCGAGATCGTGCCGGTGGTGCCTTCCGCCACCACCCGCGCGGTGGTCGCGCCGCATCTGGCGCCGAAGGGCGACGCCGAGGGGTGACCTCCGCCTGACGGCGAGCGTGTGCGGATCGGCGTTCGTGCGCGATGCTTCGAGACGGGCGACCGATGGTCGCCCTCCTCAGCATGAGGCGCTTGTTTTGCTGCGGCATTCTCCAGCGCCTCATCCTGAGGAGGCGGCCGAAGGACGCCGTCTCGAAGGATCACGCACTGCCTCGCTGCCTCGCGCCGGCGCAGCACGAAGGCTCTCCGCAGGCTGCCCCCGCCGCAACCCGGATCGTGCGACCTTAATTCAGGGTTGTATTTTCTCCATCCCCTTTCCATAGTGCGCCGATCGGATGGGGGGCGCGCGTGGACCGCTGTTCTTTCGACGACACCGACGAGGCGCCGCCGCGGTCCGCCGCGCCGCCGATGACCGAGGCGAGCCGGCTCGCCTGGCTGCGGCTGATCCGCTCCGAGAACGTCGGCCCCGCCACCTTCCGTCAGCTCGTCAACCACTTCGGCTCGGCCGCCGCCGCGCTCGACGCGCTGCCCGAACTGGCCCGCCGCGGCGGGGCCCGCGCCCGCATCCGCATCGCCGGTCTCGACGAGGTGACGCGCGAGGCCGCGACCGCCGCCGCCTGCGGCGCCCGTTTCGTGGCGATGGGCGAGGCCGACTATCCCGCCCGCCTTGCCGCGATCGAGGGCGCGCCGCCACTCCTCGCGGTCAAGGGCGGCTCGGGCGTCTTCCGCCGACCGATGGTGGCGATCGTCGGCGCGCGCAATGCCTCGCTCTCGGGGCGCAAGATCGCCGGTCTGATCGCCCGCGGGCTGGGTGAAGCCGCCTTCGTCATCGTCTCCGGCCTCGCCCGCGGCATCGACGCCGCCGCCCACGAGGCCTCGATCGACACCGGCACGGTGGCGGTGCTCGCCGGCGGGCTCGACCGGCTCTATCCGCCGGAGCATGCCGGCCTCGCCGACCAGATCGTCGCGACCGGCGGTGCGCTCGTCTCCGAGATGCCCTTCGGCTGGCAGGCCCGCGCCCAGGACTTCCCCCGCCGCAACCGCCTCGTCTCCGGCATGGCGCTCGGCGTCGTGGTGGTCGAGGCGGCCCTGCGTTCCGGCTCGCTCCACACCGCACGCTTCGCCGCCGAGCAGGGGCGCGAGGTCTTCGCCGTTCCCGGCAGCCCCCTCGACCCGCGGGCGGAAGGGGCGAACGAGCTGATCCGCAACGGCGCGACGCTGGTCGCCAATGCCGGCCACGTGGTCGAGGCGCTCGCCCCGATCATCGGCCGGCGCTTCGAGCCGCCGGTGGCCTCCGAGGGCGACGACGACTTCGATCGCCCCTTCGACGTGCCCGAGACCGCCCGCCGCAAGGTGGTCGAGGCGCTGGGGCCGACGCCCGTGGGCGTCGACGAGATCCTGCGCGCGACCGGCGTACGCCCCGGCGAGCTGCACCTGATCCTGATGGAACTGGCGATCGCCGGCCGGCTCGAGCGCCACGCCGGCGGCCGCGTCAGCCTGCTGATGTGATCAGAGCCCCAACAGTCGCTTGGCCTTGGCGAGCCAGTCGCGCCGCGAGGAAAGGCCGATCCGCCCGCCGTTGACGGCGATGGTGATGCCCTCGAGGTCGTCGGCGTCCGCCATCTCGTTGCAGGTGCGTCCCTTGCGGGCAGACGCCGCCCATTCCGCCGCGGCGATCTTCAGCGACCATTCGGGCGAGAAGGCGAGATCGGGGTTCTCGGCGAGCGGGATGCCGAGGACGCGGCCGTACTTTTCGTAGGCCTCGCGCCCGGTGATCTGCAGCAGCCCGCGGCCGATGAAGCGCCAGCCGTCGTCGGGGTGCTCATTGCCCATCCGCCCGCCGTAGACGAAGTTCGCGAGCTTCTCCGGCTGATGGGCATGGGCGCGTGCCACCTCCGGGTCGGAAAAGCGCGACGGCCACACCTGCGGCAGGCGGGCGGCCGAATAGTTCATGCTCTCGACGCGGATCGTCAGCCCGTCGGTCTCGTGGGCGATCTGGGCGAGGAAATGGGCGAGGCGCAGCCGGTTGGCGTCGACGCCGAAGGGCGTGAGCGCGGCGCCCGCGTCGTCGAAGGCGGCGAGATAGGCGGAGCGGGCGTCGGGGGCGAGGCGCAGGATGTCGCTACGGGTGATCGGTTGGCGTGTCATGGGGGAGGGACCTCCGTCGGTGGGTCCCGTCCGCCGCATCGGTCATGCGGAAGCGATCATCGCACGGCTTGCGAAGGGGGCGGAGAAGTCGCCGCGAAGTCCTCGCTCTCGAACCGAACGGGCGACATTCGGTCGGTCTCGGCCTCTCGTGGAGGCCCTTCATGTTGAGGTGCGAGCGCGAGCGAGCCTCGAAACGCGAAGGGCCGAGAGGCACGGCCCGTCGTGGCTTCGCCCTTCGAGGCTCGGCTTCGCCGAGCACCTCAGGATGAAGCCGAACGGTGGGACCCGAGCAGGAGCTTCACCCGCGCACCGTCACCCCTCCGACCCCGCCCGCATGGCGGCCTCTTCCGCCGCCTCGCGGAGGCGGCGGGCGTCGGCCTGCGTCCGGTCGAGCGCGCCCTGGAGGATGAAGCTCGCCGCCATCTTGTCGACCACCTCCGCCCGCTTGGCGCGTGAGGTGTCGGCCTCGAGCAGCGTCCGCGTCACCGCGGTGGTCGAGAGCCTTTCGTCCCAATAGGCGATCGGCAGCGCCGTCAGCGGCCGGAGCGTCCGGACGAAGGCGCGCGTCGCCTGGGCGCGCGGGCCTTCCGAGCCGTCCATGTTGAGCGGCAGGCCGAAGATCAGCGCCCGCACGTCCTGCTTCTCGCAGATCGCCAGCAGTTCGGCGACGTCGAGGGTGAACTTCCGCCGCCGGATCGTCTCCATCGGCGTGGCGATGCGGCGGCCGAGGTCGGACAGCGCCAGCCCGATCGTCTTGGTGCCGAGGTCGAGCCCCAGCACGCGGGCGGCCACCGGAAGGCTCGCGAAGAGGTCGGCGAGCGGAAGGGTCGGTTCGATCTTGGCCATGCGTCCTGTCTCAGATCGCCGCGGGGACGAGCAGCACCAGATCGGTCGGCCCGACCTCCGCGCCGGCCTGGGTCAGCAGCGTCGTCGCCTGTCCGCGGTGATGGGTCTGATGATTGAAGAAATGCGCGAGCACCAGGCCGAGTTCCTTGGCATGGGGCTCGCCGCGGCTGTTCCGGTAGGAGAGCACGGTTTCGAGCGCCTTCGGATCGAGCCCGGCCAACCAGCCCTCGATCATCCGGTCGAGGAGCCCGCGTCGTTCGCGCAAGGGTCCGATCGCGCCGAACTGGATCTGGTCGAGCGACGTCGGCATCGGCAGGTCGCGCACGGGCGCCAGCGCGCTGCCGGCCGGATGGTCGGCGAAGCGCTTCAGCCAAAGCGTGTCGGCGACGACGAGATGCTCGAGCGTACCGAGGATCGAGCGGAAGAAGGCACCGCGATCGGCGACGATAGCTTCGTGGGTGAGCGTCGCCGCGGTGTCGTAGAGCCTCTCGTTCATCCAGCCGTTGTAGCGGGCCATCAGCCGAAGCTGCGCGATCTGCGTCATCGTGTGCCTCCTCGTGCCATACCGGTCGAACCGCCCTCAGAGCGTCGCGCCGAGCCGCCCGGCGAGATCCTGCACGTATTGCCAGGCGGTGCGGCCGGAGCGGGCGCCGCGCGTCGTCGCCCATTCCAGACTGTCGCGCACCAGCGTGTCGTCGTCGATCGTCAGGCCATGATGGGCGACATAGCCGCGCACCATGGCGAGATAGTCGTCCTGGCTGCACTTGTGGAAGCCCAGCCACAGGCCGAAGCGATCGGACAGCGACACCTTCTCCTCCGTCGCCTCCGACGGGTTGATCGCGGTCGAGCGCTCGTTGTCGATCATCTCGCGCGGCATCAGGTGGCGGCGGTTGGAGGTGGCGTAGAACAGCACGTTCTCCGGCCGCCCCTCGATGCCGCCCTCGAGCACCGCCTTCAGCGACTTGTAGGACGTGTCGCCGGCATCGAAGGAGAGATCGTCGCAGAAGACGAGGAAGCGGCGGGCGTCGGGGGCGAGCAGCGCGAGCAGAGCGGGCAGCGTCTCGATGTCCTCGCGGTGGATCTCGACCAGCTTCAGCGCCGGCCGGCCCTCCGCCGCCGTCTCGGCGGCGACCGTCGCGTGCGCCGCCTTGACCAGCGACGACTTGCCCATGCCGCGCGCGCCCCACAGCAGCGCGTTGTTCGCCGGCAGGCCGCGCGCGAAGCGGCGGGTGTTGTCGGTCAGCTGGTCGCGGGCGCGGTCGATGCCCTCGAGCAGCTTCATCTCGACGCGGTTGACGCGGGCGACCGGCACCAGCCGTCCCTCGCGACCCGACCAGACGAAGGCCTCGGCCGCGTCGAAGTCCGGGGCGATCGGCGCCGGCGGCACGGCGCGGGCGACGAGCGCGACGAGAGCATCGATGCGCGCGAGGAGCGGCGCGAGATCTGCGGCGGTCGCGGCGGCGTGCGAGGTCGAGGACGATGACGAGGACAAGGCGGCGAGGCTCCGATGATGCGGCATGCGAGCCGGTTTAGCACGCGCGACCGCCGTCTGGAACGCGTCGCGGGCGACGGCGTTTGCAAAGACCGGAGCGGCAGCTATAGTCCGGCCGCGATCGGGGAATCCCCCTTGTCGCAGCGATTTCGCATGCCCATGTGAGGTCGACCTCGCCCGAGGTCGATCGCGTGGGCCACGGCCGTGTCGAACGGTCGCCCGGACGGGTCGACCGCTTCCCGCCCTCGAGGAGTAAACGATGTTCGTGACCCCCGCCTTCGCTCAAGGCGCAGCCGCCGCTCCGGGCGGCGCCCAGGACGTGATCATGTCCCTGGTGCCCTTCGTCTTCATCCTCGTCATCATGTGGGTGATGATCATCCGGCCGCAGCGCCAGCGCCAGAAGGCGCACGAGGAGATGGTCAAGAACCTGCGTCGTGGCGACGTGGTGGTGACCTCCGGCGGCATCATCGCCAAGGTGGTCAAGGTCGTGACCGACACCGAGGTCGAGATCGAGATCGCCGAAGGCGTGAAGATCCGCGTGGTGCGCTCCACCATCGGCGAGATCCGCGCCAAGGGCGAGCCGGTCAAGGCCGCCAACGAGTGATTTCGACCGTCCGCCGCCCGGTTGGGGCGACGGACGTTTCGCGACCGCCGCCCCCGGGGCGGCGGCCGTATCGCGGCGGCCCGAGGCCGCCCGCACCGAACCCCGAGGGCGTTCTTCGATGCTTCACTTCGCGCGCTGGAAGATCTGGGCGATCATGGCGTCCGTCGTCCTGTCGCTGTTCCTGGTGGCTCCCAACTTCATGAGCCGCGAACAGCTGGCCGCTCTTCCCAACTGGTTGCCGCATCGGCAGTTGACGTTGGGCCTCGACCTCCAGGGTGGTGCCCACCTCCTGCTCGAGGTCGACACCCAGGCGATGGTGAAGGAACGCCTCGACGTGCTGCGCGACGACGTCCGCCGCGTCCTGCGCGAGGACAAGATCGGCTACACCGGTCTCGGCATCCAGGGCACCGGCGTGCAGGTCCGCATCACCGATCTCGCCCGCATCGACGACGCCGAGAAGAAGTTGCGCGGCCTGATCCAGACGCTGTCCGACACCCTCTTCACCGGCAACAACGTCGTCGACACCGAGGTGACGCGCGGCGAGGGCGGTCTCTTCCGCGTCTCGCTGACGCCGCAGGGCCTCGAGTTCCGCTCGCGGCGCGTCGTCGAACAGTCGATGGAAGTCGTCCGCCGCCGCGTCGACCAGCTCGGCACCACCGAGCCGGTGATCGCGCGCCAGGGCGGCAACCGCCTGCTCGTCCAGGTCCCCGGCCTGCACGACACCGGCGGGCTGAAGAACATCCTGTCCCAGACCGCGCGCCTGACCTTCCATCTGGTCGAGGCGGTCGGCCCGCAGGTGCTGGAAGGCACCCGCCCGCCGGACACCGACGTGCTCTATTCCAAGGACGATCCACCGGTTCCGGTCTTGATCCAGAAGCGCGCCATCCTGACCGGAGAAGAGCTGGTCGACGCCCAGGCGAGCTTCTCGCAGCAGTCCGGCGAGGCGGTGGTCTCCTTCCGCTTCAACACCTCCGGCGCCCAGAAGTTCGCCCAGCTGTCGCAGGCCAACGTCGGCCGCGCCTTCGCCATCGTGCTCGACAAGGACGTGATCTCCTATCCCGTCATCCGTGAGCCGATCCTCGGCGGCTCGGGCCAGATCTCGGGCAACTTCTCGGTCCAGGGCGCCAACGAACTCGCCCTGCTGCTGCGTGCCGGCGCCCTGCCGGCGACGCTGACCATCGTCGAGGAACGCACCGTGGGCGCCGGTCTCGGCGCCGACTCCATCGCCACCGGCCAGCGCGCCGCGGTGATCGGCGTCGTCGGCATCATCCTCTACATGCTGGCGAACTACGGCCTGTTCGGCCTCTTCGCCAACGTCGGCGTGGTGGTCAACGTGCTCTTCACCATCGGCATCCTGTCGCTGTTCCAGGCGACGCTGACGCTGCCCGGCATCGCCGGCATCGTGCTCGGCGTGGGCATGGCGGTCGACGCCAACGTGCTGATCTACGAGCGCATTCGAGAAGAGCAGATGCTCGGCCAATCGCCGGTGGCCTCGATCGACATCGGCTTCCGCCGAGCCATCGCCACCATCACCGACACCAACTCGACCCACCTCATCGCCGCGCTGGTGCTCTTCTTCATGGGCACCGGTCCGATCAAGGGCTTCGCCCTGACGCTGGCGGTCTCGACGGTCGCCTCGTTCTACACCGCCGTGACGGTGACCCGTCTGATGGTGACGCAGTGGCTGCGCTGGGCCCGTCCCACGCGCGTGCCGATCTGAGATCGAGGGGAGAACGGATCCATGAAACTTCTTCGCCTCGTTCCCGACGGTCTGTCGCTGCCCTTCATGGCGGCGCGCCGCTTCACCGTTCCGCTGGCCATCGTCCTGGTCGCGCTGTCGCTGGTCGGCTGGGCGGCCAAGGGCTTCAACTTCGGCATCGACTTCACCGGCGGTCTGCTGATTGAGGTACGCCAGACCCAGGGCGCCGCCGATCTCGGCCAGATCCGCCACACCATCGAGAGCCTGCGCCTCGGCGACGCCCAGATCCAGGGCATCGGCGGCGGCACCGACGTGATGATCCGCCTCGGCGAACAGCCCGGCGGCGAGCTCGCGCAGCAGGCGGCGGTGGAGAAGGTCCGCCTCGGCCTCGGCCCGAGCTACGAGTTCCGCCGCACCGAAGTGGTCGGTCCGGCGGTCTCCAAGGACCTCAAGATGGGTGCCGTCTGGGCGGTGTTCGCCTCGCTGGGGCTGATCCTCGCCTATCTGTGGTTCCGCTTCGAATGGCAGTTCGCCGTCGGCGCCATCGCCACGACGATCCACGACGTGCTCCTGACCCTGGGCTTCATGGCCTATTTCCAGGTGCCCTTCGACCTGCCGATCCTCGCGGCGATCTTGACCATCGTCGGCTACAGTCTCAACGACACCGTCGTCATCTACGACCGCGTGCGCGAAATGATGCGCAAGTACAAGAAGATGCCGATGGTCGAACTGATCGACCTGTCGATCAACGAGACCCTGTCGCGCACCGTCGTCACCTCGATCACCGTGATGATCGCCTCGCTCTCGCTGCTGCTCTTCGGCGGCGACGCGCTGCACGGCTTCTCCTTCATCCTGGTGGTCGGCGTCGTCGTCGGCACCTATTCGTCGATCGTCGTCTCCGCGCCCTTCCTCCTCGCCCTCGGCCTGCGCCGTGGCGGCGAGACCGGGGAGGCCGCCAAGGCCGTCAAGGCGTGAGCGACGAACCCGATCGCACCGGCCACCTGCCGCAACCGGCGGCCATCGAGAGCTACGGCCTCGGTGGCTTCCGCTTCGGCGGCATGAGCCATCGCGGCTCGCTGCTCTGCCTGCCCTCGGGCATGTGGTCGTGGGATCCCGGCTCCCCGCCGGTCTACGACGTCGCGACGCTCGCCCCGGTGCTCGCCGAGGCCGAACGCATCGACATCCTGCTGGTCGGCACCGGCCGCGATCTCGTGCCCTTGCCGGCGGCACTCAAGCAGCGTTGCCGCGAACTGGGCATCTCGGCCGATCCGATGGCGACCGGCCATGCGCTGCGCACCTGGAACGTGCTGCTCGGCGAGGGGCGTCGCGTCGCCGCCGCGCTGACGGCGGTGGACTGAGGCGGCGAGCACCCTATGTCCCGGCCCATGCCGACGTCCAACCTCTCACCTCGTCCCGATCCGGCCGTCCTCGCGACCGCCCTCGATGCCCCGTCGGGCGCCGCGTCGGGCGATGCGCTCGCCGCCTCCCGCACCGTCGTCGCCGATCTGGCGCGCCGCCACGATCCCGACCGCTGGTGGGCGACGCTGTGGGCGCCCGCCGAGGCACGGCCGCATCTCCATGCGTTGATCGCCTTCGCCGCCGAGATCGCCCGCATCCGCGACGTCGTCTCCGACCCGCTTCCGGGCGAGGTCCGCGTGCGGTGGTGGGCCGACATGCTGGCCGGCCGGCGTGGCGACGAGGGCTCCGGTCATCCGATCGCCGCCTGTCTCGCCGACGCGATCACCCGTTTCGACCTGCCGCTCGAACGTCTCGATCGGCTGCTCGAGGCGCGGATCTTCGATCTCTACGACGACCCGATGCCGACGCTCGCCGAGCTCGAGACCTATTGCGACGACACCGCCGGTGATCTCGCGGCGCTGATGGCCCATGTGCTCGCCGGTCGCGACGTCTCGGCGGAAGCCGGTGCGGCGCTGACCGCCGCCGGCCGTGCCTGGGGCCTGACCGGCCTGCTGCGCGCCTTCGCCTTCCACGCTGCGCGCGGTCAGATCTTCCTGCCGCAGGACCGGCTCGACGCCCACGGCGTCGACCGCGCCGACATCCTCGCCGGCCGTTCGTCGCCGGGCCTGAAGGCGGTCCTCGCCGAAGTCGCCGCCCGTGCCCGCACGAACCTCGCCGAGATGCGCGCCCATGTACGCGAAGTGCCGGGCGAGGCGGCCTGCGTGCTGCTGCCGCTCGGCCTCGTCGAGCCGATCCTCGATCGCATGGGCCGGGCCGATCACGACCCGTTCCGCAGTTCCGCCGAGTTGCCGGCGTGGCTGCGCATCTGGCGCCTGTGGCGCGCCGCCGGCGCAGCCACCCGCTGCGGCGCCGCCTGAGGTCTCACGCCTCGCCGCTCTCCGCGGCGTTCCAGGCGGCGAGATCGGCGCGGGCGCGGGCCGCCATCGCCCGCTTCTTCACCTGCGTCTTCTCCGTGCCCTTGTAGCGCCGCCCGTCGGCGTCGACCTTCGGCGCGACGATCGGCGGGAAGAGGCCGAAGTTGACGTTCATCGGCTGGAAGGCGCGCGGCTTGCCGGCGGCCTGTTCCGCCTCGCTCTCGGCGACGTGGCCGCCGGTGATGTGGCCGAGCAGCGCCCCCATGGCGGTCGTCGCCGGCGGCGGCAGGGGCGTGCGCCCGAGCCGCTCGGCGGCGGCGAAGCGGCCGGCGAGATGGCCGACCGCGGCGCTCTCGACATAGCCCTCGCAGCCGGTGATCTGGCCGGCGAAGCGCAGCCGCGGCTCGCTCTTCAGCGCCAGCGTCGGCCCGAGCAGCACCGGCGAGTTGAGATAGGTGTTGCGGTGGAGCCCGCCGAGCCGGGCGAACTCCGCCTTCTCGAGGCCGGGGATCATCCGGAACACCCGGACCTGCTCGGCGTGCTTGAGCTTGGTCTGGAAGCCGACGAGGTTCCACAGCGTGCCGAAGGCGTTGTCCTGACGCAGCTGGACGATGGCATAGGGCTTCACCGTCGGCTCGTGAGCGTTGGTGAGGCCGACCGGCTTCATCGGCCCGTGGCGCAGCGTCTCGCGACCGCGTTCCGCCATCACCTCGACCGGCAGGCAGCCGTCGAAATAGGGCGTCGAGGCCTCCCAGTCCTTGAACGACACCTTCTCGCCCTCGAGCAGGGCGTCGACGAAGGCCTCGTACTGCTCCTTGTTCATCGGGCAGTTGAGATAGTCGGCGCCGGTGCCGCCGGGGCCCGCCTTGTCGTAGCGCGACTGCATCCAGCAGATCGACATGTCGACGCTGTCGAAATGGACGATCGGCGCGATCGCGTCGAAGAAGGCGAGCTGCGTCTCGCCCGTCAGCCCGGCGATCGCCGCGGCCAGCGCCGGTGAGGTGAGGGGGCCGGAGGCGACGATCACGCTGTCCCAGGCGGGATCGGGCAGGCCGTCGATCTCCTCGCGGCGGATCTCGATCAGCGGATGGGCCTCGAGGGCCTCGGTGATGGCGGCCGCGAAACCCTCGCGGTCGACCGCCAGCGCGCCGCCTGCCGGCACCTGGTGGGCGTCGGCCGCCCGCATCACCAGCGAACCGCAGGCGCGAAGCTCGGCGTGGAGCACGCCGACGGCGTTGGTCTCGGCGTCGTCGGAGCGCAGCGAATTGGAGCAGACGAGCTCGCCGAGCCGGTCGGTGGCATGCGCCTCGGTCGAACGCACCGGCCGCATCTCGTGCAGCACGACGGGCACGCCGCGCGTCGCCAGCGCCCAGGCGGCTTCCGAACCGGCGAGGCCGCCGCCGACGACGTGAACGGGCGAAAGGACTTGATCGATGTTCTTCATCCCCGGGTGCTAGCACTTCCCCGCCCCTGTGGACAAGAGTCGGGGACAATCGCGTCGGATCGGCAAAAATTGCCTGTTTCCGGGCTGTGGAAAACCCTCCTAATTGGTCGTCGAAATTCGTTGATTCGCTCGATTCGAACGGGAGATCCGATGTCGGCCGCCAAGATCGTTCCCGTCCTGCTGATGATGCTGGGACTCGCGGGCTGCAAGACGGGCGGCGACGCGCCCGATCGGAAGATGGCCCTGGTCGAGGAGACCGACGCCATCGCCACCGGTTCGATCGCACCGCGCGCCACCATCGACGGCGGCGTCTCGCGCTGGTTCGACGAGCGCGGCGCGGCCTTGCCGCACGGCGACCGGCTGGCCTACTGCCACGGCTTCGGCTGCGAGTTCAAGACGGCGATCGCCATCGGCCCGAGCGAGCGCGCCGAACTGGCCGGGATCTTCGCCCGCAACGCCGGTTCGCCCGAGGCCGAGCGCCGCGCCGTCGATCAGGCCGACCAGATGTGGGAGAAGCTCGCCGCGCCGCAGCTCGGCGGCCCGCCGGATCGTCGCGGTTCGGAGCTGAAGGACGCCCACACCCTCGGTCAGACCGACTGTCTCGACGAGGCGACCAACACCACGACGCTGCTCGTCTGGCTCGAGCGCAACGGTTTCCTCAAGTATCACCACGTCCGCCGGCCGGAATCACGCGGCGCCTTCCTCTATGCCCACGCCACCGCGGTGATGACCGACAAGACCACCGGTATCGACTGGGTCGCCGACAGCTGGATGCGCGACAGCGGCGATCCGATCGACGTCATGCCGCTCGAGACCTGGTTCTCGCTCGCCTACGTCGACCCGGTGTCCTGATCGATCGACCCCGTTCGTCTCCAAGGCCGCGGCGCGCGAGCGTCCGCGGCCTCTTCGCGTCGGCACAGAGCCGGGCGGACATGCGGCTTCGCGGCCGATCGGTCGGCGACGGTCGACGGGAAAGGGAGCGGGAGGAGGGGGCGGACGGCGCTGGCGTACCCCCGGAATCGAGGCGCCCGCCGGAGGGAGGAGGAGCCGGCGGGCGCTCGAAACCGATCCGAGCAGGGAGGAGAGCTCGTCCGGTCGTCGGATCCGGCAGGGAGGAGATGCCTGGACCCGAATTCGATTCCAAATGCCGAAGAGCGATCTGGGAGGTGACCGCCCGTCCGACACGAAAGAGGATAGGACAGACGCCCTGTCCCAAATAGAGCCATGATCGCATGTCGATCATGCGAAAACGCATGGCTCGTAAACAACGTATGACTTTTTCGTATGGGATGGGGCGAAAAGCGGCGAAAACCGCCGTCTTTCGCGCCATGCCGCCGGCGTGGGCGTGGCCCATGGGAGCCACGCTGCCCGCAGGGCTCGCGGGATCGTGAAGTCCGCCGCGACGCCCGCCGACGCGGCGCGCGCGCCGCGTTCGGCCCCGTTCAGCGCTTGCCCGGCCGCCGTTTCAGCAGGTCGGCGAGGAAGCGGCCGGTGTGGCTGCGCGGCTCGGCCGCGACGTCTTCGGGGCGACCCACCGCGACGATCTCGCCGCCGCCGTCGCCGCCCTCGGGGCCGAGGTCGACCAGCCAATCGGCCGTCTTGATCACCTCGAGATTGTGCTCGATGACGACGACCGTGTTGCCCTGGTCGACCAGTTCGTGCAGCACCTCGAGCAGCTTGGCCACGTCGTGGAAGTGGAGGCCGGTCGTCGGTTCGTCGAGGATGTAGAGCGTGCGGCCGGTGGAGCGGCGCGCCAGTTCCTTCGACAGCTTGACGCGCTGCGCCTCACCGCCCGACAGGGTGGTCGCCTGCTGGCCGATGTGGATGTAGCCGAGCCCGACGCGCGACAGCGTCTCGAGCTTGTCGCGGATCCCCGGCATGGCGGCGAAGAACTCGCAGCCCTCGTCGACGGTCATGTCGAGCACGTCGGCGATCGACTTGCCCTTCCACGTCACCTCGAGCGTCTCGCGATTGTAGCGCTTGCCCTTGCAGGTGTCGCAGGTGACGTAGACGTCCGGCAGGAAGTGCATCTCGATCTTGATGACGCCGTCGCCCTGACAGGCCTCGCAGCGCCCGCCCTTGACGTTGAACGAGAAGCGCCCCGGCCCGTAGCCGCGCGCCTTCGCCTCCGGCAGACCGGTGAACCACTCGCGGATCGGCGTGAAGGCGCCGGTATAGGTCGCGGGGTTCGACCGCGGCGTGCGGCCGATCGGCGACTGGTCGATGTCGATCACCTTGTCGAGCAGCTCGAGCCCCTCGATGCGCTCGTGCGGCGCCGGATTCTCCTTCGATCCGTTGAGCTTGCGGGCGACCGCGCGGAACAGCGTGTCGATCAGGAAGGTCGACTTGCCGCCGCCCGAGACGCCGGTGATGCAGGTGAAGACCCCCATCGGGATCTCCGCCGTGACGTTCTTCAGATTGTTGCCGCGCGCCCCGACGACCTTGATCGCCCGGCCCGGATCGACGCGCCGCCGCTTCTTCGGCACCGCCACCTCGAGCACGCCCGAGAGATACTTTCCGGTCAGCGAGTTCGGATCGGCCATCACTTCGGCCGGCGTGCCGCGCGCGACGATCTCGCCGCCGTGGATGCCGGCACCCGGACCGACGTCGACGACATAGTCGGCGGCGAGGATGGCGTCCTCGTCGTGTTCGACGACGATGACGGTGTTGCCGAGGTCGCGCAGGTGCTTCAGCGTCTCGAGCAGACGCTCGTTGTCGCGCTGGTGCAGGCCGATCGACGGCTCGTCGAGGACGTAGAGCACGCCGGTCAGCCCCGAGCCGATCTGCGAGGCGAGGCGAATGCGCTGGCTCTCGCCGCCCGACAGCGTGCCGGAGTTGCGGGCGAGCGTCAGATAGTCGAGACCGACGTCGTCGAGGAACTGCAGCCGCTCGCGGATCTCCTTGAGGATGCGGGCGGCGATCTCGTTCTGTTTGGAAGTCAGGCGCTCCGGCAGGCCGAGGAACCACGGCAGCGCCGCGCGGATCGACAGCGCCGAGACCTCGCCGATGTGGCGTCCGTCGATCTTCACCGCCAGCGCCTCGGGCTTCAGCCGATGGCCGCCGCAGTCGCGGCAGGGGGTGGTGGCGAAATAGCGCTCGATCTCCTCGCGCGACCATTCGCTCTCGGTCTCGCGCCAGCGCCGTTCGAAGTTCGGGATCAGGCCCTCGAAGGTCTTGCGTGTCTTGTGGTGACGCAGGCCGTCGTCGTAGGCGAACTCGATCGCCTCGCGCCCCGTCCCCCACAGGATCACCTTGTGGGCGACCTCGGGCAGGTCGCGCCAGGGCGTCGTCATGGCGAAGCCGTAGTGCCTGGCGAGCGCCTCGAGCGTCTGCCCGTAGAAGGGCGACGCCGACTTCGCCCAGGGCGCGATCGCCCCCTTGGCGAGGCTCAGCGACACGTCGGGGACGACCAGCTCCGGATCGATCTTCTGCTCCGAACCGAGGCCGCCGCAGGTCGGGCACGCGCCGAACGGGTTGTTGAAGGAGAAGAGCCGCGGCTCGATCTCGGCGATGGTGAAGCCGGAGACCGGACAGGCGAACTTCTCGGAGAAGACGAGGCGCTTCGGCGCGCCCTTGTCGTCCTTCTCGTCGACGAATTCGGCAAACGCGATGCCCTCGGCGAGGCCGAGCGCCGTCTCGAAACTGTCGGCGAGGCGGGTGGCGAGATCGCCGCGCACCACGATGCGGTCGACCACCACCTCGATGTCGTGCTTCAGCTTCTTGTCGAGGGCAGGGGCCTCCGAGATCTCGTACAGCGTCCCGTCGACCTTGACGCGCTGGAAGCCCTTCTTCTGGAAGTCCTGGAGTTCCTTGCGATATTCGCCCTTGCGCCCGCGCACGACGGGGGCGAGGAGCAACAGCCGCGTGCCCTCGGGGAGGCTCAGCACGCGGTCGACCATCTGGCTGACCGTCTGGCTCTCGATCGGCAGGCCGGTCGCCGGCGAATAGGGGACGCCGATGCGCGCGAACAAGAGGCGCATGTAGTCGTAGATCTCGGTGACGGTGCCGACCGTCGAGCGCGGGTTCTTCGACGTCGTCTTCTGCTCGATCGAGATGGCGGGCGACAGGCCGTCGATCTGGTCGACGTCCGGCTTCTGCATCATCTCGAGGAACTGGCGGGCATAGGCCGAGAGGCTCTCGACGTAGCGGCGCTGGCCCTCGGCATAGATCGTGTCGAAGGCGAGCGACGACTTGCCCGAGCCGGAGAGGCCGGTCATCACCACCAGACTGTCGCGCGGCAGGTCGAGATCGACGTTCTTCAGATTGTGCTCGCGCGCGCCGCGGATCGAGATCGTCGTGCGGGCATGGTCAAACAGCTGCCGCGTCGCGATCGCGGCGGCTTCGCGCGTCGCCGCCTCGCCGCTGGGCGTCGCTGCGCCGTTCTTCCTGCCGGGCTTCGCCTTCGGCTCGCTCATCGTCGCTCCTGCCGCTCGGGTCGTGCCGGACGCGCCGTCTCGTCGCCCGTGGGCGCCGATCGATCGCTGCCGGACCCTCGGGAATCCGTCTTGCGTTTCCGCCGTGCCCGGAATAGAACACAACAAGAACGGATGCAAGCCCGTTCCCCGGCGGCGAGACGGTGTCTCGAGACCCAGTCTAGAGCACGACGCGCGCGTGACCACGGCGGAGGGCGCGGATCGGCTCTGTTCGCGCCGACTGTTGTGGAAAAACACCGCCCGCTGCGCCGTGCGGTGGGCGAGGGCGTCGCGATCGCGGTCGCGACGGGCTAAGGGTGGGGTCTCAGCCCGGCTCGTCCGGCGCGCGGCCGCGCCCGTGGTGGCGCCGTCGTGGGCGCCCAGGAAGCCGACGGCCGGTTTGCCGAGGAGGAAGCGATGTCCGGAAGCGTCAACAAGGTCATTCTCGTCGGCAATCTCGGCGCCGATCCCGAAATCCGTCGCACCCAGGACGGTCGCCCGATCGTCAACCTGCGGATCGCGACGTCGGAGAGCTGGCGCGACCGCAATTCCGGCGAACGCCGCGAGAAGACCGAGTGGCACCGCGTGGTGATCTTCAACGAGGGCCTCGCCAAGGTCTGCGAGCAGTACCTGAAGAAGGGCATGAAGGTCTATCTCGAGGGCCAGCTCCAGACCCGCGAGTGGGAAGACCAGCAGGGCCAGAAGCGCTATTCGACCGAGGTCGTGCTGCAGGGCTTCAACTCGACCCTGACCATGCTCGACGGTCCCGGCGGCGGCCGTGGCGGCGCGGCTGCCGGTGGCGGCGGCGGTGACTTCGGTGGCGGCGACGACTTCGGCGGCGGCGAGCGCGGCGGTTGGGGCGGTGGCGCCGGCGGTTCCGGTGGCGGTCGCGGCAACTACGGCGGCGGTCGCGGCGCGTCGGCGAGCGGCGGTGCGTCGGGCGGCGCCGGCGGCGCCCGCGGCGGCTACAACCCGCCCCCGGCCTCCGACATGGACGACGAGATCCCGTTCTGATCGGGATCGACCGATCGCACCGATCGACCTTTTGGCGCCCGCCCGAGCCCTCCGCTCCGGCGGGCGTTTTCGTTCGCGCCGCTTCGATGAGGTTCGGATCGGCGCCGTGCGCGATCCTTCGAGACGCGCCTGCGGCGCTCCTCAGGATGAGGTTCTGGAGATTTCTCAGGAAAGACAAACGCCTCATGCTGAGGAGGCGTTCGAAGAACGCCGTCTCGAAGCATCACGCACGGCGTCGAACTCGGCTCGGCCGAATGGTGCAAAGAGACCCGAAGGGAGCGTGGGGCGCGGATGCACCGCGAAATTCCCAGGAGCACGTGGTCCGGGTGGCGGGGCGCCTCGCTGCCCCTCCCGCCTCACCCGCCGGCGATGATCGCGCGGATGCCGTCGGCGACGAACTGGACGGCGAGTGCGGCGAGCAGCAGGCCGAGCAGACGGCCGATGACGACGCGGCCGGTCTCGCCGATGCGCTTGTCGATCGGGTCGGCGAGCAGGAAGACCGCGAGGCCGATGCCCATCACCGCGACGATCAGACCGATGAAGCCGGCAAACGCCGCGACCGACGGCGCCTTGGAGGCGGCGAGGATCGAGGCCGAGATCGCGCCGGGGCCGGCGAGCAGCGGGATCGCCAGCGGGAAGGCGGCGATGTCGCGAATGTGATCGAGCGTCACGGCGCGGTCGGCGTCCGACTTGTCGCGCGGCTCCTTCTGCGAAAAGACCATCTGGAACGCGGTCGAGAACAGGAGCAGGCCGCCGGCGATGCGGAAGGACGGCAGCGAGATGCCGAGCAGCGCCAGCAGCTTGCCGCCGGCGAGCGCGAACACGATCAGCACCGCAGTGGCGATCGACGTCGCCCTCAGCGCCACCTGCCGCCGGTCCTTCGGCCCCATGCCGGCGGTGAGCCCGATGAAGAGCGGCGCGAGCCCGAGGGGATCGACCGTCACGAACAGCGTGACGAAGGCTTCGAGCAGGTAATCGAGCATGGGGATCCCTCGGGTTGCGGCCGGTTCTAGCATGCCGAGGCCGCGCTTCCGAGGGGGCGGAAGGACGCCCCGAGAGGCTTTGCGCGGGGTGTTTTCCACCGCCTCGACGTCTTTGCCCGAATGGTGCCCGAAATGGCGGGGAAACTCGTTCCGTCAAAGCCGATCTTCCTTGAAAATCCGGCTCTTCGATTGGCTTTTCGAGGCGAAATCGTGTATTCCGACGCGACTGTCCGGTCGTGATTTCGAAGCAGAGATTCGCGCCCGTTCGCGAGAGGGAAAGAGACACCTTTGTCCGGTCGAGACGATACCCCCATCGGTGGCGGCGACGCCTCCGAGATCAAGCCGATTTCCATCGCCGACGAGATGAAGCGCAGCTACCTCGATTACGCCATGAGCGTGATCGTGAGCCGTGCGCTGCCCGACGTCCGCGACGGTCTGAAGCCCGTGCATCGGCGCATCCTCTTCTCGATGCACGAGAACGGCTACGACTGGAACAAGGCCTATCGCAAGTCGGCCCGCGTCGTCGGCGACGTCATCGGTAAGTACCACCCGCACGGCGACCAGGCGGTCTACGACGCGCTGGTGCGCATGGCGCAGGACTTCTCGATGCGCCTGCCGCTGGTCGACGGCCAGGGCAACTTCGGCTCGGTCGACGGCGACAGCGCCGCGGCCATGCGATACACCGAGGTGCGTCTCGCCAAGCCGGCCCACAAGCTGCTCGAGAACATCGACGAGGACACCGTCGACTTCCAGTCGAACTACGACAACACCGAGCGCGAGCCGATGGTGCTCCCGGCGCGCTTCCCCAACCTTCTGGCCAACGGCGCCGGCGGCATCGCCGTCGGCATGGCGACCAACATCCCGCCGCACAATCTCGGCGAGGTGATCGACGCGACGATCGCCCTCATCGACCGTCCCGAGATGTCGATCGAGGAGCTGACCGAGATCGTCCCCGGTCCGGACTTCCCGACCGGCGGCGTCATCCTCGGTCGCGCCGGCATCCGCTCGGCCTACGCCACCGGCCGCGGCTCGGTCACCATGCGCGGTCGGGTCAAGACCGAGATCGCGCGCGGCGGCCGCGAGGCGATCGTGATCTCCGACATCCCCTATCAGGTCAACAAGGCCTCGATGGTGGAGCGCATCGGCGAACTGGTGCGCGAGAAGAAGATCGAGGGCATCGCCGAGGTTCGCGACGAATCCGACCGTGACGGCTACCGGGTGGTGATCGAGCTGAAGCGCGACGCCATGTCGGACGTGGTGCTGAACCAGCTCTATCGCTTCACCCAGCTCCAATCGACCTTCGGCTGCAACTTCGTGGCGCTCAATGCCGGCCGCCCGCAGCTGATGACTCTCAAGGACATGCTGGTCGCCTTCGTCGCCTTCCGCGAGGAGGTGATCGGCCGGCGCACCCGCTTCCTGCTCAACAAGGCGCGCGACCGGGCCCACGTGTTGGTCGGCCTCGCCATTGCGGTCGCCAACATCGACGAGGTCATCCGCCTGATCCGCGCCGCGCCGGATCCCGCGACCGCGCGTGCCCAGTTGATGGAGCGCGCCTGGCCGGCCAAGGACATGGCGCCGCTGATCGAGCTGATCGCCGACCCGCGCCACGTCGTGGCCGCTGACGGCACCTACAAGCTCTCCGAGGAACAGGCCCGCGCCATCCTCGACCTGCGCCTGCAGCGCCTGACGGCTCTCGGTCGCGACGAAATCGCCGAGGAGCTCGAGAAGCTCGCCGCCGAGATCGCCGACTATCTCGAAATCCTCGCCTCGCGCGAGCGCATGCTGACGATCATCAAGAACGAGCTCGCCGAAGTGAAGGCCGAGTTCGCCACCCCGCGCAAGACCGAGATCCTCGACGTCGCCGGCGACGTCGACGACGAGGACCTGATCGCCCGCGAGGACATGGTGGTGACGGTCACCCACGCCGGCTGGATCAAGCGCGTGCCGCTGTCGACCTATCGGGCGCAGCGTCGCGGCGGCAAGGGCCGTTCGGGCATGGCGACCAAGGACGAGGATTTCGTCGTCCGCCTGTTCGTCGCCTCGACCCACACGCCGATCCTGTTCTTCTCGTCGCGCGGTCAGGTCTACAAGACCAAGGTGTGGCGCCTGCCTCTGGCGGCGCCGCAGGCGCGCGGCAAGGCGCTGGTCAACATGTTCCCGCTCGAGGCCGGCGAACGCATCACCTCGATCCTGCCGCTGCCGGAGGACGAGGGCGAGTGGGCGACGCTCGACGTGATGTTCGCCACCACGTCGGGTTCGGTCCGCCGCAACGCCCTGTCGGACTTCACCCAGGTGAACCGCAACGGCAAGATCGCCATGAAGCTCGACGAGGGCGAGGGCATCGTCGGCGTCGACACCTGCACCGAGAACGACGACGTGCTGCTGACGACGGCGCTCGGCCAGTGCATCCGCTTCCCCGTCCCCGAGGTCCGCGTCTTCAAGGGCCGCGACTCGATGGGCGTGCGCGGCATCACCCTCGCCGACGACGACACCATCATCTCGATGGCGATCCTGCGCCACTTCGAGGCCGATTCCGACGAACGTTCGCTCTACCTCAAGCAGGCGCGCCTGATGCGCGGCGAGACCGAGGCGGAAGGCGGCTCCGACGAGGAGGCCACGGCCGGCACCGGTCAGCTCGACACCGACCGCTACGCCGCCATGTCGGCCTCCGAGCAGTTCGTGCTGACGATCTCGGAGAACGGCTACGGCAAGCGCACCTCGTCCTTCGAGTATCGGACCACGGGACGCGGCGGCAAGGGCATCGTCGCCATGTCGACCGGCCCGCGCAACGGCAAGCTGGTCGCCTCCTTCCCCGTGGAGGACGCCGACCAGATCATGCTGGTGACCGACGGCGGCCAGCTGATCCGCTGCCCGGTCGACGGCATCCGCGTCGCCGGCCGCTCCACCCAGGGCGTCATCGTCTTCAACACGGCCGACGCCGAACGCGTCGTCTCCGTCGAGCGCATCCGCGACGACGAGACCGGCGACGACGCCGATGTCGACGTCGGTGACGGTGAGGCGGGCGAGGGCGACGCCGAGGTCTGATCGCCTCGGTCGCAACCAACATCGAAACCCGCTCGCGGATCTCCGCGGGCGGGTTTCGTCGTCTCGGACGGGCGATGGGGGCACGACGCGTTGAGCCCGGCGGGGTTTCGGCCTAAGACAGTCGTCCGATGCGCCGCGAACGAACGGCGCCGGCGAGGGGAGGCGAGACGACGCGCATGAGCCGGACTTTTCTCTATTCGGGGTCCTTCGACCCGGTCACCAACGGCCATGTCGACGTGCTCGCCCAGGCTCTCGATCTCGCCGACCGCGTCGTGGTGGCGATCGGCGTCCATCCGGGCAAGAAGCCGCTGTTCGATTTCGACGAACGCGTCGAGATGATCCGCGAGACGGTCGAGGCCCTCGGCGTCGATCAGGCCCGCGTCGACGTCGTCGCCTTCTCCGATCTGGTGGTCGAGGCGGCGCGCCGGGTCGGCGCGGTCGCCATCGTCCGCGGCCTGCGCGACGGCACCGATCTCGACTACGAGATGCAGATGGCCGGCATGAACGGCGCCATGGCGCCGACGATCCGCACGCTCTTCCTGCCGGCTTCCCCCGGCGTCCGCCACATCACCGCCACGCTCGTCCGTCAGATCGCGGCGATGGGCGGCGACGTCCGGCCCTTCGCCCCCGAGAGCGTCGCCCGACGCCTCGCCGAACGGGCCCGGTCCGCGTCCTGACCCTTCCGCCGACACCGTCGGCCCATCCGGAGTACGTGCCTTGCTTCGCAGAACCCTCCTCGCCGCGCTTGCGGCTCTGCCCTTCGCCGCCACCGCCCGTGCCGCCGCCCCGGCGGCCGACGATCGCGAGAACCAGCTGATCCTGACCCTGAAGTCGGGCAAGGTCGTCATCCGCCTGCGTCCCGACATCGCCCCCAAGCACGTCGAGCGCATCAAGCTGCTCGCCCGTCGCGGCTTCTACGACGGCCTCAAGTTCCACCGCGTCATCGCCGGCTTCATGGCGCAGACCGGCGACCCCAAGGGCGACGGCACCGGCGGCTCGGACCTGCCGAACCTGCCGGCCGAGTTCAACCCGATGCCGTTCTCGCGCGGCACCCTCGGCATGGCGCGCGCGTCGAGCCCCAACTCGGCCAACTCGCAGTTCTTCATCATGTTCGCCGACGGTTCCTTCCTGAACGGCCAGTACACCGCCTTCGGCGAGGTCGTCTCGGGCATGGAGTTCGTCGATCAGATCAAGAAGGGTCCGAAGGAGCTGAACGGCATGGTCGACGGCCCCGACGTGATCGTGAAGCTGCAGGTCGCCGCCGACGTGAAATGAGCGGCGCGCCCGTCCGAAAACGCGAAAGCCCGGCCGCGAGGCCGGGCTTTTTCGTGTCGTGTCGGAGACGGTCGGATCAGGCGACCTTGGTGCCGCGCTTGCCGTCGGCCGGGGCCTCGACGGTCCAGCGGACCTGATTGCGTCCGCCCTTCTTGGCGGCATAGAGGCAGGTGTCGGCGCGCTCGATCATCGAGGCGGGCGTGTCCGACGGCCGCCATTCGGCGATGCCGATCGAGATGGTGATGCGGCCGAGGTTCTCGCCGGTCGAGCGCTTGACCAGTTCCTTGGAATAGACCGCCTCGCGGATGTGTTCGGCGACGATCACCGCCTGATCGAGCGGCGTGCGCGGCAGGATCACCGCGAATTCCTCGCCGCCGTAGCGGAAGGCGATGTCCTGACCCTTGATGTTCTGCTTCACCGCCAGCGCCACGAGGCGCAGCACCTGGTCGCCGGTCTGGTGGCCGTAGGTGTCGTTGAAGTTCTTGAAGTGGTCGATGTCGGTGAAGAGCAGCGAGAAGGGCTGCCCCGAATGGGCCGCCTCGTCGTTCATCCGCTCCAGCGACTGGTCGAAGTGCTTGCGATTGGCGAGCGTGGTCAGGTCGTCGACGAGGCTCTCGTAACGGATCGCCTCGAGGCTCTCCTGCAACTCGGTGATCTGGCGACGCGATTCGACGAGTTGCTGTTCGAGCTGCCGGTTGGCCGACACCGTATCGCGCGTCGCGTCGATCAGCCCGGTGACGATGGTCTCGATCGATTCGCCGTCGCGGGCGCCCGCCAGCGCCGCCTGCGCCTCGCCGAGCGAGGTCGAGTAGACCGCGGTCGAGGCCATCTGCGTCTCGAGCATGCCGGCGACACCGGCGATCTCGCGGCTCAGTCGCCCACCGACGTCGTCGATCCGTTCGCCGATCCGCGTCGGTGCCACGAACTGGTCGTAGAGGTGATCGATCTCGGTCGCGGTGATCTTGCCGCGCGAGCGGATGATCTCGTTGATCGACTTGTTGAGGGCGTGATTGAAGCCCGCGGCGTAGGTGTACCAGAGCTCGTAATTGCGAGGATAGGCGGGGAGCTCGTTCTTGCGGATGTGGCCGACGGCGTTTTCACCGTAGACGATCGTCCGCTTGAAATCGTCCCTGTCCGTCATCGGTCCCGCTCTCCCGCCCGGCCGACCAGCAGCCGAATTCGATGCCGTCACTCCCCTGCACGACACCGGTGCAGAATCGCAGGAATCGCTTAATCCAGGGTAAAGAAACAACCGGGAGAAGAATAGTCCTCGCTGGAAGAAGCACCGCTCGCGACGCGTTGCCGGTGTTTCGTCCCACCATTGATCTCAGGAAGAGAGCGGTTGCGACAAAGTGTTCTCGAGATGCGATCGAGCATCGGCGCGGCCGAATGCAACGCCGCCGCAACGATGCGTTGCGGCGGCGTGGATACGCATTGCATGCAGCGCATGCGTCATTGTCCGGATACGCCGAAAAAGCGTAATGTCACGCTGAGCACAACGTGCTCGGCGCGTCAGGAGCGCCCGGCCCGGACCGGGCGCAGCAGGAAGGCCGGGACGTGATCGCCCAGACCGACCGGCGTCTCCTCGCCGCCGTCCTCGTCGCGGCCGCGACGGGCCGCGAAGCGATCGCCGGCGCGCACCGGACCGAGGTCGTCGCTCGGACGCGGCACGCGGCCGCTCTCGGGACGCGCGGAGCGGCGTTCGCCGCCCGCTTCGCCGCGCGGCGGGCTCTTGCGCTCGGCGCGGGGCGCCTCGGCGCGCGGGGTGTCGCTCGTGCGGGGTGCCTTCTCGCGACGCGGCGCCGGAGCGGCGGCTTCCTCGCCGGCCGTCGCAGTGACGGTCTCGGCCTCTTCGCGACGCGGGCTGCTGCGGCGTCCGTCGCGACGACGGCCGTCCTCGCGCGCCTCGCCGCGTCCACCGCGCGCACCTCCGCGACCGCGGCGTTCGCCGTCGTGGCTGCGCGACGTGCCGTCGCTCGGCGGCAGTTCTTCGAGCGTCGGGCCGATCCACGAGATCTCGTCGCCGGTCAGCTTCTTGATGGCGGCGAGATGCTTGCCGTCGAGCTCGGTGACGAGCGTGATGGCGGTGCCCGAGCGTCCGGCGCGGCCGGTGCGGCCGATGCGGTGGACGTAGTCCTCGGAATGGATCGGGACGTCGTAGTTGAAGACGTGGGAGACGTCCGGGATGTCGAGGCCGCGCGCCGCCACGTCGGAGGCGACGAGCAGCGTCAGCTTGTTGCCGCGGAAGCCGTCGAGCATCGCCATGCGGGCGCGCTGTTCCATGTCGCCGTGCAGCGCGCCGACCGAGAAACCGTGCTTCTCGAGGCTGCGCCAGACGACCTGCACGTCGCGCTTGCGGTTGCAGAAGATGATGCCGTTCTTCAGGTCTTCGGCCGAGCGGATCAGCCGGCGCAGCACGTCGCGCTTGTCCTGCGGCTCGCGGCCGGCGGCGGCGAGGAACTGCGACACGGTCTTGGCGGTCGAGGCGGGCTTGGCCACCTCGATGCGGACCGGGTTGCGCAGGAACAGGTCGGCGAGGCGCTGGATCTCCGGCGGCATGGTCGCCGAGAACATCATCGTCTGGCGCGACGGCGGGATCAGCTTGCAGATCTTCTCGATGTCCGGGATGAAGCCCATGTCGAGCATGCGGTCGGCCTCGTCGATGACGAGGATCTCGACGCCGGACATCAGCAGGCGGCCACGACCGAACAGGTCGAGCAGGCGGCCGGGCGTGGCGATCAGCACGTCGACGCCGCGATCGAGCTTCTTCAGCTGCTCGTCGAACGACACGCCGCCGATCAGCAGCGCGACGTTGAGCTTGTGGTTGATGCCGTACTTGTCGAAGTTCTCCTCGACCTGCGCGGCGAGTTCGCGCGTCGGCTCGAGGATCAGGGTGCGCGGCATGCGTGCTCGCGCCCGACCCTGCTCGAGGCGGGTCAGCATCGGCAGCACGAAGGCGGCGGTCTTGCCCGTGCCGGTCTGGGCGATGCCGCAGACGTCCTTCAGTTCGAGGACCATCGGGATGGCCTGGGCCTGGATCGGCGTCGGGGTGGAATAGCCGGCCGCTTCGACGGCCGCGAGGACTTTGTCGGAGAGTCCGAGTTCGTTGAAGGTCATGTTGTCCATCGGGCCCGGGATTGCGACCTGGTCGTCCCGCGACGCGCACGGTTGCTGGCGTCTCGACGAGAAGCGAGGTCCGCGGGCAGAATCTTTGTGCAGTGCGAGATCTCGGCCGGAAAAATAGACGAGGTCGCGCGAAAGTCAAACTGATTCGCCCCTTTCCGTCGAGTAGGGTCGAGATTTGCCGAGTCGTTCGCTCGCGTTTATTGACGCGAGGCGAGGTCGGGTCCTCCGTCGCGCGCGCCGCGAACGGCCCGCGCCGACCGGATCGATCGAGGAGAACGACATGACGATGCTTCCGCTACTGTTGATTCCCGGTCTCAACTGCACGGCCTCTCTGTGGGTCGATCAGGTCGCGGCGCTGGGTGCCGGTCGGGCCGTCATGGTCGCCGATCACGGAAGCGCCGAGACGATCGCCGCGATCGCCGCCGCCATCCTCGCCGATGCGCCGCCGCGCTTCGCACTCGCCGGCCTGTCGATGGGCGGCTACGTCGCGATGGAGATCCTGCGGGTCGCCCCCGAACGCGTCGGGCGCCTCTGCCTCCTCGACACCCGCGCCGATGCCGACGCGCCGGAACAGTCCGAGGTCCGCCGTCAGCTGATCGACATCACCGAGCGGGGCGGCTTCGCCAAGATCGCCGCCATGCAGTATCCCCGTCTCGTCGCCCCCGCCCGCCTCGACGACGAGGCGCTGCAGGCCCGCGTCCGCGCCATGGCCGACGACACCGGCCCCGACGCCTTCGTGCGTCAGCAGAAGGCGATTCTGACGCGGATCGACAGCCGCCCCTCGCTCGCCGCGATCCGTTGCCCGGCGACGGTGCTCGTCGGCGAAGACGATCAGCTCACCCCGCCCGATCTCGCCCGCGACATGGCCGAACGCATTCCCGGTGCCCGCCTCGTCGTCGTGCCCGGCGCCGGCCACCTGTCGCCGATCGAGGCGCCCGCGGCGGTGACGGAGGCATTGCGAGACTGGCTGGAAGGGCGAGGGTGACGGCATGCCAACGGTCGATGGATCTGGCGGTCGGCAACTTCAGGGTGCTGATATTCCAGTCCATCCGTCCATTTACGTAATCTGCTCGCGATTTCGGCAGATTCCGGCGCCCCCCACCGTTGACGTTTCCGTGTCGTAACCTCTTGATGGGCCTTCGACGTCCGGCTCGACCAGTTCGGCGGCCGCATGTCGACGTCACGTGGTCCGCGATGCGTCTCCGACGCCGCGGGAGGAGGACCCATGAAGAAGTTCATCGTCGCGGCCGTCGCCGCGCTCGGCCTGTCGTTCGCTTTCGCCGCCCCGGCCGTCTCGGAGGAGGGCAAGCAGAACTTCATGCTCGTCAACAAGACCGGCTACACGATTTCCGAGGTCTATGTCTCGCCCTCCAAGTCGAACGACTGGGAAGAGGACGTGCTCGGCAAGGACACGTTCGAGGACGGCGGCAGCTGGGAGATCAAGTTCCATCGCGCCGCCAAGCCCTGCATGTGGGATCTGAAGGTCGTCTATGACGACGACGATTCCGAAGCCATCTGGGACAACATCGACCTGTGCAAGGTGTCGAAGATCACCATCCACTACAACCGCAAGGCCGATCAGACCTCGGCCGAGCTCGAGTGATCGCACGCACCGCGCGCGTCCGACGCAAACGCCCCGGCCGGTCCGGGGCGTTTTTGCGTTCGGGATCGCGCGGTGCCGGCCCGCGGTCGCGGCGATTGCGCGTCCCTTCCGGCGGGTGTTAGAAACGGCCACGCGTCGCGACCCCGCGGGTTCGCGCGCCTTCCCGATGTCTTCCGTGGTTCCCGAGGTTCCCATGTCCGTCGATCGTTCGACCGTCGTCCGCGTCGCCCATCTCGCGCGCATCCGCGTCGCCGAAGAGGAGGTGGACAAGCTCCAGGGCGAACTCAATTCGATCCTCGGCTTCGTCGAGCAACTCTCCGAGCTGGACGTCTCCGACGTCGAGCCGCTGACCTCGATCGTCCCCATCGCCATGAAGAAGCGCGCCGACGTCGTCACCGACGGCGGTATCCCGAAGAAGGTGACGGCCAACGCGCCGCTCTCCGAAGACGACTTCTTCGTCGTTCCCAAGGTGGTCGAGTGATCCGGGCGAACGCCCGCCGATCCTCCCGCCTGCCTCACCAGATGGATTTCCGCCCGTGACCGATCTGACCGCCCTGACGATTGCCGAAGCCCGCGACGCGCTGGCGAAGAAGACCTTCACCGCCGTCGAGCTGACCGACGCCTATCTCGCCGCCATGGGGAAGGCCCGCGCGCTCAACGCCTACGTGCTCGAGACGCCGGAGAAGGCCCGTGAGATGGCGAAGGCGTCGGACGCCCGCCGCGCCTCCGGCACCGTCGGCGCGCTCGAGGGCATCCCGCTCGGCGTCAAGGACCTCTACTGCACCGAGGGCGTGCGCACGACCGCCTGTTCCAAGATCCTCGACGGCTTCGTGCCGCCCTACGAGTCGACGGTGACGTCGAACCTCTGGGCCGACGGTGCGGTGATGCTCGGCAAGCTCGCCAACGACGAGTTCGCCATGGGCTCGTCGAACGAGACCTCCTGCTTCGGCCCGGTCGTGAACCCCTGGCGCCGCAAGGCCGCCGACGGCTCGATCGACCCGACCCCGCTGGTGCCGGGCGGCTCCTCGGGCGGCTCGTCCGCCGCCGTCGCCGCGCGCCTCTGCGCCGGCGCCACCGGCACCGACACCGGCGGCTCGATCCGCCAGCCCGCTGCCTTCACCGGCACCGTCGGCATCAAGCCGACCTACGGCCGCTGCTCGCGCTGGGGCATCGTCGCCTTCGCCTCGTCGCTCGATCAGGCCGGCCCCTTCGCCCGCACCGTGCGCGACGCCGCGATCCTCCTGAAGTCCTTCGCCTCGGTCGACCCCAAGGACACGACCTCGGTCGATCTGCCGGTGCCGAACTACGAGGCCTCGATCGGCACCTCGATCAAGGGCAAGGTCATCGGCATTCCGAAGGAATACCGCGTCGACGGCATGTCGGCCGAGATCGAGACGCTGTGGAGCCAAGGCATCGCCTGGCTGAAGGCGGCCGGCGCCGAGATCCGCGAGATCTCGCTGCCCCACACCAAGTACGCCCTGCCGGCCTACTACATCGTCGCTCCGGCCGAGGCCTCCTCGAACCTCGCCCGCTACGACGGCATCCGCTACGGCCTGCGCGTCACAGGCGACGACATCACCGACACCTACGAGCTGACCCGCGCCGCCGGCTTCGGCTCGGAAGTCCGCCGCCGCATCATGATCGGCACCTACGTGCTGTCGGCCGGCTACTACGACGCCTACTACGTCAAGGCGCAGAAGGTCCGCACCCTGATCAAGCGCGACTTCGACCTCGCCTTCGCCGCCGGCGTCGACGCCGTGCTGACGCCCGCCACCCCGTCGTCGGCCTTCGGCATCGGCGAGATGTCGGGCGGCGATCCGGTCGAGATGTACCTGAACGACATCTTCACCGTGACGGTGAACATGGCCGGTCTTCCCGGCATGACGGTGCCCGCCGGCCTCGACTCCAAGGGTCTGCCGCTCGGCCTGCAGCTGATCGGCCGTCCCTTCGAGGAAGAGACGCTGTTCCAGGTCGGCGAAGTGCTCGAGCAGTCGGCCGGTCACTTCACGCCGGCGCAGTGGTGGTGATGCGCGCCGCCGGCCTCCTCGCGAGCCTGCTCGTCGCCGCCCTCTCGGGCGGCGGCACTGCTTTCGCGCAGGGCCAGCCCGTCGCCAAGCTCTTCTCCGCCGCCGACGTCATCAACGGCACGACGGTGTCGCGTGAGGCCTGCGCGAAGACGCCGAGAACCGTCTACGTCGAGAGCTTCGGCAAGGGCATCTGCATCCGCTACTACGCCTCCGGGCCGATGAAGGGCGCTGCGCCCATCGTCTTCTTCACCGGCGACGTCCTCGGCCTCGACGACAAGGGCCGCCGCGAGGTCGACCCCGGCTATCTGACCCAGGCGCCCGAGTTCATCGACATCGCCGCCAAGGTCTGGGCCGGAAGGCTGAAGTCTCCGGTGATCTTCTTCGGTCGCATGGGGCTCAACGGCTCGTCGGGCTGGCACGGCGACCGCCGCACCGCGCTCGAAGTCGACGTGACCGCCAAGGCGCTCGACGCCATCGCGGCGAAGGAAGGCGCGACCGGCTTCCACCTCGTCGGCCAGTCGGGCGGCGCCATGCTGGTGCCGGCGCTGGTGGCGTCGCGCGACGACATCGGCTGCGCCGTGATCGCCTCCGGCCCGCTCGACTTCCGCGCCTTCGCCAAGCGCTACGGCATCACCTTCCGCACGTCGGGCGCGCGGGCGCATTACGACCCGATGGGCGACGTTCCCGCCATAGCCCCGAAGATCGCCGGCGACGGCGGCACCCGCCTCTTCGTCCTGACCGATCCGCAGGACAGCGCGGTTCCGGCCGAGTTCCAGCTGCCCTTCGTGTTGGCGCTGGCCAAGGCCGGCGGTCGCCCGGTGGCGATCTCGACGGGCGGGCGCGACAAGGACCACCACGCGCTGATCGAGAAGGGCCTCTTCGTCGCCGGCCAATGCGTCGCGGAGACGCCCGACGAGGCCATCGTCAAACGCTGGCAGGGCAGGGCGGGCGACGACCTGCCGCGGTGAGCGGGCGGGGAGGGGCTCCGTGCCTCTGCACCGGCCGCTCGGCTCCTCTGCATCCGGCGTATCTTTACGTACCGTCCCGCGCGACGCAGACTTCGCGGCCCGCCGGAGAGCGGCGCCGATCGCGGTCGATCGACCGCCCGCGACGCGAGACACGAGGACACGCCGATGACAGCCGCGACGGAGAGCGCCGCAAGTCCCGCCCGCCCGACAGCCGCCGAGGGGACCGCCTGGTCGATCCTCGTCATGCTGTCGCTGTCGCACATGCTGAACGACACGATGCAGTCGCTCGTCGCGGCGTCCTATCCGATCCTCAAGGACAGTTTCTCGCTCGACTACGGCCAGATCGGCATCGTCACCCTGTGCTTCCAGGTGACCGCCTCGATCCTCCAGCCGCTGGTCGGCATCTTCACCGACCGCCATCCCCAGCCCTTCAGCCTCGCGATCGGCATGGGCTCGACGCTGATCGGCCTGCTGCTGCTCGCGGTGGCGCCGACCTACGGCGTACTGCTCGTCGCCGTCGGCCTGATCGGCACCGGCTCGTCGGTCTTCCACCCCGAGAGCTCGCGCATGGCGCGCCTCGCGTCCGGCGGCCGTCACGGTCTGGCGCAGTCGCTGTTCCAGGTCGGCGGCAACTCCGGCACCGCGCTCGGCCCGCTGCTCGCCGCCTTCGTGGTGCTGCCCAACGGGCGCTCGTCGGTCGCGTGGTTCGCCGTGCTGGCGCTCGTCGGCATCGCCATCCTGACCCGCGTCGGCATCTGGGGCCGTTCGAAGCGCAAGGCCCATGCGGCCGGTGCCGCCAGGCCCGCCTCGACCCTGCCGCGCGCCGTGGTCATCCGCACCATCGCCATCCTGATGGCGCTGGTCTTCTCCAAGAACGTCTATCTGGCGTCGATCTCCAGCTACTACACGTTCTATCTGATCGAGACCTTCCACATGTCGGTGCAGGACGCGCAGCTCTACCTGTTCGTCTTCCTCGGCGCAGCGGCGGTCGGCACGCTCGCCGGCGGCCCGATCGGCGACCGCATCGGCCGCAAGGCGGTGATCTGGGTGTCGATCCTCGGCGTCCTGCCGTTCTCCCTCCTGCTGCCGCACGTCGGTCCGACCATGACGCTGGTCCTGTCGATCGCCATCGGCCTGATCCTGTCGTCGGCCTTCTCGGCGATCCTGGTCTATGCCCAGGAACTGGTGCCCGGCCGCGTCGGCATGATCGCCGGCCTGTTCTTCGGCCTCGCCTTCGGCTTCGGCGGCCTCGGCGCCGCGGTGCTGGGCGAGGTGGCCGACCGCACCTCGATCGGCTTCGTCTACGAGGTTTGCGCCTGGCTTCCGGCGATCGGCCTGCTCACGGTGTTCCTGCCCAACCTGAAGAAGGCGCGGGCGTGAGGGGAGAGGCGCGCGGCGGACGCCCTCCGCGCGCCGAAGTCCTTGAACCGCCGCTCGATCCGCACTACCCAGTGAGTCAGACGTTCCTACCCACTCGAGGCTCTCATGTTCACCGCGTTCCGTATCGCCAAGCCGTCGCAGTACCTCAAGGGCGCGACGGGTGACTGGGAAATCATCATCGGCCTCGAGGTCCATGCCCAGGTCGCCTCGAACGCCAAGCTCTTCTCCGGCGCCTCGACCGAATTCGGCGGCGCGCCCAACGATCACGTCTCGCTCGTCGACGCCGCCATGCCCGGCATGCTGCCGGTGATCAACGAGGAATGCGTCAAGCAGGCGATCCGCACCGGCCTCGGCCTCGAGGCGCAGATCAATCTGAAGTCCGTCTTCGACCGGAAGAACTACTTCTATCCGGACCTGCCGCAGGGCTATCAGATCTCGCAGTTCAAGAGCCCGATCGTCGGCGAAGGCACCATCCATCTCGACATGGAGGGCGGCGAGACCGTCGCCGTCGGCGTCGAGCGTCTGCACCTCGAGCAGGACGCCGGCAAGTCGATCCACGACCAGTCGCCGACCCACACCTTCGTCGACCTGAACCGCTCCGGCGTCGCGCTGATGGAGATCGTGTCGAAGCCCGACATGCGCTCGGCCGACGAGGCCAAGGCCTATCTCTCGAAGCTGCGCACCATCCTGCGCTACCTCGGCACCTGCGACGGCGACATGGACAAGGGCAACATGCGCGCCGACGTCAACGTGTCGGTGCGCAAGCCCGGCGGCGAGCTCGGCACCCGCTGCGAGATCAAGAACGTCAACTCGATCCGCTTCGTCGGTCAGGCGATCGAATACGAGGCGCGTCGCCAGATCGGCATCATCGAGGACGGCGGCACGATCAAGCAGGAGACGCGGCTCTTCGATCCCGGCAAGGGCGAGACCCGCTCGATGCGGTCGAAGGAGGAGGCGCACGACTATCGCTACTTCCCCGATCCCGACCTGCTGCCGCTCGAGTTCGACCAGCCTTACGTCGACGCGCTGAAGGCCGAACTGCCGGAACTGCCCGACGCCAAGAAGGCCCGCTTCATCGCCGACTACGGCGTGACGCCCTACGACGCGATGGTGCTGACGCTGGAGCGCGCCTCCGCCGACTTCTTCGAGGAGGTCGCCAAGGGCCGCGACGCCAAGATCGCCGCCAACTGGGTGATCAACGAGCTCTTCGGCCGCCTGAACAAGGAAGGCTTGGGGGTCGAGGCGAGCCCGGTCTCCGCCGCCCAGCTCGGCGGCGTCATCGACCTGATTCTCGACGGCACGATCTCCGGCAAGATCGCCAAGGATCTGTTCGAGATCGTCTGGGCCGAAGGCGGCGACCCGAAGGAACTGGTCGAGAAGCGCGGCCTCAAGCAGGTCACCGACACCGGCGCCATCGAGGCGGCGATCGACGCGGTGATCGCGGCCAACCCCGACAAGGTCGAGCAGGTCAAGGTGAAGCCGACGCTCGCCGGCTGGTTCGTCGGTCAGGTGATGAAGCAGACCGGCGGCAAGGCCAACCCGCAGGCCGTCAACGACATCCTGAAGGCGAAGCTCGGGCTCGAGTGAGTCCCACGACGCCGGAAGATTTCACGAAGCCGCGCCCCTCGAAAGGCGCGGCTTCGTCGTCTCCGCGGCACCCCTCTCGCCCCTGACATGGTTGACGCAAAACGCGCCTCGGTAACGCTTCGTTACCTTTGATCGCCGACACTCTGCCCCGAGGAAGGCCTAGGACAGGCTTTCCCGCGTGGGCGCGAGTGATCCATGGACATTGCGACTTTCCTCGGTATCGGCGGCGGTTTCGGCGTGCTCATCCTGGCCGTCTTCATGGAGGGCTCCAAGCTCTCCATGTTCATGGACCTGCTCGCCACCAACGTCGTGATCGGCGGCGCCATCACCACGACGATGGCGCGCTTCACCATGAAGGGCTTCATCGAGGCGCTGACCACGGGTCTCAAGACCGTCGCCTTCGACCATCACGTCAAGCCGCGCGACATGATCGAGAAGATCGCCGAACTCGCCGACATCGTCCGCAAGCAGGGCCCGCTCGGCCTCGAGGCGGTCGAGATCGAGGACGAGTTCCTCGCCAAGGGCATGCGGATGATCGCCGACGGCTTCGATCTCCACATCATCCGCGAGACGCTCGAGCGCGAGCGCGACCTGCACATCGAGCGCATCGACGACGCCAACAAGCTGTTCAACTTCATGGGCAACGCGGCGCCGGGCATGGGCATGGTCGGCACCATCATCGGCCTCGTGTCGATGTTCGCCCACATGGACGACCCCAAGAAGATCGGCCCCGGCATGGCGGTGGCGCTGCTGACGACCCTGTACGGCGCGGTCATGGCCAACGTCGTCGCGCTGCCGATCGCCGACAAGCTGCAGATCAAGTCGCTCGAGGAGAACATCAACCACACGCTCGTCATCGACGGCGTGCTGATGATCCGCGAGAACAAGTCGCCGGCGGTGATCCGCGACATGCTGATCTCCTACATGCCGTCGAAGCACCGCGGCGATTTCGCCGAAGCGGCCTGATCGGACGGGTGAGGAGCCCCCATGGCGAAGAAGAAGGGACACGGCGGCGGCGGCGGACACGGTGGGGCCTGGGTCATCACCTTCGCCGACCTGATGGCGCTGCTCATGGCCTTCTTCGTCATGCTGCTGGCCTCCGCCAACCAGGACAAGCAGAAGCTCGCCGACGCCTCCGGCTCGCTCAAGGATGCCTTCGGCGTCCAGCCGATCCCGCGTACCGCCGGCATGATCGAGCGCGACGGCCTGCCGGTGCGCAAGTTCATCAAGCAGAGCTCCGCCGTCGATCGTAAGCTCGACGCCGAGACCTCGGCGCTGTCCAACGACAAGCGCTCGCAGCAGGGCCCCGAGAACAACACCCACGACTTCGAGCAGGCCAAGGAGGAGAAGCCCAAGCAGTTCCTCACCGCCGCCGCCTCGCTGCGTCAGGCGCTGCAGGACATGCCGGAGATCACCGAGGTCTCCAAACACGTCATGTTCGAGGAGACCGACGAGGGCCTGAACATCCGCCTCGTCGACCAGGACGGCCGCACCATGTTCGCGGAAGGCTCCAAGCAACCCTACGAGTTCACCCGCACCATCCTGTCGAAGCTCGCCGGTCCGCTCGCCCGCATGCCGCACCGTATCCGCGTCTCCGGCCATACGGCGGGCGGTTCGCGCTGGGCCGGCAAGGGCCTGTCGCCGTGGGATCTCTCCGCCGGTCGTGCCGTCGCGGTCGAGGAGATCCTGTCGGGATACGGCGTGCCCAACGACCGCTTCGATTCGGTCGTCGGCAAGGCCGACACCGATCCGCTCTTCCCCAACGAGCCGCTGCTCGCCGCCAACCGGCGCATCGACATCCTGCTCGTCCACGAGCCGCCGCCGCTGCCGCCCAAGCCCTTCGACTGACGGGGTCCCCACCTCCGTCGTCCCCCGACGCCCGCGCGACCGACCCCGCGCGGGCGTTCGCGTCGTCACGCCCTTGTGAGGGCCGGGCGAGGCGCTCGTCGATGGACAGGCGCCGCCCTGCATGCTCGTCTCGACGCATCCGGAGCACGGCTCCGACGACGACGACGACAACGACGACAGGGAGACCCCGATGACCGACGCCTCCTGGCACCTCTTCGCCAATCCGATGTCCGGCCCGTCCTACAAGGCGGCGCTGATGCTGGCGCTCTGCGGCATCCGCCCGAAGGTGACGCTGGTCGACCTGCGCTCCGGCGAGCAGAAGACGCCCGCCTTCCTCGCCCGCACCCCCTTCGGGCAGGTGCCGGTGGTCGAGCATGCGGGGAAGGACATCGCCCAGTCGGCCTCGATCCTCGAATATGTCGCCACCGTCACCGGCCGCCTCGGCGGTCACGACGAGGTCGAACGCGCCCGCATTCGCGCCTGGATGTACTGGGACTTCGACCGCCTCGCCTCGTCGGTCTATCGCGTCCGTACCCATGTCCTCGGCATTCGCCCGCTCGACGACGCGACCGCGGCGCACTACCTCCAGCTCGCCGGCATGGCGCTCGACCTGCTCGAGAGCCGGTTGGCCGCGAACCCCTGGCTCGACGGGGTTCGCCCGACCATCGCCGACGTCGATGTCTACGGCACAGTCCGCTACTGCGGCGACGCCCGCATCGACCTCGAGAACCGTCCCGCCGTCCGCGCCTGGATGGCCCGCGTCGAGGCTCTGCCCGGATGGGCCGAGCCCGCCGAACTTCTCCTCGCCTGACCCGCAACCCGGAGGTACCCGTGTCCGAAACCGCCGCCCCGCTGCGTCTCTACTACTGGCCGACCCCGAACGGCTGGAAGATCTCCGTCATGCTCGAGGAACTCGGGGTTCCCTACGAGGTGATCCCGGTCGACATCGGCAAGGGTGCCCAGTTCGACCCCGCCTTCCTCGAGATCTCGCCCAACAACAAGATGCCGGCGCTGGTCGATCCCGACGGCCCGGACGGCAAGCCGATCTCGATCTTCGAGAGCGGCGCCATCCTGCTCTATCTCGGCCGCAAGTTCGGGACGTTCTACCCGAAGGACGAACGCGCCCGCGTCGAGGTCGAGCAGTGGCTGATGTGGCAGATGGGCGGCTTCGGCCCGATGCTCGGCCAGAACCACCACTTCGCGATCTACGCGCCGGAGAAGATTCCCTACGCCATCGATCGCTACCGCAACGAGACGCACCGGCTCTACGGCGTGCTCGACAAGCGGCTGAGGGACCGCGACTACGTCGCCGGCGACTATTCGATCGCCGACATCGCCATCGTCGGTTGGGCGACGCTGTGGGAGCGCCAGGGCATCGACAAGGCGGAGTTCCCCGCCTTCTCCGCCTGGCTCGACCGCGTCCTCGCCCGTCCCGCCGTCCGGCGCGGTCTGGCGCTCGCCGGCGAGCTCAGGCTCGATCTCGCCACCGACGACGAGGCCAAGAAGGTGCTCTTCGGCCAGCGCGCGCGCTGACGTCGCGCAACGTCTTTTCTTCGAGAAGCGGAATCGCGGTGAATCGAATCTTGCCGCGGTTCCGCAGATCTTCCGACGGTTTCCTTGAATCGAAACGACAATCGGCGCCGGAAGCGTGAATCCTCGGTAAAATACACCGTTCGTTTCGAAGTTGTTCGTCTTTGATTATCCATTGGATTTAACGGGCATTTTAATCGAATTCGCCAGTATTCCCCTCATGAACGACGGCCGCGGAAGAAATCGGCGGCCTCATGGACCAGAAGGGGAAATACCATGGCTCGCTTCGAAATGAACTCCGCCGAGATCGCCGGCATGGGCCTGCAGGCCGTCACCGCCGACGTCTTCTTCCAGATGGGCCTCGATCGCTCGATCGGCCGCAACGGCGACGTCGACATGATCGCCGCCCACATGTGGTTCAACCTCGCCGCCGCCCGCGGCAACCGCGAAGCCGCCGTCCGCCGCCAGGAGATCGCCGCCGAGATGACCTCGGCCGAGGTCGCCGAGGCCCAGCGTCAGGCGCGCGAGTGGATCCGCTGCCACTGATCGCACCGACCCGAGACCGTGCCGCGCGGTGCCGCCCCTGGGCGGTGCCCGAAGAGACGACGGCCGGGAAGGATGCGTGAACCGCACGGGAGGTGCGTCATGAAGGCTTCCGACGTCATCGGCGGCATCGTCGTCGCCGTTCTGCTTCTCGCGGTCGGCTTCGGCCTGTTCGGGCGCCTGTTGCGCCGCCGCCACCGCAGGCCCTCCGCCGACGAGCCGACCCTCTGGGTGTGATCGCCCGGCTTGCCGCCCTGCGAAGCGGCGTGATACTCGGGGTCTTCGAGAGAGGCCCACGATGCGAATCCTCATCACCAACGACGACGGCATCCATGCGTCCGGTCTGCGCGTGCTCGAGCGCATCGCCCGTGCACTCTCCGACGACGTCTGGGTGGTCGCGCCCGAGACCGACCAGTCCGGCAAGGCGCATTCGCTGACGCTGTCGGACCCGCTCCGCCTGCGCAAGATCTCCGATCGCCATTTCGCCGTCCGCGGCACGCCGACCGACTGCGTCATCATGGGCATCCGCCACATCCTGCCGGAAAAGCCGGATCTGGTGCTCTCCGGCGTCAATCGCGGCGCCAACGTCGCCGACGACGTCACCTATTCCGGCACCATCGCCGCCGCCATGGAGGGCACGCTGCTCGGCGTTCCCTCGGTGGCGTTGTCGCAGGCCTACCCCTGGGCGATCGACGGCCAGCCCGACTGGACCTGCGCCGAGACCCATGGTCCCGAGGTGCTCTCCCGCCTGCTCGAGGTCGGCATTCCGGCCGGCACGCTGCTCAACGTCAACTTCCCGCCGCTCGCCCCCGCCGAGGTGCGCGGCACCGTGGTGACGACGCAAGGCGCCCGCAACGGCGCCACCATCGGCATCGAGCCGCGCGTCGACGGCCGCGGCAATCCCTATTACTGGATCTCCTACCGGCCGCAGGCGACCGCGCCGGGTGGCGGCACCGACCTCGAGGCGCTGTCGCGCGGCCAGATCTCGGTGACGCCGCTGCGTCTCGACCTGACCGATCGAGCCGAACACGAACGGCTCGATGCCGTCTTTCGCAGGTGACGTAACGTCGCCCGTATCGAATTGATCAACCATTTGGCGCTAGAGCGGAAGGCCGTTCGATCGCGGCGGCCGTCCCCGGCCGTCCGGGTCGTCTCGTCCGTTCCAGAAGGGAGCGCCGCGCCCATGGCTGCCCGTCACGCCACGCTTCTCGTCCATGCCGAGCTCGAAGTCGATGCCGGCGAGAAGACGGCCCTGGCGAAGCTCGCCCTCGCGCTCTCCACCAAGGGGCTGCACGACCGCCGCGTGCTCGGCGCCATCGAGACGCTGCCGCGCAGCCTCTTCGTCGCCGCGCCCCATCGCGATCGCTCGCTGACCGACCGGCCCGTGCCGATCGAATGCGGCCAGACCTCCGATGCGCCCTCGGTCACCGCACTCGCCCATCAGGCCGCCGGCATCGCGCCGGAGCACCGGGTGCTGGAGATCGGAACCGGTTCGGGCTGGGGCACGGCGATCCTCGCCGGCCTCTGCACCAAGGTCTACACCGTCGAGCGCTTCCGCACGCTCGCCGACCTCGCCCGCGAACGCTTCGCCACGCTCGGTCTCGACAACGTCGTGCCCACCGTCCACGACGGGCTGGAGGGCTTTCCCCGCCACGCGCCGTTCCATCGCATCGTGCTCGACGGCGCGGTCGAGGAGGTGCCGACCCTGCTCCTCGACCAACTCGCCCCGCAGGGGGTTCTGGTCGCCGCCGTCGGACCCGCGGGCGGACGTCAGGTCCTCGCCCGTTTCACGCGAACCGACAAGGGCTTCGCACGCGAGGATCTCGGCCCGACGCGCCGCGTCGCGTTGATTCCGGGACGCGCCGCGGCGCTCTGAGCGCCTGTGGAGATTCACCATGAGCCGTCTGGTCGAAGACGCGAATCCGCGAGGATTCCGGCCACTTCGTCATGCCCGGAGATCCGAAGTCCTGCTCGGATCCCGGTGATTTCGTGTCGGCGCTTAAGCCTTCGTCAACGTTACGATGGTTTCAATGGCACCACGTGAACGACGAGACATTCGTCACAACGGCGTGAGTGTTGCGATGCGTATCCAGATCCTCGAGCTGCTTTCCGGCAACGTGTCCCGCGCGGCCCTGCTGGCCGCAACCGCCGCTCTGGCAGGTTGTTCGAGCGATACCGGTCGCTTCGACGATCCGGTCTACACCGGCTCGACGCCCAATCAGCGCTCCATCCTCGGCTCGCGCGGCGGCGGCGACGCCTATGCCGGCAATGCCTATGCTCCGCCGCCGGCCCGCGGCTCCGCCGATCGCCAGTGGCAGAACGTCGATACCACCGGTTCGATCGAGCCCGGCACCGCGCCGGTCGCCCGCGCCGAGCTGACCCCGCCGCCCGCCGGCGCCTACACCGAGACCGTCGCCCGTCCGCTGCCCGACGGCAACCGCACCGAGGGCATGACCCAGGTCGCCGCCAACGGCGGCTGGACGCCGATCGGCGGCACCTATGTCACGCTGCGCCAGGGCGAGACGCTCGACACGCTGTCCGGCCGCTACGGCGTGCCGGTCACGGCGCTGCGTCAGGCCAACAACCTGCAGCCCGGCCGCACCGCCAACCCCGGCGACCGCGTCGTCATCCCGGTCTACAGCCACCCGACCGCCGCCGCTCCGGCCGCGCCCGCCGTGCAGTCGCAGCCGGTGCGCACCGTCGCGGTCGCTCCGCCGCGCCCCGCCGCCGCCCCGGTCGCTCCGCCGCCGTCGCGTCTGACCACCGGTTCGGTCCCGGCCCCGGCTCCGGTCGCCGCCGCGCCCAAGGCGCCGGCCCCGGCGCCCGTCGCGCCGAAGGTGGCCTCGACCCAGCCGGCGCCGCAGCCCGGCGGCGTCAAGCTGGTCGGTGCCTATACCGTCAAGCACGGCGACACGCTCGCCTCGATCGCCCGCACCTACGGGGTCAGCGAGCAGTCGCTGCGCGAGCGCAACAACCTGAAGACCGCGTCGCTGACGCCGGGCCAGCAGATCCTGCTGCCCGCCGGCACCAAGCTGATGCTCAAGACCTCGCAGGCCCCGGCCGCCGCCACCCAGCCGCCGGTTGCCGGCAAGCCCGCCGCCGCCGCCCCGACCACGGTCGCCAAGGTCGAACCGCCGAAGGCCGGTCAGGCCAAGCCCGCCGTGCCGGTGCAGACCGCCTCGATCAAGCCGACCATCGCCACCGGCAAGGACGCCGCCAGGATCGACCAGAAGGCGGCCGAGACCATCGCCGTCGCCCGCGAGCCCACCGTGGCCGAGGACGAGAAGGCCGGCGGCACGTTCCGCTGGCCGGTGCGTGGCCGGATCATCTCGGAATACGGCGCCAAGGCCAACGGCGAGAAGAACGAGGGCATCAATCTGGCCGTGCCGGAAGGCACCTCGGTCAAGGCCGCCGACGGCGGCGAGGTGATCTACTCGGGCAACGAGCTCAAGGGCTACGGCAACCTCGTGCTGGTGCGCCACGACAACGGTTTCGTCTCGGCCTATGCCCACGCCAGCGAGCTGCTGGTCAACCGCGGCGACAAGGTCACCCGCGGCCAGATCATCGCCCGCGCCGGCGCCACCGGCTCGGTCTCCCAGCCGCAGCTCCACTTCGAACTGCGCAAGGGCCAGAAGGCGGTCGATCCCAAGCCCTATCTCGCCTCGAACTGAGGCTCAGCTCGCGGCGTCCCGAGACGGCGCGAGCGATCACGGAACTGCGCGAGGAGGCCATTCTCGACGCGACGGCAAGGCGATCCCGGATGCGGCATCCGGGGTCGCCTTTTCGTTTGGCGCCTTGCCGGCGGCGACGCAGATGCCGTGTTGACCGCCCGGAAAGGATCGGTTCTTATCGCGCTCGCGCAGAGATTGCAGTGGCGCGGGCGTCTATGGCGGAACCTTCGGCATGACCGACGACAAGCGATATCTCGGCGTCGAGGCGCTCCGCTTCCTGAGTGCGGTCGCGGTCCTGCTCTGGCACTACCGCCACTTCTACATGGGGTCCGTCTCGGTCTACATCGTGCCGTTCACCCCGGAGATGCTGCCGTTCCAGGGTGTCCTGAAGCCGTTCTACAATTGGGGATACCTGGCCGTCTCGATCTTCTGGATGCTCTCCGGCTTCATCTTCTTCTGGAAGTACCACGACGACGTCGCGGATCGTAGGATCGGCGCCTTCGAGTTCTTCGTCCGACGATTCTCGCGGCTCTATCCGCTGCATTTCCTGACGCTTCTGGCGGTGGCGGCGTTGCAGGCGATCTTCGCGTCGCGACACGGTGGCGAGACGTTCGTCTACCAGAACTTCGATCTGCGCCATTTCGCCCTCAACCTGTTCTTCGTGTCGGCGTGGGGCGCGGAGGCCGGTATGTCGTTCAACGGACCGATCTGGAGCGTCTCGATCGAGGTCCTGATCTACGCCCTGTTCTTCGTCGTGTCGGCGCACGTCCGTTGTGGGCTGATCGGGCGCCTGATCGTCTCGGCGCTGGCCTGTGCGGCATGGATCGTCAACGAGAAACTGTTCCATTCGGACGCGGCCAGAACGTTCCTTGTCTGCGGCGTCTGCTTCTTCGGCGGCGGCGTCGTCCACGCCGTCGTCGAGCGCCCGTCGTCGGGCTCGCGCCGAGTCATGTCGCTCCTGGCGTTCGCGGTGGCGATCACGATCGCCGTGCTCAAGTTCCGCGACGACGTCACGACGCCGCCGCTCGTCGTGGTCCCGTTTGCGGCACTGCTGCTCTACGGCTTCCTCGGGATCGACGGCTGGCGGTCGGTCCACGGTCTCTTCGGGCGCCTCGCGCCGTTCGCCGACCTGACCTACTCGTCCTACCTCGTGCATTTCCCCATCCAGATCGTCTTCGTCACGGTCACCGATCGGCTGGGATACGCCCGGACGATCTACGACGCCCCGGGCATGCTCGTGGCCTTCCTCGTGACCGTCTTCTCGATCGCCTGGTGGGCGTCCCGCCGGTTCGAGCGACCGGCCCAGACCTGGGTCAGGCGCTTCGCCGCGACGCGGCTGCCGGGAAGCTGTCCGGCCGAGCGGTGAAGCCGGCCCGCCCTCTCGACGAGATCCCGATCGGCCCGCGTGCGCGGCCCCTTCGAAGGCGCCCCGCGTCGCGCCGACGTGCCCTCCAAACGCAAACGGGGCGGCCAGAGGCTGCCCCGCGTCGCGCCGACGCGCGCATCCCAAACGCAAACGGGGCGGCCAGAGGCTGCCCCGCGTCGCGCCGGCGCGCGCCTCCAAACGAAAACGGGGCGCCCGAAGGCGCCCCGCGTCGTGAAGAGATCCGGAGATCCGATCAGCAGGAGTAGTACATGTCGAACTCGACCGGATGCGGGGTCATCTCGTAGCGCATCAGCTCTTCCCACTTGAGCTCGATGTACGACTCGATGAAGTCCTTGTCGAAGACGCCGCCGGCCTGGAGGAAGGCGTTGTCCTTGCGGAGGTTCTCGAGAGCCTCGCGGAGCGAGCCCGACACGGTCGGGATCTTCTTGAGCTCCTTCGGGGGCAGATCGTAGAGGTTCTTGTCCATCGCCTGGCCGGGATGGATCTTGTTGATGATGCCGTCGAGGCCGGCCATCAGCATCGCCGAGTAGGCGAGGTAGGGGTTCGCGGTCGGATCCGGGAAGCGGACCTCGATGCGCTTGGCCTTCGGCGAGTTGCCCCACGGAATACGGACCGAAGCCGAACGGTTGCGGGCCGAGTAGGCGAGGAGAACCGGAGCCTCGTAGCCCGGGACCAGACGCTTGTAGGAGTTGGTCGACGGGTTGGTGAAGGCGTTGAGCGCCTTGGCGTGCTTCAGGATGCCGCCGATGTAGTAGAGGCAGGTCTCGGAGAGATCGGCGTACTGGTTGCCGGCGAAGGTCGGCTTGCCGTCCTTCCAGATCGACTGGTGGACGTGCATGCCCGAACCGTTGTCACCGAACACCGGCTTCGGCATGAAGGTCGCGGTCTTGCCGTAGGCCTGGGCCACCTGATGGATCGCGTACTTGTAGATCTGCAGGTGGTCGGCGACCGTGGTGAGCGGGGCGAACTTGATGCCGAGCTCGTGCTGGGCGGAGGCCACCTCGTGGTGGTGCTTCTCGACCGCGACGCCCATCTTGGCCATCATGGCGAGCATTTCGCCGCGCATGTCCTGGCAGCTGTCGATCGGCGGGACCGGGAAGTAGCCGCCCTTGGTCTTCACGTGATGACCGAGGTTGCCGCCTTCGTAGTCGGTGTCGGTGTTGATCGGCAGTTCCGGATCGTCGAGCTTGAAGCCCGTGTTGTAGGGGTCGGTCGCGTACTTGACGTCCGAGAAGATGAAGAACTCGGCTTCCGGACCGAAGTAGGCGGTGTCGCCGATGCCGGTCGACTTGAGGTAGGCCTCGGCCTTCTTGGCGATGCCGCGCGGGTCACGGCTGTAGCGATCGCCCGACGGCTCGAGAATGTCGCACACCAGCACCAGGGTGGTCTGCGCGAAGAAGGGGTCGATGAAGGCCGAGGTCGGGTCCGGGATCAGGACCATGTCGGACTCGTTGATGGCCTTCCAGCCGGCGATCGAGGAGCCGTCGAACATGGTGCCTTCGGCGAAGATGTCTTCGTCCACCAGCGAGACGTCGAAGGTGACGTGCTGCCACTTGCCGCGCGGGTCGGTGAAACGGAAATCGACGTACTTGACGTCCTGCTCCTTGATGAGGGCGAGGACGTCCTTCGCGGTCTTCGTCATGGGATCATTCCCTTTCGCTTGGGTGTGCTCAGGTCCGGGTCGCGCGACGGGAGGTGTCGCGCCTGGAATTCGGAAGAGACGGGTCGTGATCTAGCCTCGGGCTCAGATCGCGTCCAGACCCGTTTCGCCCGTCCGGATTCGTACGGCTTCTTCGACGTTGGAAACGAAGATCTTGCCATCGCCGATCCGTCCCGTCTGGGCCGCCTTGCGAATGGCATCGACGGCCTTTTCCACGGTCTCGTCCGGCAGGACGATCTCGACTTTCACCTTCGGCAGAAAGTCCACCACGTATTCTGCACCACGGTACAGCTCGGTGTGGCCCTTCTGGCGGCCGAAGCCCTTCGCCTCGGTCACGGTGATGCCCTGGAGGCCGACCTCCTGGAGGGCTTCCTTCACCTCGTCGAGCTTGAAGGGCTTGATGATGGCCTCGATCTTCTTCATCGGCTTCCGATACTCCGAAGAAACAGGGAGGAGCCGACCAGAACGATCGGCTCGCGTCGGACCTTGGCAATCCCCGTGCCAGCTCGGGTCGGGCGTCGTGGGGGACGGCCGAACCGGGAAACGCGAGAAGCCTACTACGCCTTTCGGCGTTGCGAGAATAGATCGCAGGCCATTTCGTGGGCAATTGAAAACTTTTTGTGCAGCGCTCCTGTTCACCGATAATGCAGCGCACCAAGTCTGCGGCCGGCGCATGCCGCGTTCCGTCGCCGCCGCGACGGGTTTTGCCGGTCGAAAGCGACGAACGGGCGGGCGAGAGGCGGCGTTTTGGGGTAGACAGGGCGTCGAAACGGCCGAATTGCCGCCTGTTCCGCCCGGGAGGCCCCCCGCATGCTCGAACTCCTGACGCCCACCGAGATGGCCCGTGCCGATGCCGCCGCCATCGCCTCCGGCGTGCCCGGCCGGGTGCTGATGGAAAACGCCGGTCGCGCCGTGGCGGACGCTGTGACGCACCGCTGGCCCGCCGGCACCCGCGCCCTCGTCCTCTGCGGCCCCGGCAACAACGGCGGCGACGGCTTCGTCGTCGCCCGCATCCTGCGCGACCGCGGCTTCGTCGTCCGCCTGATGCTGCTCGGCGACCGCGAACGCCTCGCCGGCGACGCCGCCTGGGCGGCCGGCACCTGGCGCGGCGAGACCGAAGCCGCGACCGCCGCCCGCGTCCGTGCCGCCCTCGCCGACAGCCGCGTGGTGGTCGATGCGCTCTTCGGCGCCGGCCTGTCGCGGCCGCTCGACGGCGAGGCCCTGGCGATCGTCGAGACGCTCGCCGCCTCGCGCCGCCCGGTGGTGGCGGTCGATCTGCCCTCGGGGCTGGACGGGGCGACCGGTCGCGTCATGGGCGCCGCGCCGAAGGCGGTGCTCTCGGTCACCTTCTTCCGCATGAAGCCGGGGCACCTGCTGCTCCCCGGCCGAATTCACTGTGGTCAGGTGCTCGTCGCCGACATCGGCATCCCCGCCCGCGTGCTCGAGACGATCGCGCCGATGGCGCGGCGCAACCTGCCGGAGCTCTGGCGCGATCATCTCCGCGCCCCCGGCCTCGCCGATCACAAATACACCCGCGGCCATGCCGTCGTGGTCTCCGGCCCTGCGACCCGCACGGGTGCGGCGCGGCTGGCGGCGGGCGCGGCGCTCAGGGCCGGCGCCGGCCTCGTCACGCTCGCCTCGCCGCCCGAGGCGCTGCTGGTCAATGCCGGCCACCTGACCGCCGTCATGCTCGCCCGCATGGAGGGCGCGGCCGGCCTCGCCGAGATCCTCGCCGATCGACGCAAGAACGCCGTCGTCCTCGGCCCCGCCGCCGGCACGGGGGAGGGGACGCGGGCGCTCGTCGACGCGGCGCTCGCCTCCGCCGCCGCCCTGGTGCTCGATGCCGATGCGCTGACCGTCGCGGCGGCCGATCCGCAAACCGTCTTCACGACGATCACCGGTCGTTCGGCGGGCGTGGTCATGACCCCGCACGAGGGCGAGTTCGCCCGCCTCTTCCCCGATCTCGCCGAAGGGGCGGAGGCCGGCCCCAAGACCGATCGCGCCGTCGCCGCCGCCCGGCGCTCGGGCGCCGTCGTGGTGCTGAAGGGTGCCGATACGGTGATCGCCGCTCCCGACGGGCGACTGGCGATCGCCGACAACGCCCCACCCGATCTCGCCACCGCCGGTTCCGGCGACGTGCTCGCCGGCATTCTCGGCGGTCTGCTGGCGCGCGGCCTGCCGCCCTTCGAGGCCGCCTGCGCCGCCGTCTGGATGCACGGCGAGGCCGGCCGCCGCGCCGGACCGGGGCTCGTCGCCGAGGACTTGGCGACCGAACTGCGCCCGGTGCTCGCCGCGCTCTACGACGACGCCCGGCGCCGGTCGTGGGACGACGAGGACGAGGAGAACGACGAAGATCTCCTCGGCGGGACGGACTGAGGCGAGCGGCGAGGGCTCTCCGTCCGCCTCACCGCGCCGGCGCCGCCGGCGGTCTCTTGCGCGTCAGGATGACCAGCGCGATGCCGCCGAGGACGGCCGCGGACGCGAGTGCCAGCCGCAGCGTCGCCGGTTCGCCGAGGAAGACGACGGCGAGGACCGCCGCGAGCGGCGGCACCGCCAGCTGCACCGTGGCGGCGACCGTCGCCCGGAGCGCCGGCAGCACCGCGTACCACACGGCGTATCCGAGCCCGGAGGCGAGCGCACCCGAGGCGACCGCCCAGCCGACGCCGACCGGGTCGATCCCCCGCATCGGCGCGAAGAGCGCGAGAGCCACGAGTGCCATCGGCGCGGCGCGCAGGAAGTTGCCGGCCGTCGCCCCGAGCGGATCGCCGACGCCGCGACCCCGTAAGGAATAGACGCCCCAGGCGATGCCGGCCGCCGCCATCGCCGCCGCAGACGTTGGGTCCGGCGCCCCGAGCCCCGGCAGCGCCAGCACGACGAGGCCGACCGCCGCCGCGATCAGCCCGACGATCTGCACCGGGCGGAAGCGCTCGCCGACCGCGAAGGCATGGCCGATCATCGTCGCCTGCACCGCGGCGAAGAGCACCAGCGCGCCGGTCCCCGCCGGCAGCGTCAGATAGGCGAAGGAGAAGAGGATCGCATAGGCGAAGAGCGCCCCGGCCGAGACCCATCCGCCGCCGTGCCACGGCGCGCGTCTGCGCATCGCCACGAGGGCGGCCAGCACCAGCGCGCCCGAGACGATGCGGATCGCGGTGAAGCTCGCCGCGTCGATCGTCGTGTCGCGCAGCGCCAGCCGGCAGAAGAGCGAATTGCCGGCGAAGGCGAACATCGCCGCCGCCGTGAGCGTCGCCACGCGAACTCCGGTCATCGTTCCCCCTCGGTCGTTCCGCCCGTCTTGTTCTCTTTTGCCCGCGAGCTTCGGCGGGCATGCACGGAACTGTCAATCGTGCGGCGCGGGAGGCGGTTGCATCGAGGCGGCACTTCGGGCTACCTCGGTCACCGCGTGCGGGTGTGGTGGAACTGGTAGACACAACGGATTTAGGTTCCGTCGGCGCAAGCCTTGGGGGTTCGAGTCCCTTCACCCGCACCATTCGGCCGATCGACCGGTGCGTCGCGGCGGCTTTCCCCGAGACGTCGAGACCTTCCCCCATGTCCTCGCTGCTGCCGCGTGTGCTGCCGATCTTCCTGTTGCTGGCGCTCGGCTGGGGCCTGCGGGTCGGCGGTCTGGTCGACGACAAGACCGGCAATGCGCTGAAGCTCCTCGTCGTCCGCGTCGTGCTGCCGGCGGTGCTGTTCCTCTCCTTCGTCGACCTGGATCTGCGGCCGCAGTACGTCGCCCTCGTCGGGCTCGTCTTCGCCATCTGCATCGCCGGCCTCCTCGTCGGACCGATCGTTCTGCGCCAGGCCGGCGTGACGAGCCGCTGGGCGCGGTTCCTGATGACCGGCTACGAATACGGCATGCTCGGCATCGGCCTCTTCGCCGGCGCCTTCGGCCTCGCCTCGATCGGGACCATCGCCGTCGTCGCGCTCGGCCACGAACTCTTCATCTGGTTCGTCTTCTTCGCCCTGCTGCTCGCCGAAGGGGGGGGGCGCCCGAGCGTCGGCGACCTCGCGCGCCGCTTCGCCGCCAATCCGGTGATCGTCGCGATCCTCGCCGGCCTGGCGCTCGATCTCGCAGGCGTCCACGTCGCCGATCTCGAGAAGTTGCCGCTGGTCGATGCCCTCGTCGCGACGCTGAAGCTGCTGGCGCCGATGACCGTGCCGCTGATCCTGATCGTCGTCGGCCACGGCTTCCATTTCGAGGGCGGCGCCTTCGGCGCGGTGGCGCGCGTGGTGGCGGCGCGACTGGCGATCCAGATCCCGCTCGCCGCCCTCGGCTGGGCGGGGCTGAGGCTCGGTCTCGGCCTCGAGCCGCGCTTCGCGGTGGCGCTGGCGACGCTGATGCTGCTGCCGCCGCCCTTCATCGTGCCGCTCTTCATGCCGGAGGCGCGGGAGAACGACGAGGAACGCCGCTTCGTCCATCGCGTGCTGACGGTCCACACCCTCGTCTCGCTCGTCCTCTTCGCCGCGCTGATGGCCGCGGTGCCGAGCCTCTGAGGCCGGGACGACGGGAGGGCTGGAAAACCGCCGCGGATCGTCGCGAATCCGTCGTCGACCCCGCTTTTTCTCTTGTCCTTCGCCCGTCCCGCGCTTAAGAAGCGCCACCACGGCGGGTTCGGACCCGGGGCCGCGCGTTCACGCGCGCATGCGCTCCGGTCTTGCCCCATCCACGGAACAACAACCAGGACGTCGACCCCCATGCAGGTGACCGAAACCCTTTCCGAGGGCCTGAAGCGCGAACTCAAGATCACGGTTCCGGCCGCCGACCTCGTCGGCCGTCTCGACAAGCGCCTCGCCGAGATGAAGAACACCGTCCGCATCAACGGCTTCCGTCCCGGCAAGGTGCCGACCGCTCACCTCAAGCGTCTGGTCGGCGCCCAGGAGATGGCTCGCATCGTCGACGAAGTGATCGGCGATTCGATCCGTGAGGTCGTCGAAGGCCGTGGCGACCGTCCCGCCCTCAATCCCGACGTGGCGCTGGCCGAAGGCGTCGCCGCCGAGGCGGTCGTCTCGGGCGAGGCCGATCTGGTCTTCACCGCCGCCTACGAGCTGCTGCCGACCTTCGAGATCAAGGACTGGTCGTCGATCGAGGTCGAGCGTCCGGTCGTGACCGTCAAGGACGAGGACGTCCAGAAGCGCGTCGAAGAGATCGCCGAGGGCAACCGTCCCTTCGTCGAGAAGAAGGCCAAGACCGCCAAGGCGGCCAAGGGCGACAAGGTCAAGATCGACTTCGTCGGCACCGTCGACGGCGTCGCCTTCGACGGCGGCACGGCCGAGGGCGTCGACCTGGTGCTCGGCTCGAACCAGTTCATCCCGGGCTTCGAGGACCAGCTGATCGGTGCCAAGCTCGGCGCCGACGTCGTCGTCAAGGTGACCTTCCCGGCCGACTACGGCGCGGCTCACCTCGCCGGCAAGGACGCCGAGTTCGCCACCAAGGTGCAGGAGATCTCCTCGCCGGGCGAACTCGTGGTCGACGACGAGTGGGCCAAGAAGCTCGGCATCGAGAGCCTCGACAAGCTCAAGGAGATCATCCGCGAGCAGATCGGCGCCCAGTACGCCGGCGCCACCCGCGCCAAGGTCAAGCGCCTCCTCCTCGACAAGCTCGACGAGCAGTACGACTTCGTCCTGCCGGAGAAGCTGGTCGACGGCGAGTTCGACAACATCTGGAACCAGGCCCAGGCCGAGCTCCAGCAGTCGGGCAAGTCCTTCGCCGACGAAGGCACCACCGAGGACGAGGCCAAGGCCGACTATCGCAAGATCGCGACCCGTCGCGTCCGTCTCGGCCTGGTCCTCTCCGAGGTCGGCGAGAAGAACGCCGTCCAGGTGACCGACGAGGAAGTGCAGCGCGCCCTGATCGAGCGCGTCCGCCAGTTCCCGGGCCAGGAGAAGCAGGTGTTCGACTTCTACCGCTCGAACGCCATGGCTCTCGCCTCGCTGCGCGCGCCGATCTTCGAGGAGAAGGTCGTCGACCTCATCCTCGCCGGCGTCAAGGTGACCGACAAGGAAGTCACCCCCGAGGAACTCTTCGCCGAGGCCGAGGAGGCCTGAGGCGCGAGCCGATTCGGGGCACCGCGGTGCCACACGAACGACACGAAGACCCGCCCCTTTCGGGCGGGTCTTTCGTTTTTCCCGCCTCTCGTCCCCACCGGCGAAGGCCGAAACCGGCGCGACGTCAGCGGCTTGGGCCGACGTTGACGATGTTTTCGCGACTGCGGCGAGCGATCGCCACCGCCTCTTCCCCGTCGGGGTCCGAGGCTATATGTATCGAGAAAAGGGGGGCATCCGCCCCCGGCGTCGCGCGCTCCCACGTTCCGCGACCCTTGTTTCACTGTCGGCGTCGCCCGCCTCCCGGCGGTCGCGGCGCCCGCGAGAAGGTTCGAAAGGCCTGGTGCTGGGATGAAGGATCCGATCGACGCCTACATGAGCATGCTGGTGCCGATGGTGGTGGAGACCACCAATCGCGGCGAGCGTGCCTACGACATCTATTCGCGCCTGCTCAAGGAGCGGATCATCTTCATCACCGGTCCGGTCGAGGACTACATGGCGACGCTGGTCTGCGCCCAGCTGCTGTTCCTGGAGTCGGAGAACCCGAACAAGGAAATCGCCATGTACATCAACTCGCCGGGCGGTTCTGTCACGGCGGGTCTGGCGATCTACGACACGATGCAGTTCATCAAGCCGGCGGTGTCGACGCTCTGCATCGGTCAGGCCGCCTCGATGGGCTCGCTGCTGCTCGCCGCCGGCGAGAAGGGCTCGCGCTTCTGCCTGCCCAACTCGCGCGTCATGGTGCATCAGCCCTCGGCCGGTTTCCGCGGTCAGGCGACCGACATCGAGATCCGTGCCCAGGAGATCCTGTCGCTGAAGCAGCGGCTGAACGAGATCTACGTCAAGCACACCGGCCAGACGCTCGACGCGATCCACGCCGCGCTCGAGCGCGACAACTTCATGACCGCCGAGGGTGCCAAGACCTTCGGCCTGGTCGACGACGTGATCGTCTCGCGCGCCGCCCTCGAGGCGGCCGCGAGCTGATTTCTCCTCCGGGCGCTTCGCGCGCCCGGATCCGACGGCAGGGATCGGCGATCCCGCCGGCGTGTCGGTCCGGGATCCCGGCAGATCCCGAGTCCAGTGGCACGAAGATCGCATCGACCCGGTCGGTGCGGCTTGTCCTGTCGGAATTGTCGGTGGTCCGACGGGACGCTCGAAAGAGGAAAGGCGCGGGACCTTCGGGTCGACGTGGTCGCAATTCGGTCGAACCGACCCCATATGGGTTGCTTCGATCGGTTCCCTGTCCATGGGAAACGAAGGCTTCGCCGTTAAGACGGCTTTGATCTTCGCTCCCCTAGGATGGACGACGGGTATGCGGCAGATCCCGTTCGCGGGCGCCCCGACAGGGCGAAAGCGGACGGCGTGGAGAGGCGACGATCCACGGTCGACGGAAGCCGCGATAGGGGTTGGCGATGAGCAAGGTCACCGGAAGCGACACCAAGAACACTCTCTACTGTTCGTTCTGCGGCAAGTCGCAACACGAAGTCCGCAAGCTGATCGCGGGCCCGACGGTCTTCATCTGCGACGAATGCGTCGAGCTGTGCATGGACATCATTCGCGAGGAGAACAAGTCCTCGCTGGTGAAGTCGCGCGACGGCATCCCGACGCCGCGCGAGATCCGCAAGGTGCTCGACGACTACGTCATCGGCCAGGACCATGCGAAGAAGGTCCTGTCGGTCGCGGTCCACAACCACTACAAGCGCCTGAACCACGCTTCGAAGAACAACGACGTCGAACTGGCGAAGTCGAACGTCCTGCTGATCGGTCCGACCGGTTCGGGCAAGACGCTGCTCGCCCAGACGCTCGCCCGCATCCTCGACGTGCCCTTCACCATGTCGGACGCGACGACGCTGACCGAGGCCGGTTACGTCGGCGAGGACGTCGAGAACATCATCCTGAAGCTCCTGCAGGCCGCCGACTACAACGTCGAGCGCGCCCAGCGCGGCATCGTCTACATCGACGAGGTCGACAAGATCTCCCGCAAGTCCGACAACCCGTCGATCACGCGCGACGTGTCGGGCGAGGGCGTGCAGCAGGCGCTCCTCAAGATCATGGAAGGCACGGTCGCTTCGGTTCCGCCCCAGGGCGGCCGCAAGCATCCCCAGCAGGAGTTCCTGCAGGTCGACACGACCAACATCCTCTTCATCGTCGGCGGCGCCTTCGCCGGCCTCGAGCGGATCATCTCCGACCGCGGCCGCGGCACCTCGATCGGCTTCAAGGCCCGCGTCCAGGCGCCGGAAGACCGCCGCACCGGCGAGCTCTTCGCCGAGGTCGAGCCCGAGGATCTGGTCAAGTTCGGCCTCATCCCGGAATTCATCGGCCGTCTGCCGATCATCGCCACGCTGGGCGACCTCGACGTCGACGCGCTGGTCGAGATCCTGACCGCGCCGAAGAACGCGCTCGCCCGCCAGTATCAGCGCCTGTTCGAGATGGAGGGCGTCGAGCTCGTCTTCCACGAGGACGCGCTGAAGGCCATCGCCCGCAAGGCGATCGAGCGCAAGACCGGCGCGCGCGGCCTGCGGTCGATCCTCGAAGGCATCCTGCTCGAGACCATGTTCGAGCTGCCGGGCCTGAAGGGCGTCAAGGAGATCGTGATCTCGCCGGAGGTCGTCACCGGCAACGCGCGGCCCCTCTACACCTACGAGGAAGAGGCGGACGAGGCCTCGTCCGCCTGAGTTCCGCGACGCCCTGTCATGAAACCGACACGCCCGGCGACCCACAGGTCGCCGGGCGTTTTCGTCGCGGACGCATCGCCGGCCGGCTGCGACGACTCGCGTCGCCGCATCGTCCTTTCGGCCGGTTCCGCTGCACCGACGCCCGCCGCGGGATATCGGAAACGAACCCCTTTCCGCGTTCCATCCGATTGAATCGAAATGCTTATCGCCTTCGTTCTTCACCTTTCGCATCGCAGCGTCGGCTCGCCTTGACTTGCGCCCCCAGGGTAGCCACCTAATGGGGGAACGGTGCGGTCGAAGGAGTCCGAGCGGTTTCGCGCATGAGCGGGGATCGTTCGTTCGTCCGATCGGGCCAACGGTGCGGCGCGGAACCTGCATGGGGACCGCTGTACCGGTGGTCTACGAGCGGCGGGTGCCGATCCGGTGTCGATCCGGGGCGCGGGAGACGCGACCGGTCAGGCGACGCCGAGGCGAGAAAGGACGACGACATGACCGACGAAACCCAATCTTCCGGCGTGCCCCCGACCGGTGAGCCCCTTTCGGGCCCCGACGTCCATGCGGTGCTGCCGCTCCGCGACATCGTGGTGTTCCCCCACATGATCGTGCCGCTCTTCGTCGGTCGCGAGAAGTCGATCCGCGCCCTCGAACAGGTCATGAAGGCCGACAAGCAGATCCTGCTGGCGACCCAGAAGAACGCCGCCGACGACGATCCGTCGCCCGAAGACATCTACCGCATCGGCACGCTCGCCTCGGTGCTGCAGCTGCTCAAGCTGCCCGACGGCACCGTGAAGGTGCTGGTCGAGGGCGCCGCCCGCGCCGAGATCGTCGAGTTCGGCGAGCGCGCCGACATCTTCGAGGCCCGCGTGAAGGTGGTCGAGGAGGTCGTCGCCGACAAGGTCGAGCTCGAGGCGCTCGGCCGCTCGGTCGTCGCCGAGTTCGAGAACTACGTGAAGCTCAACAAGAAGGTGTCGCCGGAGGTTCTGGGGACCGTGACGCAGATCACGGACCACTCCAAGCTCGCCGACACCATCGCCTCGCATCTCGCGGTCAAGATCCCCGAGAAGCAGGAGCTGCTCGGCATCCTCTCCGTGTCGGAGCGCCTGGAGAAGGTGCTCGGCTTCATGGAGAGCGAGATCTCGGTGCTGCAGGTCGAGAAGCGCATCCGGAGCCGCGTCAAGCGGCAGATGGAGAAGACCCAGCGCGAGTACTATCTCAACGAGCAGATCAAGGCGATCCAGAAGGAGCTGGGCGACGGCGAGGACGGCCGCGACGAACTGGCCGAGCTCGAGGAGCGCATCGCCAAGACCCGCCTCAACAAGGAAGCCCGCGAGAAGGCGACCGGCGAGCTGAAGAAGCTGCGCCAGATGTCGCCGATGTCGGCGGAAGCCACGGTGGTGCGCAACTACCTCGACTGGCTGCTCGGCATCCCGTGGGCGAAGAAGTCCAAGCTGAAGCAGGACCTGAACTTCGCGCAGGGCATCCTCGACGACGACCACTACGGCCTCGACAAGGTCAAGGAACGCATCGTCGAATATCTCGCGGTGCAGGCCCGAGCCAACAAGCTGAAGGGGCCGATCCTCTGCCTCGTCGGCCCTCCGGGCGTCGGCAAGACCTCGCTCGGCCGCTCGATCGCCAAGGCGACGGGGCGCGAGTTCGTGCGCGTGTCGCTCGGCGGCGTGCGTGACGAGGCCGAGATCCGCGGTCACCGCCGCACCTACATCGGCTCGATGCCCGGCAAGGTCATCCAGTCGATGCGCAAGGCCAAGAAGTCGAACCCGCTGTTCCTCCTCGACGAGATCGACAAGCTCGGCCAGGACTTCCGCGGCGACCCGTCGTCGGCTCTGCTCGAGGTGCTCGATCCGGAACAGAACTCCACCTTCATGGACCACTACCTGGAGATCGAATACGACCTCTCGGACGTGATGTTCGTGACCACGGCGAACACGCTGAACATCCCGGCGCCGCTGATGGACCGCATGGAGATCATCCGCATCGCCGGCTACACCGAGGACGAGAAGGTCGAGATCGCCCGCAAGCACCTGATCCCCAAGACCATGAAGGATCACGGCCTGAAGGCGGACGAGTTCTCCATCACCGACGAGGCGCTGCGCGAGGCGATCCGCACCTACACGCGGGAAGCCGGCGTGCGCAATCTCGAGCGCGAGATGGCGACGCTCGCCCGCAAGGCGACCAAGGATCTCGTGCTGAAGAAGGCGGAGAGCATCGTCGTCGACCACGACAAGCTCGAGGCCTATCTCGGCGTGCCGCGCTTCCGCCACGGCGAAGCGGAGCAGGAGGATCAGGTCGGCGTCGTCACCGGTCTCGCCTGGACCGAGGTCGGCGGCGAGCTGCTCACGATCGAAGCCGTCACCATGCCCGGCAAGGGCCGCATGACGGTGACCGGCAACCTGCGCGACGTGATGAAGGAGTCCATCTCGGCGGCGGCGTCCTACGTCCGCTCGCGGGCGTTGGACTTCGGCATCGAGCCGCCGCTGTTCGAGAAGCGCGACGTCCACGTCCACGTGCCGGAAGGCGCCACCCCGAAGGACGGCCCGTCGGCCGGCACCGCGATGGCCACCTGCATCGTCTCGGTGCTGACCGGCATCCCGGTCCGTCACGACGTGGCGATGACCGGCGAGGTGACGCTGCGCGGCCGTGTCCTGCCTATCGGCGGTCTCAAGGAGAAGCTGCTCGCCGCGCTGCGCGGCGGCATCAAGAAGGTGCTGATCCCGCAGGAGAACGCCAAGGATCTCGCCGACATTCCCGACAACGTGAAGTCGGGCCTGGAGATCGTGCCGGTCTCCCGCATGGACGAGGTGCTGACCCACGCCCTGACGCGGATGCCCGAGCGCATCGAGTGGGAGGAGCCGGCGACGCCGGCGAAGTCCTCTGCCGACGACGACGCGGCCGGAATCACGGCGCACTGAGATCGGTCGAATCACGGCCGAAATCGACCCCGCGGGAGCACCTCCCGCGGGGTTTTTCGTATCGGGCTCCGGGGAGCGGGGCGGGGGAGGCGGGTCGAAAGCCGATTTCGGTCGAAAATTCGCCTCCGGGTGCGAAAAAACCCTTGCGGACAGCCACCTTTTCGGGGTTCTTGGCCATGGACCGACCCGCGTCGTTCCACAGGGAGCGTAGCGTGGAGTCGGCGTCACCGTCGGTCACCCGTTTCGACCACAGGTCGAACGGAGAGACGACCGAACGATCGGCGACCGACGGCTACCGCCGTCCAGCTAAAGATGAACGAAGGACCTGAGACGATGAACAAGAACGACCTGATCGCCGAAGTCGCCAGCAAGACCGGCCAGACCAAGGTTGCCGCCGGCGAGGCCGTCGAGGCCGTCTTCGACGCGATCACGGGCGCGCTGTCGAAGGGCGACGACGTGAAGATCGCCGGTTTCGGCAACTTCGTGGTGGCCACCCGCGCCGCCTCCGAGGGCCGCAACCCGCGTACCGGCGAGACGATCAAGATCCCGGAGCAGAAGGCTCCGAAGTTCCGCGCCGGCAAGGCGCTCAAGGATGCCGTCAACGCCTGATCCGGCCTGACCGAATTCCGGCCTCGCCCACGTGTGGCGGGGCCGGTTCGTTTTTCGACCGGCCCGCATGTCGTGGCCGGTCGAGGAACGCGGCGGTTTCGAAGGACACCGGCCGTGGCCGCGAAGGCGGCGCGGACCTGTCTTCGACCCGACCGCGGCCTCCGATCGCGCACGTCGACCCCGACGCGCCGCGCGACCGGAACGGCGAGCCCGGCGCGTCATCCGGGCACGGGGGCGGTTAGCTCAGCGGTAGAGCGACGGTTTTACACGCCGTTGGTCGGGGGTTCGATCCCCTCACCGCCCACCATGATCCTGTCGTGAAAGCGAATGCCCGCCCGGAGCGAACGAGGGTTCGTCCGGGTCTTGTCTTGCACGCGACGGTGCACCTCGATCGTGGCGCCTTTGCCGACGCCTTCGCGCTGTCGGCGATCGACGCATCGGGGCGCGACTTGCCCCGGCTTCAAGTGGGTGCAGATCGATGGCCGGCATGCGGCGAATGGCATCGCCGATGCCTCGGCTCGGTGGAGTTCTCGAAAAGCGTGACGTCGCTCATCCCTCGATGTATTCGTACATCATGTCCGGAATGTTCGCCGTCCGCATGGCGTCGACCAAATGGTCCGACATGAAGACCCAGTTCGACATTCTGTCCGCATTGCGTTCGTGCCAGATGTGGATGTCTTCGTATCCGGTCCGATCGAGCCTGATGCCGAGCTTCTTCTTGCCGAGGAAATAGTCCCTCGGTAATTCGACGAAGCGAATCCCCGTCTTCCGTTCCACGTCGACCCGAAATTCGACCTCGTTCCAACGGATCGTCTCGATCGAATTGAGAAAATTCGTGTAACAATATCGGTGCTCGTTGATCGCGGTTCCGTTCTTTTTGACAATTTCGATTGGAATGTACTCGACTTGATCGGGTGCAACACTCGAAAGAATGTCCCGAACGCGCTCGGAGACGACCCACTTGTTGCACCCGCAAAAGATGACATCGCTTTTAATGTTGTGCTTGGAGCGCAATATCACCTTCTTGGGAAACCGATCTCGCGGAATGGGGAGGCCCCAGAAATGCAGGTAGCAACGCGAGTCCTTGCGCTCCAGATCAGATTCGTCAGGCCAATCCGGTTCGAATTCGAAGTCCGGCGAGTGATAGGGCTCTTTGGGTGTCGCCAGATAGGCCATTTCGCAATACCTTCGCTCGTAGTCTTCGGCGTCGCTCACGGTTCCGTCGGCAGCACCAACTGAAACACGGCGCTTTCCTCGAAGCTGCCACTCTCGCGTGTCATGACCGTGAACCTCTCGGGGCCGACGACGTCGCCTTCCTTCAGGGCCTGCGGGCCTTGGAGAAGGTAGTGTGAGAGCTGGATCGCTCGGGTGGCGAGCGTGGCGAGATCGAGGTTGCGGGTGGGGGCGAACTCGATTTCGCGAGAGCCGGTCAGGGCTGCCAATCCATGCGTGGCGACCACGAGCCCCCGATCGGTCTCGGCCACGAGAAGACGGATCCAGATCGGGCTCAGCATTCCGCCTCGATCCTCTGGCGTCGTCGCGATCTGGACGAAGCGAGCCGCGCTCAGCAGATGATCGGCCGCACACCACAGCACGCCGACGGCCGCCTGGGTCTTACAGACGGCTGCCGTCAGACGAGCCAACGCCGTGGCGCGATCGACCGGCGACTGTCCCGACGCTTCGTCGTCGACGAGCATCACGCGCACATGCGCCGAATGCTCGGCCAGGTCCTGCTCGGCGGAGGGCCAGAAGAGGGTCGGCGAAGGACCGTAGATCAACGACTCGATCGGTAGGGGGGCGTCCGTCGCCAGGATCGCTGCCGTCAGCCCACCGAAGCTCACGACCACGCCCTTCGGGGCGCCTTCGGCACCGGAAGAAGCGCCGGCCAAGGCGACCTCGAGCCGTGCTCCGGGCACGATCTCTTCGAATTGCCGCCGGACGGCGCCGGCGTCGATGGCCACGGTGCCTCGGCAGAGAATGATGCTCGTGAAATCGATTTCCATGATCGTATCTCCATGTTCGTCGCAATGGCTTCGATGCAAACTGAAATGCGCGGCCGGTGCTTCCCGAACGGCGAAGGACCAGGCTCCGCCGGATCCCGTCGCTCGACCGACCGAAGCCGCGCGCCTCGGGTGGTCGGCAGGCAGGCCTTCGCTCCGCCGTCCAGTTCGTCCGTCGCGGGTGTCGGGGTCATGACGGTCCGCCCGCCGGTGTCGGGAACGAAGTCGCTGCAATTCCAGAGGCCGTGACCGCGATCCGAATGCACGGCCGAACATCCGGCGGTCGGAAGCCGGGGCCGCAGGCATGCGGACCGCGCTCGACCGACAGGTCGTGAGCTATCCATCGTCTCGTTTCGGGCCGCGATCGATGGTCGAGCGCCCGCCGGCGTTTCTCCGTCGTCATTTACCGAAGCTCAACACCGCGCGGCGATGCTGGCGGCGGAGTGGAGGGAGCCATGACGATACAGACAGCCGATGCGCCGAGCCGCATCGACCTGACGGAGGCGGTGTTTCGATTGGCGGGCGTGGCCACCGTGGTGTGGTTCGTCATGCGGATCGGCGGCCACTGGTGGGCCGATCCGACCGATCTGACGCTCCTCCTGTTCATGACGTCGGAAGTGGTCACGCTGGTGATCATGATCCTCGCCCACAAGGCCAGCCATCGCGACGCGAGCCCGTTCCACGGCGCCGTCGCCGTCGCGGCCTCCTTCATGGTGCCGCTCTTCATCCAGGCGACGGACGGCGCCGCCGTCCTGCCCGGCACGGTGACCGCCACCGCCACCGCCGTCGGCATCGTCTGGGTGATCTGGGCGAAGCTGTCGCTCGGCCGGTCCTTCGGCATTCTGGCGGCGGCGCGCACGTTGCGGACCTCCGGTCCCTACCGCTGGGTGCGCCATCCGATCTATGTCGGCTACCTGATCACCCACGTCGCCTTCCTGGCGGCGAACTTCACGACGATGAACGTCTGCGTGATCGTGCTGCTCTATCAGATGCAGATCGTCCGGGCGATGCGTGAGGAGAAGATCCTCGCCACCGTCATGCCCGGCTATGCCGACTACATGGAGCGCGTGCCTCACCGCTTCGTGCCCGGCCTCTTCTGAGGCGGCCCGCATCCGACGATCGACGAAGGGCGGCCTCGGCCGCCTTTTTCGTGTCTAGGGGGGCGCGATCGCCGGGGTGACACCGGGCTGGGGGAGGGCGTCGGGTGCCGCCTCCTTGAGGTCGATGCCGGTCAGGCCGCGCCGCAGCGCCTCGCGCGCCAGCCAGGCGAGCTTGGCTGCGGCGGCCTCGGGCGAGAGCCCGTGGCCGTGGATGTTGGAAATGCAGTTGCGCTCGCTGTCGACGCGGCCCGGCCGCGGGTCGTGCGTCAGGTAGATGCCGAGACTGTCGGCGGCCGAGAGCCCCGGCCGTTCGCCGATCACCACGGCGACGAGCCGCGCGCCGACGCCCGCACCGATCGCATCGCCCAGCGCCACGCGCGCCTGCGAGGCGAGGACGATCGGCCCGATCGAGAGATCGCCGAGCCGGGCGGTCGCCGCCGCCACGGTCGGAACGGCATGGGCTTCGACGGCGGCTGCCGACAATCCGTCGGCGATCACGAAGACGATGTCGAAGGGCCCCGCCGGCAGGCGCTCGGTCATGCCCTCGGCGAGCCTGCGGCCGAGATCGGGGCGGCGCAGATAGGTCGCCCGGTCGGGCGCGGCACTCGCCACCCGCAGGACGTCGCGGCCGGGGAAGGCGGCAGCGAGGGCGTCGAAGTCGACCCGCCCGTGCACGGCGTCGCGCGCCGCCGCATGGGCCATCTGGAAGGCGAGGAGCTCCCGTGTCGGCAGACCGTCGCCCGCCCGCCCCAGCGCCACCCGCGCCCGTGTCGCCGCCCTGAGGGCGTCCCAGCCGTCACCGGTCATCGCGTGCCTCCCGCCGCGAGCAGCCGCCGCGCCGCCGTCGAACCGGGCTGGACCGGCGGCAGCCGTCCCTGCGCGTCGAGGAGGCCCATGCGGCCGAGCCATGCCTCGAATTCGGGCGCGGGGCGCAGACCGAGCAGATGGCGCAGTCGGAGCACGTCGTGATGGGCGAGGCTCTGGTAGTTGAGCATGATGTCGTCGGCGCCCGGCACCGCGATCAGGAAGTTGACGCCGGCCTGGGCGAGCAGCAGGGCGAGGACGTCCATGTCGTCCTGATCGGCCTCGGCGTGGTTGGTGTAGCAGACGTCGACGCCCATCGGCACGCCGAGGAGTTTGCCGCAGAAGTGGTCTTCGAGGCCGGCGCGAGTGATCTCCTTGGCGTCGTAGAGATATTCCGGCCCGATGAAGCCGACGACGGTGTTGACCAGGAGCGGCGAGAAGGCGCGGGCGACGGCGTAGGCGCGGGCCTCCACCGTCTGCTGGTCGAGCCCGTGGTGGGCATCCGCCGACAGCGCCGCGCCCTGGCCGGTCTCGAAATACATGACGTTCGACCCGACCGTGCCGCGCTTCAGGGAGAGCGCCGCCTCCTGCGCCTCCTGCAGGATCGCCAGCGACACGCCGAAGCCGCGGTTGGCGGCCTCGGTGCCGGCGATCGACTGGAAGACGAGGTCGACCGGCGCGCCCTTCTCGATCGCCGCGATCGAGGTGGTGACATGGGCGAGGACGCAGCTCTGCGTCGGCATGTCGAGCCGCTGCCGCAGCTCGTCGAGCACGGCGAGCAGGCGGATCGTCGCCTCGACGTTGTCGGTCGCCGGATTGATGCCGATCACCGCGTCGCCCATGCCGAAGGCGAGGCCGTCGAGCGTCGCCGCCATGATCGCCGCCGGGTCGTCGGTCGGATGGTTGGGCTGGAGCCGCGCCGCCAGCCGGCCCTCGAGGCCGATGGTCGAGCGGAAGGCGGTGACGACGCGTGCCTTGGCGGCGATTGCGACGAGATCGCCGTTGCGGCAGAGCTTGGAGACCGCGGCGACCATCTCCGGCGTCAGGCCGGGGGCGAGAGCGGCGAGCTCGCGCGACCCCACCGCGTCGGCCATCAGCCATTCGCGGAACTCGCCGACGGTGAGCGAGGCGACGGGCGCGAAGGCGCGCGCGTCGTGGCCGTCGTGGATCAGCCGCGTCACCTCGTCGGTGTCGTAGGGCACGAGCGGCTCGGCGAGGAAGGTCGAAAGCGGCAGATCGGCCAGTGCCATCCGCGCCGCCACCCGCCGCGCGTCGGTCGCAGCGGCGATCCCGGCCAGTTCGTCGCCGGAGCGGCGCGGCGAGGCGCAGGCGAGCAGAGTCTTCAGATCGGCGAAGACATGGGTCTCGCCGCCGTGGATCGTTCGAAAAGGTCCGCCCGCCGCCATGCCGTCGCTCCTTGTCGGGCGAGAGCATAGACCGGCGGGCGGACCGTTGGGGAGCCCATCGTGTGGGCAGTCGTCACGCGTCGCGCGGATAGTCGGTGTAGCCCTTGGGCCCGTGACCTCCGACGCCGTAGAAGGTCGTCGTGTCGAAGGGCGCGAAGGGGCGACCGGCCTTCAGCCGCTCGGCCAGATCCGGGTTGGAGATGTAGGGCTTGCCCCAGGCGACGGCATCGGCGCGGCCCTGCGCGACGGCCGCTTCGGCGGTCTCCACGGTGAAGCCCTCGTTGGCGATGACCGGACCGCCGAATTCGCGCCGCATGATCGCGGTCAGCGAATCCGGGCCTTCGTGCTCACGGGTGAACAGGAAGGCGATGCCGCGCTCGCCGAGCGCCCGGGCGATCGCCGGATAGAGCACGTCGGAATCGTCGTTGCCGGAATCGTTGCTGTCGCAGCGCGGCGACAGATGCACGCCGACCTTGCGCGGGCCGACCTCGGCGACGACCGCGTCGACCACCTCGAGCAGGAAGCGCATGCGATTGTCGAGGCTGCCGCCGTAGGCGTCGGTGCGATGGTTGGTCTTGGTCGCCAGGAACTGCTCGATCAGATAGCCGTTGGCGGCATGGATCTCGACGCCGTCGAAGCCGGCGGCGATCGCGTTGCGCGCGCCCCTGGCATAGGCGGCGATGATCGCCGGGATCTCGATCGTCTCGAGCGCCCGCGGCGTCACGTATTCGCGCATCGGGCGCAGCAGGCTCGGATGGCCGGCCGGGCGGACCGCCGAGGGCGCCACCGGCAGGTCGCCGTGCAGATGGACCGGATCGGAGATGCGGCCGACGTGCCAGAGCTGGGCGAAGATGCGCCCGCCCTTGGCGTGGACGGCGCCGGTGACGACCTTCCAGCCGTCGACCTGCTCCTTCGACCACAGGCCGGGCGTGTCGGGATAGCCGACGCCCTGCGGCGACACCGAAGTCGCCTCGGTCAGGATCAGGCCGGCCCCGGCGCGCTGGGCGTAGTATTCGGCCATCAGCGGCGTCGGCACGCGGCCTTCGCCGGCGCGGCAGCGGGTGAGCGGCGCCATGACGACGCGGTTGGGCAGGATCAGATCGCCGATCGCGAGCGGCGTGAAGAGTTGGGACATGCGGCCTCGGGAGGGAACGAAAGGGAGGGAAGCCGGCGCGGGAGGCACCGTCTCTCGCCAATATGGGAACAGAAAGGGCCGCACGCCAGTGGCGCGCGACCCGTGATCCCTGCGACCCTGATCTGCCTCAGGCGCGCCGCGCCGTCGTCTCCGTCGGCCGGTGCAGCCGCTCGAGGAACTCGCGAACCGCCACCGCCAGCGCGTTGGCCTGGTCGCCGAAGGCGTTGGCGGTCTCGTTGACCGTACCGGCGTTGCGGCTGGTCTCGGTGATGACGCCCTCGACCGCCGAGACGGTCGAGGCCAGCACCGCCGTGCCTTCCGCCGCCTGGGTGACCGACTGGGCGATGTCGCGCGTCACCGCCGACTGCTCGACGATCGCCGAGGCGATCGAGCCGGTGACGCCGCCGATGTCGCGCATGATCGAGGCGATCTCCTCGATCGCCGCCACCGCGGCGCCGGTGCCGTTCTGGATGTCGCCGACCTGCAGCGAGATCTCGTCGGTGGCCTTGGCCGTCTGCCCGGCGAGGTTCTTCACCTCCGAGGCGACGACCGCGAAGCCCTTGCCCGCCTCGCCGGCGCGCGCCGCCTCGATGGTGGCATTGAGGGCGAGCAGGTTGGTCTGCGCCGCGATCGCCTGGATCAGGCCGACGACGGCGCCGATCTTCTCGCCGGAGCGCGCCAGCACGTCGATCGAATCGGCCATGCGGCCGGTCATCGCGTTGGCCCGCTCGACGATGCCGGTCGCCGCCGAGATCTGGCGGCCGATCTCGTTGATCGAGGCGTTGAGTTCTTCGGCCGCACCGGCGACCGAGGCGACGGTGGCGGAGGTTTCTTCGGCCGCGGCAGCCGCGTTGGTCGCCTGTTCCCGGGCCCCGCCGGCGATCGAGGTGAGTTCGTCGGCCGTCGCCAGGAGGCAGCGCGACTTGTTGCCGACCTGCTCGAGCATGGCGGTCGAGGTGCCGCGGAAGGCCTCGACCTCGGCCGCGACATGGGCAGCCTGCCGGCTGCGTTCCTCCAGGAGCACGTCCTGATAGACCGAGATCGCGAAATCCATGTCGAGCATCACGGCCTTGTTGACGGCGGTGATGGTGCGCGCGAGCTCGTTGGTACGGAAACGCGCCTTGCGCGCCAACAGCATCACGATCTCGTTGAGGACGAACTGATAGGCGGCGATGTACCAGCGCGGCTCGAGGCCGATGCGATGGTGCGCCCGACCGATCTCGGTCACCGAACGGGCATAGTCGTCGTCGAATCGGCCGGCGAAGACGCGTGCCCAATGCCGCTTCTGAGCTTCCGCGAGGTTGGCGCCGCGCGAGCCGACCAGACGCGCGAGCGCAGGCTCGCCCGACACGTGCTCGTAGAACCGCTTCAGGATCGGTCCCAGTTCCGGTTCGATCGCGCTCCAGGCCGCCTGGAGATCGGCGACGGCTGTCTTGTCGATCCGCGCGAAGGTCAATCGCCGCTGGATATCGCCAGCATTGCTTGTCGGGGCCATCCTTGCAATCTCCGCGTCTTGTTCGATGCTTCGTGTCGTCTGGTCAAAACGGCCAAATTACGCGATTTCTATTCTTTTTGTATCATTCAGCGCGCTCGTCTGCGTCAAATGAGGACGGGCGACGCGGTGATATTGGGTATGTCTACGTTAATGTATAGTTAATGGAGCATTCAGTACGCATTTTCGGCGAATATGGGTACGTGTGACGTGTGAAATTTCGCGAGTTTTCGTAACGTAACCATTATTGAGCTTTGGTCTAGGTGGTCCTTCCGCACCTTCACCGATTGTTAGGGATGATCGTCGAGAGTCGGCCGGCGGGGTTTGCGCCTGCGGAGGCCGTCTTGGTGGTTGGGTTTCCTGTACGTTCGGCGGCGACGGGCCGGTTCGGATCGTGGGCGGTCGTCGCCCTGATCGTCGGGCACCTCGTGCTGATGCTCGCCACCGTGCATTGGGACGACCTTCGTGCCTCCCGCGACATTCCGTGGTTCGCCCTCGGCTTCGCCACGCTGATGGCCACCGGCCTCGGCGGCGCCGGTCTCGTCGCCGCGGCGGTCGGTGTCTTCGCCTCCACCTTCTTCGCGCTTTCCTACGCGGGCGAGCCCTTCGACCGTGTCCTGCCGCTGTCGCTGATCGCCGTCGTCGAGCTGCTCGGCGGCCTCGTTGCGCTCGTCGGGCCGCGTTCGGTGCGGTCCGGGCGCTGGGCGACCGACTGGCTGCGCCGCGTCGCCGCCTTCGGCTTTCTCGTTCCCGGTCTGGGAGCGCTCGCCGCCGGCATGGTGGTCGGCGACGTCGAGGAGGGCCTTCTCGTCGTCGTTCTCGATCGATGGGGCTCCGAGGCCGCCGGTTCGCTGATGGTCCTGATGGCCGTCGCCGTCGTCGAGCACTGCGCCGGGCGCGACCTCTTCGTCCGACGCATCGCCGAGACGCTGTTCGGCGTCGTCGTGTCCTTCGCGATCATCGGCTTCTGCCGGGCCTTCCTGCCGACCCTGATGCCGATGTGCGTGCTGCCGCTCGCCATCGTCGGCATTCGCGGTTCGGTCGCGGCGACGGCGGCCGGCTCGCTCGTCGTGGCGATCGGCATCGCGTGGTCGCACCACTGGGGCATCGTCGCCCTCGGCGACGTCGAGGTCTCCGCCTCGGTGGTCCAGCTCTGCGCCACCGCCCTCGTCGCCGGTCTGCCGGTCGCCTTCGCCCTGCTGCGCGAGGAACTCGACAAGGAGCGCACGCGCTCCCGCCGCAACGAGACCCGCTTCCGCGACGCCATGGAGCACTCGCCCTTCGGCATGGCGCTGCTGCGCCTCGACGGCGTCTGCTTCTCGGTCAACCGCGCGCTCTGCGACATGCTCGGCTGCGAACCGGGCGATCTCGTCGGCAAGCGCCCCGGCGACATCACCGTCGACGACCGGGACGACTTCGACGTCCGTCTGCGCGGTCTGTTGGCCGGCGAATACGACGTCTTCACCGCCGAGCGCCGCTATCGTCGCAAGGACGGCTCGGCGATCTGGGCCTTCGTCGCCGTGGCGATCGTGCGTGAAGGGCCGGAGCGCAAGCCTGCCTATCTGATCGCCCAACTCAACGACATCGAGGCCCGCCGCCGCGTCGAACAGGCGCTCGAACTGTCCGAGAGCCGCTGGAACTTCGCGTTGGAGAGCGCGCGCCAGGGCGTCTGGGACTACGACTATCGCCGCCGCGACACGTTCTATTCGCCGATGTGGGCGCGCATGATCGGCTACGAGCCGGGCGAGATCTCGGGCGAGGCCGACGCCTGGCTCTCGCTCGTCCACCCGCACGACCTGCCGATGCTGCTGCGCGAGGAGAAGCGCCACCTCGAGGGTGAGACGACGCAGTTCGAGTGCGAATTCCGCATGCGGCACAAGGACGGCCGTTGGGTCTGGATCCTCGACCGCGGCCGCGTCATCGCCCGCGACGAGAACGGCCAGCCGCTGCGCATGATCGGCACCCACACCGACATCACCGAGAACCGCAGCCTGACCGAGGCACTGCAGACCGAGAAGGAGCGGCTGCGCATCACCCTCCATTCGATCGGCGACGGCGTGATCTGCACCGACGAGACCGGTCGCATCTCGCTGATGAACCCGATCGCCGAAGGGCTCACCGGCTGGAGCGAGGCTCATGCCCTCGGGCGCATCTGTTCCGCCGTCTTCCGCGTCGCGCGCGAGGGCGAGGTGAGCCGTGACACGGTCTGCGCCGTCACTCGCGCGCTCGACAAGCGCGAGCGCGTCACGGAGGACGACGGCCTCGTTCTCGTCGCCCGCGACGGCACCCGCCTCGACATCGAGGCGACGGCCTCGCCGGTCCTGAAGAAGAACGGCGAACTGCTCGGTGCCGTGCTGGTCTTCCAGGACGTGACCCGCGCGCGCACCCTGCAGAAGGAGCTCGCCCAGCTCGCCACCCACGACGCGCTGACCGGCCTGCGCAATCGCTCCGCCTTCGAGCAGACGCTCTCCGACTATTGCGCCGCGGCCCATCTCGACGGCTCGCGCCATTCGCTCTGCTTCGTCGACCTCGATCGCTTCAAGATCATCAACGACACCGCCGGCCACGCCGCCGGCGACGCACTGCTGCGCGAGATCGGCCGGCTGATCCGCGGCGAGATGCGCCGCAACGACGTCGTCGCCCGCCTCGGCGGCGACGAGTTCGGCCTCCTGCTGGTCGATTGCGACATGGAGGATGCCCGTCTGATCGCCGAGCGGCTGATCGAACGCATCGGCCGGGTCCGTTTCTCCTGGGGCGGCCGGGTCTACGAGGTCGGCGCTTCGGTCGGCATCGCCCGCGTCGACGCCGAGATCCCGCTCGCCGCCGACGTCATGAGCCGTGCCGACGTCGCCTGCTACGCCGCCAAGGCCGCCGGGCGCAACCGCGTGTCGCTCTATCATCTCTCCGAGGGCGACGCCCGCCGCCATCACCACGAACTGCACACCGCCGCCGGCATCCGTGCCGCGCTCGACACCGATCGGTTCGAGATCTACGCCCAGGAGATCCTCGACCTGCGCCCCGCCGGCCATCTCCAGTCCCATGCCGAACTGCTGGTGCGCATGCGCGACGACGCGGGAGCGATCCTGCCGCCCGGCGCCTTCATCCCGGCCGCCGAGCGTTACGGCCTGATGGCGTCGATCGATCGCTGGATGATCCACTCCGTGCTGCATCACCTCGACGACGCGATCCTGGCGGTGCCGCGCCTGTCGGTGTCGATCAACCTGTCGGCCAACAGCCTCGACGACCCCGGCCTGCTCGCCTTCCTCGCCGCCGAGCTCGAGGATTCGCGCCTGCCGCCGCACCGGCTGCGTTTCGAGATCACCGAGACCTCGCTGATCAACAACATCACCCACGCCGGCAAGCTGGTCGAAGAGCTGCGCGCCGCCGGCTACGCCATCATGCTCGACGACTTCGGCGCCGGTCTCTCGTCCTTCGCCTATCTCGAGCAGTTCCCGGCCGACTATCTGAAGATCGACGGCTCCTTCGTGCGCAAGCTGACCACCAACCAGGTCGATCGCGCCATCGTCGAGAGCATCAACGACATCGGCCACAAGATCGGCGCCACCACCATCGCCGAGTTCGTCGAGGACGAGGAGACGCTGGAGCAGCTCCGCGCCATCGGCGTCGACATGGTGCAGGGCTACCACGTCGCCCGTCCGGTACCGCTCGCCGAACTGCTCGAGCGGCTCGGCGGCAAGCCGCCCGTCGCCGCCCGCGATGCCGGTTGAGGGAAATTGGACGCATCGTTCGACGTCCGCGGTCTAGTCGCGCGGTGCCGTCGGGCGCATGTGGGAGGGGAAGCGACAGCCTCCCTGTCGCATGTTCTCCCAGGAGTGTCCGATGACCGTTCGTCCCGTCCTCGACGCGGCTTCCCTCGATCTTCTCTTCCGTGAAGCCCGCACCCATGGTGCCTGGCAGGACCGCCCCGTCGACGACGCCACGCTGCGTCAGGCCGTCGAACTGACCGAGTGGGGCCCGACGGCCGCCAACAGCGTGCCGCTGCGCCTCGTCTTCGTCCGCTCGGCCGAGGCCAAGGAGAAGCTGCGCCCGACGCTCGCCCCCGGCAACGTCGACAAGACCATGGCCGCGCCGGTCACCGCGATCGTCGCCTACGACCCGAAGTTCTTCGACCAGCTGCCGAAACTCTTCCCCCATGCCGACGCCCGTTCGTGGTTCGCCGGCCAGCCGCACGCCGAGCCGACCGCCCGCATGAACGCGGCGCTGCAGGCCGGCTACTTCATCCTCGCCCTGCGCTCGCTCGGCCTCGACGCCGGCCCGATGACCGGTTTCGATGCCGCCGCCTGCGACGCCGCCTTCTTCGCCGACGGCTCGGCCAAGTCCTTCATGCTGGTCAACATCGGCTACGGCGATGCCGCCAAGCTGCATCCGCGCCTGCCGCGCCTCGCCTTCGAGGACGTCGCCGCCGTCGCCTGACCTCGGTTCATGCGGGTTTCGCGGAAGCGGGCCATGCTGACCGCATGTCCCGTACGCCCGCGAGCCCGTCGATGCCGCAGCCCCCGAACCGCCGCCGTGTCCTCGCCCGGCTCGTCGCCTTCCTGGGCCTCCTCACCGGGGCCGCAGGCGGGGCGCGGGCCGAAGCCGGGCGCTGGCTCTGCACCTACAACGAGTGCGAACACTACGTCTACGATCCCCTCCACGGCGATCCGGCGAACATCGCCGGCGACGGACCGATCCCGCCGGGGATCGCCTTCGACGATCTGCCGGAGGGCTGGCGCTGCCCGGTCTGCGGCTCGCCGAAGGCGTGGTTCGCGCCGACCGATCGCCCCTGGAAACCCTTCGACTGAGGGCGGCGGGGCTCGAAGAGACGAGAAAGGGCGGCCGCGAGGCCGCCCTTTCGTGCATGGATCCGGTACGCCGCGCGATCAGCCGATCGGGCCGCCGCCCTGCTTGGTGATGACCATGACCGACGGCTTCGCCGGCTGATCGTCCTTGAAGTCCGGCCAGCGGGTCGACGGCTTGGCGAAGGTCGAGCCCTTCTCGTCGCCGGGATGCTGGACGGTGGCGAAATAGGCGCTGTCGTCGGTGTTGAACGACGGGCCGCAGAGTTCGGCGCCGCGCGGGGTGGAGAAGAACAGCTTCACCAGCGCGCGCCCGTCGCCCTCGACGTCGGTCGCCCACACGCCGTCGGCGATGCCGAACTTCGGCGCGCCGTCGGTGGCGATCCACAGCCGGCCCTTGGTGTCGACCGCGACGTTGTCGGGGCAGGACAGCCAGTCGCCGGCGCCGACCGCCGGATGGTACTTGGCGCCGTCCTTGGGATCGGCCGGGTTGCCGGCGAGCAGCAGGATGTCCCAGGTGAACTTCGTCGCCGTGTGGTCCTTGTCGGCACCGCGGCCACCGGGCGGGATCATCTCCAGGATGTGGCCGTGTTCGTTGGCGGCACGCGGATTGACGGCGTCCACCTGTTCCTTCTTGCGCTTGCCGTTGTTGGTGAGCGCGCAATAGACGACGCCGGTGACGAGGTTCGGCTCGATGTCCTCGGGCCGATCCATCGGCGTGGCGCCGAGGAGGTCGGCGGCGCGGCGCGTCTCGATCAGCACGTCGGCCTGGCTGTGGAAGTCGTTGGCCTCGGTCAGCGGCCCCTGACCGAAGACGAGCGGCAGCCATTCGAGCGTGTGGTCGTCGGAGAACTTGGCGACGTGGAGCGTGCCCTCGTCGAGGATGCCGAAGTTGGCCTTGCGGTCCTTGGCGTCGTACTTGTTCTTCGAGACGAACTTGTAGATGTAGTCGAAGCGCTGATCGTCGCCCGAATAGGCGACGACATGGCCGGACTTGTCGACGAGGGCATGGGCGCCCTCGTGCTTGAAGCGGCCGAGCGCGGTGCGCTTGATCGGCGTCGAGGTCGGGTCGTAGGGATCGATCTCGACCATCCAGCCGAAGCGGTTGGCCTCGTTCGGCTCCTTCTCGACGTCGAAGCGGTCGTGGAAGCGGCTCCAGGCGTATTCGGCCTCGCCCGAGGCGAGCGCCAGACGCTTGTAGTTGCGCGCTTCCTTGGTCTTCGCGGCGTCGCCGCCGAAGTAGTTGTTGAAGTTCTCCTCCGCCATCAGGACCGTGCCCCACGGCGTGATCGAGCCGGCGCAGTTGTTGACGGTGCCGAAGACCTTGCGGCCGGTCGGATCGGCGGAGGTCTTCAGCCGGTCGTGGCCGGCGGCGGGGCCGGAGATCGCCATTTCGGTGCCGACGTGGATGCGGCGGTTGTAGGGGCCGGGCACGACCGCCCACTTGCCCTCGGCGTCGCGGACGATCTCGATGACCGAGTGGCCGTGCGCCGCCATCTCGATGTCGACGGAGGCCTTCGACTGGGTCTTCGGGTCCTGATCCGCCGGATCGGGGAACATCAGCTCGCGGTTGACGTATTCGTGGTTGACGCAGAGCAGGCCGTGGGCCGGGTCGCCCGAGCCGTAGGGCAGGGGCGTGTAGCCGACGAAGTCGTTGTTGTAGCCGAACTGCTGCGTCTGCGCCGCGGCGGTCTGCTTCATCGGGTCGAAGGCGGGGGCGCCCTTCACCACCGGGTCGCCCCAGCGGATGAGGACGGTCGCGTCGTAGCCCTCGGCGACGTGGTGGGTCGCGTCGTAGCCGTGCGGCAACGGCTTGAAGCCGAGCGTCGAGCCGCCCGCGGCGGCCGCCGTCTTGGAGGCGAGCACCGAGGCGCCGACCGTGCCGGAGAGCGCGCCGGCGGCGGCGAGGACGGCGGTCGAGGTCGCGCCGCCGAGGAAGCCGCGCCGCGACAGCGCCCGCTCGAGCACGACGGCGAAGGGCGTGTTGCCCGAGTCGTTGCTGGAGACGTCGTCGCTCGCGCCTTCGACGTGCCGGGAAGTCGGATGATCGGTCATCGGCCGGGTCCTCTCGAGAATGGGTGTGCCAGTCTTGAAAGGCTCCGGTGACGGAGGAATGACGCCCGCCGTCGGGCGGGCGTCGGCGTCAGGCGCCGCGGGCGTCGGCGACGGCGCGGCGCTTCATCCGGGTGCGGAACCAGCCCGAGGTCTTGCGGATCGCGACGTAGAACACCGGCGTCAGGAACAGGCCGACGATGGTGACGCCGATCATGCCCCACATCACCGCCGTGCCGAGCGCGCGCCGCATCTCGGCGCCGGGGCCGGTGGCGAACGCGAGCGGCACGACGCCGAGGATGAAGGCGAAGGCCGTCATCAGGATCGGACGCAGACGCAGGCGGCAGGCCTCGATCGCCGCAGCGATCGGCCCGTCGCGTTTCTGGATCTCGTGCTGGGCGGCGAACTCGACGATCAGGATCGCGTTCTTGGCGGCGAGGCCGATCAGCACGATGAGACCGATCTGGGTCAGGATGTTGTTGTCCATCCCCCGGCCCCAGACGCCGAGCAGCGCCGCGCCGACGCCGAGCGGCACGATCAGGATGATCGACATCGGCAGCGTCCAGCTCTCATACTGGGCGGCGAGCACCAGGAAGACGAAGAGCACCGACAGCGCGAAGATACCGATCGTCGAGCCGGCGGCGACCTTTTCCTGGAAGGCCAGTTCGGTCCACTGGAAGCCGGTGCCCGACGGCAGGATCGACCGCGCCAGCGCTTCCATCCGGTCGAGCGCGACGCCGGACGAGACGCCCGGACCCGCCTGACCCTGCAGCGGGATCGAGGTGTACATGTTGTAGCGCTGGATCAGCGACGGACCCGCCACCTCGCGCACCGAGACGACCGTGCCGAGCGGCACCAGCGCGCCGTTCGACGACCGGACCTTAATCTGGGCGAGATCGTCGGCGGTCATGCGGAACTCGGCGTCGGCCTGGGCACGGACCTGGTAGACGCGGCCGAAGGCGTTGAAGTCGTTGACGTAGGCCGAGCCGAAGTTCTGCTGCAGGGCGTCGAAGACGGCGCCCATCGGCACGTTCAGCATCTGCGCCTTGGTGCGGTCGACGTCGAGCCAGACCTGCGGCGTCGAGGCGGTGAAGGTGGTGAAGACGCGTGCCAGCTGCGGATCCTTCGCCGCCGCGCCCATCATCTGATAGGTGAGGCCGAGGATGCGCCGCATGTCGGCGCTGTCGCGCTCCTGGACCTGCAGCTTGAAGCCGCCCTGGTTGCCGAGGCCGCGCACCGGCGGCGGCGGCACCGCGATGGTGAAGGCCTCCTGCATCGGCGCCAGCGCCTTCAGGATGTCGCCGACGATCTTGTCGGCCGTCAGCCCCTTCTTCAGACGCTCGTCGAAGGGAATGAAGGGGGTGAACAGCACCGCGCCGTTGGAGGCCGGGGTGAAGGTCGACGCGTTGATGCCGGCGATCTCGACCGTCGCCTGGATGCCCGGAATGCCGCGCACCCGCTTGCCGGCCTCGTCGACGGCCGCCTGGGTGCGGGTCAGCGAGGCGCCGTCGGGCAGCTGGACGATGACCAGCGCATAGCCCTGGTCCTGGTTGGGGATGAAGCCGGTCGGCAGGACCTTGGCGAGCCACAGCGTGCCGACGATCAGGCCGGCATAGACCGCGAGCGCCGTCACCCGGTGGCGGACGACGAAGCCGACGCCGATCGCATAGGCGTTCGACAGGGCGTCGAAGGCGGCGTTGAAGCGGTTGGTGAAGCCGTGCCACAGGTGAGTCAGGAAGCCTTCCGGCTCGCCCGGCGCATGCGGCTTGAGCAGCAGCGCGGCCAGCGCCGGCGACAGCGTCAGCGAGTTGATCGCCGAGATGATCGTCGACACCGCGATGGTGACGGCGAACTGACGATAGAACTGCCCGGTGATGCCCGACACGAAGGCGGTGGGGATGAACACCGCCGCCAGCACCAGCGCGATGGCGATGACGGCGGTGCCGACCTCGTCCATCGTGGTATGGGCGGCATCGCGCGGCCGCATGCCGTCGCGGATGTTGCGCTCGACGTTCTCGACCACGACGATCGCGTCGTCGACGACGATGCCGATCGCCAGCACGAGGCCGAACAGCGTCAGCGTGTTGAGCGAATAGCCGAGCGCCGCCAGCGCCGCGAAGGTGCCGATCAGCGACACCGGGATCGCCGCGAGCGGGATCAGCGCCGTGCGCCAGGACTGCAGGAACACGATGACGACGATGACGACCAGCACGATCGCCTCGAACAGCGACTCGTAGACCGCGTCGACCGAGGCCTGGATGTAGTCGGTCGGATTGAAGCCGATCGTGTAGGCGAGCCCCGGCGGGAACGACGCCGAGAGCTCCGTCATCTGGTCGTGGATCTGCTTGGCGGCGGCGAGCGCATTGGTGCCTGGCCGCTGGAACACGCCGAGATTGACCGCGGGCTTGCCCGAGAAGGCGGAGGTGTTGGTGTAGCTCTGGGCGCCGATCTCGACGCGGGCGACGTCCTTCAGCCGCACCACGCGGCCGTCGGAGGTCGAGCGCACGATCACGTCCTCGAACTGCTTCGGCTCGGCGAAGCGCCCTTGCGTGCGCACCACGAATTCGAAGGCGTTGTCCTTGGGCGCCGGCTGGGCGCCGAGCGTGCCCGACGACACCTGGACGTTCTGCGCCTGCACCGCCTTGATGACGTCGTCGGCGACCATGCCGAGACCGGCGAGCTTCGACGGATCGAGCCAGATGCGCAGGCTGTAGAGCCGTTCGCCGAAGATCGTCACCTCGCCGACGCCGTCGAGGCGCAGCAGGGGATCGCGGACGTTGGCGCGGGCGTAGTTCGACACGTAGAGCGGGTCGAGCGTGCCGTCGGGCGAGTACATCGTCAGCACCATCATGATGTCTGGCGACGACTTGTTGGTGGTGACGCCGGTCTGCTGCACGGCGGTCGGCAGGCGGGGCAGGGCGACGGCGACGCGGTTCTGCACCAGAACCTGCGCCTTGTTGAGGTCGGTGCCGAGCTTGAAGGTGATGGTCAGCGCGACGGAGCCGTCGGCCGAGGAATAGGAGGACATGTAGAGCATGTCCTCGACGCCGTTGATCTGCTCCTCGAGCGGCGTCGCGACCGTGGCGGCCACCGTCTCGGCGTCGGCGCCGGGATAGTTGGCGCGCACCACGATGGTCGGCGGCGCGATCTCGGGATACTGCGACACCGGCAGCGCATTGAACGCCACCAGGCCGACGATCACCGTCAGGATCGACAGGACCGAGGCGAAGATCGGCCGGCGGACGAAGAAATGGGCGAAACGCATGGGATCTCGCCTCGTTTCAGCGCTGCCCCGCCGGCGCGGCGGCGACGGGCGGCAACTGGGTCGGCTGCGGCGTCACCTTCACGCCGGGACGGATGCGCACGATGCCGTTGATCGCGATGGTCTCGGTGCCCTCGAGGCCCGAACGGATCAGACGATAGCCGTCGATCTTCGGCCCCGGCACCACCGGCGTCGGCTTGACCGTGCCGTCCTCGGCGACCTGATAGACGATGCGGCGGGTCTGGTCGGAGGCGATCGCCTCGTCGGGGATCAGCACGCCCTTCTTCGGTCCGCCGACGGCGATGCGGATGCGGCCGAAGAGACCGGGGGTGAGGAAGCGGTCGGCATTGTCGACCTTGGCGCGCAGACGCATGGTGCCCGAGGCCTGATCGACCCGGTTGTCGACGAAGTCGATCTTCGCCTCGCGCTTCGGCTCGAGCTCGTCGGAGGTGCCGACGAAGGCGGTCGTGCCGACGATCGATCCCTTGCCGGCGGCCAGATGGGCGCGCTCGAGGCCGAGGAACGTGCCCTCGTCGAGTTCGAAGTAGAAGTCGATCGGGTCGGAGCCGACGATCGTCGTCAGCGACGTGTCGGCCGCGCCGATCAGCGTGCCCTCCGAGACCAGCGTCCGCGACAGGCGGCCGTCGAAGGGGGCGCGGATCTCGGTGAACTCGAGATTGAGCGCGGCGGCGGCCAGCGCCGCCTTGTTGCCGGCGGCGCGCGCCTGGGCCGAAAGCAGCGTCTGCCGGCGCTGGTCGAAGACCTGCTCGGTGATGTTGCCCGACTTCTGCAGCGCCTGGGCGCGCTCGAAGTCGGCATTGGCGAACTGCAGCGCCGTCTCGTCGACGGCGACCGCCGACTTCGCCTGATCGACCGCGGCCCGGTAGGGGCGGGGATCGATGACGAAGAGCAGGTCGCCCTTCTTGACCTGGGCACCGTCGGTGAAGGCCACCTGCTGCAGGTAGCCGGCGACACGCGCCTTGATGGTCACCGACTGGATGGCATCGAAGCGACCGGTGAAGACCTGGGTCTCCTGCACGTCGCGCACCACCGGCTTGGCGACGGTGACGGCGGGACCGGCCGGCGGGCCGCCGGCGGGCGCGTTCTGTCCGACGGCGTCGCGAGGAAGCGCGGCGAACAGCGCGACGGCGGCGACGGTGGCGGTGGCAGCGATGAGACGGACGGCGGAGACCCGCATGGAAACCTCGACGAAACGAAACGAGGCCGGAGAGTCGCCCCAGCCTCGTACGATATCAGCATGATTACGGACCGCGCGTCACCTGAAGATTTCGTCACGATCGCAAGATCCGTCAGGCGGCGGCCGGTGCGCGGGCCTTGGCCTCGTCGACCAGAGCCCTCAGACGGCGTGCCGCCTCGGGCGAGAACTCGGCGGCGACGTATTCGACGCCCATCTCGTGACCGTGGACCCAGCGCACGATCGCCGGGCAGTCGATGCCCGGGATCGACGACAGATTGACCCGGTCGCCGACCAGGAAACCGGCGAAGTCGCCCTCGAGCTCCAGCGCCAGCTTGGCGCCCGAGTGGGAGACGTCGACGCAGACCGCCTTGCTGTGCGCCCCGTCGTGGAGGACGCCGACGGCATGGCCGGCGGGCATCCGCTGCTCCGCCGTCAGACGGCGGTCGAGCGGGCCGCGGCGCAGACGCGACAGGAACTCGCGCACGGTCTCGGCGAGACGGTTGCCCTCCGAGGAGATCCGCCGCGAGGTGGTGCCGAGGTCGGCGGCGAGCGTCGCCGTCTCGCGGGCGATGTCGGAGATGCCGGCGACGTTGTCGCTCACCGCACGCGAGCCCTCGAAGGCGTTGGCGACGTTGTGGGCGATCTCGCTGGTCGCCTCGATCTGGGTCTCGATCGAGCCGCGCATGGCGCCGGTCGAGGCGTCGATCTCGGCGATCGTGCCGCCGATGCCGGAGATGCTCTCGACCGCCGCTCGGGTCGCCGACTGCACCTCGGTGATGTGCGAGGCGATCTCGGCGGTGGCCTTGGCGGTCTGGTCGGCGAGGTTCTTGACCTCGGCCGCGACGACCGCGAAGCCGCGGCCCGCCTCGCCGGCGCGCGCCGCCTCGATGGTGGCGTTGAGGGCGAGGAGGTTGGTCTGCCCGGCGACTTGATCGATCAGGCCGATCACCGCGCCGATCTTCTCCGCCGCATCGGACAGACCCGACACGATGCGGCCCGTCTCCTCGGCGCGGGCGACGGCGTTGCGGGCGATGGTGGCGGAACGGTCGATCTCGGCGCCGATGCCACGGGCCGACTGCGACAGGCGTTCGGCGGCTTCCGCGGCGCGGCGGACGTCGGCGGAGGCCTCCTGCGAGGTCTCGACGGCCGATCCGGCGCGGCGATCGGTGGCGTCGGCGCCCTCGCTCATCCGCTCGGCGGTCGCGCCCATGCCGTCGGCCGAGACGGTGAGGCTGTCGACGATCGAGTTGATGGTGTCGGCGAAGTCCTCGGTCGAGACGTTGAACGACTGGACCCGCTCCTGGATGACGTCGGTCGCCTCGTTGATCGTCTCGGAGGCGCGGCGATAGGCGCCGTGCATGCCGTCCGGCAGGATGCGGCGCCAATAGCGGTTGTGCCGCACCGCGTCCATCGAGGCGCTGGATTCGCGCACGAAGGCATCGACGTGGTCGGCCATGTCGTTGATCGCGTCGGTCAGCGCTCCGGCCATGCCGGGCCGGTCGAAGGCGAGGTCGCGGACCTCGAAGTCACCGCGCGCCAGCGCCGCGCAGACGTCGACCGCCCGGCCGACGCCGGCGGCGACGCGTGCGGCGATCCACAGCGACCAGATGGTCGCAGCCCCCGCCGCGGCGAGGCAGCCGAGCGCCACCCAGGGCGCACCGAGGACGACCGCGCCGCCGGCCCCGGCGATCGCGACGAGGCCGGCGATGCCGGGAACGAGCGCCTCAGAGCGAAAAGACGAGTTCGTCATAGCTGCTGGCCTTCGACTTCACGATGTCCAGGAGCTGCGCGAAGGATGCGCGCAACCCGTCCTTGGCGTTGGCATGCGACGCCTCGGTGGCGAGCAGCGTGCGATAGAGCGGCGTGATCACCCCGTCGACGACGCGACGATCCGGAACGCGCCGATTGGAGTGATAGCCGGTCACCTTGCCGGCATTGTCGTAGGACGGTGTCACGTGGGCGAAGACCCAATAGTATTCGCCGCCACGCGCCATGTTCTTCACATAGGCGAAGACTTCCTTTTCCTCCGCCAGGCGATCCCAGAGTAGTTTGAACACGCAACGCGGCATGTCGGGATGGCGGATGATCGAATGCGGCGCGCCCATCAGCTCGGCGCGCGAATAGCCCGCCACCTTGGCGAAGGTGGTGTTGGCATAGGTGATCCGACCCTTGAGATCGGTCTTGGAGACGATGATTTCGTCCGGATCGAAAGTAACCTCTCGATCCTTGGGCGTGACTCGTGGCGCCATGGAAACGTCGATCCTCGAACGATGTTTCGATCCGCCGACGTTGGACCCGCGAGGGTTAAGAAAGTGTCATCTTGGAAGAAGAGCGCGCCGAAGCTCCGCGATGAGATGGAGTGTTCGAAGAAAAATTTTAGCAATATTTTCGTGACGCGAATGTATACGACCGCGCTCGACGCGGTGAAGGCACGAGCCCACGACGCATTCTGCGGTATCCGAGTGAGCGAAGCGGCGGCGTCAGGCGCGCGAGAGCTTCATCGGTCGTCCGTCGGGTCCCTTGATCGGGAAGAGGCCGGCCTGGAAGGCGACGCTCATGTGGCCGGCCTTCTCGATCGCCGTCGCGGCGAGATCGGCGGGAAGCTCGGCCTTCACCGCCCCGGCGAAGAGCTCCATCCAGCGGTCGAAGTGATCGGGTTCGATGTCGAGCTTCCAGTGCGGCGGGAAGGGGCGGCCCTGGTAGCGGTCGGTGCCGAGCAGCTGGCGCGACCAGAAATCGATGATGATCTGCAGGTGCTCCTCGAGATGGGGCAGCGCGCGCAACAGCGGATCGAGCAGCGCATCGCCGGCCCAACCGTCGTAGAAGCGGCGCACCATGCGCTCGATGGCGGCTTCGGCGTCGTCGTCGTGCGCCGGAGCAGCGGCAGAGGAGGCGGTCATCGTGGCGGTCCCTTTCGAGGCCGTTAGACGCCGCGGTTACCGCCGACTTGGCAATTCGTGAAATGCCGGATGTGCGACGCAGATCGTCTGCGACTTTCGGCGCATGTCGGCGATGTCTGGTGTCGGACACGCGACAGGAATCCGACATGTCCGACGGACAATTCCGACGCCGGCGCGACGCGAGATCTCTGGAATCCCTCGAAAACCGCCGTTCGCGCGCCTCTGGCACGGGGCTTGCGAAATCTCCCTCGAACCATGCCGAGGGGAGTGGTCGAGATGAACCAGCCGATGATTTCCTTGGACAGCATCCTGACGCCGATCGACGCGGATGCCCTCCAGAAGACCGCCTCTTCGGGCGGGTGTTCGTCGTCCTCCTGCGGCTCGTCCGCCAAGCCCGAGGACATGGACGAGGCCACGTGGGAGAAGATCAAGGATCATCCCTGCTACTCCGAAGAGGCGCACCACTATTTCGCCCGCATGCACGTCGCCGTGGCGCCGGCCTGCAACATCCAGTGCAACTACTGCAATCGGAAGTACGACTGCGCCAACGAGAGCCGCCCCGGCGTCGTCTCGGAGAAGCTGACGCCCGATCAGGCGATGCGCAAGGTGGTGACGGTCGCCAACGAGGTGCCGCAGCTGTCGGTCCTCGGCATCGCCGGCCCGGGTGACGCCTGCTACGACTGGAAGAAGACCAAGGCGACCTTCGAGGCGATCTCCCTGGAGATCCCCGACATCAAGCTCTGCATCTCGACCAACGGTCTGGCGCTGCCCGACCACGTCGACGAGCTGGCGCAGATGAACGTCGACCACGTCACGATCACCATCAACATGGTCGATCCCGAGATCGGCGCGAAGATCTATCCCTGGATCTACTACAACAAGCGCCGTTACGAGGGCGTCGAGGCCGCCCGCATCCTGCACGAGCGCCAGATGCTCGGCCTGGAGATGCTGACCGAGCGCGGCATCCTCACCAAGATCAATTCGGTCCTGATCCCCGGCGTCAACGACGAGCATCTGCTCGAGGTGAACAAGTGGGTGAAGGAGCGTGGCGCCTTCCTGCACAACGTCATGCCGCTGATCTCCGATCCGGCGCACGGCACCCACTACGGCCTGACCGGTCAGCGTGGACCGACGGCGATGGAGCTGAAGGCGCTGCAGGACAAGCTCGAGGGCGGCGCCAAGCTGATGCGTCACTGCCGCCAGTGCCGCGCCGATGCCGTCGGCCTGCTCGGCGAGGACCGCGGTCAGGAGTTCACCCTCGACCAGCTGCCCGACACCGTCACCTACGACGCCTCCAAGCGCGAGGCCTATCGCGAGATCGTCGCCAAGGAGCGCGGCGATCACGTCGAGGCGAAGCACGCGGCGGTCGCCGCGGTCAAGGAGACCGCGGTCGAGGCCAAGCTGCTGGTCGCGGTCGCCACCCAGGGCGGCGGTCGCGTCAACCAGCACTTCGGCCACGCCAAGGAGTTCCAGGTCTACGAGGCGGGCCCGAAGGGCATCACCTTCGTCGGCCACCGCAAGGTCGAGGCCCAGTACTGCGAAGGCGGCTGGGGCGAGGACGCCACCCTCGACACGGTCATCGCGGCGCTCGAGGGCGTCGAGGTGGTGCTGTGCTCGAAGATCGGCGACTGCCCCAAGGACATGCTGACGGCGGCCGGCATCCGCGCCACCGACGACTACGCCTTCGACTACATCGAAACCGCCATCGGCGCGCTCTATGCGACCGAGTTCGGCGTCGCGTGCTCCGCGGCCGTCGCCTGAGGCGACGCCGCACGCGGCGCACCCGTCCGGGCGCGCCGCACACCTTCGTGGGTGGCGACGGAACTTGAGCCGTCGCGCGCTCGCGTCGGGTCCGGCCTCCCGCCGGACGGCCCCCAGCCGGCGGCTCGCCGCCGAAACGACGTGACGACACCAGGAGACGGGCTCATGGCCTTCAAGATCATCTCTTCCCAATGCACCACCTGCGGCGCCTGCGAGTTCGAGTGCCCCTCGGCCGCGATCAGGATGAAGGGCGAGACCTACATCATCGATCCGGCGAAGTGCACCGAATGCGACGGCATGGACACCCAGCAGTGCGCCGCCGTCTGCCCGGTGCCCAAGACCTGCGTCAAGGCCTGACGCCACGCTCGGTGGCCGGGAGGGACGGCGACCATGAGCGATGGCTTCGAAGGCACGCTGCGGATCCAGCCGGTCGACGAGGACGAGACCGTCGACTGGCTGGGCAACCCGATCTCCTGCCGGGACTGTCCGCACGATGAAAATCGCGCCGCCGGTCTCTGCGAGTTCGGGCGCACCTGCGTCAACGACCGGCGCGGCAAGCGGATCGACCGCTTCTTCGCGGCCAATCCGGCGCAGGCCGATCGCTACCTCGATCACCCCTATTTCGAGGTGAGGACGCTGGCGGCGAAATACGCCAGCCCCTTCCGGCTCGGAGCGTTGATGAACGATCCCGAGCCCGACGTCCGCGCCATGGTGGCGCTGCGTCTGCCCAAGCCGCGGATCCGGGGCTTCGCCCGTGATCCCGACCGGCGGGTGCGCATGACGGTCGTACGGCGTCTCGACGCCGAGGACCTCGTGCCGCTGCTCTCGGATGCCGACTACGGCGTCCGCATGGCGGCGGCCCGTCGTGCGCCGCCCGCGCTCCTCGTCGGCGTGATGCACGACGAGGACGACGAAATTCGCCGCGAGGCGGCCCGTCGCGTCGATCCGCGCCATCTCGGTGCGTTGATCGTCGATCCCGACCCGACGGTCCGTCTGGTGGTCGCCGAGCGACTGGCGCCGGAACGGCTGCACGCTCTGGCGAAGGATCCCGACGTTCGGGTGCGGTTCACCGTCGCCGAACGCCTGCCGCTCGCCGATCTCGCGGCCATGGCCGAGGACGGCGAGGCGATCGTCCGCGAGGCGGTCGAGGCACGACTGAAGACCGAAGGAGAGCGCTGATGGGCCTCGCACGCGAAGAGGAAGTCGAGATCCGCAAGGCGCCGGTGTTCAAGCCCGGCGAGCGGGTCGTCGCCCGCCGCCTCGTCAAGAACGACGGCACCTATCCGCGCAAGGACATCGGCGAGCCGCTGGTGATGAAGGGCGACGTCGGCTACGTGCGCGACATCGGCACCTTCCTGCAGATGTTCTGGATCTACGCGGTCGAGTGGACCGAACGCGGCACCATCGTCGGCATGCGCGGCAAGGAGCTGGTCTCCATGGACGCCGAGCCCGAGGAGGCCGCCCGCTACCGCGCCGATGCCGCCGCGCGTGCCGCCCGCGACGCCGGCCACATGCTCGGCGAAGCGGCCGAATGACCCTCCGGCGCGTGCCCCGCGCCACCCGCATCCGGCGCCGGGGAATGGCGCCGTCGCCCACGAAAGGCCCATGACATGAAGGTGATGCTCCGCAACACGCCCAAGGGGCTCTCCGCCTACATCCCCAAGAAGGATCTCGAGGAACCGGTCGTCGAGGTCGAGAAGGAGGGGATGTGGGGCGGTTCGATCAAGATGAAGAACGGCTGGGTGCTGGTCCTGCCCGACATGCCGGCCGAAACCAAGCTGCCGATCACCGTCAACGCCCGCAAGATCGGCGACGACGAGGAGTGAGGCGTTCCCTTCTCCCCTCGAGGGAGAAGGTGGCCCGAAGGACCGGATGAGGGGGCGCCGGCAGAGCCGGCGAGCCGACCGCGCCCGACCACACGACGAGACGAGGAGAGACCATGACCATGATCGCCACCGCCGAGCCCGTCGTGCTGACCGGGGCCGCCGCAGAGGCCAAGCTCGCCGACGTCCGCTTCGGTCTCGAGGCCGACCGGCTGATCCCCTTCCTCGGGCCGGACCTCGCCGCGCTCGACGGCGAGGCGCCGATCCCGCTCCTGCCTGAGGCGGTCGCCGCGCGGCTCCACGCCAAGGCGCCGGCGCCGTCGCGGATCCGCACCAACATGTGGTCGGTCGCCCAGTTCATCGAGCAACGCCGCCATCGCAACACGCTGGTCGCCTTCATGGCGGAGATCTTCGGCCCCGCCGTCGCGCCGTCGAAGCTCCACGCCAAGCTCGCGACCCTGCCGCTCGCCCTGATCGTCGACACCTGGTACGACGGCGCCGCCCGCACCGCGCTGAAGGCGACCGGCCGCACCGACTGGGTCGAGATCCAGGGCATCACGCGGGCCGGCGTCAACGCCGACATCTGGTTCCGCGCCTACGGCCCCGACGGTGCGGAACTCGCGCCCGCGACGGCCGACACGGCGAAGACCGTGCTTTACAAGCCGCACGGCGCCGTCGCGCCGGCCAAGAACTTCCTCGTCGCCGACAGCGACTATGTCGAGGTCCTGACCGAGATCGACATCCAGACGCCGATCCCGGAAGTGGTGAAGGGCATCCGCGCCACCCGCGGCTTCGTCTTCGTCGGCTGTCGCTTCCACGACCAGATGCTGCGCACCTACGCCCGCCAGATCGCCAAGCGCTCCGCCGGTCCCCTCGTGGTGGTGACCGAGACGGCGGGGCTGACCAAGAACGAGCTGAAGTTCTTCGCCGAGATCGGCGCCGAGGTGGTCGATCTGCCGCTGGCGCAGGCCGTCGATCTGCTGGTGGGCTGAGGGGCGGCGACGCCGCTCGCGCCGAACACGTGCGCGATGCTTCGAGACGCGGGCCGTCGGCCCGCTTCCCCGGCATGAGGCGTATGTGTTTGTATCGAATATGAAAAGCGCCTCATGCCGAGGAGGGTGCCCTGCGGGCGCCCGTCTCGAAGCATCGCGCACCCACGCCCCGACCTCCGCGTCCCGCCCCCGACACGCCCGCCCTGCGACGCCGTGCGTTGCCGTCGCCGCGCCTCGGGTCTAGCCTCCCCCGTCCCACCGACGACCGGAAGCCCGCATGACCCTCCGCATCACCCGCGACACCCGCCTGTGCATGTCGATCTCGGCGCGCCCGTCGAACACCGGCACCCGCTTCCACAACTTCCTCTACGAGGAACTGGGGCTCGACTACGTCTACAAGGCCTTCGCGGTCGCCGATGCGGCCGGTGCGGTCACCGCCATCCGGGCGCTGTCGATCCGCGGCACGGCGGTGTCGATGCCGCACAAGGAGACGGTGATCCCGCTGGTCGACGAACTCGACCCGTCGGCCGCCGCCATCGGCGCGGTCAACACCATCGTCAACACAGACGGGCACCTGAAGGCCTACAACACCGACTACGTCGCGGTGGCGAAGCTCGTCGTCGCCCACGCCGTGCCGGTGTCGACGCCGGTCGTGCTGCGCGGCGCCGGCGGCATGGGCAAGGCGGTCGCCGCGGCGCTGCGCGACGCGGGCTTCGAGGCCGGCACCATCGTCGCCCGCAACGAGACCGCCGGCCGCGCGCTGGCCGACCGCTGCGGCTGGGGCTGGCGTGCCGACATCGGCGACACGGCCGGCGCGATGCTCGTCAACGTCACGCCGATCGGCATGGCCGGCGGGGCCGAGGCCGGTGATCTCGCCTTCACGGAGACCGAGATCGCCGCGGCGTCCCATGTCTTCGACGTCGTCGCGCTGCCCTCCGAGACGCCGACGATTCTCGCCGCCCGTCGGCTCGGCAAACCGGTGATCACCGGTGCCGAGGTCATGACGCTGCAGGCGGTCGAACAATTCGTGCTCTACACCGGCATCCGCCCGGACGACGATCTGATCGCCCGCGCCACCGCCTTCTCACGCGCCTGAGCCATCGGAGATCACCCCCATGAAGATCGTCTGGTCCCCCGACCATCTCGGCCATTCCGGTCAGGTCGAACTCGGCGCCGGCATCATCGAGCCCGGCTACGAGAAGCCCGAGCGCCTCGCCTTCGTGCTCGCCGAGGCCGAACGCCGCGGCCTCGGCCCCTTCGTCGCGCCGACGGAGCAGAGCCTCGACACGGCGTGTCGCGTTCACGACGCCGACTACGTCGCCTTCCTCGCCGAGGCCTTCGATCTGTGGACGGCCGCCGGCTACGTCGGTCCGGCGCTGCCGATGGTGTGGCCGACGCACAATCTGCGCGCCGATCTGAAGCCGAAGGCGATCCGCGCCCTGCTCGGCTTCTATTCCTTCGACGGCGGCGCGAGCTTCGTCGAAGGCACGTGGAAGGCGATCGAGAGTTCGTTCCGCGTCGCGCTGACGGCGGCCGATCTCGTCGCCTCCGGCGAGCGCGTCGCCTTCGCCGGCTGCCGCCCGCCGGGCCACCACGCCGGCCGCCGCACCGCCGGCGGCTACTGCTACGTCAACAACGCCGCCTGCACCGCCGAGCGGCTGCGCGAGAAGGGCGCGGACCGCGTCGCCCTGCTCGACGTCGACTTCCACCACGGCAACGGCACGCAGGAGATCTTCTACGATCGCTCCGACGTGTTCTTCGCCTCGATCCACGGCGACCCGTCGACCGAATACCCGTTCTTCCTCGGCGCCGCCGACGAGGTGGGCGTCGGCGCCGGCGAGGGCTTCAACCTCAACCTGCCGCTTCTCGCCGGTTCGGGCTTCGAGGCCTGGGGTGCGGCGCTCGACACGGCGATCGAGCGCATCCGCAAGGTCGGGGCGGAGGCGCTGGTCGTCTCGCTCGGCCTCGACACGTTCGAGGGCGACCCGATCAGCCATTTCCGCCTGAAGACGTCGGATTACCCCGAAATCGGCCGCCGCCTGGCGAAGCTCGGCCTGCCGACCGTCTTCGTGCTCGAGGGCGGCTACGCGGTGGAGGCGATCGGCCACAACGCCGTCGGCGTGCTGACCGGCTTCGAAGGCGCGTGAGGAGGGCTTCTCCCTTGGGGAGGAGAGAGGCGTGGTGCGCGACGCTTCGAGACGCGGACCGTCGGCCCGCTCCTCAGCATGAGGCGTTTTTCATATTCGAAACAAACACATACGCCTCATGCTGAGGAGGGCGCCGTAGGCGCCCGTCTCGAAGCATCGCGCACGGCCTCGCCGTCCCCGCAACGCCGAAAGCCCCGGCGAGCCGGGGCATCGACGTCGGAGCGGGAGCGTCCGCCTCAGGCGAGCGCCGGCAGCGGCTTGCCGGCCTTGTGGGCGGCGATCCACTTGAGGAGCTCGGCGACGTGCTCGCTCTCCTCCTCGACGAACTCCTTGGCGAGCGCGGCGATCTCCGGATCGTCGGTCGTCTCGAGCACGTGGGCGTAGAAGGCGAGGCCGGCGCGTTCGGCCGAGAGCGCGATCTCCAGCGCCTCGTCGCGGGCGATGAAGGGATCGGCCGCCCAGATCGCGGCGCGTTCCGGGCTCTCGCCCTGCGGCCAGTGGAACTCGTGCGGCGCGATCTCCGGGATCTCGCGGAAACCCGAGCGCGCCTTGGCGTCGCTCATGTGCCACTTGGAATATTCCGAGAGCTTGCGGAAGAGCTTGCCGACATCGGCGTTGCCCCAGGTCTCCATGCTGTCGGCGAGTTCGCCGAAGCGCAGCATGGCCTCTTCCTCGAGCTTGACGGCATAGGCCAGGAATTCCTCGACGTTCTTCATGTCGCGCTCCTCGTCGTCGCGCCCCGCCGCCCGGTCGCCGGGGCGGGGCAGGGGGCCGGGACGGATCGCCCCGGCCGTGGGTCCGTCAGACGGCGTCGCCCGGCTGGTCGCCGAGGAAGCGGACGAGAATGTCCTGGTCGCGCACGATCGTCTGGCAGGCGAGGCGGAAGCGCGGCATGACGTCGTTGGTCTCGGCGTCGGCGAGCTCGTCGGCCGTGATGCGGCCGAGCGACTTCAGCATCGCCTTCTCCTTCTCGGTCAGCTGCGAGCCCATGGTCTTGCCGGTCAGCGTGACGATCTCGACGAGGCAGGAGCCGCACTCGCCGTCGCGGCATTCGAACGGGATCGGGATCTTGTGCTTCTCGGCGACCGAGAGAATGGTGCCGCGGTCGCCCGCGACGGCGTAGACGGTGACGTCCTTGGGAAGGACGCGGGAAGAGAAGGTCACGTTGGCCATCTGGCGGCTCCGCTGGGGTGTCTCTGTTGACGTCGAACGCGGCCCGCCGGCACGGACGACCGAAGTCGCCCGCCGAACCGCGCGGGGATGCGTGCCGAGCCCCGGAGCAAGCCCCGCGCCAACTGCCGCGGACGCCTTCGCGGCGGTTTTCGGCCCCGTCGCGCCGTCGCCCGGGTCACCCTGTCGCGCTTTGTCGGGCTCGCGACACGTGCCTGTCGCGAGCCCGTCGGCGCGATGTCGCGGCCGATGCGATGGCGCGCCCGGCTTCGACGTGCGCCCGGGCGAGGCACGGAGACCTGTTGCAGCACGCGACAAGCATGCGACCTCTGGTCGCGCTTTCGTGTCTTGTCGGGCTCTCGAGCGCGTCGAAGGCGGTCTAGACCCGGTTCGCCATGGTCGATTCGTTCAAAACGAACATTTACGTCAGGTGATTTTGCCGGAGAAATTGAGCAATTATACGTATACGCATCGATTTAATCGATGAAATACTAGTGAAATATCAATTAATCAAAGATTCAGATTCGGAAACTAGAAAAGTAGCATGCTGATTGCTCGATTTGGTGTCGTCGCGCTGCCGAATCTATTGGGCAAGCGCGCGACGGATCGCGACAGGAGGTCGGGAGCATGTCCTTCAAGAATTGGTCGATCGTCTGGAAGGTGGTCAGTCTGCTGCTGCTGCTCGGGGGCGTGAGCCTCGCCGGCGCGCTCTATTCGACCAACCGGCTGCTGGTGATCGCCGGGACCTATCAGGGGCTCCTCGAAAACACCGTCGCCGGCACACTGAAGTACACGCGTGCGGCGCGGTACATCACGCAATACGAAATCGGCCTGCACCAGAGCATCGAGGCGTCGACGCCCGAGGCGCGGCAGGCCGCCGTGAAGGGGCAGGCCGCGGCGATCGCGAGCTTCCGCGAGAACTTCGCCGAGGCACGCCGGCAGGTTCCGAGCCTCACCGATCGCTTCGCCGAGGTCGAACGCGGCTTCCTCGCGGTGACCGAGGGCGCCTGCCAGGCCGTCAACCGCACCGCCGAGACCGGCGGCATGGTCGCCGCCGCGCGGGTGATGCAGGAACAGTGTCGCCCGGCGCTGGTTGCGGCGCTCGAGGTCGGGCTGCCGCTCACCCGCGAGATCACCGCCCGTCTCGACGACGAGAGCCGCGGCACGACCGCCAATGCCGTGTGGACGGCATGGCAGACTCTGGTCGCCATCGGACTGGCGGTGGTGATGGTCGTCGGGCTCGCGGTCTATCTCGTCCGTACCGGCGTCTGCGCCCCCGTCCGGCGTGCGGTCACGGCCATGACCGCCCTCGGCCGCGGCGCGCTCGACACCGAGATCACCGACACCGATCGCCACGACGAGGTCGGCGTCATCACCGGCGCACTCGCCACCCTGCGCGAACAGCTGCGTGCCGCCGAGGAAGCCCGCCGCGAACGTGCCGCCCTCGAGGAAGCGGAACTGCGCGCGCTCGCCCATCGCGAGAAACTGGCGACCGACTTCGTCGATCGCATGCAGGAACTGGCGCAGGGCTTCGCCCGCTCCTCCGGCGAGGTCGCGGATTCGGCCAAGAACCTCTCGGCCACCGCCGAGGAGACCGCGCGGCAGGCCCAGGCCGTCGCCGCGGCGGCGGAAGAGGCCGCCTCCAACGTCCAGACCGTCTCGGCGGCGTCGGAAGAGCTCGCCGCCTCGGTGCGCGAGATCGGCAGTCAGGTCGGCCACTCGGCGCAGGTCGCCGACACCGCCTACGGCGAGGCGGAGATCTCCAACACCCGTATCGGTACGCTCGCCACGGCGGCCGCGGCGATCGGCGACGTCGTCAACCTGATCCGGGACATCGCCGCCCAGACCAACCTCCTCGCCCTCAACGCGACGATCGAGGCGGCGCGGGCCGGCGAGGCGGGCAAGGGCTTCGCCGTCGTCGCGGCGGAGGTGAAGCAACTCGCCGACCAGACCTCCAAGGCGACCGGCGACATCGGCACCAAGGTGCAGGAGATCCAGAGGGCGACCGGTGACAGCGTCGCCTCGATGAGCGAGATCCTGCGCGTCGTCGGCGACATCAAGCAGATCTCGGCAGCCATCGCCGGCGCGGTGGAAGAGCAGGGCGCCGCCACCGCCGAGATCGCCCGCAACTGCCAGCAGGCGTCGACCGGCACCAATCAGGTGACGCAGAACATCGCCGGCGTCGGTCAGGCGGCCGAGATGACGGGGGCGGCCTCGACCCAGCTGATGTCGTTGTCGACCGACCTGTCGAGCCAGGCCGGTGATCTCCGTCGGGTCGTCGAGGTCTTCGTCCGCGACTTCGCCGCCGCCTGACGCGGACCCTTCGGCCGAGATCCGACGAGACGCCCCGGAGCGATCCGGGGCGTTTCGCGTTTCGGCCTCGCGTCTTGGCCGCGGTGCCGCCTTCGCCGGTTGCCGCATCGTCATTCGAACGTCGCGCGGGCGGGCCAAGACTGGCCCCGAGACGCGGAGCGCCCTGCGCCCCGCTCGTGCAACCGGATCGATGCGAGGACGACGCATGACCGACATGGCACTGCCGCCCGACGGCCTGACCTCCCAATCTTCCCGACCGAAACTCGACGTGGGCATGGGCCCCGTCACCGCGGTCCTGTTCTTCGGCATCCTGACCGCCGGTGCGCTCTTCACCGCCTGGTCGATCCGGCAGGACATCGTCGAGGCCGGTACCCCGGTCGCCACCTGGGTGCCCTTCATCCTGCTCGGCGTGGCGCTGATGATCGCGCTCGGCTTCGAGTTCGTGAACGGCTTCCACGACACCGCCAACGCGGTCGCCACCGTCATCTACACCCACGCCCTGCCGCCGCATGTCGCAGTGGTGTGGTCGGGCTTCTGGAACTTCCTCGGCGTCGCCGTCTCCACCGGCGCGGTCGCCTTCGGCATCGTGTCGCTGCTGCCGGTGGAACTGATCCTGCAGGTCGGCTCGGACGCCGGCTTCGCCATGGTCTTCGCCCTGCTGATCGCGGCGATCATCTGGAACCTCGCCACCTGGTGGCTGGGCATCCCGGCATCGTCGTCGCACACGATGATCGGCTCGATCATCGGCGTCGGCATCGCCAACGCCATCCTGCGCGGCCGCGACGGCACCTCCGGCGTCGACTGGGGCAAGGCCACCGAGATCGGGTATTCGCTGCTGCTGTCGCCGCTGTTCGGCTTCGGTCTGGCCGCGGTCCTGTTCCTGACGCTGCGCTTCCTGGTCCGGAAGCCCGAACTCTACGACGAGCCGAAGGGCAACCAGCCGCCGCCGTGGTGGATCCGCGGCCTGCTGATCTTCACCTGCACCGGCGTGTCCTTCTTCCACGGCTCCAACGACGGCCAGAAGGGCATGGGCCTGATCATGCTGATCCTCATCGGCACGGTCCCCACCGCCTATGCGCTGAACCGCGCCATGCCGGAGGCCCACACGCTCGCCTATCAGCAGGCCTCGGCCGGTGCCGTCACCGCCATGCAGCCCTACGCCAAGGCGCCGGCCCCCGCCGACTTCCGCGGCGACCTCACCGAATTCGTGCGCACCCGCAAGGCGACCGACACCACCGTCGCCTCGTTCCAGAAGCTGGCGCTCGAGATCTCCGATCAGGTGTCGGGCTACGGCGCGCTCGCCCACGTCCCGGCCGGCGCGGTCCAGAACGTGCGCAACGACATGTATCTCGCCTCCGAGAGCGCGCGCTTCCTGCTCAAGACCCACGGCGCCGGCCTCGACGCGGGCGCCGAGGCGAAACTCAAGACGCTGCAGAAGGCCTTCGACGACTCGACGAAGTTCATCCCGACCTGGGTGAAGATCGCCGTCGCCATCGCGCTCGGTCTCGGCACGATGGTCGGCTGGAAACGCATCGTCGTCACCGTCGGCGAGAAGATCGGCAAGACCCACCTGACCTATGCGCAGGGCGCGTCGGCGGAAGTCGTCGCGATGGCGACGATCGGTGCCGCCGACGGTCTCGGCCTGCCGGTGTCGACCACCCACGTGCTGTCCTCGGGCGTGGCCGGCACCATGGCGGCCAACAGGTCCGGCCTCCAGCTCGCCACGCTGCGCAATCTGCTGATGGCCTGGGTGCTGACCCTGCCGGCGGCGATCCTGCTGTCGGGTTCGCTCTACACGCTGTTCCGCTTCGTCTTCTGACGCGGCACGATCCGACGACTTTGGCGAGGGCCGGGGAGCGATCCCCGGCCCTCGTCGCACAGGTATGGTGGTTCAGGCGTGTAGGTCATTGTTCGGCTTCATCCTGAGGTGCCCGGCGCAGCCGGGCCTCGAAGGGCGAAGCCACGACGGGCGGTGCCTCTCGGCCCCTCGCCCTTCGAGGCTCGCTTCGCTCGCACCTCAGGATGAAGGGCCTCCGCAGCGAACCGAGAGGCTCGCGGCCCGTTCGTCGGGGATTGAATGTGTCGAATGTCGATTTCGTCTGCTGACCCCTCCGACAGACGTTGTTCGACACGCCCTGTCGGGAAATGTCGGGGTCGCGACAGCGGCCCCTTTCCCCCGTCCGGCCTGCGGCATTTCATGCAAAGCATTGAAATAGAAAGAATAAAAAAATCGTCACGGGCCGATGGGGCACTTGGCACGAAGCTTGAAACTCCCTTTGCGCTAGGCGGCGACAAGGCTGCCGAACGGACGGACGGCATCGGGCATCGATGCCCGACAAATTTTCGAAGGGGTTCGAAACATGGCCAAGCTTCGGCAGATCGCCTTCTACGGCAAGGGTGGTATCGGCAAGTCCACCACCTCCCAGAATACCCTCGCTGCTCTCGTCGAGATGGGTCAGAAGATCCTGATCGTCGGCTGCGATCCCAAGGCGGACTCGACCCGCCTGATCCTGAACACCAAGCTCCAGGACACCGTTCTTCACCTCGCGGCCGAAGCCGGCTCGGTCGAGGACCTCGAGATCGAGGACGTCATGAAGATCGGCTACAAGGGCATCAAGTGCACCGAGTCCGGTGGCCCGGAGCCGGGCGTCGGCTGCGCCGGCCGCGGCGTCATCACCGCCATCAACTTCCTGGAAGAGAACGGCGCCTATGACGACGTGGACTACGTGTCCTACGACGTTCTCGGCGACGTCGTCTGCGGCGGCTTCGCCATGCCGATCCGCGAGAACAAGGCCCAGGAAATCTACATCGTCATGTCCGGCGAGATGATGGCGCTCTATGCCGCCAACAACATCGCCAAGGGCATTCTCAAGTACGCCCACTCCGGCGGCGTGCGTCTGGGCGGCCTGATCTGCAACGAGCGTCAGACCGACAAGGAGCTGGAACTGGCCGAGGCGCTTGCCGCCAAGCTCAACTCCAAGCTCATCCACTTCGTGCCGCGCGACAACATCGTCCAGCACGCCGAGCTGCGCCGTCAGACCGTCATCGAGTACGCGCCGGACAGCCAGCAGGCCAAGGAGTATCGCGAGCTCGCCCGCAAGATCCACGAGAACTCGGGCAAGGGCACCATCCCGACCCCGATCACCATGGAAGAGCTCGAAGAGATGCTGATGGAGTTCGGCATCATGAAGACCGAGGAGCAGGCGCTCGCCGAGCTCCAGGCCAAGGAAGCCGCCGTCGCCGGCGAGTGATCCCGGAGGCAGACGGGTCGCGGGCCTGCCCGCGACCCGACCCGGGCGGCATCTCCACGCCGCCCCCCGAACGGCCCCCTCGAGGGGCGAGTGCCACGGCTCCGGATCGCGTCGCCCGCGTGCGCCGATCCCTACGAGGGGGGTTCCCATGAGCCTCGACTATGAAAACGACGGCGAAATGCACGCCAAGCTGATCGAGGACGTTCTCGCTCAGTATCCCGACAAGTTCGCCAAGCGCCGCAAGAAGCACCTCTCGGTCGCTTCCGAGGCCGGCACCGAGGAGATCGAGGGCGAAGAGCGCCCGGTCACCGAGTGCGACGTCAAGTCGAACATCAAGTCGATCCCCGGCGTGATGACCATCCGCGGCTGCGCCTACGCCGGTTCGAAGGGCGTGGTGTGGGGTCCGATCAAGGACATGGTCCACATCTCGCACGGCCCGGTCGGCTGCGGTCAGTACTCCTGGTCCCAGCGTCGCAACTACTACATCGGCAAGACCGGCATCGACACCTTCGTGACGATGCAGTTCACCACCGACTTCCAGGAACGCGACATCGTGTTCGGCGGCGACAAGAAGCTCGAGCGCGTCATCGACGAGATCGAGACGCTCTTCCCGCTCGCCAACGGCATCTCGGTCCAGTCCGAGTGCCCGATCGGCCTGATCGGCGACGACATCGAAGCGGTGTCGAAGAAGAAGGGCAAGGAACACGACAAGACCATCGTTCCGGTCCGCTGCGAAGGCTTCCGCGGCGTGTCGCAGTCGCTCGGTCACCACATCGCCAACGACGCGATCCGTGACTGGGTCTTCGACAAGAAGGAACGCGAGGTCGTCACGACGCCCTACGACGTCAACGTCATCGGCGACTACAACATCGGCGGCGACGCCTGGGCCTCGCGCATCCTGCTCGAGGAGATGGGCCTGCGCGTGGTCGGCAACTGGTCGGGCGACGCCACGCTCGCCGAGGTCGAGAACGCGGTCCACGCCAAGCTCAACCTCATCCACTGCTACCGCTCGATGAACTACATCTGCCGGCACATGGAAGAGAAGTACGGTATTCCGTGGATGGAATACAACTTCTTCGGCCCGTCGCAGATCGAGGCGTCGCTCCGCAAGATCGCCAAGCACTACGGTCCGGAGATCGAGGAGAAGGCGGAAGCCGTCATCGCCAAGTACAAGCCGCTGGTCGACGGCATCAAGGCCAAGTACGGCCCGCGCCTGAAGGGCAAGACGGTGATGCTCTACGTCGGTGGCCTGCGCCCCCGTCACGTGATCAACGCCTACGAAGACCTCGGCATGGAGATCGCCGGCACGGGCTACGAGTTCGCCCACAACGACGACTATCAGCGCACCGGTCACTATGTGAAGAAGGGCACGCTGATCTACGACGACGTCACCGGCTACGAGCTCGAGAAGTTCATCGAGAAGGTGCGCCCCGACCTGGTCGGCTCCGGCATCAAGGAGAAGTACCCGGTGCAGAAGATGGGCATCCCGTTCCGTCAGATGCACTCCTGGGACTACTCCGGCCCGTACCACGGCTACGACGGCTTCGCGATCTTCGCGCGCGACATGGATCTGGCGATCAACAACCCGGTCTGGGATCTGTTCGACGCCCCGTGGACCGAGAAGGCGCCGCTGGCTGCCGCCGCCGAGTGATCGGCGACCCGCTCGACATCTCCCTCCGCGCAGCCCGCGGAGGGGACCCGGGCCGATGGACGAGAGTTCGACGAAACCACGCCGCGAGCCATCCGCCCGCGCGACCCTTGCTCACACCCTGAACGATCGTCCGCCGTATGGCGCGGAGATCCTGGAGAGGTGACCAATCATGCCGCAGTCCGTAGACAAGGTCCTCGACCACGCTCCGCTGTTCCGCGAGCCCGAGTATCAGGAAATGTTCGCGCGCAAGCGTGCCGAGTTCGAATGCCCGCTGCCCGACGACAAGGTCGCCGAGCAGGGCGAGTACCTGAAGACCTGGGAATATCGCGAGAAGAACCTCGCCCGTGAGTCCCTGGTCGTGAACCCGGCCAAGGCCTGCCAGCCGCTCGGCGCCGTCTTCGCCTCCGCCGGCTTCTCCCGCTGCATGAGCTTCGTGCACGGTTCGCAGGGCTGCGTCGCCTACTACCGTTCGCACCTGTCGCGTCACTTCAAGGAGCCGTGCTCGGCCGTCTCCTCGTCGATGACCGAAGACGCCGCGGTGTTCGGCGGCCTCAACAACATGATCGACGGCCTCGCCAACTGCTCGGCGCTCTATCAGCCCGACATGATCGCGGTCTCGACCACCTGCATGGCCGAAGTCATCGGCGACGACCTCCAGGGCTTCATCGCCAATGCCAAGACCAAGGGTTCGGTGCCGGAGGACTTCCCCGTCCCCTACGCCCACACCCCGGCCTTCGTCGGCTCGCACGTCGACGGCTACGACAACATGATCAAGGGCATTCTGGAGAACTTCTGGAAGGGTGCCGAACGCAAGCCGGCGACCTCGATCAACATCATCCCGGGCTTCGACGGCTTCTGCGTCGGCAACAACCGCGAGCTGAAGCGTCTGTTCGACATGATGGGCGTCGAATACACCTTCGTCTCGGACGCCTCGGACCAGTTCGACACCCCCTCGGACGGCGACTATCGCATGTACGACGGCGGCACGACGATCGACCAGGTCAAGGGCGCGCTCGACGCCAAGGCCACGATCTCGCTGCAGTACTGGAACACCCGCAAGACGATGGACTACGTCGCCGAGCAGGGCCAGGAGACCGCGACCTTCCACTATCCGCTGGGCGTCCGGGCGACCGACAGCCTGCTGATGAAGGTGTCGGAGCTCTCCGGCAAGGCGATCCCGGAAGCGATCCGCATGGAGCGCGGCCGCCTCGTCGACGCCATGGCCGACAGCCAGGCCTATCTGCACGGCAAGAAGTACGCGATCTGGGGCGACCCGGACTTCGTGCAGGCGATGGCGCAGTTCATCATGGAGACGGGCGGCGAGCCGACCCACTGCCTGGCCACCAACGGCAACAAGCAGTGGGAAGCCGAGATGAAGGAGATGCTGGCCGCCAACCCGTTCGGCGCCAACGCTCAGGTCTGGGCCGGCAAGGACCTCTGGCACCTGCGTTCGCTGCTGTTCACCGAACCGGTCGACTTCATGATCGGCTCGTCCTACGGCAAGTACCTCGAGCGTGACACCGGCGTGCCGCTGATCCGCCTGACCTTCCCGATCTTCGATCGTCACCACCACCACCGCTTCCCGATCATGGGCTACCAGGGCGGCCTGCGCGTGCTGACGACGATCCTCGACAAGGTCTTCGACAAGCTCGACAGCGAGACCATCGTCGCCGGCAAGACCGACTACTCCTACGACCTCACCCGCTGAGATCGTCGACGTCGAAAAGCCGACATGTCGGACAACGGACGGCCGCCCCTCGGGGCGGCCGTTTCGCTTGGGCGGGATTGCGCATCGCGCCCTCCGCCCCCAGATATCCCGACGCCGGCTCGCGGCTGGGAGAGACCATGAAGGCGTTGTTGATCGAACTCTACGAGAGGGACAGCCGACGCGCCGTCGCCTTCCGTTACGCGCTGCTGGTCTTCGACCTCGCCACCGTCGCCTTTCTCGTCGTCTCGTCGTTCTTCGCCCATTCGTCGACGGTCGAGCGCATCGATCTGGCGATCGGCGTCGTCATCGTCGCCGACTTCGCGGCGCGAACCTGGATCTCGCGGCGGCGCGTGCGCGATCTCCTCCATCCGCTCGGCATCGCCGACATGGTGGTGATCGTGTCGCTTCTCGCCCCGATCGTCGGCGAGGGCCTCGCCTTCCTCCGCGTGGCGCGGATGCTGCGGCTCTTGCGCTCCTACCAGACGGTCCGCCGCCTGCGCACCGACTTCGACTTCTTCCGCCGTCACCAGCAGACGATCGATGCGGGCATCAATCTCTTCGTCTTCCTCTTCGTGATGACGGCCATCGTCTACGAGACGCAGCACGCCGCCAATCCGAAGATCGAGCACTATGCCGACGCGCTCTACTTCACCGTCACGACGCTGACGACGACCGGCTTCGGCGACATCACGCTGGAGGGCACCTCCGGCAAGATGATCGCGGTGGTGATCATGATCTTCGGCGTGTCGCTGTTCCTGCGGCTGGTGCAGGTGATGTTCCGGCCGCACAAGGTCGAGCACAAGTGCCCGCACTGCGGCCTGAACCGCCACGACGTCGACGCCGTCCACTGCAAGGCCTGCGGCAACATCCTCTGCATCGAGGACGAAGGCGCGGTCTGACCGCGCCCCTCTGGCACACCCCTTGCTCCTATCCCCCTGACGCCAGCGCTTTGTCGGATGACCGACAAAGTCGACGACAGGGGGCCGGACATGCTGTCACCGAAGGTCCAGGAACTCTTCAACGAGCCGGGTTGCGACAAGAACGCGGCCAAGGACGAGAAGGCGCGCAAGAAGGGCTGCTCCAAGCCCCTCACGCCCGGAGCGGCGGCCGGCGGCTGCGCCTTCGACGGCGCCAAGATCGTGCTGCAGCCGATCACCGACGCCGCCCACCTGATCCATGCGCCGCTCGCCTGCGAGGGCAACTCCTGGGACAACCGCGGTGCGGCGTCCTCCGGCCCGATGCTGTGGCGCACGTCCTTCACCACCGACCTCACCGAACTCGACGTCGTGATGGGGCAGGGCGAGCGCAAGCTCTACAAGGCGATCCGCGAGATCGTCGAGGAGCATCGCCCCCCGGCGATCTTCGTCTACGAGACCTGCGTCACCGCGCTGATCGGCGACGACATCGACGCCGTCTGCCGTCACGCGACCGAGAAGTTCGGCACGGCCGTGATCCCGGTCCATTCGGCCGGCTTCGTCGGGTCCAAGAACCTCGGCAACAAGCTCGCCGGCGAGGCGCTGCTCGACAACGTGATCGGCACGCTCGAGCCCGACGACGTCGGACCCTACGACATCAACATCCTCGGCGAGTTCAATCTCGCCGGCGAGTTCTGGCTGGTGAAGCCGCTGCTCGACGAGCTCGGCATCCGCATCCGCGCCTGCATCCCCGGCGATGCGCGCTACGCCGACGTGGCGAGCGCCCACACCGCGAAGGCGACGATGATGGTGTGCTCGACGGCGCTCATCAATCTCGCCCGCAAGATGGAAGAGCGCTGGGGCATCCCCTTCTTCGAGGGCTCGTTCTACGGCATCGCCGACACCTCCGACGCGCTGCGCCAGATCGCGGCGCTGCTGGTCCGTCAGGGCGCCGACGCCGAGCTGATCGATCGCACCGAGGCGGTCATCGCCCGTGAGGAGGCGATCGCCTGGGCCCGGCTCGAGGCCTTCCGGCCGCGGCTCGAGGGCCGCAAGGTCCTGCTCAACACCGGCGGCGTGAAGTCCTGGTCGGTCGCCTCGGCGCTGATGGAGATCGGCATCGAGATCGTCGGCACCTCGGTCAAGAAGTCGACGCCCGAGGACAAGGAACGCGTCAAGCAGCTGCTCGAGGACGAACACAAGATGTTCGAGGGCATGGCGCCGCGCGATCTCTACGCGCTGCTCGAACGTCACGATGCCGACATCATGCTGTCGGGCGGCCGCACCCAGTTCGTCGCGCTCAAGGCCCGCATGCCCTGGCTCGACATCAACCAGGAGCGTCACCTTCCCTACGCCGGCTACGACGGCATGGTCGAACTGGTCCGCCAGATCGACATCGCCATCCATAATCCGATCTGGGATCAGGTCCGCGCCCCCGCGCCCTTCGACGCCGACGGCCGCATCACCGGCGAGAGCGTGGTGGGCGGCGGCCCGGTCGTCGGGGCTCGCGAGGAGGCGGCCTTCGTCGCCGCCAACGACACGTTCCCCGCCCACACGCTGAAGAAGTTCGCCGGCTCCGGTGCCGGCGACGCCGACGACTGCTGAGGAGGACCCCCATGGCCCACGTCCTGCCGGTCGAGAAGTCGGCCTCCGTCAATCCGCTGAAGTCGAGCCAGCCGCTCGGCGCCGCCTTCGCCTTCCTCGGCGTCGACGGCTGCGTGCCGCTGTTCCATGGGAGCCAGGGCTGCACCTCCTTCGCGCTGGTGCTCTTCGTGCGTCACTTCAAGGAGACGATCCCGCTCCAGACCACCGCGATGGACGAGGTCGCCACCATCATGGGCGGCGCCGATCACCTCGAAGAGGCGATCATGAACCTCAAGACGCGGACGAAGCCGAAGCTGATCGGCGTCTGCACCACGGCGCTGGTCGAGACCCGCGGCGAGGACTTCGCCGGCGATCTCGCCATGATCAAGGCCAAGCGCGCCGAGGATCTCGCCGGCACCGAGGTGGTGCTCGCCGCCACGCCCGACTTCAACGGTTCGATCGAGGAGGGCTGGACCAAGGCCGTCGTCTCGATGATCGACGGCATCACCGCCCGCGTCTCCCCCCGCCGCAACCCGCGGCGCATCGCGGTGCTTCCGGGCTTCAACCTGACGGTCGCGGACATCGAGGAGATCCGCGAGACGATCGAGGCCTTCGGGCTCGAGGCGACCATCCTGCCCGACGTGTCGGGTGCCCTCGACGGCACCGTGCCGGGCAAGTGGATCCCCACCACCTACGGCGGCACGAAGGTCGAGGACATCCGCTCGCTCGGCGAATGCGTCCACTGCATCGCCATCGGCGAGGGCCAGCGCGCCGCGGCGGAGAAGCTGGCGGAGGTCGCCGACGTTCCCTACACGCTGTTCGGCACGCTGACCGGCCTCAAGGCGGCCGATCGCTTCGTCACCGCGCTCGCCGAGATCTCCGGCCAGCCGGTGCCGGCGAAGATCCGCCGCCAGCGCTCGCAGCTCTCCGACGCGCTGCTCGACGGTCACTTCCACTTCGGTGGCCAGAAGGTCGGCATCGCCGCCGAGCCCGATCACCTCTACCAGCTCGCGACCTTCTTCGCCGGCATGGGCGCCGAGGTCTCGGCCGCGGTGACCACCACCGGCACCTCGCCGATCCTGCGGAAGGTGCCGGCCGACGAGGTCAAGGTCGGCGATCTCGGCGACTTCGAGAAGCTCGCCGGGGACTGCGATCTGCTCGTCACCCATTCGCACGGCCGCCAGGCCTCCGAGCGGCTCGGCATTCCGCTCTACCGGGTCGGTTTTCCGATCTTCGACCGGCTCGGCGCGCAGCACCGCCGCTTCGTCGGCTATCGCGGCACCCGCGACCTGATCTTCGAGGTTTCCAACGTCTTCCAGGCCCACCGGAAGGATCCGACCCCCGAGGGTCTCGATCCGCTACTGAAGAGAGAGAACGCCCATGACAGCCGTGCGCAGACTGTCGCTCGTGCCCACTGACGGCGAGGCGACCGCCGCCCCCGAGCGTCCGGCCGGCGCGGTCCGCGTCGCCATCGCCACCAACGACATGAAGTCGCTCAACGCGCACTTCGGGTCGGCGAACCGCTTCGCCGTCTACGACGTGTCGAAGGACGGCTGGACCTTCGTCGAGGCGCTGGCCTTCGACGACGTCACCGAACAGTCGGGTCTGCACAAGACCGACGGCGACGACCGCATCACCCCCAAGGTCGAGGCGCTCGCCGGCTGTCACCTGCTGTTCTGCCTGGCGATCGGCGGCCCCTCCGCCGCCAAGGTCGTCTCGGCCAAGATCCATCCCATCAAGGTGCAGGCGCCGTCGCCGATCGACGAGGTGCTCGAGCGCACCCGCACCATGCTGAACGGTGCGCCGCCCCCGTGGCTGCGCAAGGTGCTGGCGGAAGCCGGCATCGCCGCCCCCAAACCTTCCTTCGCCGACGATTGAGGTATCTCCGATGTCCGACACCGCCGAACTCGACGCCGACGCCGTGGCGCTCGCCACGCCCTTTCTCTCCACCCTGGTGCGGCTCGTCCGCGCCGAGGACAGCTACGGCACCTGGGAGGGGCGCACCGACGCCGATCTCCTCAAGGACTTCATCCTGACCAAGGAGCAGCGCCGCGAGATCCCGATCATCGGCGATCCCGATCCGGACGTGCTGTGGCGGGTCGAGAAGTTCTATGCCGCCGTCGGCCTGACCATCGAGCAGGCGTCTGGCCGCATGGCCTCGCCGATGATGAAGATGAGCCACGAGGGCTTCGGCCGCGTCATGCTGACCGCCGGCCGCCTGGTCGTGCTGTCGAAGTCGCTGCGCGACGTCCATCGCTGGGGCCACGACAACCTCGGCAAGCTCGCCGAGGCCGGCACCAAGGCCGTCGAAGAGGCCTGCGAGATGATCGCCAAGTTCCCCGAAGTCGCCGACTGGTGACCCGGGGAAGGGGGCGGCACATTCCCCGTGCCGTCCTCGACGCATCATCCCCGGCGCGGCTGCTCGCGGTGACGCCGAGCCGGGCGCACGGTCTCGTGGGCCGACCGTCCGTCCGACCCACCGCGTCGGGGATGATGCCCAACTCGTTTTTCGCGTTCGCATCGAGGAGAGACGCCATGTCCGACGTCGAGACGCTCAAGGCCGAGATCAAGAAGCTCTCCGCCAAGGCGATCAACGCCAAGATGAATCTGCACGACCTCTCCGAGGAACTGCCGGTCAACTGGAAGACCATCATGGAGGTCGCCCAGGCGACCCACGACGCCTATGCCGCGCTGGAAGCCGCGCGCGCCCAACTGAAGAGCCTGGAGGCCGCCTGACATGACCGACTTCGTGACCCGCGACGGCTCCGGCTGGATGCCCGAATACCTCGTCTCGATCGACGGCGGGACCTGCATCGGCTGCGGCCGCTGCTTCAAGGTCTGCTCGCGCGACGTGATGCACCTCTACGGCGTCGACGACGAGGGCGAGATCCTCGGCAAGTGCGAAGAGGGCGACGACGAGGATTTCGACGGCGAGCTGAACCGCATGATCATGGTGGTCGACGCCGCCGGCTCCTGCATCGGCTGCGGTGCCTGCGCCCGCGTCTGCCCCAAGAACTGCCAGTCCCACGTCGCCGCCGACAAGATCGCGGCCTGACGTCCGCCCGCGTCTCGCGGGCACTGCGAACCCTGGCCGACCGCACCACACGAGCGGTCGCGACCCCGAGACGGCCGGCGTCTTCCGAAAGTGCCGGCCGTCTCCCCCGATCCCGAGGCGACATCCGACCGAGGAGGCGACCATGACCGATCACTGGCATGCGACGATCGCGGCGGCGGCGAGGCCCGCCCGAGACGCCGAGGACGGTTTCGCCGCCCACGCGCTCGCCTGTATCCTGGCGGTCGCCGTCGACGAGGCGGCGTCCGGCGAGGTCGACGTCTGCGCCGCGACCGGCCTCTCGCCCGACCGGCTCGACGCGCTGCTGGCCGAACGTTTCCCCGCCGTCGACCGCCGCCTCTTTCCGCTCGCCGACGTCGCCCGGCCGACCTGCGAACCGGAAGAGGAGGTGCTGCGCGATCTGCTCCTCGACCATCTCGCCGAGGATCGCCGCAGCGGCGACGGCCCGCTGGTGGCGACGATGATCGCCCGGCGCGCCATGCGCCCCGATCACCTGTGGCAGGACCTCGGCCTCTTCGATCGCGCCGAGCTCGGCCGCCTGCTGGCGCTGTTCTTCCCCGTGCTGCATGCCGGGAACACCAACAACATGCGCTGGAAGAAGTACTTCTATCGCCGCCTCTGCGAGGCCGAGGGCTTCGCGCTCTGCTCGGCCCCGTCCTGTGCCGCCTGCACCGACTTCGCCGACTGTTTCGGCGCCGAGGACGGCGAGAGCCGCATGGCCGAGCGCCGCCGGGCGATGGATCTGGCGGTCCTCGCGGCGGAGTGAGGGCCTGCTCGCTTGGGCGAGCGCCCCTCGTCCGCTCTTCGGGCCCCTTCTCCCGCGAGGGGAGAAGGGGGAGCGTGTGGCGCGGGCCACTCTTCGACATCTCTCCCTGCACCGTCCTCGACGTTCACGAGGCCTTCGCCCCGGACATCCCTTCTCCCCTCGCGGGAGAAGGTGGCGCGGAACGCGCCGGATGAGGGGGGGCGCACGCGCGAGCGTGCCTCGCCACGCCACCGACTTCCACCCGAATCCCCCGTCCTTTCAGTCTCTTCGTCGTTCTCCCGACATGTCGCAAATCCGCCCTTGTCGCATTTCGCACAGGCGAGCGATGGCAAAAAGACAAGGATTGTCAGGGTTTTCACCGATTGGCACGGCGCTTGCGAAATCTCCCTCGAACGCCACTCGCAACGAGGGAACACGTCGATGATCCAGCTGACCGACAGCGCCGTCGCCGCCGTCAAGACGGCCATCTCCCGTGCCGCCACGCCCGTCGAGGGCCTGCGCATCAAGGTCGAGGCGGGCGGCTGCGCCGGCTTCAAGTATCTCATGGGCCTCGAGGGCACGACCCGCGACGGCGACATCGTCGTCGATCAGGACGGCGTCAAGCTCTACGTCGACCCCGACAGCTGCCCCCTGGTGGAAGGCATGACGGTCGACTTCGTCACCGGGCTCGAGAGCTCCGGCTTCGTCTTCGACAACCCGAACGCCACCTCGAAGTGTTCGTGCGGCAAGTCCTTCGGTTGATCCCGAACGCTATTCAGGAGTGCGGCCCATGTGGGACTACACCGACAAGGTCAAGGACTACTTCTTCAACCCGGTGAACGCGGGTGTGCTCGAGACCGCCAACGCGGTCGGCGAGGTCGGCGCCATCTCCTGCGGCGACGCGCTGAAGCTGATGATGCGGGTCGATCCCGAGACCGAAGTGATCGAGGCGGCCAAGTTCCAGACCTTCGGCTGTGGCTCGGCCATCGCCTCGTCCTCGGCGCTGACCGAACTCGTCGTCGGCAAGACGCTCGACGAGGCGCTGAAGATCTCCAACCAGGACATCGCCGACTTCCTCGGCGGCCTGCCGCCCGAGAAGATGCACTGCTCGGTGATGGGCTACGAGGCGCTCCAGGCCGCGGTCGCCGACTTCCGCGGCGAGGAGTGGAAGGACGACCACGAGGAAGGCGCGCTGGTCTGCAAGTGCTTCGGCGTCGACGAGGGCATGATCGAACGCGCCGTGCGCTCGAACGAGCTGACCTCGATCGAGGAGCTGACCAACTACACCAAGGCCGGCGGCGGCTGCCTGACCTGCTTCGAGGCGCTCGAAGGCGTGCTCGCCCGGGTCAACGCCGAGATGGTCGCCGAGGGCCTGATCGTCGCCGAGGCCGCCTACAAGGCCGGCACGGTCGATCCCAAGACCTTGAAGCAGAAAGCGAAGCCCAAGGGCCAGATGGCCTCGAGCCCGGTCGCCACGCTCGCCACCGAGGCCCGCCAGCCGGTGATCTCGCTGGAGTCGCTGGAGAAGGCCGCCGCCGCGACCGAGGTCGTCGCCGCCGCCGCTCCCGCGCCGGTCCCGGCCGCCGCCGCCGCGGCGCCGCGCCTGACCACGGTGCAGAAGATCAGGCTGATCGAGGAAGCGCTGGAAGAGGTCCGTCCCTTCCTCAAGCGCGACGGCGGCGACTGCGAGCTGGTCGACGTCGACGGCTCCAACGTCATCGTCAAGCTGACCGGCGCCTGCGTCGGTTGCCAGATGGCGTCGATGACCGTCAACGGCGTCCAGGAGAAGCTGATCGCCAAGCTCGGCATCCCGCTCCGGGTCGTGCCGGTGAAGTGAGGGCGGGCGAGGGGGCATCCCCTCGCACCCGACGAACGCGAAGACGAACGAGGACCGACCCATGACCCGCCCCGTCTATCTCGACAACAACGCCACCACGCGCTGCGACGCCGAGGTGGTCCAGGCGATGCTGCCCTATTTCACCGAACAGTTCGGCAATCCCTCCTCGATGCACGCCTTCGGCGCGTCGGTCGGCGGGGCGGTGAAGGCGGCGCGCACCTCGCTGCAGAAGCTGCTCGGCGCCGAGTTCGATCACGAGATCGTCTTCACCTCGGGCGGCACCGAGAGCGACAACATGGCGATCCTCTCCGCCCTCGAGGCGCAGGGCGGTCGCGACGAGATCGTCACCTCGGCGGTGGAACACCCCGCGGTATTGTCGCTCTGCGCCCATCTCGAGAAGACCAGGGGCCTCAAGGTCCACGTCATCCCGGTCGACAGCCGCGGCCTGCTCGACATCGCCGCCTACCGCGAGGCGCTGTCGGAGAAGACCGCCGTCGTCTCGATCATGTGGGCGAACAACGAGACCGGGACGATCTTCCCCGTCGCCGAACTCGCCGAACTCGCCCACGAGGTCGGCGCGCTGTTCCACACCGACGCGGTGCAGGCGGTCGGCAAGATCCCGATCGACCTCAAGTCGACCGCCATCGACATGCTGTCGCTCTCCGGCCACAAGCTGCACGGGCCGAAGGGCATCGGCGCGCTCTACGTCAAGCGCGGCGTGCGCTTCCGCTCGCTGCTCAAGGGCGGCCACCAGGAACGCGGCCGCCGTGCCGGCACCGAGAACACCCCCGGCATCGTCGGCCTCGGCAAGGCGGCGGAACTGGCGCTCCTCCACATGGAGGACGAGGTCACCCGTGTCGCGGCTCTGCGCGATCGTCTGGAGAAGGGTCTCCTCCAGCGCATCCCGAGCTGCTTCGTCACCGGCAATCCGGCCGAGCGCCTGCCCAACACCGCCAACATCGCCTTCGAGTTCATCGAGGGCGAGGGCATCCTGCTGCTGATGAACCGCGAAGGCATCGCCGCCTCGTCGGGCTCGGCCTGCACCTCCGGTTCGCTCGAGCCCAGCCACGTGCTGCGCGCCATGAACGTGCCCTATACGGCGGCCCACGGCGCCATCCGCTTCTCGTTCAGCCGCGACAACACCGACGAGGACGTCGATCGCGTCCTCGAGGTGATGCCGCCGATCATCGAGAAGCTGCGGGCGCTGTCGCCGTTCTGGCAGGGCGCGGACAAGGCGCCGGCGACCTTCAACCCGGTCTATGCCTGATCGAAGGGGAGGGACGCCGATGGCTGCCCGCGTGTTCCTCAACGACACGACGCTGCGCGACGGCGAACAGGCGCCCGGCGTCGCCTTCTCGGTCGCCGAGAAGGTCGAGATCGCGGAAGCGCTGGCGGAAGCCGGCGTTCCCGAGATCGAGGCCGGCACCCCCGCCATGGGTGCCGACGAACAGGCCTCGATCCGCGCCATCGTCGAAGCCCGGTTGCCGCTCCGCGTCATGGCCTGGTGCCGCATGACCGAGGCCGACCTCGCCGCCGCGAAGGCGGCCGGCGTGACGGCGGTCAACCTGTCGATCCCGGCCTCCGACGTCCAGCTCGCCGCCAAGCTCGGCATCGACCGCGCGACGGCGCTCGCCCGCATCGAACGTCTCGTGCCGCGGGCGCTCGACATGGGCTTCGAGGTGGCGATCGGCTGCGAGGACGCCTCGCGCGCCGAGGTCGACCACCTCGCGGCCGTCATCGAGACGGTGGAGCGCCTCGGCGCCTTCCGCGTCCGCCTCGCCGACACCGTCGGCGTGCTCGATCCCTTCGCCACCCACGATCTCGTCGCCCGCCTCGTCGGCGGCACGGATCTGCCGCTCGAGATCCACACCCACGACGACCTCGGGCTCGCCACCGCCAATGCGCTCGCCGCCGTGCGCGCCGGCGCCCGCCACGTCTCGGTGACGGTCGGCGGCATCGGCGAGCGCGCCGGCAATGCCGCGCTCGAGGAGATGGTGGTGGCGCTCGATCGGCTCGGCTACCCCTCGGGGGTCGACGCCACCCGCCTCTGCGACATCGCCGCGGTGGTCTCGACCGCCTCGGGCCGGCCGATCCATCCGCAGAAGGCGGTGATCGGCGCCGACGTCTTCACCCACGAGAGCGGCATCCACGTCGCCGGCCTGCTGTGGAACCGCGACACCTATCAGGGCGTCGACCCGCGGACCCTCGGTCGCGACCACGGCTTCGCCATCGGCAAGCATTCCGGCCGCACCGCGATCGTCCATGCGCTGGCGACCCGCGCCGTCGAACTCGACGACCGCGTCTATCCGCGGCTGCTCGCCCGGGTGAAGGCGCATGCGATCCGCACCAAGCGACCGGTGCCGACCGACGTGCTGGTCGAGATGCACCGTCGTCTGGTCGACGAGGAAGAGGCGAGCCCGGCCCGCGTGCCCCTGCGCGTGCGGCCATGAACGAGGAGACGCGCCCGCCCGCAGCGGCGGCGCCGGAGGAGGCAGTGATGAGCGATCTGACTCTCGGTTCCTTCGCCTCCGCCGCGACCGGCGAGGCTCCGGCGCGTCTCGGCCTCTGGGCGATGATCCGCGAGGACGTCGCCTGCGTGAAGGCGCGCGACCCCGCCGCCCGCGGCACGCTCGAGATCTGGCTGACCTATCCCGGCGTCCACGCCATCGTCTGGCATCGCATCGCCAACCGCCTGTGGCGGCGCGGCCATCGCTTCTCCGGGCGCTTCGTGTCGTGGCTCGGCCGGTTCCTGACCAATGTCGACATCCACCCCGGCGCCACCGTCGGCCGCCGCTTCTTCATCGACCACGGCGCCGGCGTGGTGATCGGCGAGACCGCCGAGATCGGCAACGACGTGACGCTCTATCACGGCGTGACGCTCGGCGGCGTCTCCTGGCGGCCGGGCAAGCGCCATCCGACGCTGGGCGACGGCGTGCTGGTCGGCGCCGGTGCCAAGATCCTCGGCCCGATCACCGTCGGTGCCGGCGCGCGGATCGGCGCCAACTCGGTCGTCATCGAGGACGTGCCGCCGGAAATGACGGTGGTCGGCATCCCCGGCCGCATCGTCAAGCCGATCGAGGGCCGCCGCCTCGTCGCCGGCCGCATCGATCTCGAACATCACCTGATGCCCGACCCGGTCGGCGAGGCGCTGTCGGCGCTGGTCGATCGCATCGATTTCCTCGAGGCGCGGCTCGCCCACCTCGCGCGGACGCCCGAACCGACCGTCGAGTTCGAGGTCCTGCCCGCCCGCGACGACACCCGTCGCAACGATCCTCCAGCCCACGGGAGCACCCCATGACCGAAGACGTCTCTTCCTGCGACATCTCCAACGCGGTGGTGGTCAAGGACATCCTCGCCCGCCTGAAGCAGTGCTCGTCCGCCGAGGACTTCTTCGCCGAACTCAAGGTGAAGTTCGATCCCAAGGTGCTCGGCCCGGCCCGTCTCCACATCCTGAAGCGGATGGGCCAGTACCTCGCCTCGGAAGACTTCGACGACATGCCCGACCGGGTGGTCGCGGCGCGCGCCCGCACCTTCCTCGAGCGCGCCTACGAGGACTTCACCACCTCGTCGCCGCTCCAGCAGCGCGTCTTCAAGGTGCTGAAGGATCACGATCCCACCCGCCCGGTGAAGCCCGGTCAGGCCTTCGTCGGCCTCGACGAGATCATGGCGCCGATCCCCACGGCCGAATGACGTCGACCGGTCGAGCGCGCGGGGATGCCCCCGCGCCGCTCGGTCGGTCGGAATGCTCGGGCGCGCGGCGTCAGCCGGCCAACTTGTTCCAGGCCGCCGAGACCGTCGCCTCGATCGCCGCCGCCTTGGCGCCGACGACGTCCCAGTTGACCACGGGCTTGGTACCGACCAGCGCGGGGCTGCTGTCGTGCACATAGGCGGCACCGACGACCAGGGCCGCGCCGAGACACATACCGATCAGCATACGCATGGTTCTTCTCCTTCGTTCGCGAGGAAGAAACGAACCGGCGCCCGTTCGGTTCCATGCACGCGATCGATCTCTGTCGGCCCTTCGAGGCGGGGACGTCACCGCCCGGGCGTCGCGCTCACCGGAACGTCACTGGCGCGTGAAGTCGGACGGACATATTCGGGCTTCCTGAAGTGTCCTTCCGCGAGCCCGTCATGACCGATTCTTTCGCCGCCCCCACCCGCCGCACCGCGCTCCTCGGCCTCGCCGCCGGCGCGGGGCTCGTCGCCGGGCTGCGTCCCGCCGCGGCGCGGGTCGAGCCCGCCGCCGTCTTCGGCGACCCGGACGTGCCGGTGCTGGGCAACCGCGAGGGCGACGTCGCCGTCGCCACGTGGTTCGACTATCGCTGCCCCTTCTGTCGCAAGGCCGAGGTCGAGCTGATGAAGGTGGTCGAGGCCGACGGCAAGGTGGCGGTGCTGCTCAAGGACTGGCCGATCTTCGGCAAGACCTCGGAACGCGCCGCCCGCCTCGTCTGGTCGGCCCGCCGGCAGAAGCTGCTCGCGCCGCTGCACGCGGCGCTGATGGACTGGCAGACCCGGCCGACCGACGCCTTCGTCGACGAGATCGTCGGCCGTCTGGTGCCCGATCGGGCGAAACTGCTGGCCGACGTCGAGACCGACCGCAAGGCCTTCGACGCCCTCGTCGCCCGCAACGGCGCGCAGGCGGAAGGCTTCGGCTTCCCCGGCACGCCGGCCTATGTCATCGGCTCCTTCGTCTTCCCCGGCGCCCTCGACGCGGCCGGCTTCGCCCAGGCGATCGCCGACGCCCGCCGCAAGCAGGGGTGAGGGGGGCTCGGGCCGAACGTCGGAAGTGACGACGCTCACCCATTGTTCGGCTTCATGTTGAGGTGCTCGGCAAAGCCGGGCCTCGAAACACGAAGCCACGACAGGCCGTGCCATGCGGCCCTTCGCCCTTCGAGGCTCGCTGGCGCTCGCACCTCAGGATGAAGGGCCTCTGCGACAAGGCCCCGGGACCGGATGCTCCGCGCGCGCTCAGGCCGTCCCGATCGACTTCCAGTAGAACTTCGTCCCCGTCAGCCCGCCGTGCGGCTTCAGCGCGAAGTCGGGGATCTCGCCGGCAAAGAGAAAGCCCGCCTTCTCGTAGAGACCGCTCGCGCCCCCGTCCGATGCCGTGTCGAGCATCAGATGGGTCTTGCCGCGGGCGAGCGCCTCCGTCTCCGCCCGGCGGATCAGCGCCATCGCGTGACCGCGTCCACGCGCCGAAACGCGCGTCATCATCTTCCCCAACTCGGCACGATGCGGCTGGTTGGGCGGGAAGGCGAGGAACAGCGTCAGAGTCGCGACCAGGTCCTCGCCCTCGAAGGCGCCGAGCACCAGCCGTTCGCCGCGCGCGGCCGACGCCAGCGATCCCGCCCAGAAGGCGTCGGCGTCTTCCCGCGAGAACGGGTGCATGAAGGAGACCGACCCGCCCGCCGCCACCGTCTCGACGATCAGGTCGACGAGGGCGGCGCGGGTCGCGGGCGTGTCGGCGAGCGGTTCGATCCGGGGCTCGGTCATCGGCGGATGCCTCAGCTGCGCGCGAGCGCCACGACATAGGTCGCGGGCGCGTCGGTCTCGTTGGCGAAGGTCGTGTCGGCGGGCGGGCCGAAGCCGAGCGCGTCGCCGGCCTCGAGCAGGCGTTCGCCGTCGCCCTCGCGGATGGTGAGGACGCCCGAGCGCACCCAGACGATCTGGCGGATGTGGACGTAGGATTCCGCCGGCAGCGTCACCGATCGGCCGGCGGGCAACGTCACCTCGACCAGCTCGACCGGATGATCGGCATGGCGGAAGACCTGCCGGCGCAGGTATCCGGTCGCCGGATCGCGCCATTCCGGCTGGTCGGCGGCGCGCGACAGCCGATCGCCGGCGCCCTCGGCGCGCAGCAGCAGGCCGGCGAGCGTCAGCCCGAAGGCGGCCGAGACGCGCACCAGCACGACGGCGGTCGGGCTCGCCTCCTCGCGCTCGATCTTGGAGATCGTCGCCTTGGCGACGCCGGCCCGCGCCGCCAGATCGGCGAGCGACCAGCCCCGCGCCTCGCGCTCGAGACGGATGCGGCGGGCGAGCCGCGATCCGGTGTCATCCACGATAGTATCCATACATCCATTAAAATGGATGATCGCTGCGACCGCAAGAGGGGAAGGTCGCGATCGACCGTCGCCGGCACTCTGACGCCGCCGCCGCCACGACGCCCCCGTGTCGGACCGCCGTCGCCTGTCGGATTTGCGACAAGCTGCGACGGATTGTCCGTCGGTCACCGCACGGATCTCGTCGCCCTGCCACGCGAGCGCTCGAAATTCCACGCTTTTCCCGGTTGGCACGGCGCGTGCGTATGTCCCCTCGAACAGCCGGAGGCCCATGCGACCGGCAAACCCACGAGGAGAGGCGAGATGCACATCGTCGTCTGCATCAAGCAGGTTCCGGACTCGGCCCAGATCCGCGTCCACCCCGTGACCAACACGATCATGCGTCAGGGCGTGCCGACGATCATCAACCCGTATGATCTCTTCGCCCTCGAGGCCGCTCTGCGTCTCCGCGACGAGTACGGCGGCGAGGTGACGGTGCTGACCATGGGCCCGCCGATGGCCGAGGACTCCTTGCGCAAGGCGCTGACCTTCGGCGCCGACCGCGCGGTGCTCCTCACCGACCGCTTCTTCGCCGGCTCCGACACGCTGGCGACCTCCTATGCGCTCTCCATGGCGCTGAAGAAGATCGACGAGGTCTTCGGGGCCGCCGACATCGTCTTCACCGGCAAGCAGACCATCGACGGCGACACCGCCCAGGTCGGCCCCGGCATCGCCAAGCGCAACAAGCTGCTGCAGCTGACCTACGTCTCGAAGATCGCCAACCTCGATCTTGCCGGCGGCAAGATCCGCGTCGAGCGCCGCGCCGAGGGCGGCGTCCAGGTGCTCGAGACCAGGCTGCCGGTGCTCATCACCATGCTCGAAGGGACGAACGAGATGCGCCGCGGCTCGATGCCCGACGCGCTGCGCGCCGCCCGCGCCGAGATCGTCACCTGGTCGGCCAAGGACGCCGGCATCGAGGACGTCATGAAATGCGGCCTGCGCGGCTCGCCGACGGTGGTCAAGCGCGTCTTCGCGCCCGCCGCCCGCGCCGAGAAGGCCAAGCTCGTCGAGGTCCAGCCCAAGGCGGCCGATACCGCCGATGCGCTGATCGAAACCATCTTCGGCGGGCTCGTCGGTCTCGAGACCGAGCTCGTCGAACTGCACCAGACGCTCTGAGACGGGGAGGGGAACCCATGTCGAACGCACCTGCCGCTCCCGCTGCCGGCGGCCGCGCCGGAATGAAGAAGGAGCTTCCCGAACACTTCAAGGCCTACAAGGGCGTCTGGGTGTTCGTGGAAGTGGAACGCGGGGCGGTCCACCCCGTCTCGTTCGAGCTTCTCGGCGAAGGCCGCAAGCTCGCCGACCAGCTCGGCGTCGAGCTCGCCGGCGTCGTCCTCGGCCCGAAGGGCGAAGGCACCAACCATGCGATCGCCGAGAGCTTCGCCTATGGCGCCGACCTCGTCTATCTGATGGAGGACGCGCTGCTCGCCGACTATCGCAACGAGCCGTATTCCAAGGGTCTGACCGACCTCGTCAACACCTACAAGCCGGAGATCCTGCTGCTGGGCGCCACGACGCTCGGCCGCGATCTCGCCGGCTCGGTGGCCACGACGCTGCTCACCGGCCTCACCGCCGACTGCACCGAACTGGCGGTCGATGCCGACAAGTCGCTCGCCGCGACCCGGCCGACCTTCGGCGGCTCGCTGCTCTGCACCATCTACACGCTGAACTTCCGGCCCCAGATGGCGACGGTGCGTCCGCGCGTCATGGCGATGCCCGAGCGGCAGGAAAAGCCGATCGGTCGCGTGGTCGCCCATCCGCTCAACATGGCGGAAGACGACATCGTCACCAAGATCCTCGACTTCGTCGCCGACCGTCAGGCGGGCAAGGTGAACCTCGCCTATGCCGACGTCGTGGTGGCGGGCGGTCTCGGTCTCGGCGCGGTCGAGAACATGCAGCTGGTCAAGAACCTCGCCAAGGCACTCGGGGCCGAATACGGCTGCTCGCGCCCGATCGTCCAGAAGGGCTGGATGCCGGCCGAGCGTCAGATCGGCCAGACCGGCAAGACCATTCGGCCGAAGCTCTACATCGCCGCCGGCATCTCCGGCGCGATCCAGCACCGGGTGGGTGTCGAGGGCGCCGACATGATCGTCGCCATCAACACCGACAAGAACGCGCCGATCTTCGACTTCGCCCATGTCGGCGTCGTCACCGACGCGCTGCGCTTCCTGCCGGCGCTCACCGAGGCCTTCACCCGCCGCCTCTCGCCCCACAACCGCGACAAGCTCGCCGGTTGAGCCTTTGAGCCGAGGAGATCGACCGATGATCGAGGAAAAGTTCGACGCCATCGTCGTGGGTGCGGGCATGGCCGGCAACGCCGCCGCCTACACCATGGCTTCCCGCGGCCTCAAGGTGCTGCAGCTCGAGCGCGGTGAATATGCCGGTTCGAAGAACGTGCAGGGCGCGATCATGTACGCGTCGATGCTCGAGAAGATCATCCCCGACTTCCGCGAGGATGCCCCGCTCGAGCGCCACGTCATCGAACAGCGCTTCTGGATGATGGACGATCGCGGCCACTCCGCGATGCAGTACCGCTCCGACGACTTCAACGAGGACAAGCCGAACCGCTACACGATCGTCCGTGCGCAGTTCGACAAGTGGTTCAACCGCAAGGTCCGCGAGGCCGGCGCCACGGTGCTGACCGAGACCACGGTGACGGGTCTCCTGATCGACTCCACCGGCAAGTGCGTCGGCGTGAAGACCGATCGCGCCGGCGGCGTCGTCCAGGCCGACGTGGTGGTGCTGGCCGAGGGCGTCAACGGCCTCCTCGGCACCCGCGCCGGCCTGCGCGAGCCGCCGAAGGCGGGTCAGGTGGCCCTCGCCGTCAAGGAGATGCACTTCCTGCCGGCCGAGACCATCGAGAGCCGCTTCAACATCAAGGGCGACGAAGGCGTCGTCATCGAGGCCGTCGGCACCATCACCAAGGGGATGACCGGCATGGGCTTCCTCTACACCAACAAGGAGAGCATCTCGCTCGGCGTCGGCTGTCTGATCTCCGACTACGCCGAGACCCGCGAGAGCCCCTACGACCTGCTCGAGACCTTCAAGACCCACCCCTCGATCGCCCCGCTGCTCGAAGGTTCGGAGTGCAAGGAATATGCGGCCCACCTGATCCCGGAGGGCGGCTTCAAGGCGATCCCGCAGCTCTACGGCGACGGCTGGGTGGTGGTCGGCGACGCGGCGCAGCTCAACAACGCCATCCATCGCGAGGGTTCCAACCTCGCCATGACCTCCGGCCGTCTCGCCGGCGAGGCGATCCACCGCCTCAAGGCCGGCCGTCAGGCGCCGACCAAGGAGAACCTGAAGCTCTACAAGGAGCTCCTGGACGAGTCCTTCGTCATGAAGGATCTGAAGAAGTACAAGGACATGCCGGCGCTGCTGCATACCAACTCGGCGAATTTCTTCATGTCCTATCCGCAGCTCGTCTCCCAGGCCGCGCAGAACTTCCTGCGCGTCGACGGCACGCCGAAGATCGAACGCGAGAAGGCGACCAGCCGCGCCTTCATCGAGAAGCGCTCGCGCCTCGGCATGGTCTCCGACGCGGTGAAACTGGCGCTCGCCTGGCGCTGATCGGCACCGGCGGGGCAGCGGCCCCGCCGACCGCCCTCGCGCGCCGGCACGACCCTCGTTCCGGCACGCTTCTCGCATTGCTCGCACCAGCCGCCGACCGCGCGTCGGCTTTGCGACACGACAGGACAATCGGGCGCCCGCGCGCCGAATGAGGAGGACGGACCCATGACGATCGCCGTTCGCGTCGAGGACAAGCTCTATCAGAACCGCTATCTGGTCGATGCGGGTCGCCCCCACATCACCGTCTTGCCGCACGACAAGCCTTCGGCCAACCTCGTGGCGCTGACCACGGTCTGCCCGGCCAAGTGCTACGAGATGAACGACAAGGGCCAGGTCGAGGTCACCCCCGACGGCTGCATGGAATGCGGCACCTGCCGCGTGCTGTGCGAGCCCTCCGGCGAGATCTCCTGGGACTATCCCCGCGGCGGCTACGGCGTGCTGTTCAAGTTCGGCTGAGGCTCGCGCCTCGCGTACCGAACCGAAGGCCGGGGCGACCCGGCCTTCGTGCGTTTGTGGGCGAAAGGGGGCTTCCCCCTTCTCCCCCCTGCGGGACCTCTGCGCCCTTCGAAACGGGGCCGGATCGACGTCCGTGCGCGATCCTTCGAGACGCGCCTGCGGCGCTCCTCAGGATGAGGCTCCGGAGATTTCATCGGCAAAGACAAACGCCTCATGCTGAGGAGGCGTTCGGAGAACGCCGTCTCGAAGCATCGCGCACGGCTTCCCCTTCTCCCCTTGCGGGAGAAGGGACCGGCGCCCGTCGCGCCTCGCCCCCATTCCCCGCTTGCGCCGTCTCCGTTCCCGTGGTCTCAGGGAGAACCCCTCCCGAGGCCCGACGATGACCGATACGCCCGACAAGACCCCCGACGATCGCCACAAGGCCAAGATGGCCGCCCGCAAGGCGGTGCAGGATGCCGAGGTCGCCTCCAAGACGATCGAGGAGAAGGGCCTGCTGATCGTCAACACCGGCCCCGGCAAGGGCAAGTCGACCGCCGCCTTCGGCCTCGCCCTGCGCATGCTCGGCCACGGCCATCGCGTCGGCGTCGTCCAGTTCATCAAGGGCGCGTGGTCGACCGGCGAACGCACCGCGCTCGAGCGCTTCTCCGACCTCGTGTCGTGGCACACGATGGGCGAGGGCTTCACCTGGGAGACCCAGGACCGCGCCCGCGACGTCGCCGCCGCGACCCGTGCCTGGGAGAAGGTCGTCGAGCTGATGGCCGATCCCGCGATCGCGCTGTTGATCCTCGACGAACTCAACATCGCCCTGCGCTACGACTATCTCCCGCTCGCCGACGTGGTGGCGACGCTCGCCGCCCGCCGGCCCGATCTCCATGTCGTGGTGACGGGCCGCAACGCCAAGCCGGAACTGATCGAGATCGCCGATCTGGTGACGGAAATGGGCGCGACCAAGCACCATTTCGCCGCCGGTGTGAAGGCGCAGGCCGGCATCGAGTACTGAGGAGGCGGGGGTGAGCGAGCGACGGCGCGCCAGGGCGATCATGTTGCAGGGCACCGGCTCCGACGTCGGCAAGTCGCTGCTCGTCGCCGGCCTCGCCCGCGCCTTCGCCAATCGCGGCCTCGTCGTCCGCCCGTTCAAGCCGCAGAACATGTCGAACAACGCCGCCGTCACCGTCGACGGCGGCGAGATCGGCCGCGCCCAGGCGCTCCAGGCCCGCGCCGCCCGAGTCGCGCCCTCGGTGCACATGAACCCGGTGCTGCTGAAGCCGCAGTCCGACGTCGGCTCTCAGGTCGTCGTGCGGGGCCGCGTCGTCGGCAATGCCAAGGCGCGCGAGTTCCAGGACTGGAAGCCGCGGCTCGAGGTCTCCGTCCACGAGAGCTTCGAACGGCTTGCGGCCGAGGCCGATCTGGTGATCGTCGAGGGGGCGGGGAGCGCGGCCGAGGTCAATCTGCGCGCCCGCGACATCGCCAACATGGGCTTTGCGCGGAAGGCGGACGTGCCGGTGGTCCTCGTCGGCGACATCGACCGCGGCGGCGTCATCGCCCAGATCGTCGGTACCCATGCGGTGATCGACGAGCGCGACGCCGCCCAGATCGTCGGCTTCCTCGTCAACAAGTTCCGCGGCGATCCCGCACTCTTCGCCCCCGGCATGGCGCTGATCGCCGAGAAGACCGGCTGGGCCGATCTCGGCCTCGTGCCGTGGTTCCGCGACGCGGGGCTCCTGCCGGCCGAGGACGCGGTGGTGCTGGAGAAGCGCCGCGCCGGCGGCGACGGACGCACGACGATCGTCGTGCCGCGCCTGCCGCACATCTCCAACTTCGACGATCTCGATCCGCTGGCGCAGGAGCCCGGCGTCCGCCTCGTGATGCTGGCGCGCGGCGAGGCCGTTCCGGCCGAGGCCGATCTGGTGGTTCTCCCCGGCTCCAAGGCGACGATCGCCGATCTCGCGGCCCTGCGCGCCGAAGGGTGGGACGTCGACATCCTCGCCCATGTCCGGCGCGGCGGCCGCGTCTTCGGCCTCTGCGGCGGCTACCAGATGCTCGGCCGCACCGTCGCCGACCCCGACGGCGTCGAAGGCCCGCCCGCGACCGTGCCCGGCCTCGGCCTCCTCGACGTCGACACGGTGCTCGGCGGCGACAAGCGGCTGGAAGCGGTGACGGGAACACTGGCGGCCGCCTTCGCCGGTGCGCCCGCGCCCTTCTCCGGCTACGAGATGCACGTCGGCCGCACCACGGGCGCCGATCTCGCCCGACCGGTCCTGGCGCTCGCCGACGGCCGCGTCGACGGCGCCGTGCGCGCCGACGGCCGCGTCGCCGGGTGTTACGTCCACGGGCTCTTCGCCGACGACGGCGCGCGGGCGGCCTTCCTCGCCATGCTCGGCGCGGAAGCGTCGGATCTCGCCTACGAGACCCGGGTGGAGGCGACGCTGGATGCGCTCGCCGAACACGTCGCCGCCCACGTCGACCTCGATCGGCTGTGGGGACTGGCGCGCTGAGGTCTTCCTCATCCTGTTGTTCGGCTTCATGTTGAGGTGCCCGGCGAAGCCGGGCCTCGAAACACGAAGCCACGACGGGCTCTGCCACTCGGCCCTTCGCCCTTCGAGGTTCGCTCGCGCTCGCACCTCAGGATGAAGGGCCTCCGCTCGGCCCCGACATGCGGCGAGCCGATCTCACCCGAACACCGCCAACACCACCGCCAGCGCCGCCGCCTGGACCGCCAGCGCGGTGCGGTAGAGCGACAGGGCGCGGCGGATGTCGGTGGCGGCGAGGTCGCGGCGGCCGTCGCCCATCCAGGCGCCCTCATAGGTCTCGCCGTGGTAGCTGCGCGGCCCGGCGAGCGCGATGCCGAGCGCGCCGGCCATCGCCGCCTCCGGCCAGCCGGCGTTGGGTGAGCGGTGGTTGCCCGCGTCGCGGCGCACGGCCTCGATCGCCGCTCGCGCCGAGGTGCCCGGCCGGATCGCCGCGGCGATCGTCAGCCACGCCGCCGAGAGCCGCGACGCGGGGAGATTGACCAGATCGTCGAACTTCGCCGCCGCCCGGCCGAAGGCCTCGTGGCGCTCCGTGCGGTGGCCGATCATGCTGTCGGCGGTGTTGGCGGCCTTGTAGAGCGCGCCGCCCGGCAGGCCGAGCACGGCGGTCCAGAACAGCGGCGCGACGATGCCGTCGGAGAAGTTCTCGGCGAGGCTCTCGATCGCTGCGCGCGCCACGCCCGCCTCGTCGAGCACCGTCGTGTCGCGCCCGACGATCATCGACACGGCGCGGCGGCCCTCGTCGAGATCGCGCGAGAGCCCGTCGGCGACCGCCGCGACGTGTTCGTACAGGCTCCTCTGCGCCGGCAGGCTGGCGGCGAAGGCGCCGACGACGAGCACGGCGAGGATCTTCGGCAGCGTCCAGAAGACGAACGCCTGCAGCGCCCAGGCGATGCCGCCGGTGATCGCCAGCACGATCGCCAGCGCGACGAGCCCGGCGCGGCGACGGTCGGCCTCGGAGGCATCGTCGTGGTTCAGACGGCGATCGAGCAGGCCGATCAGACGACCGATCCAGGTGACGGGATGGCCGATCGCGGCGTAGAGAGGGGCGGGCCAACCGACGGCGGCCTCGATGCCGAGCGCCGCGAGGGCGATCGCCAGCGTCGAGCTGGACCAGGGGACGAGGGACATGAACGGTTCCGTGACGAAGAACGGTGGGGCGACGGGCGCCTCGACGGGGGTCTACCACGGTGGCGACCTCGCGCAAGCACGCAGCGCCCATCCCGACGCTCCGGAACCGTGGATCGATCTGTCGACCGGCATCGATCCGGTCGCCTGGCCGGTGCCCGAACTCGCCCCCGAGGTCTGGACCCGCCTGCCGGAACCCGCGGCGCTGGCCGCCCTCGAGGCGACGGCGGCGGAGGCCTTCGGCGTCGACGATCCCGCCTGCGTCGCCGCGGTGCCGGGAACCCAGGCGGCGATCCAGATGCTGCCACGGCTGACGGCGGGGCGAAGCGTCGGCATCCTCGGCTTCACCTATCAGGAACACGCCCACGTCTGGCGCACGGCCGGGGCCGAGCCGACGGTGGTCGACCGGCTCGAAGACCTGGCCGGCTTCGACGTCGGCCTCCTGGTCAATCCCAACAATCCCGACGGCCGCTTCGTCGCCCCCGAGGCGCTCGCGGGCCTCGCCCTCGACATGGCGCGCGACGGCCGCCGACTGGTGGTCGACGAGGCCTTCGTCGACATCCTGCCCGAGGGCGCGAGCCTCGCGCCGCGCCTGCCGCTCGCCGGCACGATCGTGCTGCGCTCCTTCGGCAAGACCTGGGGCCTCGCGGGTCTCAGGCTCGGATTCGTGCTTTCCGACATCGCGACGGCCGCGACCGTGCGCCGCAGCATCGGCCCCTGGGCGATCTCCGGTCCGGCCATCGCCATCGGCCGCGCCGCGCTCGCCGACCGCGCCTGGCTCGACGCGGCACGTGCACGCACCGCCGCCGCCGCCGTTCGTCTCGACGGCGTGCTCGCCGGCGCAGGCTTCGAAATCCTCGGCGGAACGCCGCTTTTCCGCCTCGCCGGCAAAAGGGATGCGGCCCTGGTCGCCGATCGCCTCGCCACCTGCGGTATCCATGTCCGCCGCTTCCCGCACGACGCAAGGCTGCTGCGCTTCGGACTGCCGGCCGACGAGGGCGAGTGGGCGAGGTTGATGCAAGCCTTCGTGCGACCAATGACCTAAGAAGAATTGCTTGCGGACTTCCCTGAACATTTCGCTTGCTGCGCGCCCGACAAACAGCATCGCGGCATGGTATCGGTAACACGATACCAATATCATTGTTGGAATGTCAGCAGGTGAACTCGGCCGTCTCGTCTTCGGACGCGATCGTCGACGCTTGATCGATTGTGCTTGGATTGCGTTATTGGACAGACGAATTCGATAGAAATAACAGAATACAATTTGTCGGAAATGCAATTAGATTTGCCTAATATATGAGGCATCTTAGTATATGCGTATAAATGCGCACGGCTTACGCAGAGTAATCTATTATCTTTTTCTTTACGGCGAAGGATTAAACAGCGCAAAGTTGGACAACGGAGGATGTAATGCGAATCTCGTTCGGGGGTCCCGTGGCCGCGCGGGGCAGGGGTGCGGTGAAGCAGAGGTTCGCTTCGACGGTCCGCCCGACCGGGGTCGAACGCACCTTCGGTATCGACGACGTCATCGTCTCCAAGACCGACTTGCGCGGCATCATCACCTACGCCAACGACGTCTTCCTCGAGCTCGCCGGGCTCGCGGAACATCAGGCGATCGGCGCGCCACATTCGGTGATCCGCCATCCCGACATGCCGCGCGCGGTCTTCAAGCTGCTGTGGGACACGGTGACGAAGGGCGAGGAGATCTTCGCCTACGTCCTCAACATGGCGTCGAACGGCGACCACTACTGGGTCTTCGCCCACGTCACGCCGACCTTCGCCGCCGACGGCGGCATCACCGGCTTCCATTCCAACCGACGTGTCCCCGAGCGTGAGGCCGTCGCCGCGATCCGGCCGCTCTATGCCGAGCTGCGCGCGATCGAGGAACGGGCGCCCGACCGCGCCCGCGGCCTCGAGGCGAGCGTCGCCCGTCTCCACGACATCCTGCACTCAAACGGTGCGAGCTACGATGAATTCGTCTTCTCTCTCGCGCGCTGAATGGGCGCTCGGCGCCATCTGTCTGGTGTCTCTGAGCGCGGCCGGGGTGCATCTCGCGCTGGAGCGGCAGCCCCACGACGTGGTGGTGATGCTCGTTCTCTGCGCATTGGCGGCGTTCGCCTTCCGCCTGGTCCGCCATGCCCGCCGCTCGGTCGCCGAGGTGTCGGGGGTTCTGTCGGCCGCCGCCCGCGGCGACCTGGAGAAGCGCGTCATCCTGCTCGCCGACGGCGGCGAGCTGCATCGCCTCGCCAAGGACGCCAACCGCCTGCTCGACGTCACCGACGCCTTCGTCCGCGAGGCCAAGGCGACGCTCGCCTGCATCCGCGACGGCCGCAACCATCGCCGCATCGTCGAACGCGGCATGGTCGGCACCTTCGGTCAGGCCTCCGTCGTGATGAACGAGGCCGTCTCCACCATCGAGGCGCGGCTCGCCGGCTTCGCCCGCGTGATGAGCGAGTTCGAGGCGACCGTCGGCGGCGTCACCGGTTCGCTCGGCGTCGCGGTTGAGAGCCTCGCCCGCTCCGCGGTGACGATGCGCGCCACCGCCGTCGACACCGAGCATCGCTCCACCACCATCGGCGCCTCCGCCGAGGAGACCTCGGTGACGGTCTCCACCGTCGCCGCCGCCACCGAGGAACTGACCGCCTCTGTCGAGGACATCGCCCGCCAGTCGGAACTCGCCCGCGAGATCGCCGGCCAGGCCGCCACCCGCGTCGGCGAGAGCCGTCGGGCGATCGTCGATCTGACCGGCGCGGTCTCCGACATCGTCGGCGTCGTCGACCTGATCCGCTCGGTCGCCGAACAGACCAAGCTCCTCGCCCTCAACGCCACCATCGAGGCGGCGCGCGCCGGCGAGGCCGGTCGCGGCTTCGGCGTCGTGGCGACCGAGGTCAAGGCGCTCGCCGACCAGACCGCCACCGCCACCCAGTCGATCGCCGAGCGCATCCAGGCGGTCGACGAGCGCGCCCGCCTGTGCATGGCCTCGATCGAGGGCATCACCGGCGTCGTCGGCGACATCGCGGCGGCGTCGATGGCCATCTCCTCCGCCGTCCAGCAGCAGATCGCCGCCACCCACGAGATCGCCCGCTCGATGCAGATGGCCTCCTCCGCCACCGACGAGGTCTCCTCCAACGTCGGCAACGTCGCCCAGGCCGCCGGCGAGACCGGCAAGGCCGCCGACCGCGTCGCCGGTGCGTCCGGAGAACTCGCCGAACAGACCGAACGGCTGCAGCAGTCGGTCCGCGCCTTCCTCGAACGCGCCCGCGAGGTCGCCCACGGCAGCCGCGCCGCCTGAGTCTCGCGTCTCCCGTCGCGACGCCGTCTCGTCCCCGAGGCGGCGTCGTTTCGTTTCGCGCGTTTACTTCCCGCGCCCCCGTGGCTATGGTCCGCGCCCGTCGCGGGACGTGTGGTCCCGCCCCAGATTCTCATTCGAGGAATGGTCCGATGAAGGCAGAGATCCAGTCCGTCGTGGACGAGATCCAGCAGGCGCTCAGCCTGCTGAGGAGGCATCTTTGACTGGGATGTCGCGCTCAAACGACTGGACGAGCTGAACGCGCTCTCCGAAAGCCCCGACCTGTGGAACGATCCCGCCGCCGCGCAGAAGCTGATGCGCGAACGCGACAAGCTGGCCAAGTCGGTGGAGATCGTCGCCTCGATCGCCCGTGATCTCGACGACAACGTCGGCCTGCTCGAGCTCGGCGAGATGGAAGACGACGAAGCGGTCGTCGCCGAGGCCGAAGAGGCGCTGAAGCAGCTCGGCCACGACGTCGCCAAGCGTCAGGTCGAGGCGCTGCTCTCCGGCGAGGCCGACGGCTTCGACGCCTATCTCGAAGTCCACGCCGGCGCCGGCGGCACGGAGTCCCAGGACTGGGCGCAGATGCTGGCGCGCATGTACGTGCGCTGGGCCGAGCGTCGCGGCTTCAAGGTCGAGGTGGTGGAAGCCTCCGAGGGCGAAGAGGCGGGCCTGAAGTCCGTCACCTACGTCATCAAGGGCGAGAACGCCTACGGCTGGCTGAAGACCGAATCGGGCGTGCACCGTCTCGTCCGCATCTCGCCCTTCGACAGCGCCGCGCGTCGCCACACGTCCTTCGCTTCCGCCTGGGTCTACCCGGTGGTCGACGACTCGATCGACATCGAGATCGCGGAATCGGACGTCCGCGTCGACACCTATCGCTCGTCGGGCGCCGGTGGTCAGCACGTCAACACGACCGACTCGGCCGTCCGCCTGACCCACATCCCGACCGGCATCGCGGTCGCCTGTCAGGCCGAGCGCTCGCAGCACAAGAACCGCGCCAAGGCGTGGGACATGCTGCGCGCCCGCCTCTACGAGGCCGAGCTGAAGAAGCGCGAGGAGAAGGCCAACGCCGAGGCCGCCGCCAAGACGGACATCGGCTGGGGTCACCAGATCCGCTCCTACGTCCTGCAGCCCTACCAGATGGTCAAGGACCTGCGCACCGGCGTGCAGACGACGGATCCGCAGAAGGTGCTGGACGGCGGCCTCGACGAGTTCATGGAGGCCTCGCTGGCCGCCCGCGTCAAGGGCGCGGCGACGGCGATCGTCGAGGACATCGACTGAACGTCCGAGGGGCGGCTGCGGCCGCCCTTCGCTCGTCCGGCCCGGCGCCGGACGCCCTCGGCCGCGACGCCGGCCGACCCGTCTCCCGAGGACCCGCATGGATCTCGTCTATCTCCTGAAGGCCGCGGTGCTCGGCATCGTCGAGGGCCTGACCGAATTCCTGCCCGTCTCCTCGACCGGTCACATGATCCTGGTCGACGACTTCATCGCCTTCGACAGCGGCTCGGGCAAGGTGTTCGAGGTGGTGATCCAGCTCGGCGCGATCCTCGCGGTGTGCTGGCTCTTCCGCGACCGCATCCTCAACCTGATCGGCGGTGTGCTGCGGCGCGATCCGGCCGCGATCGCCTTCGCCGGCGCGGTGCTGGTCGCCTTCATTCCTTCCGCGATCATCGGCTTTCTCGCCATCAAGCTGATCAAGGCCTGGCTGTTCAAGCCGTGGATCGTCGCGGTGACGCTGATGGTCGGCGGCGTGATCATCCTGTGGGTCGAGGAACGGCAACATCCCGCCACCACCGACATCGCCGAGGCGATCACCTGGAAACAGGCGCTGATCGTCGGCCTGTCGCAGGTCGTCTCGATGATCCCCGGCACCTCGCGCTCGGGCGCCACCATCGTCGGCGGCATGCTCGGCGGCATGTCGCGCTCGGCGGCGACGGACTTCTCGTTCTTCCTGGCGATCCCGACCATGCTCGGCGCCACGGTGCTCGACCTCGCCAAGCACGGCGCCCAGATGAACGGCAAGGAAGCCCTCGGCATCGCCGTCGGCTTCGTCGTCGCCTTCGTCACGGCGATCGTCGTGGTGAAGTTCCTGATCCGCTACGTCGCGCACCACACGCTGAGCGTCTTCGCCTGGTACCGGATCGGCTTCGGTGCGCTGCTCTTCGCCTGGTACGTGGTGTGGCCGGCCTTCGGCGGGTGAGTTCTCAGAACCCCAACGTGCGGCCGGCTTCCAGCCAGTCGCGCGGGTCGACCGCCTCGCCCGCCACCCGCGTCTCGTAGTGCAGGTGCGGCCCGGTCGACCGGCCGGTCGAGCCGGCGAGGCCGACGACGTCGCCCGCCTTGAGCTTGTCGCCCGGCGAGACCGAGATCGACGACATGTGGCCGTAGCGCGTCACCACGCCGTTGCCGTGGTCGACGTCGACGCAGAGCCCGTAGCCGCCCTGGCGGCCCGCCCCCGTCACGGTGCCGGGCCCGGTCACGCGGATCGCCTCGCCGGTCTCGGCGCGGAAGTCGAGGCCGGTGTGCATCGCCGCCGTGCCGAGGAACGGGTCCATGCGCACGCCGAAGTCCGAAGTGACGGTGCGTTCGCCCGTCAGCGGCCGGGCGAGCGGCAGCTTCGCCGCGAGGCTGCGGATCGCTGCGAGGCGTCCGAGCGCGTTCTCGGCGCGACCGAGGGCGTCCGGCGGCACCGGCACGAAGGGGCCGCCCACGGCATCGCCCGACCGAGCGGCGGGCGTGCGCGGGGCGGGTGGGGCATCGGCGACCTTGAAGCCGACGCGGGCGAGTGCCCGGGTCCAGGCACGGTCGCGGCTCTCGGCGATGTCGACCAGACCGGCGAGCGCCGCGCTCTGGTGCTTCTCGAAGGCATCGATCTGGTGTTCGGCGGCGGCGATGCGGGCCCCCGCGTCGCGCGTCGCGCCGGGACGGCCGCCGCCGGAGAGCCACGACGAACGCAACGGCGTGGCGAATTTCTCGGTGTCGAGGGGCTGCACCGTCGGAGCGGCGGCCGGGAGAGGCGCGACCGGCGTCTGGGTGGCCGTCGACGCGGCGGGCGGCGGGGCGAGGGCGGCGCCGACCGGGGCGATCGCCGGCGGCTTGATGGAACCGGTCGCGAGCCCGAGGTCGCCGATCTTGGCGGCGAGGCCGGAGAACTTCGCCTGCACCTCGCCGAGCTTGGCCTGACGGGCGACGAGCCCGTCGAGCTTGGCCTCGAAGGCGTCCTGGTCGATCAGCTGGCGGGCGTTGATGCGGTCGATCTCGGCGCGCAGCGCCGCGACCCGGTCCTCGTAGCCGCGCTCGGTGCGGACCTGCCGCGACAGCGGATCGGCGAAGAACTCGTCGCGGACGAAGAGGGCGGCGGTCGTCGCCAGCCAGGTGAAGGCGAAGGCCCCGAGGATGGCGGCGCCGCCGGTCACCAGCCGGGTGTCGACGTGGAAGGCGCGCACACGGTCGCCATGGACGATGGTGATCTTGTGCAGGTCGGCGCGGCGTCCGAAGGGGCGCGATCTGTCGTCCATGGGGCTCGTCTCGAAAGGCCTCGGAGGGGCTCTGCGGCTCGGGACGATTAGACTTCGTTAGGGTTAAGATTTGCTTGTGCCGCCCCGTCCGCGGCGGTGCCGGAACGGGGCGCGGGGGAGGGATCAGCGCGGCAGGGCGTCGACCGCGGCGAGCACCGCCTCGGCATGGCCCGCGACCTTCACCTTGCGCCAGATCGCCGCGACCTTGCCGGCGGCGTCGACCAGGAAGGTCGCCCGTTCCACGCCCATGTAGTTGCGGCCGTACATCGACTTCTCGACCCACACGCCGTAGGCCTCGAGCGCCGCCCTGTCGGGATCGGCGCCGAGCTCGACGCCGAGGGCGTGCTTGGCGCGGAACTTCTCGTGCGCCTTGACCCCGTCGGGCGAGATGCCGATCACCACGGCGCCGCGCTTCTCGAACTCGGGGAGGAGGCCGGTGAAGGCGATCGCCTCCTTGGTGCAGCCCGAGGTGTCGTCCTTCGGGTAGAAGTAGACGACGACCGGGCGGCCGCGCAGCGCGGCGAGCGACACCGTGCCGCGATCGCCGGCGAGCGTGAAGTCGGGGGCGGTGTCTCCGACGGCGAGGGCCATGTTCGCCTTCCTTTCGTCTCGATGTGATGGTGTGGGTGTCGCCGCGCGCGCCGCGCGACGGCTTTTCGGTCCGACCGAGCCTAGCCTCGGCCGCGACCGGCCCGCAAGCGGTTCGACGGTTGCGGGCGAACCGTGTAGTGCCTCGTTCGGGACGACCGCGCCGCCGGCGCGATTCGACCCGCCGACATCGACAGGGACGGATCCCGGGCGATCCGCCGAAGAGAAGACCGACGGGATTGCAGGACGCACCGATCGACACCGCAGAGACCGGGGCTGAGGCCGGGACCGACGCCGGGACGCCGCCGCGTCGCGACCTCGGCCGCTTCGTCGGCCGGTGCGGTCGCGTGGCGCTGGGCATCGGTCTGGCGTCGGGTGCCGTCGTCGCGGCCCTCCTGCTCGGCCTCGTCGTCCTCCTGTCGCGCGGGCCGATCGAGACCGAAGCCGCCGTGCGCGCCGCCGAAGGTGCGCTGGCCGAACTCGGCGGCCCCGGCGCGACCGCCGAGGTGCGCGCCGCCGGCCTCGACTGGACCTGGGCCGAGGGCGTGTCGCTGTCGCTCGGCGACGTCTCGGTCCGCCGCGACACCACGCTGGCCCTCGACGTGCCGCGTCTCGTCGTCCGCCTGCGCCTGCTGCCGCTGCTCGTCGGCAAAGTCCGGCCGCGGGCGATCGAGATCGTCGATCCCCATCTCGTCCTCGACACCGCCGAGCTGCGCGAGCGCCCCGACGCGGCCCCCGCGCCGCTGCCGCCGCAGCGCCCCGAAGCCGCGCCCGCGCCGCCCGCGCCCGCGACGCCCGCCGCCGACGGCGCCGCGCCGGTGCCCGGCCGGGCCGGTCCGACCGTTCCCGTCTCCACCCGGCTCGCCGAGGCCGTCGACGTCGGTCTCGACCGCCTGCTCGGCCTCGCCCGCGACCAGGGCTTCCAGACCGTGTCGCTGCGCGGCGGGCGGACCGAGATCGCCCATGTCGCGCCCTCCGGCAATCGCCGCGACATCCGCCTCGTCGACGTCGAGATCGACGCGGTGATCGACGGCCCCGGCGGTGAGCTCGATGCCGGCGTCTCGGCCCGCGGCGAGGTCGGCCGCTGGAACATGCGGCTGACCCGCACCGCCCGCGACGACGGCGGTCATCGCCTCGTCTTCTCGGCGGAAGACGTGACCTTCGCCGACCTGCTCGGCGCCGGCGGTCCGGCCTTCGCGCTGACGACGCCCTTCTATCCGACGCTGAAGCTCGGCTATGCCGCGAACGGCCATTTCGACGGCGCCGATCTCGACCTGCACCTGGGGGCGGGCGTCTTCCGCTTCGGCCGGATGCCGGAAGACGAGATCCTGTTCGACGAGGCCGACGTGCATGCCGTGTGGAACCCGCGCGATCGGGTCTTCGCGGTCGAGCGCGCCACCGCGGCGATCGGTGAGACCCGTTGGAATCTCCACGGCCGCATCGCCCCACCGGCGGCGACGGGCGGCATCTGGACCTACGACATGGCGCTCGATCCGGGCCAGTTGCGCCCGCGCGACGTCGCCGGTACGGCCGTGCCGATCAGGGGCGGCAGGCTCGAGGGCTCCTTCGATCCGAAGACTCGCTTTCTCGACGTGACGACCGGCGAGGTCGCCTTCGGCGCCGTGACGCTGCGCTCCGCCGGTCGCCTGGATCTGTCGGGCGAGGACCCGCGCCTCGTCTACGATCTCCAGTTCTCGCCGCTCTCGGCCGCCGAAATCGCCCACGCCTGGCCCCATTGGGTGGCGGCGGACGCGCGCGCGTGGTTCGTCAAGAACGTCTCCGCCGGCCGTGTCTCCGACCTGCGCGTCCGCCTCGACATGCCGCGCTTCGATCGCCAGGAGACCTGGCCGGGCAACGCCGTCCAGATGACCGGCCGCTTCGACGGCCTGCGCTTCGTGCCGCTCGGCAATCTGCCGCCCGTCACCGCCGGCGAGGGCCGCGTCTCGGTCGCCGAGCGGCGCTTCGAGGCGGTGATCGACAAGGGGCGTGTCGCCACCAGGGGGCGCGAGCCGACGCTCGAGGGCCTGCGTTTCGCCGTCGTCGACATGTTCCGCAAGCCGGCGCGCGGCATCTTCTCGTCGAAGGTCTCGGGCGACGTCGCCGCACTCGCCGAGATCGCCGACGCCGAGCCGTTGGCGGTCCTGTCGCAGGCCGGCATCGCCGCGACCGGTCTTGCCGGCACCGGCTCGGTCACCTCGCAGGTCGAGGTGACCTTCGAGGACCCGATCACCGCCAAGTCGATCGACTACCGCGTCGAGGCGCAGCTCGACGGCTTCGGATCGCAGCAACCGATCCAGGGCCGCCGCTTCCAGGACGCCCGGTTCAAGATCGTCGCCGACGCCCGCGGCCTCGACGTCTCCGGCCGCGCGGTCGTCGACGGCGTTCCCGCCGACGTCCACGTCTTCGACGCCCGCGGCTCCAAGACCGGCGAGAAGCGCGACTTCAAGATGGAGGTCGACGACGCCGCCCGCCAGCGCATGGGGTTGGACCTCGGCGGTGCCGTGGAGGGCGCCATCGGCCTGTCGGTGTCGCAGCCCGATCCGGCGCAGAACCGCAGCCGCATCGAGGCCGATCTCTCGCCGGCGCGGCTCAACTTCGTCGCCGTCGGCTGGACCAAGGGGCCGGGCGTGCCCGCCAAGGCGACCTTCGACCTGTGGGACGACGACAAGGGCCGTCACGTCGACAACATCGTGATGGAGAGCGAAGGCCTGTCGATCCGCGGCAACGTCCTGCTCGACAAGGACCACAACGTCGTCTCCGCCGACTTCTCGCGCTTCCAGTTGCGCAAGGGCGACAACGCGAAGCTCAAGGTGACGCGCGGCGCCGACAAGGTCACGACGGTGGCGCTCGATGCGGCCAGCGTCGACGTGCGCGGCCTGCTCAAGACCAACCGCAAGGCCTCGGGCACCGGCGACGCCGCCGCGGCGTCCGGCCCCGACATCGTTCTCAAGCTCAAGGCCGGCACGGTGCTCGGCTTCAACGACGTCACCATGTCCGACGTGGTCGTCGACGGCCGGTGGCGGGCCGGCGCCTTCCAGACGCTCGAGGCACGCGCCCGCACGGCCGCCTCGCGCAAGCCGCTGTCGATCGCCATCCGCCCGGAGACCGGCTATCGCCGCTTCACCGTGGCGTCCGAGGATGCCGGGTCGGTCCTGAGCTTCCTCGACCTCTTCGACCGTATCCAGGGCGGCACGCTGGCGCTGTCGTCGCGGCTCGGCGCGCCGGGCACGTCGGAGGGCACGCTGCGCCTCGTCGACTTCCACCTGCTCGCCGAGCCCAAGGCCGGCCGCGTCGCCTCGACGGAAGCCGCCGACGGCACCCGCCGTATCCTGCTGCGTCGCGTCGACTTCGACCGTTCGACCAACTTCGACCGCGCCCAGGTGCGTTTCGTCATGCACGACGGCATCATCGACGTCACCGAGGGCGTCGCCAAGGGCGCCTCGGTCGGCGCCACCGCCAACGGCCAGATCGACGTCACCGGCCAGCGCCTGTCGCTGTCGGGAACCTACATCCCGGCCTTCGGCCTCAACAATCTCGCCGGCCGCATTCCGATCTTCGGTGCCATCACCGGTTCGGGTTCGAACGAAGGTCTGGTCGGCGTGACCTTCCGCGTCGTCGGCCCGATCGAGGACCCGGTGCTGCAGATCAACCCGTTGTCGGCGGTCGCCCCCGGCATCTTCCGCCGCATCTTCGAGTTCCAGAACCCGGAGATGCCGCAGAGCTCCGGCGATCCGTCCGCGCCGACCCGGATCACGCCCGAGAACGGACCCGTCAGGATCACGCCCTGAGAGCGCCGCTCACGCCGTCTTCGCCGGTTCCGGATCGGGGCAGGGGGGATGCGGCGCGTCGCCCTTGGGGCAGGCCTCGCTCATCGGCGCGGTGGCCGCGGAGAGCCCGATCCAGGCATCGACCGCCGACACGTCGAAACCGACCGAGCGGGCGCCGTCGACCTCCATCAGCGGCCGGCGGATGAGGAGCGGATCGGCCAGCATCGCGGCGATCGCGTCGGTTTCCGAGACGGTCTCCGGCACCACCTCGCCGGCCTTCACCCGCGGGCTCGCGCGGTTGAACCAGTCGGCGACCGGCCTGTCGCCGAAGAACGAGCGCAGCCGCGCCGCCTCCCACGGCTCGGCGAGGAGACTCTTCGCCACGACCGTATGGCCGGAGGCGGCGAGCAGCCCCTTCTGCCGCGTGTTGTTGGCGCAGCCGGGTTTCTCCCAGAACGTCACGATCGCCATTGTCGGGTTTCCTCCCTTCGCGGTGGCCATGCCGCGCGCCCAGCAAGAGCGATGCCGCGCCGGCATCGGCGTGGCGGGAACCCCGTCGGGCACCTCAGTTGTCGAAGAGCCGATCGCGTTCGGACGGACGGAACGCGGACAGCGAGTCTTCCGGAACGGAACGCTCGCAGGATTCGGTGGCCCGCCGGATGCGGTAGACCCGCGCGGAGGTCTCGCTCGGCATCGCCCGGATCACGGTGCAGCGCTGCGGCCGCACCGAAGGGCCGGGAGTCCACACGACCTCTTGGCCGGCCTGGAATTTCGTCTTCATCGTCGGGTACCTCTTCGATGGATGGTGGGGTGGATGCCTGTCGACGCGCGCCGATCGGCGTTCGATCGCGCACGGATCACCGGCGCGGTCGAACGAGACGGTGTCGTGCGACCCGTCGGTGGCGATGTCGTCCGTAGTTTCGAGCGGCGGAACCGGACTGCCGCGCCGGCGGCGTGCCGGGGGCGGTTCGTCGCCGATCGTCCCGAGATCTCGGTTCGACCCTGCCCACGGCCGACGAAGGCCGTGAGCGACTCGCTCGCAAAATAGTGCCAAACGTTGAACGAAGTCTGTGCTTTTTCGACGCTACCGGAAAATAAATCCGAAATCGATTGCAATATTTGCTTGAAGGGCGCAGGGTGAAAAAATCGAATGAATGCTCGAAACGATG